>NZ_WJPP01000001.1 GCF_009649225.1 Spiribacter salilacus
ATTGCCGAAGGCAATTAGGACCCCGAGCGTGAGCGAGGGGCCCGGAGGGTGAGGGGCGAGAGCCCCGAATCAATCCCTCTCTCTCCGCCAGATATGACTTATTGACACCGAAGTAAATTGTATATAAATTGCCAAATATGGCTAATTAATCGTTTTTAGCCATTTAATCGGTCAAAATAGGCTGGCTATGGATTTCACTAAAGATCTTTCCGATGATGCGGTGCTAAAGGAGATCGGCAATCGCATCACCCAGTACCGTTTAAATCAGAATAAAACCCAAGTGGCGCTAGCTCAGGAAGCTGGTGTTTCCAGTAGAACCATGGCTAGGATTGAACAAGGTGATTCAGTTCAGGCTTCGAGCATCATTCGGGTTTTGCGTGCACTGCAACTGGCAGAAAATCTTGACACTCTTATCCCAGAGCCAGCGGTGAGTCCGGTTCAGCAATTAAAAATGCAAGGCAAGCAGCGTCAAAGAGCCTCTTCGAAATCCGCGAAATCGAAAAAGGAAGAGCCATGGTCGTGGGGAGATGAAGAGTGACTATTGCCGAGGTAAAGCTATGGGGCAAATCGATCGGAGCGGTTAGCTGGGATGCAGGTGCCGGACTCGCCCATTTTGAGTATGAACCTGATTTTGTGCGCAGCGGGGTTGAGGTGGCGCCGCTGACGATGCCACTTTCAAAACGGATTTATTCATTCCCGGCCTTGCCCCGAGAGACGTTTCATGGTCTGCCAGGGTTGCTTGCCGATTCATTGCCGGATGATTTTGGAAATGCACTGATTAATGTCTGGCTGGCTAATCAGGGTAGAACACCTGAAACCTTTAACCCGGTTGAGCGTCTTTGCTATACCGGTATTCGTGGCATGGGCGCGTTGGAATATTTGCCAGCGCAGGGGTCCTTTACAGGCAAATCCGAACCCGTTGATGTGAAGGCGCTGGTTGATCTCGCTAGCAGGATCTTGACGAAACGAAATACGCTTCAGGGCTCTTTCAACCCTGAGCTTAGAGAAGACTCCTTACAGGATATTTTGCGTGTAGGTACCTCGGCAGGCGGAGCCAGAGCAAAGGCGATTATTGCCTGGAATCAGAAAACCAATGAGGTGCACTCTGGCCAGGTCAAGGCAGGGCAAGGTTTCTCTTACTGGTTGTTGAAGTTTGATGGTGTTTCCGGCAATAGGGATAAGGAGCTGGAAGATCCGGCAGGTTACGGACTCATCGAGCATGCGTACTACCATATGGCGAAGAAAGCCGGTATCGACATGGCAGAGTCACGACTGCTCAAAGAGAACGGCCGCAGTCACTTTATGACCAGACGTTTTGACCGGACAGATTCTGGCCAAAAGATACATATGCAATCCTTCTGCGCCATGGAGCACTTTGATTTCAAGAAGGCAGGAGCTCACTCTTATGAGCAGGCACTGCGCACAATTCGCAAGTTGGGAATGCCGATGGCAACGATTGAAGAACAGTTCAGGCGAATGGCCTTCAATATTATTGGCCGTAACCAGGATGATCATGTCAAGAATATTGCTTTCCTGATGGATAGGTCAGGCAACTGGTCGCTATCTCCGGCCTTTGATATGACCTACAGCTATAACCCTCAAGGTGACTGGACCAGTCAGCACCAGATGTCACTCAATGGCAAGCGTGATGACTTCACGATTGAGGATTTTAAAGCCTGCGCGAAAAATGCATCCATGAAACGTGGCCGAGCAGAAGAAATTGTTCAACAGGTGCAGGAGGCTGTATTGCAGTGGAAGCGTTTTGCTGGCAAATCGGGTGTGCCGCCAGAAGTTGCTGATGGCATTGCCAAGACACACCGAACAGCAATTTAGCGTGTAAAGTATGTTCAAACCCTTGGTGACCCTATGATCAATAAAAACAAAATGGCAGCGGTCGTGCTGACGCGTCATGGCGGGCTTGATGCATTGGAATATCGAACCGATGTTCCCGTACCTTCGCCTGGCCCTGGTGAGGTGTTAATTGAGGTGCATGCCTGCGGCATGAACAACACCGATGTTTGGGTGCGCGAGGGCGCGTACGGTAGCGAGACTGATCCCCAGGCGATATCAACATGGCGGCGAGGGCGTTCAACGCTCACATTTCCGCGCATCCAAGGCACCGACAGTGTGGGGCGGGTGGTCGCAGTAGGTGCTAATGTGCCAGAAACACGCTTAGGCGAGCGCGTCATCATCGATTTTAGTCTCTATAACCGCGATGACGACAGCCTTGCCGATATCGATTACATCGGTCATGGGCGCGATGGTGGCTATGCAGAATATCAGTGCGTACCCGCAGAGAATGCGCATGCGGTGGATACCGCACTGAGCGATGCCGAGTTGGCGACTTTTTGCTGCGCTTATTTGACCGGCGAGCATATGCTTGAGCGCGCGGCGGTGCAGCCGGGTGAGCGGGTGCTGGTGACTGGCGCCTCCGGCGGTGTGGGGTCAGGCATTGTGCAACTATGCCGGGCCCGTGGCGCCATTCCCTATGCGATGACACGTGCTGATAAGGCCGATGCACTGATGGATATTGGTGCAGAGGCGGTGATTGACAGAGACAGCGCAGATTGGGTGGCAGCCGTGGATAAGGCAACAGGCGGCCAGCCCATCGATGTGGTGGCTGATTTAGTGGCAGGCCCACGCTTTAATGACTTGCTGCGCATTTTGCGCCCCGAGGGGCGATATACCACGGCCGGTGCCATTGCCGGGCCGGTTGTTGAGCTGGATCTAAGAACCCTCTACCTCAAACAGCTTCAGCTACATGGCTCCTCGCAAGGGCGGCGCAGTGATTTTGCACGCCTGCTGGGTTACATCCTTGATGGCAAAATCAAACCGCTGCTGAGTGAGACTTATCGGCTGTCTGATTTTCATCAAGCTCAATCCGATTTTATGGCCAAAGACTTCGTGGGCAAGTTGGTTGTGATTCCTGATCGGCATTATGGATAAGCTGATTGAACTAGAGTGGATTGATGTTGACATCGGTGGCGATATTCACCGGGTGTTGTTCAAGGGCCCGCCACTGGATGAATCACTTAGTGTTCGCGCTCGCATGGAGTGGCTGAGCGGCCCGGGCGATGGGCTTCGAAGGCTATTAATCGAGCCGCCGCACGGCCACCCGTCCTATTGCGTGGATATGATTACCCCGGCGCAGCATCCTGAGGCCCAGGCGGCGTTTATTATCATGGAAGTGATGGGCTATCCCTTTTTCTCAGGCTCCAACACCATGGCAACGGCGGCTGCCTTGCTGGAAAGCGGGTTTGTCTCGCTGGAAACAACCGATGGCGAGCAATGCGTGCGTTTAGAAACGCCAGGGGGGCGCGTTGATGCCTTCGCGACGCTTGTGGATGGCCACGTAACTCAAGTAGCCATCCAGGGCGATGAAGCCTTTGTGCAACAGGCCGATGCGCAGGTCAATGTGCCGGGGTTGGGTAAGATTGGCTACGATCTTGTTTGGAGTGGTGGGCATTACCTGCTTATCGATGCAGAGCAAGTCAGCCTAACGCCTGAAGAGGCGGGGCAGCCAGCTGGGTTAGCCATTGCGGCTCAGATTATTGAGGCCGTTCAGGCTGATTTTAATTGGCAGCATCCCTGGTTAGGAGATGTCGGCCTACCACGTTTTCTGCATTGGCTTTGGCCGGCTAATGAGGTGGCGCCGGACCGTTGGGAGTCAATTGGCGGCACTTATGGCCACCCAGGCGTGCTATGGGGTTGCCCAACTGGCACGGGCACAATCGCCCGAATGGCGTTATTGGGGCATCGCGGGCTCGCTGCTCCCGGCGCGGTGCTGCGCAATACTAGCCCCTCGGGAACCGCGTTTGAGGCAACGTGGTTAACGGCAGGTCAAGTAGGGGAATGGCCAAGTGTGAGGGCTAGAGTGCACGGCCAGCCAACGATTGTTGGGCAATTTAGCCTGTCGGTACCAATGAATAAGGTGCTACCAACCACGCGGTAGTAGTAAACTAGCGGTTCAGCATCCGCAACGGCGATGCAAATTAATAATCAGGAGTTCTAATGTTTAAAAAGCTGGTCCCGTTGAATCGGGAAGCCCACGCCAAATTGAAGGTAAAACCCATTGATACGTTTGGTTTTGCTAGCGGTTTTCATATTGCCTCTTTAATGGTGCACGAGTTTGCTCGCGCTGCCTCGGCTTACCCCATTGTTTTTCTTGAAGATAAAGAAAAAGATGAGTTTCGCCCGGTGGTACTGCTTGGATTAGAAGCAGGAGAAAACCTATTTTTGAATGACGAGGGGAGCTGGAAAGCTTCTTATGTGCCAGCAATTATTCGGCGCTATCCCTTTGCGCTGGCGCGGCTTGGTGAAGACGCTGATCAATTTACCGTTTGCCTAGATGAAGAATCAGACTTCATTAATGAAGAAACGGGTGAGGCGTTATTTGCTGAAGACGGTGAGCCAACCGAAGTTGTCGAAAACGTAAAGCGCTACCTTGGTGAAATGCAGCAAATGGAAGGGTTTACCCAGCAATTCTGTCATTTCCTCTCAGAGCACAATTTATTTAATCCGCTCAACATGCGTGTACGCTATGGCAGCGCCATGCGTAATGTCACCGGTTGTTACGTGATTAACGAAGAGCGGCTATATAACCTCTCTGACAAGCTCTTTTTAGAGATTCGCGATAAGCGTTATTTAGCGCCTATGTTTTCGCATTTAACCTCGCTAAGCCAGATTGAGCGTTTAGCGCGGTTCAAAGAAGATTCGGGTGACAACACGCCGCCACCCGCAGCGGATGTCTGATCTGACGTAATGCTGTAGAATCGCGACGCGAAGGAGAGGTGGCTGAGTGGTTGAAAGCGCCGCACTCGAAATGCGGTAGGTCTTAACGGGCCTCGGGGGTTCGAATCCCTCCCTCTCCGCCAGGCATAAAAAGACCCCCGTTGGGGGTTTTTTTATGCCTGATGAAAGTGTGTTCGAACCCCACTACTGGTTATGAGCACTAAACACTTCAGTCTGGTTGTTGTCTTTTACCAAAAGAGTTTCAAATGGATCACGCTGATCGCCCATTTCCATGCCAGGAGAGCCGATGGGCATGCCCGGTACGGTTAGGCCGCGTGCGCCATCAGGGCGTTCCTTTAATAGACGGGCAATATCGCTGGCAGGCACATGCCCTTCAATGAAATACCCATCCACCATCGCGGTATGACAGGACACTAACGCAGGATCAATATTGAGATCACGCTTTACTCCATTGAGCGCCTCATGCGTCATGTCATAGGGCACCACGTCAAAGCCCGCCTGTTCTAAATGTTCAATCCAGGCGGTACAGCAACCGCAGCTGGGCGTTTTGGCAACGGTAACGCTGCCGGCGTCAACCGCATTGGCATTTTGGAGAAATAAAGCGGTGGCTAAAATTAGGGTAATTGCACTTGTGATGAGAAGACGCATAATTGAAATTCCTAGTTTAAAGCCCACGAAGTGGGGGTGTGTTCAACAAGGGGCTGGTGACGGGTTGGCTGCCGCTGGCAAGCAGTAATGACACGCCCAAGAGCATAATGATTACCCCACCAATTAGCGCAATCCATCCACCCAGTTGATGTGACTTGCCATCTGGAGAGACGGCCCAGCGCTGTGCCCAGTCGCGCGCGTAAACACTCAAAATGGCAAGCACAGATACGGTGAGCGCCGTGCCTAAGGACATCACTAATACCGCCGCAACCCCAAGCATAAATTTGCCCAATAACAACGCTGCACCCAACATGAGCACTGCGCCGGTACATGGTCGTATGCCAACACTTACGATCACGCCAAATGCGGACCGCCAATCGGTGGGTACCTGCTCATTATCATGCGAGCTACAACAATGGTGAGTGTCTGGTTTTCGTAAGCGCTTAGTGGCGCGCAAACACAACCAACCACCAAGTAGTGTGACCATGGCAAAGCTTACTTGTTCAACCCAATAAACACTGCCCATGGCTTGGCGTGTTACCCAGCCTAGGCCAACAACAAGCACGGTTACGACGATGATGGCGGTAAGCCCTTGCACTAGCGCTGAGGCGGCGGACATCCAAACAGCAGTTCGTCTCGTTGTATTGTCGTGCGAGGCTAAATACGTGGTGATGACGGCTTTGCCATGCCCAGGCCCGGCGGCATGAAATACGCCGTAAGCAAAACTAATGCTGAGCAGGGCAACCCAGTCTGAAATGGCCAAGGTGAGGGCACGATGAAGTTCTCTCTGCCATAAAACAATTTGCAGGCTGAGCGATTGAAATGCCGGTTGTAAAAAATAGGCCGCCAGCCCCAGGGCCACTATGGCGCCCATGGCAATGAGGCGTCGGCGAAGCGCTACTGACAAACCACCTCTCCGGTATCAGCAAAGTAACGCCCTAGGCCATATTCACCTTGCTCATCAATGCCAAGCTCAGCAGCTTCCATCACCAACTCGGGGTCTGGGTCGGCCGCGACGATGCGGGTTTGGCATTGCAATGGCCCCTGCACGGTAAGCGCATCGGGAATGGGTTGGTTGCGATCCGCTTCGTGCAACATCTCTAAGAAGTAGGTGGGCTCAAAGATCTGATATTGCAATGTTGCGCCTTGCATGGGGGTTGGCTGTTCAATAGGTAGCGTAAACGCAAACACGATGTGCTGATCGATGTCGACTAATTCGTAAGTTTTGACGGTGCCAAATTCAAGACGCTGACCGTTAATTTCGGCCTGTGTGTTGTATTGGTCTGCGGTTAAGTTCTGCTGAATTTCATCTGCCATCAGATCAAGCGCTTCAGTTTTGCCGGTTGCACCGAGCCGGTTAAGTTCCTCAAGCAGCGCAAGACTGTAGAAGGGGTCCATCTTCCAGCGCTGCTCGAGTGCCACAAGCTGGCCTTTGTCATCGAGCACCACATTTACCCGAATATCGATCCAGCCGTGAGGGTGAGCATTGACCCATTGCGGCAGAGCAATCAACACTAGAAAAATCCATGCAAAGCCTTTCATGGGTATAGCGTAGCATTCATTCGTTGGCTGCGTCGCTTGACCATTTGGCCGATAACCAACATACTTACGCTCGCTTTTCTTAAGCGCCCGTGGCTCAACTGGATAGAGCACCTGACTACGGATCAGGAGGTTGGGGGTTCGAATCCTCCCGGGCGCGCCATCCTATCTTGTCAGTAACTCCTGTAAAAATTTTTTTGCATTTCTGTGCTTATCAAATGATTGTCAAAAAAAGTCAAAAAGCATATTGTATGATATGCAAATAGACAATTTTGCCTATTAAAGGATTTGCAATGAATGTAAAAGAGGCAGTCAGGAAGCAGCACGTACGAATCGTGGATCGAGCCGCACAGCAGCTTGCGTCAGTGCAAACGCCATCTAACGGTTGGCTGACTTCATTGCGCAAGGCTCTTGGTATGTCCGGCGCAGAAGTTGCTGCCCGCATGGGTATTAGTCGCAATGCTATCTATCAGGCCGAGCGTAATGAGCGTGAGGGAGCAATTACCTTAAATCAGATGCAAAAAATTGCTGATGGGATGGGGGGGAGGTTTGTTTATGCGATTATTCCTGAGGGCAGTGTTGATGAGATGATCCGTGCTCAGGCAGTTAACAAAGCAGAAGCCCTTATCCGACGTTCAAGTGCACAAATGGCGCTGGAAAAACAATCGTTGCCAACTGCACAGACAAAGCAGCGAATTCAGGAACTGGCGGATGAGTTGATACGCGACATGCCAGCTGGCTTCTGGGCCATTAAATGAGCCTTGAAGAACCAGAGGGGGCAACGCCGCTCGATCCCGGGCGCGCCATCAACTCAAACTCGCTGATTTACCGGTAATTATTTTTACGGGCGATTTCTGGTGTTTTTCGGTATGGTATCGGGTATGGGGTACCGAAAAGTCGTTGGTTTTTTTCTTATCGCTATCTTTGCGACAACAGTGCTCGCGCGCAACGCGTACGCGGTAGATTTAGCGCCACTAGATGGCGTTGCGCCGCCGCCAGGCGTGAAGGGCGCCAGCATTGCGCTGGGTTACCGGTCATTTGATGAGGCCTATGTTGCTGGTGTTAAGCAGCCTACCGAAGTCTCTTTACGAGCGCGCACGGCGGCATTGCGTGTGGGCACTTACGTGCCGGTTGGCAGGCTGCCAGGTTATTTTTACGCTGACTTTCCCTACGTTGAGTTAGACGGCAACGATGGAGTAGGAGATGTAGCCCTAGCCGGCGCTGTTTGGCCCTATGCAAACAAGGAGTCAGGCACTTACTTTGGCATTGCGGGGTATCTGGTGCTCCCAACGGGTGATTACGACGTTGAAAACACGCTTGGCCTGAACCGGAACCCCAGTGGCAATAGAGCGGTGGGAGCGTTGCAAACGGGTCTTAATCAGCGCCTCTACAACCGGTTTAACCTGCAGGTAGCAGTCGATGTGGCCGTCTTTGAAGATAACGACGAATACTTCGGCTCATCACTGCAAATCGGCACGTTTGAGCAACGCTCTTTGGTCAGCTGGCAGGCGGCTTTAAGCTATCAATGGTCACGCGCCTTCGCTACCGGTGTGAGCTACTTCAATAATTCCGGGGGTGAAGTCAGAACTCATGGTGGCCCCTGGAGTGGCGAGGTCCAAAACGAGCGCGTGGGCCTTTGGGTTCGGGCCGCATTATCACCGCGGATGACCGTCGCGCTAAACTATAAACAAGCAATTGATATTCAAAATGGGCTGAGCGAGGCCGATAACATTCAGTTTAGGATTGCTCGCTACTTTTGATTGATACCGGAGGCGCAGCCATGTCACGTCGGCCCATTTCCCCAATAGCACTCAACACCCTCGTTCAGCGTGCGTTGCAGGCGAGTGGCGCCAGCGCCACTGCGGCAGAAGCAATGGCCAAGGCCGTGGTTGCCGCGGAAATGGATGGTATTCCCAGCCATGGCGTAGCCTACGCGCCAATTTACTGTGAGCATGTTGAATGCGGCAAAGTCAATGGTAAAGCAGAGCCAGTCGTGCAACAGCAGCGGGCCGGTACGTTAAGTGTTGATGCGGGCCATGGTTTTGCGCATCCGGCCATCGATGCCGGTTTGCCAGCGCTAGTGAAAGCGGCGCAGGCCAATGGAGTGGCTGCGATGACGATTTCACGCTCTTATAATTGCGGGGTGCTGGGTCATCATACCGAGCGGCTGGCAGCAGCCGGGTTGATTGGGCTTGGCTTTACCAACGCGCCCGCATCCATTGCACCGGTTGGGGCAAAAAAACCCGTGGTGGGCACCAACCCATTTTCACTTGCGGTGCCAAATATCAGCGATGGCACGGCGGCAATCTTAATTGACCAATCAGCAAGCGTTGTCGCTAAAAGCGAAGTTACGGCGCATAAACGTCGAGGAGAAGCTCTGCCAGCGGGGTGGGCTTTAGATGCTGAAGGTCAGCCAACCACAGACCCTGATGCCGCATTAGCTGGAACGATGATGCCCGCCGGCGGGGCAAAAGGCTTCAACACGGGGCTAATGACCGAGTTATTTGCAGCTGTGCTTGCTGGCGCGCATCTGGGTGTGGAAGCAAGTCCGTTTTCTGGCACCGCAGGTGGGCCTCCTGGCACGGGCCAGTGCTTTATTGCGGTTGATCCGGGTGGTTTTGGTAATAATGACTATGCTGGCGGGTTGTCGCGGTTGATTGCGGCTATTCAGCAGGAGCCTGACGTTCGCCTGCCAGGCGCCCGGCGGCAAAGCAATCGGTTGCGGCACCAAAAAGAGGGTCTGCAGGTTGATGAAAGTCTGCTGTCTCGAGTCGAGGCAATCGCCTCAGCTAGTTAGCGCTTTAAGGTGGCCAGGCGAGTGGTCTGCCGCCGAGTAAGTGTAAATGAATGTGCCAGACCTCTTGGCCTCCGTCGCGCCCGCAATTAAAGATGGTGCGATAGCCTGACTCAGCCACTCCATATTCTTCAGCCAGCTGTTTTGCTACCCAGTGCATGCGGCCAAACAACGTGCTGTGGGATTCGAGCATGTCTTGATGGCTGGGAATGTGCTCTCGCGGGATGACCAGCAAATGCACTGGGGCGCGAGGATGAATGTCTTTAAAAGCCACAATATCGTCGTCTGAATACACAATATCGGCGTCCATTCGGCCGGCGGAAATTTCACAAAATATGCAGGGTTTGTTCATGGTTCTAAAGGGTAAGCCTGCGCTACCTGCTTGGCAAGCCGTGCAGCCTCCGCTCTAACACCTTCTGTGAGTAATCGTGCAAATCGATTGAGTCGATTGACCTGGCGGTCATCAACATGCCGAATTAAATAAAACGTTCGCTGTAAGCTAATCTCTTGCCGCAGTACGGGCATGAGCTCGGGAGCGAAGGGCAATGCGAAGTCATGCACGATTGCTGGCCCTGCCCCTTGGCGTGCCCAATTAAGCTGGACCACAACTGAATTAGACGAGAGGCGGGGCGGGTTGATGCCAATCTCGCTGAGATAGTCGAGCTCGCTGTCAAAAATCATATCGGGGATGTACCCCACAAATCGATGAGGCTTTAGATCCTCAAGGCTAAGCGGTTCGCCATGCTTAGCAATCCATGTTTTCGCCACGGCAATGGATAATTGATAATCAGTGAGGGGTTGAACGATCAGCCGGCCCGTTTGGGGTCGAGACACCGCAATCGCCATGTCTGCCTCGCGTTTAGACAGGTTAAAGATACGGGGCAGAGAGACAATTTGGACTTCTAGTTCGGGATTATCTTGGCAAATCTGCTCAACCACTTGGGGGAGTAAGAAGCTAGCGCAACCATCTGGCGCACCAATCCGAATAGAGCCACGCAGCTGATCAGGCGAGTCGGCCACGGCTTGCTCAGCGTTAATAAAGGACTGCTCCATGGCATCTGCATGCTGCAGTAGGCGTTGCCCGGGTTCTGTGAGCAGATAGCCTTGGGGGGATCGGTTAAAAAGGCGTACCCCAAGGTTTTGTTCAAGTCGTTGCATGCGCCGACTAATGGTGGCGGGGTCTTTTTTAAGGACATGACCTGCTGTAGAGAGGCTTTCTGCGCGCGCTAGCGCGAGGAAAATTCGAAGATCATCCCAATGCGGTGATGCGTCTGTCATCGGTAATCCTGCATTTTTGCAAAATGAATTTGATATTTTGTCTGTTTAAAAGATATTTTTGCAAGGATAAGCTAGTAAGCAATCAAAATTAAGGAGTCAAAAACCATGGAAGAGCTGTCTCATTGGATTGATGGAAAGAAAGTGGCCGGCACCTCAGGGCGCTTTGCTGATGTTTATAACCCAGCTACCGGCGCTGTACAGGCGCGCTTGCCGTTGGCCTCTACCGCAGAGCTTAATGAGGCGGTTAACCGTGCTGTTATTGCGCAAAGAGCATGGGGCGCCACCAATCCGCAGCGTCGCGCTCGAGTTTTAGCTGAATTTGTTCGGCTGATTAACCGCGATATGGATAAGTTGGCCGAGGTACTGTCGCGCGAGCACGGTAAGACAATGCCCGATGCACGCGGTGATATTCAGCGCGGCCTTGAGGTGATTGAGTTTTGTACCGGCGCACCGCATTTGATGAAGGGGGAATTCACCGATAGCGCGGGCACCGGTATCGATGTGTACTCAATGCGCCAGCCGCTCGGTGTGGTTGCGGGGATCACGCCGTTTAATTTTCCCGCCATGATTCCATTGTGGAAGATTGGCCCGGCGCTTGCCTGTGGTAATGCCTTTATTTTGAAGCCCAGCGAGCGCGATCCGAGTGTGCCGGTCATGCTTGCTGAGTTACTGCAGGAAGCTGGATTGCCAGATGGTGTTCTGCAAGTTGTGCATGGCGATAAGGAATCGGTTGATGCGATTTTAGATAATCCCGATATTGCCGCAATTGGATTTGTGGGCTCCACGCCAATCGCCGAGTATATCTATGGCCGAGGTTGTGCCAATGGTAAGCGGGTTCAAGCTTTTGGGGGTGCAAAAAACCACATGGTGGTGTTGCCGGATGCCGATATGGATCAGGCCGCTGATGCACTGGTTGGTGCGGGGTATGGCGCAGCGGGTGAACGCTGTATGGCTATCTCGGTAGCGGTTCCAGTGGGCGAGGGCACAGCGGATCGGCTGGTCGAAAAGCTTATCCCGCGTATTAATGCTTTGCGTGTAGGGCCTTATACCGAAGGCGACAACGTCGATTACGGCCCGTTGGTTACCGCTGAGGCTAAAGCACGGGTGTTGGGCCTGATTGAAGAGGGCGTAAAGGCCGGAGCAGAGCTGGTTGTCGATGGCCGAGAGCATGCAATTAAAGGCGATGAGGCAGGCTTTTACGTGGGGCCGCATTTGTTTGATCGCGTTACCCCAGAGATGTCGATTTATCGTGAAGAAATCTTTGGGCCAGTGCTTTGCCAGGTGCGCGTTCCCAATTATGCGGCGGCCGTTGAGTTGATTAAGAACAATCCGTACGGCAATGGCGTAGCCATATTTACCCGTGATGGAGATGCCGCGCGTGATTTTGCTAGCCGTATTGATGTGGGCATGGTTGGCATTAATGTACCTATTCCTGTGCCGCTGGCTTACTACACCTTTGGTGGGTGGAAAAAATCAGGCTTTGGTGATTTGAACCAGCATGGCCCAGATGCGTTCCGTTTCTACACTCGCACCAAAACGGTAACGGCCCGCTGGCCCTCAGGCCTTAAGGAAGGTGGAGAGTTCCACTTTAAGCAAGTCGACTAGCCCCCTTTGTTGTGGCCGTGCAACAACCTGTTGCGCGGTCACGATAACATCATCAAAACGTCATCTTTTCGTCACACTTTTCTTTCACTCTGGCGATGCTCAGTCGTTGTCGGAGAAAAGGCATGCGCAAAAACCTACGCTTTGGTTGTTGTCATTTCCTGCTATACTTCGATACGCGAATGAGAATTATTCGCATTATAGAAAGATTCTCTATGGTACTTTTCTCACAGGAGTGAATGACTCATGAAAAATATGTCTAAACTGGCATTGGTAGTTGCCGCTGGCATGGCCGCTTCTAGCGCCCAAGCTATCGATATGGAAGTTGGCGAGAACACGGTTCTGTCCGTCTATGGTGAAGTTCTGCCACGTTTTACGATTGAAGAAGGTGCCGACGGTAATGATACCGACGAGTTCACCGATGATGGATCGATTGTTGGTTTTGCCGCGGAGCGTGAGCTTGGCAACGGCCTGACTGCTTACACCTACATCGAATTTGCCTATAACTTCTTTGGCGAAGATAGCGACGTAGAGCGTGATGCTAGCGCCTTCGGTCTGTATGGCGATTTTGGTGAAGTTGCTCTTGGTGATATTGATAACGTTTTTGAAGATCTGATCACTGACGCTACTGATCCCTTCGAGAATGCTTCGTTGGATGGTGAGAGCCTGACCTCTGAAGACAAAATGATCACCTACTATAGCCCAGATTTTGGTGGCTTTGCTTATCGGGTGCAGACGCGCATTACCGATGAAACCGATAGTGATCAGGACGATCTAGAGTTGAGCCTGATGGCAGGTATCGAGTACAGCTTCGACAACATTTCTTTGCACGCGGCTTATGATAACCGTGGTTCTGAGAATGCGCTTGATAGCGGATTTGATTCAGAGGATCCAGTTGTTGGTGTGGCCGCTGTTATCGATTTAGATGTAGTTGAGCTCGGTGCACGTTATGCCATGCAGGGCAATGCCGATGGCAACGACATTGATTATGCCGGTGTGTCTGCGGTATTCGACTATGGCAACGGTGATCTTTACGCCGCTTTCCAGGAAGTGTCGAAAGATGTGGGTGAAGACCAGAGCCAGTTCGCTTTCGGTGCCAATTTTGATTTGGCTGATGGCTTCTACATGTACGCTGAGTACGGAAGCTACGATCTAGTGACTGGCGATGACGGCACCGATACGATCACTGAAGTTGGTCTCGTTTACGAGTACTAATTAAAACGGTTGGTTGAAAGTAATGCCCGCGGGGGAATCCTCGCGGGCATTTTTTATGGGGTTACTGCTTACCCCGTACGCCATCTTCGGCAGCACCGGTTGGGACTAATGCCCGCACCAGCTCTTGCATGTGCAACACACCGAGTAGTTGGTCATCTTTAACCACCCGATAACTTAGATTGGTATCGCCATTCGATAACGCGATGAGCGATTCTAAGTTGGCATCCGCGTCTACCTCGGCAACACAAGCGTCTGCATCGGAGGTATCACGGTCCATCACAGAGCGTACACGCAGAACTCTTGCCCGGTTGATATCGCTAATAAAGTCGATGATATACGGGTCATTCGGGTTAAGTAGAATTTCCTGCGGCTCTCCCTGCTGAACAATGTAGCCATCTTTTAGTATCACCAAATGATCAGCCAGCTTTAGTGCTTCGTCTAAGTCATGGGTGATAAAAACGATGGTTTTATTCAGTTCGGTTTGCAGTTCTAATAAAAGATCTTGCATGTCAGTCCGAATCAGCGGATCGAGCGCCGAGAAGGCTTCATCCATCAGCATAATATCGGAATTGGAGGTGAGCGCACGGGCAATACCCACGCGCTGTTGCATGCCACCGGATAACTGATGGGGGTGCTGATTATGATTGCCCTGCAGGCCAACACGATCAAGCCACTTACGCCCCTCCTCTAGGGCTTCCTGCCGATTAAACCCACGCACCAGTAACGGTGTGGCGGCATTCTCCAAAACAGTGCGATGCGGAAGCAACGCAAATTTTTGAAACACCATCGACATTCTTTCTCGCCTTAGCTTGCGCAAAGCTTCTGGGCCGAACGACATCACATCATCACCATCCACCATAATCTGACCCGCGGTGGGTTCGATTAATCGATTAAGGTGACGAATGAGCGTTGATTTGCCAGAACCCGATAAGCCCATAATGACGGTGATTTCACCATCGGCCATCTCAACGTTGATGTCTTGTAAGCCTAGTACATGATTGGTTTGATCGAGCAGTTCAGTCTTGCCCATGCCACCTTTAACTTGCTCAAGTGCAGTTTGGGGGTCATCACCAAAGATCTTGTATAAGTGCTGGATAGAAACTTTAATTTGTTTACTCATGATACGGCTCGCCCTTACTGCTGCTGCGATGTGTTGACACGGGCGAGGGCCGCTTTAGTCACACGATCAAGAATAATTGCTAGTAAGACGATACCTAAGCCGGCAACCAGTCCCACGCCTAGCTCAAGGTTTCGAATACCACGCAGAACCAGCACTCCAAGCCCTGGTGCAGACACCAAAGATGCGATAACAACCATGGCAAGGCTCATCATGATCGTTTGGTTGACACCCGCCATAATGTTAGGCAGCGCCAGTGGGATTTGGACCTTGTAGAGCTTTTGCCGATCGGTCATGCCAAAGGCATCAGCGGCCTCGATCACGTCTTTATCGACCAAACGAATGCCTAAATCGGTTAAGCGAATCACCGGTACGATGGCATAGAGAATAATGGCGATGCCGTAGAGCTTGGGCTCTGTGACCGAGAATAAAAATATCAGCGGAATTAAATACACAAACGGCGGTAAGGTTTGCAGCATATCTAATACCGGGATGATGCCGCGCTGCAGCGCATTACTCCGCGACATGGCAATTCCTATGGGTACGCCTAATAAAACGCATAAGACCGAGCAGACAAATATAATCGCCAACGTCTGCATCGAGTAATCGTAGTGGTCAATAAAGGCGAGAAACAAAATAAATGATCCGACGAGCGCCACAAGCTTCCATGACTTCGACGCCACGAAAACCACGGCAAGCATCAGTGGGATCATGATAAACCAGGGTACGGTTTGAAATAATTCCAGTGCCCCATTTAGAAACCAGCTCAGTGGTTGGGTAATGGGGTCAACCACCACTCTTAAAGAATCTCTAATTCCTAGGAAGCCATCTTCCAGCCCGCTGGTGAGGCCTCTCGTTTGCATGATCGCCGGACAGGCGTCATTGAGGTTGTCTAATGAGGGAAAGGGAAGTTCCCAAATTGAAGGTTCTGCCGCGCCTTTTCGTTGCGCTAACAGATCGCTCATGCTCATTGTTGTTTTTGTGTCTTCCCCGCACCACTGTCTGAGGCCGAGGCCATCAAAAATAAAATCGTAGGTCGCCATAGCCCGTGTCCTTAGATCAAAAAAAGCGGGCGTCGAGTAGATCGAGCGCCCGCCTGCCTCTCTTTAATGATTAATTAAAGAGCCCCTCAAGGTTGGCGCGTGCATCGTCGCTGACCCAGCTCATCCACTGATCCTGATTGTTTTGCAGGAAGTAAACGACCGCTTCATCGACGCTAGCCTCGTTATCGCCATGCCACGCGAGCAGTTCGCTCATTTGCGCGTTAGGGAAGCTGATGTTTTGAATGACTTCAAACGCCTCTGGCTCGCGATCAGCAAAATCGGTAGTCACTACGTTAAACACTGATGCGGCAGGGAAGGCGGATACGCCAACCTCGTTGCAGTCTGTGTCTTGGTTGCAGTTATGCACCTCTTCGTTGTACGGGCCAAGGTCAACATCGACAAAGCCGTATTTGCCCAGTGGTGCCGTTGGACCCCAGTAGTAGCCAAAGTAAGGCTCACGTGCCTCATAAGCCGAGGCCATAGCGGCAGGCATGGTTTCGCCCGAGCCGTGGTTAAAGACTTCAATGCCGTTGCCTTCAAGATCGAGTGCTTCAACCAAGGAGTCGTTAACAATTCGGCAGCCCCAGCCGTCTGGGCAGTTGTTAAACCGACCACCCACTAGGTCTGGGTTGTCTAAAATGCCTTCAATGGTTGCGAGCTCTGGATGCTCTTCAACCATATAATCCGGCACAAGCCAGTGCTCAGTGCCACCGTCAGCGAAAGAATCTGAGGCTTTTACCACCCGACCTTCTTCTTCCAGCTGGAAGTACACGGGGGCAGAGTTTACCCACAGCTCAGGCACAACATCTGGCTCATTGTTTTCGGCCAGTGAGGTAATGGCGGTAGTGGTTGCGGATGGAACGACGGTGACGTCGCAGCCGTATCCTTGTTCCAGCAAAAAGGCCGTTACGCCGGTGATGATGCCGCCAGAGGTCCAGTTCATCTCGGCAATCGAGACCTCGCCGCAATCGGCATTAGCAGCCATGGGTAAAAGAGCGCCCGAAAGGGCAACAGCGTATAAAGATCGCTTCATCATATTCTCTCCGTTTCTTAAACAAGAAGACTTCAAATTGATATCGGAGGATGGTGCTGCCGCAGGTCTTGTCTTGCAGAGAACCTGCAATGAGGGCAGCAACGAAAGAGTTAGAACCGGTACTGTCTTGATTTGAATCAATGGACTGTTTAACCGCCTCGGTTATCTTCGAGGCCTCCGTGTTCAACTTAGTTGTCACTATAGATCAACTTTTCTGATCTGCCAAATCCCTCAAAGCGGCATACCTTGTCTCGTAAACGACAGATTTATGACGCCTCATCGACTAATCGACGCCAATTTTTAAGCCGTTCGTGCGCAATTTCGCCCGTCTCGAGAGCCTGCCGAATGGCGCAGTCTGGCTCACTGAGGTGACGGCAATCACGAAAGCGGCAACGGCCCATTTTGTCGGCAATTTCAGGAAAACCGGCGGTAATTTCGGCTGGGGTTAAATGTGCTAAGCGCAGCGTACGTACCCCGGGTGAATCAATCAGCGCACCGCCGTTGGGGGTGTTGAATAGGGTAGTTTCTGTGGTGGTGTGACGGCCTTGGCCTGATGCTTCAGAGACTGCGCCAATGCGCAGCGCAAGGTCGGGTACGAGTTTTTGGGTGAGTGACGATTTGCCGACGCCTGATTGCCCTACCAAAATAGCGGTGCCTGCCCCCAGTGTGGTTTGAAGCGTGTTAATACCGTGGCTTTGCAGTGTGCTCCCGCTTTGCCAGGGAACGCCAAGTTTGGCGTAGCGCTTTGAAAGCGCTCCTGTGGCTAGCGGATTGTTAGGGTCGTCAATATCGGCTTTATTAATCCAAATCAGTGGTGAAATACCGGCGGCGCTAGCCAATACTAAAAAACGATCGAGCAGCAAGGTATCCGGCGCAGGAAGGGGTGCTAGCACAATCACTAGGTAATCAATATTAGCCGCTAGGGCGCGTGGATTGCCGCGAAAATCACCCCGTTCAATCACATTGCGCCGTGGGATAACTGATTCGATAAAAGCCCCTGGCCCGTGGCGTAACCAATTGACTTGATCTCCCGCAACCGGACGTGGTTTTAGATGGCGAGCAAGCTTGGCCAGAATTAACTCAGGTTCGTTTGCATCAATAACGCAGTGATTGCCGCTACTAACAACAACTCGCCCGATTCTCTGCGTCATGAGATTTGGTACACTCGTGGGTTATGAGTGTTTCTAGCAATAATTTGATTTGGATTGATTTGGAGATGACCGGGCTTGACGTGGATCAGGACCGTATCATCGAAATTGCCACGATTGTGACCGATAGCGAGCTGAACGTGCTGGCTACGGGGCCGGTGCTGGCCATCCATCAGTCTGAGGCAGTGTTGGCTGGCATGGATGCGTGGAATCAATCCCAGCATGGCCAGTCGGGGTTGATTGCTCGGGTTCGGGAAAGCCAGGTGACTGAAGCGGAGGCAGAGCGGGCCACGTTGGAGTTTCTGGCCCAATGGGTGCCGGCGGGTGTTTCGCCAATGTGTGGCAATAGTATTTGCCAAGATCGACGCTTTTTGCACCGCTGCATGCCTGAATTGCTTCGCTACTTTCATTATCGACATATCGATGTCAGTACACTCAAAGAGCTGGCCCAGCGATGGGCACCCTCAGTTGCTTCTGGCTTTGGTAAGCGGTCATCGCATTTGGCCTTGGATGATATTCAAGACTCGATTGCTGAGTTGCGCCATTATCGCGGCCAATTTCTGGCTACGGTTGCTCAGCCGAAGCAATAGGCGCATCTGGATGGTTGCCCCATTCGGCCCATGATCCTGCATAGGCACTAACATGCGGATAGCCAAGCGCCCTGAGCACCACATAGCTTAACGCCGAGCGATGATGGGTTTGGCAATGGACTACCACCTGTTTGTCTGGCTCGATACCGCGCGACTCATGCAAATGCCGCAATGCTTCAAGGGGTTTTAGGCGGCAGGCATTTTGTGGATCCCAGAGCATCGTCCAATCTAAATTAATGGCCCCGGGGATGTGGCCACCGCGCGCGGCGCGAATATCTGCGCCTGCATGTTCAGCGGCGGTGCGCGCATCTAAAACTTGCAGCTGATCATCATCCAGGCGATTGATGAGCTCGGCAAAATCAATCAGTACACGAGGATTTTGTAGCGTTGCGGGATAGGGCTCAGCGGGGTGGGGGAGTTGGTAGCTGCCTGAAGCAACCGGCAGCCCTTCATCAACCCACGCCGGTAAGCCCCCATTTAGTAACGAGCTACCCGTATGGCCCAAGCAATCGAGCGTCCAAATCAGCCGCGCAGCGCGGCCATTACCGCTATCGTCGTAGGCGACGACGTGATGAGCGGGGGTGATACCGGCCTGGCCTAGCACCGCGGAAAGCTGCTTCATGCTCGGCAGTAGCCCGCCGGGCGGGCCTTCTCGCAACAGTGCCTCGTACTCAATCTGCGTTGCACCCGGAAGGTGAGCAGAGGTGTAAGTTTCCAGCGGGCCCACATAGACGCGAATGATCGATGGATCATCTTGTGTGGCATGAACCGTTTGGGGCGTTACTAATAACGGCAGTTTTTGTGTACTCATGTCCGTATAATATCAGGAGAAGACCAAAAAGACGGGAGCCTGTATCGATGACCACCACAATTCGCCAAGATGACGTGATTCAAAGCGTAGCCGATGCGCTGCAGTTTATTTCTTGCTATCACCCTAAAGATTTTCTTGATGCGATGCATGAAGCATGGGAGCGAGAAGAAAGCCCTGCTGCCAAAGATGCGATGGCACAGATTCTGGTTAACAGTCGGCTTTGTGCGGAGGGTCGTCGGCCCATCTGTCAAGACACCGGGATTGTGACGGTTTTTGTCGACGTGGGCATGGATGTTCAATGGGATGCCGACATGGGCCTTGAGAACATGATTAATGCCGGTGTGGCTAAGGCCTACTCAGATCCCGGCAATCCCTTGCGGGCATCCGTATTGCGTGACCCGGCAGGTCTGCGGCAGAACACGGGTGATAACACGCCGGCGGTTATTCATGTGCGAGTGGTGCCGGGTAATGAGGTTCATTTTAAAGTAGCCGCCAAGGGCGGTGGGTCTGAGGCAAAATCACGATTTGCCATGCTCAACCCGTCTGATGATATTGCCGAATGGGTAATCTCTCAGCTGCCCACCATGGGTGCGGGTTGGTGTCCACCCGGCGTAATCGGCATTGGTGTTGGGGGTACCGCAGAGCGCTCGATGCAGTTAGCCAAAGAGGCGTGCATGGAGTCAATCGATATCCACGAGTTGCAGGCAAGAGGCGCACAAACCGCCCTTGAAGCGCTACGGCTTGATCTTTTTGAGCGCATTAATCAGCTAGGCATTGGTGCCCAAGGGTTAGGTGGGCTGACAACGGTATTAGACGTCAAAATTCGAGATTACCCAACGCATGCAGCTAATAAGCCAGTCGCGTTAATCCCCAATTGTGCGGCCAATCGGCACGTTCATTTCAGCTTGGATGGCTCTGGTGTGGCTGAGCTGCCTGTGCCACGTCTTGAAGACTGGCCGGCAGTTACCTGGGAGGTGGGTGAGAATACCCGTCGCGTTAATCTCGATACGATTACGCACGAAGAAATTGCGCAATGGCAGCCTGGAGAGACCCTATTGCTCTCTGGCACGCTCTTAACAGGGCGTGATGCCGCCCATGCGCGCATACGGCAGTATCTGGCAGAGGGTAAGCCGTTGCCCGTCGATTTTCGTGGCAAATTTATTTACTACGTTGGGCCAGTGGATCCGGTGCGGGATGAAAAGGTGGGGCCAGCCGGGCCTACCACTGCCACGCGCATGGATAAGTTCACTGACCTCATGCTGAGTGAAACCGGCATTGCCGGCATGATTGGCAAAGCGGAGCGTTCAGCCGACACGGTAGAGGTGATTCGGCAGCATGGCTCGGTTTATCTGATTGCAGTGGGTGGGGCTGCTTATTTGGTATCTCGCGCCATTCGCCAAGCCCGTGTGGTGGGCTTTGAAGATTTAGGCATGGAGGCCATTCATGAGTTTGTGGTGGAAGATATGCCCGTGACCGTTGCCGTGAGCAGCGACGGGCAATCGGTGCATAAGCAAGGGCCTGAGAAGTGGCAGGCCCATATTGCGGGTATTCCGATTACGGTTGATGCTTAGCGTCGATCAGCTCCAACCAATGGCGCACCGGAATGTCAGATGCCTCATCTAAGTGGGTGAGGCAGCCAATATTGGCGGTGGCAATGAGCTCTGGGTTGCCAGTGTTCAAGCTGGCGAGCTTTTGATCTCTTAGCTCGGTGGCAAGCTCGGGTTGTAAAACTGAATACGTGCCTGCTGAGCCGCAACAAATGTGGCTATTGGGCACGGGTGTGAGCTCAAAGCCAATTTGTGCCAATAGCCTATCGACCCGACCGTTCAGCTTTTGGGCATGCTGCAGGGTGCAGGGCGTTTGAAAAGCGATGCGCCGTGGCGCATTTTCAGCCGGTTTGAGTTGGTCTGCGTTCTTTTCAAGTAACTCAATCGGGTCAACCGCTAGCTCACTGATTTTGTTTGCTTTTTCAGCGTAATTTTTGTCGTTAGCAAGCAGGTGGCCGTAGTCTTTAACTTGCGCGCCGCAGCCGCTGGCATTAACCACAATGGCCTCTGCGCCTTGTTCAACCAGGGGCCACCAAGCGTCAATATTGCGGCGAATTTGATCGGCTGCTTTCTCTGGCGCACCTAAATGCTGATCGATCGCCCCACAGCAAGTCACCGCGGGTGTGCGATGCACCCCAATACCCAGCCTATCTAGAATATTTGCCGTTTGTGGATTGATCGGCGGCTCAAGCGTTGGTTGCACACAGCCTTCCAGCATCAATACAAAGCGATTGGTCTGGGTATTGACTGGCCATGCCGGTGCGGGGCGCTTTTTGCGAATCTTTTTCCGTAATGGATTGGGCACTAAAGGGCGCGCAATGCGGCCTAGCGTCATTAAACTGGAGAAAAGCCGAGGGCGTGGCAGTACGCTTCTTAGGGCCAGCCGCAGCCAACGCTGCGTGGGCGCACGGGGCACCTGCTGCTCAACAATCTCGCGGCCTAGGTCGGCCAAACGGCCATATTCTACGCCTGAAGGGCAGGTTGTTTCGCAGGCCCGGCAGGTTAAACACCGATCTAAGTGAAGCTGAATGCTTTCGGTAGCCGGCTCACCTTCGAGTACTTGTTTGATTTGGTAAATCCGCCCGCGGGGGCTATCGAGCTCGTCGCCAAGAATGCGGTAGGTAGGGCAATTGGCAAGGCAAAAGCCACAATGGGTGCATTTGCGCAAAATCTCATCAGCTTCCTGCCCGGCCGCGGTGTCTTTTATAAAGTCTGCAAGGTTGGTTTGCATGGCTTAGGCCGCCTCCATCTCACGGTACAGTCGCGTCGGGTTAAGGATGTGCTCTGGATCAAATGACTGCTTAATCCGTTGATGTAACCGGGTTTGAACCGCATCCAAGGGCTGAAACGCATCGCAGTCGTCTAAATGCCCACGAAATAAAGTAGCGCTACCGCCGTGTTCTTGGGCTAGCGCACGAAGGGCTGTGGCGCTCATATCGCTCTTTAGCCATAACTGCTGGCCTGCCCAGTCCACTAAACACTCACCGGTAAACCCGGTAAGGGGTGCTTTCGGTGGCAAACTAACCCGCCATAACGGAGCTTGAGTGTCTGCATAAAATGGATGTGATTGATCGCGAATGCTCGTCCAAAATGCACGACTCTCAGTTGCGCTCATCTGCTCACCGCCAAGCGCCTGGCAGGCTGCCTCCACGGCCGACTCGGTGCCAGCAAGGCGCAAATAGATGCGATTATCCCAGTGGATGAGCCCGGTTACCGGCCGACCGGCACGCAGTAGCTGCTCGCTGAGTGCGTGCAGATCCACGTCTGAGTCTGGCGTCTGAACCAGAGTTGCCTCGCTAACAGCGGAGGGCAGTACCTTTACAGATGCTTCGGTAATAACACCGAGTGTGCCGAGCGCACCCACCATGAGTCGAGAAACATCATAGCCCGCCACATTTTTCATGACCTCTCCACCAAAGCGCATGAGCTCGGCTTGGCCATTGAGGATTTTTACGCCAAGGATCATATCGCGAACGCCGCCAAGCCAAGGTCGGCCAGGGCCCGCAAGACCGCTTGCAATAGCGCCGCCGAGGGTGCCACGGCCGCCAAATTGCGGCGGGTCAAAGGCCAGGCTTTGACCTTCTGCCGCTAATGTTTTTTCGATGTCGGCAAGCGATGTGCCGGCGCGCGCCGTTAAAACAAGCTCAGTGGGTTCGTAATTAATAATGCCGGTGTGTTCAGCCAGCGAAAGCGGTGTACCCACCTGAGCATTGCCATAAAAGGATTTAGACTGCTGGCCAACAATGCAGACGGGTTCTGCTTGGCTGCGAGCCTCTGCCAGGCGGCTTTTGAGCAGCTCAGTTTGATCCTGATCACTCATCACAGGCGCTCCAATTCGGGGTGAGGTAGCTCACCGTTATGCACATGTAGCCGCCCAAATTCAGCGCAGCGATTAAGCGTAGGGATGGCTTTGCCGGGATTAAGCAGGCCCCGCTCATCGAATGCCGCTTTAATCGCGTGAAACTGATTGATTTCAGCCGTGGCAAACTGCACGCACATTTCGTTGATCTTCTCTAGGCCAACCCCGTGTTCACCGGTGACGGTGCCGCCCACTTCAACGCAGAGCTGTAGAATTGCGCTGCCTACTGCCTCTGCCGCTTCAAGCTGACCGGGTTGGTTGCCATCAAATAAAATCAGTGGATGTAAGTTGCCATCACCGGCATGAAACACATTGACGGTTTCTAGGTTATGAGTGGCGCTGATTTCGCTAATCCGCTTGAGCACATAGGCAAGCTGTTTGCGCGGAATGGTGCCATCCATACAGTAGTAATCAGGTGATATACGCCCAACTGCCGGAAAAGCCGCTTTGCGGCCGGCCCAAAACCGAGCGCGCTCATTGTCATCTTGCGCCACCTGAATGCGGGAGGCGCCATGGTCACGCAGACAGGCCTCCACCGCTTTTTGCTGATCGGCCACCTCAGCATCACTTCCATCGAGTTCACAAATTAAGATGGCGGCCGCAGCCGTGTCATACCCGGCTTTAACGAAGTCTTCGGCGGCTTGAATAGCCGCGCCATCCATCATCTCCAAACCGGCAGGGATAATACCGCGAGCAATAATGGCGGCAACGGCATGCCCGCCTTGTTCGACATCATTGAACGACGCCATTAAAACCTGTTTGGTCAGGGGGTTAGGCAATAGCTTTAGGGTAACTTCCACCACCACACCGAGCATGCCTTCTGATCCATGCATCAAGGCAAGCAAATCGAGGCCTGGGCTATCGAGGGCTTCGCTACCGATGGTGGTGAGCTCGCCTTCCATGGTGAGTACTTTGACCGCAAGGACGTTATTAACGGTGAGGCCATACTTAAGACAATGCACGCCCCCGGCGTTTTCCCCCACATTACCGCCGATCGAGCAGGCAATTTGCGAGGAGGGGTCGGGCGCGTAGTACAGCCCATGCGGCGCTGCAGCCTCAGTAATCGCTAGATTACGCACCCCAGGCTGTACGCGTGCAATTCGTCGCTCTGCATCGATCTCGATAATCTTGTTGAATTTGCCTAGGGCAAGTAACAGCCCTTGTGGGTGGGGTAGGGAGCCGCCAGACAGGCTGGTGCCAGAACCCCGGGTAACCACCGGCACACCCGCCTCATGGCAGCATTTAAGCACCCCTTGAATTTGCTCTACCGTCTCGGGTATTGCCACCAGCAAGGGGAGCTGTTTGTAAGCTGCCAAGCCGTCGCATTCATAGGCCCTGCGGCCTGCCTCATGAACCACTAACCCTTCATCGGGCAGGATTTTTTCTAGTGCAGCAATAACGGGGTCAACATCCACATCAAAGCGAATATCTTCCTCACGAAACAGGGCATGAGCCGGCATGATAGAGCACCTCCTCCAAAATTGGTCTGACCAAATTACCGAAGTTGGCGCTTCAACTCAAGCGTTGCCGATTTCCTCGTTCGCCAGATAAAGCCAGGTCTCTACCACGCTATCGGGATTTAGCGAGACGCTATCAATGCCTTCTTCCATCAGCCAACGTGCAAGATCAGGATGATCTGAAGGCCCTTGTCCGCAGATGCCCACGTATTTATCGGCCTTGCGAGCCGCCTGAATGGCTAGATGTAATAGCGCCTTTACGGCTTCATCGCGTTCATCAAAAAGATGTGCGATCAGGCCGGAGTCTCGGTCTAGCCCCAAGGTTAGCTGGGTGAGATCGTTGGAGCCGATGGAGTAGCCATCAAAAATCTCCAAAAATTGATCTGCTAAAACCGCATTAGACGGCAACTCGCACATCATAATGACTTTTAGCCCGTTCTCGCCTTTGCGCAGGCCATTTTCAGCAAGTAGCTCGACCACCTGACGGCCTTCCTCAACCGTGCGAACAAAGGGAATCATGATCCAGACATTCTTGAAGCCCATGGTGTCTCGCACGTTGCGCAGGGCCTGGCATTCCAGCTCAAAACAAGGTCGGAAGTCTTCTGAAATATAACGCGAAGCGCCGCGAAACCCGATCATCGGGTTTTCTTCTTCTGGCTCATAGGCTTTGCCGCCAATCAGGTTTGCGTACTCGTTGGATTTAAAATCCGACATGCGCACAATCACTGGCTTATCAGGAAAGCTGGCGGCGAGGGTGGATATGCCTTCAGTCAGTTTTTGAACATAAAACCCAACGGGGTCATCATAGCCCGCAATTTGATTGCGAATGACTGATTGGAGTTCGGCTGGCTGCTGGTCAAACTCCAACAGTGCCCGCGGATGAATGCCGATCATACGGTTAATAATGAACTCCAACCGAGCCAAGCCAACACCCGCGTTGGGTAGTTGAGCAAAATCAAAGGCCCGGTCGGGGTTGCCAACATTCATCATAATTTTGAAGGGAAGCTCAGGCATGCTGCCAAGGCTTACCTCACGAATCTCAAAGTTTTTAATGCCCTGGTAGATGTAGCCTGTGTCGCCTTCTGCGCAAGAGACCGTCACATCGCTACCTTCGGTAATTTTGCGAGTGGCATCGCCGCAGCCAACAACCGCAGGAATGCCCAGTTCACGGGCAATAATTGCCGCATGACAGGTGCGCCCGCCACGATTGGTAACGATTGCCGCGGCCCGTTTCATGATGGGCTCCCAGTCTGGGTCGGTCATGTCGGTAACGAGCACATCGCCAGGTTCAACCTGATACATATCTTCGATGTCGGCCACCACACGGGCTTTGCCGGCACCAATCCGCTGGCCGATTGCGCGACCTTCGACGATGATTTCACCGCGTTCATGCAGGTGGTAGCGCTGCAGGCTTTGCGCGCCATCACGGCTTTTAACGGTTTCGGGCCGGGCTTGGAGGATGTAAAGCCGGCCGGTTTCGCCATCTTTACCCCATTCAATATCCATGGGCCGTGCGTAATGTTTCTCAATGATCATTGCCTGCCGAGCCAGCGCTTCAACGTCTTCATCGCTTAAGCAAAACTGCATTTGCTCTGCTTCGGTAGTTTCTACAATCTCAACGGTGCTCTTGGCCGTTGGGTCTGAGGCGTAGATCATTTTGATGGCTTTTTCACCCAGCGTTCGGCGCAAAACAGCCGGCCGGCCGGCTTCTAACGTGGCTTTGTGGGCATAGAACTCATCTGGGTTAACCGAGCCCTGAACCACGGTTTCGCCTAAGCCGTAAGAGGCGGTAATAAACACCACGTCACGAAAGCCTGATTCGGTATCCATGGTGAACATAACGCCCGAGGCGCCGGTATCGGAGCGCACCATTTCTTGAATGCCCGCAGACAGAGCCACTTCTTCATGCGCAAAGCCATGGTGAACGCGGTAAGAAATGGCACGATCGTTAAATAACGAGGCGAATACGTCGCGAATGGCATGTAAAACGTTATCTAGGCCTCGTACATTCAAAAACGTTTCTTGTTGGCCAGCAAAAGACGCATCGGGCAGGTCTTCTGCCGTAGCTGAGGAGCGAACAGCCACAGAAAGATCGGTTTTGCCGGTGCGTGCGAGTAACTGCTCGTAAGCGCCCACAATTTGCTCATGCAGTGCGGGTGGGAATGGGGTATCGATGATCATTTGCCGGATTTCTGCACCGGTTTTGGCTAACGCCCGAACATCTTCAACGTCTAGCCCGGTTAGCGCCTGTTCAATACGTGCGCGCAGGCCGCTACCGTCAAGGAAATCCCAGTAAGCTGCCGCAGTTGTAGCAAAGCCGCCGGGCACCTGCACGCCGGCATCAGCCAGGTTGCTGATCATCTCTCCGAGTGAGGCATTTTTGCCGCCAACTCGTTCTACATCGTTCATTCCTAGAGATTCAAACCAAACTACGTACTCGCTCACTTGCGATCTCCCTTAAACTATCCATATGTACCACTACAGGTGATTTTCTCATGCCCGAAGCGCGGAGTGTGTTTTTTGTTTCAGACGGCACTGGAATTACGGCAGAAACCTTGGGCCATAGCCTATTAACCCAGTTTGATTTGCCAGCAAATCCGGTGAGTTTACCCTTTACCAACAGTCCAGAGGCAGTGGATGCTGCCATTGAGCGAATAGAACAAGCTAGCACATCAGGGCTTCGGCCTATCGTGTTTAGCACCATAATCGATGCAGGTTTGCGTAATCGGCTACGCCGGGTAAACGCCGTGATTTTCGATTTTTTCGACACGTTCATTGCACCGCTTGAGAGTGAACTCGGGATGGAGTCTAGCCATACCATCGGCCGGAGTCACGGGATTGCTGATCCGCGTGCCTATGGCTTGCGAATTGATGCGATGAACTATGCACTTTCTCATGATGATGGTGCGACAGTTAGGCATTACGCCAAAGCCGATGTGATTTTGGTGGGCGTATCGCGTTCGGGTAAAACGCCAACGTGTCTTTATTTGGCCTTGCACTATGGGATTTTTGCGGCCAACTATCCGTTAACCGACGATGATTTGCTCAGCGGGCGGCTACCTGAGGTGCTACGCCCGCATCGGCAGAAGCTTTATGCATTGAATATTCGCCCAGAGCGGCTTGCGCAAATTCGCGCAGAGCGACGTCCGGGTAGTCGTTATGCGGCCTTGCGGCAATGCCAGTATGAAACGACACGCGCCGAGGGGTTATTTCATCAGGAAAAGCTGCCGCATTCTGATACCACCACCATGTCTATTGAAGAGTTAGCTGCAACGATTATTCAAACGTGCGCGTTACCGCGGCGACTCTATTAGATGGCCTGTGCTATCCTTTTTGGATGGTGTCACAGCTTGTTATTAGAGACAGCGAGTCTCCTACCGGCTGCAGCTTTGCCGGTCTCATGGAACTCTATGAAAACAATTACATCTTTCTGCGACGGCTGATTCCTCAGCTCGATCATGGAGATGATGTGATGGTGTCTTCAATTTCCCATGGCCCCGATCTTCATCTTGAGATCGAAGAGCGCTGTGCGTACACCACAACACTCGCGTTAACGCACCAATTTGCAGATCCGGTTGCGCTGGAGACGCTGCCTAATCTTCGCGTGCGTATTTATCATGATGCGCGCGTTGCTGAGGTCATGATGCATTCTGCGCCCCACGGTTTTGCCGGCGGCTGCGTTCGCACGCCCTCAACAAAAGGAACGCTTGCTTGGCGATGGCAGGTTAATCGTTTTCTGCAGCGCTGGCTTCGTTATTGTCTTGGCGAAGGCTATGGATTTCCGGTGGAGTTTGATGATCGGGTCACGTTACGACCACCTGCCCGGCGTTGGGCAGTTTAAAATCGGGCGGATATCATGAAGCTGTCTACAAAAGGCCGATATGCCGTTACGGCGGTAATGGACTTAGTTCTTCATCAACAACAGCATCCAGTCACGTTATCCGATATTTCTCGGCGACAGGGAATTTCTCTGTCGTACTTAGAGCAGTTGTTTTCCCATTTACGGCGCGCTGGCCTAGTACAGGGAATGCGTGGCCCTGGCGGTGGGTATCGCTTGGCTCGGTCTGCGGAGGATGTCTCGGTGGCTGAGGTCATCACCGCAGTCGATGGGCCGATCGATATGGATGGAGACAGATGTCTGACGCATGACCTATGGGACGAGCTATCGGGGCAGTTGCATGAGCTGTTATCGGATATCTCGCTGGCTAGTTTAGCGGAGAGGGAAGCGCAGATTGAGCAATAAGCCTTCTGAGTACCGACTAAGCACCCAGGGGCTTACTAAGCATTACCCCGGCACAATCGCGTGCCAAGATATTGATTTGACGATTCAACCGGGCGAAATTCATGCCCTGCTTGGTGAAAATGGGGCCGGAAAGTCCACGCTGGTTAAAATGATTTATGGGGTGACCGCGCCCACACGAGGTCAGATTTTCTGGGAAGGGCGGCCTGTGGTGCTTCGCAGTCCTGCGATGGCACGAGAGCTCGGTATCGGCATGGTGTTTCAGGACTTTGCACTGTTTGAAAGTCTGCGTGTTGTCGAAAATGTGGCGTTGGCCCTACCAAAGCGCGAACCTCATCGCGTGCTGGCCAAGCGGATTCAAACGGTTTCTGAGCGTTATGGGTTGCCCATCGACCCAGAAAAGCCCGTGGGATCATTGTCGGTGGGTGAGCGACAGCGGGTTGAGATTGTTCGCAGTCTGCTGCAAACCCCGCGGCTTTTAATTATGGATGAACCCACCTCGGTACTAGCCCCTCAGGCTGTGGAGCGCTTGTTCGAAACCCTGCGTCAAATTGCTGCGGAAGGGTGCTCGGTGCTCTATATCAGCCACAAATTGCATGAAATACGAGCGCTTTGTGATCGTGCAACCGTGTTGCGGCAGGGTCGGGTAACAGGTACTTGCACGCCGGCCGATGAGACGGCGGGTAACCTAGCCCGCATGATGATTGGTCAGGCGCTACCGGTTGTGAATCGCCCACCATCGAAGGTTGCTGATGTCGCTTTAGCGGTGAATACCCCGCGCATCAGCTCGGGTGATGAGCATGAGGTGGGCCTTGAAGCGCTGTCTTTTTCGGTCTCTCGTGGTGAGATTTTGGGTATTGCCGGTATTTCCGGTAATGGGCAGGGTGAGTTACTTCGGTTGCTCTCAGGTGAGCGGCTTGCACCGAGTGCTGATGCCATTCGGATTAATGGTGAACCGGTGGGGCAATATGGCGTTGCCAAGCGCCGCGAGCGCGGGATGGCCTATATTCCGGAAGATCGTCGCGGACAGGCAACGGTAGCAGATTTGCCGTTAACCGATAACGCTACGCTAACCGCCATCAATACTCAGCCAATCACGCAATATGGGCTTATGCGACATGCGGCCATTCAGGCGTTCACCCAACGTTGCATTGAAATCTATCAGGTGGTTTGCAGCGGTTCGCAAGCGCCTGCGCGGTCTTTATCTGGCGGTAATTTACAGAAGTTTGTGGTTGGCCGAGAGCTATTACAGATGCCGCAGTTATTGGTCTGCGCGCAGCCAACTTGGGGCGTAGACGTGGGGGCTGCCGCGTTCATCCGCCAAAAGCTGCTTGATCTGCGCTCAGAGCAAACCGCCATTGTGGTGATTTCTGAAGAAATTGAAGAGCTATTTGAAATATCAGACCGCATTGCGGTGATCGCAGACGGGCGACTGAGCCCTATTCGCTCCGTAGCAGATAGCTCTTATGAGCAAGTGGGGCTGTGGATGAGTGGGTTATGGGATTCGGAAGGGGCGCTCAATGCTTGATTGGCCTATTCGAATTGTACGTCGTGATCGGCCGTTGGCCCGTATGCGCTATCTCAGCCCGCTGATGGCGATCGTGTTAATGATGTTAACCGGTATGCTTATTTTCCTGGCGCTAGGGCGTGATCCGGCAGAGGGGTTTTATACATTTTTTATAAGGCCTATCAGTAGTTTGTATGGGTTTGGTGAGTTATTACTCAAAGCCACACCATTGATGCTTTGCGGCATTGGGCTTGCCATTGGTTTTCGGGCCAACGTTTGGAATATCGGTGCTGAGGGGCAGTTTATGCTTGGCGCCGCTGGGGCAACAGGGGTGGCATTAACCTTTCCTAACTTACCCGCGTTCTTGCTGCTTCCGCTTATGGTGGTGAGTGGCGCGCTGGCCGGCATGGCATGGGGTGCCATTCCGGCCTGGTTGAAAACACGTTTTAACGCCAATGAGATCTTAGTTTCCTTAATGCTGGTGTATGTGGCGGGGTTTTTGGTGTCTTGGTTAGTCTTTTCGCCATGGCGTGACCCCATGGGCTTTGGCTTCCCGCAAACCGAGATGTTGAGTTCTGCGGCTTTGCTCCCCCGCATTTTACCGGGTACACGGCTGAATATTGCGATCTTTTTGGCGATTGCGCTTGTCGCAATCACCTGGATTGTGTTGCAACATACGGCAATTGGTTTTCGTTTGCGGGTCACGGGTCGCTCAAGGTCCGCTGCCGGATACGCGGGGTTTTCGATTCAGCGAGCCGTCTGGATTGGTTTGCTTTGCGGTGGGGGCGCGGCGGGCATTGCCGGCATGACTGAGGTGGCCGGCCCCATGGGGCAGTTGACCGACAAAATTGCGCTCGGCTATGGGTTTGCTGCGATTATTGTGGCGTTCCTTGGCCGGTTACACCCCCTGGGCGTTCTACTCGCGAGTCTATTAATGGCGCTTTTATTTTTAGGCGGTGAGCAAGTTCAACAGCATATGAATTTGCCTAAGTCGATATCGATGGTGTTTCAAGGGTTATTGCTTTTTTACCTGCTGGGCGCAGATTTACTGGTTAACTATCGGTTGAAGTGGAATGGATAGCGGGTTGATTCAAGAAGTGGTCTCAGCCACGCTCCTTGCGGGCACGCCACTAATTATTGCGGCGTTGGGGCTGTTGATGAATGAACGCGCCGGGGTGCTCAATTTGGGCGCCGAGGGCATGATGTCGCTGGGTGCGGTTTATGGGTTCATCGCAGCGCTATCGTTTTCCTCCCCAGTTCTTGGCCTAGCGGCAGGTTTAATGGCGGGCGCATTGGTGGCAGGTGGGTTCGCCTTGCTAACCATCACGCTCCAGGCCAATCAGGTGGCATCAGGGCTTGCGTTGGCAATATTTGGGGTGGGTTTAGCCGGCTTTGTCGGCAAACCCTACGAGTCACAGTCATTAAAGGCGGTGGGTGAGTGGTCAATCCCGCTACTCGTCGATATCCCGTGGCTGGGGCCCATTTTCTTTCAACAGCAACCCATGGTTTATCTGTCTTGGGTCCTATTTGGCGCGGTGTGGTGGTTTTTATATCGCTCGCGTAGTGGGCTTTTATTAAGAGCGGTGGGTGAAGATCCAGCGGCGGCGCATGCCATTGGTCGATCAGTGGTGGGAGTCCGTTATCTAGCTGTGATTTTTGGTGGTGCGCTGTGTGGCCTGGGTGGGGCGTGTCTGTCCATTTTTTATGCACCGATGTGGGTGGAAGGGCTGATTGCGGGGCGTGGTTGGATTGCGCTTGCGCTGGTGGTTTTTGCGACTTGGCGGCCGTTTCGTGTTTTGCTTGGGGCATATCTGTTTGGTGGTGTGCTGATCGCGCAATTGTTTTTGCAAGGGTCTGGGGTAAAAATCTCAGTGCCCTCCCAACTGTTATCTTCGCTACCTTATTTGGCAACCATTATCGTTTTAGTGCTCATCTCGCGTGATTCAAGACGAATCCGGCAGCATTCACCGGCTTCGCTCGGGCGCGCTTTTCGGGCAGACGAATAAGAATTGCCTGCTATGCTTTATGTTGATCCATTACAAAAGGAGCTCCTTCGATGAAGCTTGGAATGAGACGGGCTGCTATTGCAGCCATTGCGGTTTTAGGATTTGGGGGAATGGCGGCGCATGCCCAGCCAGACGTTAAAGTTGGTTTTGTCTACGTTAGCCCGCTGGGGGAGGCCGGTTGGTCGTACCAGCATGAACTGGGGCGGCAGGCATTAGAAGCGGCCCTCGGTGATCAGGTAGAGACACGTTATGTCGATAACGTATCTGAGGGCGCAGATGCTGAGCGAGTGATTCGTGAATTTGCCTCTAGTGGTCATGATTTGGTAATTGCCACCAGCTTTGGCTATATGAACTACGTAGAGCGCGTTTCTCAGGAATTTCCTGATGTGCAGTTTTTGCATGCCACCGGCTATAAAGATGGGGCAAATTTTGCCAACTACAATGCACGCTTTTATGAAGGCCGTTACCTGACTGGCGTGATTGCAGGGCACATGTCTGAGACGGAGACTCTAGGCTATGTGGCGGCAGTGCCGATTCCTGAAGTGGTGCAGGGCATTAACGCGTTTACCCGTGGGGCACGCAGCGTTAATCCAGACATTGAAGTGCGGGTTATTTGGACAAATAGTTGGTATGACCCCGGTCGTGAGCGCGAAGCAGCAAACACCTTGCTGGCTCAGGGTGCCGATGTTTTAACGCACCATACCGATTCCACCGCCGTTGTTCAGGCCGTTGAAGATTCTGATCGCACCGCATGGGGCGTTGGGTACCACTCTGATATGAGCGAGTTTGGCCCTGAAACGCATTTAACCGCCACCACGCATCATTGGGGTGATTACTACATTGATGTTGTGGAATCGGTTATTGAAGGCACTTATGCGCCCAGTAACCTATGGGGTGGTCATGCCGAGGGTATGATTGATATTGCACCATTGAATGATGCGGTGCCAGCGGATGTGGCGGCCGAAATTGAAGATCTGCAGGCATCGATGCGAGATGGCGAATTCCATCCTTTTACTGGCCCTGTGGTTAATCAAGCGGGCGAAGTTCTGCTTGAGGAAGGGGCTGTGATGTCCGATTCAGATCTCAATCAAATGAATTATTTTGTGGAAGGCGTTGCCAGCGAATTCCCAAATTAATTAAGGCAGCATTGATGTGGGGCTTGGTTCACCGTTAATCGTCTGAACAAGCCCCATGTTAACTGCGGCTAGCGTGGCTTCTGCCCGACTGCGTACGTTAAGTTTAAGGTAAATAGACTTTACATGACCCGCTACGGTTGATGCGCGTATCGCAAGGGCCTCTCCTACCTGATGCCGATCCATTCCTCGCGCCAAAAGGGCAAGCACTTCTAGCTCGCGCTGCGTTAATCCTGCGTCATTCGGGTCTTTTAATCGCACTGCTGAGGATTGATGGGGTGGTTGCGCTTGCTTGAGCTTCAGCAACGTGATCATCAGGCGTGCAATTTCGGGGGATAGCGCTGGTTCTCCACGAAAGATGCTGCGCAGCAGCTGCCGAAGGCTTTGGTCGTTTTCTTTTTTTAATAAAAACCCGTCTACCCCAATGCGAAAAGCCTGCATGACGTGATCTTCGTCGGAATTATTAGAGAATATAAGCCGTGGTGCTTTCGGTTGCAGCCCACGGACTTGCTCTAGCAACTGCAAACCAGAACCATCACTCAGATAAAAGTCGGTGATTAAAATTCCTGGCATTCTTTGCTTTATTCGCTTCCTTGCGTTGGCCAAGGTGGCCTCGGCACAAACGATTAAACTGGGTCGAAGTGAAATGAGCGCATTAAGAAGCCTGTTTCGTGCGATTGGGTCCGCATCTACGATCAGGGCATGGCGCATTCTCTCTCCTAATGTTGCAGTATTTGATCCAAAAACTCTCTCGTTCGGGGTTGTTGCGGATTATTGAAAAATGACTGCGGAGGTCCTTCTTCCACGCATTCACCACCATCCATGAAAATGACTCGATCTGCTACTGTTTTAGCAAATCCCATTTCATGGGTAACACAAAGCATTGTCATCCCGCTACCTGCCAACTCAATCATGACGTCGAGTACTTCTTTGATCATCTCAGGATCGAGCGCTGAAGTGGGCTCGTCGAATAGCATGATCTTTGGTTTCATACACAGCGATCTTGCAATGGCAACCCGTTGTTGTTGCCCACCCGACAACTGCCCCGGGTACTTATGGGCTTGTTCTGGAATTTTAACGCGCTCCAGATATTCCATTGCAATTTCGATGGCTTCTTTGCGAGGCGTTTTTCTCACCCAAATAGGGGCAAGTAGACAATTCTCTAACACGCTCAGGTGAGGAAAGAGATTGAAGTGTTGGAATACCATGCCCACTTCACGCCGGATTGCCTCGATGTTTTTAAGGTCCTCATTAAGCACAACACCGTCGACAATAATCTCGCCGCGCTGATGGGCCTCAAGATGGTTAATGCACCGAATGAACGTAGATTTGCCTGAGCCAGAAGGCCCGCAAATGACGATTCGCTCCCCTTTTTTAACGTTAAGGTTCAGCGACTTTAAGACATGAAATTGTCCAAACCACTTATTCAGGTCTCGAACAATAATTATGTCTTCATCCGCAGCCGCTGACTCTACTGGCGCTATGATGTGTTCTTCACTGTTCATGTCTTATGCCCTGTATCGAGTTTTTTCTCTAGGTTGTGGCTATATCGCGACATGCCGAAGCAGAAGATCCAAAAGCATAAGGCCACGAAAAGATAGCCCTCTGCTGCCACTGATCTCCAGGCCGGATCGCTAAGGGTTGAGCGGACCGCGCCGAGCAAATCGAACAAACCGATAATCAGCACCAAAGTGGTGTCCTTAAATAGCGAAATGACCGTATTAGCAATACCCGGGATGACGATTTTCAGCGCCTGCGGCAAAATGATTAACCGCATACTGCGCCAATAACCAAACCCTAGTGCTTGTGCCGCCTCATATTGCCCTTTTGGGATAGCCTGCAAGCCGCCACGTACCACCTCGGCCATATAGGCAGATTGAAATAGCGTGATGCCGATTAGCGCGCGCAGCAATTTGTCGAAGCTAACCCCTTGGGGCAGAAAAAGCGGCAGCATGACCGAGGCCATAAATAAAATGGTGATCAGCGGAACGGCACGCCAGAATTCAATAAATGTGACACAGATGCCCCGAATGACGGGCATTTCTGAGCGACGGCCTAACGCTAACACGACCCCAATGGGTAGGGCGGCAATAATGCCCACATACGCAAGAATAAGGGTGAGCATCAGACCGCCCCAGCGCGACGTTGCCACTGGGTCTAGGCCAAAGAAGCCCCCGTTGATAAGAACAAAGCCAAGCACGGGAAGCCCGGTGATGCCAAATAAAGCCAACCATTTTCGCCCGGGTGCGCGTGGAAAAAATTGTGGCACCACCGTAATAAGAAACAGGACAAAGACGATATTAGGCCGCCAGCGCAGCTCAGCGGGGTAAAACCCATAAAGGAAGAACCCGAGGCGTTGTTGGATAAAGATCCAACATGCTGCGCCCGGTCGGCAGTCATCGGTACCTTCACCCGTCCACACAGCGCTGATTAGGGCCCAGTTAATCACCGGACCAAGCCAAATGATCAGCAAATAGCCCACCACCAGAGACGCGATGCTGTTATACCAGGTTGAGAATAAGTTTTGACGAAACCACCCCCACAACCCACGTTCGCTGGGTGGGGGTGGCAGGTCAGGCAAGGGTTGATGCACGGCCATCGTGTCTATCGCTCCTTGAGGGCAACTGCCCGGTTGTAGATATTCATCAGCATAGAGATCGAAAGGCTAATCGTTAGATAAACCGCCATCGTGATTGCAACAATTTCTACCGCTTGGCCAGTTTGGTTGAGTGTGGTGCCCATAAACACGTTGACCAAGTCGGGGTACCCAATAGCGGTTGCTAACGAAGAATTCTTCGTGAGGTTGAGATACTGACTCGTGAGTGGAGGAATAATCACCCTTAGCGCCTGCGGCACGATCACCAAACGAAGTACGCGGCGCGGTGGCAACCCCAATGCCGCGGCCGCTTCGGTTTGCCCGCGGCTGACCGATATAATGCCCGAGCGCACAATCTCTGCAATAAATGAAGCGGTATACAGCGTGAGCGCTAAAAGCAGAGCGCCGAGCTCAGGAATAACAGTAATCCCGCCGCGGAAATTAAACCCACTGAGCGCAGGCACATCCCAGCCAATGGGGGAGCCCAGCGCAAAATAGGCAATGATAGGGGCGCCGAGGATGAGCGCAGCGGATACGGGCAATACCGGAAAGAATTGCCCGGTTGCTGCTTGGCGCCGTTTGGCCCAGCGCGCTATGGCAAGGCTGATGATGATGGCGATAATCAGCACAATCCCTACGGCGCCCGAGCCTGCCTCAAAAATGGGCTTTGGAAGGACGATGCCGCGCAAGTTTAAAAAGGCAACCTCGCCGATGCTTACACTTTGTCGTGGTGAGGGCAGTGTGCCCAAAACGGCGAAGTACCAGAAAAAAATCTGTAGCAACAACGGAATGTTGCGGAATATCTCGATGTACGCGAGCGCGAGGCGCGCAATCAGCCAATTGTTTGATAGTCGCAGCACGCCAACGATAAATCCTACAATCGTGGCGAAAATAATCCCTAAGCCCGAGACGAGTAATGTGTTGGCAAGGCCAACAAAAAAAGTTCGCCCGTAACTCATGGATTCGTTGTATTCAATCAGACTCATGACAATGCCAAAACCGGCGGATGAGTCTAAAAAGCCAAAGCCCGTGCTAATACCACGGCTGGCCATGTTGGTTAATGTGTTTTGAAACAGTGAGTAGCCAACCCATGCAACCGCTAGGATGGCTAAAATTTGAAATACCGCGGAACGAACCCGGGGATCATTCCAGGGTTTGACGCTAGATTTTGGCGGAAGTGACGGGTCGCTGTTCATCCTATCCCCAGCAAAATCCGGTGACACCGGCCGCAGTATAACTGCCGTACCTGTGCCACCGGTTACCTAATGGTTACCCTTGCTTAGCGAACCGGTGGGGCGTAGAGAATGCCACCATCTGTCCACAATGCATTGACGCCACGGCTCAGGCCGATTGGGGTATCAGGGCCCACGTTCCGCTCAAACATCTCGCCATAGTTGCCGACCTGGCTGATGACTTGATAGCCAAAATCAGCGGGCAGGTTCAACAAGTCGCCCATGTCTCCGGCCGTGCCAACGATACGTTGAACATTCGGATTATCAGACGACAGCATGTCATCCACATTATCCATGCTCACGCCATATTCTTCGGCGTTGATTTGCAGGAATAACACCCACTTGACGACATTAAACCACTCGTCATCACCCTGACGGACAACAGGCCCTAAGGGCTCTTTGGAGATGATCTCAGGCAGAACCACCGCGCTGGATGGGTCGCTGAGCTGAGTCCGCAACGCGGCGAGCTGTGAAGTATCTGAGGTCAGAATGTCACACCGGTTGTTGTCAAATCCAGAAACAGACTGCTCAGAGGTATCGAACACGATGGCTTCATATTCCATACCATTGGCACGGAAATAATCGGCTAAGTTCAACTCTGTGGTGGTGCCAGCCTGAATACAGACGGAAGCGCCATCGAGCTGAGTTGCACTATCAACGCCGAGTTCGGATTTCACTAGGAAGCCCTGACCATCGTAGTAGTTGGTGCCGGTAAAGTTAAGACCGAGCGACGCATCGCGAACGGTCGTCCACGTGGTGTTGCGGGAGAGCATGTCGATCTCACCGGACTGCAAGGCGGTAAAACGCTCTGCCGCGGTTAATGGAACAAACTCAACGGCGTCTGCGTTACCAAGGACAGCAGCGGCAACGGCGCGGCAGGTATCGACGTCGATACCCCGCCAAGTGCCATCACTGTCAGGTTGAGAAAAACCGGGAAGACCGGTGCTAACACCACAACGCAGTTCACCTGCGCTTTGAACATCTTCTAAGGTAGCCGCTTGGGCTTGCATGCCCAGTGTAAGCAACCCAGCGGTTGCGAGACTGATTGAAGCAAGTGTCTTTTTCATGATTTACATATCCCTGTTGGTGAAAGTATCCACAGAATCGAAAGCAATAAGCATGCCATTACCCTTTTTCTTGTCCTTAACGGGCATTTCCACCTCTGTGTAGTTTCTTTTATGGCATATCTGCACCATATTGAACAAATCGTTTTTTAGGTGCACCAAATGGAAGCAAGTTTTTTTCAGCTCAATTTATCACCACAAACCCAATGGGGGCGCGGGTCTGCAAGTTTTTCAGTAACTAAAATCAGTCAGTGGGGGCGCCGTGTATTTTTGGTGCATGGCAGTGCGTTTGAGCGTATTGAGTGGTTTTACAATGCGCTTATCGCAGAGGGACTTCAGATTGAGCGGTTTACATGCGCACAAGAGCCCACACTCGACTTAGTGGAGCGGGGTAGTAGAATTGCGCGGGAATTTTCAGCGGAAGTTATTGTGGCAATTGGCGGTGGGGCAGTTATTGACTGCGCAAAAGGCATTGCGGGGCTTGCACCCGCCTCAGGCGCTCTTTTGGACTATCTTGAGGTGGTCGGTAGCGGTAAAACGCTGGAGACGCAGCCTTTGCCATTGATTGCATTGCCAACCACGGCCGGCACTGGCGCAGAAGCAACGGCCAATGCGGTGATAGACGTGCCTGCGGCCGCCCGGAAAGTTTCACTGCGAGATAGGCGGTTACTGCCGCAGTTAGCCGTGATTGATCCGGGCTTAACGGATGGCTGCCCAGCTCAGGTCACGCTGGCCAGTGGGCTTGATGCCATCACTCAAGTGATTGAGCCGTATGTCAGCGGTAAGGCTAATCGGTTTTCTGATGCGCTTTGTCGCGCGGCCATACCGCTGGGGTTAAGCGCATTGCAAAGGCTCATGACACAAGACAGCCGCAACGCACGTGATGACATGGCATGGTGCAGTTATTGTGGTGGTGTGGCTTTAGCCAATGCAGGGTTAGGGGCGGTGCACGGCCTGGCAGGCCCGCTTGGTGGCGTTATGCATGGCCCGCATGGCGCAATTGCCGGCCGGCTGTTGCCGGCGGTGCTAGCAGAAAACAGCCGCCAGGCAGTTGGCCTAGCGCAAGACCGGCTACGTGAGGTTCAGCAGTGGTTGGGTGATGCGTTTGATGTGTCTGGATCAGACGCAATTAAGGCGCTTGAGGCATGGATTGATCGATGTGGACTCCCAAGGCTGGGAGAAATGGGCTTAAAAGACGAGCAAATTGTCTCCGTTGCTGAAGCAGCAGCAGAGTCATCATCAATGCGCGGTAATCCCGTGCCGTTAACAAAAGCGCAATTAATCAATATTTTGCAATGCAGTATTTAGTAGTTTTGAGCCGAACAATTGATCGTGCCAATTGGCTGGTGGGGCAGGGGCTACGGTGGATTGCCCTTGTTTTGGTTGTCTTGGGCGTGGTCAATGTGGTGGGGCGGTATTTAGGGGCGCAGCTGGGCATGCAGCTAAGCTCAAATAGCCTTTTAGAAGCGCAGATTCAGGCGTTTAATGTGATGTTTTTGCTAGGTGGGGCCTATCTGCTTTTAGAAAACGGGCATATTCGGGTTGATGTGTTGCATAGCAAATTCAGCGCGCACACCAAGGCTTGGATTGATTTTTTGGGTTCCGTTTTACTACTGATCCCATTTTGCCTGCTGATGCTGGGGTATTCTTTTGATTACGTTCTTAGGGCATGGCAGCGGTTAGAAGTAAGCCCAAACCCGGGCGGTTTGCCGCTCTATCCGATCAAAACCGTCTTGCTCATTGGCTTTACGTTATTGCTTTTACAGGGGGTCAGCCAGGCCATTAAAGCGGCGGCGGTGATTCGTCAGGGGCGGCAATGATGGAGTTTTTGCCGCTGGGCATGTTTGTTGTTTTGCTGCTGTTTTTACTCAGTGGCTATCCGGTGGCATTTGGACTGGCAGGCACTTCTTTAGTCTTTATCCTGATTGGTAGTGACTGGCTACCCTCGTTAGGCCTAGCGCTGCCCTGGGAGCCGAGTTTTCGGCTAGCCCGCTTGAATGTGCTGCCGCAGCGTGTGTATGGCTCGATCATGGATAATTACACGCTGGTAGCCGTGCCATTTTTCGTGTTTATGGGCACCATGCTCCAGCGCTCTGGCCTTGCTGAGGATCTGCTTCAAACCATGGGCCGGCTATTTGGGCCGATGCGCGGCGGGCTGGCGATATCAGTGGTCATTGTTGGCGTGCTGCTAGCGGCGGCAACCGGTGTGGTTGGCGCATCGGTGGTTACGATGGGCGTTTTGGCTCTGCCAATTATGCTGAAGAATCGCTACGACCATCGGTTAGCCACGGGCACGATTGCCGCCAGCGGCACATTAGGACAAATCATTCCACCTTCTATTGTGCTGATCATACTCGGTGATCAGATGGGCGTTAATGTGGGCGATTTGTTTCTAGGGGCAATGATTCCTGGGGTCATGTTGGGGGTGTGTTACATCCTTTGGATTATTTGGATTGCATGGCTTAAACCCGATCAAGCCCCAGCGCTACAAGCACCGGTTGACGGAACCACTCAAGAGCACTTAGCCCTTGCCGTGCTGCGCTGTTTGATTCCGCCATTAGGTTTGGTAGCCGCGGTATTAGGAACGATATTCTTTGGTATTGCCACGCCAACAGAAGCCGGTGCAATGGGGGCTTTGGGGGCCACATTGTTAGCGCTAGCTTATCGAAAACTCAATCGTGAAAACCTCTTGGCAGTGGCAGATACCACGGTGCGCCTGACGACGATGGTGTTCATTATTTTAGTCGGTGCAACGGTATTTGCCGCCGTGTTTAGTGCGATGGGCGGCAAATGGATTATCGAAGACTTTCTGCTGAGTCTGCCCGGTGGTGAGCTGAGCTTTATTTTGTTTGTCATGCTCACGATCTTTATCCTAGGTTTTTTCCTCGATTTTATAGAGATCACCTTTATTGTGGTGCCTTTAATTGCCCCAATCGCAATGAACTTTGGCCTTGATCCGATTTGGTTTGGGGTGCTCATTGCGATGAACTTGCAGGCATCCTTTTTGACGCCGCCGTTTGGCTTTTCACTCTTTTATTTGCGGGGCGTAACGCCACCAGCGGTGGCAACTGGATCTATTTACCGCGGAATTATCCCCTTTATTGGGATACAGCTATTTATGTTGGTGGTTATCGTGATTTGGCCAGAAATAGTGACCTGGTTGCCGAGTATTTCAAAAGGATAGCGGAGGCCAAGTTTATGACCTCCGCTGCTGCGGCTTATTAGCCTTGGTTGCGATAGATAAAGGACTGGTAGCGATGGCTGTTTTGTCCGTTCCAACCACGAACTCGAGCCAAGAAAGCAGACCACTCACCGTGGATGCGGGCATAGTCGGCGTTGCTCATGTCTTCTTCATGCACGGCTTGAGCACCTTCCTCAAACGCGGTTAATACCGAATCAGGGAAATACCGAATCTCAACCCCTTGTGCTTGCAGCTCATCCAGCGCAACGGGATTGAGCGATAAGTAACGAGCAGCCATCCAAGTATTGGCCTCAGCACAGCAAGCCTGGATTTGCGCTTTAATATCCGCAGGGAATTCATTCCAGACATCTAAGTTGAAGTAAAAGCCCAGCATGGCACTTGGCTCTGCCCAGCTTGGCAAATAGTAGTATTGCGCAACATTTTGCATACCTAAGATCTGATCGTCGTAGGGGCCAACCCATTCCGCAGCATCTAATGCGCCGCGCTCCATGGCGGTAAATACCTCACCACCAGGCAGCTGTTGAATGCTAACGCCCGCTTTGGCCATCACGCGCCCACCCTGGCCAGGAAAGCGCATACGAAGGCCCTCAAGATCAGCAGGGCTGTTAATTTCGGTGTTAAACCAGCCGCCACATTGAGCACTGGTATTTCCGCCAGGGAATGCAATCATGTTGTCGCGAGCATTGAGCTCGTTCCAAAGCTCTTGGCCGCCGCCGGCGTACATCCAGGCATTTTGCTCATCAAGCGTCATCCCAAAAGGGATGGCGGTAAAAAAGCCATGCGCGGGGTTTTTGCCGATAAAGTAATACGGCGCGGTATGACAGCACTCAAACGCACCGCTAGAAACGGCATCATAAACCTCCAGAGGACCTACCTCAGCACCACCGGGTGAAGTTCTGACCTGAACATCTCCATCCGTCATCACTGCGATGCGCTCGGCAAAATATTCCGCCGTGCCATAGAGATTGTCTAGGGCAGCAGGCCAAGACGTTGGCATGTTCAGCTGAAAGCGAGTGGGTTGTGCAATAACGGCCGGTGCGTTGATTGCACCTGCGGCGACAAGGCCGGTACCGGCCCCCTTTAGAAAACCACGACGATCCATAAGGATTCTCCTCCATGACGTTTTAATGACATGCGAAGCGTACACGCGAGTAGCGCGTTAAGGAAAGCGAGTGGTTGATATAGGAAAGTATTGTGTGAGCGGGCATGATTAATTTGAGGACAATTTGGAAAGAGGGTGTCGCATGAAAATACTGGTGACCGTCAAACGCGCAGTGGATTATACCGTGAGAGTTCGGCCGCTTACGGATGGCTCGGGTGTAGACATTGCCAATGCGAAAATGTCGATGAATCCGTTTGATGAAATTGCGCTTGAGCAAGCGGTGCAGCTTAAAGAGGCGGGGGTTGCAGACGAGATTGTCGCGGTCAGCATTGGCAATTCAGGCAGTCAAGATGTGCTGCGCTCGGCGCTGGCCTTTGGCGCAGATCGAGCGCTATTGGTGCAAACGGATGCGGTGCTCGAGCCCGTGGCGGTATCGCGTATTCTGGCTAAAATTACCGCAGATGAGGCGCCGCAGTTGGTGCTGATGGGTAAACAGGCCATTGACGATGATGCGAGTCAGACACCGCAGATGTTGGCAGCACGGATGGGCTGGGCGCAGGGGACCTTTGCCTGTGGGCTGACAATGGGTGACGCAGAGGTCACGGTGGTACGCGAGGTTGACGGCGGCACCCAAACGCTGGCGCTACCGCTACCTGCCGTTGTGAGTGTCGATTTGCGGTTGAATGAACCCCGGTATCTTAAATTACCCGACATCATGAAAGCCAAGCGTAAACCTCTAGAAGTTCAACCCTTAGAAGAAATGGGCGTTGATGTTGGCACAAAGACTCGTATTACCCACTACGCGGAGCCGCCCGAGCGAAAGCCCGGTGTGCGGGTTCAGTCTGTCAGCGAGTTGATCGATCGATTAGTTAACGAAGCAAAGGTGCTCTGATATGGCCGTATTAGTAGTAGCAGATCACAGTGGTGGAACCCTGGCCGATGGAACAGCGCGCACAATTACCGCAGCGCTTGAGCTGGATGCAACGGTTGATGTGCTGGTGGCGGGCGAGCATGCGCAGTCGGTAGCCGAGCAGGCCGCGGCATTAAACGGCGTTAACCGCGTTCGTATTTGTGAGGATGCGGCCTATGCACATCAGCTAGCAGAGCCGATGGCTACATTGATTTTATCGATCATCGATGAATATTCGGCTGTGATGGCGCCGGGTAGTACTCAGGGGCGTGATGTATTGCCAAGAGTAGCTGCGGTTTTGGATGTGGCGCAGTTATCAGAGATTACTCGCGTAATTGATAAAAACACCTTTGAGCGCCCCATCTACGCGGGTAATGTCATGGCAACGGTGGCTTGTGATGAATCAACCCAAGTTATCACGGTACGAACCACCGCTTTTGAGCCTGCAGCGTCTGGGCAAAGTGCGTTGATTGAGGCGGTGCCTGCCCCAGAGACGCCGGTTGCTGCGCGGTTTGTAGAAGAATCGGTGGTGCGCTCTGAGCGACCAGAGTTAGGGTCGGCTAAAGTTGTAATTTCTGGCGGGCGTGGCGTTGGGAGTGCAGAAGGGTTTAAGCTGTTGGAAAAGGTCGCCGATGAACTCAATGCAGCCATTGGGGCATCGAGGGCCGCTGTCGATGCCGGATATGTGCCTAACGACTACCAAGTTGGGCAAACGGGCAAGGCGGTAGCCCCCGATCTCTACATCGCGGTTGGGATTTCAGGCGCAATACAACACTGGGCAGGAATGAAGGACAGTAAAGTGGTTGTGGCAATTAACCGCGACGAAGACTGTCCGATGATACAAACAGCCGACTATGCATTAGTGGCGGATTTGTTTGATGCACTGCCTGAACTGGAGGAGGGCCTTGCGCAGCTGAAGGCCCAGTAAGGAGGGGCCATGCCAGAGCGCAAGGTCGCAGACCGTTTGGCGCTAATCGCCGAAGGGCTGTACCGATTTGACACCGGATATCTTCGAGCCGGGCATACCGCTTGTTATATCGTCGTTAATAACGGCCACGCGGCGATTGTCGACTGTGGCGTTACCGCTACCGCTGAGCCTTTGTTAGGCGCGTTAGAGCAAACTGGCATCAGTCTTGATTCAATCGAGTGGGTGGTCCCAACGCATGTGCATTTAGATCATGCAGGCGGTGCCGGTGCGCTCATGAAAATGCTGCCGCATGCAAAACTGGGGGTTCACCCGTCTGGTAAAGACCATCTAGTGGACCCATCACGCCTAGAAACCGGCGTGCGGGCTTTGTATGGGGATGCGTTTTTTGAGCGTGAATATGCGCCTGTGACACCAGTGTCTGAAGACCGCATCGTCACGTTTGACGATAACACCAGTCTGACCCTCGGTAGCTTGGCGCTGCCCATCATGCACACGCCTGGTCACGCCTGGCATCAATTGGGCGTGATTGATCCGCGCAGTCAGACATTGATGGCTGGCGATGCTTTTGGGGCGGGTTATCCCGAGCTGGCAAAAACTGACCAACCGATGCTGGTGCCGGTAACGCCACCGCCACAATTCAATCCAGAAGCCTATCGAAAAACCCTTGATCGCATTGTTCGTGAGGGCATTCAACAGGTGGCGCCTGGGCATTTTCCTTTAATTCGTGATGTGCCCGCCGCGGCGGCGCGGCTTGAAGCGATGATGGACGAGGGGTTGGAAGCAGCGCTGCAAGCGGATTCTTGTGAGGCATTAGAGCAGGCACTTCTGGATCGATGGTCAAAATGGTTGGCAGACCCAGAGCAGCGCGCCCTTTTTGAACAGCTCTACGGAAAGGATATCTGGCTAACCGCTGAGGGTGTTTGGCGGTGGCGTTGTAAGCAGAAGGAGGCATCATGAGTCAGGCAGTTACTGATCCGGTCAAGTTTTGGGCTGAGCAGGCAGAAGCGATTGTCTGGGATAAGCCCTGGGACACGGTGTTAGATGAGAGTGATGCTCCGTTTTATCGATGGTTTACCGGTGGGCGATTAAACACCTGCTATAACGCGCTGGATCGGCATGTGGAGGCTGGGCGCGGCCAACAGCCTGCGCTGATTTGGGACAGTCCAGTCAGTGGGCAAACCGCTACCTACACCTATGCGGAGCTAACTGATGCAGTGGCTCGGCTGGCTGGAGCGCTGCGCGCAGCCGGTGTAGAGCAGGGTGATCGAGTGGTCATTTATATGCCTATGGTGCCTGAGGCCGCCATGGCTATGCTTGCCTGCGCGCGCATCGGTGCCATTCACTCCGTGGTGTTTGGTGGCTTTGCCGCTCCTGAGTTGGCAAAGCGCATTGATGATGCTGAGCCTGCGCTTATTCTCTCCGCGTCTTGCGGTATCGAGCCCTCGGGCGTTGTGGATTACAAAGGATTGCTGGATCGCGCTCTATCGCTTGCCACTCACCCAGTCAAAAAGTGTTTAATCCTGCAGCGTGAAAAGCAGCGTTGCGCGCTCGACCCAGAAAAAGATCAAGATTGGGTAGAGGCCGTAGCCGCGGCAGAGCCCGTGGATTGCGTGCCGGTTGACGCCACGCATCCGCTTTATATTCTTTATACCTCAGGCACAACGGGTCGGCCCAAGGGCATTGTGCGCGATCATGGCGGACATGCGGTGGCCCTGCAGTGGACGATGCGCAATATCTACAACGTTGAGCCAGGTGAGGTGATGTTTACTGCCTCTGATATTGGTTGGGTAGTCGGGCATTCGTATATCGTTTACGGCCCGCTGATCAACGGCTCAACCACGGTGATGTATGAAGGCAAGCCGGTAGGAACACCCGATGCCAGTGCCTTTTGGCGAGTGATATCACAGTACAAGGCGAAAGCATTTTTTACGGCCCCCACGGCGCTGCGGGCCATCCGTAAAGACGACTCAGACGGGCAGTGGATTGGGCATTACGACTTAAGCTCGCTTAAGGCCTTCTTCTTGGCTGGGGAGCGCTCCGATCCAGACAGCGTACGGTGGGCAGAGCGCCTACTCGGCGTGCCGGTTTACGATCACTGGTGGCAAACAGAAACCGGTTGGGCCATTTCAGGTTACTCGGCCGGCATCGAAGCGTTACCCGTCAAAATTGGGAGTGCGGGCAAGCCAATGCCGGGGTACGACGTTCAGGCACTTGATGAAGACGGCACTCCGCTGCCGGCTGGCGAGCTTGGCAACATCGCCATTAAGTTGCCTCTGCCACCTGGCACGATGGCTGCGTTGTGGCGAGATCGGGAACGACATCGCGAGAGCTATTTAACCCAGTATCCCGGGTATTACTTATCGGGCGACTCCGGAATCGTCGATCAGGATGGCTATGTTCATATTATGAGCCGCATTGATGATGTGATTAATGTTGCGGGTCATCGTTTATCAACCGGTGGTATGGAAGAGGTGCTCAGCGATCACCCCGACGTTGCCGAAGCAGCGGTATTTGGTGTGCGTGATGCAACCAAGGGTCAATTACCAATGGGGCTTATTGTGACAAACTCATCATTTAATGGTGATGAGCAGGCCTTGGTTAAAGAACTTATCCAACGCGTGCGTGATCAGATTGGCCCCGTTGCTGCGTTCAAGCAATGTGTTGTTGTGCCGAGGCTACCGAAAACACGCTCGGGTAAAACCCTACGTGGCACGCTGCGTAGCATGGCTAATCAGGATGAATGGACGATGCCGGCAACAATCGATGATCCGACTATTCTTGAGGAGATTGCCGCTGTATTTGACCGACTGAACCCTCGCGCCGCGGATCAGCCGCCCCACGCATAGTGCCATCGGAAAGGCGTTCAATACCGTGCAAGCCGCTGGTTAGCGGTTGCACGGTTATTTCATGGCCTAACTCTTCGAGAGCCCCGGCCAGTTCGGCAGCGGTTGTATCTGCTTCAAGCTCCGTTTTTCCATTGCGATTAACAAAGCTGCCAGTCTGAATAGCGGCTTCTATTGGCTGATTATGAATGAGGATGGACGCAACGCGCTGCGCAACAAACCCGATGATTCGGGTGCCACCCGGCGAGCCAATGACTAACTCAGGCAAGCCCTCTGAATTTAAAGCGATAACCGGTGACATGGAAGATAAGGGCCGCTTACCCGGTTGAACTCGGTTAGGGTGCGGCTGCCCATTGGCTGCTAACGGATCAAAGCGAAAATCCGTTAACTGGTTATTCAATAAAAATCCACCCACCATTAGGCGCGAGCCAAAGGGCATCTCAATAGATGAGGTCATAGACACCGCGTTGTTTGACGAATCAATCACGCTGAAATGGCTAGTTGAATGATTAATCAGCTTGCTACCGCTTGCACGCGCTTGATCTGCGTTAAGGCCAGGCCTTGCGATTCCTAGAGATTTATCGGCTGAGATCAGGTTGGCGCGTTGTTTAAGGTAGTTCTCACTGAGTAACGTGTTAACCGGCACCTCAACAAAATCGGTATCGCCTAAATATTCATTACGGTCTGCAAATGCCAGACGTGATGCCTCGAGCATCAAATGTGCTTGCAGCATTGGCGTAGGGTTGGGGGTTACTGAGCTCGCCATTTCGAATAGGCGCAAGATTTGCAAAACGCTCATCCCGCCGCTACTGGGTAATGGCATGCTGCAGACATTGCTGCCGGCCACTTCGCGGCAAATGGCAGGGCGCTCTATGGCTTGATACGTGGCCATATCGTCAAGCGTCAATAGGCCACCATTCCGTTGCACAGTCTCAACAATAGCCCGGGCAAGTTCTCCTTCATAAAAGGCATCGGCACCATCGGTGGCAATTTGCGTTAGCGTTTTTGCCAGCGTGGGATTTTTAATTTGCGTGCCAGCAGTGATGGGCTCTCCGTTGGGAAAGAAGTAGCCGGCCATTGGCTCAAAGGCATCAAGCGGAAGATCTAAGCGCAGCATTTCTGCAAGGCGCGGAGTTGCCGTAAAGCCATTATTTGCAAGTCGGATTGCCGGCTCAAATAGCGTATGCCACGGCAAGGCCCCATGCTCAGCATGCGCCATTTCTAGCATTCGAAGAACGCCGGGCACACCAACCGAGCGGCCACCAGGCACGGCGTCAAGAAACTTAAGGGGTTGACCGGTTGTATCGAGAAAATGCGTTTCTTGTACCGCTTGCGGGGCGGTTTCTCGCCCGTCAAAAGCCTGTATGCGGCCCTCTTTTGAGCCGTAATGTAGCAAAAATGCGCCACCACCAATGCCACTAGATTGGGGCTCGACCAACGTTAGCACCGCTTGAATTGCAATGGCCGCATCGATTGCTGAGCCGCCTGCTTCAAGAATCTCGACCCCCGCTTCAGTCGCAAGCGGGTGCGCAGCAGTGACCATACTATGCGCGGGTAGCGCGGGTATGAAAAGAATCAGCAGAAAAGCCAGTTTTCGTAGTTTTGTCATGAATGGGTTCGCTGCAGTAGTTTCCAGGTACCGATAACGCCAATTAAGCAGAATACCGCAAAAATCCAACCCGACAAGGCAGCCGCCATGATGCCGGATAGGAGTGTTCCGACGGTGCATCCGATTGCCGTCATCGCTCCCCACCCCAGCATTGTGCCGCCAAGAAAGTTGCGGGCCGATTCTGACAGGCTTGGCAGACGTGGCTTAAAATCACCGGCCGGCAGAGCCGCTGCAAAAGCCATGCTGACCATGCCAATCACAAATGCGCCATTAGGGGAGAGCAGGGTTTCCTTAACCGCGGTGGCACAACCGGCCAACGTGTCTAATCCTTGCAAGCGAGACGGGATGAGCCCGAGTTGATCACCAGCGGTGCGCGATAGGCTGCCTAGCTCGGCGGTTACCCCGAGCGGTGCCACGCGCAGGTAAACAATGACAGCGAGAAACCCAATCGCAAGCCCGGCAATTGGCGCTGACCATCGCTGCTGGAAGAGCGTGGCGATTGGCCCAAGCGTTGGTTTTGTGGCGCTGGGCATTTGGTGTTTACGCAGCAAGACCAGCGCAATGGCACCTAAGACAGCAATTTGTAATAACGCGGATCCAGCATAGCCAAGGTAACTAGGTAGCCACACAACTGGCCCTTGCTGAATGGCAGCTAAATAGAGCGTGTTCCACGTCGCAAAGCCAATTCCAAAGCCGAGCAACGCCCCTAGTAAGGCGGGGATGGAGCCAATTGAACCTTCGCCTAGGCGGTACAAATGCGCACTAATGCATGATCGCGAGAGTGCCATGCCAATGCCAAAGACTAATGCAGCCAGCGCAAGAACCCAGCTTATTGGGCCAATATGGGCATCGGGAGGTAGACGCCCAACACTCGGGTCAGGCAGAAACAAACCAAAAACGGCGTGATACCCCAGCGTGCCCACTAAAAGAGCGATGACCAGTGCAAGTAGCCCGCTCGAATCGCGTTGTTCTAAAAAATCTCGAGTAATACAGAAAAAACAGAACCGGGCACGCTGCAGGATGTAGCCGAATAGACCACCGGCAACCAGAGAGAAAGCAATTGCCTGACTGTCTCTGCTGTCACCATTGATCAGCCAAGCGGTAAAAAGCAGCGACGCCAAAATGGCGCCGCTGATAGAGAGTCGCTGAATATTCAACGGTTTTATTCCTTAATTACTGACCACCCCAAACGGTACCGGCAAGGTTGGTGACAGGGACACCGACTGAATTACCGTACTCAGTCCAAGATCCATCATAGTTTTTAACATCAAAGCCCAGAATTTTGCTCAGCGCAAACCAGGTGTGGCTGGATCGCTCGCCAATTCTGCAATAGGTAATGATAGGGTTTGAACCATCTACACCTGCGGCTGCATAAATCTCACGCAACTCATCGGCAGATTTAAAGGTACCATCTTCGGCAACGGCCTCGCCCCAGCTTACGTTGACAGCGCTGGGAATGTGTCCTGCGCGAACGGCAAGCTCATTTACGCCCTCTGGTGCGATGACTCGCCCTTCGTATTCAGCGGCGGAACGAATGTCAACGAGGTCTACCTCGGGATTCTCAGATCGTGCCACCTCAACCACTTCGGGCAGGAATGCGCGTAGTTCGAGATTGGGTTCCCCAATTTCAATGTTGCCAGCCGTGTAATTGCTTGGGCGTACACTTAAAGGCCGCCCCTCGGCTTCCCATTTGCTTCTGCCCCCGTCGAGCAAGCGCACATTTTCAACGCCATAAATGTCGAAAATCCATGCTCCCCACGCAGCAAACCAATTATTGGTGTCGCCGTAAAGCACAATTTCGGTGTCATCTGAAATGCCGGCGTCTTGTAATAGGCCTTGGAAATCATCGCCAGCAATAATGTCGCGACTCACCGTATCCACTAAATCGGTGTGCCAGCGAAAATTAACTGCGCCGGGAATATGGCCGCGCTCAAACACGCCCGGGTTTACGCTCACTTCGATAACCCGTAAATCCTGTCGATCAAGGTTTTCTTCTAGCCAGTCAGTTGAAACCAGATATTCAGAGGCCTGAGCCAGGCTGCCGATCGCTAGCACCGCTGCGCCAGCAGCCGTAATTAGCGATTGTTTTAGGTTAAGCATTTTAATCTCCATCGTTGTTAATGCCTACGAAAGGTGAGTAGGTTAGAACCAGTGATGGGGCAGAGGGAAAGAACATTTTCCGATATGCTTATTCCAAATGAATAATTCTAAGCCACTTGTCAGACAAGCAGCGGTGCTTGTGGGTCTTGTTGAAAGGCCGGGCGGCGATCGCTTGATTCTTACGCGGCGCAGCTTGGCATTGCCTGATCATGCGGGGCAGATTTGTTTTCCAGGTGGGGTGGTTGAGCCGCAGGATCGTCATCATACGGCCGCGGCGTTGCGCGAGGCGCAAGAAGAGGTGGGGTTAGATTCCCGTTTTGTTCAGGTTACGCATCAGTTGCCGAGGTATCTAACAGGCACGGGATTTGAAGTAACGCCGGTGGTTGGGCGCATTGATCCGGCGGCGCTCCTGTTGCCATGTTTAGCTGAGGTGGTTGAGATTTTTGAAATACCGGTAGCAGCCGTTTTGCAGCGCGCCGCCTATCGGCCTTTTCGTTACCCCTATCGAGGACGAAAGCGGCTTTTATGGGCTTTGCCGTACGGGCCTTACTATATTTGGGGTGCAACGGCTGCAATTTTGGTGCGCTTTCGATGGCAGATGCTACGTCAATCGGGTAGGTACATGTTGCCCCAAGATTCACTCGCGATGCCTTCTGCAAGCAGGGTGTCGATTCGGGATTCATCTTGATTAGCCTCGCGTAGGATGGCCCGAGTTGATTGGCCGTATTTTTGACCAGGCCGCGGAGTGGCGATGATGCTTTCAGTCACCCGAACTGCATGAGGGTCGGCCTGAGTAATCACATGACCACTGGGGTGATCTTCATAGCGTGTGAAGGAAAATGTACCCTGTGGGGAGTAAGTGTCGGTTTCAAAGGGTGGGTGGCTGTTGTAGGCGCGAATTGTTTCGAGCGTTTCACAAACAGCTGCACCAATGTCGGCAGTCTGTAGCCAGTTGACCCAATCCTCTGCTCTTGCTGTTGCAAAGATGGTGGCTAAGAATGCTGCCCGATTATCTACCGGGCAATCGTCTAGGCCGGCAAACTCCTCTAGCGCTGCTAACCGCGGCAAATCTTTCTCGTAAGCGCAGAGCAGTACGTAACCATCCGATGCTTGATAAAACCGCGTCAGATCATTTAGCCCAGGTGTTTCAGGACCCGATGGTTCATCAAACAAACCGCGGCGGGGGTAGTCGTAGCAGTAGGGTAGTTGCAGCAGTCCGCTTAATGCCGCCAAAGAGGTTCTTGGCCGATACGCATGCCCGGTATGAGTGCGAGCAAATAGCGCAGTGGCAATGCCCATTGCTGCAGCAAAACCACACATCACATCGATCGTGCCAACATGCGCATGTTCTTCAGGCGTATCCATCCCCCCACCAAAGCGCAGCATTACGCCAGTGGTTGCCTGTACCAAATCGTCGTAACCTGGGTAATTGCTGCGCGGTCCTGTGCGTATTCCTCCAAAGCAATCGAGTTGACAGAAGATTGCCTGCGGGTTGATCGCTTTTAAGCTGGCGGCGTCAAAGCCAAATCGTTGGACTTGTTCATCCGTTGCGTTCCATACCACCACATCGGCACTGCGAATAAGTTGGTTTAATGCTTCTCTGCCGGCTGGTGGCCGAAAATCAAGCAGACAAGAGCGCTTGGAGCGCATGTGAGTGAGTCCATAAATGACTGTGTTTGTTGGGTCGTATTGTGGGCTTGCAGGATCAATCTTAATGACCTCGGCTCCAAATCGGGCTAAAAAAGCGGTGGAGTGGGGGCCTGCGATGACGTTGCAGAGATCAACTATGCGTATACCGTCTAGCCAGCCTTTACCTTGCAGCTGGGTACGCCGCCGCGGAAGCCGGGTTGGTAGTGAACGCATTTCATTCAGTGCCTGATCAAAGCTGATCCACCAGCGCGGATTTGGCTTTAGCATGGCCTCTCCGCATTCTTGCATCCAAACCAGAGGCGCAGGTTGCGTCATGACGCCATAGACCGGGTCGTTAACTTCAACCATCAACCCCGCCGTTTCGGCGTGATCATCGTTAATCCATTCTTGAAGCCAGCGCTGTGGGCTGCCCGGGAAACGGCCGCGCCCGAAGATTCTCTCCCACTCCTTAGTCGTTCGAGTTAGGAAAACCGCTTTCATTCGCTCAGCAATATGGTCAGCCCACTCGCGGGGTAGTGGGTATAGCCCTAGGCTGACGTCATGTGGCCAGTCTTGGCTTGATGTGTAGACATCGAGTTGATCCGCAAATCCTTCGGCAACGAGTTCGTCATACAGGCCGAGCGTTTCCAAGCAGCGGCGCACATGCCCTCGATGGCTTGGGCATACGACGTAAAACATTCGGCCATCTTTACATTTGTAGTTTCTAAAGAACGGATCAAGAAACTCTTGGAGGGTTTCGTAGCTAACATTCATTGGGAGCCCTTCAATGCGCCGGCGTTCAATTTCCTGCTGGCGAAGCGTTTTATAGCGCTCTGGGCCATTTTCAATATGTAATGAGTTATATCCCAGCCCCTCCATTAGCGCACTGGCAAGCGGCACCTCAATTTGATCGCCAATACCGGTTTTTGCTCGCGAAAAAAGCGCTGAAATAACGGAGGCGGCTGCAATGACGGTGGCGTAGGCCGAACCCAAGGGGAGGGGGGAGAAGGAAGGATTAACACCCATTAAAATACGGTTTAACCCCATGTCAGAAAATACCCCAGAGCTAGCTGAGATCACACTCTCAAACGCGCGCCAGTCCCGGCGTAGCTCGTCGTCACTCGCAAATCCGGGCATCGATAGCGTAATGAGGTCGGGTTGGGCTTGCCTGAGCGCTGTAAAATCAACCCCCAGCCTTTGCATAACGCCGGGTCTAAACCCTTCAATAACGATGTCGGCTTCTTCAATGAGGGTAAGTGCGGCCTCTTGGCCTTCGGCGGTTTTTAGATCGAGATTTACAATCTGTTTGTTGCGCTGAAGAGTCGCATTAGCGGGGGTATCCCATAGAGGGCCGCTAGGCGGGTCAATGTGAATAACCAAAGCGCCGAGGTCAGCTAGCATCATCGCAACAGCGGGTGCGGCCATATACTGACCAAAATCCACCACTTTCACACCCCGAAGGGGCTTATCAATCACCATCCACCGCGTATTGCTTAAGGACTTCTAAGTCAACCACGGCTAGTGTTTCTTCGTGCGTGGCAGACAGTTTGACTTGAGGCGCTACGCCGGCGCGATAGGCTTCCACCCAGCGAGAAGCGCAGAGACACCATTGATCGCCTGGCAGTAAACCGCGAAAACCAAATTGTGGAAGGGGCGTGCTGAGATCATTGCCTTTTTCGAGGCTAAAGGCCAAAAAGGCCTCCGTCATAACCGCGCAGACTGTGTGCATGCCGCGATCAGAGTGCCCTGTGTTGCAACAACCATCGCGATAAAAACCCGTAATTGGGTCGACGCTGCAGCGTTCTAACGGCGTGCCTAGTACACTGGTCGAGTTAAATTTATCCATATTTGGCATTCTAACGCCGTTTTTTAGGCTAATCGACGTGTTTTTGCCGGCCATACGTCTCGCGCGTAAGCGCGAGTAAAATGGTGGCAATTACCGTCCAGATGAGCATGGCGTTAAAGGCAAATTGGTAACTGGCCAAATCATAAACCGGTGAGCCATCAATGCGCTCACCCGTCCAGCGTTTTTCTAATAACCAGCCAACGGCAGGTTGTAGCGACATGGGCCCTAGCATTACCCCCATGTTGATAAGGCCAGATGAGGTGCCAGCAAGATGCGCCGGTACCGATTCTTTGCCGAATGCGAATGAGATGACCATTGCCCCAGACCCAAGCCCGATAATGAATAAGAGCAGCGCAAGCACCACCAGTGGAAGGGCAGGCACTTGAATTAGGACGATCCATGCTAATAGAAACATCGTAATACCGGCTAAGTACACCGATTTCCGCCGTTGCAAACGATCGGTAAGCCATCCAAACAAGGGGCCGCCCAGCGCCCAAGCCACCAAAGTTAAGGAGGTGTAGAAAGCCGCCTCTTTATCCGTCATTCCATAATGGGTGGTTAGAAATGGCACACCCCAAAGACCAGAGAAGGTGAGCAATGGCCCAACAATTCCGGCTGGAATGAAAACGAGTAATAGCGCATTGCGATGTTGTAAGACATGAATAATGCCGCTGAGCATGCCTTGTTTCGGTGTTGTCTGCCCGTCATCAACGGCATAACCCTGGTACCCATAGCTACTCGGGTCAGTCCTTACAAAGTAAAAAATCAGGGCGCTGATAACCAACGTGGCCCCACCGATAATCAGCATGGTGTTACGCCACCCAATTCCATCGACGCTGATGCGCAGAGGCACCCCCGCGGCGATGGCACCCAACATACCAATTGAAAGCGCGATACCGCTGGCTAATGCAAACCGTTTGGCGTCCATCCAGTGTGCTGAGATCTTAAGCATCGACACAAAGGCAACGGCAACCGAGGCGCCGATGAGCGCGCGCCCTGTTGCGGCAATAGCAAAATTTGGTGCGAGGGCAAAAAGAATAGCGCCCAGCGCTGCCATGAGCGCGCCAAAACCGAGTAGTAACCGAGGGCCAAAACGATCGGCTAGCACCCCGGTGGGAACCTGCATGGCCACGTAGGTGTAAAAGTAAAAAGCAGATAGGCTGCCAAGCCCAGCCGCACCGAGGTTGAAGTCAAACATCAACTCATCGGTAATCACCCCTGGGGCTACGCGATGGAAAAAGGCGATGAGATAAAAGGCGGCTCCAAGCCCCCAAATAAACCACGCTAATCGCTGTGGCGGATACGGCTTAGAGGCGGAGGAGGACACCAAGTGTCAGTCCTTCTGAGGAATAGTCGTCCTTATCAAAATGCCGCATGGTTTCGATAAATGCATGAATGCGCGGCGTGATTGCGATTTCACCACCGGCGCCCCAGGACAGTCCCGCGGCATCACCGGTTTCCTTTAGAGTGCCATAGGTGGCTTCAGCCCGTGCATAGGTGGCACCCGCAATACCGTATAGCGCAAGGCGAGGGGTGATTTGACCTCGAGCAACACCATAGAAGCCAGCCATTGTTTCGACTTCGAAATCGCCTGTGATTCCCTCAATGGTTTCGGTTTCAGTACTCGTGCCCGTACCAAAGCGGCCTTCCAGAGAAAAACCACCAATTACGGTGTGACCAATGCGAAGCGTACCTACCGTTGGCTCAAGCGATAGCGCGCCCTCGTAGTCCACATCCATTTGAATTTGACCTGCACCAATATAAAAACCCGCCAGAGCAGAGTGGCTTAGGCCAAAGATCGATGCACCAAAAAGAAAAGCCAGTACAATGCGTAGGTGTTTTTTATTCATAACCTTTAATTGTACACCACTGCCAGCGGATTGGGCCTATGGCGCAGCGTTTTCTCATAGAACTTCTTTCAGAATTGAAAGCAGAAAAGGGCGAGGCCGCACTCGAGCGGATTGCTGAGGAAATTGTGCGTCTGCTGGCAGAGGACGAGCAAACAGAGGTTCGGCGGTTCTTAGAGTCACTTGAGCTGGCTGATGTAGCCTCGGTGATTGAAGAGCTGCCACAGGGTGATGATCTAACGGCCATTCGCTTGCTCTCTCTACACGACCAAGCTGAGCTCATTGGGCATTTTCGCGCGTCTGCTCAGGTGAGCGTTGCTGAGCGGTTAGGAAAGTGGGAGCTCGTCTCGCTGATGGGTGCCATGAGCCACGATGAGCGGGCTGATTTATTTAAACAGCTCGATGAGACCGCTCAAGAAATGTTGTTGCCGGCTCTGTCCAAAGCCGAGCGCGAAGATTTGCGGCGCTTGTCTGCGCATGAGGAGTGGACGGTTGGTTCGGTAATGACCTCTGATTATGCGGTTTTAGCCCCAGAGCTGACCTCAACCGATGCGATTACCGCGTTGCGGCGGCAAGCGCTTGATGCGGAAACCATCTACTACGCCTATATCATTGGCGAGTCACGTGAGCTTTTGGGCGTTGTGAGTTTACGTGACTTGCTAACGGCACCACCGCGGCAACGAGTGGCCGATATCATGGACACCGAGCCGGTGTTAGTGCATGTGAATGACCCGCAGGAGGCTGCCGCGCGCCGCGTGGCACGGTATGACTTGTTAGCGCTGCCGGTGCTCGATGAGGATGATCGGCTGGTTGGCATTGTGACTGCCGATGATGCAATGGATGTGTCTGAAGAAGAGGTAACCGAAGACTTCCATAAAGGCTCCACCATCCAGCGGTTTGATATGTCCGTGGCCGATGCCACGATCACCAAACTGTATCGCGCGCGAATCTTTTGGCTCGTCTTATTAGTGTTTGGCAATATTTTCTCGGGTGCGGGTATCGCGTACTTTGAAGAAACCATCGCGGCACATTTGTCGCTTTTATTCTTCCTGCCTTTGCTGATCGCCTCAGGAGGCAATGCGGGTACACAGTCAGCCACGCTGATGGTGCGAGCGCTTGCCACCGGCGATGTGCGGTTACGCGATTTTGGTCGCTTGTTAAGTCGTGAAGTGGCCATTGCCGTGGCGCTTGGTGTCACGATGGCTGCCGCTGTATGGCTGATTGGGATTTGGCGCGGTGGCATTGAAGTGGCCATTGTGGTGGCAATAGCGATGATTACGATCGTGCTACTTGGTGCGTTAATCGGTATGTCTTTGCCGTTTATTTTCGCGATTTTAGAAAAAGACCCTGCCGCTGCTTCTGGCCCCTTAGTGACCTCGCTGGCCGACGTGTTAGGCGTGATTATCTATTTTACGATTGCGTCTGTATTGCTGATTTAATAATTGTTTCTAATGGCGTAAACGCTGCTGGCGTTGCCGCCAATACCTCATGTCCATCGCTCATAAGTTGCTTGTTATCAATTGGCGCAATCACACCGCCGGCTTCTTCAACCATGAGTAATCCACCTAAGCAATCCCACGCCTTCATGTGCGGTTCGTAATAACCCGCAAGGTGGCCTGCGGCAACTTCCGCGAGCATTAGGGCACCTGATCCATTGCGATAGTGCAGGCTGCCCGCTTCTAATACGCTTTGAATGCAGTGGCCCAGAACAGATGGATCTGCCCAAGGACTTGCGCCGATGGCCGTCATGTTGCCAACCAGTGGGCGGTTTGTGATGGCTGGTTGTAAATGATGATTGACCCAAAACCCGGCCCCGCGGGCGGCGGCGTAATGTTGGCCAGAAACGGGGGCTAGTGTGACGGCAGCAACCGTCGTTTCCGCCTCCATCAGTGCGATCGCGATACACCAGTGGGGCAGCCCACTAACAAACGGTAATGTGCCATCGATGGGGTCAATAACCCAGGTGTAGTCGGATTGCCCTGGACTGATACCGCCCTCTTCGCCAATGACGCTGTCATCCGGGAAAATCGCTTTGAGTTGTTGGCGCAGCGCGCTCTCCACTTCTCGGTCTGCTTGGCTAACTACATCCATCGGGGCAACTTTGGATTCTTTAACCAAGCTGTCTTGCTCATTGAAGTAAGTCAGAGCACTCCGCGCTGCAGATTCAATCAGTTCAAGTGCGGCTTCGTAACGGTCTACCGTTTCAATTTTTAGGGGTGATGAGTTCATGTTATGCCCAATCGGGATGCACACCCGGCACTTTATATTCATTGCGTAAAGCCTTGACTAAGCTAAAGCAACAAACTGACAAAATGATGGCAACGGGGAAACCTGCGGTTAGTGCGCCGGTTTGCAGACTGTCTAGTGCTTGTTCTCCACCAACAATGAGTAAGGTGGCCGCAACGGTGCCTTCGGTGAGACCCCAAATAACGCGCTGACGCTTAGGTGAGTGTTTAGCCCCGCGAGAGATTAAAGAATCAATCACATAGGTGCCGGAATCTGAGGAGGTGATGAAATACGTCACGATCAGAAGCGTTGCGGTAATTGAGGCAAAGGTGCTCAGTGGCAGCGCATCAAGCAGGGCATATAGCGCAATGGTGGTATCGGTAGCCACCGCAGAGGCAATTTCTGGGTTGTCACTAAATAGCTCTATATGCAGTGCCGTGCCGCCAAAGACGGACATCCAGACAAAGACAAATAGCGTAGGAAGCCCCAATACACCAACAATAAATTCGCGAATCGTCCTTCCTCTTGAAATACGGGCAATAAAAATGCCAACGAAAGGTGACCATGCGATCCACCAGGCCCAGTAAAACATGGTCCAGTCTTTTTGCCATGCAGATCCAGTAATGGCGTTGGTTTGCAGGCTCATCTGAATTAATTGCTGAAAATAACCGCCAATCGACTCTAGTAAAAAACGGATGATAAACAGGGTTGGGCCAACCAGCAGAACAAAGGTCATAAAACTCAGAGCCAAACCAAGGTTAAAGAGGCTCAGCCATTTTAATCCGCGGTCTAAGCCAGAAATGACTGAGAAAACTGCGATGGTGGTGATAAAGCTGATGATACCAACCTGCCACCAGTGAGAAATGGGCATCCCCACGAGTAAGTTGAGGCCCGTATTGATTTGCATTGCACCAAAACCCAGTGAGGTAGCCAGTCCAAATAAAGTGCCAAAGATGGCCAAAATATCGATCAGATGACCGATCGGCCCATAGATTCGATCACCAATCAGTGGGTAGAAAATTGAGCGAATGGTAAGAGGCAGACGATGACGGAAGCTAAAATAAGCAACCGATAGCCCTAACACCACATAAACGGCCCATGCGTGTAGGCCCCAATGAAAAAAGGTGTACACCATGGCGTTGCGGGCAGCCTCTGCGGTTTCTCCTGGGCCGGTAGGCGGGTTCTGGTAATGCAAAATAGGCTCGGCAACGCTCCAGAAAACAAGCCCAATACCCATTCCAGCGCTAAAGAGCATGGCAAACCAGGCAAGAAAGCTAAACTGCGGTGTATCTTCGGGCTGGCCTAGTTTGATGCTGCCGTAGCGGCTTAAGGCTAACCAAAAGAGAAAGCCGACAAAAAAAGTAACAGCAACCAGATAAGTCCAGCCGAGGTATTCGGTGATAAAGGTGTTTAACGCATCAAAAGTTGTAGCGGCCCGTTCGGGCAGCAGCACGCCAAAACCCACAAAGCCTAGAACCATCGCGGCAGCCACAACAAAAACGGTGGGGTTGACCGTAGAAAAAAACGCATTGGCCCGATAATGCTTTTTCATGCTCGTTGCAATATGCCGCGCAGCTCAGCGCGATCAATAATGTGCCCGGCCACTGCGGCATCAAACGCCGAGCGTGGCGCACCTGAGGGCAAAGACAGTTCACAGTCTAGGGCGTGCACAATGAAACGATAGGTATGAGTGCCCTCAGGGGGAATAGGCCCCATATAGCCAATCTTGCCAAAGGTACTGATTCCAACGATGGCCTCTTTAGGGAAGTGTAGGGCATCAATATGCGTGATTTGCGGCGGGAGGTTCCAAGCGAGCCAATGCGTGACGATGCCCAAGGGAGAGCTCAAATCTTCCAGCACTAGGGTTAGGCTGACGGTGGCTTCTGGGGTGTCGTGGATATTCAGTGTTGGCAGGCGGTTTTCGTTGGCCGCCGACACGCTCCACGGCATTTCGGTGCCATCCGCAAATTCTGGGCTGGTTAGTCGCAAAGACAACCTCCCGTGTTTGTCAGTGATAGCCTTCGCACTAAAATCATCATGCCCTTTATAATTGAGCTTGTCAGCCATTGTTGGAGCCTTCGGCGGTGTTAAAAAAATTTTCTACGCTTGCTTTAGGTTTATGCGTGTTGTTTTCTGCGGCAACATCAGAGGCAGCGGGCATTAGTCTTGATCAACCGCAATTGCTCAGCGAACGCCCATTGCCGGATGCTCAAGTCACTGAATACGGCCTCACCCACCATCGAATCGTAATGGCTGATGGCATGGCTTTGCCACTAAGGCGATGGGGCCCAGCACCCGAACGTAAAGCGGTGCCAAACGCGGTTGTGCTGGGCGTGCATGGTTTTAATGATCATGCGGGATCTTTTGTTTCCACCGCCGCCGCTCTCAATCAATACGGCATTGCTTTGTATGCTTGGGATCAGCGCGGGTTTGGTGCCAGTGCCACTCGCCCGGAATGGCCAGGCACGGACGAACTCGTCGATGATGCACGGTTTGCCTTAGCCGCTTTGCGCGCGCGCTATCCTGATCAACCGTTGTTTTTAATGGGGCTGAGTATGGGTGGGGCGATTGCTGCATTGATGCTGCAAGATGCTGACACCGTTGGGCGCATTGATGGTGTGATATTGGTCGGCCCCGCGGTGTGGGCTCGCTCGAAGATGCCTTGGTATCAGCAGGGTGCATTGTGGGTGGGGGAGAGAACCGCTCCTAACATGAAGCTTGCCAGACCAGCATTTGCAATCGATCCAACCGATGATCCGGATGTTTTGGAGCAGATTACAAAAGATCCGCTTCGCATTAGTGACACACGGGTCGACTCAATTGGTGGAATCTCTAATTTGATGGGCCGGGCATTAACCGCAATGCAACAGCTGCCCAGTGTCCCCTCGCTAATCCTTTATGGTGGCGAAGATGAAATAATCCCGCCAGAAGCTGCGTGCGAAATGTTTCGCACGCTACCTGAGCATGGGCATTGGCGGGCGGTTTATTACCCGGATGGTTATCACATGCTTACGCGATACACGGGTTCACCCGTGGTGTTTAAAGATATGGCCGCTTTTATACAGGACTCAGAGGCGCAGGTCCCATCAGAACAAGAGGTCAGCCGTGAGCAAGCAATTAGCTTGCTTTGTCAGCAATGATGATGTCGGCTGCTTTCTCGGCAACCATCATGACAGCGCCTTGCGTGTTGCCTGAGACCATAGATGGCATGACTGATGCGTCTGCAATTCGTAGCCCCGATAACCCACGTACTTTCAAACGGCTGTTAACAACGGCCTGATCATCATCTTCACGTCCCATTCGGCAAGTGCCAATGGGGTGATAAATGGTTTGCCCAGTTTCGCGCGCCCACTCAATCAGGCTTTCGGAGTCGTTCACATCCATACCGGGGTTCATTTCTTCTACGAGTAATGAATTTAATGGTGATTGCGCAACGAGTTTCCTAGCCATTTGCATGCCTTCGGCCAGCGCATTGGCATCATCGCCGGCGCTGAGGAAATTCGGACGAATGGCAGGTGATGAGCCGATTTGGCTATCCACCGCGTGAATGCTGCCCTTGGATTCTGGCTGCAGCTGTGTAACGCCAATTGTCATGCCGGGCGTTTTATCTAGCACCCGTTCGGCGGCATTGGCATAGCTTGCATCAACAATAAAATACTGAATATCGGGGCCGTACTTAGCATAAGGCGTTGATACAAAGCCATAGACTAAGCCGGTGCCTAAGCTAAGAATCCCTCTGCGCTGTAGGGCATAGCGCATGAGCTCTTTTATCAGTCTTACTCCGCGTGAGCGCTCGTTAATGGTAACGGCATCTCGTACCTGCCAGTTCATGCGGGTGGCATAGTGGTCTTGGTAGTTTTCGCCAACGCCATTAAGCGCGTGAATGGGCTCAATGCCTAATGTTTTGATGTGCTCTGGCTGACCAATTCCTGAGAGTTCCAGTAATTGCGGGTTATGTATGCTACCGGCACATAGAATGACCTCGGAACTAGCGGCGGCATTCATCGGTCGTCCGGCTTTGAGGTAGCGCACGCCAGCGCAGTGATTGCCGTTAAAAATGAGTCTTTGCACTTGGGCATCCGTTTTAACGGTTAAGTTTGGCCGTGATAAAGCAGGCCGCAGGTAAGCGTCATATGCGCTCCAGCGGCGCCGGTTCTTTTGCAGTACCTGATAGTAACCAAACCCGGTCTGATCACCGCTATTATAATCTTTATTCATCGGCCATCCGGCTGCATGTGCCGCAGCGAGGGCCGCCTCACTGATTTTGCATCGCTCAGCAACCTCCTCAATATGCATAGGGCCCGCTTGCCCGCGTGTGCTATCCCCAAAGGCGCAGTGCTCAAATCGTTTAAAGTAGGGTTCAACGTTTCTCCAATCCCAGCCCTGTGCGCCTGCCTCAGCCCATCGGTCATAGTCTTGTTCTTGCCCACGCACATAGATCATGCCGTTAATGAGCGATGAACCGCCGAGCCCGCGCCCGCGGGGTATGGGTATGGCGCGGTTGGCGGTGGTGGGTTCTGGGGTTGATGTCAATCGCCAGTTGTAACGTTGATTGACCAAGAGCTTGCTAAAGCCAGCGGGAATAGGAATCCAAGGACTACGTGGCGGGGAGCCAGCTTCGATAACCAGCACCCGATGTTTTTTGTTGGCAGATAATCTCTCGGCCAGTATACAGCCGGCTGTGCCACCCCCGACAATAATGTAGTCGTATGTCTCCACCTTATTCTTCCTCAATAAAGGCTAGGATTTTTGTCATTAAGGCCAATTGATTTTGCAGCATTGGCAGCCCCGGGTGGACCTGGCAGCCTTTGGATTTAGCCGCCGCTAAAAGCGCGGTTTCTGCCGGCTGCATGATAATCTCAGCCACGGTTTGATCGGGTGTCAGCGGCTCGGTATCAAGGGGCAAGGCATCTTCTGTACGTAGACCCAGGGAGGTAGCATTAACCACCAGGTTATGACCCGACGGGTCGCGGCTGCCTAATTGATACTGACACTTGGGGTAAGCTTTGGAGACCCGATCAATTAAATCTTCAGCTTTCTCCGCCGTTCGATTAGCGATGGTTAGTTGTTTTACCCCGTTTTTGGCCAACGCAAACGCGATGGCATTCGCGGCTCCGCCAGCGCCTGCCAGATAAGCGGTTTGATTGGCTAACGGGATATTGGCGCCTTTTAATCCAGCCACGAAGCCCTCTCCATCCAACATATAACCGCGCAGCCGTCCGTTTTCATCGCGCCGCACAACGTTTACGGCACCAATGCGTTGCGCGTCTTCTTCTACTTCATCGCAAAGTGCAAGGATGGCGCTTTTGTGGGGCACGGTAACGATAAACCCTTGCAGGTTTTTCATCGCTCGAAACCCATTCACCACAGCAGGCAGCTCGTCTGCCGATACGTGTACTGGCACCAAGACCCCGTCAACGTGATTGGCAAGCAGGCGTGCATTGATGCCTTGGGGCGTTTTTACATGATGGATTGGGTCTGCAATGATTGCGCTGATCCGCGTGTTGCCGGTAATTTCCATTAAACTGCTCCCGGTGCCATGTAGTTGGTGCGAGTGATGGTGAAGAATTCGCGGGCGTGACTGCCTTGCTCGCGGGGGCCGTAGCTCGACGCTTTCATGCCGCCGAATGGCGCGTGATAATCCACGCCAGCGGTTGGTAGGTTGACCATGGTCATGCCGGCCTGCGCGTTACGGCGAAAGTCTGCCGCATGAGCTAATGAGCGCGTGCAAATTCCAGCTGACAGGCCAAACGCCGTGGCATTGGCTAGCGCTAGTGCTTCTTCATAGTCGGCGGCTTCTATAACGCTCATGACGGGGCCAAAAACCTCGTCTCGGTTAATCGTCATTTCGTTACTGGTGCCAGAGAAAATTGCCGGCTTAAGGTAATAACCGGGCGTCTTACCCTCAATAATTTCGCCACCAAATTCTAGCTTACCGCCGTCTTCGACGCCCTTTTTGATGTAGTAGAGGTCTTGTTCAAGCTGATCTGCCGATACCACCGGGCCGATATCAGTTTTAGGATCGAGGGCATTGCCAACCTCAAGTGCGGCCGTTGCCTCAGTCAGCTTTGATACGAAAGAATCGTAAACGCCCTGCTCAACGATCAGGCGACTCGAGGCGGTGCAGCGTTGCCCGGTTGAATAAAGACCGCCGCTCACGGCGATGCTGATAGCAACGTCTATGTCAGCATCATTAAGGACGACTAATGGGTTTTTGCCACCCATCTCTAGTTGCACTCTAGCACCGCGCTCGGCGCATAGTGTGGCAATGCCTCTGCCGACCGGCGTAGACCCAGTAAAGGTGATGGCATCAATCAATTCTGAGCGTGCCAAACATTCCCCAACCACGCTGCCTTGGCCCATGACCAAATTAAACACACCAGGGGGCATTCCGGTGGCTGAGGTGATGATGTCGGTGAGCGCCCACGCAGAGCCAGGCACTAAACCGGCCGGTTTAAACACCACGGTGTTGCCATAGGCGAGTGCGGGCGCAATCTTCCATGCGGGTATCGCAATAGGAAAGTTCCACGGTGTAATGATCCCAACGCTGCCAAGCGGGTGTCGGGTGACCTCAACCTCAACGCCGGGGCGAACAGAAGGTAATCGTTCGCCTGCCAGACGTAATGCTTCACCGGCAAAGAATTTAAAGACGCGTCCGGCCCGAACCACTTCGCCAATGCCTTCAGCAAGGGTTTTCCCCTCTTCACGCGACAGTAGGGTGCCGAGTTCCTCACGGCGAGCGAGTATCGTGTTTCCAATTTCATCGAGAATGTCGCTGCGTGCCTCTGCCGTAAAACTCTGCCAGCCTTTTTGCGCCGCCTTTGCTGCCGCAATGGCGTCTTGCGTTTGTTCGGCGGATGCAATCGCATACTCGCCGATTACATCTCGCGTGTCTGAGGGGTTCACATTAATGTTGATAGAAGTTCCATCAACCCAGTGCCCCGCTATGTGGTTACCGTACATAATTCTGCTTGCTCCTTAGGTCGGTGCTTTGGCTTGCCCCAGTCGTAAACGACGGGCGGCGTTAATAAGATGGTTTGCGGCCGCATCGCGCGCACGTGCGCGATCCCTTGCACAAATCGCGCGATAGATGGCGTCATGCTCTTGTTGAACTTCGTGAACAAGACCACTTTGCTGTGCGGTGTTGGTGCGTGCGGTGCGAATCATTCGGCGTACTTGATTATCGAGAAAGTCGCCAAAGGTAATGTAGTAGTCGTTGTGGGAGGCACGCAGAATGGCTTGGTGAAACTCCATATCCTCTTTAACGCCCGGTTCGTGATTCTTAATTGCCGTTTCCAATGCTTTTAGGGAGCGGCCAATGGCTAAGAGCTCCTCATCTGAACGTCGTTCAGCTGCCAACTCAGTGGCGCTGACTTCCACAGAAAGAAGGAAATCGAAAAGATCCATCAGGTCATGTTGATCCGAAATATCCGCTTCTAAACGAAAAACCGACGACCCCTCTGGATTAATAAATTGCCCGCGGCCTTGATGCGTGATGATGAGGCCATCTGACTTCAATAAAGACAGGGCCTCTCTGATGACGGGGCGACTGACACCATAGGTTTTGGCCAGCTGTTCTTGTGAGGGTAATTTCCCTGAGGGTGCAAAGTCGCCACGATCGATGGCAATGCGAAGGCGACTGGCTACCTCGGTCGGTAATGAGCGCGCGCGCAGGATGGGCTCCACATTATTTTTCATAACGGCTCCTATTTTTGTTGTCTGGAGCATTCATTGGACCTTTCAATCCGCCGTAGACCTGTGTCTTAAGCGGATTAGCTCCCCTCATTAAGAGTTTAAGTTGTTGGAAAAAAGGATGGCAGATTACTACTTGTAAGACAAGCAGAGAGGATGATAAGTTGAAGACATGGAGGAGCTTGGGATACCTAAATTATTTGGGTTCCTAGGGTTTTAGATAGGTCGATAAACAGGACTAAAAAGCACCTAAATGACTGACACCGGCCATAATTCACTACCGAGAAACGTGCTGATTACAGGTGCGGGCGCCGGCATGGGTTTGGCGTTTGCACGCCAGTTTGCGGCAAACGGCGATCGCGTGGCGTTACTCGAAAAAGATCAAGCGCGAGCACTTCAGGCAGCTAAAGAGCTATCGCACACCGGCGCCGAAGCATTGCCAATTGCCGGTGATGTAACAGATGAAGCCAGTGTTGCGGGCGGGTTTGCGGCCGTTATCGAATCCTTCGGCTCAGTCGATATCTTAATTAATAACGCGGGTATTTCATGCAACGTTCCTACTGAGTCGCTCACGCTAGCAAGATGGAATGAAGCAATCGCTGTTAATCAAACGGGTGTTTTTCTAGCGGCCCGAGAGTTTGCCCGGCGGCATCAGTCTGGTCGCCCCGGGGTCATTATTAATGTCAGTTCGATGTATGGGCAGATTGCGGCCCCTGAGCGGCTTGCCTACTGCGCGAGTAAAAGCGCGGTATCAATGATGACCAAGGCGTTAGCGATTGAGTGGGCTGATCGCGGTATCAGGGTGAATGCAGTTGCACCTGGCTACATCGATACACCGTTTCTTAGAGCGCTGGCAGACGAGGGGCGCCTGTCCTTAGAGCAGATTAAAGGGCGCACGCCGCAAGGGCGGTTAGGAACAGCCGATGAGATTGCCGAGCTAGTCGTTTTTCTAGCCTCTGAAAAAAATCAATTTATGACCGGCCAAGTGGTGACATCCGATGGAGGATGGAGCGCCTATGGCTATTACGAAGAACACGCGGAGTAAAACCATGAAAGTTGTGATCGCACCAGAGCCAGGTGGGCCGGAAGCCCTACAAATCGTAGAAATGGAAACACCTACCCCTTCCGGTAGGGAAGTGCTGGTTGAGGTAAAAGCAGCTGGCGTGAATCGTCCAGACGTTATGCAACGCATGGGGGGTTATCCGCCACCCCCGGGGGCTAGTGATGTGCTCGGCCTAGAGATTGCTGGTGAGGTGATCGCCGTTGGTAGTGAGGCGTCGCGTTTCGCGGTTGGAGATCGGGTTTTTGGGCTCGTGGCCAGTGGTGGCTACGCGGAATATGCGGTGATTGATGAGCGCAATGCGCTGTTAGCGCCTGCAGGGGTTGATTGGACGGCTGTGGGAGGCATTCCAGAGACCTATTTTACGGTGTGGACCAACATGATCCAGCGTGGGCAACTGACAAAAGGGGAGTGGGTGTTAATCCACGGGGGTAGCTCAGGCATTGGGACAACCGCAATCCAAATTGCAAAAGCGCGTGGGGCGCGCGTAGCAATTACGGCGGGAAGTGCAGAGAAATGTCAGAAATGTCTCGATTTAGGGGCAGATGTGGCCATTAATTATAAAGAAGAAGATTTTGTTGAAGCTTTAACAAAAGCCACTGATGGGCATGGGTTTGATTTATGTCTGGACATGGTGGGTGGGGAGTACGTTAACCGTAATCTAGCTGCGGCCGCGCCGGGCGGAAGGCTTGTGCAGATTGCATTACAGGCGGGGCCCGAGGCCACAATCAATGTTTGGCAAATTATGGCCAAAAAGCTGTGGTTTACCGGGTCAACGTTACGGGCCAGAAGCGTTGAGGAAAAAGCAGAAATTGCTAATGAGCTTGAGCAGGAATTAATGCCCCTTTGGGAGAATGGGCAGTGCTTACCGGTGATTGATTCGGTCTATCCGTTCGAGGAGGTGGTTGATGCCCATCGGCGTATGGATGCGCCGCATATCGGCAAGGTCATTTTGAGTTTCGAGGGAGATCGGTAATGCCAGCAGGCGCGCAGGTACTGGCAAAGGCGCTTCAGCGTCATGGCGTAACTGAGATATTTGGCCAGAGCATTCCGTCTAAGTTGTTTCTGGCCGGGGCCGAGCTTGGCATTAGGCAGTTGGCTTACCGAACGGAGAATGCCGGTGCCGCGATGGCTGATGCCTATGCAAGAACGAGCGGGCGTGTGTCAGTGGTGGCCGCACAGAACGGACCGGCGGCAACGTTGCTCGTGGCTGGCTTGGGCGAGGCGTTAAAAGCCTCGATCCCGGTTGTTGCCATCGTTCAGGATGTGCCAACCACCGCGAGAGAGCGGAATGCATTTCAAGAGCTGGATCACATCACCATGTTTAGTGCGGTGTCTCGCTGGGTGAAGCGCGTTGATGAGGTGAATCGCCTCGAAGACTACGTTGACATGGCGTTTACGGCAGCCGCATCCGGCCACCCAGGGCCCGCTGTGCTTCTGGTGCCAGTAGACGTGCTTGATCAGACGGTAACCACCCGTAGTGAGCGAACAGCGTGCCTTGGGCGTTATCCCTTAGATCGGTCAGTAGCTGATCCGCAGGCTGTGGCCAAAGCGGCCGAGTGCCTCGCGCAAGCAAAGCGCCCGATCATTATTGCCGGGGGCGGCATACATGGCTCGCGCGCCTACGAACCGTTGGCACGACTGCAAGCGATGGGCTTTCCCGTGGCAACGACGGTGATGGGTAAGGGCGCGGTTGATGAAACACAGCCGCTTTCACTGGGAGTGGTGGGCTACTTTATGGGGCCCCGCAGCCGTAGCGAAGGCATGCGCAGCTTAGTTACCGAGGCCGATGTGGTTTTCTTGGTAGGTAATCGTACCAACCAAAATGGCACAGATAGCTGGCAGCTGTACCCACGTGATGCGCAGGTGATCCATTTAGACATTGACGGGCAAGAAATTGGCAGAAATTACGAGGCATTACGCCTTGTTGGTGATGCAAAACTTACGCTTACGGCGCTAGCTGATGCCATGGCATCTGCGCTACCCGATGGCGTGCATGCGTTTGCAACAACGGCAAAAGAAAAGATTCAGGCAGGACGTGCGCATTGGCAATCGCAGATGGCCCAATGGGTAGATATGCAAGCTACGCCGGTTCGCCCTGAGCGGTTGATGGCAGAGCTCGATGCTCAGCTTGATAGCAATTCGCGGGTGGTTGCGGATGCCAGCTACTCCTCAATTTGGGTGGCGAATTTCTTAACGGCACGCCACGTGGGCGCGCGATTTTTAACCCCGCGCGGCCTGGCTGGGCTGGGCTGGGGATTGCCATTTGCCATCGGAACAAAAGCCGCCGATCCGGATGCTGTTGTGCATTGTGTGACCGGTGATGGTGGGTTTGGGCATTGCTGGGCGGAGCTTGAGACCGCGATGCGCTTAAAGCTCCCGGTAATCGTTACCGTGCTTAACAATCAATTATTGGGTTATCAGAAGCACTCTGAACAGGTACTGCATGGCGCCTACACCGATGCTTGCGATTTTCTCCCGGTAGATCACGCGGCAATAGCCAATGCCTGCGGCGCCTATGGCGTGCGAATTACCGATTCAGAACAGTACGGCGAGGCTTTGGCCTCGGCGATTCTGCGACCGAGCGTAACAGTACTCGATGTCATTACTGATGCGAGTGCTTATCCGCCGGTTACCGCCTACTCCGGCAGCAGCGAACTGGAGGAGACATTTTGGTAACCGTGAACCAACCGCAGCCAAGACGGCTGTTAATAATTCTTATAGGAGAGATGGTATGACCATGCAAAAAAAACTGGCTCGTGCCTTGCTGCCTGCAGCGTTCGCTGTGGCGGCCAGCACAAGTGTTATCAGTACCGCAAGTGCCGATGAGGTAAAGTTCGGTGCTCTGTATCCACTGAGTGGTCCGCTTGCCTTATTGGGCGAGGAGAGCTTCCGTGGTCTTGAGATTGCGGTTGAAGAGATTAATGCCAATGGCGGCGTGCAGGGCATGCAAATTGTGCTTGAGGGCGGCGATGCTGTTGACCAAAACCAGGCGATTGGTGAGGCACGGCGTTTGATTTCCCGTGAAAACGTCGAAGCGATCTTCGGCACATATGCATCGTCTCGTTCGATTGCTGCAAGTCAGGTGACTGAGTTAGCCGGCGTACCTTACTTTGAGTTAGGCGCTGTTGCTCACGAAATCACCAATCGTGGCTTTGAGAACATGTATCGGACCAACCCAACCGCACGTCATATGGCCCGCACGCATATCGACATGATTTTGGAAGCCGTTGCACCGGCGTTGGGTCGTGATGCGGCTGATCTGCGGATTGGCATTATCCATGAAGACTCCAACTACGGCAGTTCTGTTGCTAGCTTTCAGGAGCTGTATGGTGAAGAGGCTGGTTTAAACATTGTGATGGTTGAGGGTTATCCCGCCACCAATGTTGATATGTCTTCCATTGTTTTGCGTCTTCGTGAGCGTGATGTCGATATCGTGATGCAGACCTCTTACCAGGACGACAGCATTTTGTTCTTGCGTCAGGCCAACGAGCGTGGCTTTGAGCCATCAGCCATTATCGGTGGCGGTGGTGGCTACTCGATGATGCCAACTGCTGAGGCGGTCGGGTTTGATGTTATCGAGGGTGTGCTAAATGCCGACTTCACGCAATACGCGGTAAACGAGGGTTTTGCTGTTGGTGTGGATGAGTTCGTCGAAGCCTATCGGGCTAAGTACGGTTCTGATCCTCGTTCAGGGCATTCCTTGAATAACTACGCGGGCGCCAAGATAGTTCTCGAAGCGTTAGATCAGGTGGAAGGTTTTACGCCGGAAACCATTCGCGAAGCGCTAATGGCGGTTGATATTCCTGCTGGCACCACAGCTGTGGGTTATGGCGCCAAGTTTGCCGAGAATGGCCAAAACGATGCGGCATTTATGATGGGCATGCAGTGGCGTGATGGTGAGCTGATTACGGTGTACCCACCGGACGCAGCAGTTGCTGATTTGGAGCTCTAAGTTTAGAGCTTTAGCAAAGAAAGTGGCGGGTCGCGTTAGCGCCCGCCACTTATCCAGCGGTCAATCTGACATGGGGTTTAACTAGCCATGGATCTGATTTTTACAAATTTAGTCAACGGCCTAATGCTTGGCGCTCTTTACGCCATCGTTAGTGTGGGTCTGACGCTTGTCTTTGGAATTGTCAAAGTTATCAACTTCGCGCACGGCGAGTTTTTAATGGTGGCGATGTTTCTCGTCTTCTTTGCCACGGCTTATTTTGGCGTGCACCCCTATGTCACTTTAGTCGTCGTGTTACCCCTTATTTTCGGATTAGGCATGCTTGTGCAGCGAGTATTAATTGAGCCGCTGCAGGATTCAGACGAGCACATCATGATTTTTGCCACGGTGGGCTTATCTATCGCCATGATCAATCTGATGCTCATGCTTTTTGGCCCTGACATCTACAGCACGCCATCTTCAGGTTTACGCACCGTGGTCGATATGGGCCCGGCCATGTTTCTAACGGGTCAGCTGAACATCTTAATTGCGGCGATTGCGCTGGTAGGTGGTATTCACCTGTTTTTGACGCGCACGCAATTAGGCAGAGCAATTCGTGCTACGGGGCAAAACCGCGCGGCCGCTCAGCTGATGGGCATTAATGTCTCTTGGGTGTACATGGTCACGTTTGGTATTGGCGTGTCTTGTGTTGGTTTGGCAGCCGTGCTGATTGCACCGCTTTATCCAACCTCACCGGAGGTAGGGCAGTATTTTGTGTTGCTCTCATTTGTTGTGGTGGTCATGGGTGGTTTAGGGAGCATTTCAGGTGCGCTTTTAGCTGCAATGATTATCGGCATAGTTGATGCGTTTGCGGGTTTTTATCTTGGTGCCAATGTGAAGGATCTCGTGGTTTTCGGGATTTTCTTGCTGGTACTTATTTTCCGCCCACAGGGATTGTTTGGCGGCGCACGCAATATGTCCCATGTCTCCTAGTCGGAGCCGGTCTGTTTGTCGGAGTACATAACTGATGTCAAGCAATCAAACGTCACCAACAACGCCAGCGGTCCTCCGATTCTTCGGAGTGGATAATTCCGCTGATAAGCGAGGAGCACTTTATATATTTGTGCTGCTTGCCGCGTTATTAGTTACCCCTATCGTGGTGGGGAACGATTTTGTTTACCACGTGTTTATTACGATTTGTCTGTTCGCCGGTCTATCCACGGCCTGGAATATTGTCGGTGGTTACGCTGGCCAGCTCTCGCTGGGCCATGCGATGTATTACGGCATTGGTGCCTATACCGGCATGATTTTGGTGAATGCCGGTATCACCCCCTGGATTGGCATGTTTGTAGGGGCGGCCGTTTCTGCCGTTGTTGCAGCATTAATTGCCTATCCATGCTTCCGGCTTAAAGGCCCTTTCTATGCGCTGGCTTCGATTGCCTTTTTAGAGGTCTTTCATGTGTTAGCTATCGAAATGAAATGGCTAACGGGCGGCGCCACGGGGAAGATGATTCCCCTTCAGGTGGGCTGGGAGTGGATGATATTCCAGGATCGGCTACCCTCGTTGCTCATTGCCTTTGGCATGCTGTGTTTCGTGTTAGCGATCGCCCAGGTAATTCGTCATCGGCGGATGGGCTTTTACCTTATTGCAACGCGTGAGCGTGAATCCGCTGCTAAGGCTGCGGGTATTCCAACGGTTAAAGTGCGCATTTATGCGGCCGCTATGTCGGGTGCATTAGTATCAATGCTGGGTACATTCCATGCCATGTACTTAACCTTTATTGAGCCAGATTCAGCATTCGATCTCATCTTTTCGATTCAGATTGTGCTCTTTGCGCTGGTCGGTGGGATCGGTACGGTCTTTGGGCCACTGCTAGGCGCCATTTTGTTAGTGCCCATTACCGAGATCTCTCGCGGATTGCTGGGGGCCTCTGCGCTCGGTTTGCATGGCTTTGTTTACGGCGTGATCCTCATGCTGGTGGTGGTGTTTATGCCAGATGGGGTGGTAAGCCTGCTACCCAAACGGGCCCGTAAGGCGCTTGACCCCGAGCAGTTTGATGACACAACAGGGCAACCTATTGGCGACACCGAGCTGGACGCGCCGCAGCTTGATCCCATTCAGACAAAAGCCCGTCCACCATTAGGTGATGAGGTACTGAAGGTTGATGATCTAGTTAAAAACTTTGGCGGGTTGAAAGTGACTCAGCACGTCAACATTAGCCTGCGACAGGGTGAGGTGCTGGGCATCATCGGCCCTAACGGTGCCGGTAAGACCACGCTGTTCAACATGCTCTCGGGCTTTCTGGAAGCAGATAGTGGCTCGGTAGTGGTGATGGGGCCCGATGGTAAGCCACATACACCCAAGGGCGTTGCTGACTTTGTGAGCCTTGGGGTTGGGCGAACTTTCCAAATCGTACAACCGTTTGCTGCCATGACGGTCGAAGAAAATATTATGGTGGGCGCGTTTTATCACCACCCTGATGTGGATTCGGCTCGCCGTGTTGCCGGAGAAATTGCCACTGAGCTTGGCCTTGGCCGATTCTTGCATGAAGAGGCAAAGAACTTGCCTATTGGCGGGTTGAAGCGTCTTGAAGTGGCTCGAGTAATGGCAATGCGTCCGCGTATTTTGTTGCTTGATGAAGTGATGGCGGGCATTAACCCGTCTGATTTGGTCGAAGCCATTCGGCTGATCAAAGCGATTCGTGACACGGGTGTCTCGATTATTGCCATCGAGCATGTGATGCGGGCCATCATGGATCTGTCTGATCGGGTTATCGTTATTAACTCAGGTGCTGTTATTTCTGAGGGCGATCCTGAATCAGTGGTACGTGATGAGGCGGTAATTGAAGCCTATCTTGGTAAGGAGGCGGGCAATGCTGAAGCTTAATAATGTGACGGCGGGCTACGGCTCTACAACGATTCTTCACGGTATCTCTTTAGATGTTAATGAAGGCGAGATCGTGACAATTGTTGGGGGTAATGGGGCTGGAAAAAGCACTACGCTTCGAACCATCTCATCGCTAATTAACCCCACGAGTGGCTCGATCGAGTTTGAGGGGCGTGACATCACCAAGATGGCTGCGCACAAGGTGGTTGAGCTCGGTATCACCATGGTGCCCGAGGCACGGCAGCTATTTCCCGAGATGACGGTTTTAGAGAACCTGCAAATGGGGTCCTTCACTAAGGTGGCCCGGCCTCGGTACAAAGAAAAGCTAGATGAGGTTTTGACGCTTTTCCCAAGAGTAGCCGAGCGGTTAAGCCAAGAAGCACAATCGTTATCGGGCGGTGAGCAGCAGATGGTAGCCATTGCCCGTGGAATGATGTCTTGCCCCAAGCTGATGCTGTTTGATGAGCCATCTCTGGGCCTTGCTCCGATTGTTGTAACGCAGGTGTTTGATGTAGTGAAGAAAATTGCAGCAAGTGGCACCACGGTGCTCATTGTTGAGCAAAACGTATTCCAAACACTGCAAATTGCAGATCGCGGGTATGTGATTGAAAATGGCGAAATTAGTATGAATGGCCCGGCGCAGGAGCTAATGGGTAATGACCACATCCGCAAAGCGTATTTGGGAATCTAAGTTATGCAGACGGCAAAACAGGTTCTCGTGACGGGGTCGGGTGCTGGCATTGGCCGTGCGATTGCGCACGGCCTTGCCCAGCGCGGGGCAGCTGTGGCTGTTCTTGATTGGTCAGCAGAGGCGGCTGAGCAGGTTGTTGCCGAAATCAAGCGTGATGCCCCCGATGTGCCTGCGGTGGCGCTCTGCGCTGATGTTTCGGATTTTGATGCGATATCTGAGGCTATTGATCAAGCCGAAGCGGTGTTAGGTGGCTCTTTCGATGGCTTGGTCAATAACGCAGGTATATCACCAAAGCACAATGGTCGTGCCCATGGGATTTGGGAGATGGATCCCGCCGAATGGCAGAAAGTGGTTGGCGTTAATTTGACCGGCGCTTTTAACACCATTCGAAAGCTAAGCCCGGCTATGCGAAAAGCGGGCGCGGGCGCCATCGTGAATATGTCATCAGTGGCCGGTAAAACCTATTCGCCAATTGTTGCCTGTCACTATGCGGCCACCAAGTCTGCGCTCATTGGGTTTACCAAACACCTTGCCGCCGAGCTTGGCCCCAGCAACATTCGAGTCAATGCCATTGCACCAGGCCGTATAGAAACACCCATGGTTTTGGCCGTGGGTGAGGCTGTGAACGCAGAGCAGGTAGCAATGACGCCCATGCGGCGTCTTGGCATGCCCTCTGAGGTTGCTGATCTGGCAGCGTATTTGTTGTCAGATGAGGCAAGCTTTGTCACGGGGCAGACGGTAGACGTGGCCGGTGGGCTTTATATGACGTGACTCCGGACTTCAGCGGATAATGCGCGGCAGTGGTACGGGAATGAATTCGGCGCCTTGGTTGTCGCCATAAGCGTTAAAGGTAACGCTGCCCAGGCTCGTCTGGAGTGTGCCTTGGTTTAGCATATAACGCTTAGCCGCAGCGGGGGTGGTGTGGCCGCGGGCTACCGCTTGTTCGAGTAGCTCAAGCGCAATAGTGATTTTTACCGCCATCCCATTGGGTTGATAGCCGAAGCGGTCGATAAACCGACTGTAAAACGCATCAACGGCCGGCCGCGTCTGTTCAGGTCGATGATGGGTGAATACAGTCACCTTGTCTTTGGCTGGCCCAATACGATCAAAGATGGCTCCAGAGCTTGCCCACGGCGTGAGATAGATGGGTGCATCTGGATTGATTCGATGAAATAGTTGGGCCAGTACACCTATTGCAGCTTGAAAGTCTCCAGCCAGAATGTAGAGGGCGTCATGTGGCTCGCTAATCGCTTGGATATGATCGGCCGTTGAGAAATTAACAAACGAAAACCGCTCACGCGTGATTGTTTTGCGGTCATCTTTAAGAAATTCTGTGGCAAAGACCTCAAATGCCGGATCGGTATAGGTGGCGTTTTGAGAGTCTTGGAGCACCAGTAATCGCCGTTCTGGTTGTTCTTTTAGGTGATCGGCAATTGCGGTTTGTTCAGCGCCTAGATCTGGAATGATTCGCAAAATGAAATCATCCCGGTTCGACATGGCAAGCGTTGTCGACGAGGTGTTGATCATTAATGTGGCATCACTGTTGAAAAGCTCAATGCCATCGACGGCCAAGGATGAGGGCTGCGTGGTGATAAAAAATGGAATTGATTGTGACTGAGCCTCAACATACAGACCGCGGGCCTGTTCTGAATCAAATTCGTAAAAAAAACCCTGTGGCTTGAGGCGGGAATTAGGATTTTGTTCTAGGTAAAAGACGGTTGCATCCTGCTCGCTGGGGTCAAACGCGGCCCTTGCACTCAAAGGCGCATCAAACCCCACCAAAACCGTTTTTTGCGGCTTTACTTGTAGAATGCCTACGGTAACCATCAGAATGATGGCAGCAGCAAATCCTGCCCATACCCAAGTTGATTTCATGGGCATCATTAAATAGAAACCGAGGCACACAGTGGATCGCATAAATGAAGTAGTTACCGTGCATCCTCTTCGAGAAGCGCTATTGCATGAGGCGCATGCCCGGCCGTTTGAAAGTTTAAGCTCACCCTTGCGTGTATCGCACTTGGTTATCCAAACTGGTACCAGTAAGCGTCAAGAAGAGGTGGCTCATATGGCCGCGCTCTCTCAGCACTTTGACCGGGCTGAACCCTCTGAAGAAGCGGCTCATTTTATTCTAGAAGCGCCTGATTTTCGGTTACGTTGGGAGCGTCATACTGAATTCTCTACGTACACGATTTTTGCTAACGGCGCAGAAGAGTGGCCGTTTTCAAATCCCGCGATTGCGTTATTGCCCGTTGATTGGTTAGGGCAACTGCCCGGAGAGTTGCTTTCGGCAATGCACGTCACGTTGTTATCAGGCGATGTGTTTGATCAGTCGGGCACTGTGCTTACGGATATCTTGCAACCCGAAAGCTTGGCTGGCAGTTATGCCGCTGGTGGTGCAGCTAGAGTTTGGACGGACTTTATTGCCGATGAGCAGGGTTATTTACGATTTTTAGTGGCCAACGATGGATTAACCGCCCAGCAAGCAGGCCGGTTGGTGCAACGGCTCCTGGAGGTGGAAACCTACCGGTTTATGGCATTGCTCGGGTTTCCGTTGGCGCGAGAGCTTGGCCCTGACGTCACCGCAATGGAGCGGGAGCTGGGTGCGTTAATGGACCGTCTTGCGACCGTTTCTGAGCTGAGTGAAGAGCGCGATTTACTGGCGGCCCTATCGCAGCTTTCGGCGCGTGTAGAGCGATTGATGGCAAAAACTAATTTTCGATTTAGTGCGACGGCCGCGTATGGCACTTTGGTACGACGACGTTTAAACGCACTTCGCGAGCAACGTATTGAAGGGCTCAGCACCCTCGATGAGTTTATGGAGCGCCGGCTGGCGCCTGCATTGGATACTTGTGTCCATATGGGCGAGCGGCTTGAGCGCGTTTCCCGTCGCCTCAGCCGAGCCGCTAATTTATTAAGAACACGAGTGGATGTAGCCTTAGAGGCACAAAACCGTGACTTGCTTGATTCTATGAATCGCCGGGCGCGGCTTCAGCTGCGTCTGCAGCAAACGGTCGAGGGACTGTCGGTGGTGGTGATGAGTTACTACACCGTGTCTTTAATTGGTTATGCGCTGCGGGGGGCAGGATCCGCCGGTTGGGTGGTGTCCCCCGAGGTGCTTACGGCACTGAGTATTCCGGTTGTTATTGCCGGCATCGCAATTGGGGTCAGGGTGCTGCGGCGCCGGGCTACGCGGTCGGATGAGACTGGGTAGCTTGTGCTTCAGCTCGCATTCGCTTAACCATGGCTACAAAGCCATCACGCCGGTTAGGCGTAAGCTGCTGCGCCAGGCCGAGTTCGTTAAACAACGACTCGATATCCATATCAAGAATTTCTTGAGCCGTTTTGCCGGAGTAGGCCTCTAGTAGAATCGCGACAAGACCTTTAACAATAAAGGCATCGCTATCTGCTTGGAACTCAATGCGAGGTGGTTGATCGTCTGTGACATGAGTGAGCAGCCAGACGTTGCTGGTGCAGCCTTCTACACGATTGTCTTCAGTGCGAGCGGCGTCTGGAAACTCCGGAAGCTTGCGACCCAGATCGATCAGGAGGCTATAACGATCCTCCCAGTCATCGAGCATCTCAAAGGTATCGGCTATGCGCTGTAAATCCATACCGCTAGATTACCAGAGGTACGTCTAGGGCAACACCTGGGTGATCTCCTGATCGCTTAAATGCAGCCAAAATGCCGTGATGATGGCGTGGGCCCGCTCGATTCCGTCTGCGTCTGGGGGAACTGGCCACGTTAGGGGGTGCCCTGGCGGGATGGCAACTCGGTTTAAGATAACACCCTCTAAGTTTTCGGTAATTCGAATCGCCTGGAAAAGGGTGGCTTGCAGCGGCCAGCGATAGTGTGAGGGTGCTTCGGTTGCGCCAGCTAGGCCCATTTGGGGCAGGCGCTCTGCCTTGAATTGCTGCCACGCCGCAACTAAGTCAGATTGCTCGATGCCGCGTACACGCGTTCGTTTTTGGATCTCGCTGAGACTAGCGGTTAAATCATCCTCGGTGGGGTTGATAAACACCGTTCGCCCCTTTGTCATTTCCTCATAAAGCGATCTAGGAACTTCCGGTCGAATAAAACCCCTAGCCATTTGGCGTACCTCTAAAAGTGCTATAGATTGGTTTTCTGTTTTCTCGTTTTAATCGAAATAGCCGAAGCGCTTTACAACCAGCAGACCAACGGTGGCGTATCTGGGAGCAACGTATGAGCAGTAAAAAGGTTTGCTGGGTTGGGTTGGGGTTAGTAGCCGGCCTATCCACCGCATCGATGGCAACCGAGTTATCTGAAGTTGCGCCCGCTCAGTTTTTTATTGAACAGCCATTTTCAGAGTATGGGTCGCTGCATTATGGGGCGCTGAGCGCGCCTGACGAGCAGCACTACTATGGGGGGCTATCCATTGGTGAAAGCACGATTAGCGCGTTTCAAGCCGAGGCTAATACGTTGTCTCAGGCCAATAATGCGCTCTACCCAGACCTCGATCAGACGTTTTTTTATGGTGGAACGCGGGCTGATTTTCAGGTGCAAGGTCTAGCCGCAGATTTTAGCCTAAACGGTGAATGGCGAACCCAAATTGCTAGCTCTCAAGTGACTGCAGCGGGCGTTGAGGCCCGTTATGGCCATTACATTGGGCTGCAACGAGGCGGCGTGGAGTTAGGTGGGTTTCAACTTAGTCGTGGTAGCAAAGCGGTTGGGCAGGGGCTGAATTTAGCCATTGATATGGGGCGGTTTGAACTGGCCTATCAGGCCATCGACAGCGAGTTTGATGCCAGCGTTCAGCGACTGGCTTTGCAGTGGCAAACGAACCCGCGCTGGGAGCTCACACTTGCCCTAGAGCGGGCACGCAACGATCTGTTTACCGCGGTGAATGATGATCAGATTTTGTTCAGCGTTGAACGCTTTTTTGGCGTAACAGAAAACCCGCAAGAACGGGGTTTTAGTAAGGTTGTTGGCTTAGGCGTTGGTGTTGGGTTGGCGGCGGCGGCCGTTAGCTCGGGTAGTAGTGATCGGGATGGTGCGCCCCGATTTTTAGCCCGCGATGAGGCGGCAGCCGAGATTTTGAACGAAATAAATCCAGTGTCTGTTGAGGAAAATCGCGAACATGGGGGCTGGATTTACTTAAACGCCGATAACAGCTTTAGCTATACCGAGCCAGTGGCAGGCACCTCAGGCAGTGTCAATATTGGCAGTCCGTTTAACTCCGTTCCCGAAGGCACGCTCGCGAACGCCAGCTATCATACCCACGGCGGGCCCGACCCTCGGTACAACAATGAAGAATTCTCGCCGCAGGATTTGTTCTTTAACCGGCTTTATCAGCTTGATGGTTACCTGGGTACGCCAGCGGGGTTTATGAAGCTACATGATGTCAGTACTGAGCAAATAAGGGTGCTTGGCGTTATCAATAATTAACGCCTCCAATCGCTTTGGTAATTTGCCCGGCGGCATTGCATACCTGCTTAGCGAGTTGCGGGAGTATTGTGTCATTAATCCGGGTAACAGGGCCTGAGATAGACACACCGGCAACGGCCTCACCGTATTCGTTGAATATCGGAGCTGCAAGACATCGCATACCCAACGTGCTTTCCTCATCATCAAGTGACCATCCACGCAGTTTGATCTTTGTTAATTCTTCCACTAACGCCAAGGGGCAAATAATGGTTTTGTCCGTTAATTGCGCCAGCGCATGGTTTTTGGTCCAAGCCTGAATGGTGTTGTCGGGTAATTGAGCGAGCAGCATCTTTCCGATCCCTGAGGCGTGCAGCGGCCCCCGTGTGCCGGGGCGAAAAAACGCACGGATGGGGTGATGCGTTTCTACTTGGGAAAGAAACACCACGTCATCGCCGTCAAGTACGCCCAGGTTGCAGGTTTCACCGGTTTGCGTCATTAACTCACGCATTGTCTGACGGCTGGCCTCGAGATAGTTCATGCGGCGTCGAAAAGCGCTTCCAATACGGAACGCCTCTATCCCAATAGACCAAGTTTGGGAGGCGCTATCAAATTCCACTAAACCACGACGCTGTAGGGTGATGAGTAAGCGGTACAAAGTGCTGGCGGCAATGCCAGTGTCGATCGATAGATTGCTGAGCGTTTGTGGGTGTTCCTCGGCGGCTAACTGCTCCAGAAGTTGCAGGCCGCGGTCGAGTGCTTGATTAATGGCGGCCGGCTCAGATTCTTGGCTTTGGCGTGGTCGTCCGCGCCGTCGGTGATCGCTGGGATTTTCCATTATCACTTCAACCCTCACTGCAAAAAATAAAACTCCCCAACATTAACAGCACCTTAGGAATTTTCAATCATTTATGAAATATTTTTTTGAAAAAATAGAAAAAATTTTTCAATGACGTAATCTAAAAGCGAGGACGATTAAATGGATTATATCGATGATCGCTAACAACCCGATTTTCATCCCTGGCCCTACCAACATTCCAGAGCGCTTGCGTTTGGCAATGGCAAAGGCAGCATGGGATCACCGAAGCCCTGCTTTTGGTGAAATTATTAGCCCAATCGCCAAAGGACTTCAGCAGATTTTTGGCGATCCGGGCGCTCACGTTGCCTTTTTTACAGGCAGTGGCACCACGGGTTGGCAATCCGTTTTAGTGAACTTGCTTGCGCCTGGGCAAAGGGTGTTGGCGGTGCGCAACGGCATGTTTTCTGAGCGCTGGATCGCTTTAGCGCAAGACCTTGGGTTAGTGGTTGATATCATCGAGGCGCCGTGGGGGCAGGGTGCGCCAATCGCTGAGCTTGGCGATGCGCTAGCGCAAGATTCAGCCCATCAGATTGCTGCGGTGTTGGCGGTTCATAATGAGACTTCAACCGGTGTAAGGAGTGATATCGCAGCCATTCGGCAAGCGTTGGATGGCACCAAACACCCCGCCTTGTTGTGTGTGGATGGGGTTAGCTCCATCGCATCAATGCCTTTTAAAATGCAGGAATGGGGCGTAGATGCCGCGGTAGCAGGCTCGCAGAAGGGCTTTATGCTGCCCACGGGCCTTGCCATTGTTGCACTCAGCGATAAAGCGCGAGCGTTGGCAGCGGCCAATAAGGGCCCCAAGGGCTGTTTGAACTTAGAGATTCTTTTTACTGCTCTTACGGCGGGTAGCTTTCCATTTACCCCGGCAGTAAGCCTTGTAAGTGGTCTTGCTGAAAGTATCGAAATGTTATTAGAAGAAGGGCTGCCGCAGGTGCATGCACGGCATCGGCATATTGCACAAGGCGTGCGTGCGGCGGTTACCGCTTGGGGCCTTGAACCCGTGGCCCATTCCCCCGAGCTTTTTTCCGATACGGTGACTGCCATTCGTGTACCGCCCGGTTACAGCGGCAATGCGGTGGTCGAGCATGCCCGTAACCGTTACGCGATGAACTTTGGCATTGGCCTGGGTCCGGATGGAGATCGCGTTTTTCGGATTGGGCATTTGGGTTACCTGAGCGAGGCAATGGTGCTTTCAGGCTTAGCAGTGGCAGAGATGACACTCCACGATTTGAATTTCTCCCTCACATTGGGAGCGGGAGTGGCGGCTGCCCAGCGGCATTTTTCGGATAAAACGGAGGCATAGCGAGGATGCAAATACCCGATTACAAAGATGTGTTAGCAGCGCATGAGCGCATTCGGCCTTGGATACATCAAACCCCCGTTCTGACAAGCAGTTACTTCAATGAGCGAACGGGTGCGGAGCTGTTTTTTAAATGTGAGAACTTCCAAAAAGCCGGTGCCTTTAAGGCGCGCGGCGCAACTAATGCCGTATTTGGTTTGCCGCAAGAATCCCTTGCCGCCGGCGTGGCAACACATAGCTCAGGAAATCATGCGCTGAGTTTGGCCTATGCGGCGGGCGCGCGAGGCATTCCGTGTCATGTCGTTATGCCGCATACGGCACCGCAGGCCAAAAAAGATGCGGTGATGGGGTATGGGGGGCAAATAACCGAGTGTGAAGCGTCGACCTCCGCGCGTGAGGCGGCATTTGCTGAGTTACAAGCCCGCACCGGGGCAGATTTTGTTCATCCCTATAATGACCCGCGCGTTATTGCCGGGCAGGCCACTTGCTCGCGTGAGTTGGTGCAGCAAGTGTCTGAATTGGATGTGGTTATCGCGCCGATCGGCGGAGGGGGCATGATTTCTGGGTGCTGTTTAACGCTGACGGCCATCGCACCGGAGACCGCGATTTATGCGGCTGAACCGCAGCAGGCTGATGACGCGGCACGTAGCTTGAAGGCCGGCCGATTGATTGCCGATGACGCGCCGCAAACCATTGCTGACGGGCTAAAAGTGCCAATGAAAGATTTGACTTGGCATTTTGTTCGCGAGCATGTCACCGACATTCTCACGGTAGATGAGCAATCGATTATTGATGCCATGCGACTGGTGTGGCAGCGGATGAAGATCGTGATTGAACCAAGCTGCGCCGTTCCGGTGGCAGCGATTCTGAACAATCCCAACGTTTTCGCCAACAAGCGCGTTGGCATCATCATTACTGGCGGTAATGTCGACTTGGAGAGACTACCATGGCAATAGCAACTGCATTAGATCAACTTGAAGTGGGCTTCGATGTGCCGGCCTTGCCCGGTATGCCGGAATCAGAAATTCAAACGCCTGCCTTAGTGCTCGATTTGGATGCACTCGAGCGCAACATTCGTAAAATGGGTGAAATTGCCAAGGCAATGGGCATGCGGCATCGATTGCATGGAAAGATGCATAAATCGGTGGACATCGCGCACCTGCAACAAGAGTTGGGCGGCGCCTGTGGGGTGTGTTGCCAAAAGGTGAGCGAAGCCGAGGTATTCGCGCGCGGCGGCATCATGGATGTGTTGGTCACCAACCAAGTGCGCGATCCGGCCAAGATCGATCGACTGGCGCGGCTACCCTTGCTCGGTGCTCGCGCATTATGTTGTGTGGATGATAAAGACAATGTGGCTGATCTCTCTGCAGCAGCCACGCGGCATGGAACGCAAGTGGAGTGCCTGGTTGAAATTGACTGTGGTGCTGGCCGCTGCGGTGTCACATCAACCAAAGCCGTTGTGGATATTGCTCAGGCGATTGCGATGGCTCCTGGGTTACGGTTTGCGGGTATACAGGCCTATCAGGGGGCCATGCAGCATTTGGAGTCGTTTGAAGAGCGGCGAGAAAAACTCGACATTGCCATTGGCATGGTGCGTGACGCGGTTGAGGCACTTCGTGCGCTAGGTTTGGAATGTGACATTGTTGCGGGCGGTGGCACCGGTTCTTATTATTTTGAAGGCGCTTCAGGCGTATATAACGAGCTTCAATGTGGGTCTTACGCCTTTATGGATGCCGATTATGGGCGCATCCGTGATGCAGACGGCCAACGTATTGATCAGGGCGAGTGGGAAAATGCGCTATTTATTCTGACCAGCGTGATGAGCCATGCCAAGCCCGATAAAGCCATTTGTGACGCGGGGCTTAAGGCCCAGTCAGTGGATAGTGGGCTGCCGTTTATCTACGGGCGTGACGATGTGGAGTATGTAAAGTGCTCCGATGAGCATGGCGTGATTGCTGATCCCGATGGCGTACTTAAAGTCAATGAAAAGCTGCGTTTAGTGCCCGGGCACTGTGACCCAACCTGTAATGTGCACGATTGGTATGTTGGCGTGCGAAATGGCGCTGTAGAAAGCATCTGGCCGGTATCGGCCCGCGGGCGGGCTTACTAACATGCAGTGGATTGATGAGCTCAGCGTCAAAAAATGTGTTGATCGAAAAGCGGCCTTTGACGCGATGAAGGCCGTCTTTCAGGCGATGGATGCCAATCATGCGCAGTCTTTTCCAGTGGTTCGTGAGGCGATTGGTCATGCCGATGCGCTATTTGGGTTTAAGCCGGGTTTTGATCGTGACTCCATGACGCTTGGCGTTAAGGCAGGGGGTTATTGGCCGAATAACCATCAGCGTAATTTGGCTAATCATCAGTCAACGATATTGTTGTTTAACCCTGACACGGGTCAGTGTGAAGCGGTGGTGGCGGGCAATGAAATAACGGCTTTGCGCACAGCGGCCGCCGCGGCGGTATCCATTCATGCCCTTGCTCCAGCCAAGTCAAAAGTGCTGGGGATCATTGGCGCGGGGCACCAGTCTGCGTATCAGCTAGAGGCAGCGCTGGATACCTTACCGTTTGAACAGGTACTGGGATGGAATCATCGCTCTGGCCGGATGCGTCACCTACAGGCGATTGCAGAGCAGCACAACGTGCCCTTTGTCGAGACTGACCTAACGCATCTGGGTGCTGAATCTGACTGCATTATTACCATTACCTCCAGCTTCTCGCCGGTGTTGCTGGATTCTCATGTGGTTGGCCCCACTCACATCGCCGCGATGGGCACCGATACGGTTGGCAAACAAGAGCTGGAGGCTTCACTCGTGGCGCGGGCTAATTGCTTTGCGGAACTTCCGGTGCAGTCTGCGCAGTTGGGGGAATGCCAACACGCCGTTAGCCAGGGCGATCTTGCAGTGGGCGACATCCAGTGTATCGGTGGGGTGCTCTCCGGCCGACTGTCGGGTCGTCATGGTGGCGAGGTCACTTTATTTGATGGCAGTGGCGTGGGTTTGCAGGACATTGCTCTAGCGCGCGCTGCGCTTAGGGCCTAAGCTAGGTTTGCTATTGGGCGGCTTAAGTTAGGGGTTTATCAATGCCGGCAGTCAATGAGTGGGTGGCGGTCGCTAGCGGCGGGGCGCTGGGCGCTACATTGCGTTTTAGTGTGGTTATGTTGGCAGATCGGGTGTTACCGCGTGGCTTTCCTTGGGGAACGCTTTTCGTTAACGTTTTGGGCAGCGCAGTAATTGGCGTCGTATTTGTTCTTCTCATTGAGCGCGGCTTACTGAGTCCAGCATGGCGTAGTTTTTTAACGATTGGGTTGTTGGGCGCGTTTACGACGTTTTCTGCATTCTCCTTAGAAGCGGTCTCCTTATTAAATACTGGTGAAGCAGGGCGTGCTGCGGTCTATGTGCTTGCGAGTGTCATGCTCTGCATTGCAGCGGCAATGGTAGGCATGGCAATAGCGCGTGGCTTAATAACGGTGTTTGTGTAGCCGGGGGGTTGATGTCTTCACGGATAACTAGCGTTGATACGGCGCGTTTTCTCGCCATTGCTCTGGTGTTCTATGGGCATTTTGTTGAGCAGCTCATGTACTTGGGCAGTGACCCAGCCGGGGTACATTATAAATGGGTGTACTCATTTCATATGCCGTTATTCTTTTTGCTTTCTGGCGTGGTTTACAGTGAGCGGCCCCTTATTCTGCGTCGTCGATTGGTGCCTTATTTTGTCTTCGGGCTGATACCAGCCGTCATTGCGCTACTGGGTGTTCCTGGTTGGTTCCCCACCGTCGATTTATCGACGAATGCCGGATACATAGATGGTTTGATTAGCACCGTCATGGGCCTGCCGGCCTTTAGTATTCCTTTGTGGTTTCTTGCCAGTTTGCTGGCGTTGGAGCTTTTGCATCAGTGGTTGGGCCGATTTTGGCGTAGCCCAAGCCGGTTGGTCATTGCCATTGTGGGCTTCTACGCGCTGGGTTATGTATTCAATCGATACGTAGATGTGCTGGCACATAACCTGATTTTTTGGATGATCCATGTGGTGCCGTTGGGGTATGCGTTTTACCTTACCGGCATCTTGCTCCGCCGTAGTGGCCTGCTTGAGCGCAGTTACACCCGGTTACAGATATTCGGCGTGTTCCTAGTTTGTGTGGTTGTGGTCACACTGACTTTCGATCTTAACCAAGGGCCGTTTCGGCTGCTCGATGTGGTGGTCATGATGTTTGGTACGGTGGGGAATCCGCTGTTATTTCCATTAACAGCGCTTGTGGGAAGCGCAATGGTTATTCTGCTGGCGCGCGTCCTCCCAGATTGGCGATGGCTGCAACATCTTGGGGAGATCACCATTATTATCTATGGTTTGCATGGCCTGTTTTATCATTTCATTAACCCCCCACTCGCAGCGTGGATAACTGCACATTTACCTGTGGGTTCAAGTTTTGGGGTGGGCGTGTTTTCTGCGGTAGTTGTGTTGCTGAGTTTAGCGGTGGCCGTGCCATTGGCATTGCTCATTGAGCGCTATGCCCCAGAAATGGCTGGCCGCCGCCGTCAGGTTTTAGCTAAAACGTAAAGAGTCGAACCGCTGGGTCGGCAACCAACGCGCCGATGGCCGGCGGTTGTGCAACACCGACGTTATCGATGAGGTCAGTTTCGGTTAGATCGTTGTTTGGCAAGAAGATGGCACAAACTTCTACAGTGACACCGTTATTGACCAGTCTCTGAATCATCTGTGCAGGGCTAGCGTCTGGACCAATGACCATGTCGGAATCATCCACTTCCTCTGTTACGGCTAGCTCACCCGCTTCATCGCAAAGCAAGATTTGCGGTGAGGCGCCGTTTTCCATGGCCTGCATGGTCAGAATCAGGGCCATGGCCTGAGTCTGATCCTCATCGCTTGTAATGATGGTGAGCATGTTAGGGTTATTTTGTGCAAAAGCGGGCATGGCCAGTACGGCTAAGAACGCAATCGTCAATAGTGCTTTCATAATAGTAATCATCCCTTGTGTGGGTGGATTGAATAGTCGTTACCAGTAGGCGCCGATAAGGGAGCGGAATCAGTGATGAAGTTACAATCAAAGCCGCGTTGTGCGTGGTGTGCGGGGGTGCCAGAACTGATCGCTTATCACGATACTGAGTGGGGAGTTCCGGAACACGATGATCAGCGTTTGTTTGAGAAGATTTGCCTTGAGGTTTTTCAGTGCGGCTTGAGTTGGCGGACTGTACTGACTAAACGCGAGAACTTTCGTGCCGCATTCTGTGACTTTGATTTTTACCAAGTAGCAGACTACGGTCCCTCTGAGGTGCAGCGGTTATTGGCAAATTCTGGCCTTATTCGCCATCGTGGCAAAATTCAGGCGGTAATTCATAACGCAGCAAGAGCGCAAGAAATGGTTTTAGAGCATGGCTCGCTTGCCGCGTTTATTTGGCAATATCAGCCCGACCCGCTCACGTTGCCACCCCCTCAGTCCGTTACACTATCGGCAGAATCCATCGCGCTTTCGCGTGATCTTAAACGGCGTGGTTGGAAATTCGTTGGACCCACCACCATGTTCGCGCTAATGCAGGCAATGGGGCTAATGAACGATCATGAGGTGGGGTGTTTTAGGCGTTCACTGATTCCTGATGCAGGTCAATTACCCCTCTGAGTGAAAGCTTACACTTGAGCCAATGATCGCCATTAAGGGCTCACACCATGCAAAACATGAAGCATCCCCCGGCATTTTGGTTATTTCCGATTGGGCTTGTATTTGCCGTAGCGGTGTCGTTACTGCCTGGGCAATGGCCACTCTATGTGGTGCTTGGGGTGGCAACAGCATTGCTGGGGCTGCCGCATGGTAGCTTGGATACGGCTGTTGCAAAACGCTATCTGCCGCTCGGTAACCCGTTGCGCTTAGGTGGGTTTTTTGCGGCTTATCTTGCGTTGAGTGCTGCGGTAATCGCGGTTTGGTGGCAGGTGCCGGATATCGCCTTAGCGGTGTTTTTGGTTTATTCAGCCGTGCATTTTGGTGACGATGTGGCAGCGCGAATAGGGCGCGTTGGCGGCACCGGCTATGGGTTATGGATTATCTCTTTACCGGTCGTGTTTCAGGCCGATGTGGTGGTGCCGTTATTTGAAATGCTAGGCAGTACGCGGCCAGAATTAATTGTGCGGGCGGCCCCATGGTCACTGGCCTTGGGTGGGGCGCTGTTGTTAATGGGGCTGCTCTCTCATCAGTCGCGTGAGGTATCTGATTGGAGAGATCCGCTGCTGCTTGTCGTAGCGGCTTGGCTACTGCATCCATTGGCCTATTTTATTGCGTACTGGTGTTTTTTGCACAGCCCACGGCACCTCATGCTGGCAGCGCAAGACTTAGGCCTTAATAGCTGGGGTGAGAAACTGCGTGCCGTTGCACCTACCACGCTTGCCACCTATGCCTTGGCAATCGCGGCTATTCCATTTCTGATTGGGCTGCCGGCGGATGCAATGTTAATGCGGCTAATTTTTGTGGGGCTAGCTGCCCTAACGGTGCCACATATGGTGGTGGAGTTTATTGCCGAGGCGCGCCGATAGCACGTACGCTACTGTGATGAGCTTAACAGTACGCCATGTGTTTCATGCGCCCAGCCACACCTTTTCCTACGTGGTGTGGGACCCGGCAAGCCGCCAAGCCGCTATTATCGACCCGGTGCTCGATTTTGATGCCAGCTCTGGCCGCACTGCAACCGATACCGCAGAGCAGATTTTAGCGATTGTTCAAGAAGAACAGCTATGTGTTGAATGGCTGCTTGAGACTCATGCGCATGCCGACCACATCACCGCTGTTCCTTTTTTAAAAACGCAATTTGATGCGCCGGTGGCCATTGGTGAGCGGATTGTTGAGGTGCAACAGCGCTTTGCCAAGCTTTTCAACTTAGAAGCCGACTTCCAAACGGATGGAAGCCAGTTCGATCATCTTTTTGCTGATAGAGAAACGTTTAGCGTGGGTAACATCCCTGCGCAGGTATTCCATACCCCTGGACATACAAGCGATCACATTACCTATGTGATTGGTGATGCCGTTTTTTGTGGGGATACGCTGTTTATGCCGGATGCGGGAACGGCCCGTTGTGATTTTCCAGCCGGCTCCGCAAAAGCGCTGTATCGCTCCATTCAACAGCTTTTTGACGCACTGCCCGATAGCCATCGTGTGTTTGTTTTGCATGACTACGGGACCGATGATCGTGAGCCGGCCTTTATGAGCAGCATCGGGGAGCAGCGACAAAACAACATTCATGTGGGTTCCGGTATTAGCGAAGCGGAGTTTGTTGCCATGCGTGAAGCACGGGATGCCACCTTGCCGATGCCTGCCCTTATTTTGCCCGCGGTTCAGCTCAATATTCGGACGGGGCAATTACCCCCGCCAGAGGAAAACGGACTGCGTTATCTGAAAATCCCGCTTAATGAATTTGGCCCGTATTGGGGGAGTGATTCTTGACTAACCAGCCTGCAAAAAGTACTATTAAGCGTGTTAATTTGAGTACGATTAGTGGAATGAGGAAAGTTGGTTATGACCAATCTGACCGCCAATGAGCTGAAAACCCGCGGTGTGTCGGCCATAGAAGAAGCGCTGGTTAACGATAACGAAGCGATCGTTTCAGTGCGCGGTAAGCCGCGCTATGTGGTCATCGCAATCGAAGACTATACGCATTTGCGGGATTGTGAGTTGGAGTCTGCACTAGCGGAAGCACGCGCGGACTACGCCGCTGGGCGATTCGTGGAGGAATCTGCTGAAGCTCATGTTAAGCGGATTAGCCAGCCGGACTGAGCGACCGGTAGCAGGTTTGAGGAATGTGCTACACATTGGTTTTCACTCAAAGCTATAACCGCCGAGCAACCAAGTGGCTTAAGCGGCATCCAGATTTAAAACGACAGTATCTCAAAACATTGCAGATCCTTGAGGTAAACCCTTTTCACCCCTCGCTGCGCCTACATGCCTTGCAGGGGCGGCTGATGGGGCTATCTTCGGTTTCGATAAATATCTCTTATCGTCTGACGCTCGAGCTGCTGATCGATGACAAAGAAATTATTCTGGTAAATGTCGGGAGCCATGAGACGGTGTACTAATAAAAAACCCCGCCGAAGCGGGGTTTACTAGGTTTGGTGGAGACGGCGGGGATCGAACCCGCGTCCGAAAGACCTCCACACCAGGGTCTACATGCTTAGCACCGTCATTATTTTTAGCTTTTTCCTACCCGACGGTCAGGGTATGGAAGCAGCGATCCCGTTATGTTTCGCCTTGCTGGCCCGGGCTTCCGGCAGGGCTAGCCTGTGTAGTATGCCTGTTCGCCACCGACCACAGGCGATCGGGTGTGAACAGCTCACGGGTTCTTAGGCCGCGAGTGCGTAGTTGTCGTCGTTCGCAACTAACTTTTTTGCCACATTTTTTACGAGGGAGAGTGACGTCCTCGACATGCACCTGGAGCTTTGCGACTTCCGTCGAAGCCATGTCGTCCCCAGTTATCGAATAGACAGGGTAGCGCAGTAAAGGTTCAATCGCTAGCGCGATGGGTGTTTTAAAATTCGGGCTTTTTCGCGTTGCCAGTCGCGCTCTTTAGTATCGGCGCGTTTATCATGCTGCTTTTTACCTTTGCCAAGGCCAATGTTGAGTTTGGCCCGACCCCGTTTCCAGTGCAGATCTAGCGGCACCAGGGTATAGCCTTTTTGCTCTACCGCCCCAATTAACCGGGCAAGCTCTTGGTTGTGCAGCAGTAGCTTGCGGGTGCGAATGGGATCGGGGTTCACGTGGGTTGAAGCCGTGGGCAGCGGCGGGATATTGCACCCGATTAACCAAGCCTCGCCATTGCGAATAATCACATAGGCTTCCGTTAAGTTAATGCGACCAGCACGCAGGCTTTTGACCTCCCACCCATGCAGGACAAGCCCGGCCTCGATTCGGTCTTCAATAAAATAGTCAAACCGGGCTTTCCGATTGTCTGCAATGCTTGCGCTATCGCTTTTGGTTTTTCTTTTACCGGCTTTTTTACTCACTGGTCACATTGTATAGGTGACAGGCAGGTTCGCCAATGCAATGCCGAAGATGGGCGAAGTTTTGTTACCATTTAGTGTTGCTTATATTTAGGGCGGATTTTTTAAAGATGACCACTGTTTCGCGCTCAGCCCATGTGCGCTACTCGGCTGAAAAGATGTTTGAACTGGTAGACGACGTTCAGTCCTACCAAGATTTTCTGCCGTGGGTAAAGCGTAGTCGTGAGTTGGAGCGTTCTGATGAGGTGGTATGCGGAGAGCTTTTATTTGCCAAAGCGGGCTTTGAGAAGTCTTTTACCACGCGCAATCTGCGCCAACCCGGGAAAATGATCGAGATCCGTCTAATTGAAGGGCCTTTTCAGCATCTCGAGGGGTTTTGGCGGTTTCAGTCAATAACCGAAAACGCCTGTAAAGTTTCTGTCGATTTGGAGTTTGAGTTTTCCAATCGGCTTTTATCGATGGCTTTTGGCAAGGTGTTTACCCAGGTGGCAGGTACTTTGGTTGATTCTTTTGTGCAGCGGGCAGAAGTGATTTATGGCGGTCGATGAGTCATTACAAATTGAAGTGGCCTATGCCACACCCGATCAGCAATGGTTATTGGTGGTTAACGTGCCGTTCGGCTCAACGGTGGAACAAGCAATTCAGTTATCGGGTATTGGTGAGCGCTGCCCAGAAATTGATCTTGCCGAGCAATCCGTTGGTATCTTCTCGCAGCTCGTTACGCTGCAAACGCTGGTTACCGACGGCGATCGAATAGAGATTTATCGCCCACTGCTTGTCGACCCAAAGGCACAGCGCAAGGAGCGGGCTCAGCGCCAGCGTAACGCTTAACGATAAAGCGGGTGACCAGGCTCGATATATTCGCCTTCAGCGCCAATTAACGCGCCTTGATCGAAATACACGGTCAGTCTTTTTGTGACAGGCTCAGCCTTGGTGCTGCGTGGCTCCAGTTGATAAACGTAGTCCCAACGATCATCAATGAATGGATCTTCGATTGTGGCAGGGCCAAGGAGAAAGCGGACTTGCCGTTCATTCATGCCCGGCTCAAGCTGAGCAACATTCTCTTGGGTAAACAAGGTGCCTTGCCTTAGCTCTGGCTGATAAACAATGGGCAAGCCATCGATGGCGCGTGCACAGCCGGCCAGAAGGATGATAATCAGCAGGAATGCCAGGTTTCGGCTGAAGGTGTATACTGTAATCATTCTAAAAAAGCCGTCTTGGTTATCGTTTGTAACTGCAGGAGTCTGCATGGTAACTCAGGTTTCAAGCTCGCGACACGCACCATGGGAAATCAGTCAAGAATCTGACACCCTACGCAAAGCCGGTCTAAAGGTTACGCTGCCCCGCGTCAAGATTTTAGGCGTGTTGGCAGGGCGGGAGCGAGAGCATCTAACCGCAGAAGAAGTGTACCAGCGCTTGCAAGCAGCCGGTGAAGACCTTGGGCTGGCAACGGTTTACCGCGTTCTCACTCAGTTTCAAGAAGCTCAGATTGTGCTGCGCCATCATTTTGTGGGCGATCGGGCAGTCTTTGAGCTGAACTCGGGTATTGACCATGACCATGTGGTTTGTGTTGATTGTGGGCGCGTTGATGAATTCAAGGACCGCACGGTAGAGCGGCGTTTAACCGACGTTGCCGCTGTATCCGGATATGAAGCGCTAGGTCATTCACTGGTGGTGTACGGCCGCTGTCCAGAATGTGCCCAATCGCCGCGTAGCGCTACTCCGCTCGTTTAAGCATTTCTTTGGCATGATCCCGGGTGGCCGGGGTAATCTCGACACCGCCTAGCATTCGGGCGATCTCTTCCAGCCGCTCATTATCGTTGAGCAATCGCATGCGCGTTTGGGTGTGCCCCTGCTGATGCTGTTTGTCTACCTGCAGCTGTGTGTGCCCTTGGGCGGCGACCTGTGCAAGATGGGTAATGCAAATAACTTGATGATGCTGAGCGAGCAGACGCAGCTTAGTGCCCACCACCTCAGCAATGGCTCCGCCAATGCCGCTATCTGCTTCATCAAAGATCAGACAAGGAATCTCCGCCGTGCGCGCTGTTGCTACCTCGATTGCTAACCCGATGCGCGATAACTCGCCACCAGAGGCCACACGCTGAATGGGGCCGGGGGTTTGGTCTGGGTTGGTGCACACATCAAAATGGACCTCATCTTGGCCGTGTATGCTGGGTGTGGCGTTAGGGTTGTGAATAACCCGAATGAATAGCGCTGCACCCGGCATCCCAAGTTCGCTTAGCAGCTTGTTCACCTCGGCGCTGAGGTGCTTGGCGGCTTCTTCGCGTGATTTTGAGAGCCTTGCGCTTGCGGTTAAGTACTCTTGGGTTAATTGGGTTTTCTGCGCATTCAATTCTGCGAGCCGTGTGTCAGCAGACTCCAGCGCCTCTAAGGTGCCGCGAAGGGTGTCTGCCACTTGTTCTAGCTGGTCAGGTTCGGTCTGATGTTTACGCGCTAAGTCATTCAGTTGACTGAGTTTTGCGTCTACCTCAGAAAGCCGTTGAGGGTCAATTTCTAATCCATCGGCAAAATGGCGAAGCTGCTGACAGGCTTCTTGGGTCTGGACCATCGCATTGGCAAAAAGCTCATTTGCTTCCGCGATGGCAGGGTCGCTAGTTTCATGCGGAGCTAATTGACGTTGTGCGTTCGCCAGCAACGAGTGGGCTGCCGTGTCGCTATCGTAAAGGCTGTCAAGCACGTGCTGGCAACATTCAATGAGCTCACCTGCGCTTGCCAAGCGTTTTTGTTCTTGATTCAGTTCGGCATAGGCGGCTTCACTGAGGGCAGAGGCATCAAGCTCTTCAAGTTGATAGCGCAATAACGCCTTGCGATCTTCCTGATCGTCTCCGCCGCCGAGTTGCTCGATCTCAGCGATGACCGACTGCAGGTGTCCGTAAATTACCTTAATGGTTTGTAGCGCTTCATCATGGCCGGCATAGTTGTCGAGCGTGCGCCGTTGCGTGGTCGGTTTAAGCAGTTGTTGATGTGCGTGTTGGCCGTGGATACCCACCAACAGGCTACCTAAAGACTCAAGTTGCGAGCGGGTGACCGGGCGGCCATTGATGCTGCCTTGTGAACGCCCGTTTTGATGAATGACTCGACGAATCAGGCACTGGTCTTCGTCATCGAGTGCCTCGGCGCTCAGCCACCGCTGAGCCTGGGGGTTATTTGTTACATCAAAGGCAACGGTTACCTCGCTACGGGCCGCGTCGGTGGGCACCATACTGGTATCAGCCCGATCGCCCAAGCAAAGGCCTAAGCCATCGAGAACAATGGATTTACCGGCGCCCGTTTCTCCTGTGATCACACTTAACCCTTCGGATAACTCAATATCCAAAGAGTCGATAATGGCAAAATCCCGGATCGTGATCCGTGTCAGCATGGCGGTGTGCCGTCTCCCCAACGCAATTTGGCTCTTAGGATATCGAAATAGCGGTATCCAGGTGGGTGGAGGAGGTGTAATCGATGTACCGATGGCGCAATCGCAATGCGCCCTTCATCGGTTAGTGTTAAGTCAATTTGGCTATCGCAGCTAATGCGCACATGCTCAATTTCTTCTGGCGCAACCCGCACTTCAACTTGACTACCAGCGCCAATAACCAAGGGCCGGTTGCTGAGGGTATGGGGACAAATTGGCACCAGCGCCATGGCATTGAGACCCGGATGAAGGATGGGCCCGCCGCCTGACATTGCATACGCCGTTGAACCCGTTGGGGTACAAACAATGAGTCCATCAGAGCGATGGCGGTTGCAAAATTCCCCATCGATCCAGGTTTCAAACTCGATCATCCGCGCGGTGTTCCATTTTTGGAGCACAATTTCATTAAGCGCGCTGCAGCTTGCGATCGTTTGATCGCCATGGCGAATGCTTGCATCCAACATCAGCCTTTCATCGACGATAAACTGACCGTTTAAAACGGCCTCGATTTCATCAAAATGATCGGGCGCAACATCAACAAGGAATCCGAGCCGCCCGCGGTTAACACCTAAGATGGGAATCTCGGTGGTCAGCAGTTGCCGCGCAGCTCTCAGTAGCGTGCCATCGCCGCCCACCACAATAAGTAGGTCCATTTCATCAATGAGCTCGCTTAGCTCAGGGCCTTTGGTTCCATGAACGGCGGCATCAACCCGAATAGTCCGGTGCGGGCTGGCTAAGTGTTCAACTAATCCATCAACGGTTTCTCTTACCGCTGGGTCCGCTGGTTTTCCGGTGATAACGATGCGCTGAAATCGCTGCATAGGCTCCCCCAAATCAGTGCAACAACGTTAGCATGCCTGCCTTAAATTGACAGCCATTGATGCGATTGGTAGTTTCCCTAGCACTCTAGTCCGTAGAGTGCTAATTCAACGTATGGAGCGTAGATGAATCTGCCGTTCGGTGAAAAGCCGCTTAGCGAGCGCGCGCAGCACCTCTTAAAGGTGTTGGTGCATCGTTATATCCGTGATGGGCAACCGGTGGGCTCACGTGCTTTAACGCGCGAGGCCGGAGTCGATCTAAGCGCGGCGTCTATTCGAAATGTGATGGCGGATTTGGAGGAGGCAGGGTACATACAATCACCCCACACCTCAGCAGGGCGCATCCCGACCGATCGCGGCTATCGGTTTTTTGTTGATACGTTGCTAAAAGTACGCACGGTTAACGGGCTCGATGCCGATCGATTGCGAATACGCTTGGATGACGGTGATGATGCGGAAACGTTAATCGACTCGGCATCCAATATTTTATCAGGCCTCACCCATTTGGCAGGCTTGGTTACGCTGCCTAAACGTGATTTTGGCGCTATTCGGCATTTAGAATTTTTGCCGTTGTCTGACCGGCGCATACTGGCCATTCTCGTGTTGAACGATCATGAGGTCCAAAACCGCGTTATAGAAACTGACCGTGATTATTCCCCGTCTGAGTTGCAACAGGTTTCCAACTATCTGGCTGCGGAGTTTGCGGGTAAAAGCATCAGTGAGGTTCGCCGCGGGCTACTTGAATCGATGCAGGTAGACCAGCAACACATGAATTCTTTAATGACGGCGGCCATTCATGTTGCGCATGAGCTGTTTGATGACCGCGGCGGCGAGAGCGACGATTTTGTGCTGAAGGGTGAGACAAACCTAATGACGTTTGCCGAGCTCTCGAGTGTTGAGAAGCTCAAGGAGTTGTTTGAAGCGTTTGGCCGTAAGCGCGACATTTTACATCTGCTAGATCGCTCACTATCTGCTGAGGGTGTGCAGATTTTTATTGGTGAGGAGTCGGGTTATCGCGCTTTTGATGGCGTAAGCCTAGTCACCTCAACTTATCATGCGGATGATCAAGTACTTGGCGTTTTGGGCGTGATTGGCCCCACACGTATGGAGTACGACCGAATCATTCCGATAGTTGATGTCACTGCACGTTTATTGGGGCATGCCTTGAAACCAGGGCAATGAGCCCCCATCTCTGTAGCTAATCGCTTTATTTATTAAATAGGATGGGAGATCGGGATGACCGAAGAGGAAGTTAATGGCGGCGAGGAGCCCACACAGGAGCCTACTCAGGAGCCCAGTCAGGAGCCCACTCAAGACGATCCGCTTGCTGCGGCCGAGGCACGGGCCGAAGAAAATTGGAATCAGTATTTAAGAGCGCGTGCCGAGATGGAGAACATGCGTCGTCGCGCCGAGCGGGATGTAACGCAAGCTCGGCAGCAGGCGATGGAGCGAATGGCCGGTGAGTTACTCGCCGTTAAAGATAGCTTAGAGATGGGGGTTCAGGCTGCCGGTGAAGCGAATGCCGATGTGCAAAAGCTGGCCGAGGGTGCCGAGCTTACACTTAAAATGTTCGAGCAAGCGCTTGATAAATTTAACATTGTGGCAGTAGAACCACTTGGCCAACGCTTTGATCCTGAAGCCCATGAGGCGATGGCGGCGCAGCCAACTGAGGAGGCAGAGCCCAACACCGTTATCAGTGTTATTCAAAAGGGGTATCGGTTAGGAGATCGCTTACTGCGGCCGGCAATGGTGGTTGTGGCGAAAGCGCCCGAGTCTTCGACTTGAAAAATACAGACGTTGCCCCCAGTTCTTAACCAGATCGAATTTAATTTGAGGAGCTTTAGTAATGAGCAAGATTATTGGTATTGACCTAGGAACCACCAATTCCTGCGTAGCCGTGATGGAAGGCGGCTCAGCCCGTGTTATCGAAAACGCCGAGGGCACACGCACCACCCCATCAACAGTCGCTTTTAGTGAAGATGGCGAAGTGCTTGTTGGTGCCGCGGCTAAGCGCCAAGCGGTAACTAACCCAGAGAATACGCTACACGCGATTAAACGCCTGATTGGGCGGAAATTTGAAGAAGACGTGGTGCAGCGCGACGTGCGTGAAATGCCTTATAGCATCGTCAAAGCCGATAACGGTGATGCGTGGGTCGAGGTGCGTGGCAAAAAGATGGCACCGCCTGAGATTTCTGCGCGTGTGCTGCAGAAAATGAAAAGCACCGCTGAGGACTATCTTGGTGAGACGGTCACTGAGGCCGTTATTACCGTGCCGGCTTACTTTAATGACTCGCAGCGTCAGGCAACAAAAGATGCCGGGCGTATTGCAGGGCTTGATGTAAAGCGAATCATTAACGAGCCAACGGCGGCAGCGCTTGCTTACGGGCTTGATAAAAAGGGCGCTGATCGCAAGGTGGCGGTTTATGACTTAGGCGGTGGCACCTTCGATGTATCTATTATCGAAATTGCTGAGGTAGAGGGCGAGCACCAGTTTGAAGTGCTGTCGACCAACGGAGATACTTTCCTCGGCGGTGAGGATTTTGATCGTGCCATCATCGATTATCTGATGAGTGAGTTCAAAAAAGAGCAGGGCATCGATATTTCCTCAGATCGGCTGGCATTGCAGCGACTCAAAGAAGCGGCAGAGAAGGCCAAAATCGAGCTGTCTTCATCGCAGCAGACTGAGGTGAATTTGCCGTATATTACGGCAGATCAGACCGGGCCGAAGCACTTGAACCTAAAGCTAACCCGAGCCAAGCTCGAGAGTCTGGTAGATGAGTTGGTGCGTCGTACCATTAAGCCTTGTGAGGTAGCCCTGAAGGATGCCGGGCTTCGTGCTAGCGAAGTTGACGAGGTCATTCTTGTGGGTGGCCAGACGCGGATGCCGAAGGTGCAAGAAGCCGTGGCCGAGTTCTTTGGTAAGGATCCACGTCGTGATGTGAACCCAGACGAAGCAGTGGCTATTGGCGCGTCCATTCAAGGTGGCGTGCTGGGTGGCGATGTTAAAGACGTCTTGCTGTTGGATGTGACGCCGCTGTCATTGGGTATTGAGACGCTGGGTGGTGTGATGACGAAACTCATCGAGAAGAACACCACAATCCCAACGAAGGCCAATCAGGTCTTTTCCACAGCCGACGACAATCAGAGTGCAGTGACCGTGCATGTGTTGCAGGGTGAGCGCGAGATGGCGACCGATAACAAGTCGCTTGGTAAATTTGATCTGACCGATATTCCGCCCGCGCCACGGGGAATGCCGCAGATTGAAGTAACCTTTGATATCGACGCCAATGGCATTCTTCATGTGACGGCCAAAGATAAGGGCACAGGTAAGGAGCAGTCGATTCAGATTCGTGCCTCAAGTGGCCTGTCGGATGAAGAGATTGAGCAGATGGTGCGTGACGCCGAAAGCCATGCGGAGGAAGACCGCAAGGCACGTGAGTTGGTCGAGGCGCGCAATCAGGCCGATAACCTTGTTCATGCCGCCCGTAAGAGCTTAGGTGAGATTGGCGATAAGGCCAGCGATGAAGAGAAAAAGGCGGTTGAGGATGCCATTGCCGAAACCGAGCAGGCGATGCAGGGCAGCGACAAGGCTGAGATTGATGCCAAGGCGCAGGCACTGGCAGCGGCTTCTGGCACGCTAGCCGAAAAGCTCTACCAAAGTGCTGAAGGCGGCGACGGGGCGGCTGATGGAGCAGGCACCAACCAGGATGATGTGGTTGATGCCGAATTTGAGGAAGTTAAGGACGATGAAGAGAAAAAATAGCCGATAAGGCGGAAGTTTAATGGCAAAACGCGATTACTACGAAGTACTGGGCGTCGCCCAGAACGCCTCAGAGGCTGACATTAAAAAGGCCTATCGGCGATTGGCAATGAAGTATCACCCGGATAGAAATCCGGGTGATACTGATGCCGAGAATCGGTTTAAGGAAGCCAAAGAGGCCTATGAAACGCTAACGGATGCGCAAAAGCGGGCGGCCTATGATCAGTTTGGTCATGCCGGCGTAGACCCAAGTATGGGCGGCGGCGGCTTTGGCGGGGGCGGACAGGGCGCTGACTTCTCCGATATCTTTTCTGATGTATTCGGCGATATCTTTGGCGGGGGTCGCGGAGGCGGCCGCGGCGCAGGCCCGCGTGCTTACCGAGGTGCCGATTTACGCTATCGCATGGACGTCTCTCTTGAAGAGGCGGTGGCCGGCGTTGAGCGAGATATTCGTATTCCAACGCAGGTGCGGTGTACGGAGTGCGAAGGCTCTGGGGCAGCGAAGGGCAGTGAGCCTGAAACTTGCCCAACCTGTGGCGGCCATGGTGATGTTCGCGTACAGCAGGGATTTTTCTCGATTCAGCAGACGTGCCCACGCTGCAGCGGTACCGGTCAGATTATTTCCGATCCGTGTAAAAAATGCGGCGGTGCGGGTACCGTGCCCGACCACAAAACCTTGCATGTCCGCATTCCGGCGGGTGTCGATACCGGAGATCGTATTCGGTTAAGCGGCGAGGGTGAAATTGGTGAAAAAGGTGGCCCACCGGGTGATTTGTATATCGAAGTAGCCGTCAAACCACATCCGATATTTACTCGTGACGGTGCCGATTTGCGGTGCGAAATTCCGATTGCGTTTACCACCGCGGCACTCGGTGGCGAAATTGAGCTACCTACACTAGATGGTCGGGTCACGTTGCGCGTTCCCGCCGGCACTCAGTCTGGCAAGACGTTCCGGGTGCGTGGCAAGGGCGTTAAACCGGTGCGCGGCGGCGGGCAGGGTGATTTGTTATGCCGAGTCATGATAGAAACACCCGTTAATTTGAATGCACGGCAAAAAGAGCTACTTGAGGAGCTTGCAGAGACCCTTGAGAAAGGCGGCGAGCACCACACACCGCGCGGCAGCTCTTGGGTAGATTCAGTCAAATCTTTTTTTGAAGGGATGAAGTTTTAATATGACGCGCATAGGCATTCTTGGTGCAAACGGACGGATGGGAAGAAGCCTGATCGGTCTGATTGCCGCGTCTGACGATTTAGTGCTTAGCGGCGCCGGATTGCGCGCCGGGCATTCGTTGGTCGGTCAAGATGCCGGTGAGGCACTCGGGCTAGGTCGCACGCTCGGCGTGCCCTTACAAGACTCCGCTTATGCGGTAGCGCAGCATAGTGATGTTGTGATTGATTTCACACTTCCGGCGGCATTGGAGGAGAATCTGGCAGCCGCAGAGCGCACCGCTACGCCGATGGTTATCGGCACCACGGGGCTCGATGATCGGTGCCTAGCAGCGTTGGATGCAACGGCGATGAAGTTGCCGATTGTGTTTGCTGCCAATTACAGCAGCGGTATCACCTTGCTTTTGCGGTTGGCGGCAATTGCCGCAGGGGCGCTGTCTGCCGATTACGATGTGGCAATTAGCGAAGCGCATCATCGCTATAAAAAAGATGCCCCCTCTGGCACCGCGTTAAGACTTGGTGAAGTGGTAGCTAAAGCGCGTGATATCGAGGCACTAGATTCTTCTGCCTTTCAGAGTATTCGAGCAGGAGATATCGTTGGTGAACATACCGTACTGCTGGCTGCTGAGGGCGAGCGAATCGAATTAACCCATCGGGCAAGTAGTCGTGACACGTTTGCACGCGGGGCACTGCGTGCCGCACAGTGGTTGTTAAAGCAGCAAACACCAGGGCGATATGATATGGAAGATGTGCTTGGCCTGCGCGGGGTAGGCTAATGCGTTTGGCGGTGATTGGCGCCGGAATCGCAGGGCTGGCAGCGGGCGCGTTGTTGAGCCAAGCGGGATTAGCGCCAGTCATCTTTGAAAAAGGCCGAGGCCCCGGTGGGCGAATGTCGAGTAAACGCACCGAGCAGGGCTCGATTGACTTGGGCGCCCAATATTTCACGGCACAAGACAGTGTCTTTAAAGATCAAGTGGCCGATTGGATCAATTCGGACGTGGCCGCGGAATGGGCGGCAACACCCATGGTGTTACCCGAAAGGCAACCTGCACGCGCCCAGCGCCGGTTTGTTGCATCGCCTAAAATGTCCTGTATTGCCAAGCATTTAGCCAAGGATTTGGATGTTCATACTCAAGTTCAGGTTGCTGAAATTGCCCGTGAGCTTACCGGGTGGGTTCTGCGTGATCGCACGGGGCAACCCGTGGGTGATTTCGATTATGTACTCATCACAGCCCCCGCACCGCAAGCCCAGTCTTTGTTAGCCGAGCCCAGCCCAGCGCTTGCAGCTCAGGCGGCAAGCGTGCGAATGAAGCCGTGTTGGTCGTTGGGGCTCATCTTAGGGTCGCCAACGGGCGCGAAGTTTGATGCCGGCTTCCCGAGCAGCGGCCCTCTAGGCTGGGTTGCCCGCTCCGGCTCTCGGCCTGGGCGTGAATCTGCGCCAGAGATGTGGATTTTGCATGCGACAGCCGAATGGAGTCAGACGCATATCGAGGCGTCTGCAGAGTCGGTTACAACGGCTTTGATTGATGCATTTAGCGCGTTGCATCCGGGGCCCTTAGAAGTAGCCGATACCGTGGTTCACCGCTGGCGTTTTGCCCGGGCAGCATCACCCCTGGGTGAAGCAAACGGCTTTCTTGAAGGCGAGTCTGGCCTTTTATGTGCAGGCGACTGGGTGACTGATGGCCGCGTCGAAGGTGCTTGGCACAGCGGCCGTGCCGCGGCCCTAAGGCTTATTGATTTGGCGCGCGGACAAGTCTCGCCAAGCGATGCAGGGTAGCCTCGTAAAGTTCTGATAGCTGGTCTAGTTCTGCAATATCGATCGATTCGTCTATTTGGTGGATGCTGGCATTGACGGGACCCAGTTCAACCACCTCGGCACCTAAAGGGGCAATGAACCGCCCATCTGAGGTCCCGCCGGCGGTATTTGCCTCCACCTCAATTCCACAGGTTGCTTGAATGGCCTGCGTGATCGCTGTGCGTAAGGCCCCAGGTTCGCTACTAAATGGCTTTGCGGATAAATGCCAAATTAGGCTGAGTTGGTCATCGCCGATATGGCGATGCGCAATCGTCTCAATTCTTTGAATGATATCCGTGTGAGTTAATGCGGGAGAGTAGCGAAGATTAAATTGAGCGATGGCGCTGCCGGGCACCATGTTACTGGTGTGGGTGTCGGTTTCTAGATGAGTGACTTGAAAACTGGTGGGTGGGAACGCATCGGTGCCTGTGTCCCACGTCGTGTCGGCCAGTTCACCAAGAAACTGACTGAGGCGATGAGCCGGATTATCCACCTGCTCAGGGTAGGCGACATGGCCCCCTTTGCCGGCCACGGTAACGGTGGCGGTTAATGAGCCCCGCCGGCCAACGCGAATGGTATCACCAAGCTGATTGCGACTACTGGGCTCGCCAACCAAGCAATAGTCCACCGAGCTTAAATAGGAGGTTAACTGTGGCGCAATTTGCGCAATACCGTCTCTGGCGGGCCCTTCCTCATCGCTGGTTAATAGGATTGCGATGCGAAAGGGTAAGCTCGCCTGGTTGGGAGCAATACGCTCACAGGCGGTGATAAACGCAGCAATGCTACCTTTCATATCAGCAGTACCGCGACCATAAAGTCGTCCATCACGAATGCTGGGTGTAAAGGGGGGGCTTTGCCAATCCGATTCCACACCGGGCGGTACGACATCGGTATGCCCAACAAACAACAAGGTGGGGCCAGATTGACCGTGTATGGCCAATACATTGCTTACATCCCCCACCGGAAGGTGATGGATGGCAAAGCCGATAGCCTTTAGCCGATCGGCAATCAGTGTTTGGCAGCCGGCATCATCGGGGGTAATTGAACGCCGACTGACCAGTGCTTGAGTCAGTTCAAGCGTCATCTGGTCCATGTCTTAATAGCTCGTTAATGCCGACTTTTGCGCGAGTTTTTGCATCCACTTGCTTGATAATCACCGCACAGTAAAGACTATGACTGCCATCAGAAGCCGGTAGGCTGCCTGGCACAACGACGGCGCCAGCAGGCACTTCGCCATAGGTAATTTCACGCGTTTCGCGGTTGTAAATTTTAGTGGATTGCCCGATATACACGCCCATCGATAGAACCGCGCCCTCGCGGATAATGACACCCTCGACCACTTCGGATCGTGCCCCAATAAAGCAATTGTCCTCAATAATGGTTGGACCGGCTTGTAGCGGTTCTAAAACTCCGCCAATGCCGACACCGCCCGATAGGTGCACGTTGCGGCCAATCTGTGCACAAGAGCCCACGGTGGCCCAGGTATCGACCATGGTGCCGCTATCTACGTAGGCGCCGATGTTGACATACGAGGGCATCAGCACCACATCCGATGCAATGTAAGCACCTCGGCGAACGGTGGCTGGGGGCACAACGCGGGCGCCGTCGGCTTTAAAGCGTGCCTCATCATAATCGGCATATTTTGGGGGGACTTTGTCAAAATACTGGGTTTCACCCCCGTCTATGCGCTGATTGTCAGCGAGTCTAAACGACAGCAAAACGGCTTTTTTAAGCCATTGGTTAACCTGCCAATTAGCGCCGTTTTTTTCGGCAACTCTTGCACCGCCGGTATCGAGTAGGTGCAGCGCTTCTGCAACCGCTTCGCGTTCTTCAGCCGTTGCATTGGCCGGGCTAATTTGATCTCGCCGTTCAAAAGCGGCTTCTATGATTGCTTCAAGGGATGCCATTTCCTGATTCTCCATCAATACGGATAACTGGTTGCAAATGCGTTAATGCGCGCGAGCGCATCCTCGCAGATCTCGGGTTCAGCCACCAGCGCAACACGAACATAGCCCGCGCCTGGGTCTCCATTGACGGTCAATCTTGAGAGATACCGGCCGGGAAGCACCGTGACTGCCATGTTTTTGTAGAGTTGCTGCGCAAAGTTTTCGTCATCACCGCCTGGTACCGGAAGCCACAGATAAAATCCGGCCTCAGGTTCAGGGTAGGGCAATGCAGACTGCAGAACGTCACTGGCGCGATTAAATTTCTCGCGATAGGCCTTGCGATTGTCTTTAACATGCGTCTCATCAGACCAGGCGGCAATGCTTGCGGCTTGAACATGATTGGGCAGTGCACACCCATGGTAGGTGCGATATTGCCGAAATGCTTTGATGAGTTGTCGATCTCCCGCCACAAATCCAGACCGTAAGCCGGGCGCATTTGAGCGTTTTGATAAACTATGAAAAACCAGACAGCCGCTATACTCGGTGTTGCCCATTGCATGGCAGGCTTCAAGTAAACCGAGTGGTGGAGCGTTTTCATCGCGGTAGAGCTCCGAATAGCACTCATCGGCAATCACAACAAAACCGTGTTTTTTCTGCTGTTCTAACAGTGCCGCCCAAAACGATTGGGGTAGCGTTTTACCGTTGGGGTTACCTGGGCTGCAGAGGTAGATCAGGCCACAATTTGCCCATTGCTCAGCTGAGAGCTGTTCTAATGGTGGCTGAAAATCGGTATCTGCTGTTGTGTTCAGGAGTACCGGTTTTCCGCCCGCCAGCAAGGCTGCCCCTTCGTAGATCTGGTAGAACGGATTTGGCATCATAATCAGCGGCTTGTTGCGGGTGTCTACGAGGGCTTGAGTAACGGCAAAAAGCCCTTCGCGAGTGCCTGCAACTGGCAATATGTGCTGTTCAGGGTCGATGTGGCCGCTACCGAACCCATAGCGCCGGGTAATCCAATCGGCGATGGTGCCGCGCAGCGCTTCTGACCCAACGCTGGTTGGGTAGGTGGCAATGCTGCTGTCTAGCGTTTCTCTTATTGCATCTAGGATGCAAGCCGGCGTGGGGTGTTTCGGCTCGCCAATAGACAGTCGAATGGGGGCTAAATCTGCGTTCGGCTCAATCCCGCTTAGCAGCTTGCGAAGGCGTTCAAACGGATAAGGCTGCAGCTGTTTTAGGTTGCGATTCATAAACCTATCTTACACGCCATCGCCGCGGCGCAGGAGGTCTGCCTCATCATTGAGCGCTGCAAACACCGCCGCACGAAGCTCTTGCTGCTGTGCCGGCGAAAGGGGGTCGTTATGTTGGTCGGTAACAAAGAAGACATCCTCGGCACGCTCACCAATGGTGGCAATCTTGGCGTTTTGTAGCCGGATGTTGAGGGTGGCAAATATCTGACCAATGCGGGCTAAAAGGCCGGGTTGGTCACCCGTAATTAATTCCATGGCGGTGCGACTATTTTTGGCGTCTTCCGCAAAATCAACCTCGGTAGCCGTGGTGAAGTGGCGTAGGCGGCGGGGTAGAGGTCTTGTGTTTTCGGTTAATGCGCCGGTGGTCGACTTTAATGCTTCGCTTAGGGTCTGCTTAATCGCTTCTGCGGTCACGTTTTCGCCAAGCACAAGAAAGCTATCTACCGTATAGCCGTTTGCAGTGGTGATGATACGAGCATCCTGAATGTCTAGATTGAGCCGATCAATGGCCGCCACGGCCAGGGCGAAGATGTTGTCCTGATCGCGGGTGTAGATAAAAATTTCAATTCCGCCACGTCCGCCTTGCTCATCTACCAATATGAGGGGTTCGTGCGCGGCATCTCCCGCTGCGTGAATCGCGCGGGTGTGCCAAACGACCTCCTGCGGGGAATAACGCAAAAAGTATTCAGGCGTAAAATGCCGCCAAATCGAGCGAACGGTCATGTGATGCAGGCCATGGGTACGGAGTAACTCACGCGCCGTCGCTTGCGCCTGAGCCACCAGAGTTTCTTCTTCGATGGGCTGGCCTAAGCCACGGCGAAGCGCTCTTTGTGTGCGTCGGTACAGCTCTAGGAGCAGCGCACCGCGCCAGCTATTCCACAAGCTTGGATTGGTGGCGCGGATGTCTGCCACGGTCAGTAAGTAAAGATAATTAAGATGCGTTTGATCGCCCATTTCTTGTGCAAAATCATCGATAACAGCCGGGTCGCTTATGTCTCGTCGCTGCGCGGTCATCGACATGAGTAAGTGTTTACGCACAAGCCAGGCAACCAAGCGGCAGTCATAGCGAGATAGGCCGTGCTGCAGGCAGAAGGCATAGGTGTCTTCTGCGCCGAGTTCGGAGTGATCACCACCGCGCCCTTTGGCAATATCGTGAAATAGCCCAGCAAGGTAGAGCAGCTCGGGTTTGGGTAGCTGAGCATAAATTCGACTTAACAGCGGGAATTCATGTTGGTGCTTTGGTATGGCCAGTCGTCGCAAATTTCTCACAACCATTAGGGTATGGGTGTCAACGGTATAGACGTGGTAGAGGTCGTATTGCATGCGCCCGGTAATCTGCGCGAACGCGGGGATATAACGGCTTAAAATGCCATAGTGATGCATGCGGCGTAGCGCGTGCGTCAAGCCCTGAGGTTGGCGCAAAATTTCCATGAAGAGGCTGCGGCAGCGTATGTCCGCGCGAAAGGCATCATCAATTTGGTTACGCGCTTGGCGGAGCAGCCGGATTGTTGCGGCCCGAACGCCCTTAATTTCAGGGCGTTGCTCGATAAGAAGGAATAGCTCAAGCATAGCAAACGGATAGCGGGTAAATACCCGCCGGTGGGTGACTTCTAAAAACCCACGTTTTATTTGAAAGCGTTTGTTGATGAGCTCGGGGCGCTCGTCAATGTCAGCATACAAAATGGCTTCTTGATAAAGCTGAAGCAGCAACTCATTGAGACGGTTAAGTTGCATGATCACGCGATAATAGCGCTGCATGAATTGCTCGACGCCTAAGGTGTGATCGGCGTCTTGATAGCCAAATTGTTTGGCGAGCTCTGTTTGATACTCGAACAGTAGGCGGTCTTCCCGTCGGCCGGCCAAAAGATGCAGCGCAAACCGAACATCCCAAAGAAAATACTGGCCCTGCATGAGGGCGTCATACTCTGCTTCCTCTAAGAAGCCGCGATGCACTAAATCGTGCAATGTCTTTGCATTGAAGTGCCGCTTAGCGACCCAACCTACCATGTGAATATCGCGCAGCCCGCCGGGGCTTTCTTTTATGTTGGGCTCTAGGTTGTAACTGGTGTCGTGGTAGCGCTCGTGGCGTTGCTGCTGCTCTTGCCACTTCGCCTCAAAAAACGCCGGCCCTGGCCAAAGTTGGAATGGGCTTGTTGCCGTTTGCATGGCTTGAAATAATTTTTCATTGCCGGCCAGCGGGCGTGATTCCATGAGATTCGTTGCGATGGTGATGTCATCAGCCGCTTGGCGTTTGCAGTCTTCGATGGAGCGTACGCTGTGGCCTACCTCTAAGCCGATATCCCAAAGGCTGGTAACAAACGCACTGACTGCTTCATTAAACTGGTCGGGCACCGACTCGGGAATCAGGATCATGACATCGATGTCTGAGGCGGGATGTAGCTCGCCGCGACCATACCCACCAACGGCGGCTAGACAGGCCTCTTCTGCGTACTCTTCAAGGCAGATGTGCCATAAACGGGTGATGATTTGATCAACGACTTGAGCGCGCAGGGGCACCAGTTCAGAGGCAGGCGCACCCTCTCGAAAGCGCGCTGCCAACGTTTCATCTGCATCAGCAAGTGCCGCGCGCAGCACCGGTGGCGCACTTTGACAGTCGCGCAGATTGGCATCAACCGCGGCGATATCAATTAATAGCCGATCTACATCAGACACTTTGTGCAGGGGTGCTCAAGGTTAAAATGTCGACTCCCGTGTCGGTAACCGCAACAGTGTGCTCCCATTGGGCAGACAGGCTATGGTCACGAGTGACAACCGTCCATTGATCACCTAGTAACCGTGTTTCTGGCCGGCCCGCATTAACCATGGGCTCTATGGTAAAGGTCATGCCAGATTGAAGGGCAGGCCCCGTGCCAGGTCGACCATAGTGCAGGATTTGTGGCTCTTCGTGAAAGCCGCGCCCAATTCCATGGCCACAATATTCGCGTACGACGGAGCAGCCTTGCTCCTCGACTAACGATTGTATCGCATGTCCAATGTCGCCTAGGGTGGCGCCGGGTTTAACCACCGAGATACCGGCATCTAGGGCATCCTTAGCAACTTCTGTTACTCGCTGGGCCTGCACGCCAGGCGGACCTGCAAAGAACATTCGTGAGGTGTCGCCATGCCAGCCTTGGTAGATTACCGTGATATCGATATTAACGATGTCGCCACGCTTAAGCAGTTTCTTACCGGGGATGCCATGGCAAATCACATGATTCACCGAAATGCAGGTGGCTTTGGGAAAACCGCGATAGTTGAGTGGGGCGGGAATGCAATCGAGCGTGAGTATATGCTCGTGGCACAGCGCGTCTAATTCACCGGTGCTGATACCGGGTTTAACATGCGGAGTAATGTAGTCCAAAACGGCCGCTGCCTTGGCGCCAGCGATGCGCATTTGTTCAATTTCTTGCGGCGATTTACGGATTATTGTCATTTCTGGTCCGACGTTGTGGCAGGGAATAATTGTGACTGCAAGCCGCCTATGGTATAAACGGCGCGCCTTTGAGGCAATGAAATATCAATCCACACATGCACCGACACGGTCGGCGGGGTGCCCTAGGGTTGCCGGCTGCGGGTGTATGGAGGCTTAACCCGTACAAGGAGTATTTATCATGGCCAAAGTGACCATGCGTCAAATGTTGGAGGCCGGTGTCCATTTCGGTCACCAGACCCGTTATTGGGATCCTAAAATGGCACCGTTTATTTTCGGTGAACGTAATAAGATCCACATCATTAACCTCGAGCAAAGCCTACCGCTTTACCACGATGCCGTTAATTACATCGGCAAGCTGGCTGCTAACGGCGGCCGGGTAATGTTTGTCGGCACCAAGCGCGCTGCACGTGATGCCGTTGCCGAGGAAGCAACGCGTTGCAAAATGCCTTACGTCAACCATCGTTGGCTGGGGGGCATGCTCACCAACTTCCGCACCGTTAAGCGGTCGATCAAGCGGTTTAAAGAGCTGCAAGAGCAGTCGACCGACGGTACCTTCGATAAGCTGGGTAAGCGCGAAGTACTCTCGTTACAGCGGGAGATGGATAAACTTGAGCGCGCTTTTGGCGGCATTGTAGAGATGGAATCGTTGCCGGATGCATTATTTGTCATTGATGTTGGCTATGAGCGGATTGCCATTCAGGAAGCCCGCAAACTCGGAATTCCGGTAGTAGCCGTGGTTGACACCAATAACAGCCCGCGTGAAATCGATTATGTGATTCCCGGTAATGACGATGCTACACGTGCCATTCGTTTGTACCTGCGCGGTGTGTCCGATGCCATTGTCGATGCGCGTTTAGCGACGGCGCAAGCGAGCGGCGAGGATGAATTCGTCGAGGTGCCAGAAGCTGAGGTAGCAGAAGCTCAGGTAGCAGAAGCTGAGGTGCCAGAAGAAGTGGAAGCACCTGCTGAGGAAAGTCAGACTGACGAAGGGAAGGAATAAGCGATGAGCATTACTGCACAACTCGTAAAAGATCTGCGCGAGCGCACCGGTGCCGGCATGATGGAGTGCAAAAATGCACTTGTTGAGACTAATGGCGACATGGAAGCGGCGATTGAACAGATGCGCAAGCGCGGGCTTGCCAAGGCAGATAAAAAGGCTGGGCGCGTTGCTGCTGAAGGCGCTGTTGTTGCTGCCGTTGGCGGCAATAAGCAATCGGGCGCGCTTGTGGAAATTAACAGCGAAACCGACTTTGTGGCGGCAGGTGATGATTTTCAGGAATTTGCGCAAAAGGTTGCTCAGCAGGTGCTTGCAGAGGCCCCGGCTGATCTCGATGCGTTATTGGCTCTTCCGCTAGCCTCGGGTGCTGGGTCAATTGCCGATGAGCAAAAAGCCCTAGTGGCGCGTATCGGCGAGAATATCCAAGTCCGTCGGTTTGTGGCCTATCAAACCGATAACAATGCCATTTATCACTATTTGCATGGGTCACGAATTGGCGTCATGCTCGAGCTGCAGGGCGGTGACGAATCGCTGGGCCGAGACTTGTGCATGCACATTGCGGCTAGTCGTCCAATTTGTGTTGCAGCGGAAGATGTGGCCGAGGAGCAGGTGGCTAAAGAGCGTGAGATTTTAATCGCTCAGGCCCAAGACTCTGGCAAGCCGCAAGAGATCGTTGAGAAGATGGTCGAAGGGCGTCTGCGGAAGTGGCTGGCTGAAATGACTTTGCTGGGCCAAGCCTTTGTGAAAGATCCTGACCAAACGGTTGAGGCGCTTCTTAAGGCCCACGGTGCCAAGGTTGTTCGCTTTACTCGGCTTGAAGTGGGTGAGGGCATCGAGAAACGCGAAGAGAACTTCGCCGATGAAGTGGCGGCAACCATCCAAGGCACGTAGGAAGACCAATATGGGCGAGCCGGTTTATCAACGCATCTTACTTAAACTCAGTGGAGAAGCGCTGCTGGGTCAGGCCGATTACGGAATAGACCCGGCCATGTTGCGTCGGCTCGCCAGTGAAATTGGAAAACTGGTTGAAGACGGGGTCCAAGTGGCCCTTGTCATTGGTGGCGGTAATATTTTTCGCGGTGCGGGTTTGGCTGAAGCGGGAATGGACCGTGTTAGCGCAGACCATATGGGAATGCTGGCTACGGTAATGAATGGGCTTGCCATGCAAGATGCGCTCGAGCGCGAGGGTGTTTTCACCCGCGTGATGTCCGCCATTAAGATTAACGAGGTCTGTGAAGACTATATTCGTCGTCGAGCCGTTAGACATTTGGAGAAAAAGCGGGTGGTTATACTGGCGGCAGGCACTGGTAACCCGTTTTTTACCACCGACACAGCAGCCAGTTTGCGCGCCGTTGAGATTGGGGCCGATTTGATGCTGAAGGCAACCAAGGTAGATGGGGTATACAGTGCCGATCCGGTGAAAGATCCGTCGGCAACTCGATACGAGACCTTGAGCTTTGACGAGGTGTTGGATCAGCGCCTATCGGTAATGGATACCACCGCGATTGTGATGTGTCGTGAGCAAAATATGCCTTTAGTTGTTTTTGATATTAATCGCCCCGGCGCGCTCGCAGAAATAGTGCGTGGGGAGTCGGTAGGAACCCGAGTCGAGCGAGGATAAAGCCAATGATCGACGATATTGCTAAAGATGCGGCCTCGAGAATGGCAAAAAGTGTAGAAAGCCTTAATCAAGATCTACATAAAGTTCGCACCGGGCGTGCTCATACCAGTTTGCTCGATCAAGTTAGCGTGAACTACTACGGTAGTGATGTGCCGTTAAACCAAGCAGCCACGGTGGTGGCCAGTGATGCACGAACCTTACTCATCACTCCATTTGAACGGAACATGATAGCGCCTATCGAAAAGGCGATCATGGAGTCTAACTTGGGCTTAACTCCAAGTTCAGCGGGTACTGCAATACGGATCGCCTTGCCTCCGCTAACCGAAGAGCGGCGGCGCGATTTGGTTAAAGTGGTCCGCTCTGAAGGTGAGCAAGCCAAAGTGGCGATTCGTAACATTCGCCGTGATGCCAATAGCGATTTTAAACAATTGCTTAAAGATAAGGACATCACCGAAGATGAGGCAAAGGAAGCCGAGGACCGAATCCAAAAACTGACCGACAAGTATGTTGGCGAAGTGGATCAACTGCTTACTGATAAAGAAGCGGAGCTGATGTCCGTTTGATTCGGCCTGGCGGAGGGCCTGGCGAATGAGCGACCATGAAAAACAGGCGTTGCCAAAGCATGTTGCCATTATTATGGATGGTAATGGGCGGTGGGCGGCGCAACAAGGTGAGCCACGCCATCAAGGGCATCGAGCCGGCGCAGAGGCCGTGCGAAATACGGTAGAAACCTGTGCACGAGCCGGCATTGAAGCCCTCACTCTATTTGCGTTTAGTAGCGAGAACTGGAGCCGGCCTGCCACCGAGGTGCGCATGCTGATGCAGCTATTTGCACGGGTGCTTGATCGTGAAACGAATCGGTTGCATCAAAATGGCATAGCGCTGCGCATTATTGGAGACCGCTCACGGCTTGCGCCGCGTATTCAAGAAAGGGCGGCCGCCGCCGAAGCCCTAACGGCGGGCAATACCCGTATGCAGCTGAATATAGCCGCCAGTTATGGCGGACGTTGGGACATCGTGCAGGCGGTTAGAGCGCTTGCATCCGAGGTTTCGCACGGCAATCGCAATCCAGAGTCTATTGACGAGCAGAGCGTTCGTGAAAAACTCTGCTTAGGTGATCTTCCAGAGCCGGACCTGTTTGTCAGAACGGGCGGAGAGCAGCGCATCAGTAATTTCCTATTGTGGCAACTTGCGTATACCGAGCTCTATTTTACCCCTGTGCTATGGCCAGAATTCTCTGCTGAGCAGATGCAGCACGCGCTGGATTGGTATGCCGGAAGACAGCGTCGGTTTGGGGGAGTGGATGCTTAAGGCGCGTATTCTGACCGCCGTGCCACTTGCTCTGATTTTGCTGGCTATTATTGGGTTTGCACCACCTGTGGTGTTTGCGGGCTTGGTTGGCATTATTGCGTTGCTTGGCGCTTGGGAATGGGCTGCGCTTGGGGGGCTTCAGGGTCGAGCCGGGCGGGCCGTTTACACGGCGCTGTTATCGGCCTGCTTGGCAGCAGTTTTTCTGCTCCCTTCTGTTGTGAATAACGTGATTCTTGCGGCAGCAAGTGTGAGTTGGACGCTGTTATTTGTTTATGTCGTGTGGCGGGGCCGTTCCTCTTCCATGCAAGGCCTGCCCTCAGGTGTAAGGTTATTGCTGGGTATTCCTATTTTGGTGTCTGCATGGCTCGCCTTAACCGGTGTTCATAACCTTGGCCCAGAGGGGCCTCTATGGCTATTGGTTCTGTTTTCACTGGTATGGGGCGCTGATATTGGTGCCTATTTTGTTGGGCGACGGTTTGGTCGGCATAAGCTGGCGCCTTTGATCAGCCCTGGGAAAACATGGGAAGGTGTTTTGGGCGGAATCGTCACCGCCTTGCTAGGCATGGGATTGGTAATCATGGTGGGGTGGTCAAGGGTAGATGCCCCCCTCCCGTCGATGGGCTGGTGGCTGCTTGCGGGTTTACTGGTGGTGGGCGCTTCGGTTTTGGGCGATCTTTTTGAGAGTTTGCTCAAACGTGACGCTGGCGTAAAAGATAGCGGTGCCATTCTACCAGGACACGGGGGTGTACTTGATCGTGTAGACGCGCTTCTGCCTGCAGCGCCGCTTTTTTATATGGCGTTGCTGGGAGTTTCCCAATGACGCCCGTGTTACAGCCGCAAAGAGTCTGCGTATTGGGCGCAACTGGATCAATTGGTGCTAACGCGTTAGACATCATTGCGCGGCATCCTGAGCGCTTCAACATCAGCGCGCTTTCCGCCCACAACAATGTGGAGGGGATGCGAGCGCTTTGCGTAAAATTCAAACCCCCGGTCGTGGTCATGCGTGATGAAAAAGCGGCGTCCGCTTTATCGGCTGTGCTACCGGCTAGCCTGCCAACTCAGGTTGTTGCTGGCGAAACCGCTCTTAGCACCATTGCGAGCGCTGACGAGACCGATACAGTGATTGCAGGTATTGTTGGTGCAGCCGGCTTACCGGCCTGCCTTGCGGCTGTGAAGGCCGGTAAGCGTGTGCTTATTGCAAACAAAGAAGCCCTGGTGGTGGCAGGTGAAATCATTATGCAGGCGGCTCGGGAAAATGGGGCCACCGTATTACCGATTGATAGTGAGCATAACGCGCTGTTTCAGTGCCTGCCCCAGACACCGCGCGGTCAAACCGACTTAGTGGGTGTCGATCGGCTTACTCTAACGGCTTCAGGCGGCCCATTCAGAACCCGAGATCCGGCAACGCTGGCCGCGGTTACGGTGGCAGAAGCGGTTGCACACCCGAATTGGAGTATGGGCAGAAAGATCTCCGTAGACTCTGCGACGATGATGAATAAAGGGCTGGAAGTTATTGAAGCGGCCAGATTTTTCTATATGCCGCCAGAGCAGATTGATGTGCTGATTCATCCGCAAAGCATTGTGCATGCATTAGTGCAATATCGAGATGGATCAGTGCTCGCGCAGATGGGTAACCCCGATATGAGAACGCCGATTGCCAACGCGTTGAGCTGGCCTGAGCGTATTGAGTCGGGCGTGGAGCCCCTAGATCTAGCCAGCTTAAGCGCATTGGAATTCAGTCATCCAGATCCCAAGCGGTTTCCTTGCCTTGCCCTAGCAATGCATGCATTAGCAGCGGGTTCTGCCGCCACTGCCGTATTAAATGCAGCCAATGAAGTGGCGGTTGCCGCGTTTTTGGAAAAAGCGCTGCGTTTTGATCAAATACCTGTGATTATAGAGAGTACGCTTGCAGCGGTTAGCGCATCCCGCGCCGATTCGCTAGGGTCTTTGCTGGCAATAGATCAGAACGCACGTCGGCATGCATCGGCGGCAGTAGCCCGCTGGAGACAATAAATGGGTTGGTTGGTAAATATCTTAGGCTTTTTGCTGGTTATCGGTATTCTGGTAACGGTGCATGAGTTTGGCCATTTTTGGGTGGCGAGAAAGGTTGGGGTGAAGGTCTTAAGATTTTCTGTAGGCTTCGGGCAACCCCTCTGGCGGCGTATTGGACAGGATGGCACCGAGTACGTTTTGGCGGCTATCCCGTTTGGGGGCTACGTTAAAATGTTAGATGAGCGCGAGGCAGCGGTTGACCCCGCGCTGCAATCTCAGGCCTTTAATCGGCAGCCGTTGTGGGCTAGAAACGCCATCATCTCGGCGGGCCCAATAGCCAACTTTTTGCTCGCAGTGCTGGCTTACTGGGCGATTTTTGTCATTGGTGCCACGGAAATGAAGCCGATTATCGGCCCGGTCATTCCTGATAGTCCTGCAGCTGCTGCTGGCTTGGAAGAGGGTGATGAGCTTGTGCGCATTGGCGATCGAAACGTCAGGGCGTGGGACTCCGCCATTATGGCGTTTTTGGAGAATTCTGCTGATTCTTCGATTGTTGTTACGGTCAATCGCTCGACGGGTGGTACTGCAGAGCGCTCGCTTGATCTGTCGCAGCAAAGACTGTTGGATGATGAGGGCGATGTCCTTCGCAAAATCGGCTTAACGCCCTGGCAGCCAACGATTGTGCCCATTGTGCGTGAGGTGATCCCCGGCAGCGCCGCCGCAATGGCTGAGCTTGAACCTGGCGATCGAATTATCGCAATTGATGGTAATGCGTTAAACGATTGGTCTGATTTGGTGGAAGCCGTGCAGGCGCGGCCGAATGAAGAGGTGGTGCTGCGTTATGCCCGTGAGGGTACGGAGCGGGAAGTAGCCACCACCATACAAGCGCGCGAGGGTGGCGGAGCGCAGTCGGGCGTGCTCGGTATAACACCCGATGTGCCCGCAGACCTCTTTGCCAATGCGCAGCATGAGGTGCGCTATGGGCCATTAGCCGCCGTGCCGCGCGCAATAGATGCGGGTTGGCAGGCAGGCAGCCTCACGGTCAGCGTGTTATTTAAGATGGTGGTTGGAGAGGCGTCGGTAAAAAATCTCAGCGGGCCAGTCAGCATTGCGCAATATGCGGGAGACTCTGTTTCGCTTGGCGTGATACCGTTTTTAAAATTTCTCGCGATTGTCAGTATTAGTCTTGGTATCCTCAACCTATTGCCTGTTCCGATTTTGGACGGTGGGCATCTGTTATACAACGGGATAGAGTGGATTCGCGGGCGGCCGCTTACCGAGGCGGCGCAAGTCTTTGGGCAGCAGATTGGCATTGTTCTGTTATTCATTCTCATGGCGTTGGCGTTTTACAATGACATCCTGCGTTTGATGGTATCGGGTGGTTGAATTTAAAAAGGGCTCAACATGCGTAAAATCCTGCTTGGCTTGATTCTTATTTTTGCCGCGGGTTCTGCAAGTGGATTTACCGTCGAAGAAATCCGCATCGAAGGCTTAAGCCGTATTTCTGAGGGAACGGTACTGAACTACTTGCCGGTCTCTTCTGGTGATGAGCTCGATCGTGCAGCCAGTGCTGATGCCTTGGAGGCGCTCTTTTCGACGGGGTTCTTTGAAGATGTCGAATTGCGCCAAGATGGCAGCACACTTGTGGTTGCCGTGCGGGAGCGTCCTGCCATTGCCGAGATAGAGTTTATTGGCAACAAAGCGCTAGACACGGATCAGCTCACTAGCGGGCTTGCCTCGGCTGGTTTGAGTCAAGGGCAGAGTTTTGATCGGTCTTTATTAGCCACGATTGAGCGAGAACTTGAACAGCAATACTTTTCTTTAGGCTATTACGATATTGCGGTAAGTAGCACGGTCTCGCCGCTACCGCGTAATCGGGTGGAGCTGAGAATTGAGATTACCGAGGGCAGCCCTGCTTCTGTTCAGGAAATCCATATCGTGGGCAATCAGGCTTTTGATGCAGATACCCTGCGCGGGCAGTTTTCGATGGGTCCAAAGGCATGGTGGGCCTTTCTGTCCAATCGCGATAAATATTCCCGCGAACGCCTTGCGGCTGACTTAGAGAGCCTTAGGGCCTATTACCGTGATCGCGGTTATGCTGATTTTCAAATTGAATCTACCCAAGTCTCGATTAGCCCTGATCGTCAACGCATTCACGTTACGGTAAACGTTAATGAAGGGCTTCTCTACCAAATCGGGGAGCTTGATTTGGCGGGTGATCTGATCTTTGAGGCCGATGAGTTACGCGAGTTATTCACAATTCAGCCGGGTGATACGTTTAACCAACGCGGAATTACGGCCACCATCGAAGCGCTTCGTGACAAATTAGGGACAGAAGGCTATGCCTTTGCCCGCATTAACCCCGTACCGGAGCTCCGCGAAGATGAGCAAGCGGTTGATATTACGTTCTTTGTCGATCCGGCGGATCGGGTTTATGTCAGACGACTGCAAATTGTTGGTAATGAAACCACTCGCGATGACGTGATCCGCTCGGAAATGCGCCAGCTCGAGGGCACTTGGCTGTCGACAAAAGCCCTACGGGACTCCCGCGATCGTCTTTTGAGGTTGGGTTTTTTCGGTGATGTTCGCATCGACACGCCGCGCGTCCCGGGCACCACCGAGCAGGTAGATGTTGAAGTAGAAACCACTGAGCGTCTCTCGGGCAGTTTTCGCGCCGGTGTTGGGTTTGGTAGCGAACAAGGCGTCATTCTTAATTTAGGGCTTCAGCAAGATAACGTGCTTGGCACCGGAGATCGGCTTGAGTTTGTTGCGAATAGTAACGATTCGGACACCATTTATCGGGTGTCTTACCTTGAGCGAAATCATACAACCAGTGGCATTGATCGGCGCTGGGCCGTGTCGTTCAGAGATACCGATGCCGACGAAGCCGAGCTGGCAGACTATGGATTAGAGAGCTTGTTGCTGTCTTATGGGTATCGGATTCCCGTTAGCGATAATGATCGCGTTGGGGCCGATTTGGAGTTTGATGCAACGGATTTGAGCCTAAGAAATGACGCCACCGAAATTCAGCGAGACTTTGTGGAGCGCAATGGCAATGACAATCAGGTAGTGCGCGCTAACTTAAGTTGGACTCGCGATACACGTAACCGCGCGATCTTTGCCACGCGCGGTGCGCAGCAACGGATGTCTTTACAAGCGTCTGTGCCGGGTACCGATCTTGAGTATTACCGGCTAAATTATCGGCAATCTCGATTTTTCGGATTCACGGAGCGCACGGCGCTCATGCTAAGCGGTACCGTGTCTTATGGCGATGGCTACTCGTCAGAAGACAAATTGCCGTTTTATGAGAACTTTTATGCCGGTGGCATCAGTACCGTTCGTGGTTTTGAGCGAAATTCATTGGGCCCGCGTGATGAAAATAATGACCCCACGGGCGGTAATCTTCGTGCGCTCATTCGCTCTGAGCTACGATTGCCCATTACCGCTGAAGATGCAGAAAGCGATAATTTGCGCTTAAAACTGTTTGTGGATGGCGGGCAAGTTTGGACGCGCGAAGGGGATGACAACACGCTCGAGGATGTGAGTGTGTCTGACCTTAGGTTTGGTGCTGGTGTTGGGCTAATTTACTACTCCCCGGTTGGGCCGCTAACGATGAGTGTAGCGACCCCATTAAACGAAGAAGACGGTGATGAAACGGAATTCTTTCAGTTTTCAATTGGTGCATTTTTCTAGAAAGCTAATTTAATGAACACTCGTTTTTTCACGGTTTTACTGTTTGTTTTGATCAGTGCCCCGATGCATTTGTCTGCAGCTGAGCTGCGCATTGGTTACGTTAATCCAGGCCGAGTGGCTGAAGAAGCTCCTCAGGCCGATGCGGCACGTGCCCGGCTTGAGACGGAGTTTGCACCGCGTGATCTTGCGATCACCGAAATGCAGGAAGATCTGCGCCAAATGGAAGATGCCTTAGCTGAGAGTCGCATGGTTTGGGATGAAGCGCGGCAGCAGGAAGTGCAGCGCGATATTGTTGTAAAGCGACGCGAAATTCAACGCACGCAGGAAGCCTTTCGCGATGATTTTAACCTACGCCGGAATGAGGCGTTGGGCGCCCTACAAAGACAAATACTACGAGTGGTGGAAGAGTTTGCAGAGCAGGAGGGGTTTGATCTAGTTGTCAGCGACGGGGTCGTTTTTGCAAGCAACTCTATTAACATCACCGATCGAATCATTGAGCGACTAAGGCGTCAGTATGAGCAGGAAAATAACGCTCAGTGAGTTAGCCGAGTTAACGGGTTGCGAGCGACGCGGCCCGGCTGATTTAGTGATTACCCAAGTGTCTTCTTTGCAGGCTGCCGGGCCAAGCTCGATTAGTTTTTTAGCGAACTCGCGTTATAAAAAGTCACTGGCCGACACTCAAGCGGGGGCAGTTATTCTTAATGCGGCTGCCGCTGAGCATTTTGCTGGCGCCCGATTAATTTCAGGTAATCCGTATTTAACGTTTGCACAGGTGGCCCGAGCGCTTAACCCAGCTCGCCAAGCCAAGTCAGGTATTCACCCGTCTGCGGTCATTGACGCCAGTGCATCGGTGGCGCCGTCTGCAGAGATAGGCCCCTTTGTTTATATAGGCGCTGGAACGGTTATTGGCGAGCAATCCATTATCAGTGCCGGAACGGTCATTGGTGATGATGTCTCCATCGGCTCGCAATGTGTCTTACATGCCAATGTGACGATTCAGGAGGGGTGCACCCTCGGCAATCGGGTTGTGCTGCACCCCGGCGTGGTGGTGGGCGGTGACGGGTTTGGATTTGCCCAAGATAATGAGCGCTGGGTGGGTGTGCCGCAACTCGGGCGGGTTATTCTTGAAGATGAGGTTGAGATTGGGGCTAATTCGACGGTTGATCGGGGATCTCAAGAAGATACCTGGATCGAGGAAGGCGTGAAGATCGATAATTTGGTGCAGATAGCCCACAATGTTCGTATTGGGGCGCATACCGTCATTGCCTCAGGAACGGGGATCTCTGGAAGCACCAAAATTGGCAGATGCTGTACGATCGCGGGTCAAGTTGGGTTTGCCGGGCATCTAGAGATTGCGGATCATTGCACGTTTACGGGTAAGTCGATGGTGATTGGTAATGTGCCCGAGCCGGGCATTTACTCCTCGGGTATGCCTTCGATGCCCTGGCGTGATTGGCGGAAGACTGCTGTTCGGGTCAAGCAATTGGATGGCTTGGCCCGACGGGTAGAGCAGTTAGAGCAAAATATGAAAAAGGATAATGATGATGACTGATCGACAAATAGACATTGATGGCATTAAACGTCGACTGCCGCATCGCTATCCGTTTTTGTTGCTAGACCGCGTTTTAGACTACGAGCCCAATGAATGGCTCAGAGCGCTTAAAAACATCACAGCCAATGAGCCATGGGTGAACGGACATTTTCCAGAGCGGCCCATTATGCCTGGGGTTTTGTTAATAGAGGCGATGGCGCAAAGTTGTGGTTTGCTCGCTTTTGTGACGCGCGAAGCGGAACCACAGGCCGAATTACCCCCAAGCGCACCACTTTTTTACTTAGTGGGAGTTGATAAAGCGCGCTTTAAGCGCCCGCTGGGGCCGGGGGACTCTCCGCATTTTGTTTCTTCACTGCACCGAGTGGTTCGGGGTATTTGGTTATTCGAGGCAACAATTGAGTTAGACGGGCGTGTTGTCGCAAGCGCCGATATCCGCTGTACGATGAGGGAAATGTGAGCGACATTCATCCCACTGCAATTATTGACCCTAGCGCAAAGATCGCCTCGGGCGTTCGTATTGGCCCTTATGCGGTTATTGATGCGGATGTTGAAATAGGGTCGGGGTGTGACATCGGCCCTCATGTTGTGCTTAGAGGGCCGATGCGATTGGGCGCGCGTAATCGCATCTTTCAGTTCGCATCGATCGGAGAGATCCCTCAAGATAAAAAGTTTGCTGGAGAATCCAGCTCGCTTGAAATTGGAGATGACAATACGATTAGAGAGTTCGTCACCATTAATCGCGGGACTGCTGATGGTGGTGGGGCAACTCGAATTGGAAACAAAAATTGGATTATGGCCTATGTGCATATTGCACATGACTGTCAGGTCGGTAACGAGGTGGTGTTTGCTAATGGTTCATCGCTGGCAGGGCATGTAGAGGTTGGAGATTGGGCAACACTGGGCGGATTTACCCTTGTGCACCAATTCTGCCGTCTTGGTACCGGAAGTTTTAGCGCAATGGGGAGTTGTGTTCGCCAAGATGTGCCCCCGTTTGTCACGATCGCCGGAGATCCGGCATTGCCGCACGGTATTAACATCGAAGGCCTGAAACGGCGTGGATACTCCACAGCAGCACAACAATCAATACGCAAGGCCTATCGAACACTTTATAAAAGAGGCCTGCGTCTGCAAGATGCACTGGATGCGGTCTCGAACGATGATGGCGGCGATCCCGCTGTAGAAGCATTCGTTCGCTTTATAAAGGCATCAGAGCGCGGCATCGTTCGCTAGGGGCAGCGCATGAGGATTGCACTGGTGGCCGGCGAACCTTCGGGTGACTTTCTCGGTGGCGGGCTCATTCGTCAATTGTCTCAGCGCTATCCGCACGCCCAGTTCGAAGGGATTGGCGGCCCTGAAATGCAGAGGGCCGGGCTGACAAGTTTCTTTCCGCTTGATGCGTTATCGGTGATGGGGCTTTTTGAGGTTATCCGCCACCTCCCCAGATTGTTAAAAATTAGGCGGCATTTGAGCCAACATTGGCAAAACAGCCCGCCGGATATTTTTATTGGTATTGATGCCCCGGATTTTAATCTTCCACTGGCGCGTCAGCTTCGTAAGAGCGGGGTGAAAACCACGCAGTATGTCAGCCCGACAGTTTGGGCTTGGCGAGAAGGGCGCATAAAAACATTACGGGCTGCGGTCGATCGAGTGCTCTGCATCTATCCCTTTGAGCATGAATACTTTGCAAAACGCGGCATGCCCTCCTGTTTTGTTGGTCACCCATTAGCTGACGAGGTGCCGATTGAGCAAAATCCGGCGGCAACAAGGCAAGCAGTGGGGCTGCCGGCGGATGGGTTACTTCTTGCGGTATTACCTGGGAGTCGCACGGGTGAAGTTAATCGACTCGGACCGGTGTTTTTTCAGGCTTTAGCCATTATTTGGGCTACCTTGCCAGAATTGCAGGTCGTGATTCCGTGCGCCACACCAAAAATCCGCGAGCAGTTAACCCAACAATTAGCTGAGTTCGAACACAAAGACCGAGTCACCTTGCTGGATGGTCAAGCCCGAGAGGCGCTAATTGCAGCCGACGCGGGCTTGGTTGCGTCTGGCACCGCAACGCTTGAGGCGCTTTTATGTCAGTGCCCCAGTGTAATGGCCTACAAAATTAACCCTTTGAGTGCAGCCATTGGTCGGCGTCTTATTCGGGTGCCTTATTTTGCCATGCCAAATTTAATGGCGGGTGAGTGTCTTATCCCAGAGTTTATTCAAGAAAAGGCGGAACCTGCGCCGATTGCAAAGGCAGTGCTGCATTGGTTAGCTGATCCCGCGGCGCGGGTAGCCATGAACCAACGCTTTGCGGCTTTGCATGAGCGGTTGCAACAAAACGCCGATGCAACGGCTGCGGCTGCCATAGCTGATTTAATCGATGCGTAGCCATGGCGTTATTGAATCCGGCGTTGCCGGCGTTGATGAAGCGGGGCGTGGGCCCTTGGCGGGCCCAGTTGTTGCCGCTGCGGTTATTTTAGCGCCCAACACGGCTGATTGGTCTGCTTTGCGTGATTCAAAACGGCTAAGTCCTAAGCGACGGGTGGCGCTAGCCAACCAGATTCGCGAGCATGCTTGTGCTTGGGCGATTGGTGAAGCGAGCGTTGCAGAGATTGATGAGCTTAATATTTTGCAAGCCACCTTAGTGGCGATGCGTCGCGCAATTTTCGGGTTAAAAACGCCTCCTCACCATGTTTATATCGACGGGCGAGATGTGCCTACCGCATTAAATTGTTCTGCCGAGGCGCTTATTAAAGGTGATGCGCTAGTGCCGGCTATTTCAGCCGCTTCTATCCTAGCGAAGGTAAGACGTGATGAGCATGCCGCTGCTCTGCACGCGCAGTACCCCGACTATGGGTTTGACAGACATGGCGGTTATCCCACTGCCCTGCATTTAGATCGGCTGAGCGTACTGGGCCCTACAGAGGCGCATCGGCGCACTTTTGGCCCGGTTAGACGTGCGCTGAGTGCTTTATCGCCGCAATAACTCGATCAGCATTTTCAAGCGAAAGCTCAGGGTACATGGGCAAAGAAAAACAACGTTGCGCAACGGATTCTGCCACCGGTAATGCCGGCGGGTGAGTGTGAGCAAACGCTTCTTGTTGATGCAGCGGGATAGGGTAATAGACCGCACTCGCAATCTGAGCGGTCTCTAGCCGACGCATCACTTCTTCTCGATGCTCGGGGCCTTCACTGAGCACGGTGTACTGGTGATAAACATGTGTACCAATCCCATCTTCAACAGGCGGCGTAAAACCAGGCAGGCCTGAAAGTGCAGCGGTGTAGTGATGGGCCACACGGCGTCTTCCCGCATTAAACGCATCAATATGGGGTAGCTTTGCCTGAAGAATCACTGCTTGGAGCTCATCAAGTCGGCTATTAAGGCCAATGCATTGATGATGGTAACGCTCCCGACTCCCGTGATTACGCAATACACGTAGCTCGGTTGCGAGCGCGTCATCATTAGTCGTAACTAGGCCGCCATCGCCGTAGCCTCCCAAATTTTTACTTGGAAAAAAGCTAAAAGCCCCTAATGCACCTAGGCTACCGGTCATCTGCTCGTTAATGGACGCGCCAAAGGACTGTGCGCAGTCTTCAATTAAAATAAGCCCATGCTCATCAGCAAGGCGCGATAAGGCAGGGAGGTTTGCGGGTTGGCCGAAAAGATGCACCGGCATAATTGCCTTCGTCTGCGCGGTAATGGCTTCTGCCACGCAGTTGGGATCTATGTTGAAAGTAGCCGGATCGATGTCAACAAATTTTGGCGTAGCCCCAACATAGCAAATGGCCTCAGCGGTGGCGATAAAGCTAAATGGTGTGGTGATGACCTCATCGCCGGGCCCAATGCCTGCGGCGCGCAGCGCTAAATGAAGCGCATCAGTGCCCGAGGCACAACCAATGGCATGGGCTACGCCTAAATACGCCGCTGCGGCCTTTTCAAAGGCTTGCACATTAGGACCAAGAATAAATTTTGCCTCATCCAATGCGGCGTGCAGGCCTTGTTCAATCTCTGCGCGGATGAGTGGATATTGCGCCGTAAGATCGACCATAGGAATGGGTGGCGCCGTGTTGTTGCTCATTGAGTGCTCTCCGTTAATTGGCGACTAATTTCGATGGCGGCGGCAAGCGCACGTTTTCCATCGTGCCCGGTGACGACGGGCTGCCCTTTATTTTGAATTGTTGTCACAAAACTGCCGATTTCATCCGCAAGGGCATCATTACGGCCGGGCTCGAGTCGTTCATGCATAATTTGCGCCATGGTAGGCGGCCCTGATGCCTCTGGGTCGCGCCGTTGTATATCCAAGGTGGCATTTTGTAGATCAAGGGATAAATAGGCGTTGCGCTGAAACACACGCATCCGACGCTCTGCACGTGGACTCACGCGGCTGGCGGTTACATTTGCCACACAGCCATTGGCAAATCGCAGGCGAGCATTCGCGATGTCGATATCCTCTGAAATGACCGCAGCGCCACTGGCATCCATAGACACTAACTCGGCATTGACGAGCTCTAAAATAAGGTCGATGTCATGAATCATTAAATCTAAGACAACGCTGACATCCGCGCCGCGCGGATTAAAAGGCGCAATGCGATGCGATTCGATAAACAGCGGATGATCTATTAAGGCAGCCGCGGCAACCACGGCCGGGTTAAAGCGCTCTAGGTGCCCAACCTGCAGTATGCAGTCATGCCGAGCGGCCGCAGCGATTAATGATTCCGCTTCGGCCTCAGTAACCGTCATTGGCTTTTCGATGAGCACATGCAGCCCGGCTTCCAGCAACGTAAGCCCAAGCGGATGGTGTAGGCGGGTCGGTGTGGCAACGCTTACCGCGTCTACATGGCCAAGCAATGAATCAATGTTATCGAACGCCTGGCAATTGAGTTCTTTAGCAACCGCCTTAGCTCGATCTAAATTTACATCAACAACCGCCATAAGCTCGCAATCAGCATGCGCAGCATATTTTTGTGCATGAAAGCGGCCAAGGTAGCCGGCGCCAACAACTGCGGTGCGCAGTGGGGTCATCTTGTTATTCCTCGGCCTCGGTGCCGAATAAAATCCAGCAGCACGTTAATCTCGGTTGTTTGTAGATTCGGGTCGGTGGCCACCGCGTCAACCGCGGCGTTTAATGTACCGCCATCGCGAAATAAGCGCTGATAGGCCTGCCGAAGCGCTCGGCGATGCTCCGTGGGAATGCCGGCTCGTTGAAGCCCACGAGAATTCAAACCTCGCAGTTGCGCTCGATCGCCGGCAACCATCGTAAAAGGGGCAACATCTCGATCAACCATCGATCCACCGGCCACCATGGCAAGGCGGCCGATATGGACAAATTGATGGATAGCGCAGAGCCCAGATATGAAAACTTGGTTATGAATGTGCACATGGCCGGCAAGCTGCGTTCCATTGCCAATAATCACGTGATCGCCAATTTGGTCATCATGGGCAATATGCGAAAAGGCCATAAACAGGCCATGATTGCCTACGCGTGTTATTCCATCTTCTTTGGTGCTCGCTCGGTGCGCAGTGGTGAACTCACGAAAATCGTTACCCTCGCCAACCACCAATTGGGTGGGTTCTCCTGCGTAAGTAAGATCTTGCGGCGGCTGGCCGAGCAAAGCATGTGGACCAATTCGATTATTTGGGCCCATCTCTAATGGCCCCTCTAACACGGCATGGGCGCCTACCGTGCAGTTGTTACCAAGTACAACGCCAGCGCCGATCACAGCGTAAGGGCCGACATGGCAATTTGCTCCGAGAACGGCTTGCGGATCAATTATGGCGGTTGGGTGAATGTGCTCAGCTCCCATGGTGTGCATGATGGCGTAATCTTGGCTTTCTCACCAGTGTAAAAATCTATCCGGATGACTCAATCCCGGTTAGCATTAGCAGGATGAATTCAGGTTTCGTACATCTTCATCTGCACACCGAGTTTTCACTCATCGACGGTACGGTGCGTGTAAAGCCCCTAGTGCGGGCGGTTGCTGAGGATAAAATGCCAGCGGTAGCGATCACCGATCAGGGTAACCTGTTTGGGATGGTCAAGTTTTACCGTGCGGCGATAGAGCTCGGGATTAAGCCCATCATAGGCGCTGATCTTCGAGTTGAGCACCCAACCGATCCATCTGCGCACCATGTAATGACTTTTCTCTGCGCTGATGCGACGGGCTACGCGGCGCTCACGCGGTTAATTACCGCTAGCTATTTGCAGGGGCAGGCAACGGGCTTGCCCGTGGTAGCGCGAGAGTGGCTTAACCAATGGCATGAGGGGTTAATTGTTCTTTCCGGCGCCGCTGCGGGTGATGTGGGGGAAGCGCTGATTGCGGAAGATCCTGAGGCAGCACAGCAGCGTCTAGCCTATTGGCAAGAACTCTATGGTGATCGGTTTTATCTTGAGTTGCAGCGCACAGGCCGACCAGGAGATGAAGAACAGGTGCATGGTGCGGTGGCTTTAGCAGCAAAAACCCACTGCCCCGTTGTTGCCACCAATAACGTGCGTTTCCTTGAGTCGGCCGATCATGAAGCTCATGAGGCACGTGTCTGCATTCATGATGGGCGCATTTTGCACGATGAGAATCGCCCGCGACTTTATTCAGAGGCGCAATACCTGCGCTCAGCCGAAGAAATGCAGGCGTGCTTTGAAGATATACCTGAAGCGATTGAGAACACTTTGCTGATCGCACAGCGGTGCAATTTAACCCTGACGCTCGATCAAAATGCCTTGCCCGATTTTCCGGTGCCGGACGGCAAGCCGATCGATCAATTTTTGCGTGAGGAATCAGAATGTGGTCTGGCTCGGCGTATTGAGCGTGATGGTGCGGTTACCGATACCCAAGCGTATCAGGCGCGGTTAGATTTTGAGTTAGATGTGATCAATCAAATGGGCTTTCCGGGCTACTTTTTGATTGTCGCGGATTTTATTCGCTGGGCCAAGGCCAAAGATATTCCAGTGGGGCCGGGGCGTGGCTCTGGTGCCGGCTCACTGGTGGCCTATGCGCTAGATATTACCGACTTGGATCCGCTTCGCTACGACCTGCTTTTTGAGCGATTCCTTAATCCAGAACGTGTTTCGATGCCGGATTTCGATGTCGATTTTTGTATGGAAAAGCGCGATCAGGTGATTGATTACGTGGCCGAGCGGTATGGCCGAGAGAAAGTCTCGCAAATCGCAACCCACGGGACCATGGCCGCAAGGGCGGTTGTTCGTGATGTGGGTCGAGTGCTCGGGCATGGATATGGGTACGTTGATCGCATTGCCAAAATGATCCCGTTTGAGCTGGGCATGACACTCGATAAAGCGCTGGAGCAGGAAGAGGATCTTCGTAAGCTCTGTGCGGAGGATGAGGATGTCAAACTACTCATTGATCTGGCAAAGCGTCTAGAGGGCTTATCAAGGAACGTTGGCAAACATGCCGGCGGCGTGGTGATTGCGCCGTCCGATTTAACCGAATTTGCTCCCTTATTCTGTGAACCGGGTGGGGCGGGACTTGCCACCCAGTTTGATAAGGATGATGTTGAGGCCGTTGGCTTGGTGAAGTTTGATTTTCTAGGCCTGCGCACATTAACCATTATCGACTGGACGGTTAAAGCGGTTAACAAAATTCGTGCGGAAAATAACGAACCGCCCATCGATATTAATCGAATTCCCCTGAATGATGCAGCCACGTTTAGTTTGCTGCGTGATTGTCAAACCACAGCGATATTTCAGCTTGAATCACGGGGAATGAAAGACCTCATTCGCCGCCTTCGGCCCGACCATTTTGAAGACATTATCGCCCTAGTTGCCTTATTCCGACCGGGGCCGTTGCAGTCGGGGATGGTGGATGATTTCATCGATCGTAAACATGGTCGAAAGCCGGTGGCGTACCCAACGCCAGAACTTCATCATGATGCGCTAAAACCCATTCTTAAGCCCACCTACGGTGTCATCCTGTATCAGGAACAGGTAATGCAGATTGCCCAAGCGGTGGGTGGGTACAGCTTAGGCGAAGCCGATCTTCTCCGTCGGGCCATGGGCAAGAAAAAACCGGAGGAGATGGCAAAGCAAAGAAGCATCTTTTGTGACGGGGCCGTGGCACAAGGCTTACGCCCAGCGCATGCCGAAGGCCTATTTGACTTAATGGAGAAGTTTGCTGGCTATGGCTTTAATAAAAGCCATTCGGCCGCTTATGCGCTCTTGTCCTATCAAACTGCCTGGCTGAAAACGCATTACCCCGCGGCATTTATGGCTGCGGTCTTATCCTCAGATATGGACAACACCGATAAGGTGGTAACGCTGATCGATGAATGTCGAGCGATGAAGCTCTCGGTAGCCCCGCCTGATATCAACCGCTCAGATTGGATGTTTCAAGCCTCTGATCCCACATCCGTCGTGTATGGGCTAGGTGCGGTCAAGGGCGTTGGGCAAGCGGCTGTCGAATCGCTCGTTACCGCGCGTGAACAGGGCGAGGCATTTGCGAATCTTCATTCACTCTGTCAGCGGATTGATCTGAAAAAGATCAATCGCCGAGTGTTAGAGGCGCTTATCCGCTCCGGTAGCTTAGATGGCATTACGCCTAATCGCGCCTCTGCGATGGCGGCATTGCCGAGTGCTCTACAGGGTGCTGAGCAAGCAATGCGCAATGCCACCATCGGTCAGGAAGATCTTTTTGGGTTAGGGCAAAGCGATGCTAAAACCGGCGCAGAAGAGGTGGTAGACACGGTGCCGGCATTACCGGAATGGGTAGAGATGGAACGCCTACAAGCCGAAAAAGAAACGCTGGGGCTTTATCTATCAGGGCATCCGATTAGCGCACATGAAACGGAGTTGGCCCGGTTTATTAGTTGTCGTCTGAAAGATGCCGCCGGCAATACCGATAAACGCGTTTTTCTGGCCGGGTTGATTGTGGATAGCCGCACACGGGTAACACAGTCTGGCAGGCGGCTCGGTATTGTCACCCTAGATGATCGGACAGCACGGTTGGAGATGGTCTTATTTGGCGATGTTTTTGAGCGTTATAAGAGTTTGATCGAAAAAGATACCCTCGTGGTGGTGGAAGGCGAGATTAGCCATGACGACTTTAGCGACGGATATCGCATCTCTGCAGAGCGGATTTATGACCTGCCCAGTGCCCGGTTAGCATTTGCCCAGCGTTTAGTGTTGGCCATTCATGAAAAGCAAGCCGGCAACGGATTGTTGCCTCACATAAAGGATTTGTTAAGTCGGTATCAGCCAGGCAGCTGTCCTGTGTGTGTTGAATATATCGCGAGCAGTGCCAAGGCAGCATTGCGCTTAGGGGAGCAGTGGAAAGTCAGACCCGAACCCAGCCTCATTGAGGAGTTAGAAGCACTGTTAGCGGCCGATGCGGTCCGTGTGGATTATGGGCGTCCAAAACAGCAGTCTAAAGGCAGGTCATGATATTCTGTAACCAGTTTTGGAGTAAGGGAGCAGACGCGTGGCATCCGCTGACTTGGATTTTTTAGAATTCGAACGGCCTATTGCAGAGCTTGAGGCTAAAATCGAAGAACTGCGCTACGTGGGCGATGACTCTGAAGTCAGTATCGGAGAGGAGGTTGCACGCCTTCAGGCTAAAAGCCGCCAGCTGACTGAGCAAATTTTTCGCAACCTGAGTTCTTGGCAAATCTCGCAGTTGGCCCGCCATCCACGGCGCCCGTATGCGGCTGACTACATTGCTGCCATGTTTACTGATTTCGAAGAGCTGCATGGGGATCGGGCCTATGCCGATGATGCGGCAATGATCGGTGGCGTTGCGCGCTTTAAAGGCCGCCCAGTGATGGTAATTGGTGAGCAAAAGGGCCGGGGCACGCGGGAGAAAATTGAGCGTAATTTTGGCATGCCACGTCCCGAGGGATATCGCAAGGCAGCGCGGCTCATGGAAATGGCCGAGCGGTTTGGTTTGCCGATTATGACCTTTATCGATACCCCAGGCGCCTACCCAGGGGTGGGCGCTGAAGAGCGCGGTCAAAGCGAAGCAATTGCTAGCAATTTAATGCAAATGGCGGGGCTTAATACCCCAGTGCTATGCACCGTCATTGGTGAAGGCGGCTCGGGTGGTGCGCTGGCTATCGGCGTGGGCGACCGGTTGCTCATGCTTCAGTACAGTACGTATTCAGTGATTTCTCCGGAAGGCTGTGCCTCAATTCTTTGGAAAAGTGCAGAACGCGCAGCCGAGGCGGCCGAGGCAATGGGAATTACCGCAGAGCGACTAGCCGAGCTCGGATTAGTGGATGAAGTCATCGCTGAGCCTCTGGGAGGCGCGCATCGCGATTGGGATGAAACGGCAAAGCGGTTATCTGATTCGCTGTCGCGCCATTTAGCGGATGTGGAGGCCTTAGACCTCGAGGCGATGCGGGCAGCGCGCTATGAGCGCTTGATGGCGATTGGGCACTTCCGCGAATAGCCTAATCGCTCAGTTGCCACCCGCAGCTCAGCGTCTTGTGCTGGCATGCAGTGGCGGAATGGACTCGGCTGTGCTGCTCCATTTGGCGCAGCAGACCGGTTGGCCTGTGCAAGTGGTGCATATTCACCATGGGTTACAACCACAGGCTGATGCTTGGGCTGCGCATGTCAAAAAGTTAGCCAAAAATGCTCAGCTCCCATGCCACGTGCTAACGATTCAGCCAAATCCTGACGAAGGCGGGCTGGAAGCGGGCGCGCGCAAGGCGCGTTATGCGGCACTCAAGGCATTTCTAGAGCCCGGAGACTGTTTGCTGACGGCGCATCATGCAGACGATCAGGTAGAAACCTTATGCCTGCGGATCTTACGCGGCACAGGCCCTATGGGGCTCGTTGGCATTCGGCATTGTCAGCCTTTTGGTGCGGGGTATTTGTTGCGTCCACTTTTAGACGTCCCCTATCAGGCCCTGCGCCAATACGCCCAATGCCACCAGCTGAGCTGGATGGATGATCCGAGTAATCAAGACACAAGCTTTGAGCGTAATTATTTACGCCACCAGGTTATGCCCCTGCTAAAAGCGCGCTGGCCGTCGATGCAACAAACCATGGGGCGCTTAGCTCGTCTCACAGAAGAAACCGAAGGAATCTTTAGTGAGTTGTTATCTGACAGGATAGGGCAGCACCGGTTGGCGGACGCGCCCCTTTTAGCTGTTAATACGCTAATTCAAGAATCTAGGGCAATGCGTTTTGCGATTGTTCGGGAATGGCTTGCCGAGCTGGGCTGGCGCCCACCGTCGCGACGCCAGCTCGATCAGGGGCTAGATGATCTCCTTTTTGCGGATGACGACAGACAGCCCGTTTTAAAGTGGGCAGATGGGCAATTAGCGCGCTTTAACGGAGCGTTGTATCGGCTTCCCAATCCCTTGCCGGCCGGTTTACGCAGCGCGGTGATCCGTCGAGGTGAAACTTGTTCATGGGGCCAGGTTGGAACGGTGCACTGGGTTTCTACTGCGTTGCCCGAGCAGGGAGATTTGTTGGAGATGCGCCCATTTAGCCCAGGTGACCGAGTCTATTTGCCACAACGTCCGCCACAAGCGGCAAAAGAGTTGCTCCGGCAGGCGCGGGTTCCACCCTGGTGGCGATCGCAGTTGCCGTTTATCACCAACTCGGCGTCAGAGGTGGTGGCAATTGCTGGTGTGGCGCCATCGGCTGCCTTTGAGTTTATCCCTAATGCCGATCCGGCGTTGGGAGATTGGCGATATTTTCATGGTTCTGTTACCGTATCACCCCGTCCTGCAGTGGCCCCCCGTTACTGCGATGTGCCAGTAGGCCGACGGAAAAAATGACACGATATATATTTATTACAGGCGGTGTAGTGTCCTCATTGGGTAAGGGCATTGCGGCGGCCTCGCTTGCAAGTATTCTTCAGGCCCGCGGTCTGAAGGTCACGATGGTAAAGCTTGATCCCTACATCAATGTTGATCCGGGCACGATGAGCCCATTTCAGCATGGTGAGGTCTTTGTGACCGACGACGGCGCCGAGACTGATCTTGACCTGGGGCATTACGAACGTTTCGTTCGAATGCGCGCTACGCAAAACAACAATTACACCACCGGGCGAATTTATGAGAGCGTGATCCGCAAGGAGCGGCGCGGCGATTACCTAGGCGGTACGGTGCAGGTAATCCCTCATATTACTGATGAGATTAAATCCTGCATCCAGCGAGGTGCGGGCGATTCCGATATTGCTTTAATTGAAATTGGTGGCACGGTTGGCGATATCGAGTCTTTGCCTTTTCTGGAGGCAATACGCCAGATGGGTGCAGAGCTGGGGCGTGAGCGCTGCTTGTATATCCACCTGACGTTGCTCCCTTGGATTGAAGCCGCGGGTGAGATGAAAACTAAACCCACCCAGCATTCGGTTAAAGAGCTCCGCTCCATTGGAATCCAGCCCGATATCTTAGTGTGCCGAGCCACCAAGGCGATTCCTGCTGAAGAGCGACGTAAGATTGCGCTGTTCACTAACGTCGATCCTAAAGCGGTTATTTCTGCCCTCGATGTCGATAATATTTATAAAGTGCCTGCCATGCTCCATGAGCAGGGGCTTGATCAGATAGTTGCCGAGAAGTTTGGCCTCGATCTGCCATCGGCTTCTCTGGCGGATTGGCAAAGGGTGGTAGATGCAATGCATGCCCCCACGGGTGAGGTCACGGTGGCGATGGTCGGTAAGTATGTTGATCTTGCTGATGCCTACATGTCGCTAAACGAGGCCCTGCGCCATGCGGGTATTCAGCATCAACAAAAAGTCACTATTCGCTACGTTGATTCGGAGGCCATCGAGCGGGAAGGAACGCGTCTGTTAGCGAATGTAGATGCCATCCTTGTGCCCGGAGGCTTTGGTGAGCGCGGTATTGAGGGAAAAATCTTAGCCGCTGGATACGCAAGAGAGCAGCAAATTCCGTTCTTGGGGATTTGTCTCGGATTGCAGGTTGCGGTTATTGACTACGCGCGCAATGTTGCGGGTTTAGAAGGGGCCCACAGCACTGAGTTTGTGGCCGATCCGCCGCATCCGGTCATCGGGCTGATTACCGAATGGATGACGGCAGAGGGTTTGCGTGAGGTCCGCGATGGGCAGTCTGATCTAGGCGGTACCATGCGCCTGGGGGCTCAGCCATCAACACTGGTGCGAGGAACCCGCTTTCATGAAGTTTATGGACAGGATGTGATCCAAGAGCGTCATCGGCACCGCTATGAGTTTAATAAGGGCTATGAGGAACCGTTGACCAAGGCAGGCCTTATCATTGCGGGTTGGTCGCACGACGGGCATCTTGCAGAAGCGGTAGAGCTACCGAATCATCCTTGGTTTTTGGCTTGCCAATTTCACCCTGAGTTCACATCAACGCCGCGTGATGGGCATCCGTTATTTGCCCACTTCATCAATGCCGCTATGGTGTATCGAGATCAGCACGCCAAGGTGGGTGCATGAGCGCGCACATTCAGGGGCAACCCATTGGGCTGGATCAACCGCTGGCCTTGATTGCTGGCCCGTGTGTCATCGAATCACCAGAAATGGTGATGGACATCGCGGAACAGTTGGTCGAGATGACCCAAGCGCGGGGTCTGCCGTTTATTTTCAAGGCATCCTTCGATAAGGCTAACCGTTCATCGGTTTCAGGGTACCGGGGTTGTGGCGTTGAGGCGGGGCTGGCAGCACTTGAGGCTGTTAAAAAGCAGCTCAAGGTGCCGGTTATTACCGATGTACATGAGTACACGCCACTGGCCGAAGTGGCTTGCGTTGTTGATTGGCTTCAAACCCCGGCGTTTTTATGTCGGCAAACTGACTTTATTCAGGCGGTTGCCTCTCAGGGCCTACCGGTCAATATAAAAAAGGGCCAGTTCCTCGCACCATGGGATATGCAGCATGTGGTTGAGAAGGCCAAAGCCACCGGTAATGAGCAAATCACGGTGTGTGAGCGGGGCGTGTCGTTTGGGTATAACAATCTGGTGGCGGATATGCGTGCCTTGGCGGTAATGCGCCAAACTGGCGTGCCAGTCATCTTTGATGCCACGCATTCGGTGCAGCTTCCTGGCGGCCTTGGTGGAGCCTCAGGCGGGCAGCGGGAGCATGTGCCCCTGCTGGCCAGAGCAGCTGTTGCTGCCGGGGTTAGTGGGCTGTTTATCGAAACGCACCCCAAGCCAGACCAAGCCCTATCCGATGGCCCTAATATGTGGCCCCTTGCTCGTTTACCAGGGCTGCTCGATACACTCGTTGAGCTGCATGCCGTTGTTCAGCGGCATGGGCTTGCGGAATTAACACAATAAAGGAAACGCAATGCTAACGATTAAAACGGTTCACGCGCGTGAGATTTTGGATTCAAGAGGTAACCCAACGCTTGAAGCGGAAGTGGTTCTAAATGACGGCAGTCGCGGCTTAGCGGCGGTACCCTCGGGAGCTTCAACCGGTGCGCGTGAAGCCGTTGAGCTTCGGGATGGCGACAAAAGTCGTTACTTGGGTAAAGGCGTTCAGCAGGCGGTTGCAAACGTGAATGGGCCGATTCAGGCGGCTATTGCAGGCATGGATGCCAACGATCAGCGTAGTTTGGATGAGTGTTTGATTGCGCTTGACGGCACCCCAAATAAAAGTGCGCTGGGCGCTAATGCGCTGCTGGGCACCTCGTTAGCGGTTGCCCGGGCGGCTGCAGCTGCAAAAGGTGTCTCCTTATTTCGCCACCTCGCATCCCCTGACGAATGGGTGCTGCCTGTACCGATGATGAATATCCTTAACGGCGGTGCACACGCCGATAATAGCGTCGATATTCAGGAATTTATGGTCATGCCGATCGGTTTTGATCGATTTGCCGATGCGCTGCGCTGCGGCACAGAAATTTTCCATGCGCTTAAAAAGGTTCTCAGCGCGCGTGGTCTTTCCACGGCGGTGGGCGATGAGGGTGGATTTGCACCCGATCTTCCGTCTAACGAGGCTGCTATCGAGGTGATTCTAGAAGCCATTGCCGCTGCCGGTTATACCGCAGGAGACGATGTGTGGATCGCGTTGGATGCGGCCAGCTCTGAGTTTTACAAAGACGGTGTTTATGATTTGGCCTCAGAGCAGCGTCAGTTTGATGCGCAAGGATTTGCGGATGTTTTGGCTGACTGGGTTAAGCGGTATCCCATCATTTCTATTGAAGATGGAATGGCCGAAGATGACTGGGACGGCTGGGCCATTCTCAGTCGCGCGCTAGGTGAGGGCGTTCAGTTGGTGGGTGATGATCTTTTTGTCACAAACACTGCTATTTTAGCTGAGGGCATTGAACGTGGCATTGGTAACGCGATTTTGATTAAATTCAACCAGATAGGTACGTTAACTGAGACAATGGATGCCATTTCCATGGCTGAGTCTGCCGGGTACGCGTCAGTCATTTCGCATCGCTCAGGTGAGACCGAAGACACAACGATTGCTGATCTTGCGGTGGCCAGCGCCGCCACGCAAATTAAGACGGGCTCGCTGTGTCGATCTGATCGAGTTGCCAAATACAACCAATTGCTTCGAATTGAAGAGGAGCTTGGAGACAAAGCACGCTATGCAGGCCGTACCGCCTTTCCCAGTCTTAAGCGAATGGGTTTGCAGGGCTAGTTAATGCGCTGGCTTGCGGCAGGGCTGCTGTTGTTGGTGTTATTGCTGCAAAGTCGGCTCTGGTTTGGTGATGGCAGTATTCCCAATGCATGGCGCCTGCAGCAAGCCGTTTCCGCTCAGGAAGCTGAAAATGCCCGTTTGGATGAGCGCAATCAAGCGTTATCGGCAGACGTAGCAGATCTTCGTGATGGGCTCAGTGGTATTGAAGAGCGTGCGCGTTTAGAGCTCGGTCTGGTTGGCGAAGAGGAGCAATTTTTTCAGGTGATAGAGCCTCGTGAAGACCCATAAAGCGGTATGGGCTGTATTGGCAGCGGCGGGGCAAGGGCGGCGTGCTGGTGGCCCTTTGCCGAAGCAGTTTCAGTTAATTGCCGGCAAGCGGGTGTTGGACTGGTCACTAGAAGTGTTAATGGCAATACCGGCGATTAAAGGGGTGGTAGTGGTACTACCTGCAGCCGATCCAAGCCTCACCTCAGCAACAATAAAAACCTGCGTTGGGGGCGCGACGCGAGCCCAATCTGTGCTTGAGGGTTTGTACGAACTGGCAAGATGGGGCGCACAGCCTAACGATCTCGTGCTGGTGCATGATGCGGCGCGCCCGTGCGTGCCGGCTGATGACATTTCGCGGTTACTTAAAGCGGCAGAATACAATGAAGACGGTGGGCTTTTAGCCGTGGCTTTGCGAGATACGTTAAAGCAAGCAGATGACGCTGATCATGCGGTGGCGCGTACCGTGCCCCGTGCTGGATTATGGCAAGCGCTAACGCCGCAGTGTTTTCCTCTCCAACGGTTGGCTAGGGCACTAGAAAACGCGGCAGGGCATGAGGTAACGGACGAGTCAGACGCAATGGAAAGGCTGGGGGCTAAGCCTGTGCTAGTGCCTGGGTCGAGCGCGAATATTAAACTGACTTATCCCAGTGACCATGCCTTATTAGAAGCGTGGCTTATGCAGCAACAGCCCGATAAGCAGAGGATGGAGTGATGATTCGCGTTGGGCAAGGGGTTGATGCGCATCGGTTAGTAGACGGGCGGGCATTGATTATTGGTGGCGTGCGCTTGGATTATCCAGAGGGGCTTGCTGCGCACTCAGACGGCGATGTGCTGTTGCACGCCATTACCGATGCCATTTTAGGGGCCTTAGGTGAGGGGGATATTGGGCAACACTTTCCTGATACCGACGCCGCTTGGAAAGACGCAGATAGTCGTGTGCTGTTACGGGAAATAACCACTCGGATGCAAAACCAACAATTTCAGCTGGCGAATATTGATGCCACCGTCATCGCGCAGAAGCCCAAGATGAGCGGGTACTTACCCACGATGAGGCAAAATATTGCCAGTGATTTGGGGTGTGCCGAAGCACAGATAAATTTAAAAGCCACCACCACTGAGTGGATGGGCTTTACTGGCCGAGGCGAGGGCATCGCAGCAATGGCGGTGGCTTTGTTAGAGTCCATTGACTGAAAAAGCGTGGGGTGGCCCCCTTGGCACAGGCGTAGTTGCGCGCAAGCCAGAAGACTTTGTGGTGAACGAGCGGCTTGGATTTATGGCCGACAATGACGGCCCTCATCTTCTTGTTCAAATTGAAAAGCGCGGTTTGACTACACTGGAGGCACTTCGCACCCTCTCTCAAGTTTGGGGTGTATCGCCACGGGAATGTGGCTATGCCGGCCGCAAAGATCGTTGGGCCGTAACCACTCAGTGGCTGACGCTGCCGTGGCCAGTCAATCAACCGTTGCCTGAGGCACCGGCAGATATTGCAGATGGGCTGCGCGTTTTACACGTTGCGCGGCATCGCCGAAAGCTCAAAGTGGGCACTCTTATGGGCAATCACTTTCGTTTGCGTTTGCGCGAGATAAATGTATCAGCGGTGGCGTTTAACCAACGGTTGGCAACCATTGCGGTTTACGGGGTCCCAAATTACTTTGGCCCCCAGCGGTTTGGGCGAAACGGGCGCAATTTAAAAGACGCGATTGACTGGTTGGCAGCAGATCCGAAGTCTGTGCCACCGGCTAGCCGTGGGATGTTAATTTCCGCGCTGCGTTCTGAGTGCTTTAACCGAGTGCTCTCGGCACGGGTTAAAGATGGCACGTGGGCCAGCGCCTTACCCAATGATCTGTTGGGGCTGGATGGGCGGGAGAGCCTTTTTTCTGCCAGCAAAGAAACAACAGAGCGGTTAGCTAGGCGTGTTGCTGCCCACCAAATCCACCCCAGCGGGCCATTGCCAGGACGCAATAGCGAAAAGCTTGGAGTGACACAGGCGCTGGCTGATTATGAGGCTATGTTACTTGAGCCTGTGGCTGATTGGGTGGCAGGCCTTGCAGCGCGGCGTGTCGATGCGGCACGGCGCCCCTTAAGAGTTTCGGTTGGTGCGCTGGGGTGGTATTGCAGTGAGCCGGATACCTGGGTAATTGATTTTTATCTGCGACGCGGCAGCTATGCCACCTCGGTGTTAGCGGAGTTAATTGACTGGTCAGCGCCGCAATAAGACATACAAAGCGCCGGTTCCACCATCAACCGGCCGTGCCGAACAGAAAGCCAAAACATCATCGCGTTGGCGCAACCAGCGATCGACAACTACCTTTAAAACGGGGCCGGTATTTGCTGATCGGCGGCCTTTGCCATGAATAATCCGTACGCAACCAAGGCGCCGTTCTCGGCATTCATTGATGAAATCGGCAACTAAACGCCGGGCAGGCTCAACGGTTTGCCCGTGTAAATCCAGCTCAGCCATTACGCTAAACTCGCCCCGGCGTAATCGGCGCAAGGTCTGTTTCTTTAAACCAGGTCGCGCATACGCAAGCGCTTCGCCCACCTCTGCGCCAAGTGCATGCTCCTCGGCGGTGGGCATTGCCAGCTCTCGGAGCACGGCACGATCATCCGCGTAACGCTGACCCGGTATAGGGGCAGGGCGGCGACGCCGCAGATCTGCGCGTTGGCGGGTGGGTATAGGCCTTACATCGGCCATTGCAGCCCGAAATAATGCTGTATCCGGGTCGTCTTGGTTCAATCTTACGCTCCCGAGACGCTCGTAGACGGGTATAGTACACCGCATGAGAATATTGGTAAGCAATGATGATGGTTATTCAGCACCGGGCATCCAAGCCTTAGCAGCGGCATTAGCCGAGGATGCAGAAGTTACCGTAGTCGCGCCAGAGCGTGATCGTAGTGGGGCGAGTAATTCGCTCACGCTTGAGTGGCCCATACGGGTTGCTCAGGCGGGAGAGCGAATCTACCGCATCGAAGGCACGCCCACCGACTGCGTTCATTTGGCAATTACGGGTCTGCTCGAGCAATTACCCGATATGGTCGTTTCCGGCATTAACGCTGGCGCTAACCTTGGCGACGATGTGCTCTACAGTGGCACCGTAGCGGCAGCAATGGAGGGCCGCAGCTTAGGGCTGCCTGCAGTAGCGTTATCGCTCGCCAGCCATTCACCCACGCATTACGATACGGCAGCAAGGGTGGCACGGCGTGTGGTTCAGCGCTTACGCAGCGAGCCGCTACCTGCAGATACCATTCTAAATATCAATGTGCCTGATCGCCCTTTCGACCAGATTAAAGGGTTTGAGGCGACACGTTTGGGTGCCCGACATCGGGCTGAGGCGGCCATACCAACAAAAGACCCGCGTGGGCGCACCATTTACTGGATTGGCCCTCCGGGCAGTGAGCAGGATTCGGGGCCGGGCACAGACTTTGATGCGGTCGAAAGGGGCTTTGTGTCCGTTACACCGCTGCAGGTTGATCTGACTAAATACAAGGCATTAGAGCAAATTGCGGGGTGGGTGAAGGGTTTTATGGAATGAATAGTGCGCAGAAGTTGGGCATTGGGATGACCTCGCAACGAACACGAGAGCGTTTAGCCGCAAGGCTTGGCGATGCAGGAATTGCTAATGTGCATGTGCTCAATGTGATTCGTCAGCTACCAAGACACCGGTTTGTTGATGAAGCACTGGCCTCACGGGCCTATGAAGATACTGCATTGCCCATTGGGTATGGCCAAACCATTTCTCAACCGTTCGTGGTGGCCCGGATGACGGAGCTCTTGTTAGCGGGTGGTTTTCCCAAGCGAGTATTAGAGATTGGCACAGGATCGGGCTATCAGGCCGCTGTATTGGCCGCACTGGCCGAGCGCGTTCACACCATAGAGCGCATTCGTGAGTTACACGATCGCAGTCGGCGCCTTTTTAGAGAGTTGGGGTTTGAGAATATTCGGCAACGCTTTGGTGACGGATTTCAGGGGTGGGCATCTGCAGGCCCGTTTGATGCGATCGTGCTAACCGCCGCGCCGAGTGAGGTACCGGCCGTTTTATTAGATCAACTTGCTGATGGCGGCCGGTTACTGGCACCAATTGGAGATGCTGAGTCTCAGGCGCTCCGCCTGTACATTCGTGAAGGTAAAGAAATCCAAACGCAGGTGGTAGAGTCCGTTTTTTTTGTACCAATGCTCGAGGGGGTTGAGTGATGCGCATTTTTACAGGGATGTACGATAGTGTGCTGCGCTGGTCAGCGCATCGCAGAGCGCCTTGGATTTTAGGCGTTTTGAGTTTTTCAGAATCCTCTTTTTTCCCTATCCCGCCTGATGTGATGCTTGCACCCATGAGCGTGGCTCGACCCGAAAAAGCGTGGGCACTGGCCAGCCTTACCACCATTACCTCTGTTCTTGGTGGTGTTTTAGGTTATTTTATCGGGGTGCTCGGCCTTGAAATTGTACTGCCACTTATCGAAGAGGCCGGTTATCTACCGGCTTATGAACTAGCTCAAGACTGGTTCATTACTTGGGGGTTTTGGGTTGTGCTTGTTGCGGGTTTCTCGCCAATTCCGTACAAAGTTTTCACCATTGCCGCAGGGGCTATGGCTGTAGCATTGCTGCCTTTTATCATCGCATCACTACTGGGGCGGGGTGCACGCTTTTTCCTCGTCGCGGGTTTGCTGGCTTGGGGCGGCCCTCGTCTTGAGCCATTACTTAGGCCATATATGGAGCGAATTGGGTGGGTCACGGTTATTTTGCTCATTGCCGCAGTCGCTTATTTTTCGCTGTAATTATTCTACTTGGCGTAGCGGGCTGTGCAGAGTTTGACTATTCAGCGGATCGCGCGGCGCGTGAGAGTCGATCGTCTGCACCAAGCGCAAAGACCGGAGAGTATGTGGTTCAAAAGGGCGATACGCTCTACGCGATTGCGTGGTCTAATAATTTAGACTTCAAGGAGCTCGCACGTTGGAACAACATCACCAGTCCTGATCGTATTCGGGTTGGTGATCGGTTGCGCTTAACCGCACCCCCGGGGGGCGCTGGAGAGCCAGCCAGTGCGAGCGCTTCGGTAAGAGCAACCCCGTTGGGCGGGCAAATCGGCTGGCAGTGGCCGCTGCAAGGGCAGATTCTGCAAGCTTACAATGCCAATGCCGTGGGCAAGCGCGGCATTCTTATTCGGGGTGATCAAAATGCGCAGGTGCGCGCCGCCGCCGGCGGTAATGTGGTGTATAGCGGTGACGGTCTTCGTGGCTACGGCAATCTGATTATCATTAAGCATGATGATCGTTTTTTAACCGCCTACGGATATAACGAGCAGCTTTTAGTTGCTGAGGGCGACCAAGTTGAAGCAGGGCAGCCGGTTGCACTGATTGGGGGCAACGCACGTCACCCCAACAGCGTTCATTTTGAGATACGAAATCTCGGAAAGCCTGTTAATCCAACTGATTATCTGCCTTAGCTTGATGCGGTCAACGCGCCCTGTAATTGGGCGCTGTTGCACCATCGCCGAGCAATTTTTAAGGCCTATTGCATCTTAAAAATTACCGTGTTTATAGTCACTTATGAGTGAAATACGCGTAAGTGATGATGTGCTGCAGTACTACCTGAATGACCTCGGTGATACGGCCTTACTGACCCCGGAAGACGAGCGTCAGCTGGCGTTTGCCGTGCAAGCGGGATGTGAGCAGTCAAAGAACCGCATGATTAAGGCAAACCTGCGGTTGGTGGTCAGTATGGCGCGACGCTATCAAAATCGTGGCGTGGCCTTTTGCGATCTGATTGAAGAGGGCAACGTGGGTCTGATTCGGGCCGTCGAAAAATTTGATCCCGGATTGGGGAATCGTTTTTCTACTTACGCGGTATGGTGGATTCGGCAATCTATTGAACGTGGAATCATGAATCAGGCGCGCACGGTGAGACTGCCGATACATGTTGTACGAGACGTTAATCAATGCAAAGCCGTAGAGCGGTCTTTGGGCCAAGAGTTGCCACATGAGCCACAGCCGAAGGATGTGGCGGCGCGGCTCGGAAAATCGGTGGAGTGGGTGCAAAACCTCCAGGCACTGGCTGACACAACCGTGTCTATTGAGCAGTCTAAAAATACCGACCACACCTATTGCCTTGCAGATACATTGGCTGACGAATCGAGTACAACTGCGTTCAACCTCTTACACGAGGCAGAAGTTGAAGATCGCATTGAAGGGCTATTAGCGAATTTACCGGCTAAACATCGATACGTGATTGAAAAACGATTCGGTTTCAATGAGCACGAGCCTGCAACCCTTGAGCGGATTGGCGAAGAGCTTGGAGTTACGCGTGAGAGGGTGAGGCAGATTCAGCTACAGGCATTACAGCAACTACGCCAGCAGTTTGCCCGAATGGGGTGCTCTCAAGAAGCATTAATCGATTGAAATAATCAGCGCGGCCACAACGCGGCGCCCCTCGCCCATTAAAATATTATACGTGCGACAGGCGGAGCCAGTATCCATCACCTCTAATCCAATACCGCTTTGTAAGATCGGTCGCATGACCGCCCGATCTGGAAACTGCTGGTGGTTGCCGGTGCCTAGCAAGATGACCTCAGGATTTAGGCTTTGGGCTTGAGTGAGGTGATGACCGTTGAGGTCTTCTATGCGTGTGGGTGCCCACGACGTGATGATTTGATCGGGCATTAGGAGCAGACTTTCGGTGTAGATCTGTTCGTTAATTTGGACGCCATCAGCGCCGTATCGAACGATCCGATAGCTTCCATCTGCGCTGTCCTGATGCATTTTCATAGAAACATTAAATCCTTTGATTGACACTGACAGGGGGCAGCTTTAGCGTTCAGCGGTTATGATAACGAATCCAGCTGCTGAGAGATGAACTTTGAACGAGGAATTTCCGCGCATCAAGCGCTTACCACCATACGTTTTTAACATCGTTAACGAGCTCAAGGCGCAAGCCCGAGCGCGTGGCGAGGACATTGTTGACTTTGGCATGGGCAATCCCGATATGCCAACGCCACCGCATATCGTCCAAAAAATGATTGAGGCGGCACAGAGGCCGGATACCCATCGTTATTCGGTCTCCCGGGGCATTCCGCGCTTACGACGGGCCATTACCCAATGGTATTTGGATCGCTATAACGTCAGTCTAGATCCCGAGAGTGAGGCCATTGTTACCATTGGATCAAAAGAGGGCCTTGCCCATTTAGCCTTGGCAACGGTCGGGCCTGGTGATGCGGTGTTGGTGCCCAATCCGGCCTATCCAATCCATCCGTACGGGATCGTTATCGCGGGTGCCGATATCCGCCATGTTCCGTTGGTTGAGGGCGGAGATTTCTTCAGCGAACTGGAAAAAGCGATTAAAGATACCTGGCCCAAGCCAAAAATGTTAATCCTGAATTTTCCTGCTAATCCAACCGCGCAATGTGTGGGGTTAGACTTCTTTGAGCGGGTGGTTGAGATTTGCAGAGAGCACGGCATTTGGATTGTGCATGATCTGGCGTATGCCGATTTAGTTTTTGAGGGCGAGGCTGCACCGTCTATTCTCCAGGTACCGGGCGCCCGGGAAGTGGCCGTGGAGTCCTTTTCATTATCTAAAAGCTACAATATGCCGGGTTGGCGAGTGGGTTTTATGTGCGGTAATGAAAAACTCATTGCCGCGCTTGCACGCATGAAGTCTTACCTTGACTATGGCATGTTTACACCGATTCAAGTGGCAGCCATTCATGCCCTCGAGGGGCCCCAAGACTGTGTGGCCGAAATTCGTGAAACCTACAAAGCGCGGCGAGATGTTTTATGCGACGGGCTAGAGGCTGCGGGTTGGCCAGTTACCCGTCCACGGGCCACCATGTTTGTGTGGGCGCGCATCCCAGAACCGTATCGGGCCCTCGGTTCGTTAGAGTTTTCGAAAAAACTGATCCGTGATGCTGGTGTAGCAGTGGCCCCAGGCATTGGTTTTGGTGAATATGGTGACGAGCATGTGCGCTTTGGCCTTATTGAAAATCCACATCGCACACGGCAAGCAGTGCGAGGAATTAAACAGATGATGCGTCGTGATGGCTATAAATAAGTTTGAGGGAGTACAGCAGTTGGATCCGGTAAAAGTAGGTGTGCTTGGGCTCGGTACCGTGGGTGGTGGCACCGTTAATCTTCTTGAACGTAATCGCGATGAGATCACGCGTAGAGCGGGGCGGCCGATTGATATTGTGCACGCCGCTGCGCGGCATCCAGACCGCCCGCGTACTTGCAGTACCGATGGCATACGCCTGACCTATGATGCCTTTGAGGTGGTAGACGATCCCGACATCGAAATTGTCGTTGAACTGATCGGTGGCGATGAATTGGCTCGGGAGCTCACCCTTCGGGCAATCGATAATGGCAAACATGTTGTGACTGCCAATAAGGCCATGATTGCCCTGCACGGCAACGAGATCTTCGCTAAAGCTCGAGAAAAAGGCGTAAGCGTGGGGTTTGAGGCCGCCGTGGCCGGTGGCATACCGATCATTAAAGCGGTTCGTGAAGGATTGGTTGGCAATCGGATTGAATGGCTGGCTGGAATCATTAATGGCACGGGTAATTTCATTCTCACCGAAATGCTCTATGCCGGGCGTGCTTTTGGTGATGTACTCGCCGAAGCGCAACGTTTGGGTTATGCAGAGGCGGATCCCACATTTGATGTGGAGGGGATCGATGCGGCCCATAAGCTCACTATTTTGGCATCGATTGCCTTTGGCATTCCCCTGCAGTTCGATAAGGTTTATACCGAAGGCATCGGGCAAATCAGTATTGAAGATGTGACTTATGCTCAGGAATTAGGCTTTCGCATCAAGCATTTGGGCATCGCCCGCCGCGAGGCAGATGGCATTGGGCTGCGAGTGCACCCCACACTGTTACCCGAAAGGCAACTATTAGCCAATGTTGATGGAGTAATGAATGCCGTTATGGTGAATGCAGATCCCGTGGGGCCGACGCTTTATTATGGCGCGGGTGCGGGCGCTGAGCCAACGGCATCGGCTGTGGTGGCCGATTTGGTTGATGTGGTTCGAGAATTCACTTTAGAGCCGGAAAATCGGGTGCCCTATCTGGCCTTCCACTCGCATTTTCTTTCGGATGAGCCAATTGCGCCGATTGAATCGGTTAACACCGCTTACTATTTGCGCTTGGAAGCCCAGGATGAGCCGGGGGTCCTTGCCGAAGTCACGCGGATTCTGAGTGAGGCGGGCATTAGTATTGAGGCGATTATCCAAAAACAGCCGGCAGCTGGAGCCGAGACCGTACCGGTAATACTGCTGACGCATCGTGTTTTAGAGGCGCAGATGAATTCGGCATGTACTCAGCTTGAGGCACTTGAGCAGGTGCATGGATCGGTAACACGGATTCGCGTGGAGACGTTGGCATGAGCGGATTGATTGAGAAATACGCAGATCGACTGCCACTGCCCGCAGATGCAAGGGCAATTAGCCTAGGCGAGGGCAATACGCCGCTCATTCGGCTTAATAATCTCGCTCGGGGTTTGCCCACAGACATTGAGCTTTATGTGAAGTATGAAGGACTCAACCCAACGGGTTCCTTTAAAGATCGTGGCATGACCGTGGCGGTTACTCAGGCCGTTGCTGAAGGGAGCCAGGCAATTATTTGCGCCTCCACCGGTAATACCTCGGCAGCCGCGGCTGCTTACGCTGCTCGTGCGGGCATTAGAGCCTTTGTGCTGATACCCGATGGTAAGATCGCCATGGGCAAGCTAGCGCAGGCAATTATGCATGGCGCGGATGTTTTGCAAATTCAGGGTAACTTTGATGATGGGATGCGCATCGTTAAAGAAATGGCTCAAAGTGCGCCGGTTAGCTTAGTTAACTCGGTTAATCCTTATCGGCTGCAAGGCCAAAAAACCGCCGCTTTTGAAATTTGCGAAACCTTAGGCCGGGCGCCAGACTACCATTGCTTGCCGGTTGGCAACGCCGGCAATATCACCGCCTATTGGATGGGGTACACCGAAATGGCCTTGGCGCCAGGGCAAACGGGCACGGCGGCCTGTCATTTCTGCCAGGGTGAATGCCCATACCATCAAGGGGCGGTGACTCAGCGGCCGGTGATGGTGGGTTATCAGGCCAGTGGCTCGGCGCCTTTTTTGCGGGGTCATCCGGTTGAGCAGCCAGAAACCGTCGCTACGGCTATTCGCATTGGGGCGCCGCAGAGCTGGACTCAGGCATTAGCCGCTTCGCAAGAATCCAATGGATGGTTTGATGAGTTTGATGATGCGGAGATTCTTGAGGTGCAGTGGCAGCTGGCTAGCCAGGAGGGGATCTTCTGCGAACCGGCATCGGCGGTTTCGGTTGCTGGAGCACTTCGAGACATTCGCAGCGGGCGTATACCGGCTGGCAGTACCGTAGTTTGCACGCTGACGGGGCACGGGTTAAAAGATCCTGATGTGGCCCATCAGCGCGCTGATCAAGCACTAAGCAAGGTGGAGGCGTCTCCAGAAGCAGTTCGCGAGGCAATCCTTAGATCACTTGGATGATTGATATGCCGAGCCATTCGCATATCGTCTGTTTAGCCCCGGCCCTGCTGGGGCCTGTTCCTAATACGCTTGCCCAAGCGGTGGGTACCACGCCGCGACCTAATCTGGAGTGGCTCTTACAAAGGGCGAACCCCATTCAATGTCAGGCCAGCGGTAGCGAAGGCTTATTAGCTGAACGCTTCCCGCGGCTACCCGCTGCGGGTCCGTTGATTGCTGCTGCATCGGGCTTAAAAGACAAGAGCTTCTGTTATCGTGCCGCGCCTATTCATTTACGGGCTGACCGTGACCGGCTATTGGTGTTTGCTGGCCAAGACTGTTTTCTGAATGAGGCAGAGAGCCAATCAATTTGCGATGCCGTCAACGCGGCGTTTAAAGACGACGGCATTTTGCTGGTTGCCCACGGTTCAGAGTGGTTATTGTTTGTGGATACGCCGCCTGGGCCTGAGCTTCCGCCGCTCTCTAGGTTGGCAGGTCGCTACCTCGATACGGTCATTCCGATGGACGCGACCGCAAAGCGGTGGCGACAGCTACTGAACGAAATTCAGATGCTGCTGCACGCACATCCGGTTAATCAAGCGCGAGAAGCGGCGGGGTTGCTGGTGGTCAATGGGCTTTGGGCTTGGGGAGGCGGCGCCATTCAGGTTGACTCAGCCAAAGCCCTGCTAAGTGAGAGCTGGCTTTTTGAAGGCGACAGTGCGCTTGTGAAGGGCGCAAATGCGCTAATGCGGGGCGCAGATCAGCCGACCAATCGAACCGTGTGGCTCTACGAGGCAGCCGAGCAGGCGCTGATGGGAGGAGATGCGGGCGCTTGGCTGGCGGCCATCGATTGGTTTGAGACCAACCTCGCAAAGCAATGGGTTGAGCAATGTAAAGTGGCCGGTGCAACGGTTGAACTGCGGGTAGGGGATGGAATGGGGTGGCAGATAGATAAGGGTTCAAAATGGCACTTCTGGCGGCGTAAGCATCCACTACGTAGCTTTATTAAGGTGAAGGATTAATGGGTCAGCAGCCGCAATGGGCCGATCGACCGCAGCCCAATGAACCCGATTCACTACCCCAAGAGCTGCCTGACTTATTGCGTCGAATTTATCGCGCCCGCGGCGTTTTGACGGCAGATGCCCTCGATTATTCCCTGAGTGGCCTGCCAGATCCCAATAGTCTAGGGGGAATCGCGGCAGGGGCTGCACGGCTTGCCGCCGCAATTCAAAACAACGAGCGCATTTTGGTGGTTGGCGATTTTGATGCGGATGGGGCCACGAGTTGTGCGCTGGCAATCAAGGCGCTTCAGCGGTTTGGTGCCACCCACATTCAGTATCTGGTGCCGAATCGCTTTGAGTTTGGCTATGGCTTAACCCCAGAGCTATTGGAAATGGCAACAGACCCGGCGCCCAATGTGATATTGACCGTTGATAACGGCATAGCAGCTCACGCGGGTGTTGATGCTGCGCGTGCAGCCGGCATTGATGTAATCGTCACAGATCATCATTTACCGGCAAAAACTTTACCCAATGCATTAGCAATCATTAACCCGCAGCTTGAAGTAAATCGGACTTTTGCGGGGCAGGGGTTAGCTGGCGTAGGGGTTACGTTTTATCTCATGCTTGGGGTGCGGGCCACGCTGAGAAACTTAGGTGCCTTTGCCGATGGCGTCAAAGAGCCCCCTCTAGCGGATCTTCTCGATCTCGTCGCACTGGGCACCGTTGCAGACTTAGTGCCCCTTGATACAGTTAACCGAACGTTGGTCGATCAAGGCCTGCGCCGTATTCGATCCGGTCAGTGCTGCGCAGGAATTACCGCATTGTTGGAAGTGGCCGGGCGCGATCCGCGCGTGGCAACGGCTGATGAGCTAGCGTTTGCCGCAGCGCCACGTTTAAACGCGGCAGGGCGAATTGCAGACATTGATATCGGTATCGAGTGTCTGGTTGCTCAAAATCCTAAAGAAGCGAGGGAATTAGCAGAACAGCTCCAAACGCTAAATCAAGAAAGACGAAGCATAGAGCAATCAATGCGCGATGCCGCGCTGAGTGGGCTTGATGCTGAATCGATTGAGGGGGTAGAGGCCTTACCGCCCATTCTTTGTGTGATGCGCGAAGATTGGCACCAGGGCGTTGTGGGCATTGTGGCAGGCCGCCTTAAAGAGCGGTTTCACCGTCCTGTGATTGCATTTGCCCCCGGCGATAACGGAGAGCTAAAAGGCTCTGGCCGATCAACGGCCAATATTCACATGCGGGATTTAATTGAAGCGGTGGACATTGCGAGTGATCGGGCATTGATTAAGCGTTTTGGTGGGCATGCCATGGCAGCCGGTCTTACGTTGCCCGCCGCAGCCTACGAACCGTTTAAGGCGTGTGTCGAAAAAATCGTTCGCGATCAGTATGGAGACAAAGCGATCGCTGACGTTATCCTCACTGACGGTCAGCTGGCGGCGGATGATTTTAGCCTGCAGCGTGCCTCAGAAATTAGGTACGCAGGGCCGTGGGGAAGTGGCTGTCCGGCCCCCTGCTTTAGAGGCGAGTTTCTTGTTCGCTCAACCCGAGTCGTGGGTCAAACACATCTGCGCCTTGAATTAAGCCCCAAGGCCGCACTGGAGCAGCGTTTAGAGGCAATCGCATTCAATGCAATTGAACATTGGCCCAAGCTAGAGAAAAGCCAAACCGAAGGATCAGATATCTCACTGATATTTCGGCTTGATGTTAATCGCTACCAAGGGCGTGATCGGCTACAGTTGGTTGTAGATCATTTTTTGCTTGAAGCACCGCTAAGTCTGCAATAATCGCGGCTGCTTCGTCTCGAAGCACATCAGGGACGGCGTCTCTATCAAGATCATCAAGGGATTCGATGGGCTCAAGCCCATAGGCAGCAAGCTGCTCGTTGATGGCCTCAAGCCGTGCTGTTTCTTGTTGTTTAATTTGTGCTCGACGCTTTTCTTCATTTAATGAAACGACGGTGTCTTGGCTTTCTTGTCGCAGCCGGGCGGCTTCCATCGATGCGCTTTTTAATGCGGGCTTAGAGTTAAGTCGCTCCTTATGGCGCGCTTCAAGCTCACCGACCAAAGACTCAAGGTTAGAGAGTTCATGGTAGGGCGTTGATTCGATGGTATTCCAAGGCAACGCGTTTTCCGCATCCCTTTCATTAGCCATATTGGGTAACTCAGGATAGGGCAGCAATATATCTGGCGTAACGCCTTCAAGCTGCGTGCTATCACCATTAATGCGATAAAACTTCGCAATGGTTAGCTTTAAACGGCCCGCCATATCGTCGCTATTTGTTACGCCAAACCGATCGAGCCCAATTAGGGTTTGTACGGTGCCTTTACCGAAGGTCTGGGCTCCCATAACCACACCACGCCCATAATCCTGTATGGCGGCAGCAAAGATCTCCGAGGCAGAAGCACTGTTACTGTCCACTAACACGCCAAGCGGGCCATCAAACAGTGTGCCGTTGGTATCAGGATCTCTTAAGACTTCTTTTTGCCCATTACTCCGGCGGACTTGCACAACAGGACCCTCGTCAATAAAAAGCCCCGTGAGCTTTACCGCTTCATCTAAAGAGCCACCTGAATTACCGCGCAGGTCAATAACCAAACCGTCGATTCCCGACAGCTTTCCATCAGACAGCAACGCGGCAACATCCCGCGTAGTGCTTCGATAGTCTTCTTCCCCCGCACTGGCGGCCGCAAAATCGGTATAGAAGGTGGGGAGCTGAACAACGCCAATTCGATGGGTTTTATCCCCTTGCTCAACCTCGATGACGTCTGCTTTGGCCGCTTGTTCTTCGAGTTCTATTGTATTTCGCTCTAGGGTAACTAAGCGCGAGCCACCCCCTGTTGATCCTGCGGAGGTGATGATTTCCAGCGTTACCTCTGAGCCTTTGGGCCCACGGATGAGGTCTACAACATCGCCCAGTCGCCATCCAACCACATCTTCAATAGCGTCTGGGGTTTGGCCTACGCCAATAATTTGATCCCCAGAGCCAAGTTCACCACTTTGAGAAGCGGGGCCACCTGCAATCAGTTCAACAATTTCAACAAAATCGCCTTCCATGCTGAGTAGTGCGCCAATTCCTTCTAACGAGAGGCTCATGTTGATGTCGAAATTCTCGGAGGCACGCGGCGAGAGATAACTACTATGTGGATCGTAGACGCTAGATAACGCACTGATGAAAGTTTGAAAAACATCCTCGGCCGAGTATTGATCTAGATTGCGCGCAAGCCGTTCGTAGCGTTTAGTCAGCGATTCACGAATTGTGTCCAGATCACGGTCTGTGAGTTTTTGCGTCAAAATGTCGTTGAGCACTCGCTTTTCCCAGATTTGATCAAGCGCTGCTGCTGATTCGGCCCAGTCTGCATTCTTTCGATCGAGATCAAGTACCTGATCACTATCAAAATTGAGTTCGCTTTGAAGGAGGGCAACGGCATGAGCACTGCGCTCTCTAACTCGCTCCCGATAACGATCAAAGATTTCAAACGCTAAGTCTAGATTTCCCGCGGCCACGTCGGCGCCCATCTGCGCTCGGCTTTCAGCGAATTCAGCGATATCGGTTTGTAAAAAGTAAAACCGCTCAGGATCAAGCATTTCAAAGTACTTCGTATAGAAGGCCTCTGAAATATCTTCGTTAATTGATTGTTTACGATAGTGATATCGCTCAAGAAGCTCCGCAACAACTTGCCCCGCTTGGCTGTGATGAGGCTCCGGTGAGAGCTCACCTTTACCATGAGCAATGTTTCCGATGGCCAACGCCAAAAGGAGGGCGGATGTTAACAGCAGGCGCATTGATTGAAACTCCAATATCTCGTCAATCTTGTATGCTTATGAGACTGTGCAAATCGCGATAAGATCCATCATACGCAAAAGGGATAAGAATGTTCACTGACCAACCTAAGTTAGAGGTAATTCATCGGGGGCCACGTGCTGGAGAAGCGCTGCATCCAACTCCGATTGTTTTGGTCCATGGAGCATTCGTGGGGGCATGGTGCTGGGAGCCGCATTTTTTAGACTTTTTTGCCGCTCAGGGATTTAACGTGATTGCACCCAGTTTGCGGGGGCATGGAGACAGTGGCGGTCGGCGATTGCTTAATTTTGCCGGTATTAGTGATTATGTTGAGGACCTCTCAAGCGTGGTTGAAGGGCTAGAGGGCCCTGCGCCCATCTTTATCGGGCATTCGATGGGGGCACTGGTTGTGCAGCGCTATCTCGAGCAGGCGCCCGCTAGTGGCGCTGTGCTGATGGCGCCGGTGCCGGCCCATGGGCTTGCCCCATCTTCTCTGCGTATGTTGATGGGTGATCCATTATTGTTTACGGAGTTTGGTTTGATACAGGCCTTTGGCACGGGAGCAATGAATGCAGACATTGGGCAACGCGCGGTATTTTCTGACCGCCTGACCACAGAGGAAATGGCTGCCTATTCAGCGCGAGTTCAGCAGGAGTCTCAGCGTGCTTTATGGGAGATGAACTTAAATCCTTGGCCGCGTCCCTGGCGTGTGGCGTACAAACCTCCCATGCTAGTGATGGCAGGGAGTGATGATGCATTATTTACGCCGACTGAGGTCAGTGGCACGGCCAGCTTATGGGGTGCGGATTGGTTAGAAATTCCTGATATTGCTCATGCAATGATGCTTGAGCCAAATTGGCACACGGTTGCTGCTGCAATCAGTCGCTGGCTTTGGGCTAGAGCAATCCACTAACCACGACAAGCGGGTTACCAGCGGTATTTGTCCCAGAGTTCTGGATTCGCCCAATGCCGAGGGTTAAGCCAATCAGGGGTGACTTTGTAGTTATCGATATCAAATTGGTACCAATGCCGATCGCCGGACGCATCTTCGCTATGCCCAATCTGATGAAATCCTAGACTCATTAACACTTGCCGATTGAGCGCACGGCTTTCATTAACAGGACCAGCAACCACCACACGGTCAGCGTACACGTCACGCAGCCGCCCTGTGATCAGTGCCGCCTCAGCGTTGGGAATCGACGCTTCAGCGTCAATCACGGCCAGTTGCGCACGTGGCGCACTGTCGATGTTACGCCAAGCAGCGTCGCCTGTTGCATGCCAAAGCGTTGGTCCTTGTGACGCGTCAAGAAAACGCGAATCATCGCTGACCAAGATTAAGGTTTCGGGACGCGTTTCTTCTAATAGTCGTTCAAAGGCAATCAAAGTACTCACAGGGCTTCCAAATTGGCGTGCAACCTTTTGTACTCTTCCGTCAGTTTGTGTTTGGGCGCAAGTGTAATCAACGGTTTGCCGGCTTGATGAGACTCCCTAACCTTGACCGATGCAGAGAGGAACGGCTCAAGGACACGATGCCCGGCTGCATGAAGCTCTTCAATCAGCGCCGCAGGCAGGCGAGCTCGCGATTGAAACTGGTTAACAATGACGCCCTCAACCGACAGCCCCTGATTATGGTCGGCTTGTAGTTCCCGTACGTTTGCCATCAGTTCGTCAATCGCTTGTCGCGCGAAGGCGTCACAATCAAAAGGAATTAAACACCGATCAGCCGCAATCAGCGCAGAGCGCGTATAAAAGTTCAAGGCAGGCGGTGTGTCGATATAAATGCGATCGTAGCCCTCGAGCGCTGAGAGGGCGTCTCGTAGCTTGTAGATCTTATAGCGAGACTCTAAGCGCCCATGCAAAGTGTCTAATGCTTCATGAGCGGGCATGAGATCGAGGTTTTCAAGCGGAGTGGGGTGAATAAAACTCGAAAGCTCCCGCGGGTAAATCCGAAAGCTCAAGGTGTCTTCAAAATAGCCTGCCACGGTTTGGTCGCTGTCCGATATCGGTTCAGAGCGAAGGTAATGGCTGGCATTGCACTGCGCATCGAGGTCAATAACCAGTGTTTTGAGCCCCTGGTTTGCGCTGATTGCGGCGAGATTGCAGGTAATTGTCGACTTTCCGACCCCACCTTTTTGATTAAATACCACCCGAATCATTCTTCCACTCCTGTTATCATCCTTGCTGATTCGATACATATGAGTCTAGGCGGATGTTGTTCTCCTTAACAAGGCGTTTACTGTTTTTATTGCCTCCAGAGGTTGCGCATGACTTCTCGATGGCCACCCTCGATGGTGCCCAAAAGCTCGGTTTAATGCGCCTTGCCGCTAATCCCGTGAAAGCCCCCGTTCAATTGTTGGGGCTTACCTTTCAAAATCGCGTCGGTCTGGCTGCTGGGCTGGATAAAAACGCAGATCACATTGGCGGGTTAGCCCAGCTAGGGTTTGGGTTTCTGGAAGTGGGCACCGTTACGCCAAAACCTCAGCCCGGAAACGATCGGCCAAGGCTATTTCGTATCCCAGAGCGACAGGCATTAATCAATCGCATGGGGTTTAATAACAAAGGCGTTGATCACTTGGTCGAGCAACTGGCAACCAAACCCAGGCCGAGCATCCCGATTGGGATTAATATCGGCAAAAACCGCAATACCAGCAATGAGGAAGCTTTGGGTGACTATCTGCATTGCCTAGAGGCGCTCTATGAAGCGGCTGACTACATCACCGTCAATCTCTCCTCACCCAATACCCCTGGGTTGCGGGCGCTTCAGGAAGGCCAAGCCCTACAAAATCTGGTTGCTGGGTTGATGCAAAAGCGAACAGCAATGGCTGAGAAGCTAGGGCGTTGCGTTCCCCTATTGGTCAAAATCGCCCCAGATATTGATCCAACGCCGTTAACTGAACTGGCCGACACCCTCCTTGAGGCCGGCGTTGATGGCATTATCGCGACCAACACCACGCTTGATCGGCAGGGTGTGGCCGGTTGTAAGCATGCTGAAGAAGTGGGCGGATTGAGCGGACAACCTTTGACTGAGAAATCAACTGATATTGTTCGGAAGTTGCGGGCCCATATTGGTGATAACTGTGTATTGATTGCAGCGGGTGGTATTGCCAGCGCTAAAGATGCCCTTGATAAGGTGAACGCAGGCGCTGACTTAGTGCAAATTTACACTGGCTTAATTTATCGCGGCCCATCGGTTGTTAGCGAATCGGCATTGGCTCTTGCAAACATGCCTTGTGAATCTGGCCATTCATCGTCAAAATAGCGATCTTCGGAGAGGTGGCAGAGTGGTCGAATGCGGCGGACTTGAAATCCGTTGAGCCCTCACAGGCTCCGGGGGTTCGAATCCCTCCCTCTCCGCCAGGTATAAAAAGGCCCCCGCTGGGGGTTTTTTTATAACTGATGAAAGTGTGTTCGAACCCCCGGTAACGAATAAGGGTTCGACTAATTGCCGAAGGCAATTAGGACACCGAGCGAAGCGAGGGGCCCGCAGGGTGAGGGGCGTGAGCCCCGAATCAATCCCTCCCTCTCCGCCAGGTATAAAAAGGGCCCCGCTGGGGCTTTTTTTATACCTGATGAAAGTGTGTTCGAACCCCCGGTAACCAATAAGGGTTCGACTAATTGCCGAAGGCAATTAGGACACCGAGCGAAGCGAGGGGCCCGAAGGGTGAGGGGCGTGAGCCCCGAATCAATCCCTCCCTCTCCGCCAGGTATAAAAAGGCCCCCATTGGGGGTTTTTTTATACCTGATGAAAGTGTGTTCGAACCCCCGGGAGGCAATTAAAAACGATATTCGAGGCTGGCCGAAAAGCTAGGCTCGTAGCCAAGCCCATCAAAATCTTGGCCAAAGATAGACTGACTACTACTGCCGAAGCTATTTGAAGCGGTGCTGGAGGGGTCATCTAGGGCTTCAAACGTGAGCCCGAGATCTAAAGAGATCCCAAGCCGGTTTTGTTGATCGAGCTGATTATCCCAGCCTAAACCAACATAGGTGCGGGTTGAGTAACTGTTTGAGCTGCCAACATTGAGCTCGTTACCCGAAAAGATCTGATCGCCATACATGGCGCCGCCGGTTAACCGAAAGCCATTGTCGGTAAATGACCAATCTACCAGCGCGGATAGAACCACGGGTTTATCTAAAAGGCCAGCGGCCTCAGCCTCGCGAACGTGCTTTTCGGTTAATGTGTCGTCACCATTCACACCAAAACGTATGTCTAGCTTTTCGTTCAAGCGGGAGGTGAGTTCGAGCTCAGGCTGCAGCCCAAGTGTCCAATCAGCAGATTCCGCAGCGGCGGGCATAGCAAACCCTCCGGCGGTAATCACCAGTGCAATACCAACTGTTTTGCTGACTTTCCAATCCATGGGCCTATTATTAACCAAGAATCAGAAAATGTCATTTCTGATAACGGCTTTTCCATGTTTCATAGGGCATTCCATAAATCAATTCGCGCGCTTGCGCTTGATCAATTGGAATGCCGCGTTCCGCGGCGGCTTCGGCGTACCACTTCGATAAGCAATTCCGACAGAACCCCGCCAAATTCATCAGGTCTATATTCTGAACATCAACGTTATATTGTAAATGTTTTACTAAACGGCGGAATGCGGCGGCTTCTAGCTCGATTTTATCAGCGTCATTAGACATAAATTGATACTCTCGTGAACTGAAACGACATGATAGTGGGGAGCACTAGTCAATGAGTCAAGCGAAACAACGAGCCAAAATGGTGCTGTTGGCCCTATTAGCGGGTTTACCATTCGCGGTGCAGGCTAATACCTTTTTGCTACCGCCCGATGGCATCGATGTGGTGGGCGAGATTCAGACGGTTGTGGCGCAGCATGACGACACATTGCTTGATTTAGGCCGACAATATGGAGTGGGGTACGAGGCTATGCGCCGCGCCAATCCTGATGTTGATGTCTGGCTGCCAGGCGAAGGAACCGAGGTGACCCTGCCCACCCAATTTGTACTTCCAGATACAGAAAGACAAGGCATTGTTATCAACATTGCTGAGATGCGTCTTTATTACTTCCCAGAGCCACAACCCAACGCCGACCCGGTTGTAGAGACCTATGCAATTAGCGTGGGTCGAATGGATTGGTCTACGCCGCTTGGCGCCTCTAAAATCACCTCTAAGGATGCCAACCCTACTTGGTTTCCTCCTCAGTCGATTTTAGAAGAGCGGGCAGCACAAGGGCGCCCTCTGCCAAAAGCTGTGCCTCCAGGGCCTGATAACCCGTTAGGAAAACATCGCATTCGCTTGGATATCCCGGGTGGTGCGTATTTGATTCATGGCACGAATGATCCCAGAGGAATTGGGATGCGCGTGACCCATGGTTGTATTCGGATGTTTCCAGAGGATGTCGAATCTTTGTTTGATCGGGTTCCCGTTGGCACATCGGTACAAATCGTTAACCAACCGGTAAAGGCGGGGTGGCTAGATGATGACTTGTATGTTGAAGCCCACCCAATTCTTCCTCCTGAGGCGGAAAATGCCTTTGATCCGGTGAAACCGCCAACATTAAATGATGCGGCATTAACGATTGCAGGGCTTATTGATCAGCGTGATGTGCGGATTGATCATGGTCGGCTCAAGGAGGCCGTTGATGCGGCAGTGGGAATGCCGCAAAAAGTCAGTCGGTCAGAGCCCATAAAAAAAGCCCTGCTGGAGCAGGGCTTTTGAATTCAGTTAGTTCTGAATTATTTGTACATTGACCGCTCGAACATCCGGTCAATTTTTTCGCTGTTATCATCGGCAGTGGCCTGAGCACTGCGTGCGGCAACATCAGCGGCTTCAGCAGCGGTCAGGGCTGCGCCTGCTTCCTGAAGGGCGGTATTAGCGGTTGCACGAACTTCATCAAGCTCAGCTTGCAGAGCGTCTACAGAGCCTTGGCTTGCACAACCGGCAAGCAGGGCTAACGCAGATGCGGCAACACTCAGTTTGACGACGGTACCGATAGATTTCACCATTATTCTTTCTCCTATATCACAGTTATGAACATGTTCAAGCGCAAGCTTATCATTTCAGCGCATTTATGGTTACTCGATTATGACAGGGGTTCCTACCTCAACCCATTGGGCTAATTTTTCAATCTCAGCATTGGTCATTGCAATACATCCTTGAGTCCAATGGAATCGGCGATGAACCTCAGGATCGCCACGGCCAATACCATGAAGACCGATGTACCCACCTAAAGACCCGTCTTGGGGTAAATACCCAGTGCGGCTTGCGTATTCTAATGAGGTGGTAAATTCCTCATCATCAATTATACCTAGCGCCCTTGCTTCAGAAAAATGAGACATCGTTGGGTAGTTAATGCCAAGAAATATGTGGAATTGGCTTTCTCGATTAATCCGGTTGATGTAAAACTCACCCAACGGGGTTTCCTGCTCGCCGCGCAAACGCAGCCGAGACACCCCTCCGCGGCCAAACGCCACCCCCTCAAAGGCGATCACCTGCTCTTCGCCTTGCCATACCTCCGTGCGCTCGGCGGCAATGTCTACTCGCACCCAAATGCCATCGTAGGGTTTAGCGCTAACGGATGCGGCCGAAAAAAAGAAACCTAAAACCAAAAAGATGATGGAGTTTTTGATCACATCAGCCATCGGTAAATATCCTCGGGGGTAAACGGCCAGTAAAGGTTATCTGTGCGCTGAGTTGAGGTGACAACGGGAATATGCTCCGCATACTGTTCTTCAGCCGCCAGATCATCCATCACATCGATGAGCTCCACTCGCAAGCGCTTGCGCTTTGCAATCGGCTCAAGCATGGCCCATGCCTGATCACAAAGGTGGCAACCAGCGGTAGTATAAAAACGCAAATCAGGCATCAATTTAGATTCCGTGCTAGCCTGCGGCAGTTTGCCAATCCGTTGAAACACAAGCAATAGTAAGTGAAATGACACAAATAGACTTGCGCCTGTCAGTAGCGCCAATGATGGATTGGACCGATTCATCTTGTCGTTACTTGCTGCGCCTTATTAGTCAACATACCCGACTTTACACTGAGATGGTGCCGGCTCAAGCGCTATGGCACGCCGGTGCAGAGCGGTTTTTGCATCATCATCCAGCAGAAAACCCAGTGGTGTTGCAGCTCGGCGGTAGTGATCCAAAGCACCTAGCCTACGGGGCAAGCTTAGCGATGGAGTGGGGTTACGACGAAGTCAACCTCAATGTGGGCTGCCCTAGCGATCGGGTGCAGGCGGGCCGGTTTGGCGCTTGTTTGATGAAGGAACCGGAGTACGTGGGCGAATTAGTGCAGACCATGGGTGCAGCCACCTCGCTTCCCGTCACCGTAAAATCACGTATTGGGGTTGACGACACGGATAGCTATGAGGCTTTCCATCGTTTTGCCGATATCATGCTGAAAGCCGGTGCATCTGCCCTAATCGTTCACGCGAGAAAAGCCTGGTTAAAAGGGTTGTCTCCTAAACAAAATAGGGAAGTACCACCGCTTCGATATGACTACGTCAGTGCCATTAAAAACGCGCTACCAGCGCTACCTATTGTTCTTAATGGGGGAATAAAAACGCTCGAGGAGTCTCTCCCTTGGTTAGAGACACTCGATGGCGTAATGATTGGACGGGCGGCTTACCATGACCCTTGGATTTTGGCCGCTGCAGATTCGCGGATTTTTGGTCATCAAAAGGACACAGAGCTAACCCGACGCGCCGTGGCTCAAGGTTATCGGGATTATGTGCTAGCCACCCGCGCGCCTGACGTGCCCATCTCACGGTTTACACGCCATTTAATCGGGCTGTACCAAGGCCAACCGGGTGCAAAGACCTGGCGGCGCATGCTCAGCGAGGGTGCAGCGCATAAAGGCGCAGGGATAGAGGTGATCGATCGAGCCATCGATTGGATGGATCAGTTAGAAGCGAAAGAACTCGATACTATTGGCATGGGTGACACGAGCGATCATCTCGAGCGACTCGTCCCGTAAAGCAGAAACATGCTGCAGAATATGCGGCAAATAAGCGGGTTCATTTCGGCCAGTCTTAGATTTTTTGGGGTAATCCTTTGGAATAAGAAACGGCGCATCGGTTTCGATCATTAATTGCGCCAAAGGGATTGCCGACACACACTCACGCAGTGCTTGGCCCCGGCGGTCATCGCAGAGCCAGCCGGTCACACCAATCGACAAGTCCATTTCCAAGCAGCGCTCAAGAAAGGCCCGATTGCCGGTAAAACAGTGTAAAACCGCCTTCGGTAACTGAGCCCGGTAATCATTTAAGATGGCCAGAAAGTCATCTTCTGCATCCCGCTGGTGCAGAAATACCGAATAGCCGAGCTCCACCGCTAATTCCAACTGCGCCGCAAAAGCGCTGCGTTGCGCGGGTCGAGGCGAAAAGTCGCGATTATAGTCAAGTCCCGTCTCACCAATAGCGCCAACAACAGGCAGGGCTGCTATTTCGCGGAGCTGCGCTAACGCGGGCTCACCCCACTCGCTGGCATGATGTGGGTGAACTCCTGCGGTGCTGCGAAACATCTGCGGGTTGTGAGCGGCATAGGTGGCGGCGGCTTGAGACTCAGCAATATTGGTGCCGGTGAGCACCATGTGGGTGACTCCCACTGCGGCAGCGCGTGTAACCACGGCATCGCGGTCTTTCGCAAACCTTGAATGGGTTAAATTGACACCGATATCAACGAGCTCGATCATTGCACTATGATGAATTCTTCGATGACGATTGACCAGTGCCCAATGAGCTGGGTGGGTGATTGGGCGGGTCGGCGTGCTGCTTTAACGCCCGATCGACTGGCACTCATTGATGCAAGCTCCAATCAGAGCTGGAGTTATGCCGAGTTAAATCAAGCGGCTAACTGCCTGGCGCATTACCTCGTGGGTGAAGGCTTCGAGCAAGGCGACGTGATCGCGTTGATTGATGGCAACACAATTGCAAGCATCCTATTGTTTTTGGCCTGCGGAAAGTTGGGGTTAATTTTAGCGCCAGTGAGCTATCGCTTAGCGCCGGCAGAAATGGCCGCGCTTTTAGAACGAATTCATCCAAAACAAATCGTGACGGTATCGGCATACGTGCAACAGCTTGAGCACGCAGGTATTGAGCACTTGATCCTGACCTCGCAGCTACTATCAGCCGTTGAACCCCAAAGCCCCGCTCCCGATTGTAATCGTGCGCTGCCGTTGGAAGCGGTATGTCTTTATGTTCACACCGGCGGTAGTACCGGTCTTCCTAAAATTTGCAGGGTCACGCACCGACAAATGATTTGGAATGCCATCGAGCTACTCGTCTCCGCGCCAGAGGGGTTAAGCCACCGTCGCGAGCTTTTATTATTTCCACTGTTTCATATCGGGGGGTGGAACACGCTGTTACCTGTGCTCTATGGTGGCGGGTGTGTGGTGGTGCATGATGGCTTTGACCCAAACACCGTGTTGGCGCTCATTGAGCGCTATCAGATCAACCATTTTGGTGCGGTGGAAGCGATGCTCAATGCGCTTGTGGACGCACAGAATTTTGTAGGTGCCGATTTAACCAGCTTAAAAAGCATCACCACAGCAGGAGCCCCTTGTTCATCCTCTGCAATGGCGGCATTTTTTGATCGTCATATCACGGTGACGCAAGCTTACGGCTTAACCGAGGCCGGTCCCTCTAATTGCTTTAATTCTCCGCAGGATCAGGGCATTACCGAATTACAAAACCAAACCGACACCATTGGCACGGGCTTTTACCACTGTGATCATCAAATTGTAGATCCAAATACTCAGCAAGTGCTCGGCCGTGGAGAGATTGGCGAGCTCTGGCTAAGAAGCCCACATGCCTTTGATGGCTACTTGGGTGATCCGCAAGCAACTTCCGCTCGCATCACTCAGGAAGGCTGGGTGCGCTCTGGCGATCTAGCATGGGAAGACGATCAAGGGAAACTGAGGATCGTGGGTCGTCTGGACAATGTGATTGTCTCCGGAGGTGAGAATATTTCGGCCGAGGAGATTGAACAGGTACTGGTTAGGCATCCTGACATTCAGGCTGCGGTAGTATTTGGTGTTGCCGATCTGCAATGGGGCCAAGCGCCGGTTGCACAGGTCACTGTGAAGCACCAGACGAGTGAAGCTAGTATTCGCGCGTGGCTAGACAGCCGGCTTGCTCGGTTTAAACACCCACGCGTGATTGAATTTGTTGATCATTTGCCACTAACCGGTGCCGGTAAGCTGGATAGACGCGCCGCTCAAAGAAGCTACGAGGAAAAATAATGACGCCCGCACGCATTTTAATTATCGCCGGATCAGACTCTGGAGGAGGGGCGGGTATTCAGGCCGACATTAAGGCGGTAACGGCGTTGCAAGGTTATGCGATGACGGCGGTAACTGCGGTTACCGCGCAGAATACGCTCGGTGTTCAAGCGGTTCACGGGTTACCCCCGGCATTAATTGATGCACAAATCCGCTCCGTACTGACTGATATTGGTGCCGATTGTTTAAAAACGGGAATGCTCCATTCCCCCGAAGTAATCACGACGGTGGCGCACTGTATTAAAGAGTTAGCAAGCGATGTGCCTTTGATAGTCGACCCGGTCATGGTGGCGCAAAGTGGCGATCGCCTAGTACCTCAAGAAGCGATGCAGGCGCTCATTGAACACCTCATTCCTAGAGCGACTTTGATTACCCCGAACATACCCGAAGCCGAAGCGCTGTTAGGGCAACCCATTGAATCAACAGCAGGTATGCGCGATGCAGCTGAGCAATTACTTTGCTTGGGATGTAAGGCGGTTTTACTGAAAGGAGGGCATCTGCGCTCTGCCCAATTAAAAGACGTGCTGGTCACCGATGGCGAGCACTTTGAGTGGATACATGAGCGCATCGATACAACCAGTGATCATGGTACGGGCTGCACCCTGGCCTCAGCCATTGCTGAGGGCGTGGGTCGAGGATTATCGTTAAAACATGCAATTGCTCGGGGGCAGGCGTATTTGCAAACTGCCCTGCGTGAGGCAGTGCCGCTAGGAAAAGGCCATGGACCTGTGAATCATCTTCACACCATTACGGCGTTTAAGACTGGCATAATAGAGCAATGATAAGTGTCTCTGCGAAAAGTCGGTATGCGGTCAGTGCGCTAATGCATTTAGCGATCCATAACTCCGCTGGGGCTGTCCCACTGGCAGAGGTATCGATTTGTCAGGGCATCTCGATGTCCTATATTGATCAAATTTTCTGGCGTTTGCGGCGCGCCGGGCTTGTGCGGGGCACGCCTGGCCCCGGCGGGGGATACCGACTGGGCCGGCCGCCCGAAGATATCTCGATCGCAGAGGTCATTGCCTTAATGGATGCGGAGCGCCCCCAACGCCGCGCTGAATCGCCAATGGCTGAACGGCTATGGGCTGAGCTTTCAACACGTATTGAAAGCTATCTGGATGGTATCTCTTTGGCAGATTTCGTCGCTCGGCCCCAGGTACAAGAGGCGGTATTAAGTCAATATGCGGGGCGGCAGTGGCGCTGCGATGTGTGCGGCGCGTTGGCAACTCGGCAGCAGCCACCGAGTGGTGGGGTGAGCGCTCAATGACCTATGTGGTCACTGAGCCTTGCATCCGTTGTCGTTACACAGACTGCGTTGAAGTTTGTCCTGTCGATTGCTTTCATGCGGGCCCCAGGAGCCTGGTGATTGATCCAGCGGTTTGTATTGATTGCGCGGTTTGTGTGCCGGAGTGTCCAGTCGAGGCGATTTACCCGGAGGATGAGCTGCCAGCCGACCAAGAGGAATTTATTGAAATCAACGCCCGGTTAGCACAGCAGTGGCCGGTCATCACCCGGCATGAACCACCGCCTAATGATGCCGACGAATGGGCGCAGATAAAAAACAAACGAGAATGGTTAGACTAGCTGGCGCTAGGCCTTCTGTCCGTAGCGTTGTTCAACGTAGTCCTCGACAATCGCTTTAAACTCTTCGGCGATTTTCTCGCCCTTTAGCGTCACGGTCTTCTCTCCATCCACATACACCGGCGCAACGGGCTTCTCGCCGGTACCTGGCAGGCTGATGCCAATATCCGCTTGGCGACTTTCACCGGGACCATTTACCACACAGCCCATAACCGCCAGCGTCATTGATTCAACCCCGGGGTACTGATCTCGCCAAACGGGCATGCGTTCACGGACATGTGATTGGATATCATCCGCGAGTTCTTGAAACACGGTGCTGGTGGTTCGGCCGCAACCGGGGCAAGCAGCCACCAAAGGCGTAAAGCTACGCAGCCCCATGGTTTGTAGGATTTCTTGGGCCACAATGACTTCTTGGGTACGATCGCCACCCGGCTCAGGCGTCAGCGAAATGCGGATGGTATCGCCTATACCTTGCTGCAAAAGTACCGCGAGCGCAGCAGACGAGGCAACAATGCCTTTAGAGCCCATGCCTGCTTCGGTAAGGCCCAGATGCAGTGGATAGTCGCAGCGGCCGGCAAGGTCTTGATACACCGCAATTAGGTCTTGCACCTTAGACATCTTGCAGGAAATGATGATGCGATCATGCGGAAGACCCATGGCCTCTGCGCGCTCTGCACTCTCGAGCGCAGATACCACAACGGCATCTTTGGTGACCGCATCCGGTGAACGTGGTGCTGAAAGTCGGGCGTTTTCATCCATCATGCGCGCTAGCAAATCTTGATCGAGGCTGCCCCAGTTAACGCCAATACGAATGGGGCGATCAAAATCACGCGCCAATTCAATGATTTCCGCAAATTGGGGGTCTCGCCGACTGCCTTTGCCCACGTTGCCTGGATTGATGCGCAATTTGCCGAGCGCCTCACCGCAAGCAGGAACAGATCTGAGTAACTTATGCCCATTAAAATGAAAGTCACCCACTAACGGGACATCAATTCCCATATCATCCAAGCGTTGGCGAATGGCGGGGACTGCTTGGGCGGCGGCCTCATTATTAACGGTAATTCGGACCAGTTCTGAGCCAGCGCGGGCCAACTCTGCCACCTGAATGGCAGTACGTATTTCATCGACCGTGTCGGTGTTGGTCATGGACTGCACAACAACCGGTGCTTGACCGCCTACCGTGACGTGGCCGACTTTGACCGGCACACTATGCCGACGCTGATAACCTTCGATCTCTTGCATGGGATCTATGATAAACGATGGAGCAGATATGATCGACGTCTATAGTTGGCCGACACCAAATGGTCACAAAGTGCATATTGCACTAGAAGAGTTAGGGCTGGAATATCAAGTACATGGGGTGAATATTGGCAACGGTGACCAATTTAATGAATTGTTCCTCGAAATCAGCCCAAACAATAAAATACCGGCAATTACCGATGATCAGGGTCCTGATGGTAAGCCCATCTCAATCTTTGAGTCTGGGGCAATCTTGCTTTATTTAGCCGAAAAAACCGGTGAGCTAATGCCCGAAGAGCCCAGAGCGCGTTATTCGGTGTTGGAATGGCTCATGTTCCAAATGGGCGGCCTTGGCCCGATGCTCGGCCAAGCGCATCACTTTCGTCAGTATGCGCCAGAGCACATCGAGTATGCATTCAACCGGTATACCAATGAGGCAAGTCGACTTTATGGCGTATTAGATCGTCGTTTAGCCGATCGGGAATGGCTGGCTGCTGAGCGTTACACCATTGCCGATATTGCCTGTTTTCCGTGGATTCGCCCTTATGAAAACCAAGGCCAAGATTTAGCCGATTATCCAAATTTGGCACGTTGGTTTAACGCGATCGCAGAACGGCCCGCGGTGCAGCGTGGTGTTGCCGTTTTAGCCGATGCTAGGCCACCGCAAATGGATGACAAGGCGCGTGAGCAGCTCTTTGGCGCGGCTCAATATCAGAAGCGATGAGCCAATCTACCCCCATCGATGAGCTGGTAGCGGTTATGGCAAAACTTCGCGATCCTGAGGGCGGCTGCCCTTGGGATCGGGAGCAGACGTTTGAGTCTATTGTGCCGCACACCCTAGAAGAGGCCTATGAGGTGGCAGACGCCATTGAAAAAGGAGATCGCGCTGCCATCTGCGATGAGTTAGGCGATTTGCTTTTTCAGGTTGTTTACTACGCCCAGCTTGGGTCAGAAGAGGGTGCGTTTGACCTCAATACGGTTGCTGCTGGCGTGCGCGATAAAATGATTCGGCGGCACCCACACGTTTTTGGCGAACGGACACTTCACACCGCAGCTGAGCAGCGAGAGACCTGGGAGGCCATTAAAGCGATAGAAAGGGCAGATCGCGGCGAGCCAGCGCGCGCTAGTGCGTTGGATGGTGTTCCAATGGCATTACCGGCGCTAACGCGTAGCGCCAAGCTCCAAGCACGCGCCGCCAAGGTAGGTTTTGATTGGCCAGATATTGCTCCTGTTTTTGGCAAGATTCGTGAGGAACTCGAAGAACTAGAGCAGGCCGTAGCTGATAACACCAATGTGGCTGAAGAGTTGGGCGACTTGTTACTGGCTACCGTTAATTTAGCCCGCAAACTCAAGGTTGATCCCGAGCAAGCTCTAAGAGAGGGAAATAGGAAATTTGAAAGGCGATTCAGCGCGTTAGAAGATATTCTTTCTAACGCGGGTGAAGCGTTAGAAACCGCTTCGTTTGAGCGGTTAGAAGCGGCCTATCAATTGGCAAAAGCGGCGGAAAAACCTAACCTACCAGAATGACAAATAGCTGACGGGGGCCATGCGCCCCTAACTGTAGGGTCTGTTCGATATCAGCGGTACGTGATGGCCCAGTAATGATGTTGACGGTGCGGGGCAAGGCACCATCGGCCCGCAATCGCACCCAAGCGTATTCCATATATTCAACAACCGCATCGGCGGAAAGCACCACAATATGTAGATCCGGTAGAAAGTTCAGCGTGGTTGGGCGATGGGGGCCAGAGGGCAAAACAATCGAACCACTCTCAGCAATCCCAGTATGCGCAACGGTGATCGCGGCCTTCCAGTATTGAGCATGGTCGATATTGCTAGAAACTTGCCACTCGGCGGGCCATGCCAACTGTTGTAAGGCAGGGTGCGGAGCAATTCCGACTGGCGCAGGATCGCTGCCTTGTAGCCCGGTTTTCAATGCGGCTTCAAAAGCCTCAAGTAGTTGAGACGAATCAGCAATGCGAATACAAACCCCCGCGGCGGCTTCTAAGCGCTCGATAAAATGCTCTAAAATGGGCTCAGACCATTCAGGTCGAGGGGGTTCGCCTGAGAGTTGTAATTCTAGCTCGGCAAGCGCCTCTTCAGGTGTGCTTGCACGGTTGGCATCTAACGTATTTTGTAGGCGCTCAAAAAGGCCTTGTCGATCATTTTGGCTCATTGGCGCTTTTTCCACTGTTGCTGAAAAGTGCCTGTGCGTGGAGGCAGGGGCAGATCTCGCGATTGCGTCCATCCCCCAGCAAATGGCAGCCGGCGCAACGACCCACGGCCAAGCCGCGCTAACGTTCCCATCGCCAAGCCGGTTAGCGCCTGATAAAGCGCAGGGCGGTTCGCAATCCAAGCCCAGGCCTGAATGCCCCAGCGCGCACGACGCCCGGTTAACCCTTGGTCAAACTGATAGTCGCGCAGCCGCCGTATTAGCATCGGTAAACGGATTTTTACCGGGCAAACCGACTGGCAGTGGCCGTTTAAGGTGCAGGCATTGGGTAGGTCTTTAGACTGATCCAAACCCTGAATCATTGGGGTGAGTACCGCGCCCATTGGGCCAGGATAAACCCAGCCGTAGGCATGCCCACCAATCGCACTATAAACCGGGCAATGATTCATGCAGGCCCCACAGCGGATACAACGCAACATTTCGCGAAACTCATTACCCAGCATCCCACTGCGTCCATTATCGATAAGCACGACATGAAATGCAGTGGGTCCATCGAGCTCGTCATCCCGGCGCGCGCCCGTCATAAAGCTGGTATAGGCGGTAAGCTGTTGGCCGGTGGCGCTTCGCGCTAACAATCTCAGCATGGTGCTCGCGTCCTCCAGCCTTGGCACCAGCTTTTCGATACCCGCAATGGCAATGTGAACATCAGGCAAACTGGTTGAGAGATCGGCGTTGCCCTCATTGGTGACGAGCGTAATCGTTCCGGTTTCAGCAATTAAAAAATTTGCACCACTGATGCCAATATCGGCACCCAAAAACTTCTCCCTGAGCACTTGGCGTGCCTCGTTGACCAGATCCGGTGTCTCCCGAAGCGGTCCATCGCTCTGTTGATGGTGATGGTGATTGAATAGGGCCGTAATTTCCGCCCGAGTTTTATGCACGGCCGGGGCGATAATATGACTGGGCGGTTCTTTAGCTAATTGAATAATATACTCACCCAGATCGCTTTCTATGGTTTCAAACTCATCTTCAAGCGCCTGATTTATTGCAACTTCTTCGCCGGCCATGGTTTTAGCCTTGATGATTTGCTTAGCCTGAGCATCGCGGGCAATTTGTAAAACAATTTTTTGGGCTGCATCAGCATTACTTGCGTAATGCACTTGGCCGCCGTTAGCAATTACGTTGCGCTCAAACTGCGTTAAGTAAACATCCAGATGGGCGAGGGTATGGTCTTTAATTTGACGGCCGCGTTCACGCAAGGCCTCGAAACGCGGCAGATCCAATAACGCCTTAGCGCGCTTATCAACAAATCCACCCCGAGCCTTTTTGAGTGCGGACTGAAGATTTTGGTCATCAAGGGCGTTCTTTGCCCGCGCAGTAAAATCTGCCTGTGCCGTCGCCATTAATCCTCCTCTCCAATGGCTGGGCCATCTGCCATATCAGCAAGAACTTCAATGGCATGGCGTGCGCGTATGGGTTTGCCTTGGCGACGCAAACGGCCTGCAATATTCATTAAGCATCCCAGATCACCACCTAACACGGTTTCGGCGCCGGTTTGCTCAATATGATGAACTTTATCGCTGACCATGCGCGAGGAGATGTCGGGGTATTTGACACAGAATGTGCCCCCAAAACCGCAACAGGTGTCGGTCTCCTGCATTTCTTTAAGGGCTACATTGGCATTTTCGCAAAGCAGCTGACGGGGTTGTTCTTTAATTTTAAGGTGTCGCAAGCCGGAACAGCTATCGTGGTAAGTGACTGTTTCACTAAAGGAGGTTTCGGGCGCCGGTTTTTTAAGCACATCCACTAAAAAGCTCATGATCTCCCAAGTTCGGCCGGCAAGGGCAACCGCGCGGGCATAGTCATCTGAATTGGGTTCAAATAACCCGGGATACTTGCGGATTTGCCCGGCGCAGGAGCCGGATGGTGCAACCACGTAGTCGAAATTGCTAAAAGCATCAATGGTTTTTAAAGCGATGGCACGCGTATCAGCGATATCGCCACTGTTATAAGCAGGCTGACCACAGCAGGTTTGCGCCGTGGGTACTTCCACTCGGCAGCCAGCGTGTTCTAGTAACCTAACCGCCGCAAACCCCACCTGTGGTCTGAATAAATCAACTAAACAGGTAACGAACAGCCCCACATGTGGAGCGCTGTTAGCGGTGGCGTTAGGCAAATCTGCTTTGGGCATTGCAGCCCACCTCCTGAAAGTGTTTGACTGATCAGTCCACGATAGCAAGTTTAGGGACTGATTATGAGCTTGACCGAGAAACACTGCACCCCATGTCGTGGCGGCATTGATCCGATGGATCGTGCTCAGGCCGAGGCCATGCTGGCTGAAACCACGGGATGGGTGCTAAGCGACGATGCAACCCGTATTTCGCGACGATTTAAAACGAGTAACTTTGCAGAGGCCCAAGCCATTGCCAATGTGGCGGGCGATGTGGCCGAGCAAGAAGATCATCATCCAGAAATTCGCTTTAGCTGGGGCTACTGTGAAGTCGAAATCTACACGCATGCAATTGGTGGCCTGCATGAGAACGACTTCATCTATGCAGCCAAGGTAAACGCCGCAACAAGTTAGCGAGACCAGTCACCGGAGCGGCCCCCACGCTTGTGGGTTAAACACACCCCCTCGATCGTCATCCCGCGATCGAGGGCTTTGCACATGTCGTAGACGGTGAGCAACGCCACCTGAACCGCCGTTAGCGCTTCCATTTCGACTCCCGTTTGCCCTCGGGTTTCTGCCTGAACTAAACAATTCACCCCCGGCAAATCCTGCCTTGGAGACAGTGTGACTTCGATGTGCGTGAGCGCAAGCGGGTGGCATAGGGGCACAAGCTCCCAAGTTCGCTTTGCTGCGGCAATGCCAGCAATGCGTGCGGTACCAAGTGCATCGCCTTTTTTAAGATCGCCTGCCTCTAATGCGCTTAGAGTGGCTGGCTGCATGGTGATATGTCCTTCAGCGATAGCAACCCGATGCGTACTCCCCTTATCGCCAACATCTACCATGTGAGCCTCGCCACGGGCATTGAGGTGGGTAAGCTCGCTCATGACTCGGCCCGCAACGAGTAGCGCTTTAAGACATTAAGCTGGTCATCCAGCTCAAAGACCAAGGGGTCACCTGTTGCAATCTCAACGCCCATAATCTCGTCATCTGATAGACCTTCAAGATGCATAACCAGCGCGCGTAAACTGTTGCCATGCGCGGCTATGAGCAGGGTGTCGTAGTGTTTTAGCTGCGGAGCCAATGTGGTGTCCCAGTAAGGAAGAACCCGGGCTAGCGTATCTTTAAGTGACTCAGTGCCCGGCAAGATCTCAGTATCTAGATTTTGATAGCGCGGATCATGGCAAGGATGGCGCTCATCATTTCCCTCCAACGCAGGGGGAGGGGTGGCAAAGCTACGACGCCAGATATGCACCTGCTCATCACCATACTTCGCCGCCGTTTCTGCCTTGTTAAGACCTTGCAGGGCGCCGTAGTGGCGCTCATTAAGATGCCAGTCTTTGGTCATTGGAATCCAAAGTCGATCTAGCTCATCGAGGGCAATCCAGGCAGTTCTAATGGCCCGTTTTAAAACGGATGTGAACACCGCCTCAGGTAATATCCCAGCGTCGCGCAAGAGGGCGCCGGCTTGCTTTGCCTCCGCTCGGCCTTGATCGGTAAGGTCTACATCATGCCAACCGGTGAATCGGTTCTCGAGATTCCATTGACTTTGCCCATGACGAAGCAGAACAAGACGTTTCATGCCGCAGCGCGCTCCTATTGCCTGTGAATTAAAAAACGCTAGGGTATCATCGTTGCATGGATGTGACTCAGCAGAACTGGGTGTTGGTCAGCCTAGCTGAGCAAACACTCACATTATACCAAGGCAATAATCCGCAAAGTAACTGGCCGGTTGCCACCGGAAAGGCGGGGGCAGGCGAGCTTAGGGGATCGGGCGGCACGCCACGCGGTTGGCATCGTGTTCGGCTGGCAATTGGTGCAACGGCCCCCCGGGGCGCCGTATTTGTTGGCCGCCGCTGGACTGGTGAGATTCATACTCCAACTTTGCATAAGGCCTTTCCCAATAGAGACTGGATACTCTCGCGGGTGCTGTGGTTAACGGGCTTAGAGTCAGGGCGTAATCGCGGCGGTCAAGTTGATACGCTGTCGCGGTTTATTTATATCCATGGCTGTCCGGATGAGGCTCCCTTAGGGCAGCCGATTTCGCATGGATGCATACGGATGGGCAACGATGCGGTCATTGCCTTATTTGATTTAATTGGCACAGGCACGCTCGTGCGGATAGTAGAGGGGGCATAGCATGTTGCCAGGGCCACTCATGCTTGGGATTGCTGGCACCACGCTCTTGGGTGAGGAAGTTGAGCGCCTTCGCCACCCTGCGGTAGGGGGTGTTTTGCTGTTTAAACGGAATTATCAAAATCCACAGCAACTATCTGATCTGACAGCTGAAATTCGGGCCCTACGCCAACCCCCATTACTCATCGCGGTTGATCAGGAAGGGGGGCGGGTACAACGCTTTCGAACGGGATTTACCGAGTTGCCAAGCGCTCGCGCGCTAGCGCAAGACTACGCCCAATCCGCTCAACAAGCGCTGGCCGAGACAACCGCAACAGCGCAGACAATGGCAAAAGAATTACTCGGGTGTGGTATTGATTTGAGCTTTGCACCGGTTTTGGATATCGATTATGGAATCAGCTCAGTCATTGGAGATCGGTCTTTTGGCTCAACGCCCGAACAAGTTAGTGCGCTTGCCTTAGCATGGCAACGGGGTGTGCGTGCTGCCGGCATGGTCTGTGTGGGTAAGCACTTTCCAGGGCATGGCGGCGTGGCACCCGACTCACATCACGCAACCGCGGTTGATAACCGATCGTTAGAGGATCTTCGCCAGCAAGATATGATCCCTTTTCGTCGGATGATCGATAATCAGCTTGCCGCCATCATGATGTCGCATGTGGTCTTTCCCAACATCGATCCTGTTCCTGCGGGGTTTTCTGCTCGCTGGCTGCAACTACTCAGACGGGAGCTTCAATTTAATGGCGCCGTTTTCTCGGATGACTTAGAAATGGAAGGGGCTGCGTCGGCCGGCAATTTAATGGAGCGCATCAAAGCCGCGCTCGGCGCGGGATGTGATATGGCGATTGTTGGGAATACAGGACGGGAAATTGATCGCTACCTAAGCCACATCCCGTCTCCATCGCCTGAGTCTTCGCTCAGACTGGTGCGTTTACACGCCAAAGTCTAAACTGAGTGGTTTAAGTCAAACAAAGGAACCCCCTCATGCCCCAAGGCGTTGCATTAACGGAAGACGAGCTCTCTGGTGTTGTTGCGCGTGCTGAGTGCTTGCATGATGCCGCTGCCGTAGCGGCGGGAATTGAGCGATTAGCTGCGGAAATTACCGCTAAGCTCTCAGCCACTCAGCCATTGGTTCTTGGCGTAATGACTGGAGCGATCGTCCCGCTAGGGCGCTTGCTACCGTATCTGCAATTCCCACTTGAGCTCGATTACATTCATGCAACTCGATATCACAAATCGACAATTGGGCGTGAATTGGTGTGGCTTGCGCGCCCGCAAACGCCGCTGCGGGGGCGAACGGTTCTGTTGGTTGATGACATTCTCGATGAGGGACATACCTTTAAAGGCCTCTTAGACGCTTGTCGGGAAGAGGGCGCGGAGGCGGTTTACACGGCCGTGCTGGCAGATAAACCCAACCCGCGGCGCGAGCCAGGCATGGTGGCTGACTTTATTGGCGTGACCGTGCCAGAGCGCTATGTTTTTGGTGCTGGAATGGATTACAAAGGCTATTTACGCAATTTAGATGGGATTTATGCGGCGCATCGAGACGACGAGGATTAGGCAATGCCTTTGGCGGTGATTGGCGGCACGGGCCTAACGCAACTTGCTGATTTGGTCATCGATCACCGAGAAATGGTGCACACGCCCTATGGGCAGGCTTCCGGCCCGGTTGTTCGAGGGCATCTTGCTGGCGTTCCGTTGATGTTTATGGCTCGGCATGGTCATGGACATACCATCCCCCCACACCGCATTAACTATCGGGCAAACCTTTGGGCGTTGCAAAAAGCGGGAGCCACGCAGGTTGCTGCGATTGCGGCGGTGGGCGGTATAGACGCCAACCTAAATCCCGGTGACCTGGTGATACCCGAGCAGATAATTGACTATACATCGGGGCGAGAAGCCACTTTCTTTGAGGGCGACCCCGTCAGGCATATCGATTTTACACAGCCCTATGATGCTCTGTTGCGGGGTCAATTGATCCAAGCCGCACGGCCGTTAACAACGCCGGTACACACCGATGGATGCTATGGTGCAACCCAAGGCCCCCGCCTTGAGAGTGCAGCGGAAATTCAAAGAATGGCGCGCGATGGCTGCACCATTGTTGGCATGACGGGAATGCCTGAAGCTGTCCTTGCCCGAGAGCTAGATCTGCCTTACGCAACTTGCGCGCTAGTCGTTAACCGCGCAGCTGGGTTAAACGAAGGAAAGCCCATTACTATGGCAGACATCGAGCAAACGCTTGCTACTGGAATGATTGCTGTTCGGCAGCTTCTTCAAGCGCTGGTGCGGGGTCTATCCGCACAATAATGCCTAGCAATGGGTGGTCCAGATAATGCACCTCTGAGGGCCGTATTCGGCGGCTTTCATGTAATCGCCAAACAGTCGGATCTGTTAAGCGAATATCGGTTTCAAGGTGTAAAAACCGCGATTGATAGGCCCGAATACGCCCTTCAATACCCAGTGAGCGAAGCTCAAGAGGCAGGCTAACGGTTGGCGCGGATGCTGGGCCGCGCAATGACTGCCGCCATGCTTCATGCCAGATAACTTGGTATCCCGGTTGGTTTCTAAGCCGATTAGCCGCCCCCGTTAGCCGATGTTGGTCTGACGGCAACGCCTCGGGGCCAACGCCTAGTGTGTTGGGCTGACGAAGCGGCCAAGCAATCTCAGCAGGGAAGGGGGGCGGATTTTTTACGGGTAATTCCCCTTGGGCATCCGGTAAAGGCGGCTGGGTAAATAGAATTAGCTCTATTTGATAGCGCTCCTGTGCCCCTGCCAGCGTAGTGGCCGTTAGCAACAGGAAGGCAATAACCGCGCGAGTGATCATCAAGCGGCCTGAGGAAGCGTTATCGCGTTGAGCATCGTCGTCACCACCTCGATACGTTGTTCGGGCGTTTCGGTTTCTAAGCGAAACCGTAACTTGTCCTGACCTTCTAAACGATACACCGCGGGATCTTGCTGTACTAGTTGCACCAAGGCGCCAACATTAACGCGGTTGGCATCGCCAAAGCTGAGCACTCCGCCGCCCGGGCCTGCTTCAATTCGCTCAATGCCCAGTGATTTCGCTTGCTGGCGTAGTTGGGTCACGGTGATGAGATTTTTTGCCGCGGGTGGCAAAAGTCCAAACCGATCGATCATTTCAACTTGTAACTCACGTAATGCCTCTGGGCTAGGCGCGCTGGCGATCCGCTTGTAAAGCGTTAACCGCGTGTGGACATCTGGCAGGTAATCTGTTGGCAGCAGAGCGGGTATATGGAGATCAACCTCCGTGCCGGCAGAAAGGGGGATGTCGAGCTCAGGCTGTTTGCCCGATTTTAGCGCCTTGACGGCGCGCTCCAACAAGTCGTTATACATGGTAAAGCCGACTTCGTGGATCTGTCCGCTTTGTCCTTCGCCAAGTAGCTCGCCAGCACCACGAATCTCTAGGTCATGACTCGCCAAAGCAAATCCAATTCCCAGATCTTCTAGTGAAGCGATGGCTTCTAGGCGTTTTGCAGCATCTGGGCTGAGGTTACGCTTAGAGGGGGCCATTAAATACGCGTAGGCGCGGTGGTGGGAGCGGCCAACCCGACCCCGCAGTTGGTGTAGCTGCGCAAGCCCGAGTCGGTCAGCCCGATTGATGATGATGGTATTGGCGCTAGGCACATCGATGCCGCTTTCGATGATGGTGGTGCAGACCAGTACGTTAAATCGGCGATGATAAAAATCGAGCATAACGCGCTCTAGCTCACGCTCACGCATTTGGCCATGCGCAACACGAATTCTTGCTTCGGGCACCAGTTCAGCGAGTGACTCGGCAATTCGGTCGATGCTTTGTACGTCGTTATGCAAAAAGTAAACTTGACCGCCGCGATGCAGCTCACGCAGGCAGGCCTCACGAATTGTGGCATCGCTCCATTCGTTAACAAATGTTTTCACTGCAAGGCGGCGCGCCGGTGGGGTGGCGATAATCGATAAATCACGTAAACCGGCAAGCGACATATTTAACGTACGAGGAATTGGGGTGGCCGTGAGGGTTAACACATCAACAGTCGCCCTAAACTCCTTGAGCTTTTCTTTTTGTCGAACCCCAAAGCGTTGCTCTTCGTCGATGATCAATAACCCAAGATCGTGAAACTTCACAGAGCGTTGTAGTAGCTTATGGGTACCGATCACGATATCGACTTTGCCCGCTTCAAGGGCTTCAATAACCTGATCGGTCTCTTTTGCAGAGCGAAAGCGCGATAATGCTTCAATGCGTACGGGCCAATCAGCAAAGCGATCGGCAAAGTTTTGATAATGTTGTTGGGCAAGCAAGGTAGTCGGAACGAGTACCGCCACTTGCCGCCCCGACTGCACGCCGGCAAATGCGGCCCGCATGGCAACTTCCGTTTTGCCGAATCCGACGTCACCACACACAACACGATCCATTGGGGTGCTCGATTGCATATCGGTTAAAACGGCGTGTATTGCAACGGCTTGATCGGGGGTTTCCTCAAAGGGGAATTGCGCGGCAAAGCGGGCATATTCGTCTTCTGGAACCTGATGGGGTATGCCTGGTTGTGCCGCACGCCGGGCATTAATGTCCAGCAACTCAGCGGCCACATCGCGCGCTTTTTCTGCCGCCTTTTTACGGGCCTTCTCCCACTGACCGCTGCCTAGGCGGTGCAATGGGGCGTCAATTTCATCTGCGCCCGTGTACCGGCCAATCAGATGCAATGAAGCAACTGGCACATAGAGCTTGTCATTACCCGCATATTCCAACTGCAAAAACTCGGTATCGATGCCATCAACGCTAAGCGTCTGTAGGCCACGATATCGCCCCACGCCATGTTGCTCGTGCACCACGGGTGAGCCGATGTGCAGGTCGGTCAGATCCCGAATGATGGTGTCTGGATCACGATGCGGTGCGCTACTGTGCCTGCCTCGTTGCTCAACCCGCAAATCAAATAGAGCAGCTTCGGGAATGATCATCATCGCGGGGGAATCAACACAAAACCCTGATTCTATTGGCCCAACGGTGATGCCAAGCGGGTGTTCAGAATGCGCAAACTCAGCATAGTCTGTAACCGCTTTTGGCCTAATATCTTCTGCTAGAAGTCGCTCCAGCCAACTTTCCCGACGGCCTGCGGTTTCGGCGGTTAATAACACACGCCCCTTGAACGCTTTGATCGTGGTGCTTAGCGGTGTGAGATCTTCAGCGAGCGCGGCGACGGGCAGCGTTCGCTGTTGTGAAACGGGGCCTTGCGGCTCGTCTTCCGTGGGCATTAGGACCTGAGGGTGGCGGCTTAGTGCCTCACGGGCCTGTTCGCTATTGATAAATAATTGATCCGGCGGAAGGATCGGATGGGCGCGATCGTGTCGTCGCTGTTCATAGCGCTCGTTTATCTGCTCCCACTCCGCTTGTAGCTGAGTATCGGTGTCGCCCACGCGAATAATGAGGGTATTGTTAGGCAAGTAGTCGAAGAGCGTTGCCGTTTCTTCAAAAAATAACGGGAGGTAAGACTCAATTCCACTGGGAATATGCCCATCGCTAATCGTTTGGTAGATCACACTTTCTGTTGGATCACCGGCAAAAGTAGTTCTAAATTTCTGTCTAAAATGCGCAATGGCTGTTTCATCTGTTGGAAATTCATGCGCCGGCAGCAGATCGATACGCTCAATTTTCTCGCCACTGCGTTGAGTTTCTGGGTCAAAACCGCGAATTGAATCAATTTCATCATCAAATAGATCGACTCGATAAGGAATGTCGGCCCCCATCGGATACAGATCAAACAAAGAGCCACGCACGGCAAACTCACCGTGCTCCACAACCTCAGAAACACAACGATAGCCGGCTTGTTCGAGTGTGGAACGGAGACGCTCAATATTTACACGCTCACCAACGCCAAAACTGATCATCGCACCTTGCAAAAAAGACGGCGGGGCAATTTTCTGCTGCAACGTGGGGGTTGGAGTAATTAGCACCCCAGATTGGCGATTTGGTAAGTGGTAAAGCGCCTCTAATCGGGCTGAGATAATCTCTTGATGCGGAGAGAAGAGATCGTAAGCCAAGATCTCCCAGTCCGGCATAATATCCACCGATGCGCGCTCGGCCACAAAAAACGCCACAGCGTCTGCAATATACTGTGCCTCACTGCTTCCCGCCGTCACCACAAGTACCAGCCCATCGTGCTGCAGGGCCGCTTCTGCGATAGCGGCCGCCGAGCTGTCACGGTTAAGCTTTAGCCAGCGTTGACGCTCGCCCGGTTCTTTGGGCAGGGCGTTTAAAGGAACGATCGATTCTGTTGGTTTTTTCATGGGCCGTGAAGTCTACCCAACCGGCCACGCTGCGAAAAGCGTGAAGCGAAAAGAGCAGACCGGTAAACTCTACAATATGACCCAATTACTGGAGAGGTATAAATGATCAGGCCGCTGCCGCTTTTTATTGGCCTGCGGTACACCCGCGCACGGCGTCGGGATGGGTTTGTGTCTTTTATATCAGCCAGTTCGATGCTGGGGATTGCCATTGGGGTGATGGCGCTCATCACCGTGCTCTCGGTGATGAATGGGTTTGAAAAGGAGTTGCGCGAGCGCATTTTAGGCATGGTCTCGCATGCCACAGTTAACGCCTATGATGGCGAGTTGAATGATTGGAGCGGTCTGGTGGATACGCTCCAAGCGCGTCCTGAAGTGCTAGGCGCTGCCCCGTTTATCAGTGGCGAAGCCATGTTGACTCGCGGTGGCGAGGTCACCGGGGTTCTCTTGCGTGGTGTTGACCCTGCGCTTGAGGGGCGGGTGTCAGAAATAACAGAGCAACTGATTGCCGGTAATATTAACGAGCTACGCTCAGGCACTTATCAAATTGTGATTGGGAGCCGCCTTGCTCAGCGCCTTGGCGTTGGTGTTGGAGACCCACTCAATGTCGTTACGCCTGAAGCACGGGTTACCGCCGCAGGCATTTTGCCTCGTCTCCGGCGCTTTGAGGTGGCCGGTATATTTGAGGTGGATATGGCCCAATACGATAGCTCAGTGGCGCTGATTCATCTTGACGATGCGCAACGGCTGCTGCGCTTGAGAGACGGGATCACCGGCGTACGGCTGGAATTTGCGGATTTAATGGAGGCACCGCGGCTAGTTCGTGATATCGCGTTAAGTTTGCCAGGGCAGTATTTGGTTAGTGATTGGACCATGCAGCATCAGAACTTCTTTCGTGCGGTGGCAATGGAAAAAACCGTCATGTTTATTATTTTGCTGCTGATCGTGGGCGTTGCGGCCTTTAATATTGTTTCTACCCTCGTAATGGCGGTTCAAGATAAGCAATCGGATATCGCGATCTTAAGAACCTTAGGAGCAACGCCGCGCACCATCATGGCCATTTTTATTATCCAAGGCAGTGTACTTGGCGTGGTTGGAACCCTAATCGGCACCGCAGGAGGCGTTGCATTGGCACTTAATGTCGAGACAATCGTGCCGGCCATTGAGCAGTTATTTAATGCCGATTTTATCTCTGGCGATGTCTATTATATTAATGATCTGCCCTCAGATCTGCGCTTACATGATGTCTGGCGGATTACCTTGGCGGCTTTTGGGCTGAGTTTGCTGGCAACGCTCTATCCGGCGTGGCGTGCGTCGCGCATTGCGCCTGCGGAGGCCCTACGGCATGAGTGATCAACCGGTAGCCCTTGAGTGCCGCAGCGTTTACAAAACGTTCAAAGAAGGGGCATTAAGCGTTGATGTTCTCGCCAACATGTCGCTTACCGTTCAACGGGGCGAGCAGGTGGCCATTGTGGGCCGATCGGGCGCCGGTAAAAGTACATTGCTGCATGTTCTAGGTGGGCTTGAGGATGTTGAATCGGGCGAGGTCTTTGTGGGTGGGGTGCAAATGTCTGCCCTCGGCGCGGCCGCCAGGGGTAAATTGCGAAATAAGCGATTGGGCTTTGTTTATCAATTCCATCATCTGCTTGGCGAATTTACGGCACTAGAAAATGTGGCTATGCCATTATTAATTCGCGGTACAGCAGGCGCTCAGGCCACGCAAGCCGCCACTCAGATGCTAGCGCGCGTTGGGCTGGCTGAAAGACAGCGGCATAAGCCTGGCGAGCTTTCGGGCGGAGAGCGACAACGGGTGGCTATTGCGCGGGCACTAATTACCCAGCCTGATTGCCTGCTTGCTGATGAGCCAACCGGTAACCTAGATCGGCAAACAGCCGAGTCCATATTGGCTCTTTTTCAAGAGATTAATCGTGAAAACGCGACCAGCGTGGTGCTGGTAACCCACGATATGGAGGTAGCCGCAAGAATGGATAGGCGGCTTAATTTGGCCGACGGGCAGCTCCACGCTATTCCCTAGACCCTGCTAGCGTTTACCGCCATGCGTGCGGTTTTTATTTTATGCGGCCTTCTTTTAGCCGTGCTTATCCCACTGCGCTTTGGTGGGCTGCTGCTCATCTTGTGCTGCATGATTCCGATGATCGTTGTCCGCCATTGGGCGGGGCTAATCGGTTATTTGGGCGTTGGTGTTGTTATCGCCCTTATTTGGCAAGGCGATGCGTTATCTCGCTGGCCTCCGATTGAGCGGGCAGAGCCTATCCTCGTTACCGGAACCGTCGTCGATTTGCCAAGCAGGCAGTCGGATCAGCAGCGCTTTTTATTTCGTCCTGAGTCAATGCAGGGCTTGGATTGGCGTTTACCCCGGCGTATTCGGGTGAGTGTTTATGATGATCAGCTGAGGGTAAAGGCAGGGGAGAAGTGGCAATTGCCGCTTAAGCTGCGACGGCCCCGTGGATTTATGAATCCTATCGGATTTGATTACGAGCAGTGGTTGGCGGCAGGGAAGATTGATGCAACAGCCGTATTATCTGCGACTAATCAAGCGGTTCGGCTTGCGCCAGCGCAAGGACTATCGGCTTGGCGGTCAATTGTCTCATCTCAAATTGCGCAACAGGTTTCATACCCCGCGGGCAGGGCGCTTCTGCAGGGGCTTGTGACTGGAGATCGAAGGGGTTTTACCGATCATACCTGGGAGATTCTTCGCACCACCGGCACAGGGCATTTATTGGCAATCTCAGGCCTCCATATCGGATTAATGGCAGCTTTTGGATATGGGCTAGGGAGGTTAGGGTGGCGCTGGGCTAGGCTGCCGGGAGATCGTCGAGCATGGTCTCTTGGGGTTGGTGCAGCGCTTGCCTGTGGGTATGCGGCATTAGCCGGATTTTCGGTGCCGACCGTACGCGCATTGACGATGCTAAGTTTAGGCAGTCTAGCAATCCTTTCCAGACGTCGATTGCGGGGCATTCGTTTGCTCATCATGGCGGCCCTTGGATTAGTTGCCATCGAACCGAGTACCGCGCTTATGCCTGGGGCATGGCTTTCGTTTGTGGCGGTTGGGCTGATTTTGCTGTTGATTCGCGGGCGGAAGCTGGGCGCCATGCAAGCGTTATGGCTATTGCAGATTGGCTTATTTGTTGGGCTTGCGCCGTTAACCGCGCTTTTTTTCGGAAGCTTTAGCCCACTAGCCATACCGATCAATTTGCTGGTGCTGCCCCTTTTTTCGTTACTGGTTGTCCCCGGTGCACTCATTTCTACCGGGCTACTGTGGATCTATGAGCCGGCTGGGGCGTTGGGCCTTAGCATGTTGGGATTTCTATTAGAGAAGCTCTACCAAGCTGGCGGATGGCTTGTGGATTTGGGCGCAACGCCAATACCTGTGAGCCACATGAGTGTTGTTGTTGGCTTATTATCACTGGTTGCTGTGGCTTTGTTTTTTCTGCCTAAGGGTACCCCAATGCGAGGGCTGAGCGTCGTCTTCTTATTGCTGCTAGTACTGAGACCAAGCCCCAATATTCAATCAGGAAACGCAACCATTACCTGGCTTGAAGTAGGGCAGGGTAACGCCGCTGTGATACAAACGCGTGCGCATACCGTTGTGATTGATACCGGGCCTGTTTGGCGCAGTGGCGGCCATGCAGCAGCGTTTACGCTCATCCCTTATCTTAAAGAGCGTGGCATTAAACGAATTGATACGCTAATTATTACCCATGCAGACGCCGACCATCGGGGCGGGATTTCCGATCTGGCAGCCACATTTGATATTGGGCAGGCCTGGGTAGGAGAGCCAATCGCCGCACTTCCCAAGGCACAGCCGTGTGAGGCGGGTGAGCAGTGGGTGCATGATGGTGTAATGTTCGAGTTTCTTGCCCCACCGTCCCCGTTTGCCGCCGCCGGTAATGCGGCATCCTGCGTCACGTCGGTTGGAAGCGGGGGTGAGCAGGTTTTGTTTACCGGTGATATTGCAGACATCGAAGAGTATTCAATAGCCATGCGCCTGAACAGCCACTTTGCGGTTGTTGAAGCCCCGCACCACGGCAGTCAATCAAGTTCAGGATCGGTTTTTTTACAAAAAACAGCCCCCCATCATGTTGTGATCTCGGCGGGATATCATAATGGGTATTCGATGCCCAACACTCAGGTTGTGGAGCGCTTGCTTTGCGCGGGGGCTGTTATTCATGACACGGGGCTCGACGGCGCGGTGGTATTTCATCTAAAAAACCAGCAGCTCATACCGGCAGGCGGTGAGCGTGCCCGGCGTAGTCGTATATTAAATGCACCGCAGCAGGTCGGTCGGTTTCGGGATGGCCAAGAAATCCTTTATCATCGGGGTTCTACTCGATTTTTGTCGGCAAGGACTCACCAACGATTGTGCAAGATGTAAATAGCGGCTGGGCCATCTATCGCCGGCTTTTAACCTATGTTCTCGATTATTGGAAAGTCGCGGCGCTTGCCGTTGTCGGGATGATTTTAACCGGGGCAACCGAGGCGGGTTTTGCATGGCTGGTTAAGCCCCTGCTTGATGCCGGTTTTGTCGAGCGTGATCCAGATGTCATTAAACTGATCCCTCTGGGTGTGCTTGCGATTTTCGTGGTGCGCGGGCTCAGTAGTTTTGCCTCGCAGTATGGCACGGCCTGGATCAGCCGCCGCATTATCGGACGCCTTCGCGCGGAGGTATTTGACCGCTTATTGACACTGCCCCGGCGGTATTTCGATGATGCCTCATCGAGCATGCTGCTCTCTCGGCTAACCTATAACGTTGAGCAGGTGGCAGAGGCCGGTACCAATGCGGTCGTCATTATTATCCGTGATTTTGCCACCGTGTTTTTCCTACTGGCTTACATGTTCTGGCTAAGCTGGAAGTTAACGCTGACGTTTTTATTACTAGGACCGGTAGTGATTGGCGTGGTGGTGTATGTGAGCCGGCGTTTTCGCAAACTCAGCCATCGCGTTCAAAATTCGGTTGGAAACATCGCCTATGTAGCCGAAGAGGCGATTGAAGGCAGTGATGAAGTGCGTATTTACGGGGCACAAGCGCTTGAACGATCGCGCTTTGCCGAGGCCAATGAGCGTAATACCAAGCAGTTCATGAAATTTGCGGCTACCCAAGCCTTAAGCACCCCAATTGTTCAGTTTTGTGCGGCCTTAGCATTATCGATTGTGGTTTGGCTTGCGACCTTTCAAGACAGCATGACGACGGTCAGCGTTGGATCCTTTGTTTCTTTTCTAACGGCAATGTTGCTGCTGTTACAGCCACTTAAACGGTTAACAACCGTGCATGCCCGCATTCAACGCGGCATTGCGGCGGGCGAGAGCATTTTTGAGATTATTGATGAACCGCCTGAACAAGACACGGGTACACATGCGCCCACCCGGGTAGACGGCAGTATTGAATTCCGCCAGGTTGGGCTGCATTACCGAAACAACCCAGATTTAGTGTTAGATGGCATTAGCTTGACCATCAAAGCAGGAGAAACGGTAGCGCTGGTGGGGCGCTCGGGCAGTGGAAAGACCTCTTTAGTTAATTTACTTCCGCGGTTTTACGAACCAACCCAAGGTGAGATTCTGCTGGATGGCGTTAATTTGCGAGATTATCGGCTATCCGCACTTCGGCAACAGATTGCGCTTGTTAGCCAGCAGGTGGTGCTCTTTAACGCCACCATCGCCGAGAATATTGCTTATGGCCAGCCCGACGGCGCTGATCGGAGCGCGCTTTACGAAGCCGCAGAAGCCGCTAATGCACGAGAATTTATTGAGGCACTGCCTCAGGGCTTCGATACGCCGGTTGGAGAAAACGGCGTGTTGCTATCGGGTGGGCAGCGCCAGCGCATCGCTATTGCCAGAGCGTTACTGAAAGATGCACCGGTGCTTATCTTGGACGAGGCTACCTCGGCGCTTGATTCTGCCTCAGAGCAGCATATTCAAACGGCGTTAGAGCGATTGATGGAGGGCAGAACTACCTTGGTAATCGCCCACCGCTTATCAACCATTGAACGCGCGGATCGTATCCTGGTGCTCGATGCGGGGCACATCGTCGAGACGGGCAGCCATCAAGAGCTGATTGAGCGCCGTGGCCCCTACGCCGCGTTGCATCGGCTGCAGTTTAGAACGGAAGCGGCACAAACCCATGAGCAATAGCCGCGGCCTTCCTGCGTTCTGGTTAAAAGAGCATGGGTTAGGGCAGCTACTTGCGCCGATTGGTCTGCTTTATGGTCTGATTATGCGCCGGCGCCGGCAACGCTACTTAGAGGGGCGGCTTCCTAGTCTTCGTTTGCCTATTCCTGTTGTTGTAGTTGGCAATATCTTTGTGGGGGGTACCGGCAAAACACCTTTAGTGATCTGGTTGGTTGAGGCTGCCCGTCAGCTTGGCTACAACCCGGGCGTAATACTGCGTGGCTACGGTGGCAGTAGCGCGGGGCCAGTCTGCGTGAGTCATGACAGCGATCCGTTGATGGTTGGCGATGAGGCGGTTTTAATTGCTCAACGTGCAAAATGTGCAGTTGCGATTGGCAAAAAGCGTGTGGCTGCTGCCCAGTTACTCATTGATACCGTATCGCCCGATATTATTATTAGCGATGACGGCCTACAGCATTACGCGCTGGGGCGTGATGTTGAAATTGCCGTTATTGATGGTGAACGTGGTCTAGGTAATCGGCGTTGTCTGCCGGCAGGACCATTGCGTGAGCCTCCTGACCGCCTTAAGGGTGTTGATCTAGTTATCGCCAACGGCCCATCGGTTCCAGAAAGCCAAGGGCAATTTAACCTTAGGACCGGTGCGCTAGCGCCTTTAGTTAAGGAACCTAATAAAGCTGTGCCGGTTTCCGGTGATCGGGTGCATGCAGTGGCAGGGATTGGTAACCCCCAGCGCTTTTTCAATACATTGACTCAATTGGGATTTGATGTGATACCCCATTGCTTTTCTGATCATCACGCATTTCAGCCCCATGACCTGCAATTTGAAGATAATCTAGCCATTGTTATGACCGAGAAAGACGCGGTTAAATGTCGAACATTCGCACCGAATAATAGTTGGACATTGCCAGTTACCGCTGAACCAGATTCGGCAACAAAAACCCAATTAATGGCACTGTTAGCCTCCTTACAGGAAAAATGATGCATCCGTTTATTGTCATTATCCCCGCGCGTTATCAATCCAGCCGCCTACCCGGCAAGCCGCTGCGGGAGATTGGGGGGCGGCCGATGATTGCGCATGTGATTGACCGGGCCAAAGAGAGTGGGGCCGCGGATATTGTGGTTGCCACGGATCATGACGACATTGCAGACGCCGTTCAACAACTGGGTACACGGGTTTGCATGACGCGCGAGGATCATGTCAGCGGCACAGATCGTTTAGCCGAGGTTGTCATGCAAGAACAGCTTGCAGATGATGTGATTGTGGTAAACCTTCAAGGTGACGAACCCCTGATGCCAGCTATTTTGCTTGAGCAGGTCAATCGCTTGTTAGAGACAGAACCACGAGCAGCAATCAGCACGCTATCAACTCCCATCGCTGATCTCGATGAACTGCAAAATCCTAATGTGGTGAAAGTGGTTACCGAGCGTAATGGCCGCGCCCTGTACTTTAGCCGCGCCCCAATACCTTGGGATCGGGAAGGGAATAGCTCCCTATTAACAACGATAGCGCAGCGGCATTTGGGGCTTTATGCGTACCGTGCCGGTTTCCTAAAACGTTATGGCGATCTACCAGCAAGCCCCCTTGAGCAGCTAGAACACCTAGAACAGCTTCGGGCGCTGCAGGCAGGGGAGTGGATTCAAGTGGCACAAGCCAGCCTTTTGCCCGGGCCTGGTGTTGATACAATGGACGACCTACGCGTGGTAGAGGCCCAATTGCAATGACTGAAGTTCTGTTTGTCTGTATGGGAAATATTTGTCGTTCACCCACCGCGGAGGGTGTTTTTCGACATAAACTCCGAGAAGCGGGTCTAGAATCAGCAATTCAGACAGACTCGGCAGGAACGCATAACTATCACATTGGTAAAGCGCCCGATCGGCGTTCTCAGGCAGAGGCGAGCGCGCGCGGGATTGAAATCTCAGACTTACGCGCCCGGCAAGTCGATGCGTTCGATTTTGAAGCGTTCTCGCACATCTTAGCAATGGATGAGGCAAATCTGGATTGGCTTCACGCCGAAGCACCCAGCAGTGCGAAATCGCGCATTGAACCGCTGCTACAGTATGGACAACGGCACTCCACGTTATGGGTGCCGGATCCCTACTATGGCGGTGACGATGGCTTTGCTCATGTCTTCGATCTTATCGAAGATGCCGCTGAAGGTTTGCTCGCGACATTGCGCGAGCGTTACCAACTCTAGTCAGTGGGCAGACGCGGCCGTCCTGACCAGCGGCGCGGGTCACTCGCCTCGGCAGGCGGTGTTGGAGCTACAGGTTCCTCTGCAGCAGGGCTTTTCTTGACCTCTGCGGGTTTCTCCGCCGCAGGCGCCGGCGCTTTCTGAGTTTCGGTTCCAGTTTCCGCCTCGGCCTGACTGTCTGCCGAAGCCGTTTCTGTTGAAGGGGTTTCCTCGCCATTGGGGCGGCGACGGCGGCGTCCACCTCGGCGACCCCTTCGGGTACGGCCTGTGCCAGCAGGCTTTTCGCCCTCTGCTGCTGGCGTTGCATCGGCGGCGGGGGCTGCTTCAACTTTTTCGGCCTTTTCAGCTTTTTCAGCTTTTTCAGCTTTTTCAGCCTTTTCGGGCTTTTCTGGCTTTTCTGATTTTTCTGGCTTTGTCTCGTCCGTACTAGAGGTACGTCGTGAACCACCACGGCTTCGCCGCTGACCACTGCTACCCGTGCTGCGAGTATTACCGCTCCCACTGCGACGGCGGCGATTGCCGCTTTGAGCCGTTTTCTCTCCCGAGGCACCAGACTCTTCTGTGGTTTTAGTCTCCGCAGCAGTTTCCGTTGCGCTCTGCGCATCGTCACCGCTTACTAAGCGCCGCAACCAACCCAAAAGCCCCGGGCCATGCGGCGTTTCGGAGGCCTCGGTGGCGGTTGCCTTTGCAGACGGCACTGGGGGGCCAGGCCGAATGCTTTTTACCGCTGGCGTCTCAGCGCGAGCTCGTTCTGCGGTGAGGAGGGTCTCAGCAACGCTTGGGCCTTCATCTTCGTCAGTCAGCTTGTAACTCGTCTGTTCCTCGGCATCCTCGTCACTCCGCAGACGCTGCAATTCATAGTTCGGTGTTTCTAGGCGACGATTCGGGATGAGTAAAACCTCAATGCCATTCCGCTCTTCAATCGCCCCTAAGATGCTGCGCTTTTCGTTGAGTAGAAACGTTGCAACATCAACCGGCAATTGGGCAAGCACTTTCCCGGTTTTTTCCTTCATTGCCTCTTCTTCGATGATGCGAAGCACCGAGAGCGCTAGCGACTCAACGCTGCGCACTGTGCCTTGACCGCTACAGCGACTGCAAACCTCGAGGGCAGACTCGCCCAGCGATGAACGCAAGCGCTGTCTCGACATTTCTAATAGTCCAAACCGAGAAATGCGACCAAGCTGAACCCGTGCACGATCTTGCTTAACAGCCTCGCGCAGACAGTTTTCGACCTCACGTTGGTTGCGGCTTGGCCCCATATCAATGAAGTCGATGACGATCAGCCCGCCAAGGTCACGAAGGCGAAGCTGTCGCGCAATCTCTTCGGCGGCCTCGGTATTCGTGCGTAGGGCTGTTTCTTCAATATCGGCGCCTTTGGTGGCACGTGCAGAGTTAATATCAATCGATATCAACGCCTCGGTGTGGTCAATGACAATGATGCCACCGCTAGGGAGGCGCACCTCACGCTGGAAGGCGGATTCTATTTGGCTTTCGATTTGATACCGGCTAAACAGTGGCACCCGGTCATCATAGAACTTTAATTTTTGAAGGTTATGCGGCATAACTTGTTGCACAAACTCACGCGCGCGCTCAAACACTTCACGATCATCAACCAAAATTTCGCCAATATCGGCGCGAAGGTAATCTCGCAGCGCACGGATAATGACGTTACTTTCTTGATAGACCAAAAAAGGGGCCGGCTGCTTTTCAACTGCGTTGCCAACCGCCGTCCATAAATTAATGAGATAGTCCAAATCCCATTGCAGCTCTTCACTACTGCGGCCAACGCCGGCAGTGCGAACAATTAGCCCCATTCCCTCGGGGATCTCCAGGTCACGAAGCGCATCGCGAATCTCATTGCGCTCTGAACCTTCAATACGACGTGAAACACCCCCAGCGCGTGGGTTGTTGGGCATCAGGACGAGATACCGCCCAGCCAAACTGACAAACGTGGTTAGTGCTGCGCCTTTATTGCCACGTTCTTCTTTTTCTACTTGAACGACAATTTCCTGACCTTCCTTGATCACATCGGCGATAGAGACCTTGGAAAGATCAGTTTTATCAGTAGCTTGGAAGTATTCCTTCGCAATTTCTTTGAAGGGAAGAAACCCATGGCGCTCAGAGCCATACTGAACAAACGCCGCCTCTAAGCTGGGTTCTACTCGCGTAATGCGGCCTTTATAGATGTTGGCTTTTTTACGCTCTCTAGCAGGAGTTTCGATATCCAAATCGAATAGGGATTGGCCATCGACCAGTGCGACACGCAACTCTTCTGGCTGCGTGGCGTTGACTAACATTCTTTTCATGCCGAGTTGTTCTCCGGCGACTGCCCTGAGCCCCCGCCAGCGACAGCAGCCAGCCGGCGCCATGCGGCATAAAAGCAGCAGGCGTCAACGGTCTTTCCACAGCGAGCGCGAGCTCGGGGAGTAGGGTGCATATTCGCAAGGCTAAGGGACCCGTCATGGGGTATCCATTTGCGGGCGCCAAGGCAGGCGCGTTGTTAAGTTCAATGCAGGGCCGGCACCATACCGCCCCCGCGAGCATTCTTCTTTCTATCGGTAAACCGACAGCGGTGGATGATAGCACTACTGAGGGGTGTTTCACAAAGGGCAGGCGCGCGGGCTCGAGATGGCGCTGAGATACAATCGGCGGTCGCATTTAAGCCAGTTGCTATGGTCGCGTGACGCGTACGCTCAGACTATTATTAAACCCTGACTCATACAGGAGAGAGGCATGGCGGAGTTTCCGAGCAAAGCGCGTGTTGTGATTATCGGCCATGGCGGAATCGTCGGCGCCTCTGTGGCGCATCACCTGATTGAGCGGGGATGGACGGATATCGTGGGAATCGATAAAAGCGGGGTTCCCACGGATATCGGCTCGACAGCGCATGCCTCTGATTTCTGTTATGCCACAGCGCATGACCGAATGACCTGTTACACCACCCTGTACAGTATTGAGTTTTTTGCAGCTCGTGACCGTTACGCACGGGTTGGTGGGTTAGAAGTGGCGCGAGTCGGTGATGACGAGCGCATGGCCGAGTTAAAGCGCAAAGTCAGTTCAGGTCGGGCATTTGGCACTAACGCAATGATGATTAGCGCGGCCGAGGCGAAGGCGCGTTTCCCATTACTAGAAGAGAGCGTGATACAAGGGGCGCTATGGGATCCAGATGCAGGCCTCGTTAAGCCTCGCTCACAGATTGTGACCGGCGAGCTCATTGACGAGGCTATCGCCAGTGGACACTTCAGCTCGTGGGCCAATACGCCCTGTACCGGATTACATATTGAGGATGGAAGAATCCGTGGGGTTGATACCGAAAGAGGGCGAATCGAGGCCGAGTATGTAGTGGTTTGCGCTGGGCTCTGGGGGCGTTTAATTGCTGAGATGGCAGGTGAAGATCTGCCGGTAATGCCTGTTGATCATCCACTGACCTTTTTTGGACCGTACGAAGAATTTGCGGGCACCGGCAAAGATATCGGCTACCCATTACTCCGCGATCAAGGTAACTCTGCTTATTTGCGAGATACAGGAGACCCCAAAACACCCGAAGGTGGGCAAATTGAGTGGGGTTACTACGAGGAAAATGCGCCGCGTCTGGTGCATCCGCGTGATCTGCTAGAAAAAGAGCAGGCTAGGCTATCGCCCTCTCAACGTGACCTTGAAATTGAGCAAATCATGGATCCGCTCGAGCGCGCCATGGAGCTAACGCCAATTTTGGCAGAGTTGGGTTATGACGAGAAACGTTCATTTAACGGTCTTTTGCAGGTCACCTCAGACGGCGGGCCCTCCATCGGGGAGTCACCTTCCATTCGTGGGCTTTGGTATGCCGTCTCTGTCTGGGTAAAAGACGGGCCTGGTACCGGTAAGGTGGTGGCCGACTGGATGACGGATGGCCGCACTGAAGTTGATCATCATGGAATTGATACAGCCCGCCATTATCCCTTTCAAAGGGATGAGAAATTCATCCATGACCGGTGTTTTGAAACGGCGTTTAAGGTTTATAACCCACCGGTCCATGACCGTGAGCCGTATAGCAAGGGCCGAGATCTTTTCCGCAGCCCATTTTGGGAGCGAGAAAAAGCACTTGGCGGGCATTTTATGGAGATTGCCGGCTGGGAGCGCGCACATGGCTACGCCAGCAATGAGGGATTATTAGACGTCTACGGGCAACAGGTGCCTGAGCGCCAAAATGAATGGGATGCTCGGCATTTTTGGCGGGTGTCCAATGCAGAGCAGCTTAAGCTGTCTGCAGATGTGGGCATGATCAATCTTTCGCACTTTTGCATTATCGATGTGCAGGGGCGTGATGCTGAGGCATTATTGGAGTATGCCTGCGTTGCCCGTGTGGGCGGTGACACCCCTATCGGCAAGGGTATCTACACCCATTTTCTCGACCACCTCGGTGGCGTAAGAGCCGATTTAACGGTCCTGCGCTTGGCCAACGACCATTACCGGGTCATAGACGGGGGTGATGCCGGGCATCGTGATTTGGTGTGGTTGCAGCGACTGGCCCAAGACCAAGGGCGAGACGTTGAAATATCAGAGCGCACCCAAGCCTATGGGTGCCTTGGCTTATGGGGCCCGAATGCCCGGAAAACCCTGCAATCAATTGCTAAAGACCCAGCCGGTCTAGAGCACACAGCATTCCCGTTTGCATCATTCCGTGAAATTAATATCGCTGGCATTTCGGTACTGGCATTCCGTATTTCTTATGTGGGTGAGCAAGGTTGGGAGCTCCATTTTAACTACGATGACGGCCTAGCCCTGTGGGATGCGTTGTATGCCAAAGGCGTCACGCCAGTCGGAATCGAAACCTACGCCAATAGCCGGCGGCTTGAGAAGAGCCTGCGTTTGCAAAATGCTGACCTACTAACGGATTACAACCTACTCGAAGCTGATTTGGCTCGCCCCAAAGTCAAACCGGTCGAATTCCATGGGCAGGCGGCCTATCTTGAGCAACGAGCCAGAGCCCATCAGCCCGCCATGCTGTGTACGTTGGTTATGGACGACAATCGGGATGCCAACGGCATGGCGCGTTACCCATTGGGCAATTTGCCTATCATCGATCCGAAGAGTGGCGAGGTGTTGGTTGATGAGCTGGGGCGTCGCTCTTACACAACCAGTATTGCTTACGGGCCAAGTGTGGGCAAAAACATTATGTTGGCCTATCTGCCGTGGGCGTATTGCCATGTCGGCCAGTTGTTGCAGATGGAATATTTTAACGAAGCTTACCCTGTTAGCGTGGCGGCGGTGGGCTATCAGTCCTTATATGATCCGCAAAACGAAAAACCACGTGCGTAACTGCAAGGGGCCTAAGCTTATTCACATATTGGGATAACTTGGGCCGCCACCACCCTCTGGGGCCACCCAGGTAATGTTTTGGGTGGGATCTTTGATATCGCAGGTTTTACAGTGAATGCAGTTTTGCGCGTTTATCTGTAACTGCGCATCGCCTGACTCACTGGTCACAATCTCATAAACCCCGGCAGGGCAGTAGCGCTGCGCAGGCTCATCATATAGAGCCAAGTTGTGGCGAATCGGGATGCTGGCATCCGCGAGAGTCAGATGACAAGGCTGATCTTCTTCATGATTTGTATTGGTTAAGAAGACGCTTGAATTTCTGTCAAACGTTAAAACCCCATCTGGCTTAGGATAGTCAATCTTCGGCATCTCTGCGGCGGGTTTAAGCCGCTCATGATCGGGATGTTGATGATGCAACGTCCACGGCAATTTGCCGTGAAAGAGTTTCAGATCGATGCCAGCATAAAGACCACCGAGCACCATTCCCCATCGTGCGGTGGCAGGGCGCAGATTGCGCGCTGCATGCAGCTCTTGATAAACCCAAGATGCCTTAAACCGCTGCGGATAAGCACTGAGCGTAGGGGTGGCTGCCGCATCAGGCTGTAACGCCTCGGCAACGGCTTCTGCCGCTAACATGCCAGTTTTCATGGCCGTATGATTGCCTTTGATTTTAGCGACATTCAAGAATCCCGCGGCGCAGCCAATTAGCGCGCCACCGGGGAACGCAAGCTTGGGTATCGACTGCAGCCCACCTTCATTTAATGCTCTTGCCCCGTAGGCAACCCGCTTAGCGCCCGCAAAGGTGTTGCGAACGCGTGGGTGGGTTTTGAATCGCTGGAACTCGTTAAATGGATCAAGGTGCGGGTTCTGATAATCCAAGCCCACCACATAACCCACATAAACCTGGTTATTCTCAAGATGATACATAAAAGAACCACCCCAAGTTGTTGTATCCATTGGCCAACCGGCGGTATGCACCACCAGTCCAGGCTGATGATTCTCAGGCGCTACTTCCCAGAGTTCTTTAAAACCGATGCCATAGGTTTGGGGGTCTACACCATCACGCAAACCAAACTTGGCCTCTAGCTGTTTGCTTAAATGCCCACGGCAACCCTCGGCAAAAAGGGTGTAACGCGCATGCAGCTCCATCCCAGGCTCATGGTTAGGTTTAGGCTGGCCTTCTCGGTCGAGGCCCATGTCACCGGTAGCAACTCCATAGACTGCTCCGTTCTGATCAAATAATACTTCGGCAGCAGCAAACCCCGGGTAAATTTCTACGCCCAGTGCTTCGGCTTGCTCAGCCAGCCAGCGACAGACATTGCCCATGGAAACAATGTAATTGCCCGCATTATGCAGTTGTTTGGGGAGTAGGGCGTTGGGAACCGTCAATGCTCGCTTCTCTGTCAGAAGCATAAATTGATCTTTTGTAACGGGGGTATGCAATGGTGCGCCCCGTTCTTGCCAGTCTGGCAATAGCTCATTAAGCGCGCGGGTTTCAAGAATAGCCCCAGATAAAATGTGGGCGCCAACCTCTGAGCCTTTCTCCAGCACGCAGACCCGGATATCCTGTTGCGCCTGAGCAGCTAATTGACGCAGCCGTATGGCAGCCGATAACCCAGCAGGGCCCGCGCCTACGATCACGACGTCAAATTCCATTGCCTCACGTTCGCTCATGGTTTGAGTTTGCCGCAGCGATACGCCACGAACAACTCTTTTGGAGGCCCTAAACTTGGCCAGTGTCGAATATGTCGTAATTAGTGAAGAATTTGCCGGTCAGCGTATCGATAACTACCTCCTACGCATACTTAAAGGTGTTCCAAAGACGCGGATTTATCGGCTGTTGCGCAAGGGTGAGGTGCGCGTCAATGGTGGACGCATCGGCCCGAGTTATCGTTTAGCGACAGACGATAAAATTCGTGTGCCGCCCGTGCGGCGGGCGGAGGCCGAGCCGATAACCCCCTCGGTACGAATTACCGACCGTCTGGATGCGGCAATTCTCTACGAAGACGACCGATTAATGGTGTTAAATAAGCCATCTGGACTCGCAGTGCATGGCGGCTCTGGTTTGGCTTACGGGGTGATTGAGGCGCTACGAGATTCTCGCCCCGATCTTCCATTCCTTGATTTGGCGCATCGATTAGACCGTGACACGAGTGGATGTTTGGTCATCGCGAAACGCCGGTCTGCTTTGCGCCGCTTAAATGAGGCATTTAAAAATCATACCGTGGTCAAAGAGTACATCGCGTTGCTACATGGCGAGGTAAAGTGGCAGAAAAAAACGGTAACGGTTGCACTGAAAGCAGTGGCGGGGCCGGGAGGCGAGCGGACTATGCAGCCTGATGAGACAGGGTTAAGCGCTAGAACTGACTTTTTTCGTGAAGCAATCTACCCCGGGTGTAGTTTGGTTCGGGTGCGATTGCACACCGGACGAATGCATCAAATTCGTGCGCATGCGCAGTATTTAGGGCATCCGGTTGTCATGGATCGGCGTTATGGGAATCCATCAGCCGACAAACGGTTTCGCAACTTGCGCCTGCGCCGGTTATTTTTACATGCCAGTCGCATTCAATTTGAAATTGATGGTGGACCACCCGTTGACGTGGCTGCACCACTACCTAACGAGCTACTCGCTACGCAAAAAGGATTGAGCCAATGAGTGATGAAGACAACTGGACGCGTAATACATTGCGTGACATTGCACTTGAGGGCGTTAAAGAGCGCCGCAGAGCTAGACGCTGGGGCATTTTCTTTAAGCTGCTCTTAGTTGGTTATATCGGCGGCATGAGCATCCTCGCGTTTTTACCTAGTGGGGTACTCACCACGGAAACAGCAACCGGACCCCATGCAGGGGTAGTGCGGCTGGAAGGTCCTATCATGGCCGATAGCCCCGCAAGCGCTACTAACATTCTAGGCGCAATAGAAACGGCACTGAGCGTCAATGCAACTCGAGGTGTGATTTTAGAAATTAACAGCCCCGGAGGATCACCCGTCCAGTCAGGGCAGATCTTCAGGGGTATTAATGCGTTACAGGAGCAATATCCCAACAAACCCATCATCACTGTTGGTCAAGACATCATGGCGTCGGGTGCCTATTACTCCGCAGCAGCAACGGAAGAAATTTTTGTCGATCCGGCAAGTCTGGTTGGGTCAATTGGGGTGATATCACGTGGGTTTGGGTTTACGGAAGCTTTATCTCGGTTGGGAGTTGAGCGCCGAGTCTATAGCGCCGGAGACGAAAAAGCGGGACTCGATCCCTTTATGCCTGAAGACCCAGAGGCCATAGAGGACCTACAGACAATGCTCAACGAAATCCAACAACAGTTTGTGAGTGCCGTGCGGCAAGGGCGGGGTAATCGTCTAAACGAGCAGCAGGATGATCTATTTTCTGGACGAACCTGGACAGGGGAGCAAGCCGTTGATTTAGGACTGGCGGACGGGTTTGGCGATACCAAAGCCGTTGCGCAGATGCGTTTTGATACTGAGGAGATGGTTGATTACACCACACCAAGGCCGTTGCTGGACCAACTCGTTGAACGAATTGGGGTTTCGCTGCGCCACGGGCTTTTCTCTTCGAGCTTTATGGCAAATTAATGCCGGCTTGGGAGAGTAAACGGGTTAGTGCAATCAGTGGAAGGCCAATTAATGCGGTGGGATCGTCGCTATTAATTCGCTCAAAAAGAGTAATTCCGAGACCTTCGGCACGAAAACTACCAGCACAGTCGAGTGGGGCATCTTTTTCTACATAGCGCGAGATAGCCTCTCGACTCAATGTGCGGAAATGCACGATGGTTGGCACTTGAGCCACCTGAATACGCCCTGAGTCTGGCTCGAGCACGGCTACAGCGGTATACAACGTGACAATTTGCCCGGACGCGTTAGCGAGCTGTTCGATTGCCCGTTCTTGGGTCTGTGGTTTGCCCAGTAGAATGCCCTGACACTCGCTGCATTGGTCAGAACCAATCACCACGGCATTCGGATGTCGCAAGGCAACCGTCTTGGCTTTTTCTCGAGCAAGCCGGCAGACATAGTCCTCTGCGGTTTCACCCGTTAACACCGCCTCGTCAATGCTTGGTGAATCTTGTTCAAATTGAATTCCAAGACGAGTTAGCAAATCGGCTCGATAATTTGAGCTTGATCCCAGTACCAAATCCCGCACGAATTTCTTTCTCCCTTAATTAAAGTAATGATGATTGATCATAGAAATGCTGCTCTGCAATACCTAATTATTGTTTTTGACAGTCACGCGTCGCCGCCTTACTATGCGCGGTTAATGTCGATTCAGCCGTTACCGCTTAAATTAGACCTTACGCAGCTAGCAGTCGGTGATTATTGCTTTGCCGGGGTAGTAGACCCGCGGCCCATGGACCGAATCGCCGATAGGGCAACCGTTGCGGGTCCTATCGATGTGCAACTGCAAGTGGCAATCGGTAAACAGGTAGGAACGGCAGAAATTTTAGTTACAGGGCAGATACACGCACAGGCGACTATGCAGTGCGAACGTTGTCTTGGTAACGTACACGTAAGATTAGCTAGCGATTTTGAGCTTACGGTTGTCGACTCCGAAGAAGCGGCAGACGCATTACCGATGGATATCACGCCGGTAGTTGCAGAACGAGGCCAGCTGTCGGTCTTAACGCTGGTAGAAGATGAGCTAATACTGGCATTGCCAATAGTTGCAGTGCACGAGAAAGAAAACTGTTCAGGAACAGACTGGACAACAAGCTATCAAAAGCCACACCCAATGGCGGCTTTAGCTAAATTGAAAGATCAACAGGATAAATAGGACAACGTAATGGCCGTACAAAAATCCAAGAAAACGCCTTCTCGCCGCGGTATGCGTCGCAGCCACGACGCCATCGAAGGCCCAACGCTAAGCATTGAGCCAACCACAGGCGAAGTGCATCGCCGGCATCATATCTCCGCGGACGGATACTATCGTGGCCGTAAGGTAACTACCGGCATCGACGAGTAGGCATCTCGCCGCACCCATACTCAATGAACGCTTACTGCACGATCGCGATTGACGCGATGGGCGGAGACCGTGGTCCATCGGCTACGGTTCCTGCTGCGTTAACGGTAATCGCAAGGCATCCGGATGTGCGCTTAGAATTGGTTGGTGATCTGGATGCGTTGCGCCAAGCGCTTCAAAAATATGGGGGGCAAGAGGGTCAGCAGCTTTCGCTGATCGCCGCCAGTGAGGTAGTTGCGATGGATGAATCACCATCGCAAGCCCTTCGGTATAAAAAAGACTCTTCCATGCGAGTGGCTATTGAGCGCGTCAAATCTGAAGAGGCTGCCGCCTGCGTTAGCGCCGGTAATACGGGCGCTCTAATGGCAACCGCGCGCTATGTACTGAAAACTTTGCCCGGTATTGATCGTCCTGCCATTTGTACCATTATCCCGTGTCTGAATGGACACTTTCGGATGTTGGATCTTGGCGCCAATATCGATTGCAGTGCCGAACATCTATTCCAATTTGCTGTGATGGGGTCGGTGCTGGTTGAAGCCTCGGGAGATGCGGAAACGCCCCGGGTGGGATTGCTTAATCTCGGCGAGGAAGAAATAAAAGGCAACGACCAGGTTAAACAAGCAGCGCAGCTGCTGCAGGCCAGCGACCTTAACTACATTGGCTATGTAGAAGGCGACACGATGTACCAAAACCAAGCGGATTTGGTGGTTTGCGATGGATTTATCGGCAATGTCGCATTAAAAAGCAGTGAAGGTGTGGCCAAAATGATCTCGCAGTATTTGCGAGAGGAATTCAGCCGAAGTCCACTAACAAAGCTTGCCGGACTGTTGTCTTTACCGGTTCTTAAAGCACTCCGTCGGCGCTTAGACCCACGCTTTTATAATGGGGCAAGCCTTTTAGGGCTGCGCGGAGTTGTCGTTAAAAGTCATGGTGGGGCAGACGCTTTTGCTTTTGAGCGTGCAATTGAAACCGGTATCCTCGAAGCTAAAGAAGCGATCCCGCAGCGTATAGATCAGCGCCTTGGGGAGCTTTTTCGCTCGGGGGAGGGTGCATGATTTACAGCCAAATACTAGGAACCGGGGGGTACTTACCCGAGCGAGTAATGCCCAATAGCGAGCTAGAGCAATGGGTCGAAACCTCTGATGTCTGGATCCGTGAGCGAACAGGAATTGAGTCACGTCATATTGCAGCGGATGACGAATCGTGTTCTGACCTTGCGCTGAACGCGGCCCAGCAGGCACTTGCCGCCTCGGGTATTAGCGCAGAAGATGTCGACCTCATCATTCTTGCCACCTCGACACCCGATCAGGTGTTCCCGAGTACTGCAACGCGACTACAACAAAGACTAGGGGTACCCGCCGGCACGATTGCTTTCGATGTCTCTGCGGCCTGCTCGGGCTTTATCTATGCACTAGACATCGCCAACCGCTTTATTCAGACAAAAGGCGCTAAGACCGCTCTGGTTATTGGTGCAGAAATCTTTTCTCGCATTCTTAATTGGGAAGATCGTGGCACCTGTATTCTATTTGGTGACGGTGCCGGCGCCGTGGTGTTAGGAGCAGCTGATCAGCCCGGCATCATTTCGACTCAGTTGCACGCTGATGGCCGACAAGAATCCCTTCTAAATGTGCCATGGGGCGTTTCGCAGGGTTACGAGGCCCTACAAGGTGTGCACGGAAAGGTCACCATGAAGGGTAACGAAGTCTTTAAAGTGGCGGTGCGCACACTTGGCCAGTTAGTCACAGATACACTTCAGACCAATGGCATGGAAAACAGCGATATTGACTGGCTGATTCCGCATCAGGCCAACATCCGAATTATGGAAGCCACGGCGAAAAAGTTAAACCTTCCCATGGAACGTGTGGTGAGCACCGTCGCCACACATGGCAACACATCGGCAGCCTCGATACCGTTGGCACTGAATGTTGCCGTCCGAGATGGTCGGATTAAGCGTAATGATGTGTTGTTATTGGAAGCGTTTGGCGCTGGCTTTACGTGGGGCTCGGCCCTTATTCGGTATTAAAGGAAGCGTCTTTCATGCAATCAAGATCAGACCTTGCGTTTTTATTTCCCGGTCAGGGCTCTCAATCGATCGGTATGCTACAGGACCTCGCCCAAGCACATGCGGTTGTGCAGAAAACGTTTATTGAAGCGTCGGGCGCTCTTGAAGAGGACCTCTGGGAAATCGCTTGCGAAGGCCCCGAATCGTTAATGAATCGTACGGACTACACCCAACCGTTGATGCTGGTTGCCGGGGTTGCCGTATGGCGTTGCTGGCGCGAGGGTGGTGGCCCGCTGCCGGGGTATATGGCAGGCCATAGCCTGGGTGAGTACACCGCGCTGGTCTGCAGTGGTGCGCTCGATTTCTCTGATGGCGTTCGCTTAGTGCGAGATCGGGGTCGCTATATGCAAGAGGCAGTTCCAGAGGGCGACGGAGCCATTGCAGCGGTTCTTGGGCTTGATGACGAGCAAATCGCTAACGTTTGTGCTCAAGCGGCCGAGGGTGAAGTGGTGGAGCCCGTGAACTTTAACTCACCCGGTCAGGTCGTGATTGCAGGACATACCGCGGCGGTTAATCGGGCCCTAGAGCAGGCAAAAGCGGCCGGGGCGAAACGCGCGGTCCAATTGCCGATGAGTGTACCGGCTCACTGTTCATTAATGCGTCCAGCGGCCGAGCAATTGGCAGTACGTTTAGAACAGGTTGACATACAGGCGGCGCAAATTCCGGTCATTCACAATGTCGACGTATCGCTATCGGGCAATAGCGATTCGATTAAACAGCATTTGGTCGATCAAGTGCGCTCACCGGTTCGATGGAGTGATTGTGTTAAGTCACTGGCCGAGCAGGGCGCCACAACCGCCATTGAATGCGGCCCGGGTCGAGTGTTGGCGGGACTGAATCGGCGCATCGATCGGGCAATGAGCGTTTACGCGCTGTACGATCGTAATTCTTTAGCAGAAACCCTGACCGCCATGGAGGTTGAATGAGACTGCAATTAGACAATCAAGTCGCGTTGGTAACGGGTGCTACGCGTGGTATTGGCGCGGCAATTGCCACTGTTTTAGCGGAAGCGGGTGCCACTGTGGTTGGCACAGCGACGAGCGAATCAGGTGCGCAACGCATCAGTGACGCGTTAAGTTCAACAACCGGAGGCGGGCGAGGTGCCGTACTGGATGTACGAGATGCCGAACAGATCAAGCAACTGATCGACAACATCCGTGATAACGAGGGCGCACCGAGCATTTTGGTTAACAACGCCGGAATCACACGAGATGGGCTGGCAATGCGCATGAGTGATGAGGACTGGGATGCCGTCATTGATACTAACCTGAATGCGGTCTTTCGCGTAACACGCGCTGTTTTGCGTGGAATGATAAAGGCACGCCATGGTCGAATCATCAATATTGGCTCGGTGGTTGGGTTGATGGGTAACGCAGGGCAGATCAATTACTCAACGGCCAAAGCGGGGTTGTTGGGTATGACCCGTTCTCTCGCGCGTGAAGTTGCGCCGCGGGGTATTACGGTTAACGCCATCGCACCCGGGTTTATAGAGACCGATATGACTGGTGAGTTGGATGACCAGCAGCGCGAAGCATTGCTTGAACAAACGCCAATGCAGCGTCTTGGGCAACCCGGAGATATTGCCGCGGCGGTGTGCTTTCTTGCATCCCCAGCGGCTGGATATATCACTGGTGAGACGCTAAATGTGAATGGTGGGCTCTTAATGAGCTGAATGTATGCTGGCAGTTCTAGAGATGTTTCCCTAGAATACGCGGCAGTGGAACCTGCCTGGCAGGTTTGGACCTTTAACTAAGTGCCGGAATTCCGCAAACCGAGAGGTAGGAGCGAGATGAGCAGTATTGAAGAACGTGTAAAGAAAATCGTTGTTGAGCAATTGGGTGTGAAGGAAGACGAGGTAACGTCCGAGGCATCCTTTGTTGATGACCTAGGCGCTGACTCCCTAGACACCGTTGAATTGGTCATGGCGCTCGAAGAAGAGTTTGAGTGTGAAATTCCGGACGAAGAGGCCGAGAAAATCACTACCGTTCAGCAGGCTATTGACTACGTCAATCGGCATCTCGATCAGTAATTGATCAGAGATTATGATGGCAGATTAACCCAACAGGGCCGGCAATGTCCGGCCCTGTTGCATGTCGGGAGATAACAAATTGAAAGGCCGTCGAGTAGTTGTAACGGGCATGGGCATCGTCTCACCGGTTGGTAATACGATTGAGCAGGCGTGGCAAAACATCGTTGCTGGCAAAAGCGGAATCGGGCCGATTACGAGATTTGATGTTGAGGCCTTCCCCGTCCGCTTCGGTGGAGAAGTGCGGAACTTCGATATCGAGCAGTACATCATCCGAAAAAATGCCCGAAAGATGGATCCTTTCATTCACTATGGTATTGCCGCTGCGATGGATGCGGTGGGTGATGCGGGCCTAGAAATCAACGAGGCCAATGCGGAGCGGGTCGGAGTATCCGTTGGCTCTGGAATCGGTGGTATTTTCTCAATTGAAGAAGGTCACAAGAGCTACCTCGAGGGCGGACCCAGAAAAATCTCTCCGTTTTTTATCCCCAGTGCGATTATCAATATGGTTTCTGGCAACCTTTCGATTCTGTTAGGTGCAAAAGGCCCTAATTTGGCAACCGTAACGGCTTGCACCACCGCAACGCATAACATTGGGTTAAGCGCGCGGCTTATAGCCTACGGCGACGCAGATGTGATGATTGCAGGCGGTGCAGAGTTTGGCACAACGCCAACTGGTCTCGGGGGGTTTGCGGCGGCACGCGCGCTATCTACCCGAAACGACGATCCACAGGGCGCTAGCCGGCCATGGGATCAAGGCCGTGATGGCTTTGTGCTTTCCGATGGCGCCGGCGTCTTAGTGCTAGAAGAATATGAGCACGCTAAGCAGCGTGGGGCTAATATTTATGCCGAACTTGCCGGGTTTGGTATGAGTGGTGATGCCCATCACATGACGCTGCCGTCTGATACGGGCGACGGTGCCAGCCGCTGCATGACACAAGCATTAAATGATGCAGGCCTTAATGCGCAGGACATCGATTATGTGAATGCGCATGGCACTTCAACCAAAGCCGGTGACGGTGCTGAGCTACAAGCGGTAAAAGCCAGTTTTGGGGAACATGCTTACGATTTGGCGGTGAGTTCAACAAAATCGATGACAGGGCATTTGCTTGGGGCTGCAGGGGGCATCGAAGCGATCTTCACCGTCCTAGCCATGCGTGATGGCATTTTGCCTCCAACCATTAACTTAGAAGAGCCTGACGAAGAGTTCGATCTTGATCTAGTGCCTTTAGAGGCGCGTGATCAGCCAATTAAAGCAGCGCTGTCCAACTCGTTTGGTTTTGGCGGCACCAATGGCACGGTTATCTTTGCCCGCCTGTCTGATTGACGGGCAACCCCAGCACCAAGTAGAGGTCACCGACCGTGGTCTGGCGTATGGCGATGGTGTGTTTGAGACTATCGCCATCGTCGATGGCGTGCCCGCGTTATGGCAGGCCCATCTCAATCGCCTACAGGCTGGTTGTCAGCAATTAGGATTTTCAGCACCCACGCAACAAGCCTTGGAGCAAGATCTGGCTGCGTTAGATCTACCAGACGTGGGCGTTTTAAAATTGATAGCCACTCGTGGTAGCGGTGGTCGGGGATATGCACCACCGGATGCGCCAACACCTCGCAGAGTGGTGCAGATCCTACCGCCACGCCCCGCCCTAGAAGCAGAGCATTCAGGCATTACGGTGCGCTGGTGTCAGACACGGCTTGCAGCACAACCTGCGCTTGCTGGCATAAAGCATCTTAACCGGCTTGAGCAGGTACTCGCGAGACAAGAGTGTCAGGCAGATGGCAGCGCTGAGGGCTTAATGTGCGATGTTAAGGGCGGGTTAGTTGAGGCAACGGCCGGCAACCTACTGATCGATCAGGGTAAAGAGTGGATATTTCCAACGGGTGTGGACTGTGGGGTTGCGGGCGTTATGCAATCCTATTTAGGGCGCTTGGCGGATCAATGGGGCATCAATGTGGTTCATCGCGCTTTTATGCCCAGCGAAATGAATGACGCAACCGCCCTGTTAATTTGCAACAGCTTGATTGGGGTGGTTCCGGTCTATGCGATTGGCACTCAAAAACTGGCCAGTTCATTAAACTATGAGCGAATTCGCGAACATCTGATTACTCAGCGGCTCATTGCGGTATGAAACAGAAAATTCTCTTCATCGGCATCGTTTTAGCGGGTGTCCTGTTGGGGGCGATGAGCGCTGCCTGGCTCGCTTATGAGCGTATTGAGTCGCAACCGGTACTATCTGAGGAGCAAGCGCCAATCATTCTGGATATTCCCGCGGGCACCGGAGTTGCCGGTATCCTTAACGCAATGGCAGGGGCCGGGTTAGATGTTCAGCCTCAGCTGCTTCGCGTTTATCTACGCTTGCGCGGCGCCGATCAACGGCTGCAAGCCGGGGAGTATGCCGTGCAACCTGGCGACACAGCGGCTGAACTCGTTGCCCGAATGGTCAGTGGCGCCGTCATACAGCATCGCCTCACCATTGTAGAAGGATGGCGGTTCGACGATTTAATGGCCGCCTTGCACGCACATCCCGCGATCACGCCTGAGTTAGCGCCAAATACTGGCCCAAAAACCATTATGACGGCCTTAAATCGTCCCGAGCTAGACGCAGAGGGCCGGTTCTTACCAGAAACCTATTTGTTTACTCGCGGTACAAGCGAGCTTGCAATTTTAAAAAGAGCGTTAGCGGCGCTAGAAGCAGAACTGGCAGCGGCGTGGGAAAACCGAGCACCCGGCATTCCGCTGAGCACACCCGATGAGGCGTTAATTCTTGCCTCGATCATTGAAAAAGAGACCGCATTGCCCGAGGAAAGGCGTGAAATAGCGGGGGTTTTCACACGTCGACTGCAACAAGGCATGCGTCTACAAACCGATCCAACCGTTATTTACGGGTTGGGAGATTCCTACACCGGGCGGCTTCGGCGTAAAGATCTCACTAGCGATACGCCATGGAATACCTATACACGGCATGGGTTACCCCCTACACCGATTGCATTAGCGGGTGCCGCCTCCATTAGGGCAGCCGTCAATCCCGCGGAAGGTGATACGCTGTATTTTGTCTCGCGTGGCGATGGCAGTCATGTCTTTTCCGTTACCTACGAACAACACAATGCCGCGGTACGTCGATACATACTGGGCGAGGATGATGAATGAGACTGCGTAATCGCTTTATCACGGTAGAAGGGGTTGAAGGCGCGGGAAAGACCTCGGCCGTTGCCTCTATTGTTAATTGGATTGAAACGCAGCAAGGCGGGCAGGTAGTGGCTACCCGTGAACCCGGCGGCACCTCACTGGGTGAAGATCTGCGTGCCATTTTGCTGAGCCATCGTGAGGAGGGTATGTCGAGCGATGCTGAGCTTTTGTTAATGTTTGCCGCACGCGCCGAGCATCTCGAAAGAGTCATTAGGCCTGCGCTCGCGGCCGGGCAGTGGGTTGTTTGTGATCGTTTCACTGATGCCAGTTTTGCTTATCAGGGCGGTGGTCGCGGGCTTGATAAAGATCGGATCGATGCACTGGCTCAGTGGACGCATCCAGATTTAGCGCCGGGGCTCACGCTCTGGTTGGATGTACCGGTGGCAGTTGGGCTTGCCCGCGCGGCGGGCCGAAGTACGCCAGATCGCTTTGAAAGCGAAAAGCAGACGTTCTTTGATGCGGTTCGCAACACGTATGAACAGCGGCAAATCCTTGAACCGCATCGAATGAAACGGATTGATGCCGGGGCGCCGATTAACGCCGTACAATCTCAAATCACGGATGCGCTAACAGAGGCTTATCAAAATGGCTGAGCCTAACCCGCCTAGCCAACCGCTATCTTGGCAAAAGAGCGCTTGGGAGCGTTTTAATCAGCAACTAGCGCTTGGGCATACGCCGCATGCCACCCTCGTCGCCGGCCCGGTTGGGGTGGGCAAAACCGTCTTTGCTCAAGCCATGGTGGCGAGATTACTTTGTGAAACCCCCGTTGCCTCCCATGCCTGCGATCAATGCCGCGGATGTCGATTGAGGCTTGCCGGAAGCCATCCCGATTTGAAGGTGACCCAGCCGGAGGAGGGGGGTAGCGGAATCATCCGTATCGACGAAATACGCCAATTAACGGAATTTACCCATTTATCCAGCCAATATGGCGGGGTGCGCGTTGGGCTGCTTATGCCGGCAGAAGCAATGAATCGACATACCGCCAATGCTTTGCTGAAGACGCTCGAGGAGCCACCTGAACAGGTGGTGTTAATCTTGGTTAGCCATGCCATAGAGCAATTGCCGGCGACCATTCGCAGTCGCTGCCAAGTCCTCCCTATACCGACTCCGGCTTCAGCAGTGGCCACTGAGTGGCTAAAAGCGCAAGGCGTTGATCAACCCGCCGCGGCACTGCATTTAGCCGGTGGAGCGCCGCTACGGGCGCTGAGCATGGTGAATGAGCAAGAGGATGCGAGATACCTAGAGCTGGGAGCGGCCGTTGCCGGTTTGGTCCGAGGAAAAGGCAGTGCCGTGAGTATTGCGGAGGATTGGCGGGAGTGGGGCGCTTTAAAAACCGCACAGTTGATGCAACGTCTAGTGAGCGATTTGCGACGGGCCCAAGTCAGTCAACCCCCCGAGGGGTTACCCGCAGAAGCGCTTCAAAACATGGCTAAGCGACTATCAGCTGCCCAACTGCATACGTTAATGGATCAGCTCACAAAACTGCGCATGGCGGCTCAGCAGCCGCTAAGCAAAGAATTATCGATTGAAGCCTGCTTTTTACTGTGGACTGAACACGCTTATGCTCATTGATTCGCACTGCCATTTTCATTTACTCGAAGGCCCGGACAGCGCTGATAGCGCGCTTGCAGAAGCAAAAGCCAACGGCGTGAGCTATTTTTTGAACGTAGCGATTGACCCGAGTGAGCACACACGGCTTTGCGATTTCTCCGCGCGCCATCCTGAGGTCTTTGCTTCTGCAGGCATGCACCCTTGTGGCACAGGTCCTGAGCCCACCATAGAGCAGCTTGTGGAATTTGCGCAGCGCCCAGAGATTGTTGCCATTGGCGAAACTGGATTAGATTACGGCGCAGGGGAGGGCGACTATACTTGGCAGGAAGATCGTTTTCGCTGTCACATTGAAGCCGCGCGACTAGCGGGCGTACCCATTATCGTACACAGCCGATTAGCCCCCGCCGATACGGTACGCGTTCTACAAGAAAGTGATGCTGCATCTGTGGGTGGGGTTATTCATTGCTTCGTTGAAGACTTAGCAACCGCCCATAAGCTATTGGATCTTGGGTTTTTTCTTTCCTTATCTGGGATTTTAACCTTTCGCAATGCCGAAGCACTGCGGCGCACCGCGGCAAAACTGCCAATCGATCGTTTACTGGTTGAAACCGACAGCCCATATCTGGCGCCAGTTCCGCACCGGGGCAAAGAAAATCGTCCACAATGGGTAGCCCAAGTACTGCAGTGCTTGGCTGATTTGCAGCAGGTTGATCCACCAACAATGATGGAAAGAACCGCGGAGAACTTCTTTCAGTGTTTTCCGCGGGCAGCACAACGCGCCGCTACCACTGAAAACCACCTAAATAAGGGCGTCTAGAATACGGAAACCGGCAATATAGGTGCCTGCCATTGAACCCGTCGCTGCGAATAAGAAGACCAGCAGCGTACGCGACACCCGATTATGCCACCAGCCGCGCCAGTGTTTGACCGCGTCTCGCAGCTCCCGAAAGTCGGCAACTCTTGGTCGGCGCATGGCGAGCTCAATCAGTGAAGACACGAGGCCGGCCCCGATGGTCGGATTTAACGAGGTTAGTGGCGCTGCAAAAAAGCTGCCTACAATCGTAACGGGATGTGCACGAGCAAGCGCTGAGCCCAATGCACACAACGAACCATTAATCACAACCCATTCAACAATAAGTCGCAGCCCCAAATCAGTTCCGCGACTAAAACCAATGGCAAAGCCAGTGAGAATGACAGCAACTAAAATCCAAGGGAGAAACTTGGGCCAGCGTGCGGGCGGCGGCAGCGTTTCTAGTTGCTGACGCGTTTCTCTGGCTTGTCGGGCTGAAATATCCGCGCTTTCACTCAATGCCTGTTCTACACCGTTCAAATGGCCAGCGCCCATAACAACCAGAACCCGTTTTGGCCGCTCAGCGGCTTGTTTAAGCTCTTCTAAGAGCCGTGCGGCCATGTATCGGTCGCGCTCTGCTATAAGCGGCTCATGCAGAGCAGGGGACTGAGCCGCAAAGTCACGGAATGTTGCCTCCAGCATATCGCCCTGTTTTAAACGTTCAATTTCGTCATCCTCAATGTCTTGTCGTGATATCAGTCCTAGAAAGAGGCCTGTGACGATTGTTGGACGCTGCCACCAGGGAATGGAGCGATAAACTCGCTTTAACGTGGTCCCGATATCTCGATCAACCAACCAAAGGGGCTTGCCAGAGCGCCGCGCACCAGCCGCCGCGGCTTCTAGTTCTGCACCGGGTTTAATATCGAACTGATCAGCAAGCCGTTGTTGGTAGGCCCCTAAGGCAAGGCTTGCCATTACCATGCCTGCTTTACCGCTACGCACAGCTTGAAACAGGTCGAGCTGTTCTAGTGAAGCGGGATCCGTCAGGCTTCGATGACGTGACGGGCACAGCTCAACCGCAATAGCATCATGGTTACCTTCAAGGATTTCATGCTCTACATCTGCCACGCTTTCATGCGAGACATGGGCGGTACCCAAGAGGGTGATCTCAGTTTCACCAATGGTCACCCGACGGATAAGATGGTTATCTTCAATGCGCATAATATATATTATGTTAAATAAGCCTGAGGACCATTTCGGATATCCCACTCCTGCGCACTGAATAACCCCGCGTCGGTCTTTTCTAGTACGTTATGCATATAAGCCGCCACTTGTTCTGGCGTGGCGAGACTACCTGAGCTCTTTAGCGCCTGAAATTGCTCAACCGCCGGGAAATCCGCTTCTGTCTGAGATCTGATGAGCGCTTGCATGGGTGTATCGACAACGCCAGGACGTAAACTGCCAACGGCAACATCCCGTTCATCCAGTTCTTGGCGCAAAATCTCATAAGCCATATGTAAAGCGGCTTTTGTCATGCAATAAGCACCCCATCCCGGATAGGCCGTATGCGCAGCACCAGAAGAAACATGCAAAATACGACTGCCCGCTGGCATCTGCTCAATGAGTGCCGCACTTAGACTGATCGGGCCCTCAACATTCACTGCCCAGGCCTTTCGCAGCGCGTCGGTGCTTTGCGCCAAAAGCGGGCCGACCGGCTCTAAAATACCGGCATTGTGGACCAACCACTGAATCTGCTTACCGCGCAACGCCTTAACGATGTTGGCGCGACCCTCGGCCGTACTAACATCCGCCACACAGGGCTCAATATTGGCTTGATCGCCTTGTGTCTCTTCAAGCGCCTCCGCCCGGCGACCAATAATCAAGACATGCTGCCCGTGCTCCGCCAAACGTTTTGCCAACGCCTGACCAATGCCACTGCCTCCGCCGGTAATAACCGTGGTTTGCTGCATCGTTTCGCCTACTCCCATTTAAGTTACCTGCCGAATGGGTTCGCCGGCCTTCCAAGCCTGAATATTTTCCACGGTTTGATCCACAATCCGCTGCCGCGCTGGCTGACTACCCCAGGCAGTGTGTGGGGTAACGATTAGGTTGGGAATATCACTGGCTAACAGGGGGTTACCATTTCTGGGTGGCTCTTCACTCAACACATCAATGCCAGCGCCTGCAATTTCTCCTGTTCTCAATGCGTCAGCAAGGTCTTGCTCATTCACAATACCGCCCCTGGCGGTGTTAATAATGAACGCAGACCGCTTCATGCGCGCTAAAACCTCCTTATTGATGAGGTTTTGGGTGCTTGGCGTTAGCGGGCAATGCAAAGTCACGACATCCGCTTTTTCTATGGCGGTTGCAAATGCCACTCGGCCGCTGCGAGTTTCTTTGGCATCGGGGCGCTCTGCAATTTCCACCTGCATACCCAATGCAGCAGCAAGACGCCCTACCGCACTGCCAAGCTCTCCATGACCAACAATTAAGAGCGTCTTACCGGCAAGTTCTTCAATGGGGTAGTCAAGAAAACAAAAATGCCGCGCTGACTGCCAGCGACCGCTAGCAACGGCATTGGCATACGGTAGCAATTGAGTGCTAAGGGCTAACATTAAACAAAGCACATGTTGGCTTACCGCTGCCGTGCCATAGGCGCGGCAGTTAACCACATCAACCCCGTGCGCTTTAGCGGCCGTTAAGTCGATGTTGTTCACGCCGGTGGCGACTACGCAGATCAGTTTTAGCTGCGGGAGCGCAGCCAGCAACTCTGCGTTAACCGGCAGTTTATTAATGATAACGCAATCGGCGTTACCAATTCGCTCGGCCATTTCGGAGGGATCTGTGGCACCAAATGCCGTGTATTGGTCAAAAGATGCCACTAAGGCCGACAGATCCAGATCGCCAGAAGCAAGCGTATCTTGCTCCAGCATTACACCATGACGCATGCGGGGTCTCTCCTGTTTTATACAGGCTGCAAGCCTACACCAGCCGGAGGGGTTTGGCACGGCGTTGTACACAAGTAGGATCTATTCCAATGAACTTAAATTCGAACCGACGAGCGGTAGCAGACTTAGCTGATTGTTACAAATCAGAGTCTCATTAAAATGCTGTAAGTAGTTGTTAAAAAACGTTTTTTTAAAATTGACCAATTATCGCACAATTTAACGCAAGGCCCCGTGATATAAGGGTTCTTACGCTGATCCTTGGAATTAATCCACAATCTTATCCACAGGTTCTGTGGAAAACTTTTCCTGCGTTTTTTGCTTGACAACGGGCTACAATCGCCTCATGAAAATTGGACCCTACTCTCTCAACGGTTCTGTGCTGCTAGCACCCATGGCTGGAGTAACAGATCGGCCGTTTCGCATTCTTTGCCGGCAACTGGGGGCAGCGCTTGCCGCGAGTGAGATGGTCGGGGCGAATCCGATGCTCCAACACACACGTAAATCGCAACTCAAACGCAATCATGAGGGAGAACCCTCGCCAAGAGTGGTGCAAATTGCAGGCGCTGACCCATCGCAGTTGGCTCAAGCGGCGCGTTTTAACGTGGCTGAAGGGGCTGAAATCATCGACATTAATATGGGCTGCCCCGCAAAAAAGGTTTGCCGCAAGCTAGCAGGCTCTGCCCTACTTGCTGATGAACCCCTGGTGGCCCGAATTCTTGAGGCCGTTGTTAGCGCTGTTGATGTTCCCGTCACGTTAAAAATGCGCACAGGACCATCGCCAGACCGAAGAAATGCCGTGCAAATCGCAAAGCGCGCTGAGGAGATCGGCATTGCCGCATTAACCCTCCATGGTCGCACCCGCGATCAACAGTATCGGGGCGAGGCGGAGTACGACACGCTAAAAGCCGTGCGCGATGTCGTCACCCTACCCCTCATTGGCAATGGCGATATCACCGATCCCATAAAGGCACGCTGGATACTTAAAAACATCGGCTGTGATGCAGTCATGATCGGTCGTGCAGCACAAGGGCAGCCATGGATTTTTAAGCATATCCAGCATTTTCTGGATACCGAAGAGCTGTTAGACCCGCCACCCCCTGAGCTCATTAGCAGCTGGATGACACAACATATTAGCGGTGTGCATGCGCTTTATGGCACCGAGCAGGGAGTAAAAGTAGCTCGCAAGCACCTAGGCTGGTATTTGCAAGATCAACCCGATGGTCAGCGCTGGAGAAAGGCGTTGATGCAGGTGGAATCTAGCGCAGAACAACTAAAATTGGCGCGCCAGGCGATTAGCGCCGTAGCGTCCGTTGCGGCTTAATGGGCAGCTGACCCCGCCAATAAAGAATCATCAATAACCCGAAAGCCATGCCGCCGAGATGGGCAAAGTGCGCAATGCCCGACATCGATCCGCTTATTCCCGCCCAGAGCTCAAAGGCGCCGTAGAGAATGACAAAGTATTTCGCCTTTATCGGTATGGGCGGAAAAATGAGCATCAGTTTTTGGTTGGGGAACATCATGGCAAACCCCAGCAAAATACCGAATACCGCACCTGAGGCACCTACGGTTGGGTAAACATTTCCCACATCTGCCGCCATGGTAGCGACCACTAGTTGAATTAGGCCTGCCCCAGCTAAACAGACCATATAAAACGTAAGAAACGGCCGAGACCCCCATAACATTTCAAGCGCGGCGCCGAACATGAACAGGGCAAACATATTCACAAACAGATGAAAAAAACCGCCATGCAAAAAGCCATAAGTGATCACCTGCCACCACTCAAAGCTAGGAATTCCACCGACATAGCGAGCTGAAAGCGCCTCAGTTCCCATCGGCCACAGACCAAAGTGAATCAGGACGCTTGGGCCTAGCATTGTGTACGCTGCAAATGCCAAACCATTAGCGATGAGCATGATCATGACAACGGGGGTTTTTTCAAAACTGATCGAGTCCATGAGCGGCATCATAGCATTGGATTGATCAATGACTGGTCTGAAACGGCAAAGAGCTTTAGAATTTGCGGCATCAATTCAGATGGAGAAGGGAGGTCCCGGTTCATGGATACTTTTGGGCAAATGCAGCGCACGATCGAGCGGTTAACCACACCCGGTCGAGGCATATTGGCCGCTGATGAGAGTTACCCCACGATAACCAAGCGCCTAGCGGCCCATGGCATCGAGTCTACTGAGGAGAACCGGCGGGCCTATCGCAGCCTACTCGCCACTACACCCGGAATTGGCGAATACGTCAGTGGGATCATCTTCTTCGAAGAAACGCTTAAGCAAAAGTCTGACGAGGGCGATCTGATTCCGGCCGCATGCGAACGTCACGACATCGTGCCAGGCATTAAAGTAGACAAAGGGCTTGTTGATCTACCCGGAACAAACGGCGAGAAGGCAACCCAAGGCTTGGATAACCTCGGTGATCGGCTAGATGGCTACGTTCAACAAGGTGCGCTGTTTACGAAATGGCGCAACGTCTACGAAATCACTTCTACTTTACCTAGCACCCAGCTCATTGAAGCCAATGCCGAAGTGCTCGCGCGTTACGCCGCGGTCGCACAGTCACGGGGCATGGTGCCGATTGTTGAGCCAGAAGTGCTCATGGACGGCGATCACGACATTGATCGCTGCGCTGAGGTCACAGAAGCGGCTCAGGCTGCCGTGTTTGCAGCGCTGCGTCGTCACCGTGTCAGTCTGGAGCACATTGTGCTTAAGCCGAATATGGTGCTGCCAGGCCGTAACTTGCCACGGCCTAGCCCCGAAGTTTGTGCTGAATACACGCTGCGCATCTTACGACGCACGGTGCCAGCGGCTGTGCCCACCATTAACTTCCTTTCCGGCGGTCAAACGCCTGAAGAAGCCACGGCTAATTTAAATGCCATTAATCAGGCCGAGGGGCCGCGCCCTTGGGTGGTGAGCTTTTCTTATAGCCGCGCGCTGCAAGAGCCAGTTCAGGCAGCATGGCTGGGACAGTCAGAAAATAAGGCAGCCGCCCAAAAAGCATTTTTGCATCGGGCCAAATTGAACTCTCTGGCACGCCAAGGCCAGTATGAAACTTCTATGGAAACCGGCAGCTAACGGACCAATACAAAAAAAGCGCGCTCGCCACGCTGGATATTGAGCAGTAGTTCAGTATTTGTCGTGGCGAGTCGCTCTTGCATCAGTTCGATTGAGTCAATCGGCTGTCGATTGATAGACGTAACCACATCGCCAGGCTGCAGATACTGAGCGGCCCGTGTTCTAGGCTCTACGCGAGTTACCAGCACACCCCGCACCGCACCAAATAGCGGTGAACGCTCATCAAGTTCATTGAATAAGGCACCACTGAGTAGCGGATGAAGGTCTTCGCCGCTGACTTCCCCTTCAGAAGGGTCGCCAATTTTAATGCTGAACGTTTTGCGAAGGCCATCCCTGATCGCAACCACGTCTGCCGTTTCGCCCACCCGTAAAAGCCCAATCGTATTAGTCATTGCGGTGGCATCGCGAATAGGCCGATCATTGATCTTGACAATGATATCGCCCGGCTCCAAACCAGCGGCCTCAGCGGCTGAGCCCGAGGCTACCTGAGCGACCAGGGCCCCATCCAGGTGATCAACCCCAAACGCAGCTGCAATATCCGGCGTCAGGTTCTGCGCGCGTACGCCAAGCACACCGCGCCGAACCGCGCCATAGTCGATGAGCTGATCCATCACCTCGGCGGCCATATTGATCGGTATCGCGAATCCGATCCCAATATTTCCACCGCCGCGCGATAAAATGGCGGTATTAATACCGATGAGCTCTCCACGTAAATTGATTAAGGCGCCACCAGAGTTGCCGGGGTTAATTGAGGCATCGGTTTGAATAAACTGCTGCAGCCGCGCCCCCCCACTACCCGGCAAGGATCGTTCCAACCCGCTGACAACCCCCGTTGTGACCGTATGATCGAGCCCAAATGGATTGCCAATCGCAATGGTGTAGTCACCCACTCGCAGCTCGTCCGAGTTAGCAAAGGGCAGCGCAGAGAGCGATTTTGCATCAACCTGTATTACAGCCAAATCGGTTTCAGAATCAGAGCCAATCACCGTTGCCTCAAGCTCTCGGCCATCATCAAGGCCCACGGTTATTTGATCTGCGTTGGCAATCACATGATGGTTCGTCAGAATAAATCCACGCCTGGCATCAACAATAACCCCAGAACCTAAGGACTGGACTTGGCGCTGCTGGCGCGGTTGCGGCACGTCAAAAAACCGCTGAAAAAACGGATCATTTAGGAGCGGGTTGGTCTGGATCTCCACCGTGCCCGAGGTGGCGATGTTAACCACGGCTGGCGAGACTGACTCGATGAGCGGCGCCAAACTAGGGGTGTCGCCATTAGGTAAAACAATCTGCGCTGAGGCTGCTTGGCTTAAGATCAGCCCAAGAACCAAGCCTTTAAACCACCACCTAATCACTGTTAATGCTCTCGTGTTGCGTAAAACTCAATATCAGCCCAACGCTCCTCCGTGAGCTGTAAATTAACGCGAGTGGGCGCGATATAGGCCAGTTCTCCCGATACATCTAGTGCCAGATTATCGGATTGCCGGTCTTTAAAATCGGCCAGCATGCGCGCATCGTCACAGTGCACCCAACGGGCGGTTGCTACACCCACCGGCTCAAACTGGCAATCCACGCCATATTCATGTTTGAGTCGAAACGCCACCACATCAAACTGCAGCGACCCGACTGCACCAACAATTAAATCATTACGCGTCAGGGGCCGGAATAACTGGGATGCGCCCTCTTCACATAGCTCAACCAGGCCCTTCTGAAGCGCCTTCATCCGCATTGGGTCTTTGAGCACTGCGCGACGAAACAGTTCAGGCGCAAAATTAGGAATGCCGGTGAACTTCAACGGCTCACCTTCCGTAAACGTATCGCCAATTTGAATGGTGCCGTGATTGTGTAAACCGATAATATCGCCTGCGTAGGCATTTTCTACATGATCTCGATCTGATGCCAAGAACGTAATGGCATTGGCAATGCGCACATCTTTACCGGTTCGAACGTGACGCAGTTTCATGCCCTTTGTGTAAACGCCGGAGCAAACACGCATAAACGCAATGCGATCGCGATGATTAGGGTCCATATTGGCCTGAATCTTAAATACAAAACCGCTGAAGCTTGCTTCATCAGGATCAACAACTCGCTGCGTTGCTTCATGCGGTTGTGGCATCGGTGCCATCTCGACAAAGCAATCGAGTAGTGGCTTTAAGCCAAAATTATTAATTGCCGAGCCAAAAAAGACGGGGGTTAGCTGCCCCGCTAGGTAGGCCGACCGATCAAACGCGTTGCCCGCCTCGCGTAGTAAATCGATTTCATCGCGTAGCTCTTGTGCCTGATCGCCAATTATCTCATCAAGCTCTGGGTTAGCCAGCCCGTCAATTTGCTTACCGTTCGCTAAATAAACACAGTCTTCAAGCAAATGAAAAACGCCACGAAAGCGCTGACCCATCCCAACTGGCCAAGTAATCGGTGCGCAATCCATTTTGAGCACTGTTTCAACCTCGTCCATGAGGTCCATCGGATCCCGGCCTTCCCGGTCTAGCTTGTTCATAAAGGTGATAATGGGTGTATTTCGAAGCCGACAGACATCCATCAACTTTATGGTCCGCTCTTCCACACCCTTTGCGGCATCAATCACCATCAGCGCTGAATCTACCGCCGTTAGGGTGCGGTAAGTGTCTTCAGAGAAATCTTCGTGGCCTGGGGTATCCAACAAATTAACCATTGCATCCCGATAGGGAAATTGCATGACAGACGAGGTTACGGAAATGCCGCGCTCTTTCTCAAGCGCCATCCAATCTGACGTGGCGTGACGATCTGACTTTCGCCCCTTAACGGTGCCCGCTAGCTGAATTGCGCCGCCAAAGAGTAGTAATTTTTCGGTCACGGTCGTCTTACCCGCATCGGGATGAGAGATAATGGCGAACGTGCGCCGGCGGTGCCCTTCTGGGCTTTTGGCGGTAGTAGACATGAAGTGCGACAATCAATCCGTTATTAAAAGGTAAATGATAGAGGATACGATGGCGGCTTTGCCATTTTGGGAGCGCAAAACACTAGCAGAAATGAGCAACGAAGAGTGGGAATCACTCTGCGATGGCTGTGCTAAGTGCTGCCGTCACCAATTAGAGGACATCGATACGGGTAAAATTCACCCGACGCGCGTGGCTTGCCAATTGTTAGACACCCACACCTGCCGCTGTAGCGATTATACTCGACGACATGAGACAGTACCGGATTGTATTCGCTTGATACCTGAGAGGATGGATGAGTATCACTGGTTACCTAAAACCTGCGCTTATCGTCGCCTGCATGAGGGGCGAGGGCTCGCTGATTGGCACCCATTGATTTCGGGCCGCTCAGAGAGTGTCCATGAAGCAGGCATTTCAATGCGTGGGCGGTTGATGAGTGAAAAAGCGTTGCCCCCACAGGCGGAGCTGCAGGATTACTTGGAGGATTTGTAATGGACATGAGCGCCTATCCACTGCTGGAGGGGATTGAAGAGCCAGCGCACCTCCGCGAGTTGCCGCCCCACCAATTGCCTCGTTTGGCAAGTCAGTTGCGCGATTATTTATTAAATAGCGTGGCAAGATCGGGCGGTCACCTTGCCGCTGGGTTGGGAGCAATCGAGCTGACCGTGGCGCTGCATTACGTCTTTAACACACCCCATGATCGATTGGTTTGGGATGTGGGGCACCAATGCTATCCGCATAAAATTTTAACGGGTCGTCGGCGTGAAATCAGCCGGATTCGAAAACTTGACGGGCCGGCGGGTTTTCCAGTGAGAGACGAGAGCCCGTATGACACCTTTGGTGTGGGTCATTCAAGCACCTCTATTAGCGCGGCGTTGGGCATGGCGCTGGCCGCAAAAAGCCAAGGGGCTAATCGTAAAACTTGCGCAATCATAGGGGATGGTGGCTTAACCGCCGGCGAAGCTTTTGAAGCGCTTAACCATGCCGGAGATGTTCGACCCGACCTGCTCGTTATCCTTAACGATAATGAAATGTCTATCTCAGAGAATGTCGGGGCATTGAATCAAACCTTTGCACGGCTTATTGCCGGCGGGGTCTATGGCAACATGCGAGAGGAAACCAAGCGTGTGCTTGAGCACATGCCTGCTCCCATGCGCGAGTTCGCGAAACGAGCCGAAGAACATGTTAAGGGTATGTTCGTGCCGGGAACCTTCTTTGAAGAGCTTGGTTTTCAATATTTTGGCCCGGTTGATGGGCATAACATTGAGGAGCTCACCACCGTTTTGGAGCGCTTAAGAGACCTCGATGGCCCTCGCCTACTCCATTGTGTCACTCGCAAAGGCAAAGGCTATGCGCGCGCTGAAGCCAATCCGATTGCCTACCACGGGGTAAAAGCGTTTGATCCGGCAGCCGGTCTGCAAAGCAGTGGCAAGCCGGCACCAATGACCTATACCGACGTCTTTAGTCAATGGCTCTGTGATGCGGCAGCCGCCGACTCACGGGTTTGGGGAATTACGCCTGCAATGCGTGAAGGCTCGGGGCTCGTTGAATTTGCCAAGCGCTTTCCAGATCGCTATTTAGACACCGCCATTGCAGAACAACATGCGGTTACCGTTTCAGGGGGGCTCGCCTGTGAGGGTGAACGGCCCGTTTTAGCGATCTACTCAACTTTTTTGCAGCGCGGCTACGATCAGCTGATTCACGACATCGCCCTGCAGAATTTACCCGTCCTCTTTGCCATTGATCGTGCAGGTTTAGTGGGGGCCGACGGGGCCACACATCAGGGGGCCTTTGACTTCAGCTACATGCGTTGTCTGCCCAATATGACGATAATGGCACCGGCTGACGAGCGGGAGTGCCGCCAAATGCTTTCGACCGGGCTGAGTATTGATGGTCCCTCCTCTGTTCGCTACCCAAGAGGACGGGGCCCTGGGGTGACTCCAGACGATAATTTAGAGACCCTGCCAATCGGAAAAGCCGAGATTCGTCGCAAAGGAAAGGAGACGGTTCTGTTCGCTTTTGGCACAATGGTAGAGGTTGCTGAGGCCGTTGGCGCAGAGATTGATGCAACGGTTGTTAACATGCGATTCGTAAAACCGCTGGATCAAGACTGCATTGAAATGCTGGCCCAGCAGCATAATCACGTAATCACCCTAGAGGAAAATATGATTGCGGGTGGCGCTGGCAGCGCGGTAATAGAATTTATGACCGCCGCGGGAATTATGCGCCCAACCCTGCAAATTGGGTTGCCCGATAACTTTATTGATCATGGTGAGCGGGAAGAGCAACTTGAGCTGGTCGGTTTAGACGTTAATAACGTGAGTAACCGAATCAAACAATGGCTAAGCCAGGCACCTTTACCTTTGGATGAATATGCAACAGAAAAATAGTTTTAACTACGACGAACTCATCGCTTGTGGAAACGGCGATTTATTCGGCCCGGGCAACCCCCAGCTTCCCATTCCTAACATGCTGATGTTTGATGCCATTACGCGGATTACCGAGGAAGAAGGTGAATTTGGAAAAGGATTTGCGGAAGCAAAACTGAAAATCCATCCAGAACTATGGTTTTTCGATTGTCACTTCCCGGGTGATCCCGTTATGCCTGGCTGCCTTGGGCTGGATGCGCTCTGGCAACTGCTCGGTTTTTACTTGGGCTGGGTTGGGGGCACAGGCAAAGGCCGCGCGTTAGGTTGTGGCGAAGTCAAATTCACAGGTCAGATCTTGCCGACCAACAGCGAAGTGCGGTATCAACTCGATGTAAAACGACTTATTCGCCGCCGGCTACAAATGGGGATCGCGGATGGGCTCGTTGAAGTGGATGGTAAAGTGATCTACCGCGCAACCGATCTTCGGGTGGGCTTGTTTAAAAACCCACAAGGCGATTTGTAGGAGGGAATGGCAATGCGCAGAGTGGTCGTAACGGGAATGGGTATTGTCTCGTGTATTGGCAACGATCTGGATACCGTTCGCAACTCCCTACGGCAGGGGCGTTCGGGCATTCGGGCCAGCGCTGATTACGTGGAGTATGGTTTACGGAGTCAAATCTCCGGCAGACCCGATATTGACATCGATGAAGTCATACCCCGTCGCGCGCGTCGGTTTATGGGTGATGCGGCCGCGTATGCCTACATCGCAATGGATCAGGCAATCGCGCAGGCCGAGCTTACCCCAGAGCAAGTCTCTAACCCACGCACAGGGCTAATTGCGGGCTCCGGTGGCGCATCCACGCAAAATATTGTAAATGCCGCTGATACGTTACGTAGCAGAGGTGTGAGAAAAATTGGCGCCTTCGCGGTGCCTAAAGTGATGGGGAGCACGGCCTCGGCCTGTCTGGCAACGCCATTCGGGATCAAAGGCATCAACTACAGCATCTCATCAGCTTGTGCCACCAGTGCCCATTGTATTGGCGCAGCCATGGAGCAAATCCAACTAGGCAAGCAGGATGTGGTCTTTGCGGGCGGTGCAGAAGAAGAGCACTGGAGCCTAACCATGCTGTTTGATGCGATGGGAGCGCTATCGACCCAATACAATGAAACTCCCGAAAAGGCCTCACGTCCGTTTGATAGAGATCGTGATGGGTTTGTGATTGCCGGTGGCGGTGGCATGTTGGTGCTTGAATCGCTAGAGCATGCGACAGCGCGTGGCGCCAATATTATTGCCGAGTTGGTGGGTTATGGAGCCACCTCGGATGGTTACGACATGGTAGCCCCATCAGGGGAAGGCGCGGTTCGCTGTGTGCAACAGGCTTTAGACCTTGCCGGGATCGAGGATGTGAGCCAGATCGATTATATAAACGCGCATGGTACCAGTACCCCTGCTGGGGATATCACAGAGCTCAACGCACTGACAGAGGTCTTTGGCACCGCCCTTCCCCCCGTCAGCTCCACTAAGTCCCTTACCGGGCATTCCCTAGGAGCTGCGGGTGTGCAGGAGGCGATCTACTCGTTACTCATGCTGCAGTCAGGCTTTATTGCAGGCACGGCGAATGTGGAAAACCTTGATCCAGAAGCCGAGGGCCGCGCAGTAGTGACTGCCTGCCAAGAAGGCGTGTCGCTAAATACGGTGCTAAGCAATAGCTTTGGATTTGGCGGTACAAACGCCACACTGATATTCCAACGCTATTAAAGTGGTGCGGGCGGAGGGACTTGAACCCTCACTGCCATAAGGCAAACGGATTTTAAGTCCGTTGCGTCTACCAATTCCGCCACGCCCGCATCGGTGTGGTTGGAGGCTAGGGCCGGAATCGAACCGGCGTACACGGCTTTGCAGGCCGCTGCATCACCACTCTGCCACCTAGCCAATGCAAAAGTAGCTTAAACAAAAAACCCCGATCGCAGATCGGGGCATGACTGGAGCGGGAAACGAGACTCGAACTCGCGACCCCAACCTTGGCAAGGTTGTGCTCTACCAACTGAGCTATTCCCGCATCAGACCGGTTATTCTAGTCAGCCCGCTTATCCTGTCAACCCTGAATACGCTGAACAGCTCTTACCGCGGCGCCCATATACAAAAACATTGAGTATAAAGTGAGGCCGGCGGCCACATAGAGAAGCCCTAAACCAATTGACCACACAGGGATTCCTGCAAGATCATGCCGATAAAGCAGTAAAAGTATGGCAACCATCTGTGCGGTTGTTTTAATTTTACCGACCATACCCACGGCAACGCTTGCGCGCAGCCCAAGCTCGGCCATCCATTCCCGTAGCGCCGATACCGCAATTTCTCGCCCAATAATGATGGCGGCGGGAATAGCGAGCAAAGCGCCGGGGCTTTCCACCACAACGATAATAAGGGCAATGGCCACAATAAGCTTATCTGCCACCGGGTCGAGAAATGCGCCAAAGGCTGACATTTGATTCCAGCGGCGTGCTAAATAGCCATCTAACCAATCCGTAATGCTAGCAAGGCCAAATACGGCCGCAGCTGCCGCGTTTGCCCACGGTGTCGGCAGTAAAAAAAGCAGCCCCAGCACCGGAATGAGTACAATGCGCAGCCACGTTAAGATATTGGGCAGGTTCATTTCCATGGGGCAAAGACTACCATGCTAATCCGGCCTCAACCGGTTAAATGAGAATAGATTTGCTCGGCAAGCGCTTTGCTTATGCCGGGTACCCGCGCCAGGTCTTCAACCCCAGCACGTTTGAGCCCTTTTAGGCCGCCAAATTGCTTTATTAAGGCCTGTCGACGTCTTGCCCCAATACCCGGAATATCTTCCAGAACCGAGCGTGAACGTGACTTACCACGACGTTGGCGATGACCGGTAATCGCAAATCGGTGCGCCTCGTCACGAGCTTGTTGTAGGAGGTGTAAGGCTGGCGACTCCGCGGGCGGATGAAGGGTTGCGGGTGGATCAGAGACGAGCAGCACCTCCTCTCCGGCCCGACGCCTGGGCCCTTTTGCAATCGAAACCAGACGCAGCCCTTCTAGGCCAAGCTCAGCAATCACTGCCTCAGCGCGCGACAGCTGCCCTTTCCCGCCATCAATGAGGACAATGTCCGGCAACTCACCAGACTCATTAAGCACGCGGGTATAGCGCCGGCGAATTGCCTGCTCCATCGCCGCATAATCATCTCCCCCTGCCACGCCTTCAATATTAAATCGTCGGTAATCGTCTTTGATCGCCCCACCATTCGGGCCAAATACAACACAAGAGGCCACGGTGGCTTCACCTTGGGTGTGGCTAATATCGAAGCACTCAATACGGTTGATGGGGCGTTCCATTTCTAACAACCCACGCAATGCCTCAAAGCGCTCCTCCATGACGGCATCAGTGGCCATGCGCGCGCTTAGGGCATGCTCAACATTGCGCTCCGCCATCCCAAGCCAACGCAATCGCTCACCCCGCACCTTCGAGCGGATATGCACCCGTCGTCCAGCTTCCTGAGACAGCGCTTCTTCAAGCAGCTCGGTATCATCTAGCGTTTGATTAATGATGAGCTCTGGTGGCTTTTCTTGGCCCAGATAATGCCGTGCAAGAAACTGCGAAAGCACCTCCTCAACGGGGGTTCCCACCGGCGCTTTCGGGAAATAGGTACGATTGCCTAAATTTCTACCATCTCGAATGATAAAAATCTGCACGCATGTCACATGCTCACGCTGACGACAAGCGATCACATCAACATCGCCCTTGGCACCTGCAACATACTGCCGTTCTTGAATGCGCCGCAGGCTTGAAATACGGTCGCGAAGCTGCGCGGCATGCTCAAAGTTTAATGCGAGCGAGGCGGCCTCCATCTGCTCGATGAGCTCGTCAATCACTTCCGTGCTTTGGCCGGATAGGAACATCTCAACATGCCGAACATCTTTGGCATAATCCGATTCGCTCACAAGGCCAACACAGGGGCCGGTGCAGCGACCAATCTGATATTGCAAACAGGGTCGTGTTCGGTGCCGAAAGAAGCTATCGCGACACTGACGAACCGGAAAGACCCGTTGCAGATGGTTAAGTGTGTCACGTACGGCGGTTGCGGACGGAAAAGGTCCAAAGTACCGGCCCTTTCCCCGAGCCTGGCCCCGATGAAAGGTTAATCGCGGAAAAGTCTGCTCAGTAGACAGGTAAATGTATGGGTAGCTTTTATCATCACGCAGCAACACGTTATAACGCGGCTGATGCGATTTAATTAGCGTGTTTTCAAGAATTAGCGCCTCGGCTTCGGTATGCGTCACCGTAATCGCAATGTCACGGATTTGACCCACTAATGCCTGCGTTTTTGCGTTATGCGCGCCGCCCCGAAAATAACTGGTTACCCGGCGTTTGAGGCTGCGGGCCTTACCGACATATAAAATGCCACCATCCGCGTCTAACATCCGATAAACGCCCGGCCCGTTGGGCAGCGTCTTTAAAATACCGTCTATCCGTTTTTTTACCGCGTTCGTCATAGCGTAATTCTAGCGCACGCATGCCGTTTACCGTATCGTCTTCGGCTATGACTGAATGTATTTCCCGTATTTTCCCCGCCCCGGTAGAACAAGCGCCTCTGCACGGGCTCTATCTGACCGAAGCGTTACCAACGCAAGGCAAATATGGCCCATACATTTACGCTAATTACGTCACCAGCCTCGATGGCCGGATTGCTGTGCCCGACCCCACCGGGCAACAATCGGTACCCGGCCATGTTGCTAACCCAAGAGATTGGCGGTTACTTCAAGAATTAGCCGGGCAGGCAGATTTGCTCTTAAGTTCAGGCCGTTATCTCAGAGAGCTTAAGGCGGGCACTGCCCAAGATATCTTGCCCATAGGTAGTGGCCCCAAATTTGCAGATATCCACGAGTACCGCCGTAAGGCCGGTCTTAAACCGCAACCTGACGTGGCGGTGTTAAGCGAAAGCCTCGATTTTCCGCCACCATTACCGCTTTTGGAGCAGGGCCGGCGAATCATCGTGCTCACCGGGCAGGCCCCAGATCCTGCCCGGGCCGCGGCTCTCGAAGCAGCAGGTTTGGAAGTGCGGCCTTTAACGGGCGTTGATCGCCCCGGTGGCTTGGCGTTAGCCAATGCCCTCGCACAACTGAGCTATCGGCGGATCTATGTGATCACCGGCCCATACGTTATGCATACGCTGATGGCCCAGCACCTCGTCGACTCGCTGTTTTTAACCACCGTCCACCGGCTCCTTGGCGGCCAGCCATTTTCCTCCATCTGCGAGGGCCCTCTCCTTAGCTGTCCTGCAGACTACCGACTGGCCCATCAGTTCTTGGACCCAGTAGGGCCCGATGGCTGTTCACAAACATTTTCACGATTTGATCGTTTAGCGCCTTAAATGAGGTTGGCTGGATCTAATAGCTGATCAATCGCCTCCTCAGATAGATCGGTCATCTCTAATGCCACCGATCGAATGGGCCGATTTTCGGCATAAGCGCGCTTGGCGATCTCAGCGCCGCGGGCGTAACCAATCACTGAATTAAGTGCCGTCACCAAAATCGGGTTGCGATGAAGCACAGCCTCCATGCGATCTTGGTTAACCACAAACCCCCTAATGGCTTGTTCAGCCAACGCATGTGATGCCCGTGCCAGCAAAGCAATACTCTGCAACAGGTTGTTGGCGACTAACGGCAACATTGTATTGAGCTGAAAATTACCCGACTGCCCTGCCACCGTAATGGCGGTATCGTTACCGATTACCTGCGCAGCCACTTGCGTGACGGCCTCGGGAATGACGGGATTAACCTTACCCGGCATGATGCTACTGCCCGGCTGCAAAACCGGCAGCGTAATTTCACCTAACCCCGCCAACGGCCCTGAGTTCATCCAGCGCAGATCGTTACTAATTTTCATCATACCCACCGCAATAACGCGCAGTTGCCCTGACAGCTCTACGGCGGCGTCTTGTGTGCTGATGCTCTCAAAGTAATTTTGGCTACGGCAAAACGGCAAGCCGGTGCGGTTGGCCAGCGTAGCCGCCACCGCGTCACCAAAGCCTGCCGGTGCATTCACCCCAGTCCCTACGGCAGTGCCACCCTGTGCTAGCGGGTAAAGCCGCTCAAGCGTGCCCTTCACTCGGTCTTGAGCATGCCGAATTTGTTCTGCCCAACCGCTGAGCATTTGCCCTAGAGAAATCGGCATCGCATCCATCAAATGGGTGCGACCGGTGGTAATCACATCCTCTAATCCTTTTGCCCGGGCCGTTATATCTGCCTCCAGTTGGGCCAACGCAGGCATTAACTCTTCCGTGCAGGCCAATACCGCCGACACATGGATTGCCGTTGGAATCACATCGTTACTGCTCTGCGCCCTATTGACGTGGTCATTGGGGTGGACCACCTGCTCGGCACTACGTGACGCCAGCGTAGCGATCACTTCATTGGCATTCATATTACTGCTGGTGCCTGAGCCTGTTTGAAAGACATCAACCGGAAATGCCTCGTCATGACGTCCCTCTGCCACCGCTTCAGCAGCAACAATGATGTGCTCAGCTAAAACAGGATCAAGGTCTCCTAGCTGCGCATTCACTTTGGCAGCGGCGGCTTTAATGAGCCCAAGCGCTTGGATAAACCGCCTTGGCATTCCATGGCCGCCAATCGAGAAATGGTTAACGGCTCGTTGTGTCTGCGCGCCATAGAGTGCATCAGCCGGCACTTTGACCTCGCCCAAACTGTCAATTTCAACGCGGGTAGGCTGTTGTTTCATCATTTCTCTCCGGTTGGCGTAAAATGTCGTTTTACTATCGTAATGGATATTGCCAATGGAGCTCACACGTCTTACCGCTATCTCTCCAATTGACGGTCGCTATGGCAACCGCACTGCACCCCTTCAAGCGCTTGCCAGCGAATACGGATTAATTCGGTTTCGGGTAAAAGTAGAGGTTGAGTGGCTCAAGGCGTTAGCCGCAGAACCAGGCATTCCTGAGGCGCCTGCCTTAAGCGAATCTGCACTAGGCGCAATGAGTAACATCGCTGACTCGTTCAACGAGAAGGATGCCGAACGCGTCAAAGCGATTGAAGCGGTAACCAATCATGACGTTAAAGCCGTTGAGTACTTCATCAAAGAACAGATGGCCAAACAGGCAGAGCTTGCCGATATTTCGGAGTTTGTTCACTTTGCTTGCACCTCAGAGGACATTAATAACTTAGCCTACGCCCTGATGCTTCAAGCGGCGCGCGAAGAAATCCTGCTTCCGGCCATCGCAAAAATTGTCGATACCCTAAGTGACCTGGCCGCAGAACATGCCGCAACCCCTATGCTAGCCAGAACTCATGGCCAGTCTGCATCCCCGACTACACTTGGCAAAGAATTTGCCAATGTGGTTGCACGGCTTCAGCGGCAGATTTACCAGCTTGAGAATGTCCCGATACTTGGGAAGATCAATGGTGCAGTTGGCAATTTCAATGCCCATGTCGTGACCTATCCTGATGTTGATTGGATAGGCTTTTCTCGGCGCTATGTAGAGAGCCTTGGCCTGACTTGGAATGAGTGGACCACCCAAATTGAGCCGCATGATGCCATTGCTGAGCTCTTTGATAATCTGGCGCGTTTAAATACGATTTTAATCGATTGTGCCCGCGACCTTTGGGGCTACATCGCCTGGGGATACTTCTCTCAACAAACCGTTGAGGGCGAGGTGGGCTCTTCAACCATGCCGCATAAGGTCAATCCGATTGATTTTGAAAATGCTGAGGGCAATTGGGGCGTAGCAAATGCAATGCTCGAGCACTTGGCACGAAAACTTCCGATCTCCCGCTGGCAGCGCGATCTGACCGACTCAACGGCCCTACGCAACATTGGCGTTGGCCTAGCCCATAGCGTAATTGGCTACCACTCGCTCAGCCGCGGCCTAGGCAAGCTCGCAGTCAATCATAACCAGCTAGCAGCAGATCTTGATGCCAACTGGGAGGTCCTCGCAGAAGCTATCCAAACCGTGATGCGCCGACATGGTATCGAGCAACCCTACGAAAAGCTCAAATCATTAACGCGTGGCCGACGTGTCGATCAAGCTGCCTTAATAAAGTTTGTAGACAGCCTAGAGCTGCCAGCAGACGTGAAGTCGTCGTTAAAGGCGCTTACGCCGGCGGGTTATACGGGCCTCGCGGAAGATCTTGCCAACGCGATTGTAGCGTCTCGCGATTAAGCGCTAACCATTGCAGCGCAATGATCGGCATTGCAGCTTGAAATCCGCGGCTATCGAGCATCGCAATGGCTTGGTCAGCGGGAATAACGTGAAGGCGAATATCTTCGCCCTCTTCTGGGTTTCCATGCCCCTCAAGACGCAGGTTACGGCTATCGAGCGGTGCACAAAAAAGCTGCACCGTTTGTGAGCTGCCACCGGGGCTTATCAGATAATGGGCTATGGATTCCAGCTCGCCAATTTCAATGTCCGCCTCTTCACGCGTTTCCCGAATTGCCACATCTTCGGGCGATTCACCCGGTTCGATAATGCCGGCTACTGTTTCAAGCAACCAAGCACCGCCGGCTAATTCCAACGCCCCAATACGAAACTGCTCAACCAGAACAACGGCGTCTTCCCACGGGTCGTAGAGTAAAACGCCAACGGCATGCCCGCGCTCGAACCGCTCGCGCACTAGGGTGTCCGTAAGACCACCTTCGAAAAGTGCGTGTCTGAGCTTAAACCGGGTCATCCGAAAAAAGCCTTCGTACACTGTCTCGCGCGAAAGCACTTCTACCGTTCCGTTCATGCAGACCTCACAAACAATCCCATTGCTTCAGCATGACTGGTATGCGGAAACATATCCATCACTCCAACCGCTTCTAGCCGATAGCCATGCGTGTGCACTAATTCACCGGCGTCTCTGGCAAATGTAGCTGGCCCGCATGAGACATAAACAATACGCTCTGCACCGAGCGCTGCCACCGCCGGTAAAACTTCAAGCGCGCCAGAGCGCGGCGGATCCAATAGCACCCGATCTATTTTGCCAAATGACTGCAGGGGTTGAGAGTTGGTATCTGTTAGATCTGCCGCGGTAAATTTTACGTTATCAATCCCGTTGTGCAGCGCGTTTTCCTGACCGCGCTCAACCAGTGAATCAGCCCCCTCTACGCCAATCACCTCGGCGGCTTGGCGAGCTATCGGTAAGGTGAAATTGCCAAGGCCACAAAATAGATCAAGCACGCGATGCGTAGGATCAACGGCTAATAGCTCGATGGCTTGATGCACCATCTGCCGATTTATTGAAGCATTAATTTGCGTGAAATCAGTAGGCGAAAATGCCAAGCGCAAATCAAACTCGGGTAACGAATAGTGGATCAGCGACTGCGTATGCCCCACGGGGGCAACGGTCTGCTCGTTGCCGGGTTGCTCAAACATTAAAATTTGATGTGCTTTTCCAAAAGCAATGAGCTTGTCGCGATCGGTTGGGCTTAATGGCCGCAAATTGCGAAACACTAAGCCTACCTCATCATCGCCGGCTGCCACTTCTATTTGCGCAATCCGATCGGGAATATCCAAACTCCGAATCAATCCCGCTAGATCAGATAAACGCTCGCCAACCCGAACATCGAGTACCTCGCAGCGATCAATGTCAGCAATAAAGCGCGCGAAGCGCTCCCGGAACCCCACTAAAACGCGATCGCCCTTACGGGGAACAAATTTAGCGCCCAGCCGCGCACGCCGCCGGTAGCCACTGGTGGGACCGGTTAGCGGCGGGAGCCATCGATTGGGGCTGACCTGCCCCACCCGACTTAATAATTCCGCCAGACTTTCGGATTTATGCTTAAGTTGCGCCTCCACCGACATATGCTGAAGGCTACATCCACCACAGATGCCCGCATGTACACAGGGTGGATCAACTCGATCAGGCGCAGGTTGCTCAACGCTAAGTGCTTGCCCCTCATCCTGCTGCCGACGTCGTTTGAGAATCTTTGCACTGACCTTTTCGCCGGGCAGCGCTCCTTGAATGAACATAACCCGCCCATCGTGATGGGCAATGCCGCGTCCTTCATGGCTTAGGCGCTCAATTTCTACGTCTACAGGTTCTGCCGGTAAACGCCGACCTTGCCGTCTTCCCATTCAGTTATTCCACCCACGCATCGAGAAACTGTTGAAGATGGGGTTTGTTCGCCTCTTTCAGCGTTTGCCGAACTAATCCAGTTTCTCGGGCATAGTCAATCGCATCAAGGTTGCCGCGCATTTGCTCAAAGCGCAGCCAAAGCAGATAAGTGTTCAAAACATCGTGCTCACAATAATCACGCACCGCGGCAAATTCCCCTCGTTCGATCGCCTCACGAACTAAGCCGCCGCTCATTCCCAATTTTCCCGGAAAGCCACAGAGCGTTGCCACTTGATCGAGGGGCGCAACGGCTCGTGGTGAATATCCAGCTAGCACATCCATTAAGTCGGTATGCCTGTCGTGATACCGGCTATGATAGTTGTTAAAGCGAAAGGAGCGATCCTGGTCACCCGTTTCCCAATAACGCGGCGCGCTTATTCCATGCAAAAGCGCACGATAATGTAATACGGGCAGATCAAACCCCGTGCCATTCCAGCTAACCAGTTTGGGCAGATAGCGTTCGATTCCCTCAAAAAACCGCCCAATTAAATCGGCTTCATCATCCCCTCCATCCCCTAAAGAGAAGACCGTGAACCGATCGCCAATTAGCGCGGCCACTGAGATGACAACAACACGATGCAAAGGCAGGCGCAGAAAATCATTGCCCGTTTCTTCTCGACGCATGGCCAACAGCGCCTCGGCAACGCCGTTGTCATCTAAATTGCCAAAGTCATGAAGCCGCCGGCCACCCGCAACATCTGGGATGGTTTCAATATCAAACGCAAAAATGTTCATTGATCTGGAAAGACTCCGCTAGAGAGATACCGATCACCGCGATCGCAAACGATGCTAACAATCACCGCATTTTCCACTTCTGATGCAATTTGCAATGCTGCCCAAAGCGTGCCGCCACTGGAGACACCGGCAAATACACCCTCCTCCGCTGCGAGCCGGCGCGTCATTTCTTCAGCATCTGCCTGGCTTACCTCTACGATGCGGTCAACGCGCTCTGGTTCATAAATTTTAGGCAAATAGGCCTGCGGCCACTTACGAATACCCGGGATGCTCGACCCCTCTGTTGGCTGCGCCCCCACGATTTGAATATTGGGGTTCTGTTCTCTGAGGTATCGAGATACCCCCATGATCGTGCCGGTGGTACCCATCGAGCTGACAAAATGAGTGACCTTGCCTTGGGTGTCGCGCCATACCTCAGGGCCGGTGCCGTTATAATGGGCACCCCAGTTATCGGGGTTTGAGAATTGATCGAGAACTCGCCCCTTACCCTCTGCCTGCATCCGCATCGCTAAGTCTCGAGCACCTTCCATCCCTTCTTCTTGGCTTACCAACACCAGCTCAGCGCCGTAGGCGCGCATCGACGCCCGACGCTCGGTTGTCATATTGGCCGGCATAATTAAAACCATGCGATAGCCCTTTACGGCGGCCGCCATTGCCAGCGCAATGCCGGTATTGCCGCTCGTGGCTTCAATCAGGGTATCGCCGGGGGTGATTTCGCCGCGCGCCTCTGCGGCGGTAATCATATTCATCGCAGGCCGATCTTTTACCGAGCCCGCTGGGTTATTGCCTTCAAGCTTGAGCAACACCGTATTGGACCCAGTATCGACAAGACGCTGAAGGAGAACTAAGGGCGTGTTGCCCACGCATTGATCGATTGTTTGATACTGCATAGCCAAATTGTAAAGCATTATAATTGTGACATGGAGATCAAACCGATAGCGACGCTGCAAAGCGTTTTCACAAGCCGTTTCGGCACGCCTCGCCAGCCCGGCATTGTGCCGGATGCCGAGGCCGTCTTAACCTTCCTACCACCTTATAACGACCCCGACGCGCTTCGCGGGCTAGAGACCGCCTCGCATATTTGGGTTATTTTTGGCTTTCATGCGATTAAAACTGAGCCGTGGCGGCCCATGGTGCGCCCACCTCGGCTTGGCGGTAATCGTCGTTTAGGGGTTTTTTCAACCCGCTCACCCTTTCGCCCTAATGGTCTAGGCCTTTCAGTATTGCGGCTGCTTGAGGTGCTTGATCAACCTCCCGTGGGCCTTAAACTCGGCGGCGTTGATTTGATGGATGGCACACCCATTTACGATGTGAAGCCTTACCTACCTGAAATTGACAGTCTCCCTGACGCAATCCCACCCCTAGGTTTTGAGCAGCCCAGTGAAAAGCTATCGGTAATCTGGGCACCGGGGCTGGAGAGCACAATAGCCCCCAAGCTTTCTCAATTAATTGCTCAAACCGTGGCGGCTGACCCCCGCCCTGCTTATCATCGCCAGCGCCCCGATCAGCAGTACGGCATGACGCTGGCTGGCCATGAAGTGCAATGGCGCGTTAAACACACACAAGCAGAAATCACCGCGGTTACTCCTCTTTAAGGATACGTAATGGCGCTGGTGGTGCGTTCCCAGCTTTGTCCTCACCGAACCAAACGGTCATATGTGGGAAGGGTATTTCAATGCCTGCTTCATCAAAGGTTTCTTTCACGATCCGGTTAAACGCACGCCCCACCGCCCACTGCATACCCGGCGCGGTGCGAATGCGCACTCGAATATTGACCGAACTACTATCCAGTGCGGTTACTCCATCCATCTCTAGGGGGCCAGCCACTGCGTCAGCGAGCTCACTCTCATTGATCAGTTGGTCATAGGCGACATGCAATTGCTCTATCACCTCGCCAATATTTTCGCGATACGCCACCCCATAAACGCCCAGGTGGTAGCCAAAATCACGCGTAAAATTTGAAACCAGATCGACTGAGGAGAAAGGAATAATATGCAGTGTACCGGTAAGATCACGCAACGCGATTGACCGCAAACTCAACCGCTCTACGGTGCCGCTGATTCCTGCCGCAGTAATGTAGTCATCAGCATGGATTGCATCCTCAATTTGGATAAAGATACCGGTAATAATGTCTTGGACGAGTTTTTGGGCACCAAACCCCACCGCCAGACCAATGACACCCGCCCCAGCAATCAGCGGTCCGATATTCATACCCAGTTCAGCGAGCAAAATCATGCTAGCCATCACCACAATCGCAATAGCGGCCGCATTTTTAAACAGAGTCAATAAAGTCTTTTCTCTCGATCCCGGCGCGCCTTGGCCGATATCCGGATTCAGTCGATCTTCGATCCAGCTCATTACTAAAAGCCATACAACACCGGTGAGCAAGAGGATTAAAAGGATGTTTGCCAGCGACTCCAACACAGACAAACCCAAGGGAGACGACACAATGGCCTCGACATGCAGCACATTCCAGGCATGCACAACAGCCACCGCAAACAAAATGGCGATGGGCACGTGTAAAGCGCGCAATACACGAGGCACCCATTTCGATACGCGTTTGGCAACGGCGGGGTATCGCGTCGCTACAGAGCCCGGCATAAACGCTTGTAACGCTGCACAACTTTCTACCGCTCGACTGATTAAAAGTGCCACGGCTAAAAACACGGCGGTCTGAGCAATCGCCAGCCCCAGAAATCCCGCAACACTCGGCCCTAAGGCGATGCTGGCCACCCCAACCCCGAACGCGGCAGCTAAGCTGAGCCAATGCCACACTGATGCAACGAGATGCAGTACACCAGCGAACACAAAACCGACTTGTGCGGTTTCTAAGCTCAACAGTAACGACTTAACGATTGCTCGCTGTGCCCAAACGACGCGAACCACCAGCACAACCATTGCCGCGATCACAATGCCATTTAGCAACCAACCCAGCGTGCTGTTATAGGTTAATAAGCTTGGCACCAGCCAAAACCCACCGTATCCCGCAATTACTAACAGCGCTCGCAAGTGCCATTTGAAGGTGGTTGGCCATGGTAAGCGCGTTACCCCGCGCCCCAGAATTCCGACCGTTAAGAAAACCCAAAGAAAACGGCGCGCCATATCATGCCAAGCACTTGCCTCGCTGAACATAATGGTGAGGCTCAGCCAGCCAATACCAAAACTAAGCGCGCGTACGCTAACCGCTGTGGCCTCAAAACCCAGCTGATGACGGCCTCTGAGTAGCCGATTTCCAAGTGCAAGCGCCCCGTAATAAACAAGAAAAACAGCAATAATTAGGCTTACAAATTGGAAAAAAATCGCCTGATCACCACTCATCCAGAGCGTGTGAAAATCATTAACCAACTGTTTTAGCTCACTAATTACCATCCCGTGCACTCCACAGACCGATCTAATAAAAAAAGTGTTGCACCGCAACAAAACAATCCTGTATGATGCACTGCAACAAGGTCGAGAACCTTGAGTTTGAAGCCAACTTGTTTGTAACGATAGAGGATATTGACATGAGTATGGATGCATTTACCAAATACAATGAACAGGCTGAGAAAATGTTCATGGGCCCAACCCGTGAGTATGCGAAGCTGGCAATGGCCTACGCAGAAAAAATGATCGACGCCCAAATGGAAGCAGCCAAGACCTACACAGAGATTGGTATGGGCCAGGCCCGCGCAGTGTTAGACATTAAAGACACCAAGGGTCTTCAGGCCTACGCCGAGGGTCAGCAAAAAATTGCTCAAGACCTCAGCGAGCGGGTGAAAGGCGATGCCGAGAAAGTGGTCGCTCTGAACCAAGACTTCGTGAACGAAGCCCGCAAGCTAGTTGAGACCAACGTGAAAACAGCTTCTGACGTTGCGTCAACCGCCGCTAGCAAAGCAGCCTCTTCCACCCGGACTGCTGCTAAAGCGAAGTAAAACTCGATTTAACTTTGCTGATAAAAAGCCGCCAGCTTCGTGCTTGGCGGCTTTTTTTGTGTTATCACCGTAAAAAAAAAGGAGAGATAACATGCAAGCAACACTCAGTATTCAGCAGGTGCCTATGGGGCGCAGCTTAATTTGGCTAAAACGAGGCGCACAAGATTTTGCGGCAAGGCCACTGGCAAGCCTTTCTTATGGTGTCCTTCTAGCTCTGACCGGTTTTCTTATCGTTGCTCTTGCGGGCCGCTATCCCCACCTACTAACAGCCTCCATTTCAGGATTTTTTTTAGCAGGGCCATTCTTAGGAATCGGGCTCTATCGCCTCAGTCAGGCCAGAGAGGCAGGCGAGCAAATTACCCTTTGGGACTCATTAACAGCATGGCGCAAGAATCCTTGGTCAATCGGCATGTTTGGTGTGCTGCTGGCGTTTATTCTGCTGTCTTGGGAGAGGATTTCCGCCATTTTATTTGCCCTATTCCATGGCGCAGGGCTACCCACGGTCTCTGGAGGGTGGACGGATAGTCTATTCATTGCCGCAGATCCTGCTTTTCTAATGGTTTATTTAGTAGCGGGTGCTATTCTTGCTGCTATCGTGTTTTCGTTGAGCGTTATTGCGTTGCCGATGTTGCTGACCGGGCCGATTGATCCGGTTACCGCCGCTATCGCTAGCGTTACCGCAGTTCGTAAAAACACCCCCGCTCTGCTCATTTGGGCCTTAATTATTGTTGCGTTAATTACATTGGGAATGATGACAGCATTTATCGGTCTTATCGTCATAATGCCATTAGTGGCTCACGCCACCTGGCATGCGTATCGTGATCTGACTAAAGAGGATTAATTTTTGACCAAAGACAGGTTGGTAGCCGGGCTACTGTTTTTCTTTTCGCTGGCAACCACTGTCGTACATGCGCAGCCAGCATCGCCCGTGGTTGTGGTTGATGTTGCCAATCAAGTAACCGAGCAAATCACACTAGAGGCAGTGGGCAAAGCGCAGGCCCTACACTCTGTTGCGCTTTATCCAGACAGTAGCGGTCGGGTTGTTGAAATTAATATTCCGGCTGATGGTTACGTAAATGAAGGCCACCCCATTGTCTCTCTTGATGCCCAAAGCGAAGCCATTGCGCTTGTCCTTGCGGAAGTTCAACTCGCTGACGCAAGGCAACTGCTTACTCGATATGAACAGATAAAAGATCCGACAGCTATTTCACCAACCACCGTTGATGAGGCAAAAAAGGCAGTCGATATCGCAGAGCTTGAGCTTCAACAAGCACAGATCGACCTCGCAGACCGCACCGTGCTGGCTCCGTTCAGTGGGTACATCGGCTTAACTGATGTTCAATTGGGCGATCGCATCGATACCGATACCCTCATTGCTCAACTCGATGACCGATCGCGCCTACAGGTTCGATTCACGATACCCGAGCAGTATTTTGGCCGCTTATCGGTTGGCGATACCGTCTCAGTCTACCCATGGGCAAATCCTAGCGAGCAACTCTCCGCGCAGATTAAACAGATCGATAATCGTATCGATCAAAACACGGCCACTTTTACCGTGGAGAGCACCCTTGATAACACCAAAGATTTGCTCCGGCCCGGCATGACATTACGGGTGGTCGCCGAGCTTCTCGGCACCGAGCAAATTAAAGTGGCTGAAACCGCTGTTCAATGGGGTGATAGTGGCGCCTACATTTGGGTGGTGCGTGACAATCAAGCAGAACGCGTTGGTGTGAACTTAGTCGGCAGACAAAATGGCGCCGCATTAATTCGCGGTGATGTTCAACCTGGAGAACAAGTCGTTATCGAGGGCGTGCAACGCCTTCGCCCCGGGGTTGAATTGGCTTTTACCACCGCTGAGCAACTCGATGGCACAGACCCCCTGCCCGCCATCAATCGTCAATCTGAGGGGGGTGAATGAAACCTTCCCCGCGGGGTCTGCCAGCAATCGGAATACAACGCCCTATTCTGATTACCGTTATCAACCTACTGATTGCCATCGCTGGGCTTGCTGCGTTGGCTGGCGTTGAAGTTCGAGAAATCCCCGATGTGGATCGGCCGGTTTTAACGGTTAGCGCGCAATTCCCAGGGGCCGCGCCCGAAACAATGGATGCCGAGGTAACGAGTCGAATTGAGGGCGCGGTTGCTCGCGTTTCAGGTGTTCGCTCGATTAATGCCTCCAGTGAAGAAGGGAGCACCCGAGTTGTTGTCGAGTTTTATCCCAACGTCGATCTCGACAGTGCCGCGTCTGAGGTGCGCGAGGCGATATCGCGCATAGAGCGCAATTTGCCCAACGATTTAGATCGTTTAACCGTGATTAAAGCAGATCAAAACGCAAGCCCTGTGGCACGAGTTGCCGTGCAGGCGCCCCAACTCACCCTTGATGAGCTAACCCGGCGGGTAGAGACCGATATCGTCCCTGAGCTGATATCGATATCCGGCGTTGCGGATGTGCGCCTTTTTGGGAATCGCCCGCGTCAGCTAAGGGTCAGCATCGATCCATTGCGTCTTGCGGCCCATCAGCTGGACCCGACGGATGTCATTGATGCGCTCAAGAACGCTGATCTCGACGTGCCGGCCGGCAGCTTTCGCGGCAGTGGATTAGAGCTTCGCGTGAGGGCCAATGCTGCCATCACCTCCGCCGAACAGCTTAAGGCCATTGAGATCCGACCAGGGCTTGCCCTACGAGAAGTTGCCACGGCCATTTTGGCTCCTGCAGACGCCCGCAGCGAGGTGCAGTTAAACGGAGAAACCATTCTCGGCCTTGGCATTATTCGTCAGGCACAATCCAATACATTGGAGATATCGAGTGGTTTGGATGCGGCGATCGAACGATTAAACGCTCGCCTCGACGATATCGTATTGATTAAAACGTCAGATGAAGCGCGTTTTGTCAGAAGTGCCATCCAAGAAGTGCTTATTACGCTGACCGCAGCCATTGGCATCGTTGTTTTAGTTATTTGGCTATTTATTGGCACAATCCGCGCCACCATCATCCCTGCTGTGACCATTCCACTTGCATTAACCGGTACATTAACGGCAATTTGGTTGTTGGGGTTTTCGGTCAATTTATTAACTCTTCTCGCATTGGTATTGGCCACCGGGCTGGTTGTTGATGATGCCATTGTGGTGCTTGAGAACATACAAAGACGCCGCCGCGAGGGGCTTGAGCCCAATATCGCCGCACTGCTCGGCACCCATCAAGTCTTCTTTGCCGTTATTGCGACCACGGCGGTTTTAATCGCCGTGTTTGTGCCCATCTCCTTATTACCGGGCGATGCGGGGCGACTGTTCAGAGAGTTCGGTGTCATTCTTGGCGTCGCCGTCGCAATCTCCTCTTTCACTGCGCTTTCGCTTGTGCCAGCAATGGCGGCTCGGGTCATTAAATCCGACCCGCCCCCTGGCCGGCTACGCCGCAACCTGCAACGGTTGGGCAATCGCATTGCCCATGGATATGCGCGTAGCCTTGGTTATTTGATTAAACGCCCAGTCGTTATTGTTGTTGCTGCCGCGCTAGTGCTCGGATCGGCCATTTGGATCTACCAAGGCATTGACCAAGAACTCCTGCCTACCGAAGACCGCAGCCTGACCTTTGTGGTGGCCACCGGGCCCGACGGTGCGGGACTAAAATATAGCGACCTTCAGGCGCGTCGAATGCAAGACCGGCTCCAACCCTTGGTAGATTCCGGCGAAATTGCCCGTTTATTTACGATTGTGGGGCGCTGGGATCCTAACCGCATACTCATTGTTGCCCCTCTGGTTGATTGGGATGATCGTACGCGGCATCAAACCGAAATTATTAACGACATGCGTGCAGCGCTCGCTGACCTGCCGGGCGTTCAAATCCGTGTCGGTAGCACCAATAGTCTGCGCCTGCGTGGCATTGGCTCAGGTTTAGAAATAGCGCTTCTTGGCGATGACTACGATGAGATTTATGCAGCCGCACAGGATTTCACTACACTCATTGAGGATCGTTTACCGCAGCTATCGCAACCCCGCATATCCTACTCCCCGACACAGCCACAACTGCGTGTCGATATCGATCGACAGCGCGCCACCGAGTTGGGCGTTCCACTCGATGGCCTGGGCAATATTGTGCAGGCGATGGTCTCTGGCTTTGAAGTCGTCAATATTGATATGAAAGACCAAAGTATTCCGATTCGCGTTGAACCGTTGCAGGGGCTGATAGAAAACCCAGCAGATCTGCGCAATTTGCGCATTCGGGCTGACTCCGGCGCGATGGTGCCGCTATTGAGTGTGGTTTCTTTTCGCGAAGAAAGTGTGGCAGCTGAGCTTGACCGGCGTGCCCAGAGGCGGGCAATCGATATCGATTTGGCGATTGATGATAACTACACGATGCAACAAGCCATTGAGGATCTTTCAACCCTTGCGCGGGAGACACTGCCCAGCAATATCAGCATGATCCCACTGGGTGAAGCTGAAACGTTACAGGAAACCCGCCAAGAGGTGGCGCTAACCTATGCATTGGCGTTGTTGATTGTCTTTTTGGTGTTAGCGGCCCAGTTTGAAAGCCTCGCCAGTGCCGCCGTTGTTATGTTAACCGTTCCATTTGGGCTTGCCGCTGCGGTATTTGCGCTGGCAATCACGGGTACATCTATCAATATTTACTCTCAGATTGGGCTGATTCTACTAATTGGATTGATGGCTAAAAACGGTATCTTAATTGTGGAGTTTGCCAACCAGCTGCGCGACGAGGGGCAATCGGTTTATGACGCTGCCTTAGGCAGTGCACGCATCCGCTTACGCCCGGTTGCCATGACAATTCTAGCGACTGTGTTTAGTGGCTTACCCTTAATTTTAGGCAGTGGCGCGGGCGCAGAATCTCGGGCAGCAATTGGATGGGTGGTATTTGGCGGCCTTAGCCTAGCGGCAGTCTTTACCTTGTATTTAACGCCAGGCCTTTACATTTTGCTAGCGCGATATAGAAAACCAATAGCTCAGCTGGATCAGGCGGTCAACAACAACACAAGCAGCATCGCTGGCAGCGCAAATAAATGACTTAATACAATAGCGCTAGCTGCTAGCCCAGAGTCGCCATTCATTTGTTTAACGAGCACGTAGCCAGCAGCAGCACAGGGCGCTGCCAAAAATATCGCAACAAGCCTCAGGCTATCGGCATCCAGCCCCATCCCTACCCCAATGCCCCAACCAATCAAGGGCGTTAGGCCCACTTTAATCAGTGATGCACATGCCGCCCACTGCAGATTGCCTCGCAAGCGAGTTCCATAGAGGGCCCCACCAATCGATAGCAGTGCCAGCGGCAACGCCATTTGGCCCAATGCGGTCAGTGTTCGTTGCAAAAACGCCGGCAAAGAGAAATTGACGATTGCCAATACTAGGCCAATCACAACACCGATAAGAATCGGATTAGTTGCAACACCCCGCAGTGAGTTCAACCCGGTGGAGCGAAAGTTAACACCATTGGGCAATTGAAGGATTAGCACGGCAAAGATGTTGTAAAAGATGACTAATGGGGCAAACGCGACCAATGCGGCCGCTTCTATTTCACTTGAAGCATTTGAGCCGGCAAAAGCCCAAAAAACCACTGGCAGACCAATAAAGGTTAGGTTGCCTCGATACCCAGAATGGATAAAGGCCACCGCTGAGCGCAGAGGTAGGCGCCAGATCCAGGTAATCCCCGTCGCGATTAGGATGCTTGCAAGTGTCGCGATCATTAACACAGCAACCATGTCGATAAGCGCCGCCCACTCGGCGCTAAGCTCGCTAATGCGCGCAATTAGATAGGCTGGAAGACCAATCCAATAGCAAAGCCAACTAATTTCATTTAACCCAGTTGAGGAGAGAAATCCACGATAGGCCAGCAACCAGCCGCTCGCAATAATGGCAATAATCGGCAGAAGAATCCCAATCAGGCTCAGCAGCGGACTATCCTCCGACTAATCACGCGGCGGATCACGACGCTCGTAATCCCCCTCTATCGTGACCCGATCGACAGCGCCACGCTGGGCTTTGATGCGCCGTAAGACAATTTGCACAAACCAATGCCTAGTGAATGGCAGTAAACAGGCAAAACCGATCGCATCAGTCACGAAACCGGGGGTAAGCAACAGCACACCGCCCACAGCTAGAGCCACTCCCTCAATGAGCTCAATGGCCGGCAAGGTACCTCTGTCAAGATTGAGCCGCGCTCGCGCAAGCGTCTGCAGACCTTGCTGACGCAATAACGCCGTACCAATTGCTGCCGTTAGCAGACATAAGGCAATGGTATAAAGCGCCCCAATGCCCTTTCCAACCTCAATAAGCAGAAAAAGCTCGACCAGAGGAACGGTCACAAACAAAAATAATGCAACAATCACTGTTCTACCGTAGATGCGAATAACTCAATAAGCAGGGTATCATCCAACGCAGTCAGACGGGTCACACTTTGGAGCAAATCATGCGCCTCAATCGATTCGCTTTTATAATAGCGAGTTCTGCCCTTTGCACGGCTTGTGCCGTTGCACAGCCTACAACCCCAGGGTTTCAAGTGTGTCTTAATGACATCACCGAGGCGGCCGCCGCACAGGGGGTCAGTCAGCAGGTGTCTGAATCTCTTCTCTCTGAAGTCACCCCTGATCCCAAAGTAATTGAATTTGATCGGAGACAGCCCGAGTTCACCCAAACTTTTGCCGATTATCTGGAAACCCGAGTTAGCCCGACTCGCCTGAATCAAGGGCGACAACAGCTTAAAGACCAAGCGAATATTTTGGATCGTGTTGCGGCCGAACACGGCGTGCCCGCGCATTACCTTGTTGCTTTTTGGGGTTTGGAAACCAACTACGGGCAATACCTCGGTCGAATGTCTACCGTGCGGTCTCTGGCGACCTTGGCATGTGACACACGCCGTTCTGCTTTTTTTCGTGAGGAGCTCATTGCAGCATTGCAGTTAGTTGATGCGGGCACCGTATCGCCCGAGCAATTGAAGGGCTCTTGGGCCGGCGCTGTCGGCAATTTTCAGTTTCTACCAAGCGTGTATCGTGACCACGCTGTAGACGCTGACGGTGACGGGTCTATCGACCTTTGGGACAATTTTGCCGATGCTGCCGAGTCAGCAGCACGCTTTTTAAGGGCGAGAGGCTGGGAACCAGGAGAGCGCTGGGGCCGAGAAGTTAGCCTGCCTGCGGCGTTTGATTATCAACTGACAGACACCACTGCCAGCGTGGATGATTGGTCAGCGCGGGGTGTAATGCAAGCAGATAGCAGCCCCCTGCCAAGCTCAGATATTACCGCGCGCCTTTTATTACCAGCCGGCGCACAAGGGCCGGCATTTCTGGTTTATCCCAACTTTGATGTGATCATGCGGTGGAATCCATCGCAATTTTATGCGCTTGCCGTTGGGCATCTGGCAGATCGGCTAAACGGTGCAGAACCGCTGGTTCAATCGCCCCCTAACGAACCTGCGTTAAGTACCGAAGCAGTCAGTGAGCTACAACTTACCCTCAGTGAGGCTGGATTTGATTCGGGGCCCATCGATGGCCGAATGGGGCCAGCAACCCGTCAAGGCATTCGTGCCTACCAGCTTGCCAATGGCCTAGTCCCAGACGGCCACCCTACTCAAGAAACGCTCAACAAATTGGGTATCAAACCGTCTCCGCGCTAGCAACCAGCTGATGAATACTCTCAGCAGACGCCGGCCCTGCCGCCAGCACACGCGCTTCTGTTTCATCGGCATACTGCGCAAAATTGCGCCGAAATAATTCAGCCAAATCGGCAGCGGCCCGCCAATACTCAGCGGGGTCACTCCACGCCTGACTCGGGTCAAGCACCTCTGCGGGTACCCCTGGGCACTGCGTTGGCACAGCGAGGCCAAAAACCGGATCTTGACGGAATTCCACCTTGTCAAAAGCATTGGCATGGATCGCATCGATCATGGCACGGGTATAGGCTAAGCGCATACGCTTACCGACCCCGTATGGGCCACCAGTCCAGCCGGTATTGATTAACCAGACATCTGTGCCATGTTTTTCTAACCGCGCCTCAAGCATTCGCGCATACACCGCTGGGTGCCAGACTAAGAACGGCGCGCCAAAACACGCCGAAAAAGTGGCTTGTGGCTCACTAATTCCCACCTCGGTACCGGCTACCTTTGCCGTATACCCACTCATAAAGTGATACATCGCTTGCTGCGGCGTTAAACGCGATACCGGCGGAAGAACACTAAAGGCATCACAGGTAAGAAACATTATTTGGGACGGCGCGGGCCCAACACCTGGGATTAGTGCACGCTCAACATGACTGACCGGATAAGCGCAACGGGTGTTCTCGGTGATGCTGCCATCGGTATAATCAACCTCCCCGGTTTCTGGATTATGCACCACGTTTTCAAGCACGGCGCCAAACCGTATGGCTGCATGGATTTGAGGCTCTGCCTCGGCAGAAAGATCTATCACCTTGGCATAACAACCGCCCTCAATATTCGCAACACCCGCATCGCTCCAGCAGTGCTCATCATCGCCAATTAAATGCCGTGATGGATCGGCGGACAAGGTTGTCTTACCCGTTCCTGAAAGCCCAAAGAATAGCGATACATCACCGGCTTCACCCTGATTGGCCGAGCAATGCATCGATAAAATCCCTTGTTTTGGCATGAGATAATTCATGAGCGTGAACACGCCTTTTTTCATCTCACCCGCATACTCAGTACCCAAAATAACCAGCTCTTTGGCGGCTAAACTGAGAATCACCTGCGTACCAACAGCCGCTCGCCCGGCGTTAAGAATCGTATAATCTGGCGTTTCAAAAACGGGAAGGCCAACGTCTTCAGGCATGATGAGCATGTTGCGCATAAATAAAGCATGATAAGGGCGCTCACAAATGACTCGTATGGCCACGCGGCAGCTTTCCTCTGCACCAGCATACCCATCAATCACATACAGCCCATTTGCCTGTGATAAATGTTCAATCGCAATATTTCGCGCTTGTTTAAAGCCCTCAGGCTCGATCGGCTTATTGACGGGCCCCCACCAAATATCCGCTGAAAACTCCGGGTCGTTTACCAGGCGCTTATCGTTTGGACTACGGCCTGTTTTTTCCCCCGAAAACGCAATGAGCGCACCAGATGCTGCAATGGCACTGCTTGGCTCTTGGGCTAAGGCATGATCATAAAGCGTTTTTGGATCGGGATTATGATGGATTTGGGTGGCAAGAAGACCGTAACGGCCAAGGTCCGGCAGGCTCATAAGGCGGGCGCGCTCCTTCGGAGGTTTTCATTCGAGCAAAAATGTTCAACTGAACATTATAGTGCCATCAACGACCCACTAGCGCTACCCACCGCGATGAAGAAACGCGGCACCCACAGCGGCTCCGATCATAATGGCGAGGAATATCCAAGCGGCGATTGCTTGGGGTGACATGCCTTTTTTTACGGTTTGCGCTTCTTCCGTTGAAACCGTTTTAGCACGCCGACGGGCCTGTATAACGAGGATTGCAACAATGGTAACCGCAATCGTGAGCAATATTTGTTTAATCAATCCTTAGCTCCTCGCTCGATTTGTTTTGCATAAATATCGCCAGATTTTTTTTGCTGATCTGCGGATTCCAGCCAGCGCAGGATACCGTGATTCCCCACCCACTGGGGAAATTCCAGCTTGCGTCGTTCACCATACGAAATATTAAACACGTAATCACCCAGTTGACTGAGTCGATCGACACATGCGCTTGCTACCGACAAACTGCCCGGAACAAACTCAAACGATAACGCGGCAATGGGTTGATCTAGCCCAGCAAGAACGGCCGCCTCATGCCCCTCCACATCGATTTTACAAAATGCTGGCTTGCCGTAGGCAGCAATGAGCTGACTTAAGGTGGTCACAGGCACTTCAATTTGATGATTCCAACGGACACCTGCAAAGCCGGCATTCTCCTGAGTAATCGTCTCGCGCCAACCCGCTGCTATCGACGAAACGGTCGGGTTGCTTTCACTGACCGCCAGTTGTGCCGTCCCCACCGCTTCACCCACGGCGCTGTCTAATACGGTAACGCCCGGGTAACGCTGGAATCGCCATCGCAGATAGGCCAATGGCAGCGGCTGGGGCTCGCAGGCCACAACACGCGCCCCAAGGTGCAAAAACGCGAGCGTTCTATCCCCAACATGGGCCCCAATATCAAATACTAAGTCATCAGACTGAATAAAGGGTTGATAATGCCGCCTTAAACTGGGCTGCCGCCACGGCATGCCGTACACCAAGATAGACTTTGCCAAACCCAACGCGGCCCTCACCGACGCTAAATCCATAACAGCAAGCCCGCTGCAGCGCCAACAATAATAACCCCACCGAGTCCGACAGCCACGCGCAGGCCCAGTGCGGTTCCACCCACCACAACTGAAAGCCCTAGTTTGACGAAAGTATTGGCCAGCGCCGCGATTAAGATTCCGGTGACGGCAGTTTCGGGCGCAAGCGAACCTTCTGCCATTCGTGCAAGCGAGAGGGTAATGGCATCAACATCCGTTAAGCCCGATAAAGCTGAAAACAAGTAAACGCCGACGTCACCGGCAAATCGGCGGACCGCCTCTGCAATTAACACGACCCCCGCGAGCAACGCCCCAAAGCGTAAGGCAGCAGCAAGATCTACCGCGCGACTCAACGGCGGAGTTTTAGGATGGTCCGGGGCTTTCTGCCCTTGCCACAACAGAGCCACTGAAATCAGCGTACCCGTGAGGCCAACCGCAATAAATGGGCCTAACAAGCTCGGCAAAAGCGCCGGTTTCACCACCGCTAAAAGAACTAACACTCGCGGAAACATCATGCTGCTTGCCATGATAATTGCTGCGGCAAAGAGGTTTTGATAGGCCGGCTGCTGACGCGCGGCTCGAGAAAGATTGAGCGTTAATGCGGTGGATGAGGCCAGCCCCGCAAAGATACCCGTTACAAACACCCCTCGCTGAGTCCCCAAAAGACGCACGGCAAAATGCCCAATAAAGCCAATCGCACTAATCAGCACCACCATTAACCAGAGTTCATAAGGCACCCAGACTTCCCAAGGGCCCATTCCGGTTTTTGGCAAAAGAGGAAGGATAACCGCACTAATCAGTGCTAGCTGCAAAATGGCGCGCAGCTCCATTTGGTCAAGCCAATTCATCCAAGCGTGCAGCCGCGGCTTGTAACCAAGAATTAGAGCCACACCCACGCCCGACCCGAGTGCCAGTAGCGTATCGCCCATAACCGCAAGCGCACCCAGCAGGTAGACACCAACAGCCGCAATTTCTGTGGTCAAGCCCAGATCGGCTGACCGAACGGCTTCTTGCCATCGACTCAGCACAAGCAACGCACCGAGAAGCGCTAGGCCAATGGCCACAATCCAACCACCCTCACTGTTTAATGCCAATAAGCCGGCGGCACCACCAGCTAGCCCAATAAGCATAAAACTGCGCAGGCCTAGGGTACGATTACCCTCGGCGAGTTTTCGATGATGCCAGCCGCGCTCTAGCCCCACCAATACGCCGATGGATAGCGCCACGAGCAATCCAAACCATGTTGAACTTATGCCCATGGCGCTACCCAGTCACTGGTGTTGGTTAGCCTAATCCGACTCAAACCCCGGGTGCTTGAGTGGTTGTGCAGAATCCAGACGCGGATGGTTATTGCAGAAGGCTACTGCCAACACACCGGGCTGTGTCTCTTCTTTATCCAGCGCCTGCAAGGTACCTGCCACCGCATGGGTACAGGCTAAAACATCACGCGTACAAGCACTTTCAGAGATCGTGTGCATATTGCGCAACGGCATACCCACGGAGGTGGCGGCACAATCCACGTTGCCCAGCACGCCCGCCATCCCGTCAGTCCCCGTATCTACACCAACCACATCGCGCTGCATGGGGATTTCTAGGTTATTGGCCACCGTTTCAATACGGCGATTAAGCTGCTCGCTAACGATGGAGCCAACGCTCATGGTGAAGCCTTTACCCATTTCGATAGGCGCCATACGACGATCACCAATGCCTGGAGCCGCCGCATAGTCATGGTTCACATCAACGCCAATAATGGCATCGGGACGGAGCTCTCCCGCCATCACCCGACTACCAAAACGGCCAATTTCCTCATAGGTCGCAATGGTAAAGAGCATGCGAATGTTTTTTGCGCCACCCGACTCAGCAACAAGGCGTGCCGCTTCTGCTGCGACAAAGCAACCTAACCCATTGTCTAGATAAGCACCGTAAAAGGTATCAGGCCCAAACCCTCGGCGAATTGGGCGATTCATTAGGATGCTATCCCCAGGACGTATGCCTAATCCCTCGATTTGTTTTTTCTTATCTGCGCCGTGAATATGAAGCTCAAGATAAAGCTGCTCTTTGCGAACTCCACGCTCGCCAGAGCGCAGTTTAGGATCAGCGAAATGGATAGCACCAAGCGCTTCAACGGTTCCACCGTCAATACGTCGGTAAGACCCCGGTGCCGCCGGGTCTTCACTAAACAGGCTGACCTCATGGCCAATTAATGTGGTGGGCAGAAATGAATCACTATTGATCCAGATCTTTCCATCATCGCCAATACTACGAACCTGCATGCGAATTTTATCGGCATGCCCAATCACCATCACTTTAAAGCGATCGTCATCACCTGGGTGGGTATCAAGGATCACCCCGGCATGGCCTTTAAACGATTGCACAGCCCAGCCAGCAGGCGCAAAAGATTCAAAGTAGGGCTTGATAACACCGTGAGACATCGCACCCTCAAGCCCAATTGGACTGGGGGCGGCCAGAATATCGTGCATCAGCTGAAACTGGCTATCGGGCATGGGTTCTGCCCAAGGATGGGAAAGATTTGCCATTACTGCCTCTTTGTTGTGATGTAAAACCGCTAGGATAACGTTTTATAGCTCGTTATTGGAGTCAGCTTTCGTGAGCACCCTGTTTCTTGCGCCACGTCTTCCATCGGACAAAACGGCTCTTACAGCGCTCTGGCCTACCCCATTTGGTACCATCGAGTTAATGGGGAGTACGCATGCTCTGCACTCCAGTCGTTTTATCGACATGAGCCCTAAGTGCGTTGAACCGCTACCAACCCCTTGGAAAAAACCCGGCGCAAACCTCTGTTTGAAAGCCTCTGGAACCCCGTTTCAATACAAAGTCTGGCAGGCATTAATGTGCGTCGAATTGGGCCAAACAATAAGCTACAAGGCGTTGGCAGCCCAGCTGGGCCAACCTGCCGCCACGCGCGCAGTCGCTAACGCGGTTGCCGCTAACCCCCTACCCGGCTTTATACCTTGCCACCGGGTTATTCGCAGCGACGGGACCCTTGGCGGTTACTCCCAGGGCATCGACCGAAAACAGCGATTACTTACCGCCGAGCAAAAAGGACAGTCACTTCATGAGTTTTTCTAAACCCATCATCGCAACTCGAGCTGAAGGTTTACGACGGCTGGAGGCTTTTTTACCGCATGCCAGTGGCACCTACCGCGACTACCGCAATCACCTGAGTCATCCCGAGGGGCTACCGACCGTATCGAAGCTCTCCCCTTGGCTACGCCATCGCTTAATTACCGAGCAAGAAGTTATTGACGCTGTGGTTGACGAACACGGCGTCAGGGCAGCAGAAAAATTCATCCAAGAAGTGCTCTGGCGAAGTTATTGGAAAGGGTTTCTTGAGCAACGCCCCTCGCTTTGGACAGACTACCGGCGCGAGGAATTCGCGATACCGAGCAAACACACGGGCATCGAGTGCCTTGATGACTGGCAGCAGGAACTTGAAGCCGCCGGGTATCTCCATAATCACGTCAGAATGTGGTTTGCCAGTATTTGGCAGTTCACCCTGGGTCGCTCTTGGCAGTCAGGAGCGGATCTGTTTTTAAGACATTTAATCGATGGAGACCCTGCTTCCAACACCCTATCGTGGCGCTGGGTAGGTGGCCGACAAACCAACGGAAAGATTTACTTGGCCACACCCGGCAATATTGCCAAACACACCAACGGCCAATACAAGCCCGCACAATTGGCCACAGACGTGAAACCGCCGGCGCCGCCTGAGTTACCCGTACGAATCCCGCTGCCGAGCACACCCGTTTGGCAGGTCACTCCCAAAACTGCGCTTTTAATTCACGAAGAAGACCTTCATCCGGAGGGCCTTTTCGGCCATCCCCACTGGGCCAGCGTGGTTGCGCTTCAGTCCACGAGCTGGCGATCTGGGTTACCGGTATCCGATGTCGTCAATCAGTTTGTTGCTGAGGCGCTTAAAGATGCAGGCTCAAGAAATACCCCATCAGACAGCAATGATGCTGCCTGCTATTTAGCCAGTGAATCCGGGTTTAACGCACTGCTTGCTCATCTACATAACGCGAAGATTACGCAATTGCTTACTCCGTGGGCGCCCTGTGGCCCTACCGCAGATGCCTTGGCAGCCCTTGAACCCCTGCTTAAAGAAAAAGGGGTTCAGCTAATTAGGGTGCCACGCGAGTGGGACCTTCAGTTATGGCCCCATGCCACCCATGGATTTTTTCGGTTTTTTAAAGCAGTACGCGCTCAACACCCTCTTTTTGAACCGACTCTACAAAACGAGTAGACCAATCCTTACCCAGCAAATGCTTAGCCATTTCGATCACAATGTAATCGGCCTCGATCCCGGTATCTTCTCCATAACGAGAGAGCCCCTGCAGGCATGCCGGGCAAGAGGTAAGCATTTTCACCTTCTCCTTTTCAACCACCGGTGAGCCGGTGAGTTCCTCAAGGCCGGTATTAATCTCCTCTTCCTTACGAAACCGCACCTGCGTAGCAATATCAGGGCGAGAAACCGCAAACGTACCGGCCTCTCCACAGCAGCGGTCGTTGAGCGCCACAGATTGCCCCATCAATGCAGAGGCAACCGACTCTCCAGACTGAGTCTTCATGGGCGTGTGGCACGGCTCGTGGTAGAGATACTGCATACCTTCTACTCCGTTGAGCTGATACCCCTTCTCTAGCAGGTACTCATGAATATCCAAAAGCCGGCAATCCGGAAAAATCTGTTGGAATTCATATTTTAAGAGCTGATCCATACAGGTGCCGCAAGACACAATGACCGTACGAATATCGAGGTAGTTAAGCGTATTTGCCACTCGGTGAAACAGAACCCGATTTTCGGTGGTGATCTGCTTACCCTTTTCAATATCACCTGATGAGGTCTGTGGGTAGCCACAACACAAATAGCCTGGCGGCAATACGGTTCGTGCCCCGGCGTCATGCAGCATTGCTAACGTTGCTAGGCCAATTTGGCTAAAAAGGCGTTCTGAGCCACAGCCGGGAAAATAAAAAACGGCCTCTGAGCGCTCATCAGTGCGCTGCGGATTCGATAAAATTGGTACATAGCGTGAGTCTTCAGCACCAATCAATTGCCGCATGGTTTGACGAGGCAATTCCGCTGGTAAGGGTTTACGGAGAAAATGCACCACTTGCGCCGGCACGCCAGAAAGATCACGTGTGGGCCGCGGCCGATGCTTAATGGCCGAGTCTGGTACGCCACCCTTGGTACCCGCTAACCCAACCTGACGCGCAAGATGATGCCCAAGCCGCTGAGCCCCATACCCCCACTGCATCATGCCACGTCGCATCAGCTTAATTTGGCCTGAGTCAGTAATATTTAAAAACGCCATTGCCGCTTTTGAGGCCATGCTCTCACGGCGTTTGCCCTGTTTTTTCAGAGCATGACGCATCTTTATCGTGACCTCACCATAATCAATATTAACCGGGCATGGCGTTACACAGCGATGGCAGATAGTGCAGTGGTCTGCAATATCGTTCATCTCTGCCCAATGCTGGAGCGACAGGCCACGCCGCGTTTGTTCTTCGTACAAAAAGGCTTCGATTAAAAGGTTGGTTCCTAAAATCTTATCTCGCGGTGAGTAGCGAAGATTGGCGCGTGGCACATGGGTGGTACACACCGGCTTACATTTGCCGCAGCGCAAACAATCTTTAATGTCTTCGTTCAGCTCCCCCAGCTCACTTTGCTCTAAGATGAGGGCTTCTTCCTGCACTAACCGCAGCGATGGGGTATAGGCTGCTTCCAGATTAGCGCCTTCCAGCAACTTGCCACGATTAAACCGACCTTCCGGATCGACTTGACTCTTATAGGTTGCAAACGCCTGACGTTGCGCTGGCTCTAAATACTGGAACTTCGTTAGTCCAATCCCGTGTTCGCCCGAAATCACCCCATCTAGGCTTTTGGCTAACGCCATGATTTGATCAACTAACTCATCGGCGCGTCTCATCATCGCGTAGTCATTAGAGTGCACAGGGATATTGGTATGCACATTGCCATCACCAGCATGCATATGAAGTGCAATAAAAAGCCGACGCGCTCGTAATTGCGTGTGAATGGCATTAAGCTTATTGCGAGCGGGTTCAAAATCACGACCATCGTAGATTTCGTTAAGCTTACGGGCCACCTCATCCCGGTAAGACACCCGCCGCTCTCGACGCAGCAGTTGGCTAAGAATCGCAGATTCTTCGCCCTCAGCCGCCTTTAACAGCCCTTCCCAATCTTTTCTAACAGTCTGCAGGTGCGCCAAAGCGGCCTCACGCTTGCGCGCCAAAATGCTGCCGCCCTCGGTGCTAGTCGAAAGATCTTCGCGCGCGGCGTAATCAGACTTTGCCCTGAGCTCTGGCATTGGCCCTGAGATATAGTCTTGCGCGGCCTGAAGAATTTCCAATTTGTTGCGCAACGACTCAACAATGTTAATGCGCTCAATACCCTCGCTGTAATCAGCGAGTCGATCCAGCGGAATAACCACATCCTCATTAATTTTAAAAGCGTTGGTATGCGCGGCGATGGCTGCCGTGCGGGAACGGTCTGCCCAAAACGTACGCCGAGCCTCTGCCGAGGCTGCAATAAATCCATCGGCATCTCGCGTACTCACTCGACCGACCATATCCTCAGCTGCCGCCTGACAGGCAATTTCATCGTCGCTTGCGATGTCCGCAAGGAGCAACATCCGTGGCTTTTCACCACGCTCGCCCTTTGGTGCGTAACCCACCGCGCGAATGTAGCGTTCATCCAAATGTTCAAGCCCCGCCAACTGCACAGCCGGGTTTGCCTCTAAGGTCTCAATGACCTCAACAATTGCAGGAACCGCCTGGTGCAAATCATTCCCGTAAAACTCCAGGCATACGGTGCGTATAAACTTTGGCATCACATGCAAAATAAAACGCGCCGAGGTAATTAGCCCGTCACACCCTTCTTTTTGCACACCCGGCAATCCGCCGAGCACCTTGTCGGTGACATCTTTACCCAGCCCTATTTTGCGTAAACTTGCCCCGGGCAATGTGATGATGGTGGGCTCGCCAATGGATGTTTTGCCATCAGCGGCAAAACGAGATACCCGAAAGCGCACCGTTTCTTGACAATGAATCTTGCCTAAATTGTGCTCTAGGCGTTCAACCTCCAGCCACTGCGCATCTGGGGTTACCATCCGCCAGCTAGCGAGATTATCGAGCGTTGTGCCCCAAAGAACCGCCTTTTTCCCGCCCGCGTTCATGGCAACATTGCCACCGATTGTGCTGGCGTCTCGCGAAGTTGGATCCACCGCAAACACAAGCCCAGCGCGATCAGCAACTTCTTCTACCCGTCGCGTGACCACACCGGCTTCAACGGCAATGGTAGGCACTGCACGCTCAACGCCCGGCAGTGCCGTCAGCTCAACGGCGCCAATTTTTTCTAGCTTTTCGGTATTAATCACCGCTGAGAAGTCATCTAATGGGACCGCGCCACCGGTATAACCCGTACCGCCACCCCGCGGAATGACCGTTAGTTCAAGCTCTATTGCACTGGCCACCAAGGCCGCCATCTCCGCTTCTGAGTCGGGCGTGAGCACAACAAAAGGTAGCGCGACTCGCCAATCCGTGGCATCGGTTTGATGCGCAGCGCGGCTTAACCCGTCAAAGCAAATGTTGTGCGCGGCAGTATGCTGCGAGAATACCTTCAAGGCGCGTGCCCGTAGGGCTAGCACCTCGGTAAAACGCTGTTCAAACTGCTCAACAGCTAAGCGGCAGCCATTTGCCAGCGCTAAAGCTTGCTCATTGCCATCAGCCCGCTGGTCAATCTGCCCAAGACGGTGGCGCATCGCATCCGTCAGCGATCGCCGACGCTCAGAATTATTGAGAAGATCCTCTTGAATATAGGGATTGCGATCTACAACCCATAGATCACCAAGCACCTCAAAAAGCATCCGCGCCGAAATACCGGTGCGGCGTTGCTCACGAAGCGTCTCAATGATTTTCCAACCCTCTTGCCCAAGATAGCGTTGAATGATTTCGCGATCAGACGAGGAGGTGTAGTTATAAGGGATCTCGCGGATACGAGGTGCAGCGGAAACAGACATGATCGCCCAAAACTCCAGCGGAAATTATGCCCCCTATGATACGGAACTTAGGTCGCGAATACTTACGATGCTGTCCTCCATCGACGGAATATGAAAAAATAATGCTTGGTTAAAGGATTAAGTAACTGACAGAGAGACCCATTATGAGCACGATTCAGGTCCCCGCCGGCGGCGAACCCATTACACGAACCAACGGCGTTTTAAACGTCCCCAATAACCCGATCATTACCTACATTGAAGGCGATGGTATTGGCGTTGATATCACGCCAGTCATGCATCGGGTTGTTGATGCTGCCGTTGGAAAGGCCTACGGCGGCAGTCGGCAAATTCATTGGATGGAAGTCCTTGCCGGCGAAAAAGCCAATAACGAAGTCGGCGCCTGGTTACCTGATGAAACGGTGGATGCCATCCGCCAGTATCTGATCTCCATCAAAGGCCCCATGACCACGCCCGTTGGCGGTGGCATTCGCTCACTTAACGTCGCGCTGCGCCAAGTTTTGGATCTTTACGTTTGCCTGCGACCGGTACGATGGTTTAACGGCGTGCCCTCTCCGGTAAAACGGCCCAATGAAGTGGATATGGCTATCTTCCGTGAGAATACCGAAGACATTTACGCCGGTATCGAGTTTGAGGCGGGCTCTGCCGAAAATGAAAAATTCAAAGAGCTGCTGAAGGAGCACTTCCCATCTGCTTACGCCAACATTCGTTTTACTGATGAATGCGGCATTGGCATTAAGCCAATTTCTCGGGAAGGTACCGAGCGTCTCGTTCGCGCCGCAATCCGTTATGCCATCGACAACAAGAAAAAGTCGGTCACCATCGTGCATAAAGGCAATATTATGAAGTACACCGAAGGTGCCTTCCGCACGTGGGCGTACGAGCTAGCTGAGCGTGAGTTCGGTGCCGAGACCTACACCTGGTCTGAATGGGAGCGGACCGTTGCCGCCAAAGGCCAGGCGGCAGCCAATGAGGAACAAGACGCCGCAGTGGCAGCAGGCCGTATTTTGATTAAAGACTCCATTGCAGACATCACTCTGCAGCAGGTCCTTACCCGCCCAACCGACTTTGATGTGATTGCCACCATGAACCTTAATGGCGATTACCTCTCTGATGCGCTGGCCGCGCAGGTTGGGGGAATTGGCATTGCGCCAGGGGGCAATATCAACGAGCAGACAGGCCATGCCGTGTTTGAAGCAACCCACGGCACCGCGCCCAAGTACGCGGGCAAAGATATGGTTAACCCGGGCTCTTTGATTCTTTCTGCTGAAATGATGTTAAGGCATCTTGGCTGGACAGAAGCGGCCGACCTCATCATTAAAGGCATGGATCAAGCTATCGCTAGCCGCGAAGTCACTTATGACTTTGCGCGGTTAATGGACGACGCCACAAAAGTCAGCTGCTCTCAGTTTGGCGAGGCGATGATTCGGCATATGGGGGACTAACCATCCCGTCTACAGCGAAAGCAGATTCGCGGGCGGCGTTGGTCGCCCGCACTGCTTGGCGTATTAGCGATGGGTTTGATCGCTACAACCAAGACTTCCGTCGCATAACCGCTCGCGCAAAAAAGCGCTTTGTGGCCCGCGATTGGAAAGGGCAAATGGCCGACATTGCGCGTCGCGTAGAGCTCTACGAGCAATGGGCACAGCGCACGGTTAAACATTTGCATAATGAGCTAGGTGAAGAATTTGCGGATCATCAGCTCTGGGAAGCAGTTCGCGATTACTTTGGGCAACGTATCGAAGAAATTCCCGATGCCGGTTTTGCCAAAACCTTCTACAACTCCATCACGCGGCGCGTTTTCGGCACTCGTGGAGTAGACACCGCTGTTGAATTTGTTCAACCCCCGCCTGAGGAAGGTATTACGTCGCTAACCATGCGCTGCTACCCCTGTTGGGGAGACCTTGATGCGGTCTGCGCCGCGCTGTTAGATGATTTTAAATTCAGTCAGCGTCATTATGCCGATGCTGGTAGCGCCGCTGCCTATATTGCGCGCACCATTCGTGAAAATACTGAGGCTCCTTTAACTGACAACGACTGCCATCGCCTTGAATTTATTGACACTCATTTCTTTCAAGGAACACGGGCTTATTTAGTGGGCCGCATTCGGACCGAGCAGCAGACCCATCCCATTGTTGTTGCGCTGTGTAATACCGACACCGGCATTACCGTCGATGCGGTCCTGACAACAGCCAAACAGATCGGTGTCATCTTCTCGTATACCCGCTCTTATTATTTTGCAGACCCCACCTCGGTCGTTGCCGCCGTACAGTTTTTACACGACTTACTGCCGCGCAAGCCCATTGACGAACTCTACACCGTACTTGGGCGGCTTAGGCAAGGAAAAACAGAACGTTACCGAACACTCATAAAGCATCTTCACAAAACTGACGATGCCTTTGTGCATGCCCCGGGCGAACCGGGGCTCGTTCAGATTGTATTTACCCTGCCCTCTTTCAATTTAGTCTTTAAGGTGATGCGAGATGTTTTTCGCCCACCCAAAACCACCACCCACGATGATGTGCATCAAAGCTATCGGTTGGTCTCTCGGCATGACCATGCGGGCAGGCTCATCGATACTCAGCACTTTCGTAACCTCCAACTTCCGCGAAATCGTTTCTCTGATGAGATATTTGCCGAGCTCATGAAAGAAGCCCCACGCACTGTGAGTATCGATGGCGATCAATTGGTGTTCAAACACGCTTATGTAGAGCGCCGGGTGCGCCCACTGAACCTATATGTCCGTGAGGTGGATGAGCAAGAAGGCACGCGGGCGATCCTCGATTATGGCCGGTGTATTAAAGATCTGGCAGAAACTAATATTTTTGCGGGCGATCTGTTGCTAAAGAATTTTGGCGTGACCAGCTCGGGGCGCGTGGTTTTTTATGACTACGATGAAGTCTCTTTAGTTACCGAGTGCAACTTTTTTGAGCTGCCCGAGCCCGATGAAGACTATCCGCTGATGGACCATTCCATGCACCGCTTTGTTGGCCCGCAGGATATATTCCCCGAGGAGTTTATTCGCTTCCTTTCCATGCCATCCCGTTTGCGCGCTGAATTTCTAACCGCACATCGCGACTTACTCACGGCTGAGTACTGGCGCGATGTGAAATCCCGCCGGCTAACTGGCGAAGTAGCAGAGATCGTGCCTTACGTGCGTCAGAGTGTGGCGGCACATCGAATCGAGTTATAAGGCCCCCGCTTACACGAAAAACCACAACAGCAGTACGCCTAAAACGACCCGATAGATAACAAAGGGTTGCATGCCCATTTTGGTGATTACTTTAAGAAAATAATGGATTGTTAAGTAGGCACTTACCCCGGCCAACAGCGCACCAACAATTAAAACCATCCAATTCACAGCCCCCGGCTCGCTAACTAAACCCAGCACCTCAAGCCCGCCAGCCAAGACAATCACCGGAATGGATAATAAAAAAGAAAATCGCGCGGCAGCGGCACGGTTGAGTCCAAGCAGTAGCGCAGCGGTCATCGTTATACCTGAACGGGAGGTGCCCGGAATTAACGCTAACGACTGAGCCCCACCGATCCAAAGTACGTCCACTAATTTAAGGTCTCGTTCGCTGCGTTCGCCGCGCCGACACCAATCGGCATACGCCAAGAGCACCCCAAACCCAATAAGTGCCGCGGCAATTACCAACGGAGATCGTAATCCAATGGCCACCCAGTCTCGAAATAAAAGACCCGCAAGCCCCACCGGCACCGTACCGATAATAATCCACCACCCCAGGCGGCCATCTGCATCCCAACGATAGCCAGCAAACCCGACGAACCAGGCGAATGTCACGGTTTGAATGTCTTTGCGAAAATACGTAACCACTGCTGTGAGCGTGCCAACGTGAAGGGCCACGTCCATGGCGAGGCCCTGGTCGTCCCAATCGCTAAAGACTGGCACCAGCACTAAATGCGCTGAACTCGATATTGGTAGGAATTCGGTAACGCCTTGCACAATGGCCAAAATCACAACTTGAAGCCACTCCACGGGCACCACCTTATTTGTTTAATGATTCACGGTAACAATAGATTACCAAAGCCGATTACAATGCAGATAACTCGATCGAACACCAATAGGATAGTGCAATGAAATTTTTTGCGGATACCGCCCAAGTTGAGGATATAAAAGAACTCAATGATTACGGCCTGCTCGATGGTGTCACCACCAACCCATCCTTGGTCGCAAAAGCCGGCGGTGATTTTTTAACTACAATTCAGTCGATTTGTCAGATTGTATCCGGGCCTGTTTCTGCAGAAGTGGCTGCGACTGACTTTGAAGGCATGATGCGTGAGGCCGCTGTGCTCAGCGCAATTGCGCCTAATGTTGTTATAAAAGTGCCGCTCACCCTACCCGGCCTCCAGGCCTGCCGCGCGCTTCGTGCAAAACAGATAGACGTGAATGTGACGCTGTGTTTCTCAGCCAACCAAGCCTTACTCGCAGCAAAAGCGGGCGCAACGTTTGTGTCTCCCTTTATCGGCCGTCTTGACGATATTAACCTCGACGGCATGCAGCTGATTCATGATATTCGTCTTATCTTTGACAACTATGACTTCGATACCCAAATACTGGCCGCAAGCATCCGCCAGCCTAACCATGTCAGCGATGCCGCCCTGGCCGGCGCCGATGCCGTGACCATTCCCCCTAATGTGATTCGGGCACTGGCTAATCACCCGCTCACCCAAAAGGGCCTTGAGACCTTTTTAAAGGATTGGGCGGATAGCGGTCAGACGATTTGATAAGGGGGCGAGCCTGACAGACCTAATTTGTCTCAACGTCTAAGCGATGGATCATTTGGTCACGCTCCCGAAGCGCTGCCTCGGCGGCTTCCGGCATCGCTGCTGCACACGCGTTGACGAGGCACTCGGCAAGTGCCACAAAAGTCACCAGCGAGTTGGAAAGAAAGCTTGACTCGTGCGGCACAAGTAGAGCCCAGTTTGCCCATTTCAGCAGAGGTGAGCTCATTCGGTCCGTCAATGCCGCAACCGGAACGCCGCGCTCAGCGGCCACGGTAGTGGTTAAGATTGCCTGCCGGGAGTAAGGGCTACAACTGGCGCAAATCAGCAGATCGTTTTCCGAAAGAGCAGCGAGGCTCTCAGCAAGTCCTGGAGAATCTGTATCGAGAAGGGTTACGTCGCTACGAATAAGCGCCAACCCGTATTGCAAAAAAACCGCCAGCGCTCGCATCTGCCGAATACCTTGAATAACAATCCGATCCGCTTTTGTCATTGCTGAGACAATCGCCTGAAACTGTTGGAGATCAACTGTCTCAACAAACCGATGAATGTTCTCCAGATTTTCGTGACACAGTTGCCGAACGTGGACTTTCTGATCATCGTTACCGGAGTGCAATGCGGTTTGGGCCTGACGAGAGTAAAATGTACTAGGTCCATTGAAGGAAGCATCTAACAAGATAGATTGAAGTCCGCTGAACCCCTGATAACCCAAATGCCGTGCTAAACGGGTTACGGTTGCCGGATGGACAGTCAGCTTATCTGCTAAGCGGGTAATCGATAGGAGCGCCGGGTCGCCTTGCAACTCAATGAGCCTGTTAAGCGCTGCCTGAGACTTACGGCCGAGTTTAATGGCAGATTCACCTTTCGCGATGGCCAGTGAAAGTGACCGTAGCGAATCAATTGTCCTTGGCGGCTCATGCTCGTATTCATTCACTTGCCAGGATCCTGCCGGCGTGAACTGGCCTTTTACCTGCCTGTTCATAAACACTCCAATCGATTGTTTCGCCCGCAACCTGTATTACAGCAGTTGCCAATGTATTTTCTCCGTCCGGATCTAAGGGATGGTTGCGTAAAATCGGGAGATCCTTATCCGCTTGATCTCGAACGATATCTTCACAGCTTAAATCACCTTGACGAACCAGTATATCCGCACGCTGCTGACGAGATGCTGAAGAACCGGTAATAAACTGCTCACCATCTCCTTCAAAAAGGTTCAATGCATGATTCGCATGGGCGAACCCGGATTCAATGGGTACGACATGGGATCTCCCTGCGCCAAACTCAATACTTAATGGCGTAGGCCTTGATGCCTGCCCCAGTGTGAAATGGAATCCACCGCTTTGATTATCCTTACGCAGTAGATCAACGGCAGACTCGAGGCTTCTACAACCTAAGACGGCACGACCAAGAATCATTCTAGGCATGGTCACTGCGTCAAATCGCAACCGCAGGTTATTTACTGCTTGGTAAATTCCAGAGCTATTGATTCCAAACGTATGCCCTGGCAGCGACCCCGGATAGCAAAACGCCACATAATTCGGACCTGAATCAAGATCAGTATGAGCCATAAAACAGTGCCCATTGAGAAGCGGCATTCCATCCTCATTGTGCGCAATTACCGTCGGCTCGCCGGGCATCACAACTGTGGTACACCCTTCACCCGCAGCGCTAATGAGATCCCCTCTGCAATTCCAGGCAAACACTGACTCAATCGGCAGCTCAAGACCGGCAGCAAGCCCTTTAAGTTCAGCCCAGATTTCTGGGAATCGATCACACGTATATCGAGCAAGTTGCTCGACAGTACTACGATGAGCAGATCGGATGACCTCTAACCAAGCATCACTGTGAATCACTATTTCGTGCATAGCATCACGCCCAGCTAAACCAATCTGATAGCCAACATCGTAAGGCGTGCCGGTAGCAATAACCTTCCCGATCCTGCCAACCTTACTCAACACGTTGCAGAAACTCCTTCATTCTCTGATTTGGCGGATGATCGATAACATCAACCGGGTTACCATCGACCGCGATCGTGCCATGCTCCATAAATATGAGGCGCGTCCCCACCTGTTTTGCGAAATTCATCTCGTGAGTGACAACTACCATAGTCATTCCCTCACGCGCTAAATCCCTCATGACAGTCAGCACCTCTTGTTTAAGTTCGGGGTCGAGTGCGGAAGTTGGCTCGTCGAACAACATAACGCGCGGCTTTATAGCAAGCGCTCTAGCGATAGCGACACGTTGCTGCTGCCCCCCTGAGAGCTCGGCGGGATATTGGCTCGCCTTTTCAACAAGTCCGACCTTGACCAACAATTCTCGTGCTTGTTGCTCCGCCTCTTTAAGACTCGCCCCACGAACTTTGCGTGGTCCAAATGCCACGTTCTCTAACGCGGTAAGTTGCGGGAAGAGGTTGAATTGCTGGAACACCATACCCGCCTCTTGGCGAATTTGACGCAGTTGGCTGCTACCTCCAGTTACACTGAGGCCATCTACAATCAGATCTCCACTTGTAATTCGCTCTAGTCCATTAATACATCGGAGCAAAGTGGATTTACCCGAGCCAGATGGCCCGACAAGTACAACCACCTCGCCTTGTTCAATAGCTAGATCGACTTCATCGAGAACTTTTAAGGTGCCAAAGTGCTTAGACGTTTTTTGAAATTGAATAATGCTCACAAAATTCTCATCCGTCGTTCAATCATTCGTAGGATCAGCGATAGCGTGCCGGTCATAATCAAATAGATCACTGCCACAGCACTCCAAATCTCAACAGCACGGAAATTCGAAGCCATAATTTCTTGGCCCGTCCGCGTCAACTCACCCACTCCAATAACGATGAATAATGAGGTGTCCTTAAGACTGACAATAAACTGATTACCAAGCGGGGGGATAAGCCGTCGGAAAGCTAAGGGCCCAACGATGTAGAGCAGTACTTTCCACCGCGGCAATCCAAGCGCTAACCCTGCTTCACTCAGACCACGCCCAATCGAAAGAAGTGCTCCACGCACAATCTCGGCAATATACGCGCCCGCATTAATCAGAATCGCCAGTATGGCAGCGCTCATTGGATCGATACGGACCTCGGCTAACACCGGCAGCGCGAAATACAAAAACATAACTTGCACCACAATTGGTGTGCCTCGAATGATCTCAATGTATGTAAAGGCGATAAGGTTTAGTACGGGCCCACCAAATGCGCGCATTAAACCCGCAATTCCGCCCAGAACAACACCCCCAACCAAACCAAACACGGTGATTTGTATGGTTATGAGTGCACCGCTGAGCAATGCAGGCAGAAATTCGAGGACAACCATCCAGTCGGTCTGCATCTAAAGTCTCCAATCTAATAAAAACAGGTACGAGACAGATTAACGCCTCGTACCTGACAGGACGTTAACTCAGATCAGTTGCCCGGCTGCGAACCAAACCACTTACTGTAGATTGCATCGTAGCGGCCATCCTCGCGCATCTGTTTTAGTACCTCATTAACCGGGGCAACGAGATCGCTACCCTTAGGGAACCCGATGCCATACTCATGCGCCATCATCTGGGTACCAACCGCTTTCACTTCCCCATCACCTGCCGTTTCGATGTAGTACAAAACATTCGGAGTATCATGCATCGCTGCATCCACTCGGCCCGTCCGAAGCTCTAGATAGGCATTATCGATATTGGGGAATTTACGCAAGGTGGTACCGGCAAAATTTTCTTCAGCATAATCGGAAGCGGATGTTCCGGTTTTCACCGCTAGCATCTTTCCATCTAGATCATCTGGACCTTCAATATCGCTGTCAGCACCAACCATCAGCAAGAAACCACTGTCGTAGTATCCATCGGAGAAGTCGATAACCTCTTCGCGCTCAGGTTTAATCGTGATACCAGCTAATGCCACGTCAACCTGCCCTGTTTGTAGGGCGGGAATAATTCCAGAGAAATCCATCGGACGAAGCTCATAATCCCAACCCTGATCATCTGCAATCGCATTCCACATGTCGATATCAAAACCGACATATTCGCCATCCTGCTGAAATTCAAAAGGCACAAATGCCGTATCCGTCGCGACAATCAACTTATCTGCGGATGCCGTAACGGATCCAAGTGTCAAAACCGCGCCAGCAGTCCAGATTACAAATTTATTCATGATCGCTCTCCTCTGATCAATATTATTTTGTCCATGCAATTATTTAACGCATCTATCTGCGTGTGCAAAATTAGTTGCACAATTAATAAAGAGATGCAAATATTTTTACTCGTTCCTATGGAGCTATTTGAGGGTGATGCTGCAATGACCGCCTTATTCCACCGCCGCTGTGGAGCTGATCTACCCATCGCATCAACGGGTGATGGTTGTTTCATCATTGATAAAAATGGCAAGCGCTATCTTGACAGCTGCGGAGGGGCGGCTGTTTCCTGTTTGGGACACTCGTTTGAACCCGTTAAGACAGCAATACAGGAGCAGCTTGCAAGTCTTCCCTTTGCGCATACCAGTTTTTTTACCACAGGTGCCGCCGAGGCAATGGCTCAAGCATTAATCAAGCATGCTCCCGCGGGCATCTCTCGTGTCTATCCCTTGTCTGGCGGTTCGGAGGCGGTAGAAGCTGCGATCAAACTAGCACGCCAGTTTTTTATAGAGACCGGGCAGCCCCAACGCCATAAGATCATCGCACGACGACAGAGCTACCATGGCAACACAATTGGCGCTCTCGCTGCTGGCGGAAACCAGTGGAGACGAGAGCCATTTACCCCGCTCCTTATGGAGACGAGCCATATTGCCCCGTGCTATGAGTATCGAGATCGGAAGTCCGATGAGAGCGCTTGGGACTATGCACAGCGAGTCGCAAACGAACTAGAGACAGAAATCCAGCGGCTGGGTGCGGAAAACGTCATGGCTTTCATTGCAGAACCCGTAGTTGGTGCTACCGCAGGTGCTGTTCCGCCGGTGCCTGGCTACTTCAAACGTATTCGGGAAATTTGTGATACGCATGGTGTTTTATTGATCTTAGATGAGGTTATGTGTGGTATGGGGCGCACCGGTACACTTTTTGCGAGCGAACAAGACGGCATTGCCCCAGATATCGTCACAATTGCCAAGGGCCTTGGCGCTGGTTACCAGCCTGTCGGAGCTATGCTGTGCACAGAAAAAATCTACGAAACAATCGCTATTGGAAGTGGTTTTTTTCAGCATGGGCATACCTATCTCGCACACCCTATAGCGATGGCCGCAGCAACCGCGGTAATAGAGACACTGGTAGCGCCGGGAATGTTATCCAGAGTACGCGAGCGTGGAGATATGCTCCAAACGCTACTTGAAGAATATTTAGGTGACCACCCTCACGTCGGCGATATACGTGGGCGCGGTCTTTTTCGCGGTATAGAAATGGTTGAGAGCAAATCAACCAAAGCCCCTTTCGACCCCGCAAAACGTCTTCATCAAAAAATAAAGGCCGCCGGTATGGATGCCGGCCTAATGTGCTATCCGATGGGTGGCACGATCGATGGAAAAAGCGGCGATCATATCCTGCTTGCTCCACCATTCATTATCGAAGAAGCCGAACTTCAGGAAATTGCGGTGCGGCTTCGGCACAGTATCGATGTGGCAATCAAACAATGAGCGCATTACCAACAATAATGGTCGCACCGAACGGGGCACGCCTTAAACGCTCGGATCACCCAAGTTTACCGGTGAGTCTCAATGCGATTATTGATACCGCGCTCAATTGCATGAAAGCAGGAGCTGATGGAATTCATGCCCATGTCCGCGATGCAAACGAGGTGCACGTTTTAGACGCCGCGCTCAACCTATCCATGCTTCGGGCACTTGCAAAGGAAGCGCCCGAACTTTATGTGCAAATAACGACTGAGGCCGTGGGGAAATACACACCTGCGCAACAGCGTGAGTTAGTAGAAGCCGTGCAGCCCCGCGCAGTCTCGGTTGCATTACGTGAAATGACGTCAGTAGGGAACACAGGCGAAGTTACGCAGTTTTATCACGAACAAAAGAGGGCAAACGTTGATGTTCAGCATATCCTTTACGATGTGAACGACATTGCCGCTCTTGCTGCATTACGCGAACGTAACATTGTGCCCGCTGGAAACATCCAAGTTCTCCTTGTTCTCGGCCGGTATGCGAATACCCAAATTGCAAAACCGGAAGATCTCAACACGCCGCTCGAAGCGCTTAATAAGCTCATCCCTGATGCTGACTGGGCGGTCTGCGCCTTTGGCCCTAATGAAACAGCGTGCCTTACTGCCGCTTACGCCAAAGGCGGGAAAATACGTGTCGGGTTCGAAAATAACCTATATAACGCGGATGGTTCTCTGGCAAAAGACAACGCTGAGCGCGTAGCAGAAGTAAAAACCGCGATTAGCCGAATCAACTCTCCTGCTGCTTGCAAACACTAGCTGAGGGGTTTTTATGTCAACCGACAATATTATGTGGACCCCCCCGAAAGAGAAATTTGCCCATACCCATCTTGATCGGCTAATCGATAAGCTGCGAGCCGAGAAGGGCCTGGAGATCAATGATTGGGCAACGCTCCATAGCTTTTCGATCCAGCAACCCGAAGACTTCTGGCAAGCGGTCCTCGACTATGCACAAATCAAATTTCAGCAGCAACCCAGAGCGGTTATCACAGGACGAGCTATGCCCGATGTTGCTTGGCTGCCCGGTGCTACTCTTAATTTCGCGGAGAACCTGCTAGCTCCAGTATTAACGGCACCGCCGCAGGAAAATCGAATTATTAGTTACAGGGAAGACGGTCGGGTAACACGCTATACAAATGCAACACTAATCGCGGATGTGGCTGCCCTAGCAGCGTGGCTACGCAGCATTGGTATCCAACGGGGTGATCGCGTTGCCGGGATCCTCGGCCACGGATATGAGGCAATTGTTGGAATGCTAGCCACTACCAGTGTTGGTGGAATTTGGAGTTCCGCCTCTCCCGACTTTGGTGTTGCCGCCATCGTCGATCGATTTGAACAAATAAAACCCGACGTACTTATTGTGGTTAATGGATACTCCTACGGTGGCAAACGCTATGACAAAAATAACGAGATAACAGCAATAAGCCAGCAATTACCGAGCATTCGGCGCATTCTTGCAGTGAATCAAGAGTTAGACTGCGCAATGCCCTCACCCGAGATAGCAGACCATTGGGACGTCGTGCTCTCCGCACACCAAGGCGCTCGATTTCATTATACGCCAGTACCAAGCGACCACCCCGTGTACATCTTATTTTCTTCCGGTACAACTGGCCGACCTAAGTGCATAGTCCACGGCACCGCTGGCATTCTCCTCGACCATGCTAGTGAGCTGTACTTTCATGCTGATCTCCATCCCAGAGACCGTTTCTTTTATTTCACCACCTGTGGGTGGATGATGTGGAACTGGCAGATATCAGGATTAATGGCCAACGCCACGTTAGTAACCTACGACGGCTCTCCTGGGTATCCCGATCTCGATCAACTATGGTCCATTTGCGCACGGGAAAAGATAACTCAGTTTGGAGCGAGTGCCAGATTCTTGGCTAGCTGTCGTCAAGAGGGATTAGAACCGGCCCGCAGACACGACCTATCAAACCTCCGCACTGTTTTTTCCACTGGATCTCCATTATTGCCAAGTGAGTACGACTGGTTTTACGAAGATGGCGCGCCCAACGCATTACTTGGTTCAATCATTGGCGGAACAGATATATGTGGCTGTTTCCTTGGTAGCAACCCCCTACTTCCGGTCCGCCGTGGTGAAATTCAAGCGCCTATGCTTGGAAAAGACGTAGCTGCATTCAATCAAGCTGGTGCACCAATGCAGCACGACCGCGGTGAGCTTGTTTGCCGTAACCCAGTACCTTCAATGCCACTAGGGTTTTGGAACGACGACGATGGATCCCGCTACCACCAAGCGTATTTCGAGCGCTTCCCCGGTGTGTGGGCACATGGGGACTATATCGGCTTTACATCGACGGGGGGCGCCATTGTCTACGGCCGTTCAGATACGACTCTTAACCCTGGTGGCGTTAGGATCGGCACCGCGGAGGTCTACCGACAGGTTGAAACCATCCCCGCGATTGGTGATAGCCTCGTCGCTGGGCGGCCGGTCGACGGTGATGAGGAGTTGGTTCTTCTGGTCAGGCTTAGGCACAAACAAAAACTGGATGACGATCTGCGCCAGCAAATCAAAACACATATACGAATTGGTGCTAGCCCGAGGCATGTCCCACGGCATATCGTCCAAGTAGAGGATATACCTTACTCACGCAGCGGCAAAAAAATTGAGCTTGCAGTGACCCAAATGCTCAGAGGCCATGACTATAGGGGTAATATCTCGGCGTTATCCAACCCAGACTCTCTCACTGAAATACATAGACAGCTTGTTAGTGAAGGGCTTGCCCCAGGCGCGGATACCTAGACATTCTTTCTGGGTACTATCGACAGGTATCTGGCGGAGAGAGAGGGATTGATTCGGGGCTCACGCCCCTCACCCTTCGGGCCCCTCGCTTACGCTCGGTGTCCTAATTGCCTTCGGCAATTAGTCGAACCCCGATTGCTGTCTTCGAGGGTTCGAACCACCGTTCATCAGATATAAAAAAGCCCCCTGAGGGGGCCTTTTTATATCTGGCGGAGAGAGAGGGATTCGAACCCTCGAAGGGCGATAAAACCCTTACTCCCTTAGCAGGGGAGCGCCTTCAGCCACTCGGCCACCTCTCCAATTTAGCGTGAGTGAGAATACGGCAAACAGCATGATTCGTAAACCGGCTTCTAACTATTCGTCGGAATTTGTATCTGTGGTTTCGTCACTGGCGCCTTCCTCATGGATTCGATCGTAAATCTCTTCACGATGCACAGAGACATCGCGAGGTGCTTTTACGCCGATGCGGACTTGGTTGCCCTTAACGCCTAATACGGTGACCGCGACTTCATCGCCGATCATCAGGGTTTCCCCGACCCTGCGGGTAAGAATGAGCATTATGCCGACTCCTGATACGCGCAGAGGCCTTTAGCTGCCCTATGCCCCTATGCGCGTGCTGTCAAATTTTGTTCCAGGTATGTATAGACCTGAATTTATGTAAATGATTCGCTTTTTCCTGCCGATCTATTAATCGCCCCTTCAGGATTCCCCAAAAGCTCATCAATTTAACGGGTTATTGTAGTGGTTTAAAGCGAACATGTCTGCACATATGCCCAATTAAACCTACCCTTCCCCCTCCACTGTCACCGTATTCCCTTCTTCGTCATCTAATTCAAAGGCGCGATGCAGTGCACGAGTGCCTAGCTCAAGATACTTCTCATCGACCACCACAGAGATTTTTATCTCGGAGGTTGAAATCATTTGAATATTGATTCCTTCAGCCGCCAGCGTATCAAACATCCGACTGGCTACCCCCGCGTGTGAGCGCATACCGACGCCAACTAAAGACAATTTGGTAATCGACTTATTACCAAATACCTCAAGGGCCCCAAGGGATTCTGCTTGTTTACGCAGAATGTCCATTGCTCGATCGTAATCATTCTTATGCACAGTAAATGTAAAGTCGGTCAGACCTTCGTTACTAATGTTCTGAACAATCATATCGACTTCGATATTAGCTGCGGCGATTGGGCCGAGAATACCGGCAGCAATGCCGGGCGTATCGGGCACGCCTAATACTGTGAGTTTCGCCTCATCGCGATTAAACGCGATCCCAGCGATTAATGGCTCTTCCATACTGCCCTGTGGCATATCTGCTCCTTCCATCGTAATCAAGGTGCCAGGTCCGTCTTCGAATGACGACAACACGCGCAGGGGCACATGATATTTGCCGGCAAACTCAACGGCTCTGATTTGCAAAACTTTCGACCCAAGGCTCGCCAGCTCAAGCATTTCCTCGAATGTTATGCGGTCAAGGCGTCTAGCGGTGGGCACAACGCGTGGATCAGTGGTGTAAACGCCATCCACATCAGTATAAATTTGGCATTCGTCCGCTGATAAGGCCGCAGCGAGTGCAACGGCAGTGGTATCTGAGCCACCCCGTCCGAGCGTGGTAATGGAACCGCGCTCATCCACGCCTTGAAAACCGGCAACAACGACAATTCGCCCAGCGTCTAAGTCGCCCTGTATAAAACGATTATCGATCTCTTGAATTCTAGCTTTGCTGAATGCGCTATCGGTCCGAATACCCACCTGAGCGCCGGTATAACACCGAGCAGAGGCTCCAAGCCTTTCTAAAACCATAGTCAGCAAGGTGATGGTCACCGTCTCTCCGGTGGAGAGCAATAGATCCAACTCACGGGGCCGTGGATGATCGGTTTGAGCCGCTGCTCGGGCAAGCTCGGTAAGCCGATCAGTCTCACCCTTCATGGCCGAAACAACCACCACAACCTGATTGCCGGCATCGCGGCTAGCAATCACTTTACGAGCAACGTTTTCAATGCGCTCTATGGTCCCGACCGAAGACCCGCCATACTTCTGAACAATCAATGCCATATCTAGGAATTCACTTTTCTAGCTTTGTTTTGAGCCACATCGGCACCGCCTCCAGCGCTGTGGGCAATTGGCTGACATCCGTCCCGCCAGCCTGTGCAAAATCAGCACGGCCGCCACCTCGGCCACCAACCTGCTCTGCCACATGCTTAACCAAGTCGCCCGCACTGACCTGAGAGGTCAGGTTATCGGTAACCCCGGCAACGAGCCGAATTTGATCACCCTCAACAGCTGCCAATACGATAACGGCACTACCGAGCTTGTTTTTTAACTGATCGACTGTTGTGCGCAATGAGTCTGCACTCTGCTCGACCTTCATGGCGATCACACTGGCCTCGCCAATCTGTATCGCTTGCTCGGCAATAGAGCTACCCGTTTGACTGGAAAGGCGCTGGTTAAGCCGATCAACTTCACGTTCTGCGGTTTTTACGCGTTCTAGCTCTTGATCAAGACGCGTTGCAAGATTCTCTCGACTGACTCGCAGGCGTGAAGCTAGCTGATTAAGCTGCGCCTCTTGCTGTTGTGCTTCGGCAACTGCCGCCGCCCCCGTTAGGGCCTCGATGCGGCGTACGCCAGAAGACACGCCCCCTTCAGCGATGATTTTGAAATAACCAATTGAGCCGGTGGCACCCACATGGCACCCGCCACAAAGCTCAGTTGAAAAATCGCCGAATCGAACCACTCGCACCCGATCGCCATATTTCTCGCCGAAAAGAGCCATCGCACCCAGCTCGATAGCCTTTTCATAATCGGTCTCAAAGATCTCGCCGGCCGCATTCAAGCGAATCCAAGCATTCACCCTAGCTTCAATCTGATGCAACGTCGCACTGTCTATCGGCTCAAAGTGCGAGAAATCAAATCGGAGCCGATTTTCTGCCACAAGCGAGCCTTTTTGGTGGACGTGCGAACCAAGAATATCGCGCAATGCCGCATGCAAAAGATGGGTTGCCGTATGGTTCAGTGTGATTCGCTCACGTCGAGTTGGCTCAACCCGGGCATCAAGCGCATCACCCAAATTAATTTCACCGGTTTCTACACGACCAATGTGCCCACGTGAGAGGCGATACTTTCGGGTGTCATCGACGTTAAAGCGGACATCAATTGCTAACAAATGCCCCTGATCGCCAACCTGCCCGCCAGACTCGGCATAAAAAGGCGTGCAATCGAGAATAACCGTACCCAGCTCACCTTCATGCAAGGTTTTTACGGGTTCGCCATCCTCGTTAAATAAACCAATGACTTGCCCGGCATCCTCAAGCACGTCTTGGCCGCTGTATTCCGTAACGCCCTCAAACTGGGTGAGCGCGCCTTCTGCAACACGAAATGTATTGGCCGCGCGGGCTCTTTCGCGTTGCGCCGTCATCGCCTGCTCAAAACCTTCCATGTCGACCGTTAAATTCTTTTCACGCGCCACATCAGCTGTGAGATCAGCAGGAAACCCAAACGTGTCGTACAGCTTAAACACCGTTTCGCCGGGAATGACCGAACTCTTAAGCGATGCCAAGTCTTCTTCAAGCAAGCGTAGGCCTTGCTCGAGCGTCTCTCGAAAGCGTTCTTCTTCTTGGCGTAAAACACGCTCAATCGTTTTCTGCTCTGCGACCAACTCGGGATATGCAGCGCCCATTTCATCAGCAAGTGGCTGAACTAGGCGATAGAAAAAGGCCTCGGTAATACCAAGTTTATATCCATGCCGAACCGCTCGGCGAATAATCCGACGCAGCACGTAACCGCGACCTTCATTACTGGGCAGCACGCCATCAACAATCAAAAATGCACAGGCCCGAATATGATCCGCAATTACCCGCAGTGAGCTATCTTCAAGGTCATTTGTTTTTGCCAGCACGGCGGCTGCTTTAATCAGTTGCCGGAACAGATCAATATCAAAGTTATTGGTAACACCCTGCACAACGGCGCTAATACGCTCCAGCCCCATGCCAGTATCTATAGACGGTTTGGGCAACGGCGTTAGAGTGCCATCGGCCGACCGATCAAACTGCATGAAAACCAGATTCCAGACTTCGACATACCGATCTCCGTCTTCCTCTGGCGTGCCCGGCGGACCCCCCGGTACATCGGGGCCATGATCATAGAAAATTTCTGAGCAAGGGCCACATGGGCCGGTATCGCCCATTGACCAGAAGTTATCGGCCGCGCCAATCCGAGAAAATCGAGAGGGATCTACGCCAATGTCGTTGAGCCAAATATCCGCCGCTTCATCATCTTCCTCGTACACCGTTACCCAGAGTCGCTCTGCTGGTAGTTCCAGCACCTCCGTTAAAAACTCCCACGCGTAACGAATTGCTTCCTTTTTGAAATAATCGCCAAAGCTAAAATTGCCGAGCATCTCAAAAAACGTATGGTGCCGTGCGGTGTATCCCACATTTTCTAGATCATTATGTTTGCCACCGGCACGAACACACCGCTGCGAGGTAACCGCGCGCTGATAGTCGCGCGTTTCCAAACCCAGAAAGGTCTCCTTAAACGGCACCATCCCCGCGTTAGTAAACAGCAACGTGGGATCATTGGCAGGCACAAGCGATCCGCTCGGCACAATCTCATGCCCGCGCTCTGCAAAAAATTTGAAGAATGCACTGCGCACTTCTGCGCTTGTTTTAGTCATGCCTACTCGCTTTAGTTACTTCTTGTAGAACAGCCCGAATATCCTCACTTTCAAATCCCCGTGAGGCTAAAAACCGCGTATGACGGGCAATTTCGTTGCGGTCTTCTGGCGCCGTTCCAAACCGTTTGTACCATGTTTGCCGGCAGCGTTCTCGCCAGATTGATCGATCATCATCAAGCGCTTGACTTGCCACGGCAGATCCGATGCCCCGCTCCTGCAGCGCGGCACGAATTTTTAAAGGCCCATGCCCGCTTTCAATCCGCGTCCGAACGAAAGACTCCACAAAACGAGCTTCACTTAACAAACCCTGCTCTTCTAAGTCATCAAGCACTTGATGGGCAATCTCTGCATCGTCGAAACCGCGCTGTTTTAATTTTCGTAGCAGTTCTCGACGCGAATGCTCGCGCCGAGCAAGCAACCCCAAGCAACGCTCACGAACTTCCTCATACTCAGGCGTCGGTTTTGGCAGATTCATCAACCTCAGCCTCAGGGCGCACAACCGGCTTGAGCAACTGCTCACGCAGAGTCCGATCAAGCTCTTCGGCTATCTCTGGGTGAGCTTTGAGATGCTGACGCACGTTATCTTTGCCTTGCCCAATTCGGTCGCCTTTATAGCTGTACCACGCACCGGATTTCTCGACCAAGCCTTGTTTAACGCCTAAGTCGATCAATTCGCCTTCTCTAGAGATGCCCTCGCCATACAAGATTTCGAATTCAGCTTGACGAAATGGCGCTGCCATTTTGTTTTTAACCACTTTGACGCGTGTCTCATTACCGACAACCTCATCGCCCTTTTTGATCGCGCCAATTCGGCGAATGTCCATTCGCACGGATGCGTAGAATTTCAGGGCGTTTCCGCCTGTTGTGGTCTCTGGGCTACCAAACATCACACCAATTTTCATTCGGATCTGATTGATGAAGATGACCGTGGTGTTTGAGCGTTTAATATTGGCAGTAAGCTTACGCAACGCCTGCGACATCAATCTTGCCTGTAGGCCGACATGGGAGTCTCCCATCTCACCCTCAATCTCCGCTTTAGGAGTTAATGCCGCAACCGAGTCGACCACAACAATATCCACCGCCCCAGAGCGAACCAGCATGTCTGCAATCTCAAGGGCCTGCTCACCAGTATCAGGCTGAGAAATCAGTAAGTCCTCAACATTCACACCAAGCTTTTCTGCATAATCGGGATCAAGCGCATGCTCAGCATCAACAAAAGCTGCAGTGCCGCCGGCCTTTTGGGCCTCAGCAATTGCCTGCAAAGTCATGGTCGTTTTACCTGATGACTCCGGGCCATAAATTTCAATAACGCGCCCCCGCGGGATGCCGCCAATGCCTAGCGCAACATCTAACGTCAGAGAACCCGTAGAAATAACCGGCACATTACCGACTGCACGCGCATCGCCCATCCGCATGACGGCGCCTTTACCAAACTGCTTTTCAATTTGCCCAAGCGCTGCGCCTAGGGCCTTTTTGCGATCTTCATCCATCTGATTCTCCTGCGGTTGCGGCGGCGTTTGTTTAACCGCCAGATTATCCCATAGAAGGATGCAACCTCCCACCCCAAGCCACTTATGACAAGCACCGTTTAGCGGATTTTTAAATTCATGACCCTATCCAAAGCGCCTTTAAGGGCAAACTCAACGCTGCTCTGGCGGATGTTTTCACGGTTGCCTTTGAAAATGACGGATTCCGCATCGGCCCAATGCCCGTCCAATACCCACGCAAACCATACCAGCCCAACCGGTTTTTCAGCGCTGCCCCCACCCGGGCCAGCAATGCCAGTAATGGCAATTGCCAAGCGGTCGGGCTGCCCGGCGATCGCGCCATGCGCCATTTCAAGCGCGGTTTCTTTGCTGACCGCGCCCTTCGACTCTAATGTTTTTTGAGATACACCTAACAATCGCTCTTTAGCCGAATTGCTATAGGAGACGATCCCATAATCCAGCCATTGGGAGCTGCCCGGCACATCGGTGCAAACCTTAGCCACCCATCCCCCGGTACATGATTCCGCGAGCACAAGTTGAAGATTTTGCTCAACCAGAGTCTGCCCAAGTGCTTTTGCCTGTTCGGCGAGTCGATGCACAGCCTCAGCGCACAACCGTGACCGGGCAAGGCGCATGATGTAGGACGCGCTGACTGACACTGCCCAGCAGCATTTCACGCAGGCTGCCCATGCCACGACTACCCATCACAATCATTGCGCCTGGCGAACCTTCGGCATGCTCCACAATGGCCTCACCCGCTGGCCCAGAAACAATTTCTTCCTGAATCTCAACAGAGATTTCACCAATTGCCTCGCGCGCCGATGCAAAAACCTTTTCGGCACTGACGTCGCGAAGCCGAGCAAACGCCTCAGGGGCGTAATATTCAAGCTCTTTAGCGCGCGGCGCTTCGGTAGGTATTCCGAATGCCTCAACCGGATCTTTTGGGAAGGCAAATAACAGTCGGAGGGGCACACTGAGCGCCTCAGCCAACCCAGCAGCGTAAGTTGCCGCCTGCACAGCGCCTTTTGAACTATCGACGGGTACGAGAATGATTTGTATTGAACTGGTCATTTATGAGTCCTCTTCCTGAAGTATCTTGTCGCATCTTATCAGGACGTCACCGCCAGCCCTAGATCTGCCACCATCGGCTCAAATATTCCGCCCACCCAATAGGCAATAAGCGCCGCCGCGCCACCCATCAAAAGCGTTTCAAAACCGGAGCGCCACCGCCTCTCCCCGATAATGACGCCTTTAGCGAAGCCAATCCCAAAAAACGTAACACCCGTCATACCAATACTCGTTGCAAAGGCAACGTCTAGTCCTACTGAGGGCAGCAAGAACGGGAGTAGAGGAACCGAGCCCACCAAAAGAAACGCAAAGAAGGTCCACATTGCCGCCTTGAGCGGGCTAAATCCACGTAAATCAAGGCCATGCTCTTCACGCAGCATGGTCTCAACCCACAGCGTTTCATCTTCAGAAATTCTATCGACAATTTGCTCGAGTACATCACCGTCAAAACCCTTGCGCGCGAAAATCTGCCGAATCTCTTCACGCTCACCGTCCGGCTCTTGGCGTATATGTCGATTTTCCATAGCGCGCGTCCGGTTAACAGCATCAAGCTCACTTTTGACACCTTGATAGTTGCTAACGCCCATACTAAAGCCATCCGCAATCAAACTTGCGACGCCTAATGCCAAAGCCACAATGCCTGGCAGCCCCGCGCCGGCAACGCTCGCAACCACAGCAAAAGTCGTGACACATCCATCGATACCGCCGAGAATGGCATCCCGTAAGTAACTGGGCTGATGGTCTAAATCAAGCCGTTCCTTAATGGCGTGTGGTGAATGGCCATGTTCCAGTTGTGCCATAGTGATCCTCTTAGGGTTTATCCTAGGCGGCAGAGAATGCCACACCCCACCGCTTATCACGAGGTTTAGCGCACATGGGATACCGGATTGCGATAAACGGTTACGGCCGCATTGGCCGCAGCGTGTTGCGCGCCATAATTGAGCGCGCAGACACCCGTAACCTTGAAATAGCGGCAATTAATCAACCCGGTGACGCAGACTCAATTGCTTTAGCAACTCGCTATGACAGTAACCATGGGCGCTTTAAGGCCGCCGTCACCGCCCATCGAAACTGGCTTGAATTTGACGGCCAGAAAGTTGCGCTATACCCCGGAGTCTCAGCAGAAGAACTACCCTGGAAGCAGCTTGGTATTGACCTGGTGCTGGATTGCAGCGGACAGCCAGCCGATCGAAATCTCGCTGCTGCGCACCTTCAGGCTGGCGCAAGAAAAGTCCTGTTTTCCAACCCCGCCACAAAAGACGTGGACGCCACGATTATTCATGGATTTAATGACCACATCCTTCAACCCGAGGATCAAATTATTTCGGCTGGCTCATGCACAACTAACTGCCTTGTCCCGCTGTTAGACGCCATCGACTCTGCATTTGGGATTCTGCACGGCGGCTCAACAACGCTGCATGCCGCCATGAACGATCAACCCGTTAGCGATACGATTACCCAAGGCAGAGCCGCTCTAAACGCAATGGTACCGGTTGATACCGCGTTAGCTGCGGGTATCGCCCGTTTACTCCCGGCGCTAGCTGGAAAAATCGAATGCACCCATATTCGTGTTCCCACCACAAACGTATCGGCCATGGACATCAGCTTAAGCCTGCAGAAAGCCACAAGCGCCGAGCAGCTAAACAGCCTATTTTCCACGCGGAGTGCGGATCAGTGGCGCGGCATCATTGATGTTAATGCGGACCCGGTAAGCTCAGTGGACTTCAATCATGACTCGCATTCAGGAATCATTGACCTGCGCCAAACCCGCGTGGCAAAGGGACATTTCGCTAAAATCGTCTGCTGGTTTGATAACGAATGGGGCTTTTCTAATCGGATGGTTGATATTGCACAGCGGCTCGCACATGCTCAGTAATCGTACTGCGCAACCCTCCCTTCCCTTAGCCCTCATCTTATTATGGGCAGCGGGCCTCTATCTGCGGCTCACCGTGATGGTGGCCCCGCCGTTAGCGCCGATTATTGCCGACGAGTTACAACTGAGTCAGACCGGGTTGGGGGCACTCACAACGGTACCGATCTTAATGCTCGCAATCGCGTCACTCGGGGCGGCTTGGGTGATTAGTCGGATTGGGGCTCGTCAAACGCTAATCATCGCGTTATTGGGTGTTGTACTGATGTCTAGCTTGCGGAGCTTTGCAAGCGCTGCCACCTTGTTATTTATCGCCAGTGCGTTGATGGGTCTGGCCATTGCAGCAATGCAACCGGCACTCCCCACCCTGCTTGGCGCCTGGTGGCCATCGCGCCTTGCGCTCGGTACTGCGGTCTACATGAACGGCATGTTAATGGGCGAGGTCGTGGGCTCAACTTTAACCCTGCCCCTTATCATGCCTTTAGTCGGCAATGATTGGCGCGCCGCCATCATTTTTTGGTCGCTGCCTGGGCTCATTCCTGCGTTGGGAATCCTACTACTAACTCGTGGCCGGGGCGTTGCAACCAATGCGCCTGGCAGCAGCGCGCGCTGGATGCCAGACTGGCGTCACCCTCTGGTATGGCGACTCGGGGGCTTATTAGGCGCAAGCGGCTGTCTTTTCTTTGGCACTAACGCTTATCTTGGCGCCGTTTTACAAGGCCGCGATGAGAGTCACCTCATTGCCATTGGACTCATTCTGCTTAACGGCAGTCAACTAATTGCTTCAGTACTCATGTTTTGGTTTTCGCGCTATTGGCTCGGCCGGGCAAAGCCTCTGATTACCCTGCTTAGCGTTGGGCTTATTGGCCTAATATGGTTTATTTTTCTGCCGGGTTGGTTGGGGCTGGCGGCGTTGGGGCCTGCCGGGGTTGCCGCCGGGATGGTCCTTATTCTGCTGATGGGGCTGCCGCCCGTTTACCGCCAAGGCATGGCAACCGCCGGTTTAGCGGCCGGCATGTTTACCATCGGGTCTATCGTCAACTTCGTTGTGCCGCTTTTTGGTGGTTTTCTCGCAGACCTCACTGGGCAGCTCAACTGGGTACTGCTACCGATTGCCGCTTATGTATTAATTAGCTTGCCACTTGCGCGCGGGCTGCCTGATCCTCAAGCATCAATTCTGACGCCTTCTCAGCAATCATCAGAGTAGGTGAGCTGGTATTACCAGAGGTAATGTTCGGCATAATTGAGGCATCGACAACGCGTAATCGATCAATCCCATGCACTCGTAGCCGTTCATCCACAACGGCTCCGGTATCATCCACAGGCCCCATCCGACAGGTGCCCACCGGGTGAAATATCGTGGTTCCGATCTGACCAGCCGCCGCAAATAAGGCCTCATCATCCTGTTTATCTGGCCCGGGCAAGAGCTCTTCCGGACCATATTTCGCTAATGCTGATGCACTCATAATTTTCCGCGTCAGCCGTATCGAGTCGGCCGCCACTTGTTGATCGCCAGGCGTGGAAAGATAGTTAGGAACAATGATCGGAGAACGAATGTCATTGCGCTCAGACAGGCGAACATATCCCCGACTCTCCGGTCGCAAATTACAGACAGACGCGGTAATCGCAGGAAACGGGTGCAGGGGGTCGCCCAGCTTCTCAGTGCTTAAGGGCTGAACATGGTATTCCAAGTTGGCCCGCGGCTGATTAGCGCTGCTTTTAGCAAAACAGCCCAGTTGACTTGGCGCCATTGAAAGCGGACCACGCCGCGTAAAAATATACTCAAGACCCATGGCCAAGCGGCCGAGTAACCGATTCGCTTTTTCGTTTAATGTTTTCGTATTATTTACACGAAATACCGTTCGTAACTGCAGATGATCTTGAAGGTTTTTCCCAACACCAGCCAAGTGATGCAAAGGGGTTATACCCAGCGGACTGAGGTCGGCCGAGTCTCCAATTCCTGCGCGTTGAAGCAACATGGGGCTGTGCACTGCGCCCGCCGCTAAGACAACCTCTTGCCCAACCTGAACCGTCTCAAGGCTGCCTTGATGAATGAAGGAGACGCTAGTCGCTGTTTTATCAACAAATCCAATTTCTGTGACTTCAGCCCCAAGCAACACGGTCAGATTTGGGCGCTTTTTGATGGGGTGCAAAAATGCTCTGGCCGCGCTCACGCGCACGCCGTTTCTTTGATTGACATGAAAGTAGCCACACCCTTCGTTATCACCGGCATTAAAATCATCGGTTGGCGGTATGCCGCATTCTGCCGCTGCATCACGGAACGCCCCCAAAATCTCCCAAGACAGCCGTTGGTGTTCGATCCGCCACTCTCCCCCCTGCGCATGCCAGTGATTCTTTATAAACGCGTGATCTTCGTGACGTAAGAAAAAAGGGAGGACCTCTTCCCAAGACCAGCCGGCATTGCCTTGAGCGGCCCATGCATCGTAATCCGCGGCTTGCCCACGCATGTAGATCATGCCGTTAATTGCGCTGGAACCACCAATGACGCGACCACGGGGATAGTTAAGACTGCGGCCATTCAGGCCGGCGTCAGGCTGAGTCTTCATGCACCAGTCTGTGCGCGGGTTATTCATTGTATAAAGGTAGCCAACGGGCACATGAATCCAGAGATACCGATCGTTACCGCCCGCCTCGAGCAATAAGACATCGTTGCGCGGGTTCGCGCTGAGCCGGTTTGCCAGCAGACAACCCGCGGTACCCCCGCCCACAATGATGTAGTCGAACTGCCTCACCGCTTGGGTTTATCCCATCGATAAAACCGCATTGGTGGAATATTAAACCACTGCCATTCGACGCTGGGTTGGCCCAAAATCTGGCTACCAATCTGCTTTACCGCATTCCGGAATTGATAGGCAACAAACCGCCCACCCGGCTTCAAAGATGCCCACACATCTTCGATGATTTGTTGCCCCACCTGATCGTCCATCGTTGAAAATGGAATACCCGAGAAAACAACATCCGGTGCCTCAAGGTTGTATTGGGACAATAGCGCCTTTAAATCAGCAGCCGTTCCAGTACAAGGGATAAGCCGAGGATCACCAATAGCCTCTAAGTGCCTGATGAATTGAGGATCAATATCAATGGCTAATAACCGCGCCCTCGGGCCCATTGCGTTAAGAACGGCGCGCGTTGTACCCCCCGTACCCGGCCCAAGTTCTACCAGCGTATCGGCGCTGGCGGGGTCGATTTGCCGAACAATATGCTGCTCTAGCGCCTTAGAGCTCGGTATGATCGAGCCGACTTGACCGGGTTGGCGCAAAAACCCCTGAAAGAACTTCCATTGCTCATTCATTAATTTACTCACGTCATGTACTGGCCGCCATTCAAATGTAATGTAGCACCAGTAACAAATCCTGCCTCTTCACTCGCGAAGTAAGCAACCGCCTTTCCAATTTCAGCTGCCTGACCTAATCGGCCAACCGGAATCTGAGCGATGATTTTTTCCAACACGGCTTCCGGTACCGCAGCCACCATCTCTGTATCGGTATAACCGGGTGCCACTACATTTGCCGTAATGCCTTTGCGCGCGTTTTCTTGTGCAACAGATTTGGTAAAACCAATTAAGCCCGCTTTTGCAGCGGCGTAGTTCGCCTGACCCATCTGGCCTTTCCCGCCATTAATAGACGAAATCTGAATGAGACGCCCAAAGCTTCGCTCGCGCATTCCGTTGATAACGGCACGAGTCATATTAAATGCTGAAGTAAGGTTAGTTCTGATAACACTATCCCACTCGTCACTGGTCATTTTATGCAGCATTCCATCGCGCGTTATACCCGCATTATTCACCAAGATATCGACACTGCCATACTGTTGCTCAATGCTCGCTACGCCCTCTTGGCAGGCCTCAAAGTCGCCAACATCCCAGCGCTGGGCTGGCATGCCGGTATTTCGCGTAAACGCAGCCGCCGCATCTTCATTCCCTTGGTAAGTCACAATAACCTGATGGCCCGCATCCTTTAGAACGCTCGCAATCGCGGCTCCGATCCCACGCGTTCCTCCTGTGACCAGTGCAACTCTTGGCATCTTCAACTCTCCTGTATCAGCAATTTCCACAGCCCCGACAATACCGAGGACAGGGGATGCATGCGAGTTGCACTGCAGCATAGGCATTTCAAAACTGCTTCACTACGGGCACAATTCTGCGGTGCTGAATAAAACGATGTGAGAAAACAATGAATCAGAGCGCCGAGCGCCGGGTAAGACGATTACAACAAAGTGGGGAACGCGGTTTGCTCTGTGGCAGCCGACGCGGACTCGAGAAAGAAAGCTTGAGAGTGACTCAAGACGGACATATTGCCCAAACTCCCCATCCTGCAGGCTTGGGCTCCGCCCTCTGTCACCCTTCTATTACTACCGACTACTCAGAGGCACTACTAGAGCTCGTTACCGCGGCATATACCGACGAAAGCGAGGCGCTAGCGCGCTTGGATGCCCTGCATCGATATACCTACTCGCAGATCAATGATGAACTCCTGTGGGTAACCAGCATGCCTTGCATTGTGGGTGGGGAGGCAGCAATTCCGATTGCCAACTATGGCAGCTCAAACATCGGTCAAATGAAGCATGTCTATCGGCGGGGGCTTGCTTGGCGCTACGGCCGCTCGATGCAGGCCATCGCCGGTATTCATTTTAATTACTCCTTCAGTGAGTCTTTTTTGCGCGCGGTACAAACCCGCGAGGAAGACTCACGCGATTTCACCGTTTTCCGCTCGGAATTCTATTTTCGTTTGATTCGCAACTTTCAACGCTATGGCTGGCTTGTTCCGTATTTAATGGGGGCATCTCCAGCCATCTGCAAATCGTTTACGGGCGGTCAAGATCTCGGATTCGATTCATTCTCGAAGCACACGTACTACACGCCCTGCGCAACGTCTTTACGCATGAGCGATATTGGGTATAAGAACAATGCCCAAGCAGCTTTGAACATCAGTTATAACGACCTCGATGCGTACGTAGATACCCTCCGCGCCGCGATCGAAACGCCAGACCCCGAATATGCACGCATTGGCACGTATGTGGACGGGGAATGGCGGCAACTGAATACGAATATTCTGCAAATCGAAAACGAGTATTACAGTTTTGTTCGCCCTAAAGCGATTGCGCAAAGCGGTGAGCAACCTACTTGCGCGCTTCGGCGGGCCGGCGTTGAGTATGTCGAAATACGGGCATTAGATTTAAATCCTTTCGAGCCGGTGGGGGTCAACGCCGAACAGCTAGAATTCTTAGAGGTGTTGCTGCTTTTATGTCTGCTAGAAGATAGCCCACCCATTGATCCTGCGGAGCAAAGTCATATCAATGCCAATCAGGGGCTTGTGGCACGCAATGGACGTGACCCGGACTTGACTCTTTATCGTGGCGACGGCAACCGCGTGTGCCTAAGGGATTGGGCAGCCGAGCTGTTAGCGGCGATGGAAGGCCCTGCAGAGCTCCTGGATGAAGTCCATGGCGATGCGCGCTATCGCCGCACGCTAGCTACATTTCGTGAACGAGCCAGTCATCCTGAGCTCACGCCATCGGCACAAATTCTTGATGAGATGCGTACTAACAAAGAAGAATTTGTGGAGTTTGGGAAACGACTATCCAACCAGCACGCCAATACGCTGCGCAACCATCAGCTAGATGCAGAAAGTATTCTTGCACTGCAAGCTGAGGCAACAAAATCTCTTGCAGAGCAGGCCGCACTCGAAGCGGTGCCTGAACCGTCTTTTGAATCTTTCCTTAAAAGCTATTTTTCTCAGGAACCGATGACCGGTAGTTGATCCATGGCGGCCTTAAAGGTTGACTGAATAGCATGCTTTTATTCAGTTTTGCCTTTATTGCTAGCACGCTTGCCTTTTTGGCCAGCTGGTTTTTATTAACCGAAGCGGGCCATCAATATCATCGGCGTATTGCTGGCAAAGTCAGTGAAGATCTCCGAACTCAATTCGTGAGTGCAAGCCAGATTCAATTAACGCTGGCGGGCATCATCCCTTGTTTTCTATTGTTAGCCACCCCCTTACTGGGCATGCCGTGGCCATTGGCAATAGTCTTTTCGATAGCGGCCCTCGGCATCCCTGCCATCGGCGCAAAACGCCTTCGAAAACGACGTCATGAGCAGTTTATCGCGCAATTACCAGATGCACTGCTCGCCCTCGCCTCATCGCTGCGCGCAGGCGCCAACCTCTCTCAGGCCATTATGTTGACCGGCCAGCGCCAACCTGATCCGTTAGGGCAAGAATTTGCGCTGGTACAGGGGCGTCAGCGCCTTGGCGATGATTTAAAAACCGCTTTAGACAGCCTTTGTCAGCGATTTCCCTCAGCAGAGCTTCGCCTATTTCGAGATGCATTGGTGATTTCACATCAAGTTGGCGGCGATCTTGCCGGAACGCTTGAGACCGTTTCGAGCACGTTACGCGAGCGAGCGCAGATCGAGGAGAAGGTGCAGGCACTCACCTCAATGGGGCGTATGCAAGGCAAAGTGATGTGCCTCCTGCCTGTTGCCATTGGCGGCATGCTTTATCTACAACAGCCCGAAATGATGCAGCGCCTGTTTACAGAGCCTATGGGGTGGGCGGTGCTTGGGGTGGTCAGCGTGATGATGACGCTCGCCATTTTTATGATTCGTAAAATCGTGAATATCGATGTCTGAGTGGGTTATTGGCTTTACGCTCACGTTGCTGGTCGTGGCTGGTGCGGATTTACTTCGGCCATCGCATTGGCGAATTACGGAGCGCTGGCGTGACCCTGCCCCCTGGTTAATTCGCTGGTTATTGCCCCTTGCAAGGAAGGCGCAATGGATGGTGCGCATTTCGCCCCGGCGCACTTCAAACATCATCGCCGCTTTAAACCGAGCCGGCTTGGGCTACACGCTTTTACCTCGGGAATACATCGCTTTGCGCATAATAATGGGTTTGCTTGCAGGCGCGCTTGGATTCCTAATTCATCCCGATAAAGCATGGCTAGCCGGATGCATCGGAACAGGGCTTGGCTGGAGCTATCCGGCAATCTGGCTTACCGATCAAACCCGACAACGTCAAAAGTTGATCGAGCGGAAGTTCCCCTCATTACTGGATCTGCTATCACTTAGCGTGCGGGCTGGGTTGAGTTTTAACGCTGCCTTAACGCAGTGCACACAGCGGATGGAGCCCGGCCCACTTCAAATCGAATGTCAGCGATTAATAAGGGAGCTACGCACGGGCACATCACGCGAACTGGCTTTAGAGCACTTAGCGGAGCGCGTTGATTTAGCGGCCATGAATAATTTTGTTGCGGCAGTCTTACAGGCTGAGGCCACTGGAGGGTCAATCAGCCATATTCTTGATGATCAGGCTGTCCAGCGCAGGCGGGAGCGTTTTATGCGCGCAGAGAAGGCAGCAAACGAGGCACCCGTGCGCATGCTTTTACCCCTCGTCGCCCTGCTCTTTCCCATCACTTTTCTGATTATCGGTTTCCCGATTGCTATGCAGTTTATGGATAGCGGGATTGGGGCGTCTTTATGACACCCCCATTCAAGGTCGGTTTAAAGGTCGAAAATGCGGATGGAATTTATTTTGAAGTCACACTCGCTACTCGCAAACATGAGCGCGGCCGCGGGCTGCTTGGCAGTAAACCGTTAAGCGGACAAAAAGGTTTGCTGCTCTGGCCAGGTGGTAGCGTTCATACCTTCGGCATGACCTACCCCATTGATGTGCTGTTTCTTAATCATGAGCTTCGCGTTCTGCATTGCCAGCGTTTTTTACGCCCCTGGCGAATCGCGCTAGCGCCCTGGAAAACGCAAGGCACCTTGGAGTTAGCCGCCGACGAAAGCCAACTCATTGATATCGGCCATCGATTTTATCCGTTCTATGGAGACTTCAATCAATGATTATTCCAATAACCCAACGCATGAGTCTTCTTCTCATTACGCTACTGATAACCGGTTGCAGCATCACTGAGCAGATTAACATCGGCCCGCCTGGCTTTACTGAGCGCTTAGAGCTAGCAGACAAGGCCTTTCAGCAAGGCCAGCATGAACGCGCATCCGCACTCTACACAACGCTTGCTGACGACAATAGAGGCTTGCCACTCCCCACACACCGGCTGGGCATTATGGCTTATCACGCCAATGATTTACCCGAGGCACAAGAGCAGTTTGAGCGCACGCTAGCGCGCGAGCCTGAACACGCCGCCTCCCAATACAATTTGGCAATGGTTCATCTGGAATCAGCTCGCCGATTGCTCCGCCAACACGAACGCTTACAACCAAAACGCGCCGCTAGTCCGACGCTGATGGGCCTGCGCCGGGCACTTGAGCAAATCGCTAGCGATGAGGCGACTAACGGTACTGGGCAGCAACCTTAAGTCATCGTTAACTTATTCATTCCTAAAGGCGAACGATTCACTCATCAAGGAGTACAGCATGGAAGCTCGGCAACAAAGCGGACAAGGCATGTCCGAATACATCATCATCACCGCTTTGATCGCGGTCGCTGGCATTGGTGTGTTTGCCGCATTTGGCGACACCATCTCAAGTCAGGCAGCAGCCATGGCTCGAGAGATGGCAGGTCAAGATGGCGGCGCGCAAGTCCAACAAGCCGAATCAAATTCTCAAACCGCCGCGACACGATCTTCCGAAGAAGGCACCCTTCAGAACTACACTGAACAGAACTAAACGATGCGAGATTTGCATCCGGAGTCCGGCCAGATCCTGCCAGTACTGTTTGCGGTAATTGCCATTGGCCTTACCGCACTCATGCTGGCGGATCGTATTGCAACGGCAATGTCCGATCAATCGCGGGTAACTGATGCAGCCGACTCCGCCGCCTATAGCGCTGCGGTTTGGACTGCAAGGCGCTTGAACTTTGTGGCCTATACCAATCGTGCAATGCTGGCCAACCACCTATCGGTTGGGCATGTGGTGGCCTACATTAGCTGGGCGCGCTACGTTGAAGACTCAATCAGGGGCCTGGACCACATTGCCAAGTTGCTGAAGTTAACCGGGATACTGGCCACTGTTGGCGCGGCCATTGCCCTAGTAAAAAAGAGCTTTAGCGCTGGGGTGCAAGCGTCAGAGATCGCTGCCCGTGGCTACATTCTAGCCACCAATGGGTATAACACCGCCTTAAGTCTAGCGCAGGCTGATGCAGTGTCGCTCCTTGAGCCATCTCAAATCACACGACTGCAACGAAGAATTGTTGCCGGCCATGATTCGGCCTTTTCCGTCAATTCTTTGGCCGGGATCAATTCGGTGCCGGGTCCATGGGGCGCGATTACCGGCGGCCTGATCATAAACTTATATGCGGATCTACTACAGCACATTGACCCTGAAGTTAGGCCGCGCAATGACCCATATCTGCAAGACATTGTTAATCGCACCATTAGTCATGAACCCCGTTTAGAACGCTGGCTGAGCAACAGTAATCGACGGGGTTGGCAAGTCAATTTAGTGAATGTGGTTAAAATTCGAAAACAGGGCAACAGCCAGCGCCCGCCCGAGCATCCGGCAGATAACTGGCAGTCATCGGATCGCCTGCAGTGGAGCTTGTTTGATGGCTTCCCATTTGGTTGGGGTGGCTGGTCGACCCTGGCACAAGGGAAAGCGAATGCCCAATCGCTTACCGGGATTTATGAGGGCATTACAAGCTATGTCAGGATCGATCCCGACAGTGGCGACTATCCCCAGTTTATCTTTCCCGCACTGGTGACCACCGACGACGAACGCACTAACGCTCACTTAAGCCTGGCGGTTGTCGAATACAAAATCCCACCCCGTTGCGGTGGCAGCGCGTGCCCTAGTGCCGACGATGTAGCCACGCTCTTCAACCCCTATTGGAATGCCCGACTCATTAGCTCATCTGAGGTTATTACCCAATGAACCGGCAACAGGGCAGTGCCCTGAGCGAGACCTTGATTGGGCTAATGGTGCTTCTGCCCGCGTTTGTTGCCATGGATTATTTGGGTCGCTTGCAGGAAATGCGACGCGACAGCATCGAGCTGACCAGAGCCGCAAGCTGGGAAACCACAGTCAGGCCGGTGGCCGATGCACTGGGCAATCCATCTATTTCGCGAATGGCAGGCATGGATCGAACGGTAGATAACCCGTTGTGGCAACGCCACGGCACTTCATTAATTGACAACAACAACCCACCGGAAATAGAGCGTACTAAAAATCCGGACGGCGAATTATTAAGTGAATACCGTTTAGGCGTAAGAACGTTTGCGCACGGACAGTTCATTCCCGACTGGGTCAGCTTGCTTGGGTTATCTGGAAACATGCTCGGGTTACCGCAAGAAACCGCGCCCATCAACACCGCTGCGGTGAATGCGCTTGCCCTGCTCGATACCGTAGAGCCGGACAAACCCATCACCTTTAATCCAACGGCCAGCCTTACGCCAGATAGTTGGGTGGCTCATTCCGATGCCGAGTATCAAGCGCGTTTGGAGCAGATCAGCTATAGCGGCGTTGTCTGGGCATTCACCATACCTGCGCATCTTGTACTCGGTTTTTTGCCAATTTTTAAGGAGGGGCGCTATGCTGCCGCGACCGATTTTATTCCTCAGTCTCGCATTCATTCTAACTCTCGCAAAACCGGCCGCTAGCGCGACCTGTGATCTAGCCATTGAGCGGTTTACGCCGCCGACTGATGCGGCAATCGTGTTGCCGTGGACTGCAGTCGAATTGGATGATGTTCAGTTTTGCCAGATGAGCTATCGCACAAGGCAAAGCCTTAACACGGTTGTAGACGAATTTGAGGCCTTATTTCTCAAATGGCATGGATCTGATCCGCAAACCTTCCGCTCAAAAAACCACGTAAGCCTTTTTGGAATCCACCCAGAATATAATGACTATGTAGAAATCAGTAATGCAGAGAAGCACTCCGTTGTCAGCCTGAGCTTAATGAGACCGAGTGACGCCGAGGCGCCCCTTACAAGTTCAATCAAGTCATTCGCTGGCTTACCCGTGGTCAGCCAGTCCCGTATCGGTGGAATGACGATTTATCACCTTGCAACGCCGTATGGCATGACCGCCGCGCGAAGTCAGGTGCTCGCGTACCTGAAACAAGAAGGCTGGGAGCATCAACCCACGTTTACTGCAGACGCGATGCTTATGCGTGGCGAGTCGTTGGCCATGGTTCAAGCAGTGGATGACAGCGATGCTTTAGCGCTCACGATTATGAGAGATGAGTAGCGCCGAATATCTAGCCATAACCGCTGGCCTAATCACGGTATGGCAAGGCGTTGAACAGATCATTAATTGGCTAAGCGTTCATGAGGAAAGGCTCCTCTGGTCGCTCAGCATTCCTCTATAGCAAACGACAAGGAGAGTCAGATGCGCCCTCTTCAGCGCGGAGCATTATTACTGGCAGGCGCCGTTGCCACCGGCATCGGAGGTGCTTATCTTACCGAGCAAAAAATAGAACAACATTTAACGGCCGCTGAAGCGGCGTTGCAGGGCGATTACGAAAAACGCCAGGTACTTGTAGCGGCGGGTGACCTTGCACCAGGCGAACGCGTTGGCAACGACACAATTGCAGTTCGCGCCGTGCCAGCAACCTATCTCCATAGTGGTGCCTATTCTTCCAACCAATGGTCGTCGGTTGCCGGCAGCGAAATCAGCGGACCGATGCGGGCCGGTGAAACCCTGCTACCGGCGCATATTCGGCGCAATGATGAGCGCCGCCTTGCCGCCCGGCTGCATTCAGGAGAACGCGCCATTACCTTGCCGGTTTCTTCAAGTAGCTCGGTAACCGAGCTTATTGAACCGATGGACAGCGTCGATTTGATGCTCACCCTGCGTGATGGTGATACCCCTATGACTATCCCTTTGCTTGCAGAGGTCACGATCTTGGCAATTGGCAATCGGCTTGCCGGGGTGCCCGACGATGGCTTTGGACAGCGCAGCCAGCACATCACCGTTGCGGTCAATCCACTCTCTGCCGCACGCCTAACCCACGCGCTTACTCTGGGTGACATTCATCTAGCGCTTCGCGCTCCAGGAGATGCGCAAACGCCCCCCGCTTTTCTCATCGATGAGTCCTCCATAATTGGAGACTCAGCAGAAAATCCAGTCGGCAATGAAATCGAGGTAATTATTGGAGGTACCCTATGAAACGGCACTGGATAGCCCTCATGCTCTCGGCTGGTTTTTCCTTTGCCGCGGCCGCTGACCCCATCGAACTCACTATTGGCCACACGCAATTGCTATCGACCCCAGAGATTACTCGAGTTGCTCTTGGTGATGGTGCCCTTGCCGAGGTTCGCGTACTCGAGGAACAAGAAGAAGTGCTGCTCATTGGCCGCGCCAGTGGCATGACCGACCTTCGCCTTTGGTTTTCAGACGGACGACGCGAACATAAAGATCTTATCGTAAAGAAAGACGGCAATGACCCAAATGCCGCCATTTTGCGCTATCTAGTTGATGAGATCGCCGGGGTAGACTTAATTGAAATAAATGACAGTCTGTTTCTCTCGGGTAGTGCCGCCAGTCCAAATGACCAAAAAAGACTCAATCGACTCCTCGAAGGGTATCCAGACCTTGCTAATTTTACCGAATTGGGCGCTTCAGACACCGCCCCGACCATACGCATCGAGGCACGCTTTGTTGAGTTACGCAAAACAGCACTTGAACAGATTGGGCTGGATTGGAATACACGATCGCCCGCCATTAGCTTTTCTTATGCATCTGATTTGATCGTGAATGACTTCTTTCGCGGGGATTTTCCGGGGTTACCCGGTAATGACCAACTACCCTTGAATATCGGCACCTCCACGCGGTTTTTAGGCCTTGGCCTATCTTTAAGCGCATTTATCGATCTATTAGGACAAGCGGGGGATGCCAACATTATCGCAGAGCCCATGCTCTCAACGATCAGTGGCTCCAGTGCCGAATTTAAAGCCGGGGGCGAAGTGCCATTTCCTGTTCAGGGGGTTGATGGCGAGACCACGGTGGAATTTAAGGAATATGGCATTTTACTCAAGGTTGCCCCAAAAGCAGCCAGCCAGAATTTAATCAGCACACAGATTGAGGTGGAAGTCAGCGATATTGATGACTCAGTTGCCGTACTCGGCCTACCCGGATTTACCGTGCGCAACGCCAGCACACACATGCGCGGCCCCAGCGGCCGTACGTTAATTATCGCAGGATTAATCGACAGCAAAAACTCCACCGTCATGAATCAGGTGCCGGGGCTCAGTCGACTGCCCGTACTAGGCCACCTTTTCAAATCGACACGCTTCCAAAACGACGAGACGGAACTTGTGGTGATGGTGACCCCGTACCTTGATACCGATGATAGCCCCACTGCCTTGCCGACAAACGACTTAATGCCCAATGCAAGTAACGCCCGTGCAACTCCCCTACCCTTGTTAAAGGACAGCCAATAATGAATGCGTACCAGCTCAGATACTCGCCGCCCGATAACGTGCCAGTCCAGCTTGCATTAAACCCAACTGATAGCTACGAATTGGGCAGCAGCCAATCCGCTGACCTTTGGCTTGATGAGCCAACCGTAGCGCGCCGCCACGCCGTTTTAGAAGTCCGTGATGCGGGTGTTTTTATCGAAGCTAAAGCAGGTCGCCATCCGGTGCGCCTCAATGGTGAGGTCGTGCGGCATGCCGGTCCCCTTGCCGTGGGTGATGAGATTCGTTTGGGAGACGCACCGGCAATCCATTTAGAATGCCAACTTCCCCCTATCGAAGACGCGGTTGAAGCACCGCCATCACCATCGCCCTTACCCATTGACCACGCGACACCCGACCCCGAACTTTGCCGCCAATTACAGGAGGCAATTGGGCGCAGCCTAGATCTTTATCGACGGAATGTTCTGGAAACACTCAGCCCTAAAGAATTGCGAGCCGAGGCAAAAGCGACTGCCGAGGGAATCATCAACGATGGCGATATTAGGCTACCAGAGGGCGTATCGGCAGAAGAGTTGATTGCCCATGTAGTGGCCGAAACGGTTGGATTAGGGCCGATAGAAACTTTACTGCAGGACAGCGCAGTCAGTGAAATCATGGTAAACGGACATAACCAGATATTTGTTGAACGTGAGGGCCGAATCAAGCTATCTCCTTTTCGGTTTAGCTCCGCTCACTCACTAACCCAAGTCCTTGATCGAATCATCTCGCCAATAGGTCGCCGACTCGATGAGGGCTCCCCACTGGTTGATGCCCGACTGCCCGATGGATCGCGCGTCAACGCCGTGATACCACCCCTATCTTTAAATGGGCCGGTTGTCACCATTCGTCGCTTTCGAGACGATCACCTCGACCTTACCGCCCTAACCCAAAGCCAAGCACTTAGTGCTGAGATGGCCCATTTCTTAAAGTCATGTATTGAAAATCACCGTAACCTGCTGATAAGCGGTGGAACAGGCACGGGTAAAACAACCTTACTAAATGCGCTTTCAGCCTGCATCGATCGCTCAGAACGCATTATTACCATCGAAGACTCCGCAGAACTTAAACTACAACAAGACCATGTCATTACTTTAGAATCACGCCCCGCCAACATTGAAGGCAGCGGTGAGATCACCATTCGTGATCTTGTACGAAACGCCCTACGTATGCGCCCAGATCGTATTCTAATCGGCGAATGCCGCGGCGGTGAGGCACTTGATATGCTTCAAGCAATGAATACCGGGCATGATGGCTCACTGACCACTGCTCATGCGAATACGCCAAGAGATGCCCTTGCGCGTTTAGAGGTGATGGCGTTAATGGCAGGCATGGATCTGCCAGCACGTGCTATCAAAGAGCAAATTGCCTCCGCCATTGATGTGATTGTGCAGCTCAGTCGCATGCCGGATGGGAGTCGAAAAGTGGTGGCCATTACTGAGGTAGACGGCATGGAGGGCGAGCGTATTTTGCTCAATGAGCGTTTTGTATTTGATGCCGAATCCGGCCATCGCTCTACCGGCAGCTTTACATAAACCCGAGCTGAAAACGGGCCCGCTCTGACATTCTGTCTTGGGTCCAGGGTGGGTCCCAGGTGAGCTCAACCTCTGCACCCTGCACCCCCTCCACCTGTTCGACCGCTGCCTTAACCAAAATGGGCATTTGACCCGCCACAGGGCAGGCAGGCGAAGTTAATGTCATGATGACATCCACAAAGCCCTCATCATCCACAACCACTTCATAAATAAGCCCTAGCTCATAGATATCAACGGGCAGTTCGGGGTCATAGACATTCTTAAGCGCGGCGATGCATGCGTCATAAATCGTCTGAGTCATTCGGTACTGACCTCCACATCGCCTTGAATTGCCGCATGGAACGTATGCCAAGGCAGTGTTGCGCATTTAACACGCATGGGATACTCACGAACGCCGGCCAACACCGCTAGCTTGCCGAGCTTCGGGTCAGGCTCCTTGCTCATATCCGTAACCAGCGTTTGGAACTGCGCCATTAACTCCTGCGCCTCCGCAATCGTAAGCCCCTGCAGGCTGTCGGTCATAATCGAAGCGGACGCCTTAGAAATCGCACAACCATCACCCGTGAATTGAATGGCCTCAATGGTTCCAGCCTGACTCAGATTTAGTTGAACATGAAGCTGATCCCCACAGAGGGGATTATGCCCATCCGCTGCATGCGTGTGGGGTTCTAAAACACCATAGTTTCGCGGATTTTTGTTGTGATCAAGAATAACTTCCTGATAAAGATCGCGAAGATTAGACATGGTTACGCAAACATTTTCCGCACACGCTTTAACCCGCTTACCAGTGCATCAATGTCGTCTCCCACGGTGTAGACTCCAAACGATGCTCTGGCGGTTGCAGGCACACCAAAACGCGCCATCAGCGGCTGCGTGCAATGATGCCCTGTGCGAACAGCAACCCCGTCCATATCTAAAATCGTTCCGATATCATGGGGGTGTGCATCTTCCATCACAAACGAAATAACCCCTGTTTTCTGGGGCGCCGTACCAATGATTTTTAACCCAGGAAGTGCCTTAAGTTGTTCAGTGGCATAGCTCAAAAGCGTCTGCTCGTGGGCTGCCACCGCAGCCATGCCAACGCCTTCTAAATACTCCAACCCAGCGCCCATGCCAATCACACCGGCAATATTTGGTGTTCCGGCTTCAAACCGCTGCGGGGGTTCGGCATATTCGGTTTTCTCAAAGCTCACGGTACGAATCATATCGCCACCGCCCTGATAGGGTGGCATTGCCTCGAGTAATTCGAGCCGCCCCCAAAGCACACCAACACCAGAAGGCCCATAGGTTTTATGGCCTGAAAAACAATAAAAGTCTGCGCCGAGGGCTTGGATATCAACAGGCATATGCGGTGCTGATTGGGCACCGTCAAGTAACACCGGAATAGACTTTGCCTTGGCCAGCGCAATCATTTCCTCAGCCGGGTTTACGGTACCGAGCGTGTTAGAAACATGAACAAAGCTAACAAATCGCGTGCGCTCATTCAGCCGCTCCCGGTAGGCAGCAACATCTAGGGTGCCGTCATCATTCACCGGCACCACCACCAGTTTGGCACCGGTGGCTTCGGTTACCATTTGCCATGGCACGATATTGGCGTGGTGCTCCATACCGGTGATTAACACCTCATCACCCGGCCCCAACTTTGGCCTAACAAACGATTGCGCAACCAAATTAATGGCTTCTGTCGCCCCGCGAACAAACACAATCTCACGCTCGTCGGGCGCGTTAATAAAGCGTTTCACCACCCCACGAACAGCCTCATAGGCTTGGGTAGATTGCTGAGAGAGCGAATAAACGCCACGATGAATATTCGCGTAATAGCTCTCATAACATTCCCGCTCGGCATCAATAACCACCTGCGGTTTTTGTGCACTTGCTGCGCTATCTAAAAACGCAAGCCGGTGACCATTCATTGGCTTACCAAGAATCGGGAAATCATCTCGAATACGGTGCGCCACGTTATTAGCCATCACACTCAAAGAATTGCTCCAACGTTAATATCGGCAACACCGAGACGATGCATCAGCACATCACGAACGTGATCTCGCACCGCCGGCACACGGAACATATCAACGATCTCCCCAGCAAATGCCAGCGTTAACATACCCGTTGCGCTTTCAACGCTAATACCGCGAGTGCGAAGGTAAAATAAGGCCTCTTCATCAAGCTCGCCCACCGTCGAGCCATGCGTGCACTTCACATCATCGGCAAAGATCTCTAGCCGCGGATTTGAATGGGCAAAAGCCCGCTTGCCTAACACGAGGTTACGATTCTCTTGAACCGCGTCAGTTTTTTGCGCGCACTCAAAAACTTTAACCAACCCATCAAACACCGTTTCTGAACGACCCTGCAGAATTCCTTTAAAACGCTGCCGGCTGTAGCAGTTAGGCACCCGATGATTAAACCAGGTATGGAAATCGGAGAACTGTCGGCCATCCGTTAAATAGATACCGTTGCAATCGATCTCGCCACCTTCACCCTCTAGATCTGCAATCAAATCTAGCCGGGCCAGCTTTGCTCCATCGGCCACAAAAGCCCCACGCAAAGATGTGTCACGCTGTGAGGCAAGGTTTGCAGTGCCGATATTGATGATGTTGCTGCCGTCTTCCTGCAAACGACTGTAGTCGAGGATAGTATTTGCGGCGGCTGACAGCTCACTGACTGGGCATACCAATGTTGTCGTCTCATCGTCACCGATAAAACGCTCGATAATCCGCACCTCAGCATCTTCCTCAGCTTCGACCACTAGGCGCGGATAAACCGCACGCCCATCCGCATCTGCGGTAATAATATGTGTAATCGCCACCGGTTTTTCGATGCGAGCACTTCGCGCAACATGCACATAAGCCCCATCAACGAAAAACGCCGTATTTAAAGCGACAAACGGATGACTCTCGACATTGGCCCGACTGCCCAGCGCCGATACCAGTCGCTCTGGCGCCTGTTCGTTGTATTCGCTAAATGGTGTGACTGTTAGGCCACTGGGGAGCCCCGCCAAATCGGAAAGATCAGCCACGAACCGCCCATCAACAAACGTGAGCCGATAGCAATCTCCAACCTCGCCGAGTCGAGCGACTAAACCTTGTGGTGCGGCACCCTTGCCTTCCGCTAACGGGAAGTGTGCGTCTGTTACCGGCTTTAAATTGGTTTTCCGCCATGCCTCTTCGCGTGGCCCCGGAAAACCTCGCTGTTCAAACGCCTCAATGCCGCGCCGCTGAAGGGCTTCACACCAAGTACCAAGCGTATGCTGACGCGCGTTGAACTCTTCGAAGTAAACGCTCGTTTTCTGCGCAACTGCTTCCATCAATAACTCCTTTAGGTCTTAGGCCGCGGCTTCTTCGAACGCCGCGTAACCATCGACTTCGAGTTGCTTGGCAAGCTCTTTATCGCCCGTCTTAACGATTCGCCCATCAACAAAGACATGCACAACGTCTGGCACAATGTAATCCAACAGACGCTGGTAATGAGTGATCACCAAAAATCCGCGCTCTTCACTACGCATTGCGTTCACACCGTCTGAGACGATTCGCAGTGCATCGATATCCAACCCAGAATCGGTTTCATCAAGAATGCATAGCTTCGGCTCTAGCACCGACATGTGGAAGATTTCATTGCGCTTTTTCTCACCGCCAGAAAAGCCATCGTTGACCGGGCGTTGAAGCAGGCTTTCATCAAGCTTCACCCGCTTGGCTCTTTCCTTAACAAGCTGCAAAAAGTCCATGGCGTCCATCTCATCCTGCCCGTGATGCTTGCGGATTGCATTGACCGCCGCCTTCAAGAAGTAGGTGTTAGAAACGCCAGGAATTTCAACCGGGTATTGAAAACCCAAAAAGATGCCCATGCGTGCGCGCTCTTCTGGCGGCAGCTCTAAGATGTCCTCACCCTCATAAAGGATCTCACCTTCGGTGATCTCATAGGCTTCATCACCCACTAAGACTTTAGCGAGCGTACTCTTGCCGCCACCGTTAGGCCCCATGATGGCATGCACTTTGCCAGAGTCTAAGGTGAGATCAACGCCTTTCAGCACCTCTGTGCCCTCAACGCTGACATGCAAATTACGAATTTCAAGCAGTGCCATTTCTGACTCCCGATTCCAAATAATAATAAATAAGCTGCCTGCCTTAACCGACAGAATCTTCTAATGTAATTTCTAAGAGTTTCTGCGCCTCTACGGCAAACTCCATGGGCAACTCGCGGAAGACCTCTTTACAAAAGCCATTCACGATCAGCGAAATGGCATCTTCCTGAGAAATCCCGCGCGACATGCAATACAGCAATTGATCTTCACCAATCTTAGAGGTTGTTGCCTCATGCTCGAGTTGTGCGGTGCTGTTATTGACATCCAGATAAGGGAACGTATGCGCCCCACACTCTGAGCCCATTAGCATCGAGTCACACTGCGAGTAATTGCGTGCATTTTCGGCAGTCGGCGCAATCCGCACCAGCCCACGATAAACCTGCTGGCCTTGGCCCGCGGAAATGCCCTTCGACACAATCGTACTGCGGGTATTTTTACCCAGGTGAATCATCTTGGTACCCGTATCAGCCTGCTGACGCATGCGACTGACCGCAACACTGTAGAACTCGCCGACCGAATCATCACCACGCATCACCACACTTGGATACTTCCAAGTAATCGCAGAGCCTGTTTCGACCTGTGTCCAAGAGATTTTGGAGCGGTCTCCCGCACAAACTCCACGCTTAGTGACAAAGTTATAGATACCGCCTTTGCCTTCCTTATTACCGGGATACCAGTTCTGGACCGTGGAGTACTTGATCTCAGCATCATCAAGTGCAACAAGCTCTACAACCGCCGCATGCAGCTGATTTTCATCACGCATGGGCGCGGTACAGCCTTCTAAATACGACACATAACTGCTGTCTTCAGCAATAATCAACGTGCGCTCAAACTGCCCCGTATTGGCCGCGTTAATACGGAAATACGTTGACAGTTCCATCGGACAGCGTACCCCTTTAGGGATAAACACAAACGACCCATCAGTAAAGACTGCGGAATTGAGCGCGGCGAAAAAATTATCGCCGGGAGGCACGACCGTGCCCAAGTACTTCCGCACCAGCTCTGGGTGATCGTGCACCGCCTCAGACATTGAGCAAAAGATCACGCCCTGCTCGGCGAGCTTTTCTTTGTATGACGTTGCGACCGACACCGAATCAAATACTGCGTCTACCGCAACGCCTGCCAGCATTTCTTGCTCGTGTAATGGAATGCCGAGCTTTTCGTAGGTTTCACGAATCTCTGGGTCGATATCATCTAAGCTCTGCGGACGATCTTCATCGCGCTTTGGCGCGGCGTAGTAGCAAATTGCCTGAAAATCGATCGGATCGTAATGGACATACTGCCAATCGGGCTCTGGCATGTTGAGCCAATTCCGATAGGCTTCCAAACGCCACTCGAGTAGCCATTCTGGCTCATTTTTCTTGGCCGAGATAAACCGAATCGTATCTTCGCTCAAACCCGGTTCGGCGCGATCCTGCTCGATATCAGTAAAAAAGCCTGCGTCATACCCTTGCTGGGTAAATCGTTCGATGGTTTCAGTGCTCGCGGACATGGCGCACTCCCGTATATTCCAAGGTCTGAATTGAGGCATTCATGGCACCGCTTTCGGCAGCGGCCATCTCAGCCAACGTAATTTCCGATAGTGCCTTCGACACCACATCGTTAATGTGATTCCAAACACCACTAACCGTGCACTGGGCACCGTATTGGCACGCCGAGCGCCCTTCTTCAATACAATCCGTCAGCGCAATTGGCCCTTCAAGCGCCATAATTAAGGCAGCAACGGTTAGCTGCTCCGGCGCCCGTGCCAGCCCATACCCGCCTTTTGCGCCTCGGTAAGATACCAACACACCCGAGCGGGTCAGTTGCTTGAGGATTTTGCTGACGACCGGCTGGGGCAACCCTCGCTTTTCAGCCAGATAGGCCGCGTTGAACCGCTCCTCTGGCGCCTTTGCCATCAGCGTAAGGATGCCGAATCCGTAATCTGTTTCACGGTTAAGCCGAATCATGGGCCAAAGTATAACTTAATCAGGACTGCTTTGGTACATTTTAAACTAGCAAATTTACTTTAGCGTCGAGGCCGCCTCTGCAAGCCGCTGAATAGCCTGCCAATCGCAGGCATGCACAGACTCTGCCGGCGAAAACCAACTACCACCAACACAAATAACATTGTTTTGTTTCAGATATTCGCTCGCATTATCCCGGCTGATCCACCCGGTTGGACAAAAAAGCACATCAGGAAATGGCCCAGCAAATGCTTTGAGCGCATTCAGACCCCCTGCTGCCTGCGCCGGAAAGAACTTCAAAACCGTATAACCACCCTCCTGTGCGCGAATAATCTCCGAGGCAGTGCTCACTCCCGGCAGTAAGGGCATGCGTGCCGCATGCGCAGCGGCCATTAGCCGATCTGTTGTTCCCGGGGTAACGATAAATTGCGCGCCAACATCAGCTGCCGCTTGCACCTGATTGGGCTTAACGCAGGTTCCAACGCCGACAATAGCCTCGGGCACCGCCTTTGCAATGGCCTGGGCGCTCGCTAACGCAACGGGGGTACGCAGCGTAATTTCCAATACCGGCAAACCGCCTGCCACCAGCGCCTGCGCTAATGGGACGGCAACCTTTTGATCTGTAATTGAGAGTACCGGCACAACCGGTACCTGATTTAAGAACTTTTCGATGGTGTCCAAGACAGCGCTCCTGCTTCTGCTGAGGTGGTAACAGCGCGAAATTGTTGGAATAACTCACGCCCCATGCCATGTTGTGGCTCACTTTCAGGCATGCTCGCGTCTCTGCTATTCCATTCTTCCTCGGCAACCAATGCGCTTAGGACCCCCTGCTCGGCATCCAGCCGAATAAGATCACCATCACGGATGCGTCCAATTGCCCCATCACTTGCCCACTCTGGGCTCACGTGAATTGCCGCTGGCACTTTTCCTGAGGCGCCAGACATACGCCCATCGGTAACGAGTGCCACTTTTTGCCCGCGTGCCTGCAGTACACCGAGCTCTGGGCTTAACTTATGCAACTCGGGCATCCCGTTTGCTCGGGGACCTTGTCCGCGAACCACACAAACAAAATCGCCCGTAAGTTCGTTAGCCCGAAACGCGGCCAGCACCGATTGTTGATCCGTAAACACCCGCGCTGGCGCCTCTACAACACGATGAACCGGATCAACGGCAGAGACCTTAATGACTGCACGGCCCAAATTGCCCTCCAGAATGCGTAACCCTCCGTCTTCCGAAAAGGGTTCCTTTACAGAACGAAGCACTGCCTGATCGCCGGAAGCCAGCGGGGCTTCGCGCCACGCCACACCGCCTTCCGCCAATATGGGTTCTTGGGCATAAGCTGCCAACCCATGGCCCGCCACAGTCAGAACATCCTCATGTAAAAGGCCTGCTGATAATAGCTCACGCACCAAAAGCCCCATTCCGCCGGCTGCATGGAAATGGTTAACGTCTGCCTCGCCATTGGGATAAATCCTTGCAAGGAGAGGCACAACGGCCGAAAGATCCGAAAAATCCTGCCAGTTCAGTGTAATACCAGCCGCTTGGGCAATCGCAATCAAATGGATGGTGTGGTTCGTAGAGCCGCCCGTCGCCAGTAGACCCACGATACCGTTAACCAGCGCCCGCTCATCAATCACGCGCCCCACGGGCGTAAAGTGCTCGCCCTGAGCCGAAATATTAACAATCCGCTGGCCTGCGGCGATGGTCATTGCATCGCGCAGCGGTGTGTTGGGATTAATAAAGGCCGCGCCTGGAAGATGCAGGCCCATTACCTCCATCAACATCTGATTGCTATTGGCGGTGCCATAAAAAGTACAAGTGCCTGGGCCATGATACGACTGAGACTCGGCCTCCAGCAGAGCCGCGCGATCAATTTTCCCTTCCGCAAACAAACCGCGGATCCTCGCTTTTTCAGGATTAGGCATCCCCGATGTCATTGGCCCCGCGGGCACAAAGATACAAGGCAGATGACCAAAATGAAGGGCGCCAATCAGCAACCCGGGCACAATCTTGTCGCAAACCCCTAAACAAAAAACGCCGTCAAAGGCATTGTGGGACAACGCCACCGCAGTGGCCATGGCAATCACATCCCGACTGAATAATGACAACTCCATGCCCGGCTGCCCTTGCGTGACGCCGTCACACATAGCCGGAACACCACCGGCAAATTGCGCCGTACCGCCGGCATCACGTACCGCGTGTTTTAACAGCATAGGGAAGCGCTCAAGGGGCTGATGCGCAGATAGCATGTCGTTATAAGCCGAAACGATAGCGATATTGGGTTTCTGCAGGCCCTTAATGAGTGGCTTATCGGCACCAGAGGCCGCAAACGCATGCGCCAGATTTGTGCACGAAAGCGTGCCGCGGTGCGGGCCCTCCTCCGCTGCAGCGGAAAGTCGCTCCAAATACGCGCGTCGCTGGTGATGACTGCGCGCAATAATCCGCGCTGTAACTTCTTCCACCACCTGATGAGACGCAACCATAAAGCTCTCCTATTGTCTGTCTGATACGCTAACGTTACCTTTTTTATCATTCATCGTCAGATGCTCGGGAGAAAAATCACATCGTGTCTGCGCCAGATCCCTTCGATCTTATCCTTTTCGGTGCGACGGGCGACCTTGCCATGCGCAAACTGTTGCCTGCCTTGTTTTTGCGTGACCGCGCGGGCCAATTACCTGCCGAGGGCCGCATTATTGCAACGGGGCGAACACCACAGAGCCGCGATGAGTTTCTTGAACGTATTCATACCCGCTTTAGTGAGCATCGGCGAATTGCAAAACTCGAGCCTGAGGAGTGGCAACGATTCTCCAGTCGTATCGATTTTGTGCCCGTTGACGCTGAAGACCCTGATAGCTTTGTTGCACTGGGAAAAACACTCAACAATGGCTCCCCAACAGCCACCGCCAAGCGTACCCGCGTCTTTTATTTGGCGGTGGCGCCAGGGCATTTTGTTCCTCTATGCGAGCAACTTAATCAGGCGGGCCTTGTCACCCCAAACGCTCGTGTCGTCTTAGAAAAGCCTCTGGGGCAAAATCTTGCTTCTGCCCAAGAAATCAGCGAACGCATTGGCGCAATTTTTGCTGAGGATGCGATTTATCGAATCGATCATTACTTAGGCAAAGAAGCCGTGCAAAACCTGATTGCTCTGCGGTTTGGCAACATGCTCTTTGAGCCGCTGTGGCGCCGTGATTGGATAAAGGATGTACAAATCACCGTGGCCGAGCAAATTGGTGTTGATGGCCGGGCGGCATTTTATGATCGCACCGGTGCACTGCGCGACATGGTGCAAAACCACCTACTTCAGTTGCTGTGCATTATCGCCATGGAACCGCCAACCAGTATCGAAGCCGATGCTGTTCGCGATGAAAAACTCAAGGTACTCCGTGCCCTGCGCCCGCTGGAAGGTCAGCAGGCGTTGCGTCATACAGTGCGCGGCCAGTACCGTGCCGGCGCTATCGAAGGCAAACCCGTTGTGGGTTATCAGGACGAAGAAGGCGTTGCACCGAGCAGTCAGACAGAAACATTCCTTGCGTTACGAGCCGAAGTAGCCAATTGGCGATGGGCAGGCGTGCCATTTTATCTGCGAACCGGCAAGCGGCTGCAGGAGCGTAGTGCGGAAATCGTCATCAACTTTCATGATGTTCCGCATTCGATCTTTCATGTCACCTACGGGGCCGGGCATCCAAATCGTCTGGTGATTCGATTACAACCCGATGAGGGCGTCCGCCTCCATTTAATGGCCAAAACGCCTGGGGATCGAATGCGCCTGCGCCCGGTATCCCTTAATTTGGACTTCTCTGAAACCTTCCGTGATGCACAGGAAGACGCCTATGAGCGATTACTCATGGATGTTTTACGCGGACGGCTCACATTGTTTATGCGTCGCGACGAGCTTTATGCAGCCTGGCAGTGGATCGACCCGATTATTGCAGCGTGGGAAGAAGCCGGAGATGCGCCCAAGCCCTACACAGCTGGCACTTGGGGCCCCGCCGCTTCCAGCGCCCTGCTTGGCCGCGACGATGCAAGCTGGCAAGAGGAATCGTGATGCATGCCAGAAACACCCTTGAATCGGCATTGTGTTTCTCAGATCCCGCACAAACTGTAGACGCCGTTACTGAGCGAATTGGCAACATTATTCGGTTTTCAGTCAAAGCCCGAGGGCGAGCAAGCCTGTTACTGCCAGGTGGGCGCACGCCGGTCGCCGTCTTTCATGCACTCCGCGCGCTAGATCTACCCTGGGATCAGGTGTATATCAGCCTGACCGATGAGCGACGTTGCCCACCCGATAGCCCGCACAGTAATGCGCGTCTCGTGCGGGAGGAATTATTGGTCGGTAATGCCGCGGCCGCCCATTTTTATCCGCTTCATCGACAAGGTGTTGATGAGCGTGCCGACGAAGCCGTGTGCAGTGCTGCCTTAGGGATGTTGCCAAGGCCCTATGACGCGGTCATGCTCGGTATGGGAACCGATGGACATATTGCTTCTCTTTTCCCTGGCGCCCAGGGGTTGCAGAAATTACTCGACCCGCAAACAGAAGCCCGCTGCGCCACCACCACCGCGCCCTCTGTGCCACATGAGCGGCTTACGCTGACCCTCGCCACATTACTGCATAGTCGTTGGATCGGCCTGCATGTTACCGGGCAAGAAAAATGGCAAACGCTGCAGGCCGCGATTGAGTCGGAAGATGAAATGACTTACCCCGTTCTTGGGTTGCTCAACCAACGACAGGTACCCGTACATGTCTACTGGTCACCCTAAAAAAACACGGCTGATTGCCGATATTGGTGGAACCCACACCCGCATTGCGGTGGTCTACCCGCCCTGCACCGAGCCCCTTGCACAATGGAGCTTTGTCACGGCTGATTTCCATGATTTAGTGACTCCCTTACGCGTGGCGCTTAATGAATGGTCGGGCTCTTATCCAGATGAGGCGATCTGCGCTGTAGCCAGTCCATTACTCACGGATCAAGTCTCACTTACCAATGTGGGGTGGTCATTTTCTATTTCAGAAACCCAAGCCGCGTTAGGTTTGGAAAAACTTGAGCTAGTGAACGACTGGGTCGCCCAAGCGCTGGCCATTCCCCATTTAAACGCTAACCAATGCCAAGCCCTATACGCCGGCGCTTTAGTTACAGACGCACCCCGATTAGTCATGGGCCCAGGTACCGGATTGGGGAGTGCAGCGCTTATCCCTTGGAACCAACAATGGCAAGCGCTGGCCTGTGAGGGCGGGCATATGAGCTTTGCGCCAACCACACACCGCGAATCTGAAATAGTTGCACATATTCACCATCAATATGGTCATTGCAGTGCCGAGCGCGTGGCATCCGGCATTGGTATTGCCACCGTTTACGCCAGTATCTGTGCGCTTGATGGCATAGAGCCAATTAGCGATAGCCCAGAGGTGATTTCAACTGCCGCTGCAGACGGAAACCCGCAGGCAACGGAAACCTTTGATCTGTTTAACGCGGCACTTGGGTCAGTAGCTGGCGACTTAGCCCTCGCGCTGGGCGCGCGCGGTGGCGTGTATTTGGGCGGTGGGCTCATTCCAGCGCTGGGGTCGCTATTTGACCCTGCGCGTTTTTATGCCCGATTTATTGCTAAAGGACGATTTGAACGCTATTTGGCTGAAATACCAATCTGGCAGGTTTTACCCACAGATGCGGCGCTTATCGGCTTAGCCGCAAAGCCACTGCCGAATGGCCTTTCTGACCGCTAGAGAATGATCAGTGTTTGGTAACCCCGCAATGGCTTGGTCAACAAGCGCATCACCCGCTTTCGGTCGCACCTGCTCCATCAGATCGATAAAGAATTCACGATCAAACTCGGGATGCCCTTGAATCGTTAAGACCTTGTTTCGCGTGCTGGCATACCATGGCACTTTGGCGCTGCTTGCCAGGCACGTAAACCCAGGAGCAGGCTCTACCACTTGATCTTGATGAACCGCTAAAAGCTGCAATGGCTCTCCGGCTTGCAGCCCTGCGAACGGTGCCTCACAGCTCACCGGATAACTGCCCAGCTGCCAGCCCGTTTCAGCACGTGCTGTTTTACCACCGAGCGCCGCATGAATGAGCTGATGACCAAAACACACGCCTACAAGCGGCTGCATGGCAGCATCGATCTGAGACACAAAATCCATAAGGCGAACCACCCACTCAGGTGCCTCATGCACGCTAGCCCGCGACCCGGTAACCATCCAGCCATCCATCTCAAGCGGATCTTCAGGCCACTCACCGGCATGAACCCGAAAGCCCCGTGTGCTCAACCCTTCCTCAGGATCATCAAGCAGGCGTTCGAAAAGCCTAAAGTAAGTTTCCCATTGCGGCACTAATGCCTCATGGAGATCGTCGCAGAGCAGTACACCAATTTGCTTCATCCCACTAGGATGCCACTCCGCTAACGCTTGCGCGAGTGCGCCGCGGCCACCAGCGGCCCATGAAAGGCCTTTTTGGAGCAACCGGCTGTGTAGGCATGGGACTCGGAGGCGGCGCCATGGCTGCGCGCATTTCGCGGTGCAAATAATGCGAAAAGGGGCCTTGGCTGCCCAGTCGTTCAATAAAACTCAATAGCGCATCGCGCAAGCAGTTGCGGTGGAACGATTGCTCTACCGACAGACCCAGCTCAGCCAACTCTGCATCCATACGCCCACCCGCACCGTAAGCACGAATAAACCGCTCCAAATGCTCTATTTGGTTATCAACCTGCCAATTTAGGGCGTCGCTGACCTGAAAAAACTGCTCTTGCACCGATGCCTCCGCTTATTCGTGTGAGTGTCTGAAAGTGCGGCGATTGTGGCGCCGCACCATTCACAAAACAAGTGACATTTATGCACGATGTCGGTGCCTGAAAGGCACAAGTCGCAACCTCACCGTTGAGCCTGTAAAATCCACGCGCATGCAAGCCGTTATTAACCTCGCGCTGCCCTTTTTTGCGCTCATTTTTACAGGCTTTTTAGCTGCACGCGGGGGGCTGCTCGGCACGACTACGGTGTCGGGCTTAAATGCTTTCGTTTTTTACTTTGCGCTCCCGGCCCTTTTGCTGATTAAAACACTCGAAGCCCCCACCCCAACCGGCGCAGTCGGCGCATTTATGGTGAGCTACTACCTACCGAGCATGGTGGTGTTTGGCATTGCCGTTTGGATTGGCATTCGGGCCTTTAAACTACGGTTAGCCGATGCATCTATCCAGGGCCTAGGCACCGTTTTCTCAAATGTTGGCTTTATTGGCCTCCCTTTAACTATCCTGCTTTACGGCAGCGAGGCCGCGCTCCCGGCGGTGCTTATTGTGATGGGTGACACCATCATCATGCTTGGACTAGCCACCGCACTTGTTGAAGCTGACTTGGGTGGCGGGCGTAAAGGCTTAGCTTTCATTGGGCAGATTCTCAGCGGAATCATTCGTAACCCCATTGTTACCGCCGGCCTGATTGGGGTAGCGCTTAACCTGCTTGGATTCTCTTTGCCGGCGCCAGTTTTAAATTATGGCAATCTTCTGGCTAATGCTGCCGGCCCCTGCGCGCTCTTTGCATTGGGTGCAACGCTTGCGGGCCGGCCAATTCGTGAAGGTGCTGGAGAGACGGCCTACCTGCTCATGATGAAGCTGTTTATCCACCCCGCGCTGGTTGCTTTGCTGGCCCTGTGGGTATTCGATCTACCGCCAGTGTGGGCAGCCGTTGCCGTGCTGCAGGCGGCGCTCCCGATCGCTGCTAACGTCTATGTGCTCGCACAGCGTTATCAGCGTCGGCCTGAGGCTATTTCAACGGCCATCTTTTTTTCTACGGCACTGGGTGTGATTACGATTTCCGTGTTGATCAGCTGGCTTTACCAAGCGTAAGGGCTGCCTCAAAAAAAAAGGCATGTCGCGCCGCTAACTGTTCAACATTCCGATCGTAGCCGCCGCCAATTACCCCCACCAGCGGGATTCCTGCTTGGCGAACGGTTTGTAGCACCCATTGATCACGCGCAAAGACACCCGAATCCGTTAACCGAAAATGCCCCAGCCGATCATCGGCATGGACATCTACGCCGGCATCGTAAATCACCAAATCTGGGGATACGCGGGAAATTAGTGGAGGAACCACAGCAGACAGCGTTTCAAGGTAGGTAGCGTCATCCGCACCACTTTCAAGCGCAATATCGCAATCGCTAACTGCCTTATTAGCCGGAAAATTACGGGCTGCATGCACAGATAAGGTAAATACACGCGGTTCATCAGCAAAGATTCGGGCTGTCCCATCCCCTTGGTGCACATCCAAATCAATAATCAAGACCCGCTTAACCGATCCCTCATTAAGCAGCGTCGTTGCGGTTACAGCCAGATCATTAATCAAACAATACCCACTAGCAAAATCGGCATGCGCATGGTGTGTACCACCCGCCGAATTCAAAGCTAAGCCCTTAGCAAGCGCGACTCGCGCCGCCAGCAATGTACCCGCCGTCTCTAGCCGAACGCGGCGCACAAGCGCTGGTGACCATGGGAAACCGCTGCGGCGTTGCGCATCACGTGTCAGCGCGCCCTCGAACAAGGCCTGCAAATAACTTGAAGAGTGCACTTGAGCAAGCTGCTCGAAGCTGATTTCTTCAGGCTCATGCCACTGGAGATGGTTATTAAACCGCAGCAAATGCTCGCGCAGCACCGCAAATTTTTGCATCGGAAAGGGATGCTGCTGCGGCAGATCAAAAGTGTAATCAGGATGATGAATAACTGGTAGCGACATCACAAAAATATACCCGGTATCCGGGTTCCTGTTCTCGGTATTACCCGGCATCCTATTTCATATCACTTTATTAACCGAGTCTTGGGCGAATGAAAGCGGCAATTCCGGCACTTATCCTAGGCGTGATCTTTTTGTTGTTCGGGTGCGGAAAAGAGGAGGAAGTTACTCCCCCTCCGCCCGTTGGCGCTGGCGTTTATGAAATAACAACGAGTGGCATTCAACAACAATGGCGGGTGCTAGGGCGAACCAAAGCAGTCGAATCTGTAGAGATACACGCGCGCGTTGAAGCAGAGGTTGTGGAGGTCTTATTTAATCGTGGCCGTAAAGTTAACGCGGGCGATCCACTTTTTCGTTTAGACAATGAGCAATACGTAGAGCAATTGCGCCGCGCCCAAGCCCAAGTGGATTCTCGCCGCAGTGCACTGACACTCGCACAAACCAATCTCAATCGGGGGCTTGAGCTACAGCCCCGGGGCTATCTTTCGACCGCAGACCTCGACCTGCTGCGCAATAACGCAGAGCAGGCCCAAGCCGCGCTGGCTGATGCAGAAGCGGCCCTTCGTCAAAGCGAGCTCAATTTAGAGCACACCGTGATCAAGACACCTATTTCGGGGCGGGCTGGAAACACGCAAATTACCCAAGGGGACCTTGTGGGACCCAATAGCGGACGGTTGGTCACCGTCATCGCTCCCGATCCGATTCGAGTTGAGTTCCAACTCACCGATCGAGAGTTTGCTGATCTACTGACGTGGCAAAGACGAGATCAGGGCGCGGCAGGTTTTAAAGTTTTTCTTCAATCGGAAGACGAAGAGCGCCACCCTTTCGAGGGGCGCGTTGACTTTATTGATATTGAGATTCAAGAAGGCACAGGAACGGTTACTGCCACAGCAGAGTTTCCAAATCCTGACGAAACCCTCGTTCCGGGCTTCGTCGTCAATCTTATCTTTGAGCGCACCGAAGCCATACAGGGCCTTTTGCTTCCAGAGCAGGCAATACAGCGTAACCAACTCGGGCCATTCGTCATGTGGGTTAATGAGGAAAATGAAAATCAAGTTGAGATTCGCCAAATTAGCCTAGGGGATCGGCACGGTACTTCTTGGGAGATTAAGGAGGGCCTAGTAGCAGGCGATCTTGTTGTTGTGGAGGGATTACAGAAGATTCGATCTGGCGCAAAAATTCAGCCAAGCCTTTATGCCCGAGACCCAGAAACGGGCCTACTTGCTCCCGTCGATTTGATGTCCAATGAGTGAATTCATACTTCGCCGGCCCAAGTTTGCCTTTGTTTTATCAATCCTCATTACTTTGGCGGGATTGCTGGCGCTACAAAACCTCCCCATCAACATGTATCCCGATCTCGCGCCGCCACAGATTCAGGTTCGCGCCACTTACCCGGGGGCGAGTGCAGAGACAGTGGCTGATGCGGTTGTTCGGCCTATAGAAAAACGGCTTAACGGCGTTGAAGGAATGATCTACATCGAGTCATCCGCAACGAGCGATGGTGGCGCTGCTATTACCGTTACGTTTGCGACGGGCACGGATGTAGACATGGCGCAAGTCGAGGTACAAAACCGCGTCAAGCTTGCTGAGCGTGAATTACCTGAACCCGTCAGACGCGAGGGGGTTGTTGTCAGAAAACAGTCCGGCAATATGCTGCTCGGCATCAACTTAGTGTCTGAGCGCCCCGAACTCGATGCTTTGTTCCTTAGCAACTATGCCAGCACCAATTTGGTGGAAACTATCGCTCGTGTACCTGGCGTTGCGGAAGCCACAGTGCTGGGTACTAGCGAATACGCCATGAGGATATGGCTTAACCCAGAGCGGATGAGCCAACTTGGCGTAACAGTGAGTGACATCAACGCGGCAGTGCGCGAACAAAACCAAATCGTAGCCGCGGGGTCTTTAGGCCAAGAACCGGCCCCACCAGACCAAATTTTTACCTTTAATATTCGTAGCGAAGGTCGCTTGAGCGAGGCGGGCGAGTTTGGCAATACTGTCTTAAGAGTGAGCCCCGAAGGCCGCATTATCCGGTTAAAGGACGTTGCACGGATTGAGCTTGGCGCTCGGTCTTACGCGGCTACTGCTAAGCTTAATGGGCAAGACACCGCTTTCCTTGTGATCTATCAATTGCCTGATGCCAATGCATTAGACGTAGCTGAGGCAACTCGCGAGGTTATGCAAACCCTGTCGGGCACATTCCCTGCCGGCTTAAACTACAGCATCATCTTCGATAGTACTGAGTTTATCGACGAATCCATCAAAGAAGTTTTCAAAACGTTATTTGAAGCCGTTGGCTTAGTGGTATTAGTCGTTTTCCTCTTTCTACAAAGCTGGCGGGCAACGCTTATTCCTGCCATTGCTATCCCAGTGTCTTTAATTGGCACATTCGCTTTCATGGCGCTGGTGGGTTATTCGATCAACCTCATTACGCTGTTTGGGCTGGTACTCGCCATTGGTATTGTTGTAGACGATGCCATCATTGTTATAGAAAACGTTGATCGGTTAATTAAAGAAAAAGGCTTAGAAGTTCGAGAAGCCGTTAGACAAGCCATGCAGGAAATCACCGCGCCGGTCATTTCCACCACCCTCGTCCTTCTTGCTGTATTTATCCCCGTTTCATTTTTACCGGGCATTACGGGCGAGCTTTTTCGACAGTTTGCCGTCACTATCTGTTTTTCCGTTGTCATTTCCTCTGTATGCGCGCTAACCCTCTCCCCCGCGCTAAGCGCAAGCCTGTTGCGCAAAGACGACGCTCCAATGGGGGCTCTGCGTTGGGTTGAGCTTGGTCTGCAGCGGCTCACAGCAGGCTATAGCTGGATTATCCATCGCGCCCTTAAACGAACGCTTCTGTTAGGTAGTGCTTTCTTGGCGCTTATCGCACTGTTAGGTTATTTAGCGCTCATCACGCCAACCGGTTTTGTCCCAGAAGAAGACCAAGGTTTTCTTTTTATTGACGTCCAACTGCCAGATGCGGCCTCGGGCAACCGAACCGCACGGGTAATGGATGACATTACGAACCTCGTTTTAGAAGACCCCGCCGTCAGCGATATTATTAGCGTTAGTGGCTACTCCCTCCTGAGCGGCAGTGGCACGAATACCGGCCTTGGTGTTGTTGTTCTTAAAGATTGGGCTGAGCGCGAAGCCAGCGAATTGCAACCGGCTGCAACGGTGCAAAGACTCAACAATCAACTCGGCACCATCGCCGCGGCAAGAATAATGACCTTCAATGTGCCAGCAATTCCCGGTTTAGGGGTAACGGCAGGCTTTGACCTTAGGCTTCTGGAAAGCAGTGGGCTGAGTACCGCAGAGCTTGCGACGCTTGCCGATCAAATCGTCTTCGCTGCGAACGAGCAAGACGAGGTTACCCGTGTTCGGCATAACTTGCGGGCCAATGTGCCCATGTTCGACCTTACGGTTCAGCGCGACAAGGCCCAATTACTCGGTGTCGATTTTGGGGATGTCTTTCTTACCCTACAAACCCAGCTAGGCGGTACTTACGTTAACGACTTCAGCCAGTTCGGTCGTACTTACCGTGTCATGCTTGAGTCCGAAACTGAATACCGGATGCGACCGGAAGATTTACGCTACTTCCAGGTTCGAAACGACCGTGGAGAAATGGTGCCGTTGGCGGGCATTGCTGAGCTAACGCCGTCGCAGGGGGCTACTCGTATCGAGGGTTTTAACCTCTCCCGAAGTGTCACCATTAATGGCGAGCCAGCAGCCAATTCATCGACCATTGAAAGTGTTGCCGCCATGGAAAGCTTGATGGCAGACCTACCCGATGGCGTTTCTTATGAGTGGGCGGGGCAAACCCTTCAAGAGCTCGAAGCAGGCAACCTGATCGTTATTTTGTTTGTGCTGGCCATTGTTGCTGTGTATCTCTTCCTAGTTGCCCTGTACGAGAGCTGGGCCCTGCCAATTGCGGTTCTACTTGCGGTGCCACTCGCCTTTTTAGGCTCGTTCACGGCATTTCAATTGACGGGGCAATTACTCGATATTTATGCGCAAATTGGATTAGTCCTGCTCGTTGCTATGGCCGCCAAAACAGCAATCCTCATTGTTGAGTTCGCCTCCCAACTTCGCAGCGAAGGCAAGGAGATCCTTGAGGCAGCAACAATCGCTGCTATCCAGCGCTTCCGTGCCGTTTTAATGACTGGATTTTCATTCATGCTCGGCGTAGTGCCCTTAGTGCTTGCTACAGGCGCAGGCGCGGGAAGTCGAGTCAGTTTGGGTGTGACCGTTTTATACGGCACGATGGCTACTGTGGTTCTCGTTACTCTAATGACACCAGCGTTTTATGTGGTTATTCAAAAAGCGCGGGAGCGATTTGCGTGAGCCAGCCGATTAGGGGGTTTTTTCGTAGCCTGCACCATGCGTTGGCCGACCGTTCGGTCCAGCGCTTACTAATTCTTGCCTTTTCAATCATTGGGGCAGCCGCGCTGTTTTATTCTGTAGTTGAAGGCTGGCCCTACCTCGATGCGCTGTACTTTTCAGTGATGACGATAGCCACCGTTGGTTATGGCGATTTAGCACCGGTCACCACCATTGGAAGGCTTTTTACGATTGTTTATGTGCTGATTGGACTGGGCATTTTTATTGCCGCGGCAAGTGCATTAGCCGCCGCAATATTATCGCAAAATGAATAATTGGTCGGGGTGAGAGGATTCGAACCTCCGACCACCTGCACCCCATGCAGGTGCGCTACCAGGCTGCGCTACACCCCGACGAAGGGTCGAAAGAATACACCAGGCGACTGCATTGCGCCAATCACCGTTTCAGTAATGCGTAGATCTCTTCAAGCTCTGTGCGTAACTGCCTAACAAGCTGCTGGCTTTGATTGGCATCATCGCGGGCTTCCTCACCAGAAAGCTGCTGCCGAGCGCCTCCAATCGTGAACCCCTGCTGATACAGCAAACTACGAATTTGACGAATTAGCAGAACATCAGCGCGCTGATAATAACGTCGATTACCGCGGCGCTTTACCGGATTAAGCTGAGCAAACTCTTGCTCCCAGTACCGCAGCACATGGGATTTGACTTGGCAAAGATCGCTAACCTCGCCAATCGTAAAATAACGCTTGGCAGGAATGGGTGGGAGTTCGTTATTAGCGCTTGCGTCCAGCATACGCTTCTACCCTCGATTTGAGCTTTTGCCCCGGTTTAAATGTGACCACGCGACGAGCGGAAATGGGGATTTCCTCTCCCGTCTTTGGGTTTCTGCCTGGCCGTTCATTTTTATCTCGCAAGTCAAAATTACCGAAACCAGAAAGTTTGACCGGCGTATTGCTTTCTAACGCGAGCCGAATCTCTTCAAAAAAACTCTCAACAAGATCTTTAGCTTCACGCTTGTTGAGGCCCACCTCATCATGCAGCCGCTCTGCCATTTCTGCTTTTGTTAATGCCATCTGACGTTACTCCCTGAGCTCGGCACCGAGATCATTCGCCAGTTCCTCAACAACACGCTGCTGAATGGCCTCAACCTGATCATCGGTAAGGGTGCAGGAATAATCCTGCAGGATCAATCCTAGCGCAAGACTCTTTTTATCAACCCCTAGGCGATCACCCCGATAAACATCGAATATTTTCACCGCTTGTAAAGCTGGTCCTGCAGACCGGCGCACTAAATCAATCACCGCCTGCGCGCTGACAGTCTCATCTACCACGATGGCTAAGTCACGCCGAATTGCTGGATATCGCGATAAAGCCGCAAAGCTCGGCAAAGCCCGTTCTGAGAAGACCGATTGATCAATCTCAAATACAAAAACAGGCCCTACCAAATCAAGCGTGCGCACGACGCCCGGATGCAACGCGCCCACCCACCCGATGTTCTTCCCACCAAACTGAATAGCCGCGCTCTGACCGGGGTGCAAGGCCGCATGTTCCTGCGCCACATATTGAATACCAGTGTTTGATTGAGCCAGTGCCAGCAGCGCTTCAACATCGCCTTTAATATCGAAGAAATCAAGTGGCCGTGCAGCGGCCGCCCAATCATCCTCAACTGCCGCTCCAGCGACGAGCCCAGCGATGACGGGCTGCTGCTCAAGCGCCTCAAGTTGCCCACGGAAACGCAGCCCCGTCTCAAACAACTTCAAACTACGCATTTGGCGGTTTTGGTTGTGTACTGCTGCCCTCACCAACCCAGGCCACAAAGAGCTGCGCATGACGCTTAAATCGCTGGATAACGGGTTCGCTAGCGCTAGAGGCGTCTGCTCGGGGTCTAACTGTTGCTGGAGTGATTCGGGCACAAAGCTGTAGCTGATTACCTCGTAATAACCACGATCGACAAGCAGGTCTCTTTGACGCTCAAGCGTGACCCGGCGCTCCGAATGCGCAGGGATGCTTGCTGGCGCACTGGCACGACGTATGGGTAGCCGATCGTAGCCATAAACACGTGCGACTTCCTCAATCAGATCCACCTCGCGGCTAATATCAAACCGCCAGCCGGGTACTTTGATCTGCCATGGCGTTTGGGTTGCGTTCACCTCTAGCCCTAACCGGGTCAGGATCTGCTCAATCTCCGCCTCATTTATTTGGCTACCGAGTAGTTCATTAACCCGATCTGGCCGAAGGGTAACCAGGACCGGTGCCGGACGCGCGGCTGATGCCTGCTCATCAACCACGGGGCCAGGCTGACCGCCTGCAAGATCAATAAGCAGCTGAGTGGCTCTTTCTATTGCGATACGGCATAACGCGGGCTCAACCCCGCGCTCAAACCGGTGTGAGGCGTCGGTATGCAGATTGTACTGCCTTGCTCGCCCAGCAAGTGCGCGAGGCGCAAAAAACGCCGACTCCAAAAATAAATCAACGGTTTCATCCTCAACGGCAGAATCGTTCCCACCCATCACCCCGGCTAGCGCCAATGGGCGGGAATGATCCGCAATGAGTAGCGTATCTGACGATAGCTCAACCGTATCGCCATTAAGCAAAACGAGTTTCTCACCATCGCTCGCCCGCCGTACCCGAATGCCCTGATCAATTTTATTTAGATCAAAGGCATGCAGCGGCTGACCGAGCTCGAGCATGACGTAATTGGTGATATCGACAGCAAGACTAAGTGGTCGTACGCCGGCCCGCCGCAGTCGCTCCTGCATCCAAATGGGGGTTTGCGCGTGCGTGTTGACGCCTTTAATGACTCGGCCGCAGTAACGCGGGCAATCTTCGGGGGCCTCGAGTGAAATCGGCAACTGGTCAGTAATCGTCGCGGCCACATCTTTAATGGGTTTGGCGCTAAGGGAGCCTTGCGTTAACGCGGCAACCTCGCGCGCAATGCCTGCCATACCAAGGCAATCACTTCGGTTTGGGGTGAGCTCCACCTCAATAACGGTGTCATCCAACCCTAACCAGTCACGCAAAGACTGGCCAACAGGGGCATCCTCAGGCAACGCCCACAGCCCCGCCGCCTCATCATTTACACCCAGCTCACGCCCCGAGCAAAGCATGCCCTCAGAGGCCACACCCCGCAGCTTGGCGGCCTTGATCTTAAAATCCCCCGGCAGCACCGCGCCAATCTGTGCAAACGGGGCTTTTAAGCCCACGGCCGCATTGGGCGCACCACACACCACTGATTTTAAGGTGTCGCTACCATCATTAACCTGACAGACACGCAGCCGATCGGCATTGGGATGCGGCTCACACGCAACCACTTCTCCCACCACAACCTGGCTGAAATCTGGCGCTGCTGGCTCGATAGCATCCACCTCAAGCCCAGCCATTGTCAGCCGATGCGCCAGCGCGCTGGCATCATCATCAAACGCCACCCATTCCCGTAACCAGTGCTCGCTAATTCTCATCTCACGCTCCTAGCGAAACTGGCGCAAAAAGCGCAAATCATTTTCAAAGAAAATTCGCAGATCGTTTACGCCATAACGCAGCATGGCAAGCCGCTCTACCCCCATCCCAAAGGCATAACCGGTATAACGCTCTGAGTCGATTCCGGCAGATTCAAACACCGCCGGATGCACCATTCCGCAACCCAATATCTCAAGCCACCCGGTATGACTGCAGACTCGGCAGCCATCGCCATGACAGAACATACAACCCACATCCACTTCGGCCGAGGGCTCGGTAAATGGGAAATACGAAGGCCGAAATCGAACCGCAAGATCTTCTTCAAAAAACTCGCGAACAAACTCGTTCAGCACGCCTTTAAGATCGGCAAATGTCACCCCCTCATCAACCAAAAGGCCTTCAACTTGGTGAAACATAGGGGTATGCGTTAGATCTGAATCGCAGCGATACACCCGCCCGGGGGCAATCACGCGCACCGGCGCACCATTGGTCTCCATCACGCGGATTTGAACGGGCGAGGTGTGAGTTCTTAACAGGTGACGAGCGTCAAAATAAAACGTGTCATGCATCGCCCGCGCGGGATGCTCAGGCGGAATATTAAGTGCCTCAAAATTATGGTAATCGTCTTCAACCTCGGGGCCCTCTGCAACCTGAAACCCGATACCAGCAAACATCGACTCTATGCGAGATAAGGTTCGGGTGATGGGATGCAGGCCGCCAGATTGAGAACCGCGCCCAGGCAAAGTGACATCTAGTTTTTCTGCAGCTAGCGCGCGATCAAGCGCAACACGCTCAAGCGCCGTGCGCCGCGTATCAATAGCAGCAGAAACTTGCGCTTTTGCCACATTAATGGCCTGCCCTGCCTCGCGGCGGTCAGCGGCCGGCAAGCTCCCGAGCGCTTTGAGCTGCTCGGTCAGTAAGCCCTTCTTGCCAAGATAGCTCACCCGCACGGCATCTAGTGCGGCGATATCTTCTGCTGCTTCAACTTCAGCACAGGCCTTGGCAGTCAGTTGTTCAAGATTATTGTTCATGGACATGTCCGTTATCGACAAAAAAAGGGGAAGGACAACGGCCTTCCCCTTTGGCCTAGGCTCCCCAGGCGTTACTGTGCCAGCGCTGCTTGCGCCTTTTCAGCCAGTGCGGTAAAGCCAACACTGTCGTGAACCGCCATATCGGCGAGCACTTTACGGTCAACCTCGATTTCAGCGAGTTTCAGACCGTTCATCAATCGGCTGTAGGACAGCCCATTTAGCCTTGCAGCCGCGTTAATGCGCTGAATCCATAATGCACGGAATTCACGCTTACGAACGCGGCGATCTCGGTAGGCATACTGGCCGGCCTTAGTGACCGCCTGATTGGCTACTTTAAACGTCTTCCGACGCGCACCGTAGTAGCCTTTTGCCTTGCCGAGGACCTTCTTGTGGCGGCGACGTGCAACCACGCCACGCTTTACTCTTGCCATCTTCAGAATCCTCTAGATTGTTAGGGTTTACAGATAAGGCAACATCCGACGAATGGCCGGTGTGTCTTGCTCTGATACCAGTGTGGTGGCCCGTAGCCTTGCCTTACGCTTTGAATCCTTTTTAGTCAGAATATGATTAGCAAAGGCACGCGAACGCTTAAACTTGCCACTGGCAGTTTTGCGAAAGCGCTTAGCAGCACCACGATTGGTTTTGATCTTCGGCATTAACCGATTCTCCACTGCCTGTAAAAAAAAGAGCCCCTTAAGGAACCCACTAACGACCCTTTCGGGGCGACATCATCATGACCATCATCCGACCCTCTACTTTCGGCCGTTGATCAACCGCAGCATGGTCTTCAAGGTCTTTCTCTATGCGCTCGAGTAACTCGAGCCCCAATTCCTGATGGGCCATTTCTCGCCCCCGGAATCGCATGGTGACTTTAATTTTGTCACCTTCCTCCAAAAACCGTTTCAGGCTGCGAAGTTTAACTTCGTAATCGCCTGAATCCGTTCCTGGTCGAAACTTCACTTCTTTGACTTGGATTTGTTTTTGCTTCTTCTTAGCAGCTTGCTGCTTTTTAGACTGCTCAAACTTCCACTTGCCAAAATCCATGATCCGACAAACCGGCGGATCTGCATTGGGATCAAGCTCAACTAAATCTAGCTGTGCGGTTACCGCACGCTCGATGGCGTTGTCGGTGGGTACAATCCCCACCTGCTCTCCGTTTTCGTCGATTAGACGTACCTGCGGTACCCCGATATCTTCGTTGATTCGCCGGTTTTCACCAGCCCCGGGTTGCTGACGCCGCGCTCCCGGCTTTCTGCGTATAGCGATGCTATGATCCTCCAACCGAATTCACGTAATCCACAATCTTAATGCTGACGCCCCAGTAGCGCAATATCCGCCTTCAGTTTATCGACTAATTTCTCTAGGCTCATTGCCCCTAAGTCTTCTCCCGTACGGGTACGAACGGCAACTGTTTGGGCCTCACGCTCCTGATCACCCACAACCACCAGGTACGGAATACGCTTCATGGTGTGCTCGCGAATCTTAAACCCAACCTTCTCATTTCTCAGGTCAACCTGTGCGCGCAGGCCCTGCGCGACCAGCTTAGCCTGTATTTCTTGGGCGTAGTCGGCTTGGCGATCTGTAATATTGAGCACCTCCACTTGCGTGGGCGCCAACCAAACTGGCCAATTACCGCCGTAATGCTCGGTGAGTACGCCAATAAACCGCTCAAAAGAGCCAAAAATAGCCCGATGCAGCATGACTGGCACCGCTCTATCGCCAGTCTCAGTAACATATTCCGCCCCCAACCGACCCGGCATCGAGAAATCGACTTGCATCGTGCCGCACTGCCACACCCGATTTAAACAATCCCGCATCGATAACTCAATTTTCGGCCCATAAAATGCGCCCTCACCGGGGTTGACCGTCCACTCCATGCCTTTACCATCAAGCGCCTGCTCTAAGGCCGCCTCGGCTTTATCCCATAAACTATCTTCACCCACCCGCTCTTTGGGTCGGGTGCTCAGCGCCACTGCCACATTATCGAAACCAAAATCGGAGTAGACACTAAAGGCCAAATCCAAAAAGTCTGACACCTCGGCTTGCAGCGCCTCTTCGCTACAGAAAATATGCGCATCGTCTTGCACAAAATTACGCACGCGCATCAACCCATGCAGCGTGCCCGATGGCTCATTACGATGGCAGTTACCAAACTCTGAGAAGCGGATCGGCAGGTCGCGATAGCTCTTTAGCCCTTGGTTATAAACTTGCACATGACAGGGGCAATTCATCGGCTTAACCGCATAATCCCGATTCTCGGACTGCGTGGTAAACATATCCTCTCGGAATTTCTCCCAATGGCCTGACCGCTCCCACAAGCTTCGGTCTACCAGCTCTGGGGTACGAATCTCCTGATACCCGTGCTCCTCTAATCGGCCACGCAAATAATCCTGCAAAACGGTATAAATTCGCCAACCGTTGGGATGCCAGAACACCATACCGGGTGCTTCATCCTGCAAATGGAATAAATCTTGATTGCGTGCGATGCGACGGTGATCGCGTTTTTGCGCCTCTTCAATCAGCGCTAAATAGGCCTTAAGCCCCTTACGATCCGCAAAAGCGGTACCGTAAATCCGCTGGAGCATTTCATTATTGGGGTCTCCCCGCCAATAGGCTCCCGCCAGCTTTGTGAGTTTGACCGCCTTTAAAAACCGGGTATTTGGCACATGCGGCCCAATACACATATCGATATATTCTTGGTGGTAGTAAAGCGCCATCGCCTCTACCTCGGGCATATCTTCAACCAGCTGAACCTTATAATCCTCACCACGCTCACGAAATAGCTGCAGCACCTCGTACCGCGGGGTGATGCGCTTGACGACGTCGTAGTCTTGGTCGATTAGCTCAAGCATGCGCTGCTCGATGCGTTCAAGATCTTCTGGGTGAAACCCGGCATCGTAGCGAATATCGTAGTAAAAGCCGTCTTCAATAACCGGCCCAATCGCCATCTGCGCCTCGGGATACAGCTGTTTAACGGCATGCCCTAACAAATGCGCGCAGGAGTGCCGAATGATATCGACACCATCTGCGTCTTTCGGCGTAATGATTTGCAGCTCAGCATCGTCAGTAATCAGATCACAGGCATCAACCAACTTGCCGTTAACCCGACCGGCCACTGTGGCTTTAGCAAGCCCGGGCCCAATATCGCGCGCTACATCAAGCACAGAAACGGATTCGGCGTAGCCTCTTTGACTGCCGTCTGGAAGAGTAATTTGGGGCATTAAGCGACTCCACAGTGGTGACCCATACCAAAGGCCACATGCATTTTGAGGTATACGATGGTAGGCGCGAGTGGACTCGAACCACCGACCCCCACCATGTCAAGGTGGTGCTCTAACCAGCTGAGCTACGCGCCTGTCGTCAAGAGCGGGAGTATAGCGGGATTGGACGGCGTTGCCAATTAGCTACCACCAAGCATGTAGGCACGAAGCTGCCGCTCCTCCCGCATGACATAAAGAACGAGAACCCGCCTTTCATCGACACGATAAAAAATACGACACGGTGGGAACACGATCTCCCTGTATACCGACTCAGGGAGTTCTGGAGGGATTCGTCCAGATTGGGGAAAATCTTCCAACCGCTCGATCGTATTGAAAACTTCTTGCACCAGATGACTGGCAGCAGCGGGATTATCTAGCGCAATGTACTCAGCAATGGCGTCAAGTTCCTGGAGAGCAGGTTCCGTCCAGACTACTTGAGCCATTTAGCCAATTTTTCCTTGGCCTCACGTTGGCTGCAGGTTCTTCCCTCAAGTACAGCTCGCTCTCCCCTTGAGAGCCCCTCAAGCAGCTCAAGCCGGCGCTGCATGAACTGGTAATCCTGCACATCGACAAGGTAGGCCGATGGCTGGCCATGCTCTGTGATCAAAACCGGCTCTTTAGATCGGTGCAAATCAGCCAGAATCTTTGTCGCTTGGCGCTTAAGGTTCGTAACCAGTTCAACTTTCACGCGTTGCCCCTCAAAAAACTGACAGTGATACTATAGTATTACTTTCCAGTCCTGGCAACTGAGCCGACCGGCCTTTTGCTGAATGCAGGCGCTTGAGGAGATAGGTTATGCAAACCCTTAGAATCGATTTGGTATCTGATATCGCCTGCCCAGCCGACCACCAGCCTTGCCGATGCCATCCGACGTTGCCAGATCGTGGTACGCTGATGAGGAAACAACAGGGGCGCCCGTTATGCGGGCTGAGAGGTACCCTTGGAACCTGAACCGGGTTATACCGGCGTAGGAAGTTGTGGGCGCGTAGGCCGTAAACATTCTTTTCAGCGTTGCAAGCTCTCTTATCCCCTGCCTAAAAACGATAAGGGAGCAAATGCCGATGAATTTACCGATTAGCGATCAAACCGTGGTCATTAGCGGGGCTGCACGCGGCCTCGGGGCCGCCATCGCCAGAGCCTTTGCGCGTGAGGGAGCGCGCGTGGCGATTAACTACCATCGCAGTGAACAAGCCGCGAATGCGCTTGCCAAAGAAATCGGCCCAGCCGCCGCTGCCTTTCCAGCGGATATTAGCAACGCCGATGCGGTAATGGAGATGTTCGATCGTATCGAGGCAACGCTAGGCAGCCCCAGCACCTTTATACACAACGCACTGGCCGATTTTGTGTTTAACGGCGATCAGCGCAAACAACTCGCTGATTTGAGCTGGAGTGATCTTAACGCCCAAACGGCGGTTGCGGTTGGCGGCGCACTAAACGGCATACAAGCCATGCAACCCCACTTTGCTAAACATAATGGCGGTCGGGTGATTACGATTGGTACCAATCTTTTTCAAAACCCCGTGGTGCCCTATCACGATTATACGGCTGCAAAAGCTGCGCTTATGGCGCTAACCCGCACAGCCGCCAAAGAGCTTGGCCCAGCGGGCGTTACGGTCAACATGGTGGCCGGCGGATTGCTGCGGACAACTGATGCCAGCGCAGCAACGCCTGAGTTTGTGTTTGATCTGATTGCCGAGCAAACCCCACTTGGCCATGTCACAACGCCCGCCGAACTTGCCGATGCGGTCTTGTTCTTCGCTTCGCCATGGGCACGTGCGGTAACCGGACAGACGTTAGTGGTGGATGGCGGGCTGGTCTGCGACTAGTCGAACGACAGCCCCACTTCGGTTACCTGATCACGGGAATCGACTGCTCTGACGATGAGCTCCACTGAGCCAAGCCGCAGTCGATCGCCCGGCTCTGGGCGTTGAAGCCTGTCTTTGAGGTAGCCACCCACCGTTGAGGTATCTGTCCGATTATCGTGCTGATCGAGTGTTGCTCCATACACATCCACTAAGGCCCGAATGGGCGCATCAGGCGCAATCGCAAAGTCACCAAAAAAGGCACGCCGCTCCGCCTCTTGAACCGAGTCTCCGGCAAACAAATGATCCAGTGCAGAGGCATATTGCGGGGCCATAAAGATGTAAAGATAATCATCGGGCTGCAAGTGCCCTGCTTTACGAAAATGCATTGAGCGACCGTCGCGCAGCACCAGCGCAGGCCTTGCCCAACGGGGCAGTCGAGCGCCCCCAACAATCGGGCTACCGGGCATCACGTGGTACACCACCAGCTCATGATGGGCCGTACCCGGCAGCTCCAACTCAATTTTTTCAACTGGCCCTAGGCGTTCAGGAACAATCAACCCAAGGCGTTGCGCAACGGGCTTGATGGTCCAGCCTTGCACTAACAGTGAGGTCAACACCATGATAAAGGCCACGTTAAAAAACGCCTGAGCGGAGTCAAGACCACCTAAAAACGGCAAAATCGCCAGCAAAATCGATACCGCACCGCGTAAACCAACCCACCCAATAAACGTGACCTCTTTAGCAGAAAAGCCAAATGGCAACAGGCAAACCCCCACCGCCAGCGGGCGAGCAAAAAACATCAAAAATAAGGCTAAGCCGATCGCCGGTAGAAGCACGGCAGGAAATTCAGACGGTGTGGCCAGCAGCCCCAGCACCAAAAACATCAAAATTTGCGCAAGCCACGTCATTCCATCTTGAAGACGTCGCAGAGCGGTAACATGCGGAACAGGCCGGTTGCCGGCGATTAGACCTGCTACGTACACGGCAATAAACCCGCTACCACCAAATTGACTGGTTACCGCGAACAACAGCAACGCAGCGGCAATCACCAAAATGGGATAAAGCGCCGCCTCTAGCTCAATGGCATTGAGCAAGCGCACCAGCAAAAATCCACCCGCAACACCGAGCGCTATGCCCAGCCCCATTTGCAAAGCAAAGCCGAGCAGTAGCTCCTGAGTAAATCCTGCAAAACCCGCCTGTAAGCTGATGAGCTCAACTAATGCGGTCACCAAAAATATGGCGATTGGGTCGTTGGAACCTGACTCTACGCCTAGCGTTGCGCGAACACGCTCTCTGAGGGTAATGCCTCCCACTCGCAGCAGGTAGAAGACCGCAGCGGCATCCGTCGAACTGATAATCGCACCTAAAAGAAAGGCATAGGGCCAAGACAGATCAAATAACCAATAGGCGGCTGCGCCCACTAAGGCGGTTGTTAGCACCACCCCAAGCGTTGCCAAGGTAATGGCCGGGGCCGCTGCTTTTTTAAAATAACGCGTCTTCGTGCCAAAGCCGGCATCAAATAGAATTATCGCAAGGGCAATACTGCCGATCAGATAGGCCCCACTCCAGTCGTTATAAATAACGCCCAGCCCATCTTCACCTGCCACTAAGCCAATCGCCAGAAAGAACAGCAGCAATGGCGCCCCGATGCGAAATGCCAACAGACTGGTGAGCACCGAGACGACCACCAAAGCGGCACCAATCAGGACTAATGGCGGAAGCCAATCAAGCATAAATGCTATTTCTCGCTTTTCATTGTTGACTGCGGGGCATACGCTTTGAGAATAACCTGAGCCAGAGAACAAACAAACCGATGCGTCAACTCGATACCCACCAAACCATCGAGCTGCTCGACTATCAGGCCATTGCCGATGCCTGTGCAGAGCTGCTGATACTGGCCCGCCAAGGCCAAACGCTTTGCCCACCGCGTAGCGCCATGCCAATCGCCAATGACGGTACCTTGCTATTGATGCCCGCAACTGATCACACGATTGCCATCACTAAACTGGTGACGGTGCACCCCTTTAACGGAGATGCCGCACTGCCGACCATTCAAGGCGAAATGGTGATTGTTGATGCTGCCAATGGCCGACGGTTGTTGCTCGTGGACGGGGCTGCCGTCTCTGCCCGGCGCACCGCCGCTGTCTCGTTACTTGCCGCGCAACGGCTTGGAGCCCAACGTAACACGCCGGTTTTGGTTTATGGGGCCGGCACTCAAGCCCAGGTCCATTTAGAGGCCTTTCAAGCAGGCTTGGGCACCACGCATGCCTACCTATACTCACGTAGCCGCCCACGTGCAGACGCCTTGGCCAAGAAAATGCAACAACAGGGGTTAAATGTACAAGTCATTGACGATCCCAACACCGTTTTAGATGAAACCAAAGTCATCGTTACTGCCACCACATCACAAACCCCGGTTTTACCAGAGCGTTTAGCCAGCGATACCTTCGTTGCAGCAGTGGGCGCATTTCGCCCGCAAATGGCCGAAATACCGCCAGCCTTGGCAAAAAGCAGTCAAGTTTTTATTGACACCGAAGAAGGCGCTAAAGATGAGGCGGGAGACTTAATTCAAGCGGCAGAGCAAGGCCAGTTCAACTGGTCTGATGCGATAACGCTAGAGCAAGTGATCTGCGAGCAAGTTCAACCTCAAGGTCACGGGCCGGTAATATTTAAAAGTGTTGGACAGTCTCTTTGGGATTTAGCCGCAGCACGCGTATTAATTAATGCTACGGGCCGAGCTCCTTAACGGCTTCCATCGCCACAAACGTGCTCGTTGAGGCCACATGCGGCAAGCTGGAGATGTCTTCAGCCAAAACCCGACGATACGCATCGATGCTTGCGGTTCGCACTTTAAGCAAATAATCAAAGCCACCTGCGATCAGGTGGCATTCTTCAATTTCAGGAATTTGCGTGGCGGCATCGTTAAAATCCTGCAGCGCCGCTTCACGTGTATCCAACAGCTTAACTTGAACAAAGGCAACGTGCGCCACCCCTAACGCAATTGGGTCTAGCGTTGCTCGATAGCCCCGAATAACGCCTTGGCTTTCCAGCCGCCGTAAGCGCGCTTGGGTGGGAGACTTAGAACGCCCAACCCGGCGCGCAAGCTCTGCCACACTGATTCGGCCTTCAATCGCTAGAACACGCAAAATGGCATGATCTAGCCGATCTAGCTTGCCGCCTTTGGGTTGGTCATCCGTCATTACTCAATCACATACTCAATCATTAATGCGTTAGGGACTTCTGCGTTCAAACTCAACTCAAACTCATAACCCATAATATAAGTGAAATCTTCAGCAATCACTTCCTGAGTTTCATCGTTATAGACCGTTAAGTCTAAGCGCCCTTCTCTGCATGTTGTAGTGCCTTCAATAAGCAGTCGGCCCATTTCCTCGCCGAAGCTCCACTCTTCTATTTCACACCCTTCAACACCGGGGGCAACGGTTTGCGCCGCTGCACCGCCGGCAATGACAACCGCACTGATAAAAGTAACGATAGTCTTACGCATTAGTTCATTAACTCTCGAATACGCTCAGCCAAATCCATATCTTCTGCAGCGGCTTCAGCAATTGCACTATATTCAGCAACGCTGATTCCTGTTTCTTCTACAGCACTAACCATTAGCTCGCTGGCCTCCTGCTCAAGCGCCATCGCTTCGTCGCGATCTTCGGCTTGTTCGAGCAGCTCGATGTACTCATCGCGAATCTCCATTACCTCGGCCTGCGCTTCAACAAACAACTCAATCTCGCTATCAGAAAAGCTTTGCGCCAGTGTAGGCTGAGAAAACGCCAGCAGTACCAACGCAGCAGAGAGAATCATTGCTTTAAAACGTAACATCATTGGTCTTCATCCTTATTTCTAAAAGTGTCGGCCCACTACTTGCAAGAGTCCTGCCAACAAAGACAAACCGGAACAACACGCCCGATGTGCAGTCCCAGTGAATACCAACGATGTGCCAAAATGACTCAGCGAGTGTCAGTATGACCCATTTTATTCAACACAATCCACCACGGCTGCTCACCATGCTCATTGCCTCGGTGGTTATCCCCGTTACCCTGAGTTTAGGCCTCATCGGGTACTTGGGGATCGACTGGCTAGAAAACCAAACCGAGCAGCGTATGCGCGAAGATATTGAACTGATATCTCGCTCTTTAAAAGAGCCGCTCAACCAAGCCATCAGAACGAATCAACCGGAGTTGATTCAACAATCTCTAAACTCTGCGTTTGCCTTTGGGCGCATCTATGGGGCTCATATCTATGGCCGTAATGGTCAGCTACTGGCGGGGTCTGGCGCCGGCGTGCAACGATTTAGCGAACAAAGGGGCGAGGCGCTTGCCACCCTCGATGCAACAGGCGATGGGTATGCGGCATTAGGCAGCGATCCGATTCACGTCTACTTTATGCCGTTAACAACCGCGGGCGGACGCTTTGCGGGCCTTCTCCAACTCACCCGTCACCCCGATGAATTTCGCGATACGCTCAGCACCATCAGAACAACCGGCGCCGCAATGCTCGGCGGCATCGCGCTATTACTCGCCTTAATTGTCATGCTCGGACATCGCTTTGCCATTGGAGCGCCGCTGCGCCGACTAGAACGCAGCATGCAATCAGCGGGAGACCATGAGCTGGGATACCGCGTTACCGGTAGCGGACCCCGAGAGATTGTTAATTTATCGAAAGGGATCAACACCATGCTGATGCAGATCGAATCGTCGCGAAAACTCGCGGCGGTAGGTGAGCTATCGGCCGGCATCGCCCATCAACTTGGCACGCCGCTCAGTGTGCTGGATGGCCGAGCACAGCAATTACTCAGAAGAACGGATCTTGATGACCATCAACGCAGCAGCCTTGAAGCAATGCGCGCAGAGACTCGCCGCATAGCCGATATTGTTCAACGCCTGATGGCGTTTGCTCGAAGCATGCCTCTGCAGCCAACATTAATGCGCCTATCGACAGCGGCAGACCACGCTATTGAGCGAATGTCACATGCGCCTGAGGCAAAAAACGTTACCCTGCATAAGCATCTTATTGAGGGTGATCCACCGATTAAGATTGATGGCGAGCGCCTAGAGGAGGCTATCTGCAACCTACTATTAAATGCATTCCAAGCCGCACCCAACGGCAATGTTTACATCGCCACTGCAAAGAAAGCAGAGGGAGTCACTCTTCGTATCGAGGACGATGGCCCCGGTATTTCTAAAGAGGATCAAGAGAAAATCTTCTCGCCCTTTTTTACCAGAAAACCCGTTGGGATTGGCACAGGCTTAGGGCTTGCGGTGGCTTATGGCACCCTGCGCGCCCACGGCGGCCGAATACGCCTCATTCAAGGCTCGCTGCCTGGAGCCTGCTTTGAGCTATGGCTTCCCACCAACCCAGCTAGGAAATAAAGATGAGCAATGACACCGCCATTTTAGTTGTAGAGGATGATGCCAACCTGCGTGCCCTACTTGATGAAGAGCTTCAACAGCAGGGCTATCACACCACGCTAACAGCAGGCGTTAATGAAGCCTTAGAGCAACTACAACAACAACCCTACGCGCTGGTTGTTAGTGACCTCAAATTACCCGATCACAACGGCATGCAACTGCTGCAATCGGTGCGCGAAAATCCTCATCTTCAGTCCGTTGGTTTTATCGTGATTACCGGCTTTGGCAGCATTGAACAGGCCGTTGCCGCTCTCAAGGCGGGGGCAGATGACTTCCTCACCAAACCTTTGGACTTGGAACACTTTGCGGTCAGTGTAGAACGAGTGCTTGCCAACTATCAGTTACGCCGACAGCTGCATGATTATGAACATCTCCTGGGCCATGACACCGAAAGCTGGCAAGGGATGATCGGGCGCAGTGCGCCCATGCAAACCCTGCGTCGAAAAATCGAGCAAGTCGCAAAAAGTAACGGCACGGTTTTAATAACCGGAGAAAGTGGCACCGGGAAAGAACGCGTCGCAGAAGCAATCCACGCCTGCAGCCATCGATATGCTCAACCATTTATCGCGATTAATTGCGCTGGAATACCCGCTGATTTGCTGGAGAGTGAACTTTTTGGGCATGTCAAAGGGGCATTCAGTGGAGCCCAGAGCCAACGCCTCGGATTAGTGGCTAGTGCAAATGGCGGCACTTTATTTTTGGATGAAATTGCTGAAATGCCGCTGGCAATGCAGGCAAAGCTATTGCGATTTTTAGAAAGTGGTGAGATTCGGCCTGTGGGCGCCGACGTTGATCAGCAGGTTAATGTTCGCGTGGTAGCAGCAACGCATCGACGCCTTGAACAAGCCATACAGGCAGGAGAGTTCCGTAAAGATCTGATGTATCGACTCGACGCCTTGCAAATACACGTTCCACCGCTTCGTGACCGCGGTGAGGATATTCTTCAACTGGCTGCGTATTTCATCGCACTAAGCGCTAAACACATTGGTGTTACGCCACCACGGCTTGCCTCATCGGCAGTCAATACCATTCAGCAGCACGCATGGCCGGGAAACGTAAGGGAACTGGCAAACGCCATGGAGTATGCCGTGACCTTTTGCCAGGGAAAAGAATTGACCGCAGAAGACCTGCCACATCGTGTCCGCCATGTCAGTTCATCTGCAGAACCTACCCTGACCACGTTGGCTGAGGTAGAGGATCGGCATATTCGTCGTGTTTTAAAAGCAGTCGACGGCAATCGAAGTCGCGCGGCAGAAATTCTAGGCATCGGGCGAAAAACCCTATATCGAAAAATAGGGCTGGCCCCAGAACAGGACCAGCCCCCCGGTGCTTAGTCGATCAGATCGAACCGATCGGCATCCATCACCTTGGCCCAGGCAGCAACAAAATCGTTCACGAACTTCTGCTCGTTATCGTCCTGCGCGTACACCTCAGCATAGGCCCGAAGGATAGAGTTAGAACCAAACACGAGATCAACGCGCGTTGCAGTTCCCTTAACCTCACCACTGGCGCGATCTTTGACTTCGTACTCGTTAGTACCGGTTGGCACCCAAGTGTTCGCCATATCCAGAAGATTGACGAAAAAGTCATTGGAAAGCTGGCCTTCACGCTCGGTCCAAACGCCATGACGCGCGCCGCCATGATTAGTCCCTAGCACCCGCATTCCACCAACCAGAACTGTCATCTCAGGCGCGGTCAGCCCCATGAGCTGGGTCCGATCTAGCATCATTTCTTCAGGGCTTACCACGTAGTCTTTCTTGAGCCAGTTACGGAAACCATCATGCAATGGCTCTAGCACTTCGAAGGACTCCACATCGGTCATTTCCTGAGTGGCATCGCCGCGGCCAGGAGAAAACGGCACGGTAATGTCGTAACCCGCGGCCTTGGCAGCCTTTTCGATGCCTACATTGCCACCAAGCACAATCACATCTGCAATGCTTGCGCCGGATTCTGCGGCAATTGGCTCAAGTACGGAAAGCACTTTTGCCAAGCGGGCTGGCTCGTTCCCTTCCCAATCCTTCTGCGGTGCAAGACGAATTCTCGCCCCATTGGCACCACCGCGCATATCAGAGCCACGGAAAGTACGAGCGCTATCCCAAGCGGTTGTCACCAGCTCAGCAATCGTCAGGTCAGTGGCCGCTATTTTGGCCTTAACGGACGCCACGTCATAGTTACGATTACCAGCGGGCACCGGATCCTGCCAAATCAGGTCTTCAGCAGGTACTTCAGGCCCAATGTAGCGGACCTTTGGCCCCATGTCTCGATGGGTCAGCTTGAACCAAGCACGAGCAAATACCTCAGAGAAGTACTCAGGATCGTTGTAGAAACGCTCGGAAATCTTGCGATACTCCGGATCCATCTTCATTGCCATATCTGCATCGGTCATGATGGGATTTAGACGAATCGAAGGGTCTTCTACATCAACCGGCTTGTCTTCTTCTTTAATGTCAATGGGCTCCCACTGCCACGCACCCGCGGGGCTTTTCTTCAGCTCCCACTCGTAATTGAGCAGAAGATGGAAGTAGCCGTTGTCCCACTGCGTTGGATGCGTGGTCCAAGCGCCTTCAATGCCGCTTGAAACGGTATGCCGCCCCACACCCGATGCGTTGGGGTTGCTCCAGCCGAGCCCCTGCTCTTCCACATTCGCCGCTTCTGGATCTGGGCCGAGAACAGTGGCATCGCCATTACCATGACATTTGCCTACGGTATGACCACCGGCCGTTAGCGCAGCCGTTTCTTCATCATTCATTGCCATACGGGCAAAGGTCGTCCGCACATCTTGCGCGGTTTTAAGCGGATCTGGCTGCCCGTTAACACCCTCTGGGTTCACATAGATAAGACCCATCTGTACCGCGGCCAATGGATTCTCTAATGACTCGCTAGAGCGGTCTTCAGCATAACGCTCAGAGTCTAACCACTCTTTTTCAGAACCCCAGTAAATGTCGATTTCCGGATGCCAGATATCTGCGCGCCCAAAACCGAATCCAAAGGTTTTTAGCCCCATGGACTCATACGCCACGTTACCTGCCAAGATCATTAGATCTGCCCAGCTAAGCTTGTTGCCATATTTTTTCTTGATTGGCCACAGCAAGCGCCGTGCTTTATCGAGGTTCACATTGTCAGGCCAGGAGTTGAGCGGTGCAAAGCGCTGGTTACCCGTGCCGGCGCCACCACGGCCATCGGCAGTACGGTAAGAACCGGCTGCGTGCCACGCCATTCGAATCATGAGACCACCGTAATGCCCCCAATCGGCCGGCCACCAGTCTTGGCTATCGGTCATCAGCGCTTTCAGGTCATCTTTAACCGCCTGATAATCAAGCTTTTTAACCGCTTCACGATAGCTAAAATCCTCACCCATCGGGTCAGGCTTTGTGTCGTTTTGATGAAGAATGTCAAGGTTTAACGCATTGGGCCACCAATCCATATTGGACGTACCCACCGCTGTCATACCGCCATGCATAACAGGGCATTTTCCCGTTACTTCACTACCTTTAACCGCCATAACTCACTCCACTTTTGAACTAAACTGAGCTGAGCATACCTGCTCAAATAGATAATTTAAATTTGTATTTTTTAATTGTACTGATAACTTTACCCTATGAATGATATTAGCTTACGTCAGCTTCGTTACTTCGATGCGCTGGCAAGACATCGCCATTTTGGCAAGGCCGCGCGTGACTGTTCGGTATCTCAACCCGCACTGTCGGTTCAAATTCGTGAACTTGAAACGAGTTTGGGCGCCACCCTTGTTGAACGAGGCGCCCGGCAGATCACCCTTTCCAGCCTTGGTGAGGCGTTAGCCGAGCGGGCCCATCGCATTTTACAAGAAGTTGATGAGCTTACCGACCTGGCCCGTGCATCGGGTAATCCACTGGCAGGCCCACTGCGCTTTGGCGTCATTCCAACCATTGCGCCCTACCTACTGCCCGCATTTATTCAGCAGTTAAAACAACATTATCCTGCCTTGCAACTGCAACCACGCGAGTCGATTACCGAAACGCTGTTGCGCGATATTGCAGAGAATCGTCTGGATGTGGCGATGGTTGCCCTACCCGTTGCTGACAGCAGCCTGCACGAGGCGCCACTACTAACAGAGCGGTTTGTGCTTGTTCGCCCTGCAGCCGACGCGGACCAACCGGTGCCTGACCTGAATACGCTACGAACAATGCGGCTTTTACTATTGGAGGAAGGGCATTGTTTTCGCGAGCAGACGATTAGTTATTGCAACTTACGCCCACGGGGTGGGCAGACGATTATGGAGGCCAGCACCCTATCGACATTGGTTCAGCTTGTTGGCTCTGGCATTGGCATTACCTTGTTACCAGAAATGGCCATTCCTATTGAAACAGCGGCTGCCTCGGTATCAGTAACAACACTTCCTGACCCACAGCCCACCCGACGCGTTGGATTGGTCTGGCGGAAAAATCATCCGCTCAGTGATTCCTTTACCGCGCTGGTTCACCTAGGGCGTATTGCTGCAGGCGGCGAATTTCATCCCGACACTCACCAGCCTGCTCAAATTCAAGATTGCGCGCATGTTGATGCATGAGTTTCTCTTGCGCTTTTATTTGCTCCATAGCCTGTGCCGGGGTTAGTCCAGCGTAATGCTCGGTTGCCTGTGCTTTCTCGGCAAATTCCTCGGCGGTATCAGGTGCGCCCGCTGAGCCACGCTCCATAATATCTTTAATGGCTTTTTGGATGCCACGCGGAGTAATCCCGTGCTCGGTGTTAAAGCGCACCTGCTTTTCTCGACGTCGATCCGTTTCCTCAATTGCGCGAGCCATCGAGTCAGTTATCCGATCTGCATAAAGAATGGCACGACCACTCACATTACGGGCCGCGCGCCCGATGGTCTGAATTAAAGAGCGCTCAGAACGCAAAAAGCCTTCTTTATCCGCGTCCAAAATGCCAACTAAAGAAACCTCTGGAATATCAAGGCCTTCTCTAAGTAAATTGATCCCGACTAGCACATCAAACTTACCCAGCCGCAGGTCACGGATAATTTCCGTCCGCTCCACGGTATCGACATCGGAATGCAGATACCGCACCCGCACCCCGTTTTCATTGAGATACTCGGTCAAATCTTCGGCCATGCGCTTGGTGAGCGTGGTCACCAAGACACGCTCTGCGAGCTCCACTCGCTCGCGAATCTCTCCAAGAAGATCATCTACCTGCGTACCGGCAGGTCGTATTTCAACGGCAGGATCGATTAACCCGGTTGGCCGCACCACCTGCTCAGCCACTACGGCAGAGTGTGTCTGTTCGTAGGGCCCAGGCGTTGCTGAAACATAAATGCGCGGTGGCGCGATAGCCTCAAACTCTTCAAACTTTAGCGGCCGATTATCTAAGGCAGAAGGCAGCCTAAAACCATATTCAACGAGTGTTTCCTTACGGGCGCGATCACCTCGATACATGCCGCCAATTTGGCTGACCGTTACGTGAGATTCGTCAATAAATAGCATGGCATCGTCAGGAACATAATCGAATAAACACGGCGGCGGCTCCCCCGGTCCACGGCCAGACAGGTAGCGGGAGTAATTCTCAATGCCATTGCAGTAGCCAAGCTCCTGCATCATTTCCAGATCGTACCGCGTGCGCTGCTCTAAACGCTGAGCCTCCAGTAGTTTGCCGGCTTGCTGTAATTGCTCCAGCCGATCTTTGAGCTCCTCTTTGATTAATTCAATGGCGCGTAAAACGGTGTCTCGGGGAGTAACGTAATGCGACTTTGGATAGATGGTGATCTCGTCCACACGCTCAAGCACTTCGCCTGTCAGCGGATCAAACCAAGAGATTTGCTCAATTTCATCATCGAACAACTCCACGCGAACGGCCTGCTCTTCGGATTCGGCTGGAAAAATGTCGATCACATCACCGCGCGCACGGTAGTTGCCGCGCGAGAAATCATGATCATTGCGAGAATACTGAAGCTGAGCTAAGCGCCTGAGCACCAAGCGCTGATCGATCTGCTCCCCGCAGCTCAACGTGAGCACCATCTTTAGATAGGCACTTGGATCACCCAAACCATAAATTGATGAGACCGACGCAACAATAATTGTATCGCGCCGCTCCACAATTGACCGAGTAGCGGACAAACGCATTTGTTCAATATGCTCGTTAATCGCCGAGTCTTTTTCTATATAGGTATCAGAGGACGGCACATACGCTTCTGGCTGGTAGTAGTCATAGTAAGAAACAAAATACTCCACTGCGTTATCAGGAAAGTATTCCTTCATCTCCCCATACAGCTGTGCTGCCAGCGTTTTGTTGGGGGCCATAACAACGGCCGGCCGTTGCTCACCGGCAATCAGGCTTGCCATAGTGAATGTTTTACCTGACCCGGTAACTCCAAGCAGGGTTTGGTGTTCATGGCCGGCACGCAGGCTTTGTGACAGAGTTGCAATGGCCGTTGGCTGATCACCCGCCGGTGCGTAGTCACTTTGAAGACGGAACTGGGTCAGTTTTTCACTCATTTCGCGTATGATTTACCGTTAAGAACATTATTGATGGAGATGACCTTGAGTATTCAACTTGCAACGCGTGTAGGACGGGTTAAGCCCTCACCCACCATGGCCGTTACCGCAAGAGCAGCTGAAATGCGAGCTGCCGGCCACGACATTATTGGCCTTGGCGCTGGCGAACCTGATTTCGATACGCCTGAGCATATCAGTGCAGCCGGTATCGAGGCGATTAGAAACGGACAAACGCGCTATACCGCCGTTGATGGAACGCCTGCGCTTAAAGAGGCAATCCAAAACAAATTTCGCCGCGATAGCCAGCTTGAATACGCGGCCAATCAAATTCTCGTTTCTTCGGGTGCAAAGCAAAGCCTATATAACTTGATGGTTGCTTTGCTTAACGAAGGCGATGAAGTGGTCATTCCCGCACCCTATTGGGTCTCTTACCCCGATATGGCTTTGTTAGCCGATGCCACGCCGGTCATTATAGAGGCTGGCCCCGAGCAACGCTTTAAAATTACCCCAGAGCAGCTGGCTGGCGCGATCACCGCGCGCACTCGGCTTGTCGTGTTAAACAGCCCATCCAACCCCACCGGCACGGCGTATTCAAAAGCTGAGCTGCAGGCGCTGGGCGAGGTTTTGCGTCAATATCCTGGCGTACTGATCACCAGCGATGACATCTATGAGCATATCTTATGGACGGATGCGCCGTTTTGTAACATCGCCATGGCCTGCCCAGATTTGGTTGACCGCACAGTGGTTGTTAATGGGGTATCAAAAGCCTACGCAATGACTGGATGGCGCATCGGGTATGCGGCTGGCCCCGCTGCTGTGATTGGCGCCATGAAGAAAATTCAGTCGCAGAGCACATCCAACCCTAGCTCTATCTCACAGGCTGCCTCTGTGGCCGCATTAAACGGAGACCAGGGCATTATCGCGCCGATGGTAAAGGCCTTTCGGGCTAGACACGATTATGTCGTAGACCGGCTCAACGCAATGAATGGCGTAAGCTGCATCTCGGGGGATGGCACCTTTTACGCCTTCCCTGACGTCAGTGGTGCCATAGAGGCTATTGCTGAGGTCAATACAGACACCGAGCTGGCTGAGTACCTGATTGGTGAGGCAAATGTGGCACTGGTTCCTGGCACCGCCTTCGGCCTGCCCGGCCATGCGCGTATTTCTTTTGCCACCAGCATGGAGAATTTAGAAAAGGCCATGGATCGGTTAGAGAAAGTTTTTAACCGTTGAGGTTGACGAGATCAGCCGAGGCGCTACACTACGCGTCTTGGCTGATAGCAATTCCCCGGTAGCTCAGTTGGTAGAGCGAGTGACTGTTAATCACTGGGTCGGCGGTTCGAGCCCGTCCCGGGGAGCCATTTAAATCAAGAGTCCCTTCTTCATTTAAAATAAACGAGTAGGGCCAGCAAGAGCCCAACCGCCGCTAGGCTAATTCTTAGGGCTATTTCTTTTTGCCCAGCCTTGGGTGAACCCTTCGGTTTCGGAAGAATCACATGCTTGAGGATTTTTTTCCAACTCCAACTATCCGTCGTTACTTCCATCTGTCCGTTATCGCTCATTTCTAGTTCCCTTTCGTTTTACGGCACTACCCATTGCCCTACCCATCCATCATTACGGGCAAACCGTGCACGGCGATGTTTGCGCCCCAAGTGCAGCGCCTCCATTTCACGAATTTGCAGTTTTAGTACGGCAAATGCGTCTGGGTCTGGCCATTTCTCATAGGCAACCCCATCAGGCACAGCCGTTCCAGAGAAAGGCTGAAAGCCATAGCAGGCCCGCGCGTGGGCTGAGAGCTGGTCCCAAATGCCCCGCACCGCCTGACCTGTCTGCACCGTTACTTCGCACAACAGACGCAGCTGCAAATGGGCCACGTTATCCCAAATATGGATAGCGGCATGCGGCCTAGCTAGCACCTGATCAACTTTGTCTGCATTACGATCTGAATAGACTTTAAGCGTGGCAGATTCTTTATCCGCGGCGCGCAGCACAACTGTGCGTGCCTGCGGCATGCCTGCCGCATCCACGGTTGCCAAAGTAGGATGGCGCCCCGGGGCATGACGATCAGCCACCCCCCGTTCTAGGCGCTTCCATGCCTGCGCATACAACGTGTCAAGCGCCTCGGCCCAATCGGCATCCATCAACGTGCTTCAATCTCACGCCATAGCTGTTGCAGAAATTGCAACTCCTCGCCTTTTAAGCTTGGCGTAAAAGCAAGCACTTCCATTTCATCGGGCGTTGGAGTAATGGGTACCTCTTGAAGGATGGGGTCTAACATGGGCTGTGCTGCAGCATTTGGACTGGCATAGTACGTCCAGTTAGAAAGCTGGGCGGCCACCTCTGCACGCAGCAAATAATCAATAAAGGCATGCGCTAAATCGGCATTTGGGGCGTTAGCGGGAATCATCAGGTTATCCACCCATACCTCGGCGCCTTCTTCAGGAATCATAAACTCGATATCTGCGTAAGCCTCGGGGTCTTCATCTTTGTAGAAGATAAAATCACCATTAAACGTGATGCCCGCGTGCACACTGCCGCGCGCAATCTGCTGAAGTACGGGTGTGCCCTGCACAAAACCCACAAAGTTGCCCCGCTGTTTAGTATCAAGCATTACCTCAGCGGCCTGCATCAGCTCATCTCTGGCATCACAGTCATAGCCATAACCCAACCAGGCACAAACCGAACCAAGCACCACTTGGGCATCCTCAGGCACGGCAAAGGGCTGATCTGGATTGACTTTGGGGTCAAACAACACACTCCAGCTCTTTTCAACATCACCGAGCACCGCACGGTTATAGACAACACCGGTAGTGCCCCACTGATAGGCCACCGAGTATCGATTACCAGGGTCAAAGTTTGGATTAACGAAGGTTGAGAGCAAATTATTCAAATGAGGCAGCTGTTCATGATCAAGTGGCTGGACCAGTCCGGTCTCGATCAGTCGCGGCACGTAGTAGTTTGACGGCACGATAATGTCATACTGACTATCGCCGCCCGCCCGTAGTTTGGCAAACATCTCACCATTGGAATTGAAGTAATTTTCAACCACCGTAACGTCGTACTCGGCCTCAAATGCTTCAATAATTTCTGGATCCATATATTGCGACCAGTTGAACACGTTCAGGGTGCGCTCTTGCGCTGAAAGTGTTGCTGTTACCAGCAAACTCATCACTAATAATGAACCTAGCAACGTGCCTCGGACTATTCCGGCCATGATTTTCCCCTTACTTATGTTTTTACTGAGTGGCTGAAGCGAAATTTAACGTGATGATAGACCAGCGCTGCCAAACCTGCGATGCCCACGGCAGCAATAATGAGCGCAGCAACCGCATTAACCTCAGGCGTAATGCCTTTACGAACCGCGCTCCAAATATAAATAGGTAGTGTTGTGCTACTTGGCCCGGCGGTAAAGAAGCTGATCACAAAATCATCGATTGAAAGCGTAAACGCTAACAAAAAAGACGCAAGCAGCGCCGGCCAAAGCACGGGTATTAAGAAATAACGCAGGCGTTTGAGTGGTGAGGCATATAAGTCAGCACAGGCCTCAAAAAGTAACGGATCGAGCACTAAAAGCCGCGAGTGCACAAGCAGCGCAACAAACGGAATCTGAAATGAGACATGAGCCAATATCATGGTACTTAGACCCGGCTCAAAAATGCCAAAATTTCGGTGCATGGCCACAAAAAACGTCATTTCAGAAATGCCGTAAACCACATCCGGCATAACAATAGGCAGATAAATTAGCCACACCAACCAATGCAAATGCCAGTGCCGAAAACGGTACATTCCATAGCCGAGCATCGCGCCAAACACCACGGCAATCAGCGAAGAGCTCACACCGAGTATTAAACTGTTCTTAAAGGCTAGCAAAAGGGCATCGTTGGTCATTAGCCGGTCATACCACCGCAGAGAGAACCCGGCAAATCGCGCGGGCGAATTTGCCGCGTTAAAAGAGAACAGAACCACTACCGCCAGTGGGGCATATAAAAACAGCATGGTGGCGTACCAAAACAGTCTCATAGCAGCATCTCGCGTTCACTACTCAACCGCCGCGCGGCGCGCCGAAGGATGTAAAGCCCAAGGAGCGTTGCCAAAATCATTAATAATGCGCCTGCCGCACCAAGCGGCCAATTGGCACCGTCTGCAAACTGCCGTGCCACAAGGTTTCCGATCATACTGGAGCGCCCTCCCCCCAAAAGTTCAGGCACAACAAACATGCCAAACGCGGGAACTGCCACTAACACCGTGCCGGCAAGCAACCCGGGTAAGGTCTGCGGCAAGACGGCATGAACAAATGCCCGCATCGGTGTTGCAAACAGATCACGTGCCGCCTCAACTTGCGCATGGTCTAGGCGCTCGAATGCCGCATACAGCGGCAGCACCATAAAGGGCAGAAAGTTATAGACCATGCCCACGACCACCGCAAACTGCGAGGGAAATAACCCCATTTGCGGCTCCGTAAAACCCAGCATTGCCGACAAGTTAGCTAATGGGGTGCCTGGGGAGAATAGGTTCATCCAGCCAACCGCCCGAATGACCTGATTGGTCCACGACGGCACCACAATTAACACGAGCATTAACGGACGCAAGTGCACAGGGCGCGTGGCAATGTAATACGCAATAGGATAGGAAATCAGTATGACCAAAATCGTGGCAAAGGTGGCTTGCCACAGTGAACGTCCTAAGGTGTATAAGTTGCCAGGACTCCAACCTAATAAACCAAACCCGGCAAGCTCACGAAACGCATGTAAACTCAGCGGAAGTTGCGGTAACCCGTAGGGATCATTACTTAAAAAAGCAATACTAATCAGGTAGAGACTCGGCAAAACAAGAAAAACGATGATCCAAAGAACACCTGGCCCGATGATGGCCACCAGCTGCCCGGTTTGTTTTGCAATCTGCTGCATCAACCCCCTACCCGGGCAATATGGCAACCGCCTCGGGCGCCACGTCAATGGTTACATCCTGACCTGAAGCAAACAGTGCTTGACCGAGGTTGTGCGACCGAACTGTTAAACGGGCGTTGCCACAGAGCACTCGATACTCCGTGCTCCCGCCACGATACAAGCACTCTTCAACCCTTGCAGTCAGTCGGTTATGCCCCTCAACAACGCCTGCCTTTAAAGACAAGGCCTCTTCACGCAAAAGAATATGCGACCCAGCCGCGAACCGCCCTTTTAAGACCCCAAAATCGGCAACGATTTCGTCCTCGTTTCGCTGCTGGATCGCAAAAATATTTTGGTGCCCCATAAAACGCGCCACAAAAAGCGTTTTGGGCTGTTCATAGATAACCTGCGGCGTACCCACTTGCTGAACCTGCCCCTCATGCAGCACGGCCATCCGGTGGCTCATCACCATCGCCTCTTGCTGATCATGGGTAACAAACACAAAAGTCATGCCTAGGCGCCGCTGTAAGCGTTGTAACTCAACCTGCAACTGGCCACGTAGCCCGGCATCAAGCGCCGAGAGGGGCTCGTCTAACAAAAGGACATCGGGCTCGTTAATTAATGCGCGCGCTAAAGCCACGCGCTGCTTCTGCCCCCCTGACAGCTGCTCAGGATTACGGTCTAACAGGTCATCTACTTTAGTAATCTCAGCCATTGCTTGAACGCGCTGCTGAATAATCTGACGTTTAACGCGCTGCATCTGCAAACCAAAGCCGATGTTGTCGCGAACGTTTCGGTTAGGAAAAAGCGCATAAGACTGAAAAACGGTATTCACGCTTCGCTGGTGCGGCGGGACACCGTCTAACAGGCGCCCGCCAATAGATATGGAACCTCGATCTGGCTGTTCTAACCCGGCAATGATCCGCAGCAAGGTGGTCTTGCCGCAACCCGAAGGGCCAAGTAGTGTGAAAAACTCCCCAGGCTGCACATCAAGATCCACCCCATCAAGCGCAGTCATTTTGCTTGAAAAAGCTTTATGGAGGCTGCGGATGGATATGGAGGACGCCTGTCGAGCGCCATTGGCAGTAGGCTGCGGCATCATGCCCTTCAGTATACGGTAATTAATCAGTAATCTGGCAACAACGCCTGTTCTCGAGCCAAACGGGAGCGCGTTCCATCACAGACAATATTACAAAGATCGAAGATAAACGGCGCTGTAATGCCAAAATAGGCGCGATTACCCGCTTGGCGTCGCCCAACTAATCCCGCGGTACGCAACAAACTTAGGTGCTTGGACACGTTGGACTGACTGGCGCTGGTCAGCTCTGCGATTTCTCCAACCGTTCGCTCACCCGTCTGTAGGCAATGCAAAATCCGTAAGCGCTGGGCATCGCCAAGCACACGAAACTGATGCGCAATCAGCTCTAGCGATTCATCAGCATTGTTAAATGGGTGATTCATGCTGAGTAGGATAAACGATCTTTTCGTATTTTACTATTTAACTATATTGGAATATAGTAAGACGACTTAATGGTTAGGAGTTGACATGGGTCGTCGTATTGCCGAATTCGCTATGGATCATCCGCGGGCTGTTTTTATTGCCACGCTGCTCATCACTCTACTGGGCACCGCGTTAATCCCCCTGATTCAGATCGATACCGATCCGGAAAACATGCTCCCGAGCGAGCAGGAAGACCGCGTTCGGCATAACCTCATCAAAGAACAATTTAACCTACACGATATGATCGTCGTGGGTGTGGTTAATGAACAAAATTCCAACGGCGTCTTCAACCCGCAGTCACTCACTGCGCTACATGCTTTATCAGAAGGCATTGCCGGTATTGATGGCGTTATTCGGCGCGACCTACTCTCTTTAGCCACCGTCGATAATATCGAGCAAGGCGGCGTTGGGACCATCCGGTTTGAACAAATGATGGGGACGCCCCCGCAAACCACAGAGCAAGCACTCGCCATACGAGAAGCCACGCTCTCCCTACCCCTGTTTGCCGATACGCTTATTTCGAGTGATGGTGGAGCGACTGCGATTTACGTACCGATCGAGGCCAAAGATCAGAGTTACCGCATTGCAAACGAAATTCGAGACCTCATTAGCGAGCTCGATACCCAAGATGACTTTCACATCACCGGATTGCCCGTGGCGGAAGATACCTTCGGCGTGGAAATGTTTATTCAAATGGCCATCTCCGCACCGCTTGCGGCCTTAGTCATTTTCGCGCTGCTTTGGTGGTTCTTTCGATCCGTTACACTCATCATCGCGCCCATGTTAATGGCCTTTGCCGTAGTGCTCACCACAATGGGCGCTTTAATCGGCATGGGTTATACCGTGCACATCATGAGCTCCATGATCCCCATCTTTTTAATGCCCATTGCTGTGGTTGACTCGGTGCATATTCTCTCGGAATTTGCAGATCGATACCGACCAGAAAAAGGCGCTCGCAAGACCATGTCTGAGGTAATGGGGCATTTATTTACACCGATGCTGTATACCTCAATTACCTCTGGCATTGGATTTGCTTCATTAGCCTTCACGCCGATACCGCCCGTGCAAGTGTTTGGGCTTTTTGTGGGCGCCGGCATTATTCTCGCCTTTGTACTGACCATTATTTTCATTCCGGCCTATGCCGTTGCCATTAACCCAGAGCGGCTCAGCAAACTGCGTGCAGGCAGCCAGGAGAGCAGCGCTGATGAAACGGGACTGGCCCGCAGTTTGATCCGCCTAGGCACATTTGCCACGGCGCGGGCGCGTTTTGTGGTGATTGTGTTTGCCGGTAGCCTGCTGGTGGCCGGTTACGGAATCAGCCAAATCGTTGTTAATGATAACCCGGTACGCTGGTTCCAATCCCAACACCCCATCCGCGTTGCAGATGAGGTACTTAACCGTCATTTTGCCGGCACCTATAGCGCCTACTTTCGGCTGGAATCGAATGTCGCTGAACAGGCGCCGGCCCGATTTAAAACCCGTGTTGATGAGATTTTGAATAACGCCGAAGCACAAGGCATCACACTCAGTGAAACTTGGGCCGAGATTAGTGATCCCATCGCCGCTGATACAACAGAATTTGAAGCGTACCTAGAACAAGTCAGCGTGGAAGTAGAAGATGCGTTATTTTTTGCTGATACCGAAAAGCTTGCCGGTTTAGAGCAACTTCTTGAAGCCACGGACGAGGCCCGCGGCGATTTGAACTTCTGGCAAAGACCCGAGAACCTTGCCTACATTGCTGAAATGCAAGAAGCACTTGCTGAGAGCCCGCAAGTGGGCAAGGTGAATACGCTCGCCGATCTCGTTCGAACGGTTTATCGCGAATTGCTCAGTGGCGACGATGCCGATTACCAGATTCCTGAAACGCGTCAAGGTGTTGCGCAAACCATCCTCAGCTTTCAGGGCTCTAATCGCCCCCATGACCTATGGCGCATGGTGACGCAAGACTATCAGGCAGCCAATCTTTGGCTTCAGCTGACCAGTGGCGATAACCAAGACATGCAACAAGTAATTGATCTGGCAGATGCCTATATTGCCGAAAACCCCTTACCTAACGGCGTAACCGCCAGCTGGGGCGGCCTCAACTACATCAATGTGGTCTGGCAGAACGCCATGGTAAAAGGCATGGCGCAGAGCCTTGCGGTTGCCTGGGTAATGGTGGCATTAATGATGTTCCTGCTATTCCGCTCGATCATCTTTGGTCTACTTGCGATGGTTCCTCTCACCGTGAGCATTGCCCTGATCTATGGCGTTGTAGGCCTTATTGGCAAAGCTTATGACATGCCGATTGCGGTTTTATCTTCGCTTACGCTCGGCCTATCCGTTGACTTTGCAATTCACTTTATTGAGCGTAGTCGTGAGTATTATCAAGCGACGGGCCGATTTACGGAAAGCATGCGCCTGATGTTTAAGGAGCCAGCTCGAGCTATTTCACGCAACGCAATCGTCATTGCGGTGGGCTTCCTGCCGCTGCTTGCAGCGCCGCTTGTTCCCTACAACACGGTGGGTATTTTCTTAGCTAGCATAATGGCGGCTTCTGCACTCGCTTCTATCGTGCTGCTGCCGGCTATCTTAACGTTGCTCCAAAAATGGCTTATGCCAGATCGCAAGCCATCAACCACACAGGAGTCTACCTCATGATGTATCGCTCACTCCTTTCAATGATGATTGGGCTAGCACTGCTAACCACCACGGCGGCAAACGCCCAGCTGACCGATGCCGATGAGATTGTCGAACGCGCCAATAACGCTTCGTATTATGCAGGTGACGATGGCCGATCAGCGGCACGGATGCTGATTGTTGACGGCGATAATCAACAACAGCGCCAATTTGTATTGCTGCGCAAGGATGTAGAGGACGGTGGAGATCAGCGGTATCTCGTTGTATTCAGCCGGCCTGCCGATATTCGTGGCACCGTGTTTCGGGTCGAGAAGAAAGTTGGCCAAGCGGATGATCGCTGGCTCTACCTACCGGCATTGGATTTAGTACGGAGAATCTCTTCTGGCGATAAGCGAACAAGCTTTGTCGGGTCTAATTTCTTTTACGAAGACATCTCCGGTCGTGACCTAGCGGAAGACCAACATGAATTGATCGAAACCGACGCGGATTACTACATTATCGAAAGTACGCCACGCGATCCGAGTAGCGTTGAATTTGCCGCATTCCAGACGTGGATAGATCGCGAGACCATGCTTCCCATGCGTACCGAATATCGGCGTGACAATGGCGAAGTCTACCGCCGCATGGAAGTCACCCAGGTAGAGGTTATTGATGGTTATCCAACCGGTACCGAGGTGCGTATGAGCGACTTAGATTCAGGCGGTTACACCATTACGCAGTTTGCGTTCTCTGAATACGACATTGGACTTCCGGACGATATCTTCAGTGAGCGCTCACTGCGCAACCCACCACGTCAGTGGCTACGCCGGGATTGAGGGTGAGACGATGCGATGCTACCGATCAATGTTGCTGAGTCTGCGCGCTGCGTTTTTCGTACTGCCTTTACTGGCGGCAAGTATCAGCCTAGCCCAAGAGGCCGACTGGGGCGATGACGACTGGGGTGACGATGATTGGGGCACTGAGCCGGAGGGCTGGGCTTGGTATGGTTTTATTGAGGGCGCAGCGGCAGCGCGTACACGCTCAGAGCCTCTCCTTGAGGAAGATTCTACGCTGGCGGAAACTCGCGTACAGCTTGAAGGAAACCGCGCGATTGGACGGGGCGAAATTAGCTTTAAGGGAGACCTTTGGCTAGATGGCGTTACAGACAACGTTGAAAGCGATCTGCGCGAGGCAAACTTTTTCACCCCTATTGGTGACTCGGTTGATCTGCAAATCGGCCGTCAGATTTTAACTTGGGGCACGGGCGATCTGGTTTTTTTAAACGATTTATTTCCGAAAGACTTTATCTCCTTTTTTAGCGGGCGCGATGATGAGTACTTAAAAGCGCCTGCCAATGCGGCCAAACTGTCTTGGTATGGCCCAATAGCAGTTGATGTTGTTTGGATGCCCATGGCAGCCCCCGACCGCTTTCTGACCGGTGAGCGCCTGTCTTACTTTTCGCCGATGGCCGGAGAGCGTGTAGCCGCCCCGCCGCGGCTTGACCCAATTGATCGTGACGACTTCGCAGACGATAGTGAGTTTTCTATTCGGCTCTCTAAAACCATCAATGGCGTGGAGCTAGCTGGCTATGGGTTTACTGGGTTTAACAAACAACCAACCGGCTTTGATCAGCAAGCGCAGCGCGCTACCTTTCCTCGGCTCAATGTGATTGGTGCAAGCGCTCGTGGCAGCGCGTTCGGGGGCATTGTGAATGTTGAAACTGCCATGCATGAGACCGAGCCTGAAGATCAATTTCGCTTTTTAACCGGGTATGAGCATTCACCTATCGGTGATTTAACCTTGGGCTGGCAGTATTACCTAGAGTCCGAAGACGATGACGATCGGCATCTATTGACCAATAGAATCACTTGGCAACTCTTACAACAAGACCTTACCGCTTCGTTATTTACATTTTACTCGGCCTCTGATGAGGGCTGGTATCTGCGGCCGGGCCTAGAGTATCGCTTTAGCGATCAGCTAACCGGCAGCGTGGGTGGCAATCTTTTTGGTGGTGATGAGATATCCGGTTTTTATTCGCAGTTGGAGAATAACTCCAACGTCTTTTTACGTGTTCGTTATCAATTTTAGGAGACTCTGTTATGACAGTTAATGAAGGTCTACGCGCGATGGCAGGCTTTTTTGTGCTACTCAGCTTGGCTCTAGGCACTTGGGTGCACCCAGGCTGGTATCTTTTTACCGCATTTGTGGGTGCCAACCTGCTTCAGTCAGCCTTCACCCGCTGGTGCCCAGCCATCGCAATTCTTAAAATGCTTGGCTTCAAGCAAGAGTGCCCAATTAACGCGATTGCAGGTAATCAGCAAAAGCCGGGCCAAGCTCCGGGTGCTTAAGCCCATATTCAACGGTCGCTTGTAGATAACCCAGCTTGTCACCACAGTCAAAGCGCGTACCGAGAAATTCGTACGCGTAAACGGCTTCTTTATGCATGAGCGCATCGATCGCATCGGTTAGCTGAATTTCTCCACCGGCACCTGGGGTGGTTGTTCTTAGACATGCGAAAATTTGTGGCGTAAGGATATAACGCCCCACTACGCCAAGATCAGAAGGAGCCTCTGAGGCAGGCGGCTTTTCGATAATACCGCGAAGCCGCCCAAGCCTGGGCTGCACAGGCTCAACATCTACCATTCCATAACGATCTGTATGCTCTGCCGGTACATGCTGAACGCCCAAAATGCTGCCCTGCAATGCTTGATACTGGGCCACCATTTGCGCAAGACAGCCATCACCTGCGTCATCGTCGATTAAATCATCGGCAAGAATCACCGCAAACGGCTCATCTCCCACCACGGACTCTGCGCATAAAACGGCATGACCAAGACCCAGCGCCTCGGCTTGCCGAATATAAATGCAGGTTACCTCCGGCGGGATAATGTTACGGACGGCCTCTAGTCGATCTAACTTTCCAGAACTTTCCAGCTCGGTCTCAAGCTCATACGCTTTATCAAAGTGATCGGGAATACTGCGCTTATTACGGCCATTCACAAAAATAAGGGTATCGATGCCGGCGCGCACCGCTTCCTCTGCGGCATATTGCACAAGCGGCTTATCCACCACTGGCAACATTTCTTTAGGATTGGCTTTGGTGGCGGGTAGAAAACGAGTGCCTAGTCCTGCAACCGGAAACACCGCTTTGCGAATGCGTGCTGTCATGCGCTACTTTCCTCCTTGTTATTAGCGCAAGCTTACCGCACGGTGCTGCCTCTGTCAGGCTAAACACCGTGCGCCAAGGTGCACTCTGACCCTACTCCACCACAATCGACTCTCGCATCTGCTCGAGCGAGACCTCACCAATACCCGAAACACGAGTCAGCCCATCCACCGAATCGAATGGCCCATTCATCTCGCGATCCTCAATAATCGCGGCCGCCGTAGCAGGGCCAACCCCGGAGAGTAGCTGCAATGTGTCTGCATCGGCTTCGTTAATATTGATCGGCTCTACCGCGGCGGCTGCTCCCACCACACAAAAAAGGATCAATGAAAGGGAAAGTTTACGCCAAGTTTTCATGGAGATTCTCCTGTTTAATCCGTTATAGCCACGCCATCATTAGCGCCGCTATCCATGAAACTAACCGTCCAAAAATTAGAATTCTGTGCGTTGGATCGCAGTTTGAATTGCCGTTAGTGCGGCAGCCGGATCGTCGGCACGAGTAATCGGCCGACCGATCACCAAATCGGAAGCCCCCGCTCTAACGGCCGCTTCTGGTGTCATAATCCGCTTTTGATCATCCTGCGCTGCCCCCGCGGGGCGAATCCCTGGTGTGACCAGACGAAACTGTGCACCCAAGTGATCACGCAGCCCCTCAACCTCATGCCCAGAACAGACCACGCCATCGAGCCCTGATTTTTGTGCCAAGCGGGCCAAGCGACCGGCTGCCTGCATTGGGTTACCGGCAATGCCCACTTCTTCTAACGTAGACAGTTGATGACTGGTCAAAATCGTGACCGCAATTAACAAAGGTCGATCGCCCCCTCCAGCCTCAACCGCGTCTCTTGCGGCCTCAAGCATCTCAGAGCCCCCTAGCGCATGAACATCAACCATCCACACTCCTAAATCTGTGGCGGCCTGACACGCCGCTTCCACCGTGTGCGGAATATCATGAAACTTAAGATCAAGAAAAACACGCCAGCCCGCTTTTACCCAACGTTCAACCAATGCAGGACCACCCCTGACGAAAAGCTCCTTGCCCACTTTCAGGCAACACGCTTGATTGGGTAACTGATTAACGAGTTGGATTGCCTGCTCAGGGTCAGAGTAATCGAGTGCAACGATAATATTGGGTGGCACTTGACTCATCTCTTTTATTCTCCTTGAACGCCGCGTAGCGGTTTAATGGTTGCCCAGCTCCGGCAGCTTGGGCAGAGCCAGTGGAGCTGCCTTGCTTCAAAACCGCATTCTCTACAGCGATAACAGACCCGGTCATCCTCTAAGGTGACCGATTTATCACTAGTGAGGCTCAAAAGCCGGTTTAACGCCCGCACTGAGGGACGATGCCCAACCTGCTTTGCCAAAAATGCCGCAGCAGTCTCCTTGCCTTCATCGGCTGCAATCAGGTCAGTTACCTTTAAAATAACGCTAACCCCGGTATAGCGATTAAGCAGCTTGTAGAGCTCTTGTTTGTACTGCTCGGTCTGCCCCAGCGCTTGATAGCAAGTTTCTAAACGACCGAGCACCTCTGGCACAAAATCAACATCTTGAGACTCGACGCGCTGATACGCCTTAATAGCCGCCCGCCAGCGCCCTTCTTGCTGCTCAATATCACCGAGCAGCAATGATGCCCTAACCGACTGACTGTCAAAGCCGAATGCCCGCTTAATGAGCTGCCTGACCTCCCCCATTTCTCCATTCGCCGCCATCTTTAACTCCGCCAGCTCGCAAGCAAACTGAGCCACCAATGGCCCCAGCCGCTCGCCACCTAGGCCTTGCAGTCGCCTTGCAGTCGTAATGGCTGATTCCCACTCCTTTTCCTGCTGATAGACATCGAGCAAGTGGCGCAGCGCATCAGCTCGAAAGGCAGGGGCTCCCATCGCCTGTTTAAACAGACTCTCCGCCCGATCAAACAGCCCGGCTGCCAAGTAATCACGGCCCAGTTCAAGAATAGCGTTTGAGCGCTGATCACCGTCTAAGGAGGGCCGTGCAATAAGGTTCTGATGGATTCGTATGGCACGGTCTACTTCACCGCGACGACGAAAGAGGTAGCCGAGCGCGAGATGGGTTTCAATGGTATCTTCATCGAGCTCTACTAAGCGGATAAAAACATCGATCGCCCGGTCGGGTTGCTCATTGAGCAAAAAATTCAGACCTTGGAAATAACCGCGAGATAAGGCCTTATTGCTGGAACTCGTGCCTAAAGCCTGTTTTTTACCAATCCACCAGCCCGACAACGCCGCCACAGGGAGTAGCAGCCAGAGCACATACCACATCGCTAATTAGCGTGCCTAATTGGCAGTTTTCTCAACTCTGATAGTTCCGACTGCACCGTGCTTAATTGTCGATTAAGCCGACGTAGCTGCCAGCGTTGACGAAAAACGATGCCAACAACCACCAAAACGCCCACAAAAGCCCCAATGGCAAGCGCCATGACGAGCGCCAAAGACAAAGGCAACGTAGATTGACCAAAATAAAAGTCTAGCGCAACGGGCTGCGGATTGAGCATCGCAAAGCTCAAACCAAGCGCAATGAGTATGATCGCAAAAATCAGACCCACAACACGACGCATGTTAATCAGCGCCCCTTATCGCTTTGGGCTTGACTGTCATTAACGCGCTCACGCATCTCTTTGCCCGGCTTAAAGTGCGGCACATGCTTTCCGGGCAGCGCCACCGGCTCGCCGGTCTTGGGGTTCCGCCCAATTCTTGGAGGGCGGTGATGCAAAGAAAAGCTACCAAAGCCTCTGATCTCAATGCGCTCTCCGGTGGAGAGCGCCTCACTCATCTGCTCAACCAAAGCCTTCACGGCAAGCTCAACATCTCTTTGGGCTAGATGGTCTTGCTTTCCCGCGATTAACTCAATCAATTCTGATTTGGTCATTCCCGATTATCCGTTTGGCTTGGCAAAGCAGGATCAGTCCTGCTGATCCCGATCGGCCATCTGTTCCTTAAGGAGGTCTCCGAGGGCCGTTGTACCTGCTGACCCTGTATTGCCGTAATCTTCCATGACTTCGCGCTCATCCTGCTGGTCTTTCGCCCGAACCGACAAGCTAATCATACGATTACGCCGATCAACTGCCACAAACTTGGCCTCAATGGTATCGCCCTCTTTAACCACAGTGCGAGCATCTTCAACCCGATCTCGAGCAAGATCAGCCGCACGAATGTAGCCCTGCACTTCTTCAGCAAGCTCAACCACAACACCCTTCGCATCTACTTCTTGTGCTGTACAAGTAACAATAGTGCCTTTCGGGTTTTCCGCAACCCAGTTAGAAACAGGATCTTGCGCCAACTGCTTCACACCTAGGCTAATGCGTTCACGCTCGGGATCAACCGAGAGCACCACGGCTTCAACCTCTTCGCCTTTCTGGAATTCGCGGATAGACTCTTCACCGCCGTCACTCCAAGACAGATCGGAAAGGTGAACCAAGCCGTCAATTCCGCCCTCAAGCCCAACAAAGATACCGAAGTCGGTGATGGATTTAATCGCACCAACCACCCGGTCGCCTTTATTGTACTGCGCAGCAAACTCATCCCATGGATTGGGCTGGCACTGCTTCATGCCCAGTGAGATCCGACGCCGCTCTTCGTCGATGTCAAGAATCATGACTTCAACTTCATCACCAATGGATACAACCTTGGCGGGGTTCACGTTTTTATTGGTCCAGTCCATTTCAGATACATGGACAAGGCCCTCTACGCCCTCTTCAATTTCCACGAAGGAGCCATAGTCAGTGATATTCGTGACCCGACCCACCGTACGTGCACCCTCTGGGTAACGCCGTGCGATTGCTTCCCATGGATCCTCGCCTAACTGCTTGAGGCCCAATGACACGCGGTTACGCTCGCGGTCAAACTTAAGAACCTTAACCTCGACTTCCTCACCCACATTAACGACTTCAGACGGATGCTTAACGCGCCGCCATGCCATATCGGTGATGTGGAGAAGCCCGTCGATACCGCCAAGATCCACAAACGCGCCATAGTCAGTCAGGTTCTTAACGATGCCCGTGAGCATCTGGCCTTCCTGCAACTTCTCTAGCAACGCTTCGCGTTCTGCGGAGTACTCTTCCTCAACGACTGCCCGACGCGAGACAACGACGTTGTTTCGGCGTGCATCCAGTTTGATTACCTTGAACTCTAAATCTTTACCCTCAAGGTAGGTTGTATCGCGAACCGGTCGAATATCAACCAATGAACCCGGCAGGAAGGCTCTGATATGCCCCAGATCCACCGTAAACCCGCCTTTCACCTTGCCGCTAATTTGACCATTAACAGTTTCAGCACCTTCGTAGGCGGCCTCTAAGACGCGCCATGCGCTGGCGCGCTTGGCTTTTTCGCGTGATAGACGAGTTTCACCCGAGCCATCTTCCACGGCATCAAGGGCAACTTCTATTTCATCGCCAACATTCGCCTCTACATTGCCCTGCTCGTCCATAAATTGCTCAAGCGGAATAACCGCTTCAGATTTAAGACCCGCATTAACAAGGACATTGTCGCCGTCGATGGCAACAATTTGGGCGGTAACGATTGAGCCGGGGCGCATATCGGTTTGCGCAAGGCTCTGTTCAAAGAGTTCTGCAAAGCTTTCGCTCATGAGGTAATAAAATCCCGGACCGCAGGGCGATCGGTTGGTTGAGTAAATTTCATCAAACGCAGCCTGTTGCTGCCTTTAACACCTTTTCTATAACCGCGTCGGCCGATAAATCGGTGGTATCGACGATGGTTGCATCTTCAGCGGGCACTAATGGCGCCACTGTTCGTTTTGAATCGCGCGCATCACGCGCTTTCAATTCCTCTAAAAGGTCGGCGAGATTAGCACTGATCCCTTTTTGCATCAACTGCTTATGCCGCCGACGGGCTCGCTCTTCCACGCTGGCAGTCAGGAAAAACTTCAATGGGGCATCTGCGAACACAACGGTGCCCATATCTCGCCCATCGGCCACCAGCCCTGGTGGCTGGCGAAACTGGCGCTGCCGCTCTAATAAGGCATGACGAATCAAGCCTTGAGTAGCGAGCTCTGAGGCAAATTGGCCACAATCCTCGCTACGGATTGCCTCGGAGACATCTTCACCATCCAAAAGTACCTGTCCTGCCTGCGCTCCAGTGGCAGGAAATTCGATTTTCATGGCCTGCGCCACAGACACGAGCGACTCCACTTGGCCTGCATCAAGCCCTGCGCGCTGCGCGCTTAATGCTAATAATCGATAAATCGCACCACTATCTAAAAAATGCCAACCCAGGCGCGCCGCCACAGCTTGCGCGACTGTGCCTTTACCTGCCCCGCCGGGCCCATCAATCGTCACAACCGGGGCTGCCGTTGCCGTTGTCATGATTGCTCCTCAATCACTTCAATTTCCAACCCGGCTCCACGCGCTAACTCAACAAACCCAGGGAAGGACGTATCAACCTCTGCGCAGCCATCAATATCGACCGGCCCTGAGGCCACTAAGCCTGCCATTGCAAAGGACATGGCGATACGATGATCGCCTCTAGCGTGAACCCGCCCCCCACTAAAACGACCGCCTGTGATGCGAATACCATCTGCTTGCGGTTCGACATCAATGCCCAAAGCGCTTAGCCCGTTTGCCATAACGGCAATTCGGTCGCTCTCTTTTACGCGGAGCTCCTCAGCCCCACGCAACACCGTTTCGCCCTCGGCACACGCAGCAGCAACAAAAAGCGCCGGGAATTCATCGATTGCCAAAGGCACCAGCTCTACCGGAATTTCGATTCCCCGCAACGGCGCATGTCGCACAGTCAACTGCCCCGTTGGCTCTCCCTCACCCACCGGATCGGGGTCAATAACGATATCTGCGCCCATGCGCTGAAGAATCTCAATGACACCGATTCTTGAAGGGTTTAATCCAACTCCCTCAAGCACCACTGTTGAGTTTGGTGCAATACTGGCGCCAACCAAAAAAAAGGCTGCCGACGAAATGTCAGCCGGTACCTGTATACGCGTGCTTGTCAGCGTTACCGGTCCTTTCACCTCAATCCATCCGCCTTGCTGGCTCACCGGACACCCCAACGCGCTGAGCATCTGCTCTGTATGATCCCGAGTAATCGCCGGCTCATGAATACGGGTTATTCCCTCGGCATATAAGCCTGCAAGCAACAAGGCAGACTTCACCTGAGCACTGGCCACGGGCATCTCGTAGTCAATACCTTTTAAACCTTTAACCGGCGAAATGCGCAGCGGAGCGGTTCCCTCATTAGTCGTCGCAATACTGGCACCCATCAGCCCCAAGGGGTCGGTAACCCGCCGCATCGGCCGACGCATTAACGAGCCATCCCCAATCAACTCGCTGGCAAAAGACTGCCCGGCCAATAAACCCGCAAATAAACGCATCGAGGTACCAGAGTTACCCAGATCCAGCGGACCCGGTGGCGCCTGCAGCCCCTTCAAGCCAACGCCATCAATCCGCAAAGCCCCCTCACTTGGGCGCTCGATAGGCACACCAAGCTGACGCATTGCTGCCAAGGTGGCCAGTGCATCGTCGCCCTCTAAAAAGCCTTCAACCTCAGTAACGCCTTGGGCGATGGCACCCAACAGCACGGCACGGTGGGAAATTGACTTGTCACCGGGCACCCGCAGGTGGCCTGTGAGTTGACCACCAGGTTGAATACAAAACCGCCGTTCTATTGATCCAGACATGCTATTTAAAGGCCCCTGTGCTAGCGCTCAAACCAATGCAAATGTGCATCTCGCGTTCGCTTGGCGCTTTTAAAAACGGCCTCAATGCCGCTGCCGTCTCCGGCGGCCACCAGCGCCGTGAGCTTTTCGAGATCATCCCGATAAGCAGCAAGCGCCTCCACCACGGCTTCACGATTACCAAGGCAAATATCTCGCCACATCACGGGGTCGCTCGAGGCAATGCGAGTAAAATCACGAAAACCTCCAGCCGCATACCGCAGCGTCTCGTCATGGTCAGCCGCTCCCGCCAACATATCAACCAAACCAAACGCTAGCAGATGAGGCAGATGCGAAGTCATTGCCAACATTCGGTCGTGCTTATGCACGGGCATACAAACCACCTCGGCGCCGGCGGCCTCCCACAACGCCGTCACTAAATCAACGGCATTTGAATCTGATTCTGAGGTCGGCGTTAATATGACGCGACGTCCCACAAATAGCTCGGGGAATGCCGCATCAATGCCACTGTGTTCTGTACCTGCAATCGGATGCGCAGGCACAAACCCTTTGGGTAATTGGCCGAAAACCGCCTGAACATCATTGACAACGCATTGCTTGGCACTGCCGACGTCACTCAACACCACATCGCGCTTTAATGCGGGGCCAATCTGCTCTAGCACCGGCTTAACCACACCCAGAGGCACACCGAGCACCACAATATCAACCTCGCTTAATGCCTCATGCGCATCTAGGGAATACCGATCAATCGCTCCCCGTGCCACGGCGCGACTAAGGGGCTCAGCAGACCGCCCAAAACCCACCACTTCGCTCACCGCGGCGTGTTGACGCAACACTAACCCAAGGGAGCCGGCAATTAACCCTACGCCAACCAGGCCAACCCGACATTCTGCTAAGTTCATTGCCACCGCTCCAGGGCAACCAGCAATGCCTCATTTTCTTCGGGCGTACCAATGGTAATGCGCAGCCACTCTGGCAACCCATAATTGGCGATTGGACGCACAGCAATTCTGTGACTTAACAACCATTCATTAGCTGCAGTTGCATCACCCATATGCACACAGAGAAAGTTAGCCGCTGAGGGCATCGTCACCGAGCCAAGCGCGGCAAACCGCGTTGCAAGCCGTTCACGCTGATCCGCATTCTCAGCAACACAGGCCTTAAGGTAAGCATCATCCTGCAAACTCGCCACCGCGGCGGCCTGGGCAATGGCATTGACATTAAACGGGTGGCGCACCCGATTCATTAAGTTGGCCACCTCAGGGTGGGAAACCGCGTAACCTAAACGCAAAGCTGCCAGCCCATGAAATTTTGAAAAGCTCCGCGTAATGACCAAGTTAGGATACCGCGCTAATAACGGCATTGCGCTGGCATAGTCCGCTTGGCTTTCGGCGTATTCAAAGTACGCCTCATCAATCACAACGATCACCCGCGATGGCACCGCGTCTAGGAAGTTTTCTATCGCTTCTTGGCTAAGCCAATGCCCGGTCGGGTTATTCGGATTTGCCACAAACACGACATTAACCGCGCGATCTTCGGTTGCCGCTGCCATTGCGGGTAGATCGTGGCCATAATCCTTTGCCGCTACCACTTTGGCAGTACCACCCGCTGATTGAGTTGCGATGGGATACACCGCAAAGGCGTGCTCTGAGAAAACAGCCGTGCGACCCGGCCCCAAAAACACGCGCGCAATGAGATCGAGGATATCGTTTGATCCATTACCAAACGTTAACTGATCTTCGGCAACCTCTAGTTGCCCCGCTAATAGAGCGCGTAGGTGCGATGCACTGCCATCTGGATAGCGATGCAACGTGGTTGCGGCTTGTTTTGCCGCTTCAAGGGCAGCCGGACTAGGGCCTCTTGGGTTCTCATTGGACGCCAGCATAATCATGCCCGACTCGCTGAGCCGGCCGGGCTGATAGGGGCTTAAGCGCGCCACGCTCGGCATCGCCAACGACTCTGCATTCCAAGTCTTTGCCATCGTGGTGTTAGCTCACTGACCGAGGATAAGAGCCCAGTACCTTTAAAAGACTGGCTAACTGCTGCATCTCAGTCAAAGCACGTTTGATGGCAATATCTTCGGCGTGCCCCTCAAGATCGATAAAAAACACATACTCCCACATGCCTTCCGGCGAGGGACGCGATTCCAGCCGCGTCATGTTCAATCCATAGCGTGCCAACGGAGCCAGCAACCCGGCTAAACCACCCGGTTGATTGTCTCGCGCAATCACCAGCGAGGTTTTATCTTCTCCGGTGGACTGTGGTGATTCGCGCCCCAGCACCAAGAATCGCGTGCTGTTGGCTGCGCCATCCTGCACCGAGGCATGCAATATTGGCAGCGCATATCGATCGGCTGCCGAGGTCGAAGCAATCGCTCCTGCCGATTTGTCCTCTCCCGCCATGCGGGCTGCTTCAGCGGTACTGGCTACGGCAATACGCTCGGCATTTGGCAGATGCGTCTCAAGCCACAACCGGCACTGGGCTAATCCTTGTTGATGGGAGTACACACGCTCAATATCAGCCAAGCGCTCGGCTTTTGTAACTAAGTTTTGAACGATGGGTAATTCCACTTCGCCCACAATTTGTAATGGGGAGGAAAGCAGTCGATCAAGCGTATGAGTGACCATACCCTCGGTTGAATTTTCAACAGGCACTACGCCATATTCGGCACTATTGGATTCCACTTCACGAAAGACCGCATCAATGCCATCTAACGGCTGACTGCGAATGGAATGCCCAAAATGCTTTAAGGCTGCTTCTTGGGTAAACGTGCCTTCAGGGCCTAAAAATGCCACGCGCAAAGGCCGTTGCAGCGCCAAACAGGCCGACATCACCTCACGGAAAAGGCGAATGACCTCGTCGGTGCCCAGCGGGCCGGTGTTGGCATCACGCAGACGCCGCAGAATTTCCGCCTCTCTGGCTGGTCGATAAAAATCGCCGGGCTCCCCACTTTCGCGCTTTATCCTTGCCACTTCCATAGCGGCTTGTGCGCGCTCATTGACTAGCCCAAGTAATTGATCATCAATTTCATCAATCCGCGCCCGGATAGCACTAAGAGACTCTTCGCTCAACGGCCCTGCCCTCCGCGTTTATTCGATCACCCGGACGGCCAAGACACCCTCCGTGGATTTTAATTTAGCCACGATATCCGATGGTACATGACCATCGACGTCAACCACACTATAGGCTAAATCACCCAGCGATTTATTAAACATATCCGCAATGTTTAAGTTTGCCTCCGCTAACGAGGTGGAAATCTGGCCCAGCATATTTGGCACGTTGGCATTCGCAACTGTTAATCGGTCGCCACTGCCATTACGCGGCAAAATGAGTTCGGGGAAGTTTACCGCGTTAATTATATTGCCGGTTTCAAGGTAATCTTTGACCTGCTCAGCCGCCATAATGGCGCAATTTTCTTGTGCCTCGTTTGTGGAGGCGCCAATATGCGGCAAACAAATGACTTTGGAATTATTTTTAAATATTTCTGCAGGAAAATCACAGATATACCGAGCCAACCGCCCATTTTCCAAAGACTGAACAACGGCAGCCTGATCAACAATGCCGGCCCGCGCAAAGTTCAACAGCACAAGCCCCTCTTTGGCAGCCGCTAAGCGCCCCGCATTCACCAGCCCACGAGTATCGTCAGTCTCAGGGATATGCAGAGTTAGCACATCCGCTGCGGCAAAAACCTCGTCTACACTATGTGCCCGGCGAACGCCTGCCTCGAGCTGCCATGCACTGCGCACAGTAATTTTTGGATCGTAGCCAATAACCCGCATACCCAAAGCACACGCCGCATTAGCAACATTCACGCCAATTGCGCCCAAGCCAATAATGCCCAAGGTACGCCCGGGCAGCTCAAACCCCGTGAAGCGCTTTTTCTCAGCCTCTGCCTGTTGATTCAAGCTGGCATCATCGCCTGTGAGCGCCTCTGAAAACGCCCATGCTTCGCAAATGTTTCTTGCCGCCAAAAAAATACCGGCAATAACCAGTTCTTTAACGGCATTAGCGTTTGCGCCAGGCGCGTTAAATACCGGAATACCGCGTGCGCTCATGGCATCTACAGGCACATTATTGACGCCCGCACCGGCCCGACCCACTGCTTTAAGGGAGTCAGGAATCGGCCATTCATGCAACTTTTCTGAGCGCAGTAATACCGCATCAGGTGCGGCAATTTCCGAAGAAACCTCAAAGCGATCTCGGGGTAGGCGATCTAGCCCCTTAGCGGAGATATTATTGAAAGTCCGAATTTTATACATCGTTATCCTTAGCCGTGCTGCTTTTCAAATGTCTGCATGAAATCAACTAACGCTTCAACACCCGCCTCAGGCATTGCGTTGTAGATACTTGCGCGCATTCCACCTACCGAGCGATGCCCTTTTAGGGTATGCAAACCAGCGGCAGCCGCTTCATCAAGAAATGTTTTATCCAAATCTGAGTTGGCCAAAACAAATGGCACATTCATCCAAGATCTAGCGCTTGGTTCTACTGGGTTATGATAGAACGACGAGCTATCAATCGCGTTGTAAAGCCGCTTCGCTTTTCGCTCATTACGCTCGCCAACAGCTGCTAACCCGCCTTGGGCCTTGAGCCACTGAAAAACCAACCCGGCGATATACCAGCTATAGGTTGCTGGCGTATTTAACATCGAATCGGCCTCTGCCTGCGCTTTGTAATGCCACACCGAAGGGGTGTCTGGTTGGGCGCGATCCAGCAGATCTTCTCGAACAATCACCACCACCAAACCGGCAGGGCCAAAGTTCTTTTGAGCACCTGCATAAATTAGCCCAAAGCGCGACACATCGATGGGACGTGACAAAAAGGTGGACGACATATCACAGACCAATGGCGCGTGCTCCACCGACGGTATGGTTGGAAACTCCACACCGGTAATGGTTTCATTTGCGCAGTAGTGAAAATAGGCCGCTTCAGGATCACACTGCCAGATGGACTCAGCCGGAATACCCAGCAAGTCTTTGTTATCGCTTTGCGCGACCACGTTCACACCAATCGTTTGCTTAGCCTCAGCAATCGCCTTTTTCGACCAACTGCCCGTATTGATGTAATCCGCGCTACGCTTATCACCTATCAGGTTTTTAGGAATAGCCGAAAACTGTCCTGTGGCACCGCCCTGCAGGAATAACACCTTGTATCCAGCAGGTACTTGCAACAGATCCCGTAGGTCCTGCTCTGCCCTGGCTGCAATCTCAACAAAAGCTTTACCCCGGTGACTCATCTCCATCACCGACATGCCAGTGCCCTGCCAGTCGAGCATTTCTTCTGCCGCTTGAGATAACACCGACTCCGGCAACATCGCTGGGCCGGCACTAAAATTAAAAATACGCGCCATTGCGATCTCCGCTTAACAACTTTTTACGAAATCCGAAAGGAAAGACGAGGGATTATTCCTCGTCTTCGAGGTCTTCTGCGCCCTCTTCCAGCGCTTCTATACGCGCCAAACCGACTAATTTTTCACCTTTGCCGAGGCTGATCAGCTTGACGCCTTGTGTATTGCGCCCCAGCACCGAAATTTCTGCCGCCCTCGTGCGCACGAGCGTGCCGCCATTGGTGATCAGCATAATTTCGTCATCTTCTGCCACTTGGACAGCGCCTACCACAGGTCCGTTGCGGTCTGAGGTTTGTATGCCGATAACGCCCATTCCGCCACGGCCACGCAGTGGATAGTCTGACACGGCTGTACATTTACCAAACCCGTTTTCGGTAACGGTAAGCACATGGCCTTCGGTCAAAATCAGGCATTGTATGACTGCTTGGTCTGCCGTTAGACGCACACCGCGCACGCCTGCTGCCGTACGGCCCATCGGGCGAACGGCCGATTCGTTGAATCGCAACGCCTTACCGGCATTGGTCAGCATCATGATCTCGGATTGCCCGTTGGTAATGCCAACATTCACAAGCCCATCTTCATCGCCTAGGTTAACGGCGATAATGCCCGTCGACCGAGGCCGTGAGAAATGAGACAAAGGCGTCTTTTTAACTGTGCCGCGCCGGGTTGCCATAAAGACGTAGTGATCTCCCGAAAACTCGCTGACGGGCAGCACCGCGTTAATGCGCTCGTTTTCTTCAAGAGGCAGCAGATTAACAATCGGCTTACCTTGTGCACCACGACTGCCCTGCGGCAATTCATAAACTTTCAGCCAATAGACTTTGCCGCGGCTAGAGAAGCACAACAGCGTGTCATGCGTATTGGCTACCCACAGCTTATCGATAAAGTCTTCGTTACGTATCCGCGTGGCAGATTTGCCTTTGCCGCCGCGCCGCTGAGCTTGGTAATCATCGAGCGGCTGAATTTTTGCATAGCCGTTATGTGAGAGCGTTACCACCACATCTTGCGGTTTAATGAGATCTTCGATGGTGAGATCAAGCCGATGCTCGAGAATTTCTGAACGCCGATCATCTCCATAGCGATCCCGCACATCAATAAGCTCTTCACGAATGACTTCCATCAACCGCTCACTACTACCCAAAATGGCCAGCAGCTCCTGAATGGCATCGAGAATCTCTCGATACTCTTCAACAATACGATCTTGCTCTAAACCGGTCAGACGGTGCAGGCGTAGGTCTAAAATAGCCTGCGCCTGCGTTTCGGTTAATCGGTACCCGCCATCAACCAATCCCATTTGCGCATCGATATGCTCTGGACGTGATGCCTCAGCACCCGCTCGGGAGAGCATGTCGCTTACCACACCGGGTGCCCAAACTTTCTCGACTAACGCGGCTTTGGCATCTGCAGCAGTGGGGGAAGACTTAATCAGCGCAATGACTTCATCAATATTCGCTAAAGCGACCGCAAGGCCCTCAAGCACGTGTGCCCGATCGCGCGCACGGCGTAACTCATAAACCGTACGCCGCGTGACCACTTCACGCCGGTGGCCGATAAACGCTTCAAGAATATCTTTTAAGTTGTGCTGCTTAGGTTGCCCTTCATGCAGCGCCACCATGTTGATTCCAAATACGGTCTCAAGCTGGGTGTGCTGATAAAGGTTATTGAGAATCACTTCTGGCACGTCACCGTGCCGCAGCTCAATCACAACGCGTATGCCGTCTTTATCCGACTCATCGCGCAGCTCAGTGATGCCCTCAAGGCGCTTTTCTTTGACCAAATCGGCAATTTTTTCAAGCAAACGAGCCTTGTTGACCTGATAAGGCAGCTCATCTACCACAATACTGGCCCGGCCCGTACGCTCATTTTCTTCAAAATGGCATCGCGCGCGCATGACCATGCGGCCGCGGCCGGTTCGATAAGCCTCTCGTATGCCTTCAACCCCATTGATAATGCCGCGCGTGGGCAAATCAGGGCCTGGGATAAACTGCATTAACGCTTCGATATCCAGAGAATCATCATCAATTAGCGCAACACACGCATTTACCACTTCGCGCAAGTTATGCGGCGGCACATTGGTGGCCATGCCCACGGCAATGCCCGCGCCACCATTCACCAAAAAGTTGGGTACCCGTGCCGGTAGCACCTGTGGTTCTGTTTCTGAACCATCATAGTTATCGGCAAAATCGACCGTTTCTTTATCGATATCTGCCAGCAGCTCATGGGCGATACGTGACATACGGACTTCGGTATAGCGCATTGCCGCTGCGTTATCGCCATCAATCGATCCAAAGTTGCCTTGGCCGTCTACCAACGGATAACGCATCGAAAAATCCTGCGCCATGCGCACAATGGTGTCGTAAACGGCAGAATCACCATGCGGATGGTACTTACCGATAACATCACCCACCACACGAGCGGATTTTTTATAGGGCTTATTCCAATCGTTGCCAAGCTCACGCATGGCATGCAACACACGTCGATGCACCGGCTTTAAGCCGTCTCGAACATCTGGTAAAGCACGGCCAACAATGACGCTCATTGCGTAGTCCAAATAGGACTGACGCATTTCGTCCTCTAGGTTAACCGGGAGGATTTCCTTAGCAACACTCATTTTGCGATTATAGCACGACGCGTTGTGCGCGCGTGACTACCACCGGCTCAACCGGCACATCGGCCATACCGCCTCGGCGCGCCGTTTCGCCAGCCGCAATTTCATCAATTACTTCCATGCCTTCAACAACTCGGCCGAACACCGCGTAACCAAAATCACGCTCTCCGTGATCCAAGAAAGCATTTGCAGCTAGGTTTACAAAAAATTGGGTGGTTGCACTATCACGCACCTGCGTTCTTGCCATAGACAGCGTGCCCCGCTCATTTTTTAAACCATTATCTGCCTCATTCACAATCGGCGGATTAGTAGGCTTTTGAACCATGTCAGGAGTAAATCCACCACCCTGAATCACAAACCCAGGAATCACGCGGTGGAAAATCGTACCGTCATAAAATCCGGCATCCACATATTCCAAAAAGTTTTCAACCGTGATGGGTGCCGCCTCGGCAAACAGCTCGATATGCACATCACCGGCGCTCGTTTCAAACACGACCTGCGGATTGCCCGACTCCGCACCAGCCACCCCAGCACTCAGGCTGGCGGCCAACGCAAGACCAATGGAAACATGCTTCATCACTTTCTCCTGATACTGAGCTTTGGATTAAACGCGAATTGTCGCACACTACGGGAATGGATGAAGTGGATCTCATTATTCACCCCGAGTGGATTATCCCTGTCGAGCCAGCTCAAACGGTGCTCGAGGACCACTCACTGGCAATCCATCAGGGCCAAATTCTAGCCATCGCGCCCCCATCTGAGATGGCTCAAACCTATACAGCAAAGGCTGAACACCACCTACCCGGACAGGTGGTATTGCCCGGATTAATCAACGCACATACACATGCGGCGATGACGCTTTTACGAGGGTTTGCAGACGACCTCCCGTTAATGACATGGCTCACCGAGCATATTTGGCCTGCCGAGCAGGCCCATGTGGGCGAAGCGTTTGTGCACGCTGGCAGTGAGTTGGCTATCTTAGAAATGCTGCGCGGCGGAATCACCTGCTTCAACGATATGTATTTCTTTCCCGAAGCAACGGCCAATGCGGCTGCCAAGGCGGGGGTTCGCGCTAGCGTGGGTATGATTTTAATTGATTTCCCAACGGCTTATGCCAATGGACCCGAAGAGTATTTGGCAAAGGGTCAGGCCTTGCATAGCCAATGGGCCGGGCACCCATTAATTGACACCACCATGGCGCCCCATGCGCCTTATACGGTGAGCGAAAAAAATCTAGTGCGCGCCGCAGAAATTGCGGAGGCACTGAATCGGCGGTTTCACATCCATGTTCATGAAACGGCAGCGGAAGTAGAACGGCACCTAACCACGCAGGGCGATCGGCCATTAATGCGATTAGATGCGCTTGGCCTTATCAACTCTAACCTGCTAGCTGTGCACATGACTCAACTCTCAGAGCGAGAACGCGATCGACTTGCCGCAACCGGAGCCCATGTCATCCATTGTCCTGAAGCCAATATGAAACTCGCTAGCGGCTTTTGCCCCGTTGCCGATTTAGCGGATCGAGGTGTACACCTGGCGCTCGGTACAGACGGCGCAGCCAGCAATAATGACCTTGATCTTCTGAGTGAGATGCGCACCGCCGCGCTCATTGCAAAGGGGGTTAGCGGCAATGCTGCCGCATTACCAGCGTGGCAGGCCATTGAAATAGCAACCCTAGGCGGTGCCAAGGCACTGGGTCGCGATCATGAGATCGGTAGTTTAAAAGTTGGCAAAGCAGCCGATCTGATTAGCCTAGACCTAACCCAACCCGAATCCACACCACTACACCAAGTGCCCTCTCAGGTTGTGTATGCAGCAAGCCGCCAGCAAATAAAGCATGTATGGATTAACGGCGCACATGTCCTCAATGAGCGTGCGGCGACGACCTTAGATCAGACAGCAATTTTGGCGCGAGCAACTGAGTGGCGTGATAAACTTCAAAAACGATGAAACGGCCTAACGTAGACTCCGCTGAAATCGCCCAATTTGATGCCCATGCAGACGCTTGGTGGGACCCTGAAGGTCCGTTTGCACCATTACACGCCATTAATCCACTCAGACTGGAATATATCAAACAGCACTGCGGCACCTTGCAAGGCAAAGCAGTGCTTGACGTAGGGTGTGGTGGTGGTCTTTTAGCCGAGGCCATGGCCGAAGAAGGGGCTAAGGTTACCGGCATTGACCTGGCCGAAGATAGCCTTGCGGCGGCTCAACAACATGCCAGCGAGCACAACCATCAGATTAACTATCAATGCATTGCAGCAGAGGCTTTAGCTGAAGAGGCACCCGCTCAGTGGGATATCGTGACCTGCCTCGAAATGCTCGAGCACGTGCCCAATCCCGCCGCAATTGTTCAAGCCTGCGGACAGCTCGTCAAACCGGGCGGCAAGCTCTTCTTTTCTACCCTAAACCGCACACCTAAGGCCTGGATGCATGCAATCGTTGGGGCAGAATATTTATTGAAACTATTGCCACGGGGTACGCACGATCACTCCGCATTTATCACCCCGGCAGAACTCGATCGATGGGCACGAACCGCAGAACTACAACTGCTCGATATAACTGGGTTGCATTACCACCCACTGACGCGTCAATACACGTTGGGCGACGGCGTCGAGGTCAACTATCTGTGCGTTTACAAAAAGGCGGGTGCCTAATGCCAGTACGCCCCCTTGCCCGCGCAGTACTGCTTGACCTTGATGGCACGCTTTTTGATACCGGCCCCGACCTGGTTGATGCGCTAAATGCCCTACGCCATGAACAAGATCTGTTGCCGCTTCCCGCAAGCGAATTTGCCAACGCCGTTGGCCACGGCAGCGTTCCGATGATTGCGCGTGGTTTTAACCTACGACCCAACCATCCAAAATTTGAACCCCTTCGAGAACGATTTTTAGCGCTTTATCATGAACGCGTCAGTGAACGAACACGCCCTTATGAAGGCATGGAAACGCTGCTCGAAGCCCTAGAGAACAATGGTGTGCTGTGGGGTATTGTGACTAACAAACCCGGCTGGCTAACCCGCCCATTAATTGCTGCGCTGGGCTACGATGAACGCCCGGCCTGCGTCATTACCGGTGAAGATACGGCACTTCGCAAACCCCACCCATTTCAGGTGCTTGAAGGTTGTAGAAGACTAAAAATGCAACCCAAAGACTGTGTGATCGTTGGCGATGCGGAACGAGACATTCAGGCCGGTCGTCGCGCGGGCACCCTGACACTGGCAGCGCTGTATGGCTATGTCTGTGGCGATGATCATCCTGAAAATTGGGGCGCGGATGGCCTGATTTATCATCCAACTGAGACGCTGCGCTGGCTACATGGATCCTGAAACTTACTGTCGTAATAAGGCAGCGCCCGAGGGCTCTAGCCTGCACTATGCACTGCTCTTCGCCCCCCAAGATCAGCGTCAGGGCCTTGCCGCCTTAGCGGCATTAAGGGCAGAAATCTTAGAAGTGCCCCGTGAAGTCAGTGATGCCGGCATTGGTGCAGTCAAACTGACCTGGTGGCAAGAAGAACTACAGCGGTTAGCAGAAGGCAACCCACGGCATCCGGTTACCCAGGCATTGGCGCCCTCCATTGATCAGCATGCATTGCCGCTTGACGGGCTTAACGAGCTGATCGAGGCGGCACGGATGGATCTAGAATATGGCAGTTACCCCACGCTTCGGGAGCTCACCTTATACTGTCATCGAGCCGGTGGAAGCATTGCTGAACTGACATGGCGAATGGGCGGTTCAACAGGCACTGAGGCGGCGGCTTTCGCGCACGATCTTTCGATCGGACTTGAGTTAACCCGCATGCTACGCCACCTACGCCGCGACCTGATTGCTGGCCGGTGCTACATCCCGGCCGATGAACTATCAATTCGAGGCGTTACGACTGAGCAAATACTCAGCGAGCCAGAAGCGGAAGTCACCCAATCTGTTCTCGCTCAGCAAGCGCGTCGGGCGCGTCAGTTTTTAGATAGCGCCATCACTCAGCTACAACCACAAGAGCGCCAACCGCTGCGCTATGGGCTCATTCTAGCCGTGCTCTATCGTGAGCTTTTGCTGCGTATTGAACAAGACGGCATCCCCGTGTTGTCGCGTCAGCATCACCTAACCCCTTTACGTAAATTATGGATGGCATGGAAAACGGCCAATTGGCCGCACCGTGTTGCCGCTTCACCGTCAGGACCAGCATCATGATTGAAGATATTCCCAAACAGCCAGACGACGCCCCCATCGAAAGCAGGCTTAACGGGCAGCGCATTCTAATCACGGGCGCGGCTGCTGGATTGGGCCTTACGCTGGCTCAACGTGCCGCTGCGGAGGGCGCTACCGTCATCCTGCTCGATAAGAATCTACCCGGCCTAGAAAAAGCTTTTGACCAAATTAAAGAAGCGGGCGGCGTCGAGCCAGCCCTCTACCCCCTAGATCTTCTCGGTGCTCAACCCGATGATTATTGGGAGCTAGCAGAGCGAGTTGAAACGCAAATGGGTGGGCTTGATTGGCTCATCAACAATGCCGCAGAGCTTGGGCAAACGGCACCGATTGCATTACAAGACCCGCAACAATGGCTGCACACCCTACAAACCAACCTGAACGGGCCCTTTTTATTAACCCAGTGCTGCCTTCGGTTACTCCAGCAAAGTCAGGGCAAAATCGCGTTTATTTCGGATGCGTCGGGCCGTGAAGGCAAGGCAGCCATGGGCGCCTACGGGGTCAGCAAGTTTGCGGTTGAGGGCCTCATGGCCACATTAGCGGCAGAAGCATCGACCGCGAATCCGATCACCAGCTGCAGCATTGACCCCGGCCCAATGCGGACAGCGTTACGCCGACAGGCGTATGCTGGCGAGATGGCAAGTGAGGTACCAGCAACGGATGGCGTTGCCGCTGCGATTATCAAGTTGCTTGACCCAAGCCACTCCGTGGTTAATGGTACCCAATACCGAATAATTTGAATTCAGGAGCAAAAAGAAGAGTATGGGATTCGCGCTATCAAACCTTCAGGTAAAAAGCAGCGCTTTTGAACCGCACCAAACTATCCCCACCCGCTTTACCGGTGATGGGGATGATATCGCTCCACCGCTTCAATGGGAGTCTGTGCCGGACGGCACCCAAGGGTTTGCTGTTTTTTGCCACGATCCGGATGCACCACTGGTTAGCCCCGGTAGCTACGGGTTTGTTCACTGGGTTTATTACAATATTCCCGGTCATATCCGTGGACTGGATGAGGCTGACACAGCTTGGACCAGCGGCATTAGTGATTTTGGCCGGCAGGCGTATGGAGGGCCGATGCCCCCTGAAGGCCATGGTCTGCACCACTACTACTTCTGGGTGCTTGCCCTAGATCAGGCCTTAACCTTAGAGCCAGGGTTATCGCTGTGGCAATTTCTTGATCAGGTTGAGCCGCATGTCATTGGCATGAATCGGTTAATCGGCACTTATGAGCGCTGATGAGAGCGTGGGCGGGGTGGCGCTTCCATCCCTACCAAATTCAGCAAATGCCGAATTTCACCGCCCGTTAAGCGATGCACTTGCCCCTCACGCAACCCGGGGGGCATGGGCACCGGGCCATACTGAACCCGCATCAACCGACTGACCTGTACACCTTGAGATTCCCAGAGTCTGCGCACGAGCCGATTTCGGCCTTCACGCAGGCGAACGCGGTACCAACCATTAGCGGCTCGCCCTTCATCCAGCGGCAAAATTGACTCGAACGCCGCGCGCCCATCCTCCAAATCCACACCGGTCTGCAGCCGTTGGATCATTTCAGGCCCAACGGGCCCATAGATCCTTACCGCATAATCACGAATTAAGTGATACCGGGGATGCATCAGCCGATTGGCGAGCTCTCCATCTGTTGTTAGCAACAGCAAGCCGGAGGTATTGATATCCAATCTTCCCACCGCAATCCAGCGGCCATTTTCAAGCTTCGGCAACCGTGTAAAGACCGTTTTCCGCTGCTCCGGGTCATGCCGAGTCACAAGCTCACCAACCGGTTTATGATAGGCCACAACCTGCCGATGCACCGGCTCTAAAGCCTGTTTAGCCAACATTTTTCCATCAACACTCAAACGTGCCGTATTGCTGACCCGATCGCCAAGCGTGGCGACAACGCCATCAACCTTGACACGCCCTGCCTCGATATAACGCTCCATCTCACGGCGTGACCCTAATCCTGCTCGCGCCAGCACTTTTTGAATTTTTTCACCGTCCATCATTCGCCTCCGGTGGTTCTAGGTCCAGCTCTGGATGTTCAGGACCCGGCTCACCAAGCTCGATAAGACTCGGCAAATCAGCAAGACTGGCAAGATTAAAGTAATCAAGAAAAGCTCTGGTTGTGGCGTAAACGCCTGGGCGCCCCGGTGCATCACGATGCCCTGCCACCCGAATCCAACCTCGCTCTTGCAAGGTACGCATGATTCCAGTGCTCAACGCCACACCGCGAATTTCTTCTATCTCACCCCGTGTGACTGGCTGGCGATACGCAATAATGGCCAGTGTCTCTAATATCGCTCGCGAGTAGCGGCTAGGCTTTTCCTCCCACAACCGAGAGACCCACGGAGATAAAGACTCGGGCACTTGTAACCGATAACCACTCGCCACCCGCTGAAGTGATACACCCCGATCTGAGAGCTGAGATTCTAATGCCGCTAAAGCCCGCTCAAGCTCAGCGATACTCGGGCGTTCGTCATCGCTAAAGACCGCCTGCAGCTGCTCCATAGAAAGGGCTTCACCGGCAGCAAGCAGCACAGCTTCTAAAATGTTCTCAAGACTCGGTTGGCTCAATGCTCTGCTCTCACATGCAAGGGGGCAAAAGGTTCAGTTTGGACTAACTCAATTAACGAGGCCTTTAACAACTCGAGGATAGCAAGAAAGGTAACGACTACGCCGGCTCGGCCTTCCTCGGGTCTTAACAATGCTGATAACGGTAAGAACTGCTGACTATGCAGTCGCTCTAGCGTCTCGCTCATGCGCTCACGAACTGACAGGGCTTCGCGTTGTATTTGGTGATGACTGAACATCTGTACCCGATCTAGGCTCTCTGCAAGCGCCGCCAACAGCTCATCAAGCAAAACATCCGGCTCACGACGCTGAACATCGAGCGGCGGCAGTTGAGCCGAAGCCACAAAAAGATCTCGAGCGAGCCTAGGCAGTTGATCAAGCTGATCACCCGCCGCTTTAAATTGCTCGTACTCCTGTAATCGGCGCACTAACTCTGCGCGCGGATCTCGCTCTTCATCATCTAAATCTGCGGGTGGTCGCGGCAGCAACATGCGCGACTTAATTTCGGCTAGCATCGCGGCCATCACCAGATACTCCGCCGCCAACTCTAAGCGTAGATCTTTCATTAATTCGACATAGCCCATGTACTGGCGTGTGATTTCAGCAATCGGGATGTCTAAAATATCGAGGTTCTGCCGACGAATCAGGTACAACAACAGATCTAGCGGCCCTTCAAACGCCTCAAGAAAAACCTCTAAGGCATCGGGCGGGATATATAAATCACGCGGTAGTTTGGCAAAGGGCTCTCCCTGAACCCGTGCGATAACATCAATATCCATTAGTTAGCGATAACTCAGGCCAATTGCCGAGCGAACTTCCTGCATAGTTGAACGGGCAACCTCTTGTGCATGCTCACAGCCACTCGAAATAATCTGCCGCACCTGCTCAGGGTCTGCCTCAAGGGCCTCAGCACGCTCACGAATCGGCGCCACCTCAGCTTGAACGGCCTCAATGAGTGGACGCTTACAGTCAATGCACCCAATGCCCGCCGACCGGCAGCCTTGTTGAACCCAATCTTGAGTGTCCTCACTCGAATAAACACGATGCAGATCGAAGACCGGGCATTTTTCAGGCTCGCCAGGATCACTCCGCCTGACCCTTGCAGGATCTGTCGGCATCGTGCGAATCTTCTGCTCAATCGCCTCATCACTTTCACGCAATGAAATGGCATTGCCGTAGGATTTGGACATTTTTCGTCCATCGAGGCCAGGCATTCGCGCAGCAGGCGTCAACAACGCTTCAGGCTCGGTCAGCACGGTGCGGCCACCGCCTTCTAAGTACCCTTGCAGACGCTCGGCATCTGCCATCGTCAAATTGTGTTGATCTTCAATTAATGCTTGACCCTCCGCCAAGGCCTCCAAATCACCTGCTTCTTGATAACGCCGCCGCAGCTCACGATAGAGTCGAGCCGCCTTTTTGCCCATCTTATCGATCGCGGTTTCGGCCCGCGCCTCGAAATCGGGCTCCCGCCCAAATAAATAGTTAAACCGCCGGGCCAGCTCGCGCGTTAACTCCACATGAGAGACCTGATCTTCGCCAACCGGCACGCCACTTGCGCCGTAGACCAAGATATCGGCACTTTGCAGCACGGGGTAGCCTAAAAACCCATAAGTAGCGAGATCCCGCTCACGCAACTGCTGAATTTGATCCTTATACGTAGGCACGCGCTCTAGCCAACCCAGCGGCGTAATCATCGATAAGAGCAAATGCAGCTCAGCATGCTCCATGACTCGTGACTGTATGAATAAGGTCGATAAGTTGGGGTTCACCCCGCAGGCCAGCCAGTCCACAACCATATCCCACACATTGCGCGAAATGATCTCACGCTCCTCATAGACGGTGGTGAGCGCATGCCAATCAGCAACAAAGAAAAAACAATCATGCGTTTCCTGAAGCTTCACCCAGTTGCGAAGAACGCCATGATAGTGCCCCAAGTGCAAACGCCCAGTGGGCCGCATACCAGAGAGCACTCGGTCCATACGATTTATCGGCTTGTTCAATACATCCTCCGCATCAGAATTCAGGACTCAAAAAACTGCGCATCACCAGCCCCGTGACGCAACACGACCGGCGCACCTTCCGAGAAATCAACGACGGTACTGGGCTCGTGGCCACCGGCCACGCCCGCTAGCACAGCATCAACTCGCCCGCCAAGGGCGTCCATCATATCGGATGGTTCGGTTAAAGGCAGCGTTTCATCAGGTAATAACAGCGTACTGGTCATCATGGGCTCACCCCACTCTTCCAATAGCATCATTGCAATTGGATTTTCCGGCACCTGAATAGCAATCGTCTTTTTGCGAGGATGCTGAAGCCGACGCGGCACCTCAGCCGTGGCTCGAAGCACGAAGGTAAAGGGGCCCGGCGTATGGGCCTTTAGCAGGCGAAAAGCTGAATTATCAACCCGGGCGTAGGTTCCAATTTCTGAAAGGTCACGGCAAGCTAGCGTAAAGTTATGACGATTTCCTAACTGGCGAATCGCTCGTATTCGGTCGATGGCGTCTTTATCTCCCATGGCACACCCGAGTGCGTAGGTTGAACATCCGGGGTAGACGATGACGCCCCCATCACGGAGAATCTCGACCGCACGTCTAACCAAACGACGTTGAGGGTTTTCAGGATGGACTTCAAGAAATTGGGTCATATCACCTCCAGCGTGCAATTTTAAAGACATGGTAGCGTTTAATGGCAACCTGAGGTAAATCGATGTATTACGCCATCATTGGTACAGACAACCCTGACAGCTTACCGCTGCGGCAAAAAACTCGGCCAGACCACCTGACTCGGGTAGAAGCTCTGAAAGCAGAGGGCCGTCTGTTAGTCGCCGGGCCATTCCCCGCAATTGAAAACGAGGACCCTGGCCCCGCCGGTTTTACGGGCAGCTTAATTGTGGCTGAGTTTGACTCGCTTCAGGCTGCAAAAGATTGGGCGGACGATGACCCGTACACAAAGGCGGGGGTTTATGCGTCGGTTACCGTTAAACCATTCCGCAAAGTCATGCCATGAACCGATCGGAAATGATCCGCTCTCGTATCGAGGCCGCTATTAACATTACCGACCTGCTGGTGCGTGACGACAGTCACTTACATGCCGGGCATGCGGGGGCCCAAGCCGGCGGTGGTCATTTTTATGTGCGTGTGGTGAGCCCCGACTTTACCGATCTCACACCAATCGCTCGTCATCGGCTGATCTATCAAGCAATGGGCGATGCCATGCGCAATGATTGCATTCATGCACTGAGTATCGATGCCCTGACTCCAGAAGAAACTTAAAGAGGTTTTCATGAAACGCGTTTTCCCTTCCACATTAGCTGTTGCCTTGCTTACCCTGCTATTTGTTATGGCACCTGCGCAGGCTCAAACCGTGTTGGCAGAAGTAAATGGTGAGCCCATCACCGAGCTGCAACTTAATCAAATTATTGCGCAACAAACCCAAGGCGGCGGTAATGTCCCGCCGGCCCAACGCGAGCAGTTTTTAGAAGAAGTCATTAACCTGACCGTACTGGCACAAGCCGCTGCCGAACAGGGCTTAGGGGATGATCCTGCGCTACAGGCGCAACTAGAAAATACCCGTCGTACCGCTTTAGCACAGGCATTTGTTCGCACGCTCTCAACCAGCGAGCCAATCTCAGAGGCGGCCCTGACCGAGCGCTATGAGGCCGAGTACGGAGACGGTCAACTTGAGTACCGGGCCAGTCACATTTTGGTAGAAGATCGCAGCCAAGCAGAAGAGCTCATTCGCCAAATTCAGGAGGAGCAAGCTGAGTTTGCCGAGCTAGCCGCGGAGTTCTCGCGTGATGGTAGCGCAGCTAATGGCGGCGATCTTGGGTGGTTTGCACCCACCGACATGGTTGCCCCCTTCAGCGAAGCCGTACAGCAAATCGAAGTTAGCGAAATCAGCCAGTCGCCGGTTGAAACGCAATTTGGCTGGCATATCATTCGCGTGGACGAAGTGCGCGAGCGTGAGGCACCGCCCATCGAAGAGGTGCAAAGCGAGCTGAGAATGGCGATTGTCAACGAACGGATTCAGCGATCGCTGGATGAGTTACGTGAAGCCGCCTCAGTGAGCTACGAGTAACGCCTCAAAAGCAGCCTCATCAAGCAGGGGAACACCGAGTTCCTCTGCTTTCTTTTGTTTTGAGCCTGGCGAATCGCCAACCACCACATAATCGGTTTTCTTAGATACACTCGACGTTACCTTGCCACCCAAAGCCTCCAAGCGGGCTTGAGCCTCATCTCGAGTATAGGTCTGCAAACTGCCTGTCAAAACAAACGTTTTGCCGGCCAATGGTAAATCTTCTGCGGCCGAAAGACCTTCCGCCTCCGTCCAATGCACACCCGCAGCGCGCAATGATTCAATAACTTCGCGATTATGCGGTTCCGCAAAAAAACCATGTACAGATTGAGCAACTACCGGCCCGATGTCGCGCACCTCACTCAATGTCTCCTCATCTGCTGCCATCAACCGATCTAAACTGCCAAATTGCTGGGCTAAGGATTTTGCAGTGACTTCCCCTACTTGACTGATGCCCAAGGCATAAAGAAATCGTGCCAACGTTGTTGTTTTCGATTTCTCAATGGCGTTCAGCAAATTCTGGCTGGATTTCTCGCCCATTCGATCCATGCCGCGAAGGTCAACTAAGCTTAATTGATACAGATCAGACACCGTTTTAATCCGTTCGCTATCGACCAGTTGATCAATCAGCTTCTCACCGAGGCCATCGATATCCATTGCCTTGCGCGAGACGTAGTGTTCAATGGCGCCCTTGCGCTGCGCCGGGCAAAAGAGACCAGCCAGGCAGCGATGGGCTGCCTCATCGTCCAAGCGAACGATTTCCGAACCGCAAGCAGGACAGTGACTCACCATTTGCCAGGGTTCACTGCCTGGGGGCCGTTTAGACTCCACCACACCCACGATTTCAGGAATCACATCTCCAGCGCGTCTGACCATCACGGTATCGTTTGGGCGCACATCCTTGCGATGCACCTCATCAAGGTTGTGCAACGTCGCCCGACTAACCACCACGCCGCCAACCGATACTGGCGTGAGCTCAGCAACCGGCGTTATCACACCCGTCCGGCCCACTGAAACGCTGATCGATTCGATGACCGTTGTTGCCTCACGCGCCGGCAATTTGTGAGCGATTGCCCAGCGCGGTGCCCTGGCCGTAGACCCTAAAGTATTCCAAACGCCGCGATCGTTTACTTTGTAAACCGCCCCATCAATCTCATAATCCAGATCATCGCGATCGCGAATAAGCCGTTCATAGAATGACTCGCACCCCGAGACTCCCGCCACACATTCCACCCGTTCATTGATACGAAAACCCCAGGCTCTGAGTTGATCAAGTACGCCATAATGCGTCTCGGGCAATGGATCCGTGGACGCACCCACACCAAAGGCAAACAAGGTGAGCGGGCGTTTTGCGGTGAGGCGTGAGTCAAGCTGACGCATACTGCCCGCCGCGGCGTTGCGCGGATTTGCAAAGGGGCGCTCATTGGCAGCTAAACGCTGTTGATTAAGCCGCTCAAAGTCTTTCAGCCGAATCACAATTTCGCCGCGTATCTCGATGCTTTTTGGCGGGTTTTCACTTCTTAGCTGTAGCGGGACCGAGCCAATTGTTCGTGCGTTTGCGGTGACTTCTTCGCCCACCTCACCGTCTCCGCGAGTTGCCGCTAGCACGAGAACGCCGTTTTCATAACGCAAATTGACTGACAACCCATCGAGTTTGGGCTCAGCCACATAGTCGACCGCGGCAACATCGAGCTGATCGCGAATTCGCTGATCGAATTCCGATAAGTCATCCTGCGTAAAAGCATTAGCAAGCGAGCGCATAGGCTCAAGATGTTCAGAGGCGGGGAATTCACTTGCAGGCGGGGCGCCTACACGCTGAGTCGGTGAGCTGGGGGTGATTAGCTCGGGATGTTCTGATTCCAGCGCCTGCAGCTCATGCAGCAAGGCATCGTACTCACTATCGGATACCTCAGGCTGATCGAGCACGTAGTATTGATGGTTGTGATGCTCCAGCTGCTCGCGCAGCGCGCTAGCACGCGCCTGTGCAGCCAACGGTGAACTATCCGTCATTCCTCAAGAGCTCCGTCGGTCTGCCAACTGACTCCTCCGCCGGTACTCAAGTAACTCTTCACGCATGTGCTCGATGGATTGCGCGTTAAGATCACACCGCCGTCCATCCAATAACTGCCCACCTAATCGCTCCACAATTGTTCGCGCGGTTGCAAGCATCTGCTCAAACGTTGATGGGCCGTCAAACGGCCCCGGTAGCTGCATAATCATCACAACCCCGGGCGTCATTTGCTCAGCAAGTCGTGCTTGCTCGAATGTTCCCGGCTCTAAGATATTGGCAATCGTGTAGGCAGCAACCGTTCCTGCATCGGTATCGATCCCCCGCCTAAATACACCCTGCTCCGTTAACCTCAACCCACAGTCTTCAGCCACCTCGGCTAAAGCATCGCCCGCATATTGAACGCCCTTAGGCGCCATCACGGTCAGAACGATCACTTTCTCCTCACCTTCAAAGACCGGATCAGCGGCCGGCGCAGGCTCGAGGTCGGGCTGAGGCTCATCGTCTAGGCCTAAGTCCAATTCCCAATCGGGTTCCGGTTCGGGTTCAGGTTCGGGGGCGGGTTCAAATTCGGTATCATCGAGTCGGGTAACCCGAACTTCTCCGACAATACCGTCATCACCATACAGCGCGTCCGGTTCTATCCTATCGCTGTCTTCCGCGCTCTTACGCCGCCACTGAGGCCAGCCTTTTTCGCGAATAGTCTGCCAACTTCCGTGGACATAGACGCCGATAATGATGAGCGCACCCAGCCCCAGCAAAATCCATCGTAATTGGTCCATGCTCAACCCCGCCGTTTACTTCCGGCAAATTGTACCGGTAAATGATCCATTAGGTCTCCGCTTCTGCTTCCGCCAGCGTCAAGGCCTCTGCAACATCAACAGCAACAAGCCGTGAGACGCCAGGTTCAGCCATCGTAACGCCCGCCAAATGCGTTGCCGCTTCCATGGTGGTCTTATTATGCGTGATGACAATAAATTGCACACGGGATGACATTTCGCGAAGCAAGTCACAAAAACGACCCACATTAGCCTCATCAAGCGGTGCATCCACCTCATCTAACATACAAAACGGCGCTGGATTTAGTTCAAAAATCGCAAAAACCAGAGAGACAGCCGTGAGTGCTTTTTCACCGCCTGATAATAAATGAATATTGGTGATTCGCTTACCCGGCGGTCGCGCCATAATGGTGATACCGGTTTCTAGCAGGTCATCTTCGGTCATCTCTAAATAGGCCTGCCCACCGCCGAATAACCGCGGGAATAATCGTTGCAGGCCCACATTAACCTTTTCAAACGTTTCTTTAAATCGAGTTCGGGTTTCACGATCAATTTTTTGAATCGCATCCTGCAGCGTGTCGAGTGCCTCGGTTAAGTCGGCATACTGCTCATCAAGATAGGTTTTACGCTCTGCCAGCGCTTGATGCTCGTCAATGGCCGCCAGATTAATTGGCCCAAGCCGACGAATCCGGTTATCCAAGCGTTCTAATTCCGTTTGCCAACCTGCTTCCGTCGCCGTTTCTGGCAACGTATCGATCACCTGCTCAACAGCAACATCAAATCCGCCCAACTGCTCCTGTAACGCATTTCGACGTGCTTCAATTTCATAATCACGAAAACGGGCTGTCTCCGCGGATTCCCGCAACGCGCTTACCCCTTGCTCAGCTTCCGCGCGCTTTTGATCCAGCGACCTGATACCGGCATCTGCCTCACCTAAGCGCTGACGCGCTGCGGTGAGCTCCGCTTCTACCTCAACGCGTTTTGCCAGTAAGGTTTGGCGCTCATGTTCTAAATCATCATCAGAGCCAGACACCGTCTCAAGCGCTTGTCCAAGCTCGGCATTACGGGCCTCAAACTGATCCTGACTACGTTGTAAACGAGCAATTGCTTGCTCAATGGATGCAGCAGCGGTCTGTGCGCCCTCTAACCGTAGACTGGCCTCTTGCTGCCGCTGCCTCAGCTGATCAAGCGCTTGCCGATCAGCGTCCAGCAGGGCTTCTGCTTCATCCCGCTGAGTCACGGCTGTCTCAGCGGCCGCCTCGGCGGCGTCGCGATCCTGCATCGCCTGATCCAGTGCTGAGCGCGATTCCGTTACCGCACGCTGGCCGCCCTCGATGGCTTCTAACAGATCCGCACGCTCTTCGGTCAAAGACTCACGCTGCCGCTCAACCTCTGTAATGCGATCAGCCACGGCTTGTTGTTTGGCAGCGCAGGTTGCCAACTCCTCGCCAACCTTTGCCAGAACCGTCTGTGCCTCAGCCCGCTCAGCCTCACACTGTGTGATAGCGCGCTGGGCCGCCTCTAATCTTTCTTTGGCCGCAGCAATTGCCTGCTCATGGGTTTGGAGCTGCGCGGTTAAGGCTTTGATTTCACGACGACGCTCAAGCACACCCGCCTCAACCCCATCATCCGCCGCAAATACTCTCGCCCAATGATGCCCAAACCAGCGCCCCTCAGGCGTAATCACAGAATGTCCACTCGGCAAGCTGGTTAAGAGTGTCTGCGCCTCAGCATCTGTTTCAGCCACGTGGACAGAAGCTAAGAGTGATGTCAGGGGCAGTTTCGTTTTGATTTTAGCCAATAACGCCGTGGGTTCTGGCGCTGTTGGTTGCGTTACAGCTTCGATGAACATGGCGCGCCCGCGTGGCAAGGCTACGCCTTTTTCCAGTAAACCCGCGTTACTGTCAGTCACAACAGCTTGTAGCGCGTCCGCCAGCGCGATTTCTACCGCACGCTCCCAGCCTGGCTCTACGCTCAGGTGTTCAACCACTTTTTCTGGCTGCTTCACACCGAGCGAGCGCACCCATTCAGTTACCTGCTCATCAGCACCTAGCGCTGATTCCTGCAAAGTTTCTAGCGAGGTTAAACGCGCCGCGGTGGCCGCGCGCTCCGCTTTTGCTTGATCAAGTTGTTCATTGGCGGCCTGCGCCTCCCGCTTGGCGTCTTCAAGCTTGCCATTGATGCGCTCCAGCGATTCACTTTGGGCGCTACGCTGCGCCTCTAGCGCTTCGGCTTCTGCACGATAAACGGCTTGCTCCTCTTCAGCCTCACTTTGCGCCAACTGAGCCAGTGTTTCTGCAAGCCGCTCTCGGCGGCGATTTTGCTCGTACAGGCGATCTTCTAATTGTTCGATTCGTGCGCCTTCAACTTGTGCGCTACGCTCAGCGTTTGCTCGCTGCTGGGCGTAGTTAGCACATTCTGCACGCAAACGTTCCACCTCTTTTTGGCGCGCTTTCAGTTGCTCTTCAGCGGTTGTGATGTCTGCTTCAAGCGTTAATTTCTCTGGCTCAATCGCCGCAACGCGCGATAAGAAAAGATCTTTCTTTTCAATATCCTCTCGCATTTCCTTAGCAATTCTTTCGAGCTCGATCTGATTACGTTCCAGTTCCTTTTGGCTGGTTTCACGCAGCTCGCGGCGATGCGCAATCGCTTGTTCAGCGCGCGCGATATCCGCACCAATTTGATAGTACTGCCCTTGAATCGTATTGACCTGCTCGCTGTCTTCAACATGCCGTGCCCGCATCACTTCTAAGTCGCGCTCAACACGCCGCTGATCTGCCAAGCGCGCCTCTAAAGCGGTATTACGCTCGGCCAGCTCGGCGGCTAGTGCGGTGCGCTCGGCATCAATAGCCTGTATGCGCAACACCAAAAGCTCTGCTTGGCGCTGGCGCTCCTCCGCTTTTAACGTTCGGTATTTTTCGGCGGTTTCGGCCTGGCGAGAAAGTTTTTCGAGTTGGCTTGCAACTTCGCCACGCACATCCTCTAAGCGTTCTAGGTTTTCTCGTGTATCGCGCATGCGGCGCTCAGTTTCACGCCGACGCTCTTTATACAGGCTGATGCCGGCCGCCTCTTCGAGATACCCTCTTAACTCCTCAGGACGGGCTTCAATGAGTCGTGAAATCGTGCCCTGCTCGATAATCGAATAGCTCCGAGGGCCCAGTCCAGTACCCAAAAAGACCTCAGTCACATCCCGTCGCCGACAACGTGTTCCATTAAGGTAATAAACCGACTGTCCGTCTCGATTCACCTGACGCCGGACGGAAATTTCGCTATAGGCCGCATACTGGCCCCCAAGCGTGCCATCTGTGTTGTCAAAAAGCAGCTCAATACTCGCCTGCCCAACTGGCTTACGCGTACCAGAGCCACTGAAGATCACATCGGCCATCGATCCGCCGCGCAAATGCTTAGCGGAGCTTTCTCCCATGACCCATCGAACCGCATCAATGATATTGGATTTGCCGCAGCCGTTCGGGCCCACAATGGCCGTGATTGACGCCGGGAAAGGCACCGGTGTTGCGTCGACAAACGACTTGAATCCACTTAACCGAATTTTTGATAGCCGCATGACAACGGGAGATCCGACTGTTTAAAACAAGCCGCTAACTTACCGGTTTTTCGCGCATCTTTAAATCAGCAGATTGCAACCGTCTATACAGCGTACTTCGACTGACGCCCAGTTCTCTGGCAGCGGCACTAAAGTTGCCGCCATGTCGGGCAATGGCATCTGCCATCAATTCAGACTCTCGACTTTTTAACGTGGGTTGGCGGTTAGCTGGCATGGGCAAATCAGCCACATCGAGTTGGTTTGCGCTTGACCTCAATGCCATTGCCGTTCGCAGGACATTATCGAGCTCTCGTAGGTTTCCGGGCCAGTGATGAGCAAGGAGCTGCCCCATCGCTGCCTTGCTCACTAAAACCCCAGGGTCGATTTCAGCAACCATTCGTTGAATCAATGCCCTCAGATCACCTCGTTGCCGCAGCGGTGGAAGACTGATATTTAAACCACAAAGGCGATAGAACAAATCACTCCTAAACCGCCCCTCCTCAACTAAGCTCGCCAAATGTTGATGAGTGGCGCTTAGAAGCAAAAAATTCACAGGTCGCGGCGTCGTACCACCTACCGGAACGACCTCACGCTCCTGCAGTACCCTAAGCAAGCGGGTTTGAAGCTCAAGCGGCATATCTCCCACTTCATCCAAAAACAAAATCCCGCCATCCGCTTCAACCAACCGACCGGGCGCACCGTCTCGATTCGCACCGGTAAAAGCCCCGGGGGTATATCCAAAAAGCTCTGCCTCAGCGAGTGTTTCAGGAATTGCAGCGCAATTCACCGTAATCAAGGGTTTGTCAGAGCGCGAACTACGCTTATGAACCGCGCGTACCAACCATTCTTTACCGGTGCCCGTTTCTCCTTCAATTAAGACGGGGATGTTTTGCTCTACCACTCGCAGGGCGCGCCGTCCCGCCTCGGCAATGCGAAAGTCGCCCACCTGCAATTCAGCGAATGATTCGTCAATTTGCTTTAGCGGCGGCTTAATTTCGGGAACGATAAATGGTGTCAGCGGCTTATCTTTGCCCGCCACAAGTGCGTGAACCAAAAGCCCATAGGTTGTTTTAATCGGCACTAAGTGCCCAAACAAGCTCGCCAACAAATCGCCCGATAGCTCAAAATAATCAGTAATCGGTGTCCCTGCACGTGCTGTTTTAAAGTGCGCGTGCGCAACGGCATTCATTGCCAAAAGATGACCTGAGGCAGAAATTACGGCAATCCCTTCACCCAGCGTACCGACTAATTCAGGCCGGGCATGGAATCGCAAATAAAAAGCGTCGGGAAACTCAGCCATAAGCATCCGGTTTTCGATCATACGGGCGCCCATACGCACTAATCCAAGCGCATGTAATTGCCTGGCCGGCTGGTCACCAGAGACATCTAAGAGCCCAACAATCGTCCCCGCAGCGTTCCGAATCGGCGTTGCAGCACAGGTTAAAAAGGTATTGCAGGCAAGAAAATGCTCCGCCCCATGAACGGAGGCGCATCGCCCTTCTGTCAAGGCGAGCCCAATTGCATTGGTACCACGATCCGCCTCACCCCAACAGGCCCCAGGACGCAGGGCAACCGACTGGCTTCGCTCCCGAAACGCAGGGTCTCCTTGACGCTCGAGAATAACACCATTCGCGTCCGCTAAAAGTACCGCACTGTTGGTTCCGGCAATTTGACAGTAAAGGTTTTCAAGCTCAGGTAATGCGACCGTAATGAGTTGCTCATTCGCCTCGCGAAGCAGGCGCAATGCGGTTGCATCAAGCATTGCATCTGACATTGTTACATGGGGCTGCAAACCGGCCTCACGGCTCCGCGACCAAGACGCAGCAAGACCAGCCGTTGCGCCGGCTACCTCATCCGAGGCATCCAGCAGCGAATGCCTTACCGTTTTATTCTCCATCTCTGCCTCCTCCGAAGTGTTGCAATCTGCAACACCCCCTGTATCGGCATAGGACAACGCAACAGCCATGTCGCGAAGTCCTTTAACGTCAGCATCTCTCCAAATGCGCCGGCACGCAAGCCTGGCAGCTGTTTTCAGGAATCTTGGCGCAAAACTTGCTGTCTATCAGGTGCTGGAAAAGCATTACAACAAACTTGAGTGAGGAGAAGACTCAAATGATCTATGCAAACCCCAACAGCAGCGATGCTGTCATTTCCTTTAAAAACCGCTACGAGAATTTTATTGGTGGAGAATGGACACCGCCGGTAGACGGGCAATACTTTGAAAACCCCACACCCATTACCGGGCAAACCTTTTGCAGCGTGCCGCGCTCTAAGGCAGCAGACATAGAACTTGCCCTTGACGCGGCTCATGCAGCAAAAGATGCCTGGGGCAAGACCTCGGTGACTGAGCGCTCTATCATTCTTAACCGCATTGCGGATCGAATGGAAGAAAACCTTGAAAAGCTAGCGGTGGCGGAGACATGGGAAAACGGCAAACCCATTCGCGAAACGATGGTTGCCGATATTCCATTGGCCATTGATCATTTCCGCTACTTTGCTGGCGTCATTCGAGCTCAAGAAGGCACCATGGGTGAGCTCGATGGAGACACCGTGGCCTACCACTTTCATGAACCCCTTGGCGTTGTTGGCCAAATCATTCCGTGGAACTTCCCTATCCTCATGGCCACGTGGAAATTAGCGCCAGCGCTTGCGGCGGGCAACTGCGTTGTCTTAAAACCGGCAGAGCAAACCCCATCCAGCATTTTGGTGCTCATGGAATTAATCGCAGATCTGCTCCCAGCCGGGGTCGTCAACATCGTCAATGGATTTGGTGTTGAGGCTGGCAAACCCCTCGCCTCCAATCCACGTATCGCGAAAATTGCCTTCACGGGTGAAACCACCACGGGGCGACTCATCATGCAGTACGCCTCTGAGAACATTATTCCGGTGACGCTGGAGCTTGGCGGAAAATCACCCAACGTGTTCTTTGCGAACTGTTTCAATAGCGATGATGAGTTTAAACAGAAATCGCTGGAAGGCTTTGCCATGTTTGCGCTCAACCAGGGTGAAGTTTGCACCTGTCCCTCTCGGGCACTTGTCGAGAAGAAATTCTATGACGAGTTTATGGAGGCCGCGCTTGAGCGAGTTAGCCGGATTAAAATGGGCAACCCGCTCGATATGGACACCATGGTCGGCGCACAGGCATCTCAGGACCAATACGAAAAGATCCTTGCCTACATTGATATCGGCAAACAGGAGGGCGCCAAAGTGCTGGCAGGTGGCGAAGCGCATCAGCTAGACGGAGACTTATCGGGCGGTTATTACATCCAGCCCACCGTTTTTGAGGGCCAAAACCGGATGCGGATTTTCCAAGAGGAAATCTTTGGCCCCGTGGTGTCTGTCACCTCATTTGAGGATGCCGACGATGCGCTTTCCATCGCCAACGATACCCTTTATGGGCTTGGCGCCGGTGTGTGGACACGCAACATGAATCAGGCTTATCGAATGGGTCGCGGTATTCAAGCAGGTCGTGTTTGGACAAATTGCTACCATTTATACCCCGCGCATGCGGCCTTTGGTGGCTATAAACACTCTGGCATTGGGCGCGAAAACCATCTCATGATGCTGTCTCACTATCAGCAGACCAAAAACCTGCTGGTTAGCTACGGAGAGTCGCCTTTAGGCTTCTTTTAAGGGGCAAATTTATGTCTGAACTCGACACGGCAAACGAAAAAGTAACGGCCACCGAGGCTGCCGAGGCGCTCATCGAGTCGCTCAAAGCGCAGCACGGCCCGTTACTGTTTCATCAGTCGGGCGGTTGCTGTGATGGTAGCGCACCTATGTGTTATCCACGCGATGAATTCCGCATTGGTGATCGGGATGTCTACCTCGGTGACATTGCTGGCACGCCCTTTTATATCGGGGGCGATCAATATGCACTGTGGGCGCATACGCAGCTCATCATTGATGTGGTGCCAGGCCGAGGCTCTGGGTTTTCTTTAGAAGCCCCAGAGGGCAAACGGTTCATTACCCGCTCTACTGTTTGCACCTAAGGTGTCCACTTAAGCATCGGCACGCAAATGCGTGCCGATGCGATCTACTGCCACCGCCAGTCGATCAAAATCTGTGGTGTAGGCAAAGCGTACATGCTTTTGCGGCGCGGAGATCTCGAAATCAAGTCCAGGTGTTACTGCAACCCCTTGATTTTCCAATAAACGAGCAGCAAAATCAGCGCTGTTTTCTGTCAGATCCTCCACATTCGCATAAAGATAAAAAGCACCTTCTGGCTGCACTGGAATGCGGAACCCCAGCTCACGCAGTGCAGGCAATAAAAAATCACGTCGTGCTTTAAATTCGGCCCGACGCGCCTCGAATATCGCTTCAGACTCGGGCGTAAAACAGGCCAATGCAGCATACTGCGCCGGCGTTGATGCATTAATAAAAAGGTTCTGCATCAGCTTTTCAGCAGCCTGAACTCCGCTTTCTGGCACAACCATCCAGCCCAACCGCCAGCCCGTCATGCCAAAGTATTTTGAGAAGCTATTCACCACAATCGCATCCGGCGCGGCAATCACTCCCTGCGCCGGCGCCTTGTCGTAATGTAACCCGTGGTAGATCTCGTCAACGATCAACCCGAGTTGCCTTGACACAGCAAATTGAGCTAATGCTGAAAGCTCTGATTCGCTTGCCATCGTGCCCGTTGGATTACCTGGCGAGCCAACAACCATTGCGGCGGTTTGCGCGTCACAATGGGCCGCCGCCAACGCGGCCGTTAACTGATAACGGCTGCCAGCATCCACCGGCACTGCGCGGGGGATGGCATCCACCAGCTCTACAAAATTTCGATTACAGGGGTAACCTGGATCTGGCAATAAAACGTTTTGACCCGGATTCGCTAGCATGGCCAGCGCCACGACGAGCGCGCCGCTTGCCCCCGGGGTAATCAAAATGCGCTGCGGGTCAACACGTGCGCCATAGCGAGCGGCATAGTGCTGAGCAATCGCCTCCCGAAGCGCAGGCAGCCCGGCCGCTGGCAGATAACCCGTATGCCCTGCCTTTAAAGCCTGACACCCCGCCGCCACCACTGGCGCTGCGGTTGGAAAATCCGGCTCACCAATTTCCATGTGCACCACATCCATGCCGCCTGCTTCTAGCTCACGCGCCCGAGCCAGTAGACGCATGACATGAAAAGGTTGGATCCGGTCCATACGATCGCTTAATTTCATCACATCAGTGTAGCAGGGCGTGAGGGGTTAAACTGCTGGTATGACAGAGTATGTGGGCCGATTCGCCCCGAGCCCTACCGGGCCATTACATTTTGGTTCTCTGGTCGCCGCGGTTGCCAGCTACCTCGATGCAAAAGCCGCACAGGGGCGCTGGTATTTGCGCATTGATGATGTTGATAGCACTCGCGCGCGCGCAGATGCTGTAGCGGCAATTCCACACACGCTGGAGGCCTTTGGACTTCAGTGGGATGGTGCCATTCAATACCAATCTCCACGGCGGGATGTTTACGAGGAGGCGCTGCAAGAACTGATTCGCGCCAACCTCGCCTACCCCTGCGCATGCACACGCAAAGAAATCGCGGCCATTGCTACGCGTGGCAAAAGTGGCATGATTTACCCGGGCACCTGTCGAAACGGCCTACCCGCCGGCCGCGAGGCACGCAGCTGGCGTTTTCGCTGCACCAACACTCCCGTGGCGTTTTTTGATCGGGCTCATGGTGGCATCAGTATCGATCTCTTAGAAACTCAGGGTGACTTTTTAATCCGCCGAGGCGACGGACTGCATGCCTATCACCTCGCCATGGTGCTTGACGATGCCGCTCTGGGTATCACCCATGTAGTTCGGGGCGCAGACCTGCTTTATGCCACCGCCCCACAGGTTGCTTTACAACAGGCACTTAGGCTACCCACCCCCAAATACTGGCATACGCCAATCGCCCTTAGCCCTGATGGGCGCAAGCTGAGTAAAACTAACGCTGCCCCCGCATTAGATTCAGACAACCCCACCCCTTATTTGATGCAAGCACTTGAGTTTCTGCAACTTCCCCCTCCTGATGAGCTTGCAGACGCGCCCCCTGAAGCGATATTGGATTGGGCCAGTCGTCACTGGCACAGACATGTGATACGTTCGGTAACAACCGGGGGAGTGGAGTGCCCATGAACAAACCTGATCGTGCACCGGGCGCAACATCATTGCTTATTTTTGCATTGGGATTGTTGCTATTTAGCTCACCACTCACGCAATGGTGGGCCGAACAAAATTACCCTTGGTTCGCACCTTTTGGTCTATGGCTTGCCTTAATTATCCTCATTGGCCTGTTTATTGGCCGTGGATCTCGCAATGAGCTTTAGCGTTGCGGCACTTTTCATTAGCGCAACGGCTTATTTATCCGTTTTATTTCTCATTGCGCATGCCAGTGAGCGCGGCTGGATCCCCGCAAAAATTGTTCGACACCCCAGCGTTTATGTTCTCTCCCTTGGTGTTTATGCCACCAGCTGGAGCTATTATGGCAGTGTCGGCTTTGCCGAACGCTCTGGGCTTGCCTTCATTACCATTTATTTAGGGGTAACACTGGCATTTGCACTAACGCCGATTTTACTCATGCCGCTTTTACGGCTAACCAGACGCCATCAGCTCACCTCAATTGCTGATCTATTTGCGTTTCGATTTAATAGCCAATTTGCGGGCGTATTAGTCACCTTAATGATCCTAACCGGCAGCCTGCCCTATCTCGCGCTTCAAATCCGCGCTGTTGCCGAGTCTACGCAAGTACTAAGTGACCAATCACCCCCACACACAATTGCAATTGTGTTTTGTGTGATGGTGACGGTGTTTGCCATTATTTTTGGTGCAAGGCACGTTACTCCACGAGAAAAGCATAGCGGGCTGGTTGCAGCGATTGCGTTTGAATCTCTGGTTAAAATCGGCGCCCTGGTGCTCATTGCCGTAGTGGCTGTCAAACTTGCCTTTGGCGGACTTGGAGGACTGGATAGTTGGCTGGCAGCCAATCCAGAGAAACTAACCAACTATTACTCGTCAGTATCAGGAGATAGCTGGACAGGGCTGCTCTTTCTTGCTTTTGCCGCGGCTTTTTTACTGCCACGCCAATTTCACATGCTGTTCACCGAAAATCTGCATAACGCAGGCTTACGAACAGCAAGCTGGGGCTTTCCATTGTTGCTATTAGTTCTGGCGGCAGGGATTCCGCCGGTACTCTGGGCAGGGCAAGCGTTAGAAATTGGAGGTTCCTCAGATTATTACGTTTTAGGCATTGCCCTTTTTTCTGAGTCTGCCGTGCTGGCTTTATTGGCCTATTTAGGCGGAATTTCGGCAGCCAGCGCCATGATCATTGTCTCTACGCTCGCTATTTCCTCGATGTGCCTGAACCATCTGGTTCTGCCAGTTGTGCGCATTACGCCCTACCAAGACCTCTACGCAATGCTGCGCTGGGCACGACGCGCACTGATTGCAGTCATTATTGCCGCGGGTTATCTGTTTTATTTGAGTTTAGAGCGTACCGAGGGTCTGGTGTCTTGGGGGCTCATCTCTTTTCTTGCCATGGCGCAGCTGATCCCTGGCGTAATCGCCACCCTATTTTGGCCTGCGGCCAGCCGTAATGGATTTATTTCTGGCCTGCTTGCTGGCGGCGCAATTTGGGGCGCCGCCGCACTGCTTCCGGCACTCAGCACCTTTGGTCCCATTCATCTCGTGGGTGTTGATCTAGGTGCAACACAAACACCCACCCATTTTGCTACCCTCGCGTTTTGGTCGGTTACCGCTAATGCACTGATTTTTGTGGCCGTGTCGCTGTTTAGTCGTGGCTCACTGCGCGAGACTGAGGCTGCAGAGGCTTGTCACGATCTGAATACACGCGTACCTGAAGGCGGACTGCTCGCCAACTCCCCTAGTCAGTTCATCGATCAACTAGCCCCGGTAACGGGAACATCAGCCGCCAGCGCGGAAATTGAGCGTGCAATGGCTGATTTAGACTTGAGCTGGGAGGAAACAAGACCAGAGTACTTGCAGCAACTCCGCGAACAAGTGCAACGAAACCTATCCGGCATGATGGGTCCGATGCTCGCCCGGGACATCGTTGATCAATGCCTCCGGCTCGACACAGACACCCGCACTGCCCTGTCGCAAAACGTGCGACTGATTGAAGAGCGCCTCGAGCGACATCGCAAAGGCTTCTATGGCCTTGCCGGCGAGCTCGACGCTCTTCGGCGCTATCATCGCCAGATCTTAGAAGATCTACCCCTCGGCGTGGTCGCGATAACCCCTAATAACCATATTGCCCGCTGGAACCCGGCTATGGAGCAGCTCACCGGCACCAGCGCCCCAAGAATTCTAGGAAGGCAGGTCAGTGAATTACAAACCCCGTGGGCTGATTTACTAACTGAGTTTGCCCATGAAGATGCCGCGCATGCCTATAAGCGTCATATCCAATTAGCGACTGGGGATCGTTGGCTTTCGCTGCATAAGACCCTCATTTCAGGCGATGAGCGTAGTGACGAAGGCGATCGCCTTTTACTCATCGAGGATGTTACGGACGTTAATCGTCTTGAAGATGAGCTAACACATAGTGAGCGACTCGCTTCTATTGGGCGGCTTGCCGCGGGTGTTGCGCACGAAATAGGTAATCCAATCACGGCAATTGCGTGCTTGGCTCAGGAGCTGCGCGAAGAGTTTGATCAAGCACGAGCCACTCAAATCCTCGAGCAAACAGACCGTATCAACCACATTGTTCAGACCCTCATCGGTTATGCGCATGCAGGCACCACGCCAGAGCCGCGTCAGGCGCGGCCTGTTAACCTGCTAAGGGTTATTGAAGAGGCGAAGCGGGTTCTCCAACTCAACCCCAGCGCCCGTGATGTCGAGTTTGAGATTGCCGTTACACCAGAACTCAACGTGCTCGCAGAGCATCAACGGCTAGTTCAGGTGTTCGTGAATCTTCTGAGCAATGCGGTGGACGCCTGCGCAGAGGACCCTGCGGAAAAAGGCCGCATCAGCATTACCGCCAAAACCCATCGTGACCGTGTTGAAGTTCGAATTATTGATAACGGACATGGCATACCCCCTGCCATTGCAGACAAAGTGCTTGAGCCGTTTTTTACCACCAAACCACCAGGGCAAGGCACCGGGCTTGGGCTTGCATTAGCGTACAGTATCGTTCAAGACTATGACGGAAGCCTGCAACTTCAGCCCCGACGTGGCAAAGTCGAAGGTACTGAAGTCCTGTTAAGACTGATCAAGGCAACCGAAATTGATGGCTGAAATACTCATCATAGAAGATGAAACCGTCATTCGAGAAGCAGTAATGCGGCTATTGCAGCGTGATGGTCATACCGTGCACGGTGCTGAATCCGTAGAAGAGGCTCAGCAGCTCGGCCCGCTATCAGACTATGATCTAATCCTTGCCGATCATCGCCTGCCGGGGCACAACGGTAATCATATGATTAGTGCCGCCGCCTCTACACCAGTAATCATCATGACCAGCTATGCCACCGTAAAGTCAGCCGTTGATGCGATGCGCCAAGGCGCGGTGGATTACATCGCCAAGCCATTTGATAACGATGAGTTACTGTTAACCGTCAAGCGTGCCCTGCGCGAACATACCCTAAAGCGACAAAATGCTGCCCTTCGTGCTCATTTAGACGTCGAATATCCGGTTACCGGCATTGTTGGTGAATGCCCGGCCATGATGAACGTGTTTGACCGGATCGCTCGCGTCGCCCCCACTGATACGACCGTGCTGATTTTAGGCGAATCGGGCACGGGTAAGGAATTGGTAGCTCGAGCCGTTCATGAGCAAAGTGAGCGTGCCGATGGGCCGCTAATTGCCGTCAATTGCGCGGCCATCCCCGACTCCTTATTAGAGGCCGAATTATTTGGGCACGAAAAAGGGGCATTCACCGGCGCGCATTCAGCGCGTGAAGGCCTCGTCGAAGCAGCGAATGGCGGTACGCTTTTTTTAGATGAGGTTGCCGAGCTGCCATTACCCGCGCAGGCTCGGCTGTTGCGTGTATTACAAGAGTCAGAGATTCGCCGGGTGGGGGCGTCACATTCTAAGCATATCGATATTCGGTTAGTGGCCGCCACACACCGAGACCTTGATCAGCTTGTAGAAGCACAGGCTTTTCGAAACGATCTGTATTTTCGAATCAATGTCATGGAAATCGCACTACCTCCCCTACGCGAAAGGGGTGAAGATATCGCTGCGCTGGCCAAATTTCTGCTCGAAAAAGCCTGCCGCCGTCTCAATCGGCCTGCGATGCAATTCACACCAGAGGCATTATCGCTCATTAATCAGTATTCATGGCCCGGTAACGTGCGTGAGCTAGAGAACCTCATTGAGCGCGCCGTCATCATGCTCGATGGCGGCGAAGTTACCGCGGAGCAGCTTGCCTTGCCAAGGCGAGAAAATAACGGACAGCAAACAACACCGGATCTATCCCTTGAAGCGTATTTTTGTAAATTTGTTCGAGAAAATGAAGGCGGCATGACCGAAACGGAGCTCGCAAAGCAGCTAGGCATTAGTCGCAAAGCACTCTGGGAGCGTCGACAACGGTTTGGACTTCAGCGTCGAGGACAAGCAGGATAGCAACAGTCGATAACGGAATTCGAGTAATGGAAAATTGGAGGAGAAAAAGGTATGTCAGCAGATAACGTTTATCCGGTTCCCCAAAATGTAGCTGATCATGCGCTGCTTAATCGCCAGCAGTACGACCAAATGTTTAAGCAGTCTTTAGCAGACCCCAATGCATTTTGGGCGGAACAGGCAGATCAATTTCTGACTTGGTTTAAAAAATGGGACACCGTCAATAATAGTGATCTGGCTAAAGGTCATATCGCTTGGTTTGAGGGTGGCCAATTAAACGTTAGCTATAACTGCATCGATCGTCACCTTGAGGCGCATGGCGATCGGACCGCGATCATTTGGGAAGGCGATACTCCCGGCGATACGCGGCACATCAGCTATAAAGCGCTGCATGCCGAGGTCTGTCAGCTTGCCAATGCGCTCAAAGCACGTGGCGTTAAAAAAGGCGATCGAGTGGCTATCTACATGCCCATGATTCCTGAAGCGGCCGTTGCAATGCTCGCCTGCACGCGAATTGGCGCGGTGCATTCCATTGTTTTCGGCGGGTTTTCACCCCAAGCCCTGCGCGATCGCATCGAAGCTTCTGAATGTCAGGTTGTTATTACCGCTGACGAGGGGCTACGCGGCGGTAAGCCTGTGCCACTAAAAGAAAACGTTGAAAAGGCGATTGACGGTATTGCTGCCGTGCATACGGTTGTGACAGTAAAGCGCACGGGTAACCCAGTCAGCTGGAGCGAGCCTCGCGATGTGTGGTATCACGAAATTATTGATGCCGCTTCCACCGAGTGTGAGCCCGAACCAATGGATGCAGAGGATCCGCTTTTTATCCTCTACACCTCAGGCTCCACCGGTAAACCCAAAGGCGTTTTGCACACCACCGGTGGCTATCTGCTACAAGCGGCGATGACGCATCGCTATGTCTTCGACTACCACGAGGGTGAGGTTTACTGGTGTACTGCCGATGTGGGCTGGGTCACCGGGCATAGCTACATTGTGTATGGCCCGTTGTGCAACGGCGCAACCACGTTGATTTTCGAGGGAATCCCCACCTACCCAGATGCCAGCCGCTTTTGGCAGGTTATTGATGACCATCAGGTCAATATCTTCTACACCGCACCCACCGCCATCCGCTCTTTAATGGGTCAAGGCGACGAGCTGGTGAAAAAGACCTCTCGTCAAAGCCTGCGAATTCTTGGCTCGGTAGGCGAGCCGATTAACCCAGAGGCCTGGGAGTGGTACTACCGCGTGGTTGGTGATGAGCGTTGCCGCATCGTTGATACGTGGTGGCAAACCGAGACCGGCGCCATCATGATCTCACCACTACCGGGTGCCATTGATTTAAAACCCGGCTCAGCCACTTTGCCCTTCTTCGGCGTGAATTTAGAACTCGTTGATAACGACGGAAATGTGCTGGAAGGTGCGGTCGAGGGCAACCTCTGCATTACTCAGGCGTGGCCTAGCATGATGCGTACCATCTATGGCGATCATGAGCGGTTTATTAACACTTACTTAAGCACCTACGCCGGCAAATACTTTACCGGTGATGGGGCACGGCGCGACGAAGATGGGTACTACTGGATTACAGGCCGCGTCGATGACGTGTTGAATGTATCGGGTCATCGTATGGGTACGGCGGAAATCGAAAGCGCGCTGGTCTTACATGACGCCGTTGCCGAAGCCGCCGTGGTGGGCTATCCGCATGACTTAAAAGGCCAAGGCATCTACTGCTATGTCACGCTAATGGGCGGCATTGAGCCCTCTGATGCTTTACAAAAAGAGCTGAGCGACCTGGTTAGAAAAGAAATCGGCCCCATTGCCAAACCGGATGTTATCCAGTGGGCGCCCGGGCTGCCTAAAACGCGGTCCGGCAAAATCATGCGCCGGATTCTGCGCAAGGTTGCCACCAATGAGCTCGATAGCCTTGGCGATACCAGTACCTTGGCTGATCCGAGTGTTGTTGACGATTTGATTAGCAATCGCGCGGGTCAGTAAAAATGAGGCCAGATGACCCCGGTAGTTACTAAAAGTAACACCGGGGCATTACCTTTAGTAACAAAAAACGTGCCGATTGTCGGATAACACCCGGAATACGGGCGGCACGAATTTTGCAGGTTTATGACAAGGCAGCTGGAAACAGCCGCCCATAAAACGAGGAAGCGGGCACCCAGGTGTACCGACTCCCAAATATGGAGTAAGCAGGAGGAGCGTCGCTTATGGCTTCATCTAAAGAAGAAGCTGCAATGGCCTACTGGAAAGAAAACGTCAGGCTACTGATCACGTTGTTGATCATTTGGTTTGTTGTTTCTTTTGGCCTAGGCATCATTTTGGCACCGGTACTCAATAGCATCGAGATTGCGGGTTACCCACTGGGCTTTTGGTTTGCTCAGCAGGGCGCCATCTACGCATTCATCGTCCTCATTTTCGTCTATGTGTTCAAAATGAACGCGTTAGACCGAAAATATGACGTTCACGAAGAGTAACGGGGGCAGTCATAATGAGTCTTACATTAACTACTTATTTAATCGTTGGCGCGACCTTTGCGCTATATATCGGTATTGCCATCTGGGCTCGAGCCGGCAGTACTGGTGAGTTCTACGTTGCCGGCAAAGGTGTTAACCCCGTTGCTAATGGTATGGCAACAGCGGCCGACTGGATGTCGGCAGCATCATTTATCTCCATGGCGGGGCTTATTGCCTTTCTTGGATATGATGCTTCGGTGTATCTCATGGGCTGGACAGGTGGCTATGTGCTGCTTGCATTGCTCCTTGCTCCGTACCTGCGGAAGTTCGGTAAGTTCACGGTTCCCGAGTTTATCGGCGATCGGTTCTATTCAAAGCCGGCTCGAGTGATTGCGGTTATCTCTTTGTTGGTTGCCTCCATCACCTACGTTATTGGTCAGATGCGGGGTATCGGGGTTGCCTTCTCACGGTTCCTCGAAACCAGCTATGAGATTGGCCTGTATTCCGGCATGACCATCGTGTTCATCTACGCGGTGTTTGGCGGTATGAAGGGCATCACTTACACACAGATCGCGCAGTACTGCATCATGATCTTTGCGTATACGATTCCGGCCATCTTCATTTCGTTGACCATTACCGGACAGCCACTGCCACAGTTAGGCTTAGGCTCAACGGTTGCTCAGGGTGGTTACCTGCTCGATACGCTAGACAACATTCTGGTTGATCTTGGGTTCTCGCAGTACACCGCCATGAAGGGCACAACACTCAACATGTTCTTTTTGACCATGTCGTTGATGATCGGTACCGCGGGCCTGCCCCACGTTATCGTGCGCTTCTTTACGGTTCCGCGGGTGCGTGATGCGCGTTTGTCTGCGGGCTGGGCCTTGGTCTTTATCGCTATTCTGTACACCACGGCTCCAGCTGTGGGTGCAATGTCCTTCTACAACCTAATTAACACCGTACAACCCGGTGAAATTGGCGCAGAAGAAGGCAACTTGGCGTATGACGATGTGCCAGAGTGGTTCTCTCGTTGGGAAGAAACCGGCTTGCTCGGCTTCGAAGATAAAAACAACGATGGCCGCATCCAGTACTACAACGATGGTAACGAAGCGTTTGCCGCTACCGCTGCCGAGTATGGCTGGGAAGGCAATGAGCTGACGGTTGACCGGGATATTATGGTAATGGCCAACCCAGAAATCGCACAGCTGCCGAACTGGGTCATTGCACTAACCGTAGCGGGTGGCTTAGCAGCCGCATTGTCTACGGCGGCAGGCCTGTTAATGGCCATATCGTCGGCAATCTCGCATGACCTGATCAAAGGGGTAATAAACCCAGGTATCAGCGAAAAAGGCGAGCTTCTAGCCGCACGTATAGCCATGGCAGGTGCCATTGTCATTGCCGGTTACTTGGGCTTGAATCCACCCGGATTTGCGGCTCAGGTGGTTGCGTTGGCCTTCGGCTTGGCCGCCTCGTCTCTGTTCCCGGTACTGATGCTTGGCATCTTTAACCGGCGCATGAACAGCGCAGGCGCAATGGCTGGCATGTTGGCAGGCTTGAGCTTCACGCTCATTTACGTGTTCATCTTCAAGGGCTGGTTCTTTATTCCAGGAACCAACATGCTTGATGATGTGCCAGCCAACTGGCTCTTTGGAATCGGACCGCAATCCATCGGCGCAGTGGGTGCCATTGTTAACGTGATCGCAGCAACGATTGTGTCACGTATGACTGCACCACCACCGGTTGAAATCCAAGAGCTTGTAGAAAGCATCCGAGTGCCACGCGCAGGTTAAGCGCCAAAGCACTAAACCAATCCCCCTGTCAGCTCAGCTGCGGGGGGATTTTTTTTGTCTGGACGATTAATTACAGCTGAAAGCGAACTTCGAGTTTTTTCTGTAGGCGTCTGGCTTCACGAAACGCTTCTTTAAGGATTCGTCGATCCATGGGATTAAGTTGCTCTGGATCTAGGCGATTATGCATGGGCTCTCCAGCCGCTGCCTGGCGCTGATGCTCACGCATACGTAATAATTGAATAAAGGCTATCGAGCGCAAAAACGCGCCGGCATCCACCTTGCTCAACACACCCTGCTCGGCCAGCAGACGGATCCGCGCCGGTGTGTTTGATTCGGCAATACCTGCTTGTAAAGACAGCACACGGCCCGCATCAACAAACGGCGTCAGGCCACGAACCTTTAAATCGAGCCGATGCACCGAGTCGGCATCCTTCTCAGTGACAAAATCGCGAAACATGCCCAATGGCGGTTTTATCGCCATACAATTACCTGCCAGCGTATGCAAAAACACCGAGTTTTCTGCGGCAAGGGTAACTACCCGCTGATGCAATGCCTCGCCCGCCTCCATATCGCCCCACACCGGACGAAAATCGAAATAGATCGTAGAATGCAGAAGATTCTCGGGCGTAGCGCTGCCAATCATCTTCCGAAAGGTGCCCTCCCATTCTGCAAAGCTCTGACAAAGCTTTGGATTGCTCGCCATCACATTACCCGTGCACAGGGTAAATCCACAGCGATCCAGTACTTTATTGATTTCCCATGCCAGCGGTAACAAACGCTCACGCACTTTATCGGTTGGCTCATCGCCTGGGTCAAATAAGATCCCATTATCCTGATCGGTAACCCGTGTCTGCTCACTACGCCCTTCACTCCCAAACGCAATCCAGGTGAATGGGGGTGGTGGCGCCTTTTCAGCATCAATACAAAGCTCGATGGCGCGCGCAACCGTGCGGTCGTTGAGCAGGGTAATGATGCGGGTAATTTGTTCTACATCGGCACCATGCGCCATCATCGCGTCAATGAGTTGGCCTACATTAGCCCGCGCAACCACAAGCTCGTCAGCATCTTTTGCTGCAGAAATCGCGCGCGTCAAGTGAACAATATCTATTCTTTGGAGGGCAAAGATATCGCGTTCCGAAATCACGCCGACTAACTTTTTCTTTTCAACAACAATCATATGGCGAATATGCAAACGCGCCATTTCAACCACGGCTTCAAAGGCGTAGGTATCACTGCTAAGACAACGGGGCTCTGGCACCATCACCTCGCCGATCGGCACATCCAGCTCGCCCTTAGCCGCAATCAGTGCCCGCAAATCATGCAGCGTAAACATCCCAATGGGTTTTTTACGGCCATCTATCACAACGATGCTGCCCACTTTTCGGGCATGCATTTGTTCGACCGCCTCGCGCACGGTCAGAGTTGCCTTGCAGGCCACTGGCTCACCCGTAATGAGGTCGCCAAGCGGCGTATCAAGTGTAGAGTCAGCTCCTAAATTTGCCGCTGCATGCTGCCGAATATTCTGCTGAACCTGATCTAACAAACTACTAACACCGCGCATGCAGTAATCGCGAAAAACCGTACTATCAGCTAAGATTTTGGCAAAGGCGCGGCGCGGCAGCCGTAAACATTTCACCGGCGTTGCGGCTTTATAAACCGTACGCGTTGGCCGATCTCCCAGCAGCGCAGCCATCGGAAAGTTATCGCCCTCCTCCAGCTCAAACTGCTCTGCCTCGTCGTTGCCAACCGCCGCCCGTTCAGCCAGTACACGGCCAGAGATAATCAAATGAAAATGCCGCACTCTACCCGCCGAGGGCTCCAGAATGACAGCGCCCTCAGGAAACGTACTGAGCTCTGCCGCCTCTAGAAAGGCCTCTCTCTGAGCGAGTGTTAACCGGTCAAACGGGGCATGCTCGGCAAAGAAATCACGCCCCGCCTGCTCAATAGTCTTTGTTTCTTTTTCTGATGACATACGCTTTTTGATCAATCTTAAATAACCGATTGACAGATTACCTCGACAAACCCCCATCGGAATACCCTATACTGGGAGAAAACAGGAGGAGGCCGGTCGCGCAATGCGCCGGATTTGCGATGCAAGGAAATGTATTGATCGTTGATAACGACCTTAATATCACCGCGTCGTTAGAATTTTTATTGCGGCATATTGGTTTCAATTGTTTAACTGCCGATAGCTATGCAGCAGCTATCGATGTCGTTACTGGCAAGGCTCTCGATGCGGCATTAATCGACTCTAATTTGCCCGATCGCAGCGGATACTCATTATGCCAAAAGCTACTCTCCACTCAGGGCTTTGAACACCTGCCCATATTAATGCTGACTAGCCAGGTCCTTCAGGCAGAGCAGGAAAAAGCACTCTCCCTTGGAGCGATGGACTTCATCATTAAACCCTTTAATCCATTAATGGTTATGCAACGCATTCAGGATTTGCTGACGAAGGCCGCCTGATTAATGCGGGCGTTTCGTTTACCGAGATTACGCAAACGCCTTTGGATTGCGGCGGCTGGAGCGGCAGTTCTTCAAGGCAGTGCTGTCATTGGCTTTGGCCTCGGCGGCCCAGCAACTGTGGCTGTGGCGGTTGCGGTAGCACTCCTCACCCTTTTGCTAGCCTTACTGTACGATTTAAAGCTCACACGCCCGCTTGCCGCAACGAGCCGCGGCGCGGAAATCATCGCTAAAACTAACCCCGGGCATCAACTTGAGCTTAGCCAAGGACATTGGCTCGAACGACTCCCTGAGACGATTGAAAATCTGGGAGCAAACGTTGCCCGAACCCGTCATGAAATGGAAGAGGCTGCCACCAGCTGGAATGTTCAAATAGAGGCGCGACGCGCAAGGTTAGAAACAATTTTACGGGAGATTCGTGAAGGCGTTTTAGTCTGCGATGATAACGGACGTATCGTCCTTTATAATCGTGCCGCTCGACAATTACTAGAAGAAGAGCCCGCGCTTGGTTTGGGCCGCAATATCAATGAAGTCCTTGATGAAGGCCCCCTTCGACACACCCTCAACCTACTCAGCACAGATGCTGAATTGGTTTGCGCAACGCGCAGTGGAGCGCGTTTAGTTCGTTGTCGCCTCGCCAAACTGCAAACTGACGATCCGGACACCTCCGGGTTTGTTATGACGCTGCAAGACGTATCGGAGGAGACTCGTGAGGCCTTACGCAGAGAACAGGCACTACGTCGCTCTGTGGAGGCCTTCCGTAATCCTTTAACAAGCCTTGCTGCGGCAACTCATAGCTTGACCCTTGCGCAGCAAGAGAATATTAAAGATGCCGCCCAGCGCTTTACCGCCATTATTAATGAGGAAAGCACCCGGCTTGCCGATCATTTCTCTCAACTGTCAAAAGAAACTGGCGCCATGATGACAGACACTTGGCGCCTTGAAGATGTGCATTTAGGCAGCCTAATCGATGGCATTCGTGAGCGGCAAAAAACAGGCCTGCCACGCATTCAGGCCAGTGCCGATGTTTGGATATCTGCTGAGCCCTATCTCATTTCTCAAGTCATTGAAGCGCTTTTAAGACGCTTGCATGAAGAACTTGGCGTAGCCGCACTTGCCCTAATGGGGCGTGAGGAAGGCAGTATGGTCTACATGGACCTGACATGGTCGGGTGATGTTGCTGCAGCCGAACAACTCGATGAATGGCTCAACGATGGGCTGGAAGATGTGGGTGGCACGGTCACGCTAAGAGAGATACTCGATCGTCATGGCACCACAGCCTGGAGTCAACCCGATGTATCGCGTTTTGGCCGCGCTCTACTCCGGCTACCTCTCCCCGGCGCACCAAAGAAGGCAACCCTCGCACCCGTCATACCCGCACGGCCAGAGTATTACGACTTTGCCATCGAAGAGCAGACCAAGCAGCTTGATCCGCGGGCTGAAGAAACCTTGGAAAATTTGGACTATATCGTCTTTGACTGCGAAACAACGGGCCTTGAGCCCAGCCGAGGGGACGAAATTGTCTCTATCGGGGCGGTCCGAATTCATGGCGGGCAAGTCATGCATGGCGAGACGTTTGAACTACTGGCCAATCCAGGGCGTGATATTCCTGCGCTGGCCACTAGTATTCACGGTATCCGTAACGAAGACATTATTGATGCGCCGCCTGTAGAGGAGGCTGTCCGCCGCTTTCATGCCTTTGCGGGCAATGCCGTTTTGGTTGGCTTTAATATCGCGTTTGATATGCGGTTTCTAAAGCTTAAACAGCGAATCAGCGGGGTCGTTTTTGATCATACAACGCTCGATGCGCTGCTATTATCCATACTGCTTCATGACCATACCGGTGAGCATACGATGGAAAGTGTCGCGCAACGCCTAGGCGTTGGTGTTGGGGGGCGGCATACCGCGCTGGGCGATTCGCTAACCACCGCCGAGATATTTGTGCGCCTGCTTGAGTTACTCCCGGCTAATGGCATTCAAACGCTAGATAACGCCGTAGCAGCTCAAGAAAAGATGATTGAGTTTAGAAGGCAACAGCGGGCCTTTTAACAAGACCCGCTGATTTTTATGGAAGAATTACTCTTCGACAGGGGCTTCTTCAAGCGCCTTTATGCTGAGGCGGATGCGTCCCTGCCGATCCACTTCGAGCACTTTAACTTTGACTGACTGCCCTTCTGAGAGCTCATCGGCCACCGTTTCTACCCGGTTATGCGAGATTTGTGAGATGTGCACAAGCCCATCTCGGCCAGGCAGAATATTCACAAACGCGCCAAAGTCCATCAGTTTAATGACTTTGCCTTCGTAAACCTGGCCCACTTCAACATCTGCCGTTAACAATTCAATTCGACGACGCGCCTCTTCACCCGCCGCTTTATCAACTGAACCAATTGTGACGGTGCCGTCATCCTGAATATCGATCGTTGTGCCGGTTTCTTCGGTGAGCGTACGAATTGTGGCACCACCCTTACCGATTACGTCACGAATCTTCTCTGGATCAATACGCAGGGTAATCAAACGGGGGGCATAAGCCGACATTTCATCGCGATGCTCGGTGATAACCGCATTCATCTTATCGAGGATATGCAATCGTCCTTCACGGGCTTGCGACAGGGCCTGCTCCATGATTTCGCGCGTAATGCCTTGGATTTTGATATCCATCTGCAAGGCGGTTACCCCATCTTTGGAACCCGCCACTTTGAAATCCATGTCACCGAGATGATCTTCATCACCCAAAATATCGGTTAGCACGGCAAATTGATCGGCATCTTTGATCAAGCCCATGGCGATGCCCGCCACTGGCGCCTTAATCGGCACACCGGCATCCATCAACGATAAGCTGGTACCGCAAACGGAGGCCATTGAGCTTGAACCATTAGACTCGGTAATTTCAGAGACCACTCTCACCACGTAAGGGCAATCTTCAGGTTCAGGCATGACCGCCTGAATACCGCGTTTGGCTAACTTGCCATGACCGATTTCACGTCGCTTTGGTGAACCCACAAACCCAGTCTCGCCCACGCAATACGGAGGGAAGTTGTAATGCAGCATAAATGGCTCGCGGCGCTCGCCCTCGATCGCATCAATGATTTGCGCGTCGCGCCCTGTTCCAAGTGTAGTCACAACAATGGCTTGGGTTTCGCCACGCGTAAAGATGGCCGAGCCATGAGTACGCGGTAGGGTACCTACCTCAATATCAATCGGACGCACTGTTCGGATATCACGGCCGTCAATACGGGCTTCACCAGCCAGGATACGTCCGCGTACGATTTTCTTTTCGAGTGATTTAAAGCTATCGGACACCTCATCAGCTGACCAGCCTTCACGCTCGTCAGGAATAGCGACCAGTTCATTAGCCACTTGCTCACGCACCGCCGCAATGGCTTCTTGGCGAGCCTGTTTATCGGCAATAGCGTAGGCTTCGGTTAGCGATACCTGTGCAACCTGCGCAACTTTCTCTGCCAATGTTTCATCAGCCGGCGGCGCTGACCACTCCCACCGTGGCTTACCCGCTTCTGCAGCCAATTCATTAATTGCATTAATGGCAGACTGCATTTGTTCATGACCGTAAAGAACGGCATCAAGCATGGTTTGCTCAGGCAGGCAGTTTGCCTCTGACTCCACCATCAATACGGCATCTTTGGTACCGGCAACCACTAAATCTAAATCTGAACCCTCAAGCTGGCTGATCGTAGGGTTGAGCAAGAACTGGCCATCTTTGTAGCCAACGCGCGCTGCGCCCACGGGGCCGTCGAAGGGGACACCCGATACCGCAAGCGCTGCAGACGTACCGATGATGGCAGGAATATCAGGATCCACATCAGGGTTTAGCGAGATAACCGTAGCGATCACCTGCACTTCATTGGAGAACCCTTCGGGAAATAACGGGCGAATTGGCCGGTCAATTAACCGCGACACCAAGGTTTCTTTTTCGCTAGGACGGCCTTCACGTTTAAAAAAGCCCCCAGGAATTTTACCAGCCGCGTAAGTACGCTCTTGGTAGTTAACCGTCAGCGGCAAAAAAGACCGCCCCGGTACTTCTTCGCGCTTACCAACGACTGTGACCAGCACAACCGTTTCAGACATATTCACTAAGACAGCGCCCGTTGCTTGGCGCGCGATTTTTCCGGTTTCTATCGTTACGGTTTGTTCGCCAAACTGAAACGACTTCTTGACAGCAGTAGGAGTCACTATATTTTCACCCTTGATCAGTTTTGTTCAGTGTCTTACTTACGCAGTTTGAGACGCTCGATAACGCTCTGGTACCGCTCAAGACTGGTGCGGTGGAGATAGTCAAGCAACTGCCGGCGGTGATTGACCAGTTTAAGCAAGCCGCGGCGAGAATGATGATCTTGCTTATGACTTGAGAAATGCTCGGTCAAATGCTGAATACGCGCGGTAAGTAGCGCAATCTGAACTTCCGGTGATCCGGTATCGCCATCGGAGCGACCATAGTTTTGGACAATCTCCTGCTTTTGGGCGGCATTTAGGGACATCGATGACTCCTGATTGATTCTTTTATCTCAACTAAACGAGCATTCTAGCCTTGGCGAGGGCGCTGGACAAGCAATCTTCTAGGCGCAACGCACAATTCCTCTTGAATTTCTCCCATACCCAGCAACTCTCCCTGTGCATCATGCACTCTAACTAGGGCGCCCACATCATCTGATTGAGTGGGCACGGTCTGTCCTTGACAGAAATACTCGGCTTTCTCTGTGGCAATCGTCACGGCCGGCCAGCCTGCAAGCCCCGCATCGATTGGCTGAAGCAGCGCCTCAACTGCACTAACTCCATTACTAGCGGCTAGCCGCTCAAGCGCCTCCAGCTCTATCATTGGTGCCTGTTTAAATGGGCCAAGCGACACCCGCCGGAGCGTATCTACGTGGGCACCACAGCCTAACCGCTCGCCGATATCGCCCACCAACGTGCGAATGTAAGTGCCTTTTGAGCAACGAACAAATAAAGACAGCCGATTCCCTGCGTATTTTTCCACACGTAACTCGTGCACGGTAATCGAGCGTGGCGGCCGCTCAACCTCGACCCCTTCACGCGCAATCTCATACAGGCGACGCCCTTCGTGCTTAAGCGCGGAATACATCGGAGGGATTTGCTCTTGTTTACCCCGAAATTCCGCAAGCACATCCTCAATCTGTGCGTCAGATAGGGCCGGCACATTGCGCTCAAGAACAATTTCGCCCTCACGATCACCCGTTGTGGTCGTGGCCCCTAAATGCGCCGTCGTCAGGTAGGTTTTTTCAGCCCCAAGTAGCCACTCAGAAATCCGTGTAGCCCGCCCAAAACACAAAACCAAAAGGCCTGTAGCTAAAGGATCTAAACTACCGGTATGCCCACCTTTTCGGGCATTCAGCAACCGACTGACGCGGCGCAAAGCGTGATTGGAGCTAATCCCTTCGGGTTTGTCGAGCAGCAGAATCCCATCGATATCTCTGCCATTTCTGCGTCGCGGCACGAGACAATCAATCCTCTGGCTTACGCTCAACCACCTCATCAATCAACTGATTAAGGCGGGCGCCACGATCAAAGACAGGATCATGATGGAATTTCAGTGCTGGCACGGTTCGTAACTGCACTCGTCGCGAAAGACCGCGCCGCAAAAACCCGGCTGCCCCGTTTAACACGCGAGTCATCGCCTGCGAGGCCTCGGCATCCATTCCAAGCCCGGTAACGTACACATCAGCATGCGCAAAATCCCGACTCACCCGCACCTCAGAGACGGTTACGGACCCAACACGTGGGTCACGAACCTCATCTCGAATCAGCTCGGCAAGCTCGCGTTGCACTTGCTCAGCCACTCGATGGCTGCGTGAGAAGTCCTTAGGCATTCCCGTAACCCCTATAGGCTACGCTGAATGGTGATACGCTCGTAACACTCAATTTGATCGCCTGGCCGCACATCGTTGTAATTTTTCACGCCAATACCACACTCTGTGCCGGAGCGAACTTCTTTCACGTCATCTTTAAACCGGCGCAGCGACTCCAGTGCGCCCTCAAAGACCACAACGCTATCGCGTAGCACACGAATCGGATTGTTGCGTTTCACAACACCGTCGACCACCAAACAGCCGGCAATCTGCCCAAGCTGTGATGACCTGAAGACATCACGCACCTCGGCAAGGCCAATAATCTGCTCTTGAGTTTCCGGCTCAAGCATCCCACTAATGGCGGCTTTGAGCTGATCAATCGCGTCATAAATAATGCTGTAATAATAAAGCTCTACGCCCGTTTCCTGCGCCAAGCGACGCGCCTTTGCATCGGCACGTACGTTAAACCCAATCAACAACGCCTCAGAGGCAAGCGCCAGGTTCACATCAGATTCGTTGATGGCGCCCACACCCGTTGAGATTGCCGTAATACGGACTTCTTCATTGGAGAGGTTAACCAATGACTGGGTCAGCGCCTCAACAGAGCCCTGCACATCACCCTTGACCACCAGGTTAACGGTTTTAACCTCTTGGTCTTGCATCTGCGAGAAGATTTCTTCCATATTAGCGGCTTTCTGCGCCTGCAACCGTTTATCACGGCTTTTCTCACGGCGACGATCTGCTAATTCCCGCGCTTTTTTCTCGTCTTCAACGGCAAGAACTTCATCGCCGGCTTCCGGCAGACCTGATAAACCCAGCACAACCGCAGGGGTTGATGGGCCAGCTTCCTCAATTCGCTCACCGCGCTCATCCAGTAGCGCCCGTACCCGACCATATTCGCTGCCGGAAATAATATTATCTCCCTGGCGCAGCACCCCGTTACGAATCAGCACGGTTGCGACCGGGCCGCGTCCACGATCCAAACTAGACTCAACCACCACACCGGTGGCGGGGCAATCCTGAACAGCTGTTAGCTCTAACAACTCAGCCTGCAGAGCAATAGCGCTAAGTAAGTCTTCAACCCCTTCGCCGGTTAACGCAGAGCAAGGGATAAACTGCGTATCGCCACCCCATTCCTCGGGGATAACTTCTAGAGCACCGAGTTCAGTTTTAACACGATCGGGATCTGAATCCTCGCGATCGATCTTATTAACGGCAACGACAATGGGCACGCCCGCCGCTCGCGCGTGTTTAACGGCCTCTTCCGTCTGTGGCATCACCCCGTCATCGGCTGCTACTACAAGCACAACCACATCGGTGACCTGCGCCCCACGCGCGCGCATGGCAGTAAATGCCTCATGCCCAGGTGTATCGAGGAAGGTCAGATCGCCACGATCACTAGAAACCCGATAGGCACCCACATGCTGAGTAATACCGCCTGCTTCGCCTGCAGCCACTTTGGCCCGGCGAATGTAGTCCAGTAACGTCGTCTTACCATGGTCAACATGACCCATAATGGTGACTACTGGTGGCCGACTGACCTTCTCACCCTCGGGCTCACCAGAGCGGCCGAAAACGGCTTCCTCTAAATCTTCTTCACGCACCACATGCGGACGATGGCCCATCTCTTCGACCAATAAGATCGCGGTATCCTGATCAATCGCCTGATTAATCGTGGCCATCACACCTTGTTTCATCATCTCCTTAATCAGGTCGGCCGCCTTCACACTCATGCGCTGGGCTAGTTCGCCTACCGTAATCGATTCAGGAATCTGTACGTCACGCACAACCGGTGCTGTTGGACGCTCAAACTCTTGCTGCAATGCGGTGCTTGCCGCGCCCGCAGGCCCACGAGCCGACCGCGCCGTACGGCCATCTGGTTTCTTGCGGCCCTTACCTTTACCACGAGACGCCTTTCGCGCCGCGCGCTCTTCAGACTCACGCTCACGCTTAGCCTCAGCAGCTAGCCGTTTGCGCTCTTTTTCGTCTTCAATTTCTTTTTTACGGGCGGCCTCTGAGTCGGCTTTTGCCTGCTCTGCCTCGATGTCTGCAATGCTTGCCTCAGCTTCGGGCTCCGACGCTGGCTCGGCATCTGCAGGTTGTTTATCAGATGACACAACAGCGGCTTCTTTAGCTGCTGCCTCGGCTGCCGCGGCTTCGGCTTCAGCTGCAGCTGCCTCGGCTGCGGCGGCGGCGGCTGCCTCTTCTGCCGCCGCGGCTGCAGCAGCTAAATCGTCGGCGAGGACTCGCTCAAGAACATGCACGTCTTGCTCGGCCGCTTCGGCCTCAACAACGCTGCGCTTAACGTAGGTGCGCTTTTTACGCACTTCCACATTAACGGTACGTGCTGATGCAGGACTGCGAGTTCCTCTGGCCCCGGCGCGTCTCTCACCGCCGCCAGACGGCATTTTCAGTTGACTATGGCTACGGCGTTTGAGGGTGATTTGTGATGGCGCTCCATCCTCACCTTCCTCAGATCGCCCATGCGTTTTACGCAGATGCTCTAGCAACGCTTCTTTGTCTGCATCACTCAACACAGCATCGGGATCGTCGCTGGCAACACCTGCCTCACGAAGCTGCACCACAACCCGCTCAAGCGGAACGTCTGTGCGCTCGGCAAATTCTCTAATCGTGTTCTGCGACATTTCTACCACCTCCGTCTACGGATATGCCTGGACTACGCCTGGCCGCCTTGTTCTTCGGCAAACCATGGCTCGCGCGCTTTCATAATCAGCGCCCCAGCACGCTCCGCATCGAGACCTTCAACATCCAACAAATCATCTACAGACTGCTCAGCCAAATCTTCCATGGTTCGAATACCAGCGGCAGCTAATCGCTCAGCCAAGCCCGGATCTATTCCTTCCATTGCCAGCAAGTCCTCAGCCGGCCCGGTCGCGGCCTGAGCTTCTGCCTCGCGCTCTGCGAGTACGTCTCTGGCGCGTTGACGCAGCGTATTCACCAAGTCCTCATCAAAGCCTTCAATCTCCAGCAACTCTGCTGTTGGCACATAGGCTACCTCCTCCACACTGGAGAATCCCTCCTCTACCAACAGTGCCGCAAGATCATCATCTGCATCAAGCTGCGCAATAAATAGGTTCACCAACTCTGCCGCTTCCGCTTCGCTCTTTGCTTCCGCTTCGTCGGCCGTCATAACATTGAGTTCCCAGCCGGTCAGCTCACTGGCTAAACGAACGTTTTGCCCACCCCGACCGATCGCTTGGGAGAGCTGATCTTCGCCAACAGCGATATCCATACTGTGCCGATCTTCGTCTACAACGATAGACTCCACTTCCGCCGGCGCCATTGCGTTAATCACAAATTGAGCGGGATTTTCGTCCCACAAAATAATGTCGATACGCTCGCCCGAAAGCTCATTAGAAACGGCCTGCACGCGCGAGCCGCGCATTCCAACACAGGCGCCGACCGGATCAATTCGAACATCAAGCGCATGCACAGCAATCTTTGCCCGCATACCAGGGTCTCTGGCCGCACCCAGGATTTCTAAAAGATCCTGCCCCACTTCCGGCACCTCAATTTTAAACAGCTCAAGCAAAAATTCAGGTGCTGCGCGGCTAGCAAAGAGTTGTGGCCCACGCACTTCCTCTCTGACCTCACGCAACCATGCGCGCAAACGATCCCCGGGTCGCACGGCTTCCCGCGGAATCATTTCTTCTCGCGGAATAAAGGCCTCGGCATTGCCACCGAGATCCAAAAATACGTTACCTCGCTCAGCGCGCTTTACAATGCCGGTAATTAATTCGCCAACTCGGTCGCGATAGGCTTCAATCACTTTCGCCCGTTCTGCCTCGCGCACTTTCTGAACGATCACCTGCTTGGCCGCTTGTGCCGCAATGCGACCGAAATCAACCGAAGGCAGTGGCTCTTCGATTACATCCCCAACGTTCAGGCTAGCATCCTGAGCCTGCGCCGTCGTAACGGGAATTTGCTGTTCCGGAAATTCGATTTCTTCATCATCAGCGACCACAAGCCACTGCCGGACGGTTTCGTAATCTCCCGTCTTTCGATCAACCGAGACTCGGGCTTTTATTTCCTCGTCATGGCGCTTTTCCGTTGCTGAGGCCAATGCAGCCTCAATGGCTTCGAAAATAACCTCTTGCTCAACGCCTTTCTCATTAGCGATTGCATCCACAACCAGCAGAATTTCTTTGCTCATCGTCCTTCCATTCTCCCGATGGCCCAACTTAACTCAGGGCTCGAGCTCTATAAATGCTCGATCAATGTCTGTAAGAGAAACAGCAACCTGCTCCCCATCCTCTTCAATCACGACGGTGTCACCTTGCAAACCCACTAACCGGCCCTGAAGTTTGCGGCGGCCGTTTATCAAGCCGCGCAGCCGAATTCGAGCTTGCTCACCAGCGAAGCGCTCAAAATCTGACCATTCAAATACTGGGCGGTCTAAACCCGGTGAGGAAACCTCTAACGTGTACTCACCCGGAATGGGGTCTTCTACGTCAAGGACACCGCTGACCTGATGGCTTACCCGCGCGCAGTCGTCTACTTCAACGCCTTCGGGGCTATCGATGTAAATTCGCAAAAGCCCCTGACGCCGGGCGGGATGGTACTCCGCTCCAACGAATTCGTATCCTAACCCCTCAACCGTTGGGCGGATAAGATTAATTACGCGATCTGGCGCTCTCATTCATCCTGCTTCCGACTTATGCCGGAACAAAAAAAAAAGGCCGTCAAACGGCCTTCCCAATGATGCCTATTTGGTAGCGGGGGCAGGATTTGAACCTGCGACCTTCGGGTTATGAGCCCGACGAGCTACCGGACTGCTCCACCCCGCAACCGACCTCGACAAGCATAGGGATGCGCGCCGGTTTTTTCAAGGGGCACGTTTGTGATGTCTTTTCTGCAGACGACGTCGCAAGTCGTGGTAATAAATAAAACCAGGCAACGCAAAGACCGCAAAAAGACAAAGGGCGATGACCCAAAATTCCCAGCCCTGAGGCTGCAGTTGGCCCTGGCTACGATATTCAAGGCCGGCACCTGCCAGTCCGACCAGGCCAAAGAGCACCAGCCACTCGCCTAAACGGATCCATTCAGACTTCTTACCCGATGCAGGCCGCCAAATCAGTCCGATTTTTTCAGTTGACCACGGTAAGTTAGCCGCGATCAGTGCGGCCACCATTAACAGCACAATCGCAACGGGCTGGCTCATTGTTGGTTACAACCCAAACGCGGCGCGGCATACCGCAATGAGCGCACCGGGGAAGAGCCCCAGTAGCAACACGACACCACCGGTGCCCATCATGGCAGCACGAGTGCCCATTGCAGCTTCAATTGGCATTGGATCTTCGAGTCGCTCGAAATAAACACTCTTGAGCACCCGCAGATAATAAAAAGCACCAATCACTGCAAAAACAACGGCTAATACAGCAAGCCAAACTAAACCTGCCTCAACCAATGCCTGCAACACCATCCATTTTGCATAAAAACCAACGGTGCCCGGAATTCCCGTCATTGAAAACATCAATAAAAGCATAACCAGCGCAAAGCCACTATGCCGATCGTTCAAACCGCGCATGTCATCGATCATGTCGGCTTCAAAGCCCCGCCGTGAGAGCAGGATAATCATGCCAAAGCCGCCCGCGGACATAATCCCATAGCTAATGGCATAAAATAGCGCGGCCGCATACCCTTCATCGGTGCCTGCAATTAAACCGAGGAACAAAAAGCCAATATGCGAAATGGTTGAGTAGGCGAACATTCGCTTAAGGTTGGTCTGCATTAACGCAAACAAATTACCCACAGCAAGAGAGCCAACCGCGAGGATAATGGCCATAAGCTGCCATTGCGCATGCAGATCGCCAAGCCCCTCTACCAATAGCCGCAAAAACAGCGCCAGCGCGGCAATTTTTGGTGCGCTACCTAAAAAGGCACTCACTGCGGTAGGCGCACCCTGATAAACATCAGGCACCCACATATGAAAAGGCACGGCACCAAATTTAAATGCTACGCCAACCAAAACAAACGTCATTCCAAAGGCGAGTAATAGCCCGTTTTGACCACTGGCTGCGGTGGCAGCAATTTCTGTAATAATCAAACTGCCAGAGGCCCCATAAATCATAGACATGCCATACAGCAACATGCCCGAGGACAGCGCACCGAGCACAAAGTATTTCATGGCTGCCTCGGAGCCAACCCGACTATCGCGATCAAACGCGACCATCGCATAAAGACTCAAAGACAGAAGCTCAAGCCCCATGTATAAAATGAGCATACTGGCCGCGGAGGCCATCACAAACATGCCGAGCAAAGCGATCAGTGCAAGCAGAAAAAACTCGCCTTTTAGCAGATCTCGCTGCAACAAATAATCACGACTATAACCCACGGTTAATGCGGCTAATGCGGCCATTGAAGCTTTTAATAAACCCGCCAAATTATCAGAGATATACATCCCATTGAAGGTATGTTGAACGCCCTCTCCCCAATGCGTCGAAAGAGCCAGCCAAATGGCCACCACAAACGTGAATTGGGTTAAAAAGAAAGCAATACGGCTGTCTTTGCTGCGATCGAACAAATCAGCTACCAGTACCACGCACGCCATCACGCCCAACCAGATTTCTGGGGCAGCTAAGGCAAATTGAGGCATCTCAAAGGTCATATTTGTCCTCAAACCAGCATTAAAGGGTTGGCACCATGATTTGGAGCAGCGCAGCAAGCGACGGCTCCATCACAGCAATTAACGGCGCCGGGAAAACACCAAAGAATAGGATGATCACGGCCAAGCTACCCAACAAGAGTAACTCTCGACGGTTAATGTCTTCCAGCGCCTCGACCTGATCGTTTTTAACCTCGCCATACACCACGCGCTTTATCATCCACAGGCTGTAGGCTGCGCCTAGAATCAAAGTTAATGCAGCCACCGCGGCATACCAAAAGCCCGCTTGGAAGCTGGCGAGGATCACCATAAACTCGCCAACAAAGCCCGAAGTACCCGGCAAACCAGCATTAGCCATCGCAAACAGAACAAAAAGTCCGGCAAAAACCGGCATACGGGTTGCCACCCCGCCAAAATCAGAGATCATGCGGGTATGCATCCGGTCGTAAAGCACCCCCACCGATAAGAACATCGCCGCCGATATAAAGCCATGCGAAATCATCTGAACCATCCCGCCTTCTAGCGCAAGCAGCGCGCCGTTCTCACCGCCACCTGCTGCAATGATCCGAAACACGAGAAAAAACCCGAGGGTAACAAACCCCATATGGGCGATCGATGAGTAGGCAATCAGCTTTTTCAAATCTTCCTGAACCATAGCGACTAAGCCGATATACACCACCGCGATTAAAGATAAGCCGATTAAGAGCCAATCCAACGCTAAGCTGGCATCGGGCGTAATAGGCAAGCTAAACCGCAGAAATCCATAGCCGCCAATTTTGAGCGTAATGGCCGCCAAAATAACCGAGCCCCCCGTGGGCGCTTCGACGTGCGCATCAGGCAGCCAGGTATGGACTGGGAACATCGGCACTTTCACCGCGAAGGCGGCTAACAGCGCCAAGAAAATCATTACCTGCGTACCCAGCGGGAGCGCTAAGCCATAAAAATCGGTAATGCCGAAACTACCTGCCTGAATACGCAGGTAAATCAAGGCAATCAGCATCATAACCGAGCCAAGAAAGGTGTACAGGAAGAATTTAACGGTGGCATAGATGCGATTTGGGCCACCCCAAATACCGATAATTAAAAACATCGGTATCAACATGGCTTCAAAAAAGACGTAGAACAAGATGGCATCAAGCGCGCTAAAGACACCAATCATGATGCCTTCCATAATGAGGAACGCCGCCAGGTACTGAGCCGGCTTATACCGCACCACTTCCCATGCTGCGATTACCACCAGCAAAGTCGAGAACGCAGTCAGTACCACCAAGGGCATAGAAATGCCATCGACGCCAAGGTGGTAATAAATATCAAATGCAGCAATCCAAGCATTCCGCTCAACCCACTGCATGCCCGCCTCACCCGTCTCAAACCCTTGCCAAAGGGCCAGCGAAAGCAAGAACACCACAACCGCTATGCCCAGTGAAAACCAGCGTGCCCGTTCTGCGTTTTGAGCGCCCGTTAACAGCACAGCCACTCCACCGAGCACCGGCAACCAAACTAATAGGCTAAGTAATGGCAACCCTTCAAACATGTTTAAAACCAACCCTGCCAATTAGCCACAAAAACGCTCAACAACAGCAATAACCCCAAAATCATGGCAAACGCATAATGATATAAATATCCGGATTGGGCGCCTCGCAGTAGCCCCGCCAAACGGCCAATCGTTCTAGCCGTGCCGTTAACAATGAGCCCATCAATGAGGCCTTGATCTCCAACGCGCCAAAGCGCCCGACCGAGTAGCCGACCTCCGCCCGCAAACCCTTGATTGTAGAGCACATCAAAACCGTATTTATTCTCTAACACCTCAATAACGGGCTTAAGCCGTGCATTGACCATCGGCAATAGCGATGGGCGGAAATTAAAGAAGAACCAGGCGACGATCGCTCCAGCAACCGCCAGCCAAAATGCGGGGTTAACGGCTGCGTGCAGGGCAAACGCAAACGAGCCGTGGAACTTCTCACTAAGCAGCGCCAGCACATCATTGGCCGGCGCAACAAAAATCGCCTCGCCAAAGAACCCGCCAAACAGCATAGGCGCAATCGTAAAGTAGCCAATAACAACTGAAGGTATTGCCAGTAGAATTAATGGCCACTGCATTACCGGCAGTACGTAGCGAGGCAGATGACTCATATGCTCACGGGCATGCGGATCAATACGCTCTTCGCCCCAGAACACTAGAAAATAAAGCCTAAAGCTATACAAAGAGGTAATAAAAACGCCTAGCAAGACGGCAACATACGCAAATCCGGCACCCGCCCGATCAGAAAGATGCACCGCTTCAATAATCGCATCCTTGGAGTAATACCCCGAAAACAACGGCGTACCCACTAGCGCCAACGTACCAAGCAACATCGTGATGTGGGTAATCGGCAAGTAACGCCGTAAATTACCCATACGCCGCATGTCCTGCTCGTGATGCAAGGCTACGATAATGGCGCCGGCGCCCAAGAAAAGTAGCGCTTTAAAAAAGGCATGGGTCATTAAGTGAAATACGCCTGCCGCGTAAGCCGATGCGCCAAGAGCAACAAACATATACCCCAGCTGAGACAACGTGGAGTATGCGATTACCCGCTTGATATCATGCTGAACCAATCCAACGAGCCCCATAAATAAGGCGGTAATCGCCCCAAGGACCAGCACGACGGTTAGTGCGGTTTCAGAGAACTCGAATAAGGGCGACATCCTTGCCACCAAATAGATACCCGCCGTCACCATCGTGGCCGCATGAATTAATGCCGAGATAGGGGTAGGGCCTTCCATTGAGTCTGGCAACCACACATGCAGCGGCACCTGCGCAGATTTACCCATCGCGCCAATGAACAACAACAGACAAGCCACCGTTACCACTAGGGCTTCGGTGCCAAAGATGGACATGGTTAACTCGGGCGCGGCACGGGCAGCACCAAACACCTCAACATAATCCAGACTGTTGTAGTAGAACAACACCGCGGCAATACCCAGCAAAAAGCCGAAATCACCCACGCGATTGACCAAAAACGCCTTAAGATTGGCAAAGATGGCAGACTCTTTTTTGTACCAAAAACCAATTAGCAGATAAGACACCAGCCCCACGGCTTCCCAGCCAAAGAATAGCTGCAGGAAGTTATTGGCCATGACCAGCATTAACATGGCAAACGTGAACAGGTTGATATAACTAAAGAAGCGTTGATAACCCGGATCATCATGCATATACCCCACGGTATAAACATGCACTGCCAAAGAGACCGTGGTGACGACCACCATCATGACGGCAGTTAGCCGATCAACCAAAAAACCCACCTCTAAGCGCAGATCTCCCACCATCGCCCAGGTGTAAATCGTTTCGTTAAATGAGGTCGCGGTGCCCGATACATGCTGATAAAGCACCCATAGGGACAATCCAGCAGACACCGCCACAGCTAGAATGGTCAGCCGGTGTGCATTTGCCCGTCCAATTGCGCCACCCGCCAGACCCGCTACCGCGGCACCAAACAGCGGAGCTAATACGATGAGTAGATAGATCAATTTCATCGCCTAACCCCGCATCGTATCTAGATCGCCCACATTAATCGTGCCCCGATTACGGAACAGGACCACCAATATCGCCAATCCGATGGCCGATTCTGCGGCAGCTACGGTAAGGATAAAGAAGACAAACACTTGACCATGAATGTCGCCTAGAAAATGCGAAAAGGCGATAAAATTAAAGTTAACCGCAAGCAGTATGAGCTCGATCGACATCAATAAAACAATGGCATTTTTCCTATTCAGAAAAATCCCTGCCATGCCGATCGAAAACAGCAGTGCACTGAGTACCAGGTAATCTGAGAGCTCAATCATGAATGCCCCGGGTTGTCCTTATTGCTCGTTTTTTTGTTCACTGGCCATACGAACCATACGCAGCCGCTCGGCTTTGGTGGTTCGGACCTGCTTATTAATATCCTGATGCCGCGTTCCCCCTCGCCGACGCAGCGTTAACATAATCGCAGCGATAATGGCGAGTAACAGCACCATCGCTGCCAGCTCAAAGGGGTAGACATAAACGGTATAGAGCACGTTACCCAGCATGCGAATGTTATTTGTTTCACTCAGTGCCGGGTTAGTGGCCTCTGCAAATCCTGATAGATCGACGCCGGCCGCACCAATTACCAACAACATCTGCAGCACCATGATGACAGCGACAAGCGCGCCCAATGGTAGGTAGCGCGAAAAACCCTCACGCATAACCGCGATATTGATATCCAGCATCATGACCACAAACAGGAATAAAACCATGACCGCGCCCACATAGACCAAGATCAGCGCAATACCTAAAAACTCGGCTTCTGCCATTAGCCACAACGCGGCACTGGTAAAGAAAACAAGAACAAGCGACAGCGCTGAGTGAACCGGATTACGCGCTGTGATGACGAGCAGTGCCGCGGCAAGCAAAATGCCGGCAAAGACGTAAAAAATCACTTTCTCTATCACTGACTACCTCGTCACGTGCTCGTTATTATCTATACGGCGCATCAGCCATCCGATCTTCGGCTAGCTGTGCCTCATACTTTTCGCCCATCGCTAATAGCTCTGGCTTACGAATGATCTGCTCGCCCCGCTGCTCAAAGTGATACTCATGGATCCGTGTCTCAACAATCGAGTCAACGGGGCACGATTCTTCACAAAAGCCACAGTAAATGCATTTAAACAGATCAATATCGTAGCGCGTGGTTCGGCGCGTGCCGTCATCACGCTGTTCTGACTCAATGGTAATTGCCAGTGCAGGGCAAACCGCTTCACACAGCTTACAGGCAATACAACGCTCTTCGCCGTTAGGGTAACGACGCAATGCGTGCAAACCGCGAAACCGCGGAGACTGCGGGGCCTTTTCCTCGGGATACTCCAAGGTGTATTTCGCCTCAAACAAATGCTTGCCAGTCAGCTTCATGCCTTTTAACAGCTCGGTGAGCAAAAATGTGTCAAAAAACGATTTTACGGCTTGCATACCTAGCCCCTTAGACTCTTTAGAACCACGGCCCAAACTCGGTTAACACCATGCCGGAGACAACGATTAGCCACACGACAGTAACCGGAATAAGCACTTTCCAACCCAACCGCATAATTTGATCGTAGCGATAACGCGGGAAAGTGGCCCTAAACCAAATGTATAAAAATAAAAACAGGCAAATTTTCAGGCAGAACCAAATAATTCCTGGCACCCAATCAAACATTGGACCCAGCACTGGAAGACCATGGAACGGCGAATACCATCCACCCAAGAACATCACGGCCGCCAGACCAGAGATTAAAATCATATTGGCGTATTCGGCCAAAAAGAAAATAGCAAACGCCATTCCCGAATATTCCACATGGAAGCCCGCCACGATTTCCGATTCACCCTCTGCCACATCAAACGGCAAACGGTTGGTTTCGGCTACGCCAGAAATCCAATAAACCACAAATAATGGCAACAATGGCAGCCAGAACCAATTCCATATTGGTCCTGCTTGAGCATGCACAATCTCGCTCATATTCAGACTGCCAGCGGCCATCAACACACCCACCAGCGCAAACCCCATCGCAATCTCATAAGAGACAACTTGGGCTCCAGCTCGCATTGCCCCTAGCAACGCATATTTCGAGTTAGATGCCCAACCGGCTAGGATGATGCCGTAAACGCCCATCGAGGTCATTGCCAAGACGTACAGCAATCCGGCGTTGATATCGGCAATAACGATACCCTCGCCAAGCGGCAGAACGGCCCAGGCGGCCAAAGCCGGCATGATGGCCAGCATTGGCGCTAACACAAACAAAAACCGGTTGGCATTTGACGGCAACACCACTTCTTTCATCAAAAGCTTGAGCGCATCAGCAATGGGCTGCAGCAATCCATGCCATCCCACGCGGTTTGGCCCACGACGCAGCTGCATGGCGCTAATCACCTTGCGCTCGGCATAGGTCATGTAGGCCACGGCCACAAATAGCGGAACCACTAAGGCCACAATCTTAGCCACAATCCATGCCAGCTCAATCAGTTCGCTCATGCACTTGTTCCTGCTGCCACTAGCGTTGCCGGTCCATTCATCGGCCCCAGACCCGCCGTGTTCTCAAGCCCGCCAGGCAGCCAAAAGCTTCCTACTGGCACCCTGTTATCAAAACGAACGATAAAGGTTTGGCTTGCTGCCGACTGCGTCACGCTAACTTTATCGCCCTCGCTTAAGCCCTTAACCACCTCATCGGCCGGATTAAGCACCACCTCGGCAGGCTGCGCCTGATCTGTGGCTTGCAAGCTCGGCGCATGACGAGACAACGCATCGACGCCGTATAGGCCGAGGATTCCCACACGCTGCATGTCTGCAGATGCATCAAGCGGCGTTAATGCATTTTCAATCGATGGCCGCGCCACCGCTGCCTCACCTGCCTGAGCCTTTACCTCAGCATGAATTTGGTCTGGCGCTTCATAGTCAAACCCGGGAGTCTCGAGGATATTGCCGAGTACTCGTAGCACTCGCCAACCCGGCCTCGCTTCTCCCAAAGGCTGGCCGACTCCACCAAATATCTGCCAGTGGCCATTGGCATTCACAAACGTACCGGCCGTTTCACCAAATGCCGCCAATGGCAAAAGAATACTGGCTTGTTGTCTTAAAGCCGGCGTATCCCAGCTGCTAAAGGCAATCACATGCTCAGCCGCGGCAAACGCCTGCTCGGCTAATTGCGGGTCCTGTAAATCATGGTCTGGCTCTAACCCATGCAGCACATAAGCTTTACGGGGGTCAGATAACATGGCCTTCGCATCAAGCCCGTTAGCCGCACTGCCATCGGCCCTGCGATCTGGCAGCGCCCCGGCAAGCCATGCCCCTGCTGAGTTAGCGCCCGGTGTGAGCGCGCCATAGCCAGCACCGCTAAGCTCTGCAATCAATGCCCCTAAATAGCGTAACTCCGCGCCCGCAGGATGCCCCTCGGCAAGCGCTCCAAGCAAAATCGTTTTCTTGCCTTCACCAGCCACTATGACAGCAAGCTTCTCGATGGTCTCGCTAGATACGGTGGTTGGTGCTTTCCAAGCCGCCAATGCAGCCGGTTCTGTAGTGCCTTTTTCACGCGCCACCACTCGAGCCACGGCCGCGAGCACAGCCGGCAGTTCCCCAACATGCGCAATGGCTTGTTGTGCCAAATCGAAATTCCAGTCAAAGCCACAGGGGTTGATGGCTAGAACCTTACCGCCGGCTAACGCAGCTTTACGCAACCGATGATTGAGCAGTGGCTGCTCATGACGCGGATACGCGCCAATGAGTAACACCACATCTTGGCTGTCTAGTTTAGAAAATGCCGTCTCTAAGCCAGGAAAGCCCTCTGTCGATGTACCGTCGCGAAAATCTGCGCGCTGCAGGCGCGTATCGATATTGTCACTACCCAATGCGCGCATGAGTAAGCTATGCAGCGCCATTTCCTCTGTTGTTGCCGACGGTGAAATTAAGCAACCGACTGCATCGGCACCATGCGCATCGACCGTGTCACGCAGGGCATTGGCCACCGCTTCAAGCGCTGTCTGCCAATCCACCTCATGCCACTGGTTGCCCTCACGCAGAAGCGGTGCAAGCAACCGATCTTCACTAACCACGCCTTCATAAGAAAATCGGTCACGATCGCTGATCCAGCATTCATTAATTGCTTCGTTATCGCGCGGCACCACACGCTTAATACGGCCGCGGAGCTGATGAAGCTCAATGTTAGACCCCAAGCAATCATGTGGCGCTATACCCGCATGACTGGTCATCTCCCACGCTCTTGCGGTAAACCGATAGGGTCTAGACGTTAGCGCTCCGACAGGGCATAGATCGATGATGTTGCCTGATAACTCAGAGTGCACACCGTCTCCGACTAAAGTTCCAATCTCGGTATGCTCGCCGCGGTGCATGGCCCCTAATTCAGAGGTGCCCGCAATTTCATCCAAAAACCGCACACATCGGGTGCAATGAATACACCGCGTCATCTCTGTGGCAATCAGGGGACCCAGGTTTTCATCTTTAACAACGCGCTTGCGCTCAACAAATCGCGAGACACTGCGCCCATAACCCAACGCAAGATCCTGCAGCTCACACTCTCCACCCTGATCGCAAATGGGGCAGTCAAGCGGATGGTTAATCAGCAGAAACTCCATAACACCCTGCTGAGCTTTAAGCGCGCGCTCTGAGGCCGTCCGCACCACCATGCCTTCCGCCACGGTGGTAATGCAGGCCGGCAAAGGTTTGGGTACTGGGCGCCCGCCCATTTCCACATCCACCAGACACATCCGGCAGTTAGCCGGTGCTGAGAGTTTGCTGTGATAGCAAAATCGCGGAATGTCGATACCTAATTCGTCGGCAACCGCGATAATTGACGCGCCCTTCGGCACCTCAACAGTCTGCCCGTCAATCTCTATAGAAACCTTTTCCGTATTTTCTACGACTGCGCTCATGCTGCTGCCTCAACCAAAGACCGCTTGTGTTCGATGTAGTACTCAAACTCATGTCGCCAATGTCTGAGAACTCCCTGTACCGGCCATGCAGCTGCTTCACCAAACGCGCAAATCGTATGCCCAGCAATTTGGCCTGCCGCTGATTCTAATAACTCAATATCTTCTGGGCGGCCGCCACCTTCGTAAATACGTTTAATGACTCGATACATCCAGCCTGTGCCTTCACGGCATGGCGTACATTGGCCGCAGGACTCGGCATAGTAAAATCGACTGATGCGCAGGATGGCTTCGACCATATCTGTGGTTTCATCCATCACCACCACAGCACCTGAGCCTAGCGCACTACCCGCCTTTGCGATGGAGTCATAGTCCATATCCACCTCAAGCATAGTCGCACCTGGCAACATCGGCATCGACGAGCCACCGGGAATAACCGCTTTAAGCTCTCGGCCTTTCCAAACCCCGCCAGCCATGGCCAGTAAGTCGGCAAAAGGCGTACCAAGCGGGATCTCGAAGTTACCCGGCTTTTCAACATGGCCAGATACTGAAAACGCTTTGCAGCCACCGTTATTGGGTTTACCCATTTCCAAAAACCACTGGGCCCCGTTGCGAATAATTGCAGGCACCGACGCTAGCGTTTCTGTGTTATTGATTGTGGTTGGCCGACCATATAAACCGGCTTGCGCAGGAAATGGCGGCTTGTTGCGGGGCATGCCTTTCTTGCCTTCCAAAGACTCCATCAGGGCTGACTCTTCACCACAGATATACGCGCCAGCGCCTATATAGTTGTGTACTTCATAATCAAAGCCTGAGCCGAGGATATTTTTCCCTAAATAACCTAACTCTCGCGCTTCTTTAACCGCCTGCTCCATGCGCTCGAACGGCTCTTTAATAAATTCACCACGCATATAGTTGTATCCAACCGTGGCATCCATGGCATAACCGGCAATAATCATGCCTTCTACCACCGCATGGGGATTAAACCGCAAGATATCACGGTCCTTGCAGGTGCCAGGCTCAGATTCATCAGAGTTACACAGCAGATACTTCGGCCCCGGAGCACTCCTTGGCATAAAGCTCCACTTCATCCCTGCTGGAAAACCCGCGCCACCGCGACCGCGCAAATTAGAGGTTTTCACCTCTTCAATCACTTGATCAGGCGTCATTCCCTCACGCAGCACTTTTTCAAGCGCTTGATAGCCACCAATGGCGCGGTAATTCTCCAGCGTCCAAGGCTCATCAAAATGCCGTGTTGTATAACATGCGCCAGTCATTAATTACTCCAGCTCGTCGAGGATTTGATCGATTTTCTCAGGGGTTAACTCGGTGTAGTACACCTCATCTACCAACATCATCGGTGCACCGGCACAAGCCGCCAGGCACTCCTCCTCCCTTTTTAAAGTGATTCGACCATCGCTGGTCGTTTCACCAAGCCGAATACCCAGTTTTTTTTCTGCATACGCCACAATCTCATTCGACCCACGCAGCATGCACGAGATATTGGTACAGATATTGACCTTATGCCGACCCACTGGCTCAACATCAAACATGCCGTAAAACGTGGCCACTTCATAAACGCGTGTGGGCGCAAGCTCCAAGTATTCCGCCACGGCATCCATACGGGCCCGAGGCAACCACCCACCACTATTGTGCTGAACAATATGCAGCGCAGGAATTACGGCTGAGCGTTTTCCTTCTGGGGAATCCGGAAAACGCGTAAGCCACGCATCGATTTCTGCGCGCTCTTGCTCGGTAAGACCTGCCTCAATGGGTTCTGCTGTACCGCTCACCGGTCAACCTCCCCAAAAACAATGTCCAACGTTCCCATGATTGTGACCACATCCGCCAACATATGCCCCTTTGCTAATTCATCCATCGCTGCCATATGCGCAAACCCAGGCGCCCTTAGCTTAAGTCGATACGGTTTATTTGCGCCGTCAGAAACGATATACGCGCCAAACTCGCCTTTGGGTGCTTCAATGGAGGCATAAACCTCACCCTCCGGCGGGCAATAACCCTCTGTAAAAAGCTTAAAGTGATGGATTAACGACTCCATATCGTCTTTCATCTCTTCTCGAGACGGCGGTGCCACTTTGTGATCTTGAATCATCACAGGGCCTTCATGACGACGAAGCCACTCCACGCACTGTCGAATAATTTTGACCGACTGGCGAAGCTCTTCCATCCGGATTAAGTACCGATCGTAGCAATCGCCATTCGTACCGACAGGAATATCAAAGTCCATACGGTCGTAAACTTCATAAGGGCGCTTACGACGCAGATCCCACTCAACCCCAGAACCGCGGAGCATTGGACCGGTAAAGCCAAGCTGCAACGCACGCTCGGGTGAAACCACTGCCACATCAACCAAGCGCTGCTTCCAAATCCGATTATCGGTCAGCAGAGTTTCTATCTCATCTACGGTGACTAAGAAACGGCTACAAAATCCCTCAATAAAATCGAGCATGTTGCCTTCGCGATCTTCATTCATCTGCTTCAGGTTTTTTTCTGACCGAAACTCAGAAGACCGATACTTTGGCATGGTGTCAGGCAAGTCTCGATAGACTCCACCAGGCCGGTAATACGTGGCGTGCATGCGCGCACCACTGACAGCCTCGTAACAGTCCATCAGCTCCTCACGCTCTTTAAACGCATACAAAAAGACCGTCATCGCGCCCACATCAAGACCGTGCGCGCCAATCCAAAGCAAATGATTCAGGATTCGAGTGATTTCATCGAACATCACCCGAATGTATTGCGCCCGCTCAGGCGGCGTAATGCCGAGCAATTTCTCAATAGCCAGTACATAAGCATGCTCGTTACACATCATCGACACATAGTCGAGCCGATCCATATAACCGATGCTTTGATTGTACGGCTTGGTCTCGGCAAGCTTTTCGGTGGCACGATGCAGTAGGCCAATATGAGGATCGGCACGCCGCACAACCTCGCCTTCCATCTCAAGCACTAGCCGCAACACGCCATGTGCAGCCGGGTGCTGAGGCCCAAAGTTGACGGTGTAGCTATTAATTTCAGCCATTCTTCGGCTCCTCCGCAGCGGCAGGATCCGCATACCGATTGTCATCTCGAATTACCCGTGGAACGAGCACTCTCGGTTCAATAGAGACCGGCTCGTAAATGACTCGGCCCTTGGTTTCGTCGTAACGCACTTCCACATTGCCAATCAGCGGAAAATCTTTGCGAAATGGATGACCAACAAAACCATAGTCTGTAAGAATGCGGCGCAAGTCTGGATGCCCTGTAAACAAAATGCCGTAGAGGTCAAAGGCTTCTCTTTCCTGCCAATTGGCCGAGGCCCAAATCGGCATCACCGAGTCGAGCATTGGCATATCATCATCGGCGGCAAAGCAACGCACCCGTAACCGCAAGTTGTTGGTTACCGACAGCAGGTGATAAACCGCGGCAAACCGGCGTGCCGTATTCGATGTGATCTCCTGCACGCCATAGATGCCAGTCAAACCGAGACGACCGGTTGAAAAACCATCTACGCCCCGACTAAACCCCGTATTACTGGCTTCATCCGTTGTCCATTCATCTTGTCCATACGCGGCATAATCAACGCCAGCAATATCCAGCAGTTGCTCAAACTGAAGGCCTTCCGCATCACGCAGTTGCTGCATAGCGGCATAGAGATTTTCGGGAGCGACTTCGATTTCTGCCTCGTCGTAGGCGCAGACGCTGCCGGCAACTAATTCACCCAGCACCGCATTAACCCGTTCCAGGAGTCGCTCTGGGGAAATGGCCATACCTACTCCTTAGCGTGCGATGGTGTTAGTGCGACGAATTTTGTTCTGCAGCTGAACAATGCCATAAAGCAGGGCTTCTGCTGTTGGGGGGCAGCCCGGCACGTAGATATCAACCGGAACAATTCGATCGCAGCCACGAGTGACTGAATAGGAGTAATGATAATAACCGCCGCCGTTGGCACAGGACCCCATCGAGATAACCCACTTCGGATCCGGCATTTGGTCGTAAACACGGCGCAACGCAGGCGCCATCTTATTAACCAGAGTGCCCGCCACGATCATGACATCAGACTGACGAGGCGAAGGCCGAAAGATCAACCCCAGTCGATCCATATCGTACCGGGCCGCTCCCGCATGCATCATCTCTACCGCGCAACAGGCTAATCCAAAGGTCATCGGCCAAAGTGACCCCGTGCGCGCCCAATTAATAAGCTTGTCTGCAGAGGTGGTAACAAAACCTTTTTCGAGAACGCCCTCTATTCCCATTCCAGCGCTCCTTTTTTCCACTCGTAAAGAAAACCGATTAGCAGGATGCCGATAAATACCGCCATTGCACCAAACCCAAACAATCCAATTTCATCCAGAACAATCGCCCATGGAAAAAGAAAGGCAATTTCTAAATCAAAAATGATGAACAAAATGGCAACAAGGTAATACCGGACATCAAACTGCATCCGAGAGTCTTCAAACGCCTCAAACCCACACTCATAAGGGGAGAGTTTGTCTTGATCGGGCCGGCGGGGCGCCAGCACAAAGCCTGCCAACAACGGAACAACGCCAATGCCCATGGCAAGGACGATAAACACCAGCACTGGCAGATAACTTTCAATCATAAAATAATGGTGCGGATGGCCGGACTCGAACCGGCACGGCTTTCGCCACTGCCCCCTCAAGACAGCGTGTCTACCAGTTCCACCACATCCGCGTAACGGTAGCCAAATTTATTCGCTAAGCGTACCAGTATAGGGCAGTCGCCACAATCAAAAACCGCCGCCAAACACGCCTATAACGGGTTTTTCTTAAGCCCTACTCCGCCGGCGCTGGTGCAGCTTCCTCGCCGCTAACCCGTTCGCCCGCAGCGTCTTCAGGCACCGGTGGCATCGTATCCTCTTCGATTAAGGAGTCGGGTTCCACACGATCAATCACACTATCGCCTGAGTCACTAAATGTGCCGGCCATAATCGCCAGCGTAAGACTGGTAATAAAAAACAAAATACCCAGTATTCCGGTTAAACGACCCAAGAATGACGCAGAGCCACGCGCACCAAAAACCGTACTCGAAGCCCCACTGCCAAACGCAGCCCCTGCATCGGCGCCTTTACCATGCTGCATGAGCACAATGCCGATTAACGCAACGGCAAGAATGAGATGAATTGCTAGAACAATCGTGTACATGTGATTCCCAGGTTCAAAATACTGCTATTGCCGCGCTGCAGCGCAAATCGCCGCAAATGCATCGGCCTTAAGTGAGGCACCGCCAATCAATCCGCCATCAACGTCTGGCATCTCAAGTAGCGCCTCCGCGTTATCTGCATTCATGCTGCCTCCGTAGAGGATACGCAAATCTGCTGAAACCCGCTTGCGAATAAAGGCATGAACGGCCTGTGCTTGCTCAGCAGAGGCCGTACGCCCGGTACCAATGGCCCATACCGGCTCATAGGCAATAACGCCATCGCCAAATCCAGCCTCACCCAGCACGGCTGCCACGGCATCAACTTGCGCCGCAATCACGGCTTCGGTCTGCCCCGCCTCACGCGCTTCTAGCGTTTCTCCAACGCACAGAATCGGCTTGAGGCCGGCACTAAGGGCATGTTGATAACGTTGCGCTATTAGCTCATCGGTTTCGGCGTAAAACTGCCGCCTCTCTGAATGGCCCACAATCACGTATCGCGCGCCCAAATCAGAAAGCATTTCCGTGGCAATCTCGCCCGTGCGCGCACCAAGCGGCACTTCTGCACAATTTTGCGCACCTAAATCGACGTTCGATCCGGCGATTGCCTTGGCGACGCGCTCTAAATGACAGGCTGGGGGACACACCACAACATCTACCCCACTAACCCCAGATACAGCATTAACAACCTGTTCTGCCAACGCGCCAGCCGCATCAGCAAGACCATTCATCTTCCAATTCCCAGCGATAAGCGGAGTTCGCATCAAAATTTATCCGTCGCAGAAAAAGGAGGAAGGGTACTGTGCAGCGTCAGTTTTATCAATGCGCGACCTCGGTAACGGCAATAATTTCGCTGGCAAGTCGCTCGGCCGCATCGCGTACCCGACCTGCATCTTCCCCTTCAACCATCACGCGCAAAACCGGCTCGGTGCCCGAAGGACGCAGCAGTATGCGCCCCGTTTTTCCCAACTCAGCCTCGACCGCTGATACGGTATCGCCCACTCTTTGATTTTTTAGCGCATCAACGCCCGCGGTAACCGGTACGTTGATCATACATTGCGGCAGCTTTTCCATACCCCGTGCCAGCAAGCTCAGCGGCAGCTGTTGATCAAGCGCGTACCCAAGCACTTGAAGTGCTGACACCACACCATCCCCTGTTGTGGTTCGATCTAAACAAACTAGGTGCCCAGAAGACTCTCCACCAATTGTGCCACCGGTTGCCACAAGCCGCTCAAGTACATACCGATCGCCAACTTTAGCGCGTTCGAACGGCACACCCAGCTGCTCAAGGGCTAACTCAAGACCCAGGTTACTCATTTGCGTGCCAACCACCGGCCCAGCAAGCAACCCCGCAGCGTGCCTGCCACGCGCGATAATCCAAAGCAACTGATCTCCATCAAGCGCGGTGCCGGTCTCATCAACCATAATAACGCGATCCCCATCCCCATCTAAGGCGATACCAAGATCGGCGCCATGATCTAACACCGCTTGCTGTAGCGGCTCGATATGGGTGGAGCCACAGTCGACGTTAATATTAAGCCCGTCCGGATGCACGCCCCGCCGAATCACTCGAGCGCCAAGCTCCTCAAATACCGCAGGCGCAACCTGATAACCTGCCCCATTGGCGCAATCGACTACAATCGTAAGCCCAGCCAACCCCTTGGCGCGCTGCAGCGTATGCTTACAAAATTCAATATATCGACCGGGCGCATCCACTAATCGGGAGGCTTTACCCAGGGCGGCTGACGGTACCGTGGTCAAGGGGCGCTCAAGCTGCGCCTCTATCGCAAGCTCTGTGGCATCATCCAGCTTAAAACCATCCGCTGAGAAAAACTTAATCCCGTTATCCTCATGCCCATTATGTGAAGCACTAATCACAATGCCGGCATTAGCGCGAAGCGTACGCGTCAAATAAGCAATAGCCGGGGTGGGCATGGGCCCTAGCAATTGAATATTAATGCCCGCTGCAATCAGCCCCGCTTCTAACGCCGACTCAAACATGTAGTTTGAAAGACGTGTGTCTTTGCCAATCAGCACCTGCTCGCCAACGCCCCGACCTGCCAAGACCTGCCCCGCCGCCCAGCCAAGCTTAAGCACAAAATCAGCTGTGATGGGCGGCTCTCCAACCCGCCCCCGAATTCCGTCGGTCCCAAAATACCGCTTGGCCATCAATGACTCCTTATGAATTGGACAAGCCGAACCGCATCTACGGTTTCTGCTACATCATGAGCTCGAATAATACTCGCACCGTTCCAAGTTGCCAGCGTTGCCGCTGCCACACTACCGGCCAAACGGTCTTCTATAGGACGACCTAAAACCCTCCCAACCAAAGACTTACGAGATAATCCTGCTAAAATCGGTAACCCTAGCGTGGCCAGTTCGGCCAGATTGGCGAGCAACTGGGCATTATGCTCATCCGTTTTACCAAACCCAAAGCCTGGATCAATAATCAGTCTTGTCCGATCGATTCCAACTGCTTCGGCCGCGGCCACCCGCTCTGCCAAAAAACCGCGAACCTCTGCAACGACATCGTCGTAGTGCGGATTATTCTGCATCGTTGCCGGCGTGCCTTGCATGTGCATTAGACAAATCGACACATCGAGCGCCGCTGCCGTTTCCAGTGCGCCAGGCTCAGTAAGCGCCCGCACGTCATTAATCAACCGGACACCCGCATCGCATGCAGCGCGCATGACAGCCGGCTTGCTGGTATCCACAGAAATGGGAATAGAAACCGCGGAGTGCACCGCTTCAATTACCGGTAAGACCCGATCAAGCTCTTCAGCTAAAGCCACTGGCTTTGCGCCAGGGCGGGTCGATTCACCGCCAACATCAATAATAGCAGCGCCGGCAGCCTCCATCGCGCAGGCATGATCGATAGCTGCTTGAGCGTGTACGAAAACACCCCCGTCTGAAAACGAGTCGGGGGTCACATTGAGGACCCCCATCACACAAGGTACGGAACTAGTGCTCACTCGCTGGACGGCCGCCAACATCACCATCCTTACCATCTTCGGCCTTCGCGGTGTCACCGGCCCCACCGGCGCCTGTGTCGGCCGTTGGCGCAGCCGGTGGCTCTTTTGGTGGACGCGGCGGTTGACCATTCATCACGTCATCAATTTGATCGCGATCAATGGTTTCGTACTTCATTAGCGCATCAGCCATGGCATGCAGGATATCAACGTTTTCTTCGAGCACCGCTTTTGCCTCGGCATAATTTTCCTCAACAATGCGGCGTACCTCTTCATCGATGGCATGCGCCGTTTCGTCAGAGATTGTCTTATGCTGCGTGACCTGATGGCCTAAAAAGACCTCGCCCTCATCTTCACCATAGGCTAATGGGCCCATGCGATCTGAAAGCCCCCATTTGGTGACCATGTTTCTGGCAATTTCAGTGACCCTTTGGATATCACTCTGGGCGCCGGTCGTGACACTTTCTGGGCCAAAGATCATTTCCTCAGCAATTCGTCCACCAAACAAGCCGCAAATAGAGCTATTCAAACGCCGCTTGGTGTAGCTATAGCGGTCTTCCTCAGGCAAGAACATAGTCACGCCCAGTGCTCGGCCCCGAGGAATAATAGTGACCTTATGCACTGGATCGTGCTCTGGCACTTTTAGACCCACTATCGCATGGCCTGCCTCATGGTAGGCAGTGAGGCGTTTTTCTGCCTCACTCATCACCATTGATTTGCGCTCGGCGCCCATCATGATTTTATCTTTTGCGTCTTCAAAATCCTGCTGATCAACCACTCGCTTATTGCGACGGGCCGCAAATAACGCAGCCTCATTCACCAGGTTAGCCAGATCTGCACCCGAAAAACCGGGCGTTCCTCGAGCAATCGTGCGGGCATCAACATCGTCAGATAGCGGCGTTTTATTCATGTGTACGCGCAGAATCTGCTCACGACCACGCACATCCGGTAATGGCACAACCACCTGCCGGTCAAAACGGCCCGGACGCAGTAACGCAGGATCGAGAACGTCTGGGCGGTTTGTGGCTGCAATCACAATTACGCCTTCGCTGCCCTCAAAACCGTCCATTTCAACAAGCATTTGGTTAAGCGTTTGCTCACGCTCATCATGCCCGCCGCCTAAACCGGCGCCACGCTGACGCCCCACCGCATCAAGCTCATCAATAAAGATAATGCAAGGCGCCTGCTTTTTTGCCTGAGCAAACATATCGCGCACACGCGAGGCGCCCACGCCCACAAACATCTCAACAAAGTCGGAGCCAGAGATACTGAAGAAAGGCACACGGGCCTCTCCAGCTATCGCCTTAGCTAGCAGCGTTTTACCCGTTCCGGGTGGGCCAACCATCAGCACACCCCGCGGGATGGTGCCACCCAAGCGTTGAAACTTGGATGGATCTCTAAGAAACTCCACCAGCTCTACAACGTCTTGCTTGGCTTCTTCTACGCCAGCAACATCTTTAAAGGTGACCTTAATTTGCTCTTCCGACATCATCTTGGCGCGACTTTTACCAAACGACATCGCGCCGCGGCCGCCGCCACCGCCCTGCATTTGCCGCATGAAGTAAATCCACACACCAATTAAGAGCAAGAATGGGAACCACGAGATCAGAATCTGCAGCAGCATGCTGCGACCCTCTGGCTCCTCACCGCGAATCGCTACGCCGCCATTCATGAGCTGGCCGATCAGTGCGTTATTGTCAGTCTCTGGGCTGTATGTACTAAAGTTTGACCCATCCGATCGGGTGCCCCGAATAACCGGCCCACTAATCGTGACTGAATCTACCCTGCCCGTATCAACCTCACCCAAAAACTGTGAGTACGGGATCTCTTGAGCAGTTGTTCCCTGATCTTGGAAATTACTGAAGACCGACATCAGCACTACCGCGATGACGACCCACAGGATCAGATTCTTGGCCATGTCATTCAAGACGCCTTACTCCCATCATTTACAATTCCGCCCACATTACTACGCAACAAAGCTGCGGGCTAGCAAGTACACCTCACGACTCCGATCGCGTGAGGCCTCTGGTTTTCTACTCTGCACCTTGCCAAAACGCTGCCGAACCTGCGTCAGCAGCTCATCAAATCCTTGTCCTTGGAACACTTTGACCAACAATGTACCACCGGGGTTCAGCCGCGTATCGCAAAAATCTAGCGCCAACTCAGCTAACATCATCGCGCGCGGCTGATCAACCGCCTTTATTCCAGATAAATTAGGCGCCATATCCGATAGGACAACATCCGCTGCCTGCCCCTCAAGCAAATTATCCAGCGCAGCAAGCCCTTCGTCTGAGGCAAAATCCGCGTTTACAAACGCCACCCCAGCTGGCACAGGCATCGGCAAAAGATCAATGCCCACTACACGGCCTGTTGGCAGAACCTTCTGCGCTGCATACTCGCTCCAACCACCCGGAGCTGCGCCCAAGTCAACAACGGTTTGCCCCGGCTTAAAAATCTCATCTCGATCATTAATTTCCTGCAGTTTAAACACTGCGCGCGAACGCAACCCGCGCCGCTGAGCCTCTTTAACGTACGGATCGTTAAAGTGCTCACTCAACCATCGGCGACTACTGCGTTTACGTGGCATTAGTCGTCTTGGGCAGACACTTGACGAGTGCGCACCGCTAACCAACCGCCAGCGCCCACCCCTAGGCCCGCCAACAAGAGCAGTTCTAAGAGATGACTTAAATCGAGCCGCCAGATAACCAATAAGACACCGATGGCCAACCCAATAATAACTGCTAGCTCAAGTTTGACCGCATCAAATGGATTGTCGTGAGCGTTACTCGTAACGGACTTCGACAATTTCGTAGCCACGCTGCCCGCCGGGGGTTTGGACCTCAACGACATCGCCTTCCTCCTTGCCGATCAGCGCACGCGCAATAGGCGACTGCACCGATATGAGACCCGCCTTAATATCGGCCTCATCTTCGCCAACGATCTGATAGGTTTTTTCATTCCCATCTTCTTCATCAGCTAACAAAACCGTAACGCCAAACACCACTTTGCCGCTAGCTGGCAAGCTCTTCACATCAATAACTTGGCCATTGGATAATTTGCTTTCTATCTCTGCAATGCGGCCTTCAATAAAACCCTGCTGCTCGCGCGCGGCGTGATACTCCGCATTCTCTTTTAAATCGCCATGCGCACGCGCCTCGGCAATGGCCTTAATCACGGCCGGTCGATCTTCTGATTTCAGCCGCTGCAGCTCATCACGCAACAACTCAGCGCCACGCACCGTCAATGGAATTCTGTTCATACTCGCGCCTCCCGATAAAGGTCCTGCAAGGAGCAAACGCTAACTCCATCTAAATAATCGAGCGCCTGACAGGTGGCCCGCGCGCCGGCCATGGTTGTGGTGTAGCAAATTTTATTGTGCAACGCCTCGCGGCGTATCGAAAAGGAATCTGCAATGGCCAGACGCCCTTCGGTGGTATTGATGATCAAGTCGATTTCTCCATTTTTAATGGCATCAACGATATGTGGCCTCCCTTCCGCCACTTTATTAACAAGCGCGCAATCAATGCCGGCAGCCTGTAACATCGCGCCCGTGCCTGCGGTTGCCACAAGGCTAAACCCGCGTCGCTCTAAATCACGAGCCACCGCAATAGCGGCGTTCTTATCGGCATCACGCACACTGATAAACACCCGACCCGCACGCGGCAAATCGACACTGGCAGCAAGCTGCGCCTTGGCGTAAGCCTCGCCAAAGGTTGCGCCGACACCCATCACCTCGCCGGTCGATTTCATCTCTGGCCCTAAAATCGGATCTACACCAGGGAATTTGATAAACGGGAATACCGCCTCTTTAACCGCGTAGCTTGCCGGTATCACCTCGCGCACAAACCCTTGAGACTCTAAATCGTTACCCACCATGCAGCGCGCAGCAATTTTAGCCAACGGCACACCCGTTGCTTTTGAGACAAACGGCACGGTGCGCGATGCCCGTGGATTGACCTCTAACACAAAGATTGATTCGCCCTGAATGGCAAACTGAGCGTTCATCAAACCAACCACACCCATTCTCAGCGCCATCTCGCGCATTTGCGCGCGAATCTGATCACTGATGTGCGGTGCTAGGCTGTATGGCGGCAGCGAGCAGGCGGAATCTCCAGAGTGCACGCCTGCCTGTTCAATATGCTCCATGATGCCGCCGATGAGCACTTGATTTCCATCGCAGACAGCGTCGACATCAACCTCGATTGCATCATCCAAAAATCGATCAAGCAGAACTGGCGAAGCATTCGATACCTTCACGGCCTCGTTCATATATTGCGCAAGCTCAGATTCCTCGTAAACGATTTCCATCGCTCTGCCACCGAGCACATACGAAGGGCGCACCACTAATGGATAGCCGATCTCTGCTGCCAGCGCAAAAGCCTGCTCGGCGCTGGTCGCGGTACGATTAGGGGGTTGAGCGAGACCCGCCGCCTCAATAACACCCTGAAAGCGCTCCCGATCTTCCGCCAAATCAATCGAATCGGGCGAAGTACCAATAATGGGCGCACCGCACGCCTCAAGATCACGCGCAAGTTTCAGGGGCGTTTGGCCACCATATTGAATAACGATGCCCTCGGGCTGCTCAGTAGCAACAATCTCAAGCACATCCTCAAGCGTTAACGGCTCGAAATAGAGTCGATCAGAGGTGTCGTAGTCGGTCGAGACGGTTTCTGGATTGCAGTTGACCATAATGGTCTCAAAGCCATCCTCCCTGAGTGCCAGCGCGGCATGCACGCAGCAGTAATCAAACTCAATTCCCTGACCAATCCGGTTGGGCCCACCACCGAGAATCATCACCTTGCGCTGATTGGTGGGAGCCGACTCACACTCTTCTTCGTAAGTGGAATACATATACGCGGTTGCCGTTGCAAACTCAGCCGCACAAGAGTCAACCCGCTTATAAACCGGACGCACGTCAAGCTTATGACGCAATGCTCTAATCTGGTGTTCGGTGTGATCAGTCAGCCGAGCAATACGGGCATCAGAAAAGCCGCGCCGCTTGAGTTGACGCATGGCCGCTTCATCCATCGATGAGACGCCCGATTTGGAAAGCGCTTCCTCGCGGTTAATCAGATCTTCGATTTGAGCTAAAAACCAAGGATCGATCCAGGTATGACCAAAAACGGCATCTAAATCGAGGCCTGCACGGAACCCATCTGCCACCCAAAGCAGGCGCTCAGGCCCCGGCTGCCGAAGCTCTTGGACTAACCGATCCACAGACTTGGCATCGGCTGGGTCTAAACGCGGATCAAGCCCCTCAAGGCCATTTTCTAGACCACGCAGCGCTTTTTGCAACGACTCTTGGAAGGTGCGGCCAATGGCCATCACCTCTCCCACCGATTTCATTTGGGTGGTTAGAACGGGCTTTGCCAGGCTGAATTTCTCAAAAGTAAACCGGGGTATTTTGGTAACGACATAATCAATACTTGGCTCAAACGATGCAGGCGTCAGACCACCCGTAATCTCATTACGCAACTCATCTAGCGTAAAGCCAATAGCCAACTTTGCCGCCACTTTGGCAATGGGGAATCCAGTGGCCTTTGAGGCCAGCGCAGAAGAGCGAGAAACACGCGGATTCATTTCAATAACAATCAGACGCCCATTTTCTGGGTTAATCGCAAATTGCACGTTAGACCCGCCAGTCTCTACGCCAATTTCTCGCAATACCGCCAGCGAGGCGTTACGCATGATCTGATATTCTTTATCTGTCAGCGTTTGCGCTGGCGCCACGGTAATTGAGTCGCCGGTGTGAACCCCCATCGGATCAAGGTTTTCTATCGCGCAAATGATGATGGCGTTATCGGCTTTATCTCGCACCACCTCCATCTCAAACTCTTTCCAGCCGAGCACGGATTCTTCAATTAAAAGCTCATTGGTTGGAGAGAGGTCTAAACCCCGCTCACAAATTTCGGCAAATTCTTCTTGGTTGTACGCAATACCACCACCACTGCCACCAAGCGTGAATGACGGTCGAATAATGGTAGGGAAGCCGATTTCAGCCTGCGCAGCCTTTGCCTCATCCATCGTGTGAGCAATGCGCGCTCGTGGGGTGTCTAAACCGATGCGGGTCATCGCCTGCCGAAATGCCTCACGATCCTCAGCCATATCGATGGCTTCTTTGGTCGCACCGATCATTTCTACGCCATGTTCAGCCAGAACACCATGCCGCTCCAGATCAAGCGCGCAGTTCAGCGCGGTCTGACCGCCCATGGTCGGTAACACCGCATCTGGCTTTTCATGAGCAATAATCTGCGCCACAACTTGCCAGGTAATTGGCTCAACATAGACCGCATCTGCGGTATCAGGGTCTGTCATGATGGTGGCGGGGTTCGAGTTGACCAATACCACCCGATACCCTTCCTCACGCAGAGCTTTACAGGCTTGAGCCCCGGAGTAATCAAACTCACAGGCCTGACCGATCACAATCGGCCCTGCTCCAATAATGAGTACCGTCTTTATATCTGTACGCTTAGGCATGCTTTACTAACCCTTGTGGGCGGCCATCAATTGAATAAAGTGAGAAAAAAGCGGTGCAACATCATGCGGCCCCGGGCTAGCCTCTGGATGGCCCTGAAAGCTAAATGCAGGCCGATCAGTTAACTCAATCCCCTGCAGTGATCCGTCAAATAAGGATTGATTCATGACGCGCACATTTGCAGGCAGCGTAGCGGCATCTACCGCAAAGCCGTGATTCTGGCTAGAAATCATCACACGACCGGAATCGAGATCCAGCACGGGATGATTAGCGCCATGATGCCCAAACTTCATCTTTAAGGTGCTCGCACCCGCTGCCAGGCCGAGCAACTGATGGCCCAAACAGATTCCAAATACGGGCAGCCCTTTTGCAAGAAATTGCTTGGTTGCCGCGATGGCGTAATCAAGCGGCTCAGGGTCTCCCGGGCCGTTCGAAAGGAACACACCATCTGGCTTGAGGGCAAATACTGCCTCGGCAGATGTCGATGCGGGCACTACCGTCACTCGACAACCCCGATCCACTAACATCCGTAAGATATTTCGCTTAACACCAAAATCGTAGGCAACAACATGCCAAGGCAGTTCAGCGTCTGTTTTGGAAGCCGGTTCTTTTTCTGCATGATCCAGCGCCCACGTGCCAAGCCGCCATTCATATTGCGTTTCAGTGGTAACCGACTGCACTAAGTCGCGGCCCGTTAGATCCGGATGATCCGATGCCTTTTCGACAGCATCGGCGGTACTCATGGAGCCATCCCCTACGATGCAGCCCCGCAGCGCCCCTTTCTCTCGAAGCAGACGTGTCAACCGCCGCGTATCGATATCGGCAATTCCAACAACGCCATGCTGCGCTAGATACTCAGACAACGACCCGGTAGCACGCCAGTTGCTGACCCGTAGCGGTAAATCTCTAATGACCAAGCCAGATAACTGTGGCCCTTCAGCTTCTTCATCGAGCTGGGTGACGCCCGTATTCCCAATATGCGGGTAAGTTAACGTCACAATTTGGCCAAAATACGAGGGGTCTGTGCAAATTTCCTGATAGCCCGTCATTGCCGTGTTAAAGCAGACTTCGCCCAGTGTGGACCCGCTCGCGCCCAAAGCCGTGCCGTGAAATACTGATCCGTCTTCAAGAGCGAGAAAAGCGCTAGTCATTACGCCATAACCCCTTACTTACTCACAAAAACGGGAGGGGTCCCGGGGAGCCCTCCCGTCATACATATAACCCATCTGAGTTTACGCCTCGGCTGCTTCCGTGTCGAGCCACTTGCACTATTGCGGGCTAAACCGATAACGTAGCGGTTTTTCGGTTCCAAAATCATGAATGCGCTTTCTCTGCGCCAATTAAATAAGACCTACGATGGTGGGGTTGTTGCACTTAAAGACGTCGACTTAGAGGTGACGCCGGGCGATTTCTACGGCCTGTTGGGCCCTAATGGGGCTGGCAAAACAACCATCATCGGCATCGTCACCTCACTGGTCCGCCCAACCTCGGGTCAGGTGAGTGTGTTTGGTCATGACATCATCACTTCTCCTTGGGAGGCCAAGTCAAACCTTGGCTTAGTCCCACAAGAATTCAACTTCAATCAGTTTGAGACCGTTAGTCAAATTGTGCTCAACCAAGCCGGTTTCTACGGCGTAGATCGTGCAACTGCTGAACGCCGCGCCGAGCAATACCTGCGAGAGCTTGACCTGTGGGACAAGCGCAACGTGAACTCCCGTACTTTGTCTGGAGGCATGAAGCGACGGCTAATGATCGCACGTGCGCTTATTCACGAACCGCGCCTGTTAATTCTTGATGAGCCTACCGCGGGGGTAGATATCGAGCTAAGACGTTCGATGTGGACTTTTTTGCGCGACTTAAACGAGCGTGGCACCACCATTATCCTCACCACTCATTATTTGGAAGAGGCTGAAACGCTTTGCCGTAACATTGGTATTATTGATGGTGGAGAGATCATCGAAAATACCGATACGCGCTCTTTGCTGGCCAAGCTCAAAAGTCAAAGTTTTTTACTTGACATCAGTACACCACTATCTGAAATGCCAACACTCGATAACTTTACGGTAACGCCAGTTGATGAGCGCACCATCGAGGTAGAAGTGCGGGGCAACCAAACGCTCACTGACTTATTTGACCAACTCAATAAAAGCGGCGTTTCGGTAACGAGCATGAAAAACAAATCAAATCGTCTCGAAGAGCTATTTATTCGTACGCTTGGTCGATCCAAGCCAACGCAGGAGGTTAGCTGATATGGCAGGGTTCTATCCCGCCTACCCTCGTCAAACGCTGATCGCGTTACGAACCCTTGTGTGGAAAGAAACGCATAGATACTTGCGGATTTGGCTTCAAACGCTGGTTCCACCAGCCATTACCATGACACTGTATTTTGTCATTTTTGGCAGCCTGATCGGCTCACGCGTTGGCCCCATGGACGGTTTTAGTTTTATGGAGTTCATTGCGCCAGGCATCATCATGATGTCCGTTATTACTAACGCTTACACGAACGTGGTGTCGTCTTTTTTTGGCGCCAAATTCCAACGCCATATCGAAGAGTTATTAGTATCTCCAACACCCAACTATGTCATCTTGGCCGGGTATGTTGCTGGTGGTGTTGGGCGCGGACTTTTTACCGGGCTGATCGTTACCATCATCGCCACGTTCTTTGCGGACTTACAAATCCACAGTATCCCGATTACTATTTCGGTTGTTTTCTTAACAGCCGTTCTCTTTTCCCTCGGCGGATTTATTAATGGCGTGTTTGCGCGGAAGTTTGACGACATTGCGATTGTGCCCACGTTTATACTGACCCCATTGACCTATTTAGGCGGCGTATTTTATTCGCTATCAATGCTTCCTGATTTTTGGGCGCGGTTGTCGATGGCAAATCCGATTTTATATATGGTTAACGCCTTCCGGTATGGCATTTTGGGGCAATCTGACATCCCGCTTGCCACCGCCTACCTATTAATTCTAGGGTTTATTACCGCAGGCACCTTCTTTAGCTTGTGGCTTTTACGTCACGGCACGGGGCTAAGAAGCTAAGCGCATGGTCCACAAAAAACGGATTAATCTTGAGCAGTCACCGCTGCTAACTGACCTCTACGAGCTGACCATGCTACAAACCTACTATGAGCATGGCATGACCGATGAGGCCGTGTTTGAGCTTTTTATGCGGCAAACACCAAACCGGCATTTCTTTGTAGCAGCAGGCATGCAAACTGCTGTTGATTGGCTTGAGCACCTGCAATTCAAGCCGCAAGAGCTGGATTGGATGACACAAACCGGGCTTTTTTCAAAGGCTTTTATCGATCAGATGGCCACGTTCCGCTTTACGGGCGATATGAACGCCATTGCCGAAGGTGAAGTCGTTTTTCCAGAGGAGCCCCTGATTCAAGTCATCGCGCCACTACCTGAGGCTCAATTTATCGAATCACGTTTAATGAACATTATTCATTATCAGACGTTGATTGCCAGCAAAGCCGCACGCTGCCAAATCGCCGCGCAAGGAACGCCTATTGTTGATTTTGGCATGCGTAGAGCGCACGGTGGTGAAGCTGGGCTATGGGCTGCCCGCTCCTGCTATCTGGCAGGATTCACCTCAACGGCCACCTGTTTGAGCAGTGCCCGATACAACATACCCCCCGCCGGCACCATGGCGCATGCATTTATTTTGGCGCATGACAGCGAACTACAAGCCTTTGAGCGATTTGCCCGAAGCCATCCCGATAACGTGGTCTTACTCATTGACACCTATAACGTGGCCCGAGGTGCCCAACGTGTTGTAGAGCTAGCGTCTCGGTTAGCGGCAGATGGCATTCGTATACATGGCGTTAGAATCGACAGCGGTGATCTGATTGCCAACGCTAAAAAGGCACGTCAAATACTCGATGCCGGTGGCCTGAGCGACACGCGAATTATCGTGAGTGGTGGGCTTGACGAGCACCGCATTGCAGAGCTGATTTTAGACGGTGCCCCCATTGATGGGATCGGTGTTGGCTCAAATGTCGACACATCGGCCGACGCACCGTTCCTCGACTCCGCTTACAAACTCCATTACTTCAATGGCACGCCTCGCGGAAAGCATGCGGAAGGTAAAACCGACTTGCCAGGCCAGAAACAGATTTTTAGGCGCAAAGACGCAAACGGCTATTTAAAGGAAGATCTCATCGCATTGAGTGATGAGCATCATGAGGGAGAAGCGCTGATCATCCCGATCATGCGAAACGGCCAGGTTTTACCAGAGCAAACGGCATCACTCGACTTAGAATCGGCCCGAGCCCGCTGCGCAAAGTCCATTCAAGCGTTACCTAAATCACTGCAGGCTCTTGAGGCAGAATCGGCGAATTACCCGGTCAAACTATCAAAGGGCCTGCAAGCGATGCAGGCCACACTGAAAGAACAGGCAACCGCCGATTAAAGACTAAACTGATTAAGCAATACGTAGGTCTTCGATCGAGCGACCCGCCGATTCCCAAGCTTTTACCCACGCTGGCTTACGCCCACGACCAGACCAAGTCTGGCTGGCATCGTTAGGATTCTGAAATTGCGCCGCTGCCTTTTTGCGTGCACGCACTGGGGCACCGCCAACAAGATCAGCTAGATTAAAGCCATAAGACTCAGCAACCTTTTTGAGTTCCTGCTGCGCCCGCTTCGCATTTTCTTTTTTACGATTTACAATTTCTTTATCAATATCTTTTTTAATTTGATCAAGCTGCTCAATGGTGTAATTAGAAAGATCCATATCATCCTCAGTAAATTTTGACTAGGTAGCCTGGAAAGAAACGATGTATAATCTAGTCAATATCGCCGTAAAAAACAACTCTTTTAGCCGTTTTTAAAAGGGGCTTGTCGATGAATGTCGCCCTATCAGCCACGCCTGCTGCGCTTGCTGTAGAAATTGATCCCAGCATTGCTTTACAGAACCTTCCACCTGAGCCATTAAATAGAGAAAGCGCAGAAATACTTGCCAACGTCATTGCCGATGACTTACGCCGCATCTTAGGCGATGAAGTGATGCAGGCCGGGATAGTTGTGCCCGCAGCTCTATATGGTATCACTGAACTGATTCGGCCTGGGCTACCGATGGTTGAACTGATGCTCGATCTCTACCGTGGCAGTCTGCGAGGCGGCTTATTTGAGCCTCAACTTTTAGCGCTAGGATCCGCAGCAGGGCGATTTGCGCCACCTGCATTAGCACCGCAAAGAGCCCCAGGCACCGGTCCCTTGTTGCTTATTCCGTTTTCATTAGTTGCACCTGGGCCCAAAATTGATGCTATTCGTCAATCGATCGAAAGTGATTTATTAGAAAAAGGCAAACCTGCTTTATTAACAGATCGAACTATTCGTCAGCTATTTGGTATTGAACCCCTTAATCTGACCTATGCAAGTTTTAACGATCTCTCAGCAATGCTTAAAGTTCAACTTGATTATGTGGGGTTTGGCGCATTGTGGTCTTTATTGGAAGCTTCGCTTTATCGACCCGATGAAATCACGATTCAAAAGACAGACCTGCGCAATCTTTTCATTGCTCATGCAGGCCAAGTATTTTCTCCTTTTTTAACGCTTGATCAATGGGCTGATTCAGTTGAAAGCTACGAGCAATGGTTAAAAATGCAACGCCAAACGATGGCAATGCTCAAAGCTCATGGCGTTGAATTTATTGAATGCACCGCGCCAGATGGAATTTTTGCAGAAAATGTCGAGGTAGCCCTATCCGTTGCGCAAGCCCATGCAATGGCTAACGATCAATCTTTTTTTGAAGAAAGATCAGCAACGGACAACACAACAGGGCCTATAGACCAACCAAACGCCAGCCACATCCTTTTGACCGAGCAATGGAGTGATGATTTAGGGCCCATTGCCTACACAATAACGCTGCAAACCGAAAATGGTGAGGTCTTAGCGCAACTCAATGACTACCCTCTGCGCCCTGATGGGGCTCAAGACATTCTTCAGACCTGGGAGAAATATGCCGCCGCGCATGACGCGGAGTTGAACGTAATGAAACCCAAACGGATTTTGACGGCCGGCAATCCACCAAAACTTACGGGTAGATAACCGCCCATTGCCACTCACCGGATTCATCAAGGAAATACCGATCACGATCATGTAGGCGGCCTTCTCGCCCCTGCCAGAACTCAATCATCCGCGGGGTCAGACAATAGCCAGTCCAATGCGGCGGTCTTTCAACCTCACGATCTTTGTATAACGTCTCATAATGTTCAAGACGGGCATCAAATGCTTCCCTACTCGGCAAGACTTGCGATTGCAACGAAGCCCAGGCACCAAGCTGACTCAGGCGCGGCCGGCTAGCAAAGTAAGCATCCGCTTCTTGATCACTCACCGTGGCAACATCGCCCTCAATCAGGATTTGGCGTGCCAAAGGCGCCCAATGAAACACCAATGCAGCCTGTGGATTGACCGTCAGCTGCTGGCCTTTACGACTCGTTGTATTGGTATAAAAAACGAACCCACGGGAATCGAACCCTTTCAGTAATACGGTGCGTGCCGCCGGGCTGCCATCTTCACGTGCGGTGGCAAGCGTCATCGCATTGGCTTCTAGCACTTGCTCATGCTTATCAGCCACCTCAAACCATTCTTGAAAACGTGATAATGCCTCAACCAAATCAGTCATCTAATTTCTCAACTTGTAGAATTAAATCGTGCCAATTGCGAATAATAACGCGATCACCCACAGCAAGCGGCTCCGTGCACTCTGCCAACCAGTTCTCCCCTTCAACCCGCACTCGCAGCTTTGGTGTTACGGCGATCACCTCGCCTTCGGTATTCAACATGTGATCGGTACCGCCCACTGAACGCCGCCGAAACGCACGCAACGCCAGCATTGCCGTGCCCATAAACACCACTAAACTCGACGCCGTCACACCAGCCACTAGCCACATCGACAGTTCAAAACCCGGGCCGGCCGTATCAAATAACATTAAAGAGCCTAGGGCAAATGCAATCACACCACCTACGCCCATTGCTCCGAAGGACGGCACTAGGGCCTCACCAATCATTAACAGCACACCTAACGCTAGCAGCCCTAGGCCGGCTAAATTAATCGGTAGCGCCTGCAGCGCATAAAGCGCCAGAAGCAAAGAGATGGCACCAATGGTGCCGGGCACCAATGACCCGGGATTAGCCAGTTCGAAGATTAACCCGTAGATCCCCACCAGCATCAAAATATACGCAACGTTGGGGTTAGTAACGGCAGCAAGCAACCGCTGCCGCCAATCCGGCAGCCGGTCGGTGATACGTGCTTCTGATAAGTTCAACGTCTGCTCACCACTGTCTAATTCAACAGAAACACCGTCAAAACGACTTAGCAGTTCAGTGGTATCAGCAACGACGGCATCAATGACATTTTCATTCAGCGCCGCATCCGCCGATAGGCTGACTGATTCTCTCACCGCACGCTCCGCCCACTCTGCATTGCGTCCACGCAACTCTGCTAAAGAGCGAATATACGCCACCGCATCATTAATCATTTTGCGCTCGGAAGCGCTTAACTCCGACTCAGACTCTTCGGCGGCGCCGATCTGCACTGGCGTCGCGGCACCCAGGTTAGTGCCTGGTGCCATCGCTGCAAGGTGAGAGCCATATAGAATATAGGTGCCCGCACTGGCGGCACGGGCGCCGGAGGGCCCTACATAGCCAAGAATAGGAACCTGAGATGCCAGAATGGCCTGAATGATGTCTCGCATCGCCGAATCAAGGCCGCCCGGCGTGTCCATCTGCAGGATAACCGCCGATGCGCCGTCCACTGCGGCCGTTTCAATGCCATCAACCACATACTCCGCTGTCGCTGGACCAATCGCACCGTTAATAACAAGCCGGTGCACGTCGTCCGCCGACGCTGATGCGGAGAAAAAGACAAAAAGAAAGGCCGCCCACAAGCTATATCTCATAGATACTAAGATCGCCTTAGCCGTAGACGGTTCCCTCCTCACTCTAAGGCGTTGATAATTCTCTGTCGCACCGCCTCAATTGAGCCATTGCCATCAATGGCCACATAGCGAGTGTGAATATCAGGCGATTCAGAAAGCTTCTGATAGTAATCCACCAGCGGGCGGGTTTGCTCATGATAAACCGCAAGCCGCTGCCGCACCGTCTCTGCTCGATCGTCATCACGCTGTACGAGCGGCTCTCCAGTTACATCGTCAACACCGGGTGAGGCAGGCGGCGCATTATCGATATGATAAACCCGACCTGATCCGGGGTGAACGCGACGGCCCGCCATACGATTGACGATATCTTCATCATCAACCTGCAACTCTACAACCGCGTCAATATCGACTTTTGCAGCCCGTAGCGCATCAGCCTGCGCAATCGTGCGCGGAAATCCATCAAATAAAAAACCATCACGACAATCGTCTGCCTGAATTCGCTCTTTAACCAGGCCAATAATGATATCGTCAGATACCAACTCACCCGCGTCCATTACCGCCTTTGCTGCCAATCCAAGCTCAGAGCCGGCCTTAACTGCCGCGCGCAACATATCACCGGTAGAAATCTGGGGTATGCCATAGGCCTCACATAGGCCTGCAGCCTGCGTTCCTTTTCCTGCCCCAGGAGGCCCTAGAAGAATCATACGCATCCTGCTCTCTCCTGCGTTTTAGTTTTCTATTTCTAGCGCTTGCAACCGTCCATCAAGATCCAGCACGTACGCTATATTATTGTTCACAACAGGCCTTGCGGTAATCCGGGCAGAGCCAATTGACCGCCGCGCCAATATCCGACCTGAGTCAGTATCCACCCAGTAAACATTGCCATCGGAACCACCAAACAGCAAAAATTCACCATGTCTGACAGGCGCTGAGAGCTCGAGTCCTGCAAGCGCATCAAGGCGCCATACCGTTGCGCCATTGCTCCGATCTAAGCCCCAGAGCTGCCCCTCATCATCAGTGACATACACCTTGTCTTGGTCAACGCTAATACCACCGAGTACTGAAATCGGCCGTGCCCAAACAATCTCACCATTGCTGAGCCGCATTCCAACCAAGCGCCCCTGATAACTCCCCGCATACAACGCACTACCCGACACCACTGGGTCGGCATCGATATCAACCATGCGATCTAGGTCTGTTCGACCCTCGGGGGCGCTGACGGTGGCCTCCCATGCCGGTGAGCCCTCAGTTAAATCGAGCGCACTGATTCGGCCATTCTCAAAGCCTGCAACCACCCCGTTGCGCACAAAAACAGGCGCTGAGTGCCCTCTTACACTAAGCGCCGGCACGCTTCTACGATAAAGCCATTGACGCTCTCCGCTCTGCGCATCAAGAACAAAAACTGCGCCATCTCCCGTACGGGTTGCCACGGCCCCTTGCTCAATCTGCGGTGGGGCAAGAATTTCGCTGCCAACCACCGCATCCCACTGCAGATCACCGGTTTGCGCACTCACCGCAATGAGGCGGCCATCCCGCGTTCCTACAACAACAAGTCCTTCACCAACGCCAACAGCGCCAGAAATTACGCCATCGACGGTGAACGTCCACTCGTTCCGGCCCGTTTCCAAATTCAACGCCGCTATCTCACCGCTGGCGGAAGCCGCAAAAATCCGCGACCCATCCGTTGCCAATTCAAGTCGATCATTGGCTTGATCAACCCCACCAATGCGTGTGCGCCACAGCGAACTAACGCCGGGTCGATCATCGGGGAGCTCTACAGCGGGGGCTGAAACCGCCTCAATTGGATCGATACGCGGCGTGCCCCCACAAGCGGCAAGCGTTAGAACCATTAGCGTGATTGCAATCAGGGAAATAGCAGGATGTCTCATGATGTTGGCCGCTCCCCAAGATCACCAAGCTTTAGCTCAACCAATGCACGTCGCTGACCTTGCGCTAACTCTCTGGCTTCTTGATAGGCATTAATTGCTGCCTCCCGCTCACCCAGCGCTCGATTTAAATCGCCTTTGAGTTCAAGATAACGCCCCGCTAGCAAGCCCTCCGGTAGTGGATCAAGCAAAGCGAGCGCCTCGGCATCTTCACCGGCCGCCATCAGCGCCTCAGCTCGGCGTAAACGAACCAAGTCAGAGAAAACACCATCAGCTGCCTGTGCACTGACTTGGCTCAAGGTATCGGCAGCGGCTTGCGCTTCATCTGCACGCATTTGATGGGCCGCAATGGCAAGCCCTGAGAATGCTAGATACGGACTGCGGGCGTGCTGATCTTGTAAGCTCGAGAACTGCTCCAGAGCAGCGTTAGCATCCTGATCGCGTAAATTGGCCAAGACGGCGGCGTACTCACTGGCCGCCGCTGCTTGCTGCCTGGACTCCCAAGCACCCCACTGCTGCCAACCAATGACAATGGCAATAGCGGCACCTGCGCCAATTAAGACCGCTCGGCCATTTCTTCGCCACCAATCGCGAATCTCTTCGAGTTGTTCCTCGTCCTCATACGCCATCGCGCAGTCTCCGTTCGTCTGTTGGTTGAGCAAAGCGCTCGCTCAAATCCTGTATCAAATCCTGCTGCGTAATCGTAACCTGTCCTTGCTCAGCTCGCAGCGATTTTACGGTAACAGATTCATTGGCTACTTCAGCTTCACCCAGAATCAAAGCAAGTTGTGCACCGCTTCGATCCGCTCGCCTAAGCTGAGCTTTCATTGAGCCGCCACCGGTAACAAGCTGCAATCTTAGCCACGGCAAAGCTGACCGAATCGACTCTGCAAGCCCAGTCGCTTGCACCGCATAATCGGGGGTGCCGATTACTAGGGTACAGTGGGGTGTTTCTGTAGCCGGCGCATGACCCGCGTCAGTCACCAGCGCCACTAGGCGCTCTACCCCTGCTGCAAAGCCAATAGCTGGTGTGGGTTTACCCCCAATCATCTCTACCAATGCGTCGTATCGCCCCCCCGCAAGGACCGTTCCTTGCGCGCCCAGGTTGTCGCTAATCCACTCAAAAACGGTGCCGCCATAGTAATCGAGCCCACGTACCAACCGGGGGTTAATGACAAACTCAACACCGGCCGCCTGCAGGTGCGCTTGCAAACCTGCAAAATGCGCTCCATCGGCTTCATCCAGATAGTCGTGTAAGTCTGGCGCATCTTTAATAATTGCCTGCACAGCGGGATTTTTGCTATCCAAGATTCTTAAGGGATTGGTGTATAAGCGCCGCTGTGCTTCAGCATCAAGCGTATCGTGATGTTGCTCCAAATACTGAATGAGCGCTGCTCGATAGCGCCCTCGCGACTCGCTATTACCTAGGTTGTTGATCTCTAAACGGAGATTTTGAATGCCCAAGCCGTTAATCAGAATTCGACGTGTCAGTGCAATCAGTTCGGCATCAAGGTCAGGCCCCGGCAGGCCAAACGCCTCCGCACCGATTTGGTGAAACTGCCGATAGCGTCCTTTTTGCGGGCGCTCATGTCGAAACATAGGGCCGGCATACCACAAACGCGGTTGCGCATTATGCAAAAGCCCCTGCTGCAGCGCCGCTCGTAAACAACCCGCTGTCCCTTCAGGCCGTAGCGTCAAGCTGTCGCCATTGCGATCGTCGAAGGTATACATCTCCTTTTCGACGATATCGGTGACCTCACCAATTGCTCGCTTAAACAGGGCGGTTTTTTCAACGACTGGAAGACGAATCTCTTGATATCCATAGCGGATAAGTTCCTGCCGGAAAACCGATTCAACCCAGTGCCAACAAGGCGTTTCATCGGGAAGAATATCACTAAAGCCACGAATGCTCTGAATGGCGTCGCTCACGCGAACCTCTTACGGTTTACTAGGAGTTTAGGGCCGATCCAGTGTGAACCGGGCGACATTTCCACGTGAATACTGCTCAAGATCAACCGGCGTACCATCAAGCTCAGCAGTCACATTCGCGGTGTTTCCAATCACAATGGTAAAGGGTGGCAGACCCGTGACTTCACGCTGACCTTGACCCTCCATGCCAAACAGCAAACGGGCACCTTCAACATCGCGAACCTCTAGCCATGAATCACCGCTCAATTCAAACGACAAAGTCATCTGATCAGCTGAATCAGTGGCAGCCTGCGGCTCAGGCTCAGGCTCCGGTTCTGGCGCAGGCTCTGGCTCTGGCGCAGGCGTTGGCTCAGGCTCTGGCAACGGTTCTGGTTCTGGCTCTGGTTCTGGTTCTGGTTCGATGGCAGCAACGGGGGTTGTTTCTTCATTGAGCCAATCTGACTGGCTCAGCCACCACGCACCCACTCCTGCGATCGCTAAAATAGCAATTAACGCAACCGCCAACACCACATAACTTGGCACTGCCCGTGAACGAGCGTGCCTACTACCGCTGCTTGTACTCGCTGCACGAATCACCGGTTCGCGCTTGCTGCGCGCATCCGGCTTGATATCTATTTCATCAAGTCGCGCGAGCACTCGCACTTCATCAATACCCACCGCGCGCGCGTAGGCCCGATAATACCCTCGCGTGTAGGCCATAGGCGGCAGCGCATCTAAGTCATCTTTTTCAAGCGCCTCGATAATCCGATGGCCCAAGTGCAGTTGACTGGCAATACTTTCTATACTGCCGTCTTGACGAAGACGTTCATCCCGAAGTAACTGACCGGGCCCGGGTCGAGCAGCCGATGGATCCACTGCGATGTTCTCTGAATCAGTCATTTGTATTACCACGCATTAATATCAATCGCCTGCTTAGAACTCGGAAAATCATTTTCCAGTCTTGACCGATAGCGTGCACGTCCCTGTACATCCCCACTCGCTTTAGCGATGCGATATCCTAACAAAAGCTGTTGCGGTGATTCGCGTTTTAACGCAGTGTAGCGCGAAAAATAGGACTGCGCGGCGTTTAGTTCACCGAAAGCCAGCTCAACTTCGGCTAATCCAAACAGCGCGGGTGGGTAATTCGCTTGCTCTGCAATCGCTCGCTGCCAATAACCTCTTGCCTGATCCCATTGATCAGCTTCAAACAGACAGCGCCCTGCGTTGCTAAGGACTAGGGCTGGTTGGGGATACAAACGATCCGCCACAACGCGTTCAAAAATCTCAATCGCTTCATCCACTTGAGATTGACGACAAAGATACCCCGCATAATTATTCAGTACAGACGAATGACTGGGATTCTGCGCAAGCGCCTGCTCATAATGCCACCGCTCTGCATCACCGTTGTTTAGTCGCGCCTCAACTTCGGCCGCCACCAAATGGGCATTCACCGCTTGTGGGTTTTGCTCCAACGCCTTATCAACCTTTTCCTTTGCTAAGGCTAAATCGTCATTTTCTAGGTGATGAACAGCAATTTGAGCATTGATTTCAGCGGCTTTCAGCGCATCAGGAGTGGATAGTGATTTTGATGGAGACGTCGTGCAGCCCATGGCCAACAGAAGACCGATAGCGCATAAAACACCGCTCAGGCGTATCAACTACGACTCGCTGTGGCGCCACCGCGCCCCCGATTACGCAGGTTAATCACCTGCCCCACCAGCTGACCACAAGCACCGTCAATATCTTGGCCACGCGTACGCCGAATGGTGGTAATGAATCCAGCCCGCTGAAGGCGATCGGCAAACCGCATAATTCGATCACGAGGCGAGCAACGGTAATCCGACCCAGGAAAGGGATTAAAAGGAATCAAATTGATTTTGGAGGGTACATCCCGCAACAGCTCAATTAGCTGATCGGCATGCTCACGATGATCGTTCACGCCATCGAGCATGACATATTCCCAGTAGATGCAACGATGCGGTGTACGGTCACAATAATGCTTGCACGCAGGAATCAGCTCCGCAAGGGGGTATTTTTGGTTGATTGGAACAATTTCGTCTCGCAACGCGTCGTTAGGCGCATGCAAAGAAACCGCCAAACTGATATTGCTTTGCTCAGCCAATCGATACAATGCGGGCACCAAACCGACCGTGGACAAAGTGACACGTCGCCGTGACAGCCCCCATGCGAAAGGATCCACCATTAAATTGGTGGCCGCTACCACATTGCGAAAATTAGCCAGCGGCTCACCCATCCCCATCATCACAACATTTGTTACACGCCGTCCGCGCCCCTCTTGCTCGAGCGCTTGCGTGGCATAATGAAGCTGCCCAATAATTTCACCGGCACTCAGGTTGCGATTAAACCCCTGCTTGCCTGTCGAGCAAAATTTGCAGTCGAGCGCACAACCCACCTGCGACGAAACGCATAATGTGCCGCGATCTCGCTCGGGAATGTAAACCGTTTCAACCGCATTGCCACCGCCTGAAGTCAGCAGCCATTTGCGGGTACCATCAGCCGACTCACGATCAAAAATGGCTTCAGGCAAACGCACGTTGGCGTGCTCAAGAATGCGCGCACGCAAACTTTTCGCCAAATCCGTCATCTGCTCAAAATCATAAACGCGTCGCTGATGGAGCCACTGCCGTAATTGCCGCCCGCGAAAGGGCTTCTCACCCCATTCCGCGAGCAGCAAATCCAGCCCCGGCCCGTCAAGACCGAGCAGGTCAATCGAATCAGGCGCGGCTGTGGAGTTCATCATCACCAAAGAAAAAGGCGATTTCCTCACGCGCGGTATCGACCGCATCAGAACCATGAACCGCGTTGGCATCAACCGTTTCTGCCAGATCATGGCGGATTGTGCCAGCCGCCGCCTCTGCAGGGTTGGTTGCGCCCATGATTTCACGGTTTTTCAAAATGGCCGACTCACCCTCAAGAACCTGCACCATCACTGGGCCCGAAATCATAAATGACACTAGATCGGCAAAAAATGGCCGCTCACGATGAACACCATAAAATGATTCGGCTTGCTCACGGGTCAGATGCATCATGCGCGCGGCAATAATCTGCAAGCCCGCCGTTTCAAAGCGACGGTAAATTTCACCAATGTAATTATTGGCCACGGCATCGGGTTTGATAATAGAAAGCGTACGCTCGCTGGACATTCAAAGCGCTCCTGTTAAATAAGAAAAACGGCGCTCAGTCTACCCAGCCAAAACACCCCGGGCAATTGCCATCCGACTATTGGACTGAGAAACTTTCTCCGCAACCACATTCTGCAGTCACGTTTGGATTCCGAAAGGCAAACCGCTCGTTTAAACCCTCCCGAATAAAATCGAGCTCCATCCCCTCAAGAAATGGCAAGCTCTTCTGATCAATCACAACCGCAACGCCATGCTGCTCTACTAACGTATCGTTGTCATCAACCGCTTCAGCATAGTCAACGGTATACATAAAGCCGGAGCAGCCAGAAGTACGCACCCCTAAGCGTAGGCCGACCCCACTGCCGTGCTCAGCCAATGCCTCTCGGATATGACTCGCTGCCCGTTCAGTCACCTGTATGCTCATGTTTCATCTCCTAGTGCTAGGCGCAGTGCATCTTCAATACACAACGCATCTCCTCTGCGTTCAACCGGCATTCCCGTTGCCTCAGCAAGCCAAAGTCCTGTAACGGAACTGGCCTCATCTATCGTACGACCGGTTAACCACTCCGCTAACCAGGCGGCGGCTTCAATAGTGGAATGCTCTGCAAAAACTTCAAACCGCACTTCTAAACCACCACTTGCCTGAGTTCGCAACCAACAATCGACCCGGCAGCCAATCTGCAATGACCCCGCACTTGCGTGCTGGAACCCCACCGCCTCTAACGGTGCGCCAAGGTAGTCACTCATTTCAAGCCACTTCAAGCGGGGTTGTCATACCATATACCTTATGGATACCCTCACCAGCTTCCAGTTCCCGCCAAATTGGTGAAATACCACGCAGCGTCGCAACAGCATCACCAATGCGCTGCACTGCCATATCAACCTCAGCGTTGGTTGAGAACCGACCAATGCTCATTCTAACCGTCGCATGAGCCAATGCATTCGGCCGCCCCATTGCACGAAGCACATGCGATGGACCCTGCTGGCTGCCGCAGGCCGAGCCATGACTAACTGCCAAGCCATCTAGTGCGTGTGCTAGCGCGGCCCCATGCACGCCTGGAAAGCTAAGGCTAAGAATGTGGGGCGCCAGCATCCCTTGGCCATTTATGACAACTTGACCAAGTGTCGACAACCCCTCCATTAACCGTGCTCTTAATGCATTTTGGCGATCTCGCTCAGCCTGATCGTCTGCAAAAGAATAAGCGGCGGCCATGCCTTTAATCAAAGGCACCGGTAATGTACCGGGGCGCCGCCCCGCCTGCTGCCCCCCACCATGCAATAAGGGCTCTAAGGCTAGGCTTGGGCAAGCATACAAGCCCCCGATCCCCTTCGGTCCATAGAACTTGTGGCCAGAAAAGGATAAAAAATCAATCTCATCGGCGCTAACGTCCACCGGTATACGGCCAACCGCCTGTGTGGCATCTACATGCAGCCGAGCGCCCACAGCACGAACCATTGGCGCAAGCGTCTTTAGGTCTTGAATTACCCCTGTTTCATTGTTAACCAGTGCAAGCGAAACTAAGGCGACATCCTCATCTAAAGCATCCTTGAGTACGCTTGGCAATAACTCACCTGACGGCGCCACGGGCAAAATGACCGCAGAAAAACCCCATTTTTCAGCAGCAAGTGCGGGTTCAATGGCGGCCGAATGGTCCGTGGCCAAGACGAGAATGCGCCGACGATCAGGAGCCCGGCTCAGCAAGGCTAGAGCGCTCCCAAGAATTGCCAGGTTATTGGCCTCGGTCGCCCCACTCGTCCAAATGAGCCCCGCCGGGTCTGCGTTAATTAGCTGCCCAATCGACTCGGCGGCCGCATCAACCTGACTGGCTGCTGCGGTGCCAAGCGCATGCGCACTGGAGGGGTTAGCAGCGCCTTCTAGCGACAGCGCGCACGCATTCATGACCGCTTGAACCCGTGGGTCCAGCGGCGTTGTTGCGGCATAGTCTAAATACGGCTCACTTGTCATCCATTCCACACGATTTAATGTCTGGGATGCGAGTGGTATCAACCTCTACCCCCAGCTCTCGCAGTGCTGCACACATCTCGTGTAATCGCGCGTCGGTGTGGTGCACGTGATCTAAAATGGCATTAATTGCGTTCGCAACGGGGTCTGGCATATCCCGGGTTGCGCCATAGGCCTCAAAACCAATCCGGCGGGCCGTTTCTGCGCGACGCTGATCCTCATCACTTAGCGCTGCAGGCTCTGATGCAATGCGCGCCACACGCGCGGGAATACCGACCATCGTGGCCTGGGCAGGCACGTCTTTAACCACCACCGCGTTTGAGCCAATACGTGCGCCAACGCCCACCTCAATTGGGCCTAGCACTTTGGCCCCAGCACCCACAACAACGTCACCCAACAATGTGGGGTGGCGTTTACCTTTTTCCCATGAGGTACCACCCAGTGTTACCCCTTGATACAGGGTGCAGTCATCACCCACCTCAGCGGTCTCACCGATGACCACACCCATGCCATGGTCAATAAAAAACCGCCGCCCAATTTTAGCGCCAGGATGGATTTCGATACCGGTAAACCAGCGTGACACCTGTGCTAAAAATTTTGCTAGCCAGCGAACGCGATGCCGCCACAACCAGTGCGTCACGCGGTGCATTAATAACGCATGCACGCCCGGGTAAGTGGTTAAGACATCAAGATAACCCCTCGCCGCGGGGTCTCGGTCAAAAACACAGCGAAGGTCTTCTTTGATCCTATGCAGCATGTTGCTTACTCACGTTGATGACCCTTCAGTATAACTAATCTTTTCAACAGACCGTGAAGCATGTCTACCTCAGCAACACTCGGCCTTGTGCGGTTAATGTAAGCGCGCAGGCGCAACCGGAGCGTTTCATGCGGCTGATCTCCCGCCATCTCCCCCATCGTCACCAGCTCATCAAAAAGGTTATGCAGTGCCTCTAAATGCCGCCCAGTTGCCAAGCTTTCTCTAGATCCGACTACCTCAGCTTCAGCGCTGACTGGGGTTAAACTCTGCGCACAAAAGAGCTCATAGGCCATAATCTGTACGGCGGCTGCTAAATTAAGCGCTGGATAGTCTGGGTTAGCCGGAATATGCACAAGCCGATGACAGCACCCAAGCTCTTCGTTCGTCAGACCAGTACGCTCACGCCCAAACAAAATCACGGTTGGCCCCTGCTCTGCCACAACCATCGCGGCCGCTTCTTTAGGGGTTAGGGCAGGCACACCATCACGCCTTGGCCTTGCCGTCAGACCCAAAACCAACGTTGAATCCACCACGGCACTTTGAATATCCGCATAAGAATGGGAATTGGCCAAAACATCGTCGGCATGCGCTGCCATGGCAATCGCCTGAGCATCAAGGTTGCATTGCGGGTCAACCAGCGTTAACTGCGATAAGGCCATGGTTTTCATTGCTCTTGCCGCCGCGCCGATATTCGCAGGATGGCTGGTACCCACCAGCACAATGCGACAGTTTGCGTTTAGTTTTGAAGTCACGTTCCCTCCGCTTGATGCATTACTGGTATCATTGTGCGTTAAACAGATTCGGAATGCGCACATGCACCCCATGGTAAATATCGCCGTTCGCGCCGTACGCAGCGCGGGCAACATCATTGTCCGAAATATGGACCGTCTAGACCGCCTGCATATTGAGCGCAAGGGCGATAATGACTTTGTTAGCGAAGTCGATCGTATGGCTGAAGATGAAATTCGCGCCATTCTACAGCAGGCCTACCCTGACCATGCGATTGTTGGCGAAGAAGGCGGTGGCAGCGATCAGGCCGAGTATGTGTGGTTGGTCGATCCGCTAGACGGCACAACTAACTTTCTTCGTGGGTTTCCGCATTTTGCCGTCTCGATCGCGCTAACTCATCGTGGTGTGCTTGATGTGGGGGTGATCTACGACCCCGTACGCCAAGAACTATGGACTGCCAAACGTGGCGGGGGCTGTACATTTGAGGGGCGCAAAATGCGCATTGCTCCGCGCACGAGCATTGATGATGCACTGCTTGGAACCGGGTTTCCTTTTCGTCTGCCAGAATACCATCAAGCCTATTTAGGCATGTTCGGGTCTGTACTCGAGAGAGCTGGCGATGTGCGTCGCGCAGGCGCTGCCGCGCTCGATTTAGCCTATGTGGCTTGCGGTCGGCTTGATGGATTCTGGGAAATTGGGCTCAAGCCATGGGACATGGGTGCTGGTGCGCTAATGATTCGAGAAGCGGGCGGCATCGTCGGCGATTTCTCTGGCGGAGACCACTACCTTGAAACCGGCAACATTGTTGCCGGTAGCCCAAAGTTGTTTGCTGATCTAGTGCGAACAATCGGCCCACATCGCGTTTCTGGCATACAACGCTAAGCGGCGCGATTATCACTCCGCTCGTCTGCACGGTTCATGACGGCATCACGCATTTCATTCCAGCGCAGCAATTCAAGCTCACCGGCGTGCGATTCAACCAGCGCTGTGCAGCTTTCTACCCAGTCGCCATCATTGCAGTATCGAATGCCCTCAACTTCTCTGAGCTCGGCATGATGAATATGACCACAAACAAGGCCATCGACCTCTGCCTCACGCGCCTCGCGAATCAACGCCTGCTCGTAGTTAGCAATATACTGCATAGCGTTTTTAACCCGGTGTTTTAGGTGTGCGGCCAAAGACCAGTAAGGCCGTCCTAACGCCTGCCGAATGCGATTTGTCCAATGATTCGCCCGAATCAACCAGCCGTACATTCGCCCCCCGAGCATCGCAATGAATGGGCTGCATTGGACAACGGTATCGAACTCATCTCCATGTAAAATCAATAAGCGCTTGCCGTTTGCGCAGGTGTGGATGTGGCGCAGCTGAATACTGACCCCTTCAATCGTCATTCCGGCATATTCACGCATTAACTCATCGTGGTTACCTGGAATGTAAATCACCTTGGTGCCGCCTCTTGCACGCGCCAGTACATCCTGAATCACGGCATTGTGGCTATCAGGCCAGTGCAGCCCGCGACGACGCATTTCCCAAATATCAATAATGTCGCCCACCAAATACAAAGTGTCACACTCCACCGAACGCAAGAATTCGAGGAGCTCTTCTGCGCGAGCACCACGAAAACCTAAATGCGTATCAGAGATAAAGATGGAGCGGTAGCGGAGCGGTTTCAGAAACTGAACATCAGTCATGATTCACTTTCCCATTGCCACGTTTCACCGAAGGGTACGCGTGTAATGTGAATATCTCGTGACCTTCTCGTATAAATCTGATTACGGCGTTTCCTCTTCCAAGTCTTCGCCTTCCTTAACTGGCGGCACAAGATCTTCACGGCTCACGCCGAGTGCCAGGGCGGCTGACCCAGCAACATAAATCGAAGAATAAGTACCCACGACCACACCGATAATCAATGCTAAGGCAAAGCCGCGTATCAGCTCGCCTCCCAACACAAACAAGGCAATTAAAACCAGCAAGGTGGTTAAACTAGTTACCAATGTTCGGGGCAGCATTTGATTAATCGATCGGTTCACCAACTCAATTGAGGAGCCCTTACGAACACGCACGAAGTTCTCACGAACCCGGTCAAAGACCACAATCGTGTCATTTAACGAATAGCCGATCACCGCCAGCAGTGCAGCCAGCACAGTCAGGTCAAACGTCATTCCAATGAGCGCGTATATGCCAAGTGTAATCACCACGTCATGCGCTACCGCGGCCACCGCACCAATCGCAAAACGGTACTCAAACCGAAAGGCCACATAAATCAAAATGCCGCCAAGTGCGTAAAGCAACGCAAGCCCGCCTTTTTCTGCTAGCTCGGCACCCACCTGCGGCCCAACAAACTCAACGCGCCGCAGCTCTGCATTAGGCTCTGCGGCCCGAAGGACGCCCAAGATTTCGTTACTCACCGCATCACCGGCACCCACATCAGATGGCAGACGGATTAATACATCGCGGGCTGTGCCAAAGGTTTGAACCACCGCCTGATCAAAACCGGCCGACTCTAACGTTTGCCGTACCTCGGCTAAGTCGACCGCTTGCGGGTAGCCCACTTCAACCAATGTGCCGCCAGTAAAGTCCAACCCAAAATCAAGCCCGCGGAAGAATAAAACCGCCACGGCTAACACAATGAAACCCACGGTAATTAGCGCGGCGCGCACTCGATGCGCCATAAAGTCAATTTGAGTTTCGCGTTTGAAAAAGTCCATGGATCCTCCGTTAGATCGCCAGCTTGGCGCCACGACGGCTACCGTAAATAGCATTGACGACCACTCGCGTTCCAAAGATCGCGGTAAACATTGAGCTCACGATACCGATGGACAAAGTGACTGCAAAACCCTTAACCGGGCCCGTGCCAAAAGCAAAAAGAACCACGGCCGCAATTAAAGTGGTGACATTGGCATCTGCAATCGTTGATAACGCTTTCCCATATCCAGCCTCAATGGCTTTTTGAGCACTCGAGCCCGATCGGAGTTCCTCACGAATGCGTTCATAGATCAGCACATTGGCATCTACAGCCATACCCACAGTCAACACAATCCCCGCAATACCTGGCAGCGTGAGTGTTGCTTGCAGCATCGATAGCACGGCCATAATCAAAACCAGGTTTAACAACAAAGCCAGATTAGCGATGAGGCCAAAAACCCGGTAATACATCACCATAAATAAGATCACCAGCAGAAAGGCGACGCCCACTGCGGCCATACCCTGATTGATATTCTCTTGGCCTAGGCTTGGCCCAATTGTACGTTCCTCGATAATTTGCACGGGTGCTGCCAACGACCCGGCCCGCAACAACAAGGCTAGGTTGCGAGCTTCCATTGGGTTATCAAGCCCAGTAATTCGAAAGCGGCTACCGAGCTGCTCTTGAATGCGCGCGATATTAATCACTTCTTCAACTTGCACCTGCTCACGCACAATCTCGTCGTTAACCCGGCGGGCCTGAATTTCCGTTTCCTTAAAAAGCACAGCCATGTGATCGCCCACCCGGCCACCGGTTACTCGGTTCATCACATTACCGCCCGCACCGCTCAGGCGAATATTGACCTCTGCACGGCCTGTCTGGGTATCAATCCCTGACTGGGCATCGGTAATGGCATCACCGGTAATGATGATTTGCCGCTCAAGCAGCACATAACCACCTTGGCGCTCTGGGAATAGCTCGGTTCCCGGTGGAGGGATATCGCCGGGGCGGCCCCGATAAGGGAAGTTCGCCTCATCCACCATCCGAAACTCAAGCGTTGCCGTAGCGCCAATAATCTCTTTGGCACGCGCGGTATCCTGTACGCCGGGCAGTTGAACCACAATCCGGTCGGCGCCTTGCCGCTGAATAACAGGCTCCGCCACGCCAAGCTCGTTAACTCGATTGCGCAACGTGATGATGTTTTGCTCTACGGCAAAATTACGAATTTCCCGCAACTCATCTTCACTAATGGCAATACTCAGCGCGGGTTGGCCATTAACTTCTACCTGTTCAAATACAAGCTCAGGGTACTCTGGCGTGATTTGTGCCTCTGCTGCATCCCGCGCATCTGCCCCCTCAAACACCAAAGAAAATGCGGTTGCCGTTGCGTCATCTCCAACCTGATGGGCAATGGATGACTGCCGCAGTGAGCGACTCATTTCATTGCCATAACGCTCGATGGCTTGGGTGGTAACGGCATCGACGTCAACCTGCATCAGAAAATGCACACCGCCTCGCAGGTCAAGGCCAAGATACATCGGCTGCCCGCCTAATGACCGTAGCCACGCCGGCGTAGCAGCAGCCAAGTTGAGCGCAACGGTATAATCACGCCCTAGCGCTACTGCCAATTCATCGGCAGCAACTGCCTGATCGCTGGCCTGATCCAGACGCACCAAAACATGCGAGTCGGTGGCCTCTACCGCCTTAACGTCTATCTCTAAAGAATCGAGCAGCGCCAGCACTTCACCCTGAGTTGCGGGCGTCGGCGCGGTGCCATCAGCAGAGGAAATCTGCAGCGCTGCATCTTGGCCAAACAAATTGGGTAACGCGTAAATGGCGCCACCCGCAACCACGAGCACGAGTAACAGGTAACGCCAAAGCGGATTTTTATTAATCATTCAGGCTGATCAAGCTTCTGTTTCATTGTGCCTTTAGGCAAAACCTGAGCCACGGCGTTTCTTTGTAACCGCACTTCTAACGCGTCTGCAAGCTCTACGCTAAGGAAGTTATCGCCAACCTCAGTAATCCGCCCTACCAAACCACCGTTGGTCAGCACCTCATCACCCTTTGTGAGCTCCTGCACCAGCTTCTTATGCTCTTTGGCCCGCTTTTGCTGCGGACGGATTAGCAGAAAGTAAAAAATCAAAATCAGCGCAAGCGGAAATAATAAAGCGGTAATACCGCCACCTGCTTCACCCGATTGAGCCATCGCTGTGCTAATAAAGAAATCCATGCAACACCCCTTGGTTTTAAAAGCTCGACATTATGTCATACCCGAGCGACGGGAATAGAACTGCCGTGTGAATTCATCTAACTGTTCGGCTTCAATTGCTTGGCGAATCTCTGCCATCAGCCGCTGAAAATATCGTAAATTGTGAATGGTATTGAGACGCGAGCCTAGCATCTCGCCGCAGCGATCCAAATGCCGCAGGTATGACCGCGAGTAATGCTGGCAGGTATAGCAATCACAACCGGCTTCAATTGGCTGGGTATCGTTCGCAAAACGCGCATTGCGCAGCCTAAGCGTGCCCGCGTCGGTATACAAAAAGCCATTGCGTGCATTGCGCGTTGGCAAAACGCAATCAAACATATCAATACCGCGGGCCACACATTCCACCAAATCTTCAGGCCGCCCCACCCCCATTAAGTAACGCGGGCGATCGACAGGTAGATGAGGCCCCAACGCATCAAGCACACGAAGCCGCTCCTCCGGCGGCTCACCCACAGACAATCCGCCCACCGCATAGCCATCAAAACCAATGCGCTGCAGCCCCTCTAAAGAGGCCATTCGCAGATCATCAAACATTCCACCCTGCACTATCCCAAATAGAGCAGAGGGATTATCACCGTGCGCTATGCGGCTGCGCTCGGCCCACGCTAAAGAGCGCTGCATCGAATCACGTGCCTCATGCCACTCCACCGGCCACGGCGTACACTCATCAAAAATCATCACAATGTCAGAGCCCAAGGAGCGCTGAACAGCCATTGAACGCTCAGGATCTAAAAACACCGCACTACCATCGACAGGCGACTGAAAGCTGACACCGGCATCCGTAATGCGCCGCCCCTCGGCCAAACTGAAAACCTGAAAGCCCCCCGAATCCGTCAGGATAGGGCCATCCCAGTGCATAAAATCATGCAAATCGCCATGCGCCTCAATAATCTCTGTGCCAGGCCGCAACATTAAATGGAAGGTATTACCCAACAGAATTTCGGCCCCGGAGGCGCGAACCTCTTCAGGCGTAACGCCTTTAACCGTGCCGTAGGTACCAACCGGCATAAAGGCAGGGGTTTCTACTGAACCACGTGCAAACGTTAAACGACCGCGCCGCGCTAACCCCTCATGACTCCATGTTTCAAATTTGAGCGTCATCACTGCCCCCATTTGGCAGAATGAACATCGCATCGCCATAGCTAAAGAATCGATACTCTTGCGCTATCGCATGAGCATAAGCAGCAAGAATATTCTCTCGACCGGCCAATGCGCTGACCAGCATCACTAAGGTCGAGCCCGACAAATGGAAATTAGTCAGTAGCCCTTCGACTACGCGAAATGTAAATCCCGGATAAATAAATATCTCTGTATCTCCTGCGTACGGCTTTAACTGCCCGTCTACCGCAGCAGTTTCCAGCGCACGAACAACCGTTGTGCCCACGGCAATAACCCGCCCTCCACGCGCTTTGCACTCGGCAACAGCCGCTACCGTCTCTTCTGGTACCGACAGCCATTCCCGATGCATATGATGCCCTTCAACCGTATCACTGCGCACCGGCTGAAAGGTTCCGGCTCCCACGTGCAACGTGACTGTTGCCGTTGTGACTCCCTTCGCGCGCACTGCCTCTAACAAAGGCTCATCGAAATGCAGACCGGCAGTTGGGGCCGCCACAGCGCCCGGTTTGCGAGCGTAAACCGTTTGATAGCGCTCACGATCCATCGGTGTATCGGCCCGATTGATGTAAGGCGGCAAAGGGACATGCCCTACGGCTTCCAGTAAGTCCGTTAACGGTTGGTTTTGGGGGAATTCGAGCTGAAAAAACGATCCCTCTCGCCCCACCACCTGCACGGTAATGTCTGGGGCGATTAGTAACGAGGAACCCGGCTTTGGCGTTTTGCTTGCCCGCAATTGCGCCAAAGCCGCATGCGGCCCCGTTAAGCGCTCGAGGAGAATCTCAACCGCCCCACCAGTTGGCTTTTGCGCGAATAGCCGTGCGGGGATAACACGGGTATCATTTAGCACTAATAAATCTTTTGGATCTAGGTACTCAAGAATATCGCGGAATTGGCGATCTAAAACGGCGCCCGTGGCTGGCGATAGCACCAGTAGCCGGCTATCGGTACGATTAGCGGGTGGCTCGGCCGCGATAAGGGATGGCGGGAGATCAAATTCAAAATCGCGGACTTGCATCGATGCCTGCTATACTCCTAAAAAATTTGCCGGGGTGGCGAAACTGGTAGACGCGCCGGATTCAAAATCCGGTTCTCGAAAGAGAGTGCGGGTTCGACTCCCGCCCCCGGCACCACTCTTTATTTTAAGCGCGCTTTAATCAGCGTTTTCAGCAGCCTTGCCTTCTAAAGCTTGGCCTAGGCCTTGGATATCTTTGCCTAACCCTTCCATGGTGTTACAACCCACCAGCAACAACGCCACCAAAACCACTCCCGCCAAAGATAAACGTTGTACTAAACGGCTTTGCATTTTCTTGATCTCCTAATCATTCAAAAAATTCAGTCTTCATCATACCCAGTGCGCGTCGCTTTGTGCCAAAAAAATGCAGACCCCTGTTGCTGCTGCCAAGCCTTTAAGTCACTGAGCGTATCCAAATCAGCTGCGGGGGCCAGCTCCACTAAATTCAAACCAGCCGCTCGACACTGCTTCTGCGTTGCATTCATGACGCCCGCACTTCCCCAGGGAATCTTCTGAAAAACAACCGGTAAAGGCCGACTCAACCCGATAAGTGTGTAGCCGCCATCACCCGCTGGCGCCACAACTACATCTGCCCTGTTCTTAAGCTGCTGGATGGCGTTGCTAAAATGCGCAGCCGTCAGCTCAACTGCGTCTGCGCCGATTAACAGCACCGCATCGGCGCTGCAGAGTTCCTGCTTCGCTACGGCATACAAACGCTGTCCTAAATGCCCTGGCCGTTGTGCTTTTAATTTAGCTTGGTAGCGCCGCGTCAAACCCCGCAAAAAGGGATGCCGCTGCGGCGTGTACCAAACTGTTAGCCGCGCCGAGCCAAATTTAGCTGCGGTTTCCACCACTGATTGACACATCTGCTGATAAAAAAAACGGGCTGCACGGTGACCCACGCTCGCTGCCAAGCGAGTTTTCACCCGTCCGGCCACTGGTGCCTTCGCAAACACACCAATGGCAACTTTCATCCCTTTTGCTCCGGGCGGTACTGGGCAGCTAGCACTGACGGCGAAACGCCGCGCCAATATAGCCAGCGTACCCACCACATACGTAACTGGGTGCGCAAAAGTCCACCAACCTCCCACCGCCGGCCAGAAGTACCCAACTTGCGCTTAAACCGCTGCGGCCGGCCAAATTGCCGCCGCAGGGCAGCACTCATTGCCACATCCTCCATTAAGGGCTGCTCAAGAAAACCACCTACCGAAACAAACGCTTGACGATGAATCAGCAACCCCTGATCACCGGTCGCAATACCGCTCAAGCGAGACCGTAGATTCATAAAAAGCCCAATCACTTTTAACCCTTTCGACTGCCCCTCGATCCACACATCACAACACGCCCATGCGCGCACATCACCACAGCGTTGCATGATTTCGGTAATCAGCATGGGGGTAACCCTTGAGTCAGCATGCAGAAACCATAACCACTGGGCATCGGTCGCCTTAGCGCCCGCATTCATTTGCCGAGCGCGTCCTTTAGGGATAACTAATACCTGATCAACCTCGTTACCCAGTCGCGCGACAGTGTCATCAGTGCTTTCACCATCAACCACAACAATCTGTGCGCCCTGATCGCGTAGTGGCGCCAACGATAGCAACAGATCACGGATTCCATCGCGCTCGTTAAGCGTTGGAATGACCACGGCGAGTTGATTGAGTTTGAGCGGGGGCTCTGGTGGCATTGCTCCCATTCCTAGTGCTAGACTTTCGCCTTGATTGAGGGGCCGTAGCTCAGTTGGGAGAGCGTCGCGTTCGCAATGCGAAGGTCAGGGGTTCGATTCCCCTCGGCTCCACCACTCCTTATTTTCCCAATCGCCCCGGTAGCTCAGCTGGATAGAGCGATCGCCTCCTAAGCGATAGGTCGCAGGTTCGAATCCTGCTCGGGGCACCATCCCCTTTTTATTGCGCCGGTGGTGATGCACCCATCCAATCCAAGGGGAGCTTCAAATCCCACTGCGCCTGCTCGGCGTTGACTCGCATTAAGCGAAGTATTTCATGACAGTGTGGCCGCGTTAAGGCAAGACCAGCAATCGGCTGAGGTGGCATTTGCTGATCCGGCTCCGCCGGCAAGTTTTGCCCAAGCACCGCCACGATAATCCCCTCACCTTGGGCTTCGACCCGCGCCTCAGTAATCAAATAATGCGTCCATGTCTCGGGCGCAGGCACCGCCTCAGCCGGCGCTCCTGGCTCACCTTCCTGCTCACGCTCCTGATTAGCCTGCGCGGCAAGCTGCGAGCGGGCACCGATATGCTCAAGCGCCATCACCGTATCGTGCGCTTCATGACCTTCACCGGCAGGATGGCTTTTCTTTAAGACCGTATTGATGTGGTTAATTAAGCCCGTTAACGCTCGACGTGATAACCAGCCTACTCGGCCTTCGCCGGAGGCCATGGTCAGCACCATCGCCATGCGATCTTCCAATCCCGAATAATTGAAACGAATTTGGTGAACCCGCGGAAAATTCAACTGACTCATAAGGTTATTTTCGCTTTACATGTTTAATCAAACGCGCACGTTTACGCTCTTGTCGCGGCGTTAAGCGATTGCGCCGACCCGAAAACGGATTGTCTCCCGTTCTTAACTCAAGCCGAATCGGCGTGCCCCATAAGCGCAACATTTTACGATAATGGTTAATTAAATACCGCTTATAAGACGCTGGCAACGAGGATGTTTGGTTGCCATGCACCACAATCGTGGGTGGGTTTCGACCCCCTTGGTGTGCATAACGTAACTTGATTCGACGCCCCCGCACTAATGGCGGCTGATGCGCTTCGGTGGCTTCTTTAAGAATACGATTAAGCTCAGGCGTGGGTAACTCACGACAAGCCGACTCGTCAACTCGTACCACTTCCTCAAGTAAGCGGCCAACGCCAGTGCCATGTAACGCGGAAATAAATCGCGGTCGCGCAAAATCTAAAAACCCCAACTTCACATCAAGCTCACGTCGAATACGCTCACGGGCATTGGGCTCCAATCCATCCCATTTATTGACCGCAAGCACCAGCCCCCGCCCTGCCTGCATCACATGGCCGATTAAGTGCGCATCTTGGTCTGAGATCTGTTGCTGTGCGTCTAAAACCATAATCACGACGCGCGCGGCTTCGATGGCCTGTAGCGTTTTAATGATGCTAAATTTTTCAACCGTTTCATGCACGCGGCTGCGACGTCGCACGCCGGCCGTATCAATCAGCACAAAGGCCTGTCCATCTCGCTCAAACGGCACTTTAATCGCATCTCGGGTGGTGCCGGGCATGTCGTATACAAGCACGCGCTCTTCACCAATCAGTCGATTAACCAGCGTGCTTTTGCCTACATTAGGGCGCCCAACAATGGCCACGGGAATGCCGCGGGTATCGATCGCCTCGTTGCCCTGGGCCTGACTTTCCTCATCAAACCCCTGATCGGCAAGCACTGCTTCAATCAGTTGGCGCACACCCCGCCCATGCACAGCCGCAATGGGCCAAGGTTTACCTAGCCCTAAAGAATGGAAGTCTGCGCCAGCCACATCCGGATCAACCCCATCGGTTTTATTCATAACCAGCCAAACCGCTTTGCCGCGCTCTCGAATTTCACGGGCAAGTGCATCGTCGCCGGGTGTGACTCCAATGCGTGCATCCACAAGCAACAACACGATGTCCGCCTCATCCAAGGCGCGCATTGCCTGCCGCTGCATGTGATGCCAAGTTGCATCATCTGGCTCGCCAAGCCCGCCAGTATCCACCACCACATAGGGCACCGGGCCCACTCGCCCCATTCCGTACTGTCGGTCGCGCGTTAGCCCCGGAAAATCGGCAACTAGCGCATCCCGTGTTCGGGTTAATTGATTAAATAAGGTGGATTTGCCGACATTAGGACGGCCGACCAAAGCAATGACAGGGTTTTTCATGACGCGATCATAGCAGCCGACAGCAATCGTTGGGTGTATTGCTCACGCGGTGCATCAAAAATATCTTTTGTAGACCCGGTTTCTACAACACGGCCACCCTGCATCACCATGACCCGATGGCTCATTGCGCGTACAACTGCTAAATCATGACTGATGAATAGATACGCCAAACCATAACGCGCCTGCAGCCCCCGAAGCAGCTCAATCAGCTGACTTTGAACGGATCGATCTAAAGCCGATGTGGGTTCATCTAAAATGATCACGCGTGGCTTTAGAACCATGGCACGGGCAATTGCCACACGCTGTCTTTGCCCACCAGACAACTCATGGGGGAAGCGCGGCGCCAGGGCTGCTGACAGGCCGACCTCTTCAAGCGCCTCGCACGCTAATTGGTCACGTGTTGCACGATCATGACCCATCTTGTGAACCGCCAGCCCCTCACCAATAATCTGTGCCACCGACAAGCGCGGGCTCAAACTGCCAAAGGGATCTTGAAATACCACCTGCATCTGGCGGCGCAATGGACGTAAGGCCTTTAAGGAAACACCCATAATATCTTGGCCGCCTAATCGAACCTGACCGCTGGCCGCTTGCAAACGTAATAACGCCATCCCAAGTGTTGTTTTGCCAGAGCCACTCTCGCCAACAACCCCCAGCGTCTCGCCGGCCCTCAGGTTCAGGCTAATATCGTCCACCGCCTTAACATGGCTTGCAACACGCCCAAGCAACCCTTTGCGTTTTGGAAACCACACGCGCAGGTTATTGGCCTCAAGCGCTACGTCATGACTTGCCACTGCCGCTGGCTGCCCCTTTGGCTCCGCATCAATTAAAAGCCGTGTATAACCGGTTTTAGGCGCTTGAAAAATGGTCTCGACAGGCCCCTGCTCTAAGATCACGCCATCACGCATAACGGCCACACGATCTGCCACCCGACGCACCACATTGAGATCATGACTGATCAAAAGCATAGCCATGCCAAGACGAGACTTTAAATCATCCAGCAAATTCAGGATCTCGGCCTGAATGGTCACATCTAATGCTGTCGTGGGCTCATCGGCAATCAGCAAACGCGGATTATTTGCGATAGCCATTGCAATCATGACCCGTTGCCGCTGCCCACCGGACAGTTGATGCGGAAATGCCCCGAGGCGCCCGGCCGCTTCGGGCAGTTGAACAAGCTCAAGCAACTCGACAATGCGCTCACGCGCCGCGGCAGCCCCCATCCCCTGATGAATACGCAGCGTCTCACCAATTTGCTTTTCTATGCTGTGCAGGGGGTTTAAAGAGGTCATTGGCTCTTGAAAGATCAACCCCATCGCCGCGCCACGAAGCTGACGTAGCCGCGGTGGGGGTGAGCCCAGCAGCTCTTCACCGTCTAGCTGAATACTGCCACGGGGGTGATGAGCCAGCGGGTACGGCAATAATTGAGGGATGGACAATGCTGTCATTGACTTGCCCGACCCACTCTCGCCAACCAATGCCAGCGTTTCACCGGCCGACAGGGTAAAACTCACCTCTTTAACGGCCCAATCATCAGGGTTTTGCGCACCAAAACTAACCGCCAAGTGCTCAATTGCCAACAAAGGCGCGCTCATTTCGGCTTCTCCGCTAGCGCCTTGCGGGGGTCAAACGCATCGCGCGCTGCTTCACCGATAAAGACTAACAAGGTCAGCATAATCGCAAGAGTAAAAAAGGCGGTTAAGCCCAGCCACGGCGCCTGCAGGTTGGCTTTGCCCTGGGCTAGCAACTCACCTAGCGACGGTGAACCAGGCGGTAAACCAAACCCCAAAAAATCCAATGAAGTGAGTGTGGTAATTGATCCTGTCAAAATAAAAGGCATAAACGTGACCGTGGCCACCATGGCATTGGGCAACGCATGTCGAAAAATAATCACCCAATCGGAAACACCCAATGCTTTTGCCGCTTTAACGTAATCAAAATTACGCACACGCAAAAACTCTGCCCGCACCACCCCAACTAGCTGAGTCCAGCTAAACAGCAGCATAATGCCTAACAGCCACCAAAAATTGGGCTGTACAAAGCCCGCCATAATAATTAACAGATACAGCACGGGCAGGCCCGCCCAAATCTCGATAAATCGCTGGCCATACAGATCGGTTCGGCCACCGAAATAACCCTGCATCGCCCCCACGGCTACACCAATTAGCGAACTTGCAATCGTTAACACAAGCCCAAACAGCACAGAAATACGAAACCCGTAGATTAATCGTGATAACACATCACGAGCCTGATCATCCGTACCAAGCCAGTTATCCGCCGATGGCGGTGCTGGCGCAGCACTCTCACTGGCAAAATTAATGGTGCGGTAGTGATAGCGCACCGGTGGCCATAGCATCCAGCCATCAGCCTCGATCAACTCGGCAATAAACGGGTCGCGATATTCAGCCTCGGTTGGAAAATCTCCACCAAACGTTGTCTCGGGGTAGCTCACCAGCACCGGGAAATACCAATCGCCGTCGTAATGCACCAACAGCGGCCTTTCATTGGCAATGAACTCAGCGCCCAGCGAAAGCACAAACAATACCGAGAAAATCCAAAGCGACCACCAACCGCGTCGATTGCGCTTAAACTGCGCCCAGCGCCGCTGATTAATAGGGTTTAGCCGTGGCATACTCTGCTTAGCCCTCACGCGTCTCAAAATCAATACGCGGATCAACCAATACGTACATCAAATCGCCCAGTAAGTTCAGCAGCAGCCCAATCAGCGTGAAAATAAAAAGACTGCCAAACACGACTGGATAGTCGCGGTTCACCACGGCTTCAAACCCCAGCAAACCCAAACCATCAAGCGAGAAAATCACCTCAATCAACAAAGCCCCCGTAAAAAGGACTCCCACAAAAGCGGCGGGGAAACCCGCAATCACGATCAGCATTGCGTTGCGAAAGACATGCCCATAAAGCACGCGGCGCTCGCTCACCCCTTTGGCGCGCGCAGTCATCACATACTGTTTATTGATCTCTTCCAAAAACGCATTTTTAGTCAGCATCGTCAGCCCGGCAAACCCACCGATCACCATCGCAAGGACGGGTAGCGTCAAATGCCAAAAATAATCCAAGATACGCGCTGGCCAGCTCAACTCGTCCCAATTTTCTGAAACCAAACCTCGCAACGGAAACCACTCAAGGTAGCTACCGCCTGCCAAGAGCACGATCAGCAGAATGGCAAATAAAAACCCGGGAATTGCATAGCCAACAATAACAATCGCTGAGGTCCATACATCAAAGCTTGAGCCATCTCGCACTGCTTTGCGTATACCCAGCGGAATTGAAATCAAATAGGTGAACAGAAGCGTCCACAAACCCAACGAAATCGACACCGGCAGCTTTTCCACAATCAGCTCAATCACGCTGCGATCGCGATAAAAACTCTCGCCAAAATCAAAACGTAGGTAATCGCCGAGCATTTTAATAAAGCGCTCATGCGCGGGCCGATCAAAGCCAAACTGTGCCTCAAGCTCAGCTAAAAACTCAGGATCAAGCCCTCGCCCGCCTCGACTATCACCGGCCACTTCATCAGCGGCTACCCCCGAAAAGCGTGCCGTTGACTGATCGGCAGTGCCCTGCACTTGCGCCACAATCTGATCCACCGGACCACCCGGGGCAAACTGAACAATGGCAAAATTGATCAGCAAAACCCCAAAGAGTGTTGGGATCATCAACAACAAGCGCCGAAGAATGTAGCTGCTCAACGCTCAACGGCCTTTTCGGGATCTACCCACCACGTATCTAGGGCCAGCCCATAAGGCGGATTAGCCGGCGGCCGTCCAAATCGATCCCAAAACGCCACGCGAAACTGATCGATATACCAGTTAGGCACGGCATAAAAGCCCCACTGCAGTACCCGATCTAGCGCCCGTGTGCGGGTAATTAAACTCTCCCGATCCGGCGCATCGATAATACGCTCGATTAGCTCATCGATCACCGGATCACAAACGCCCGCCACATTGCGGCTGCCGCTGATTTCCGCCGCTTCACAGCTCCAGAAGTCACGCTGCTCATTACCAGGCGATAAAGACTGCGGCGCCACATGAACGGTCATATCAAAGTCAAAGTCATTCATCCGATTTTGATACTGTGTTGGGTCAACCGTGCGAACAGAAACCTTTGCGCCAAGACGCTCGAGATTACGCTGGAACGGCAAAACCACGCGTTCAAATGACGGGCTAACCAGTAGGATTTCGAAATCCATGGTCTGACCGCTGTCGGCATGGGTCAAAATGCCATCTTGTACTTCCCAGCCAGCGTCCCGCAGCAACCGCATTGCAATGCGTAGATTGCCTCGAACCCCTTGCCCATTGGTTTGCGGCGGTTGATAAACTTCCGTTAATACTCGGGGCGGTAGTTGATCTTGAAACGGCGCTAATAAAGCCTGCTCGGCCTCGTTCGGCAACTCGGTAGCAGCAAGCTCCGAGTTTTCAAAGTAGCTCTGCGTGCGCCGATAGGCCCCGTAAAACAAATTTTCATTCGTCCACTCAAAATCAAACGCATAGCCAATGGCTTCGCGCACCTGCGGATCAGCAAACATGGCCCGGCGCGTATTAAAGAAAAAGCCCTGCATGCCGGCAGGCTGGCTATGCGGAATTTCCTCTAATAAGAGCTCTCCAGTCTCTACCGCTGGCACGTCGTAGGCGGTGGCCCAATTGCGCGCTACATTTTCTTGGCGCAAGTCATACTCGCCTGCTTTTAAAGCTTGCAGCGCAACGGTGCCATCACGGTAGTAGTCATAACTGATGCGATCAATATTATGCCGGCCTCGCTTAACCGGATGATCAGCCGCCCAGTAGTCTTCCACACGCTCATAAACAACGCGCCGCCCGGCGTCAACTTCAGCCACCCGATAAGGCCCGCTGCCCACCGGCGGCGTTAGCGTCGTCGCGCTAAAGTCTCGCTCGGCCCAATAATGTTTGGGCAATACGGGCATTTGGCCAATGATCATGGGTAGTTCGGCATTGCCCGTTGTCGCGAAGTGAAACTCCACCTCGTCGTCGGCCAGCACTTCAACACGCTCAACGTCTCGATAGTACGCGCGGTACTGTGGATGACCTTGTTCGCGCAGCGTTTCAAATGTCCACTGCACATCAGCCGCGGTAATGGGCACTCCGTCATGAAAACGGGCGGCCTTACGCAATTTAAAGCGTACGGCGCTATTATCCGGCGCCACCGTAATCTGCTCCGCAATTAAACCGTATTCAGTAAACGCTTCATCTAATGAACGCTCAGTAAGCGAGTCATAAATAAGACCAAGACCTTGGGCGGGCGTACCCCGCAATATAAACGGATGCAAGCTATCGAAGGTAGCAGCAGCAACATTGGCGAGTCGCATTGTGCCGCCCTTCGGCGCATCCGGATTCACATAGTCAAAATGCGTAAAATCGGCAGGGTATTTCGGTGTACCATGAAGCGCTAGCGCGTGCTCTTCGGCCAACACGGGTAGGCCAAAAGATAACGCTACCAATAAAACAACGATGATGGATCTAATCAATTTTTTACGCATTATTTCCTGCATCCTGCTGTAAACGATAACATTGGCCGCTTGGCGATCGAAGCGGTTTTAAGTAACGTACTTCGGATTATCACTCGGGCAAAGAGGTTCCCATGGGTTTTCTCACTAACCGTAAAGCATTGATTGTTGGTGTTGCCAGTAACCGCTCCATCGCATGGGGTATTGCAGAGGCAATGTATAGAGAAGGAGCAGAAGTTGCTCTGACTTATCAAACTGAAAAATTAAAAAGTCGTGTAGAGCAGTGCGCCGCCGCCTGTGGCAATGGCCCGGTTCTACCGTTGGATGTGAGCGACGATGCACAGATCGACGCTGTATTTGAACATCTTAAAACGCACTGGGGTGCATTAGATATTGTGGTGCATGCCGTGGGATTTGCGCCGAGAGAAGAGCTTGAAGGCTCTTTTGTCGATAACACCACTCGCGCTGGATATGCACTAACGCACGATATAAGTGCTTATAGCTTTGTTGCATTGGCACGTGCTGCGCGTCCATTAATGCAGGGGCGCGGTGGCAGCTTGCTGACATTGACCTATCTGGGCGGAGAACGCGCCCTGCCCAACTACAACGTGATGGGGCCAGCCAAAGCCAGCCTAGAGGCAGCCGTGCGGTACATGGCCAATGATCTTGGGCCTGAGGGCATTCGCGTTAACGCCATTTCTGCAGGGCCTATTCGAACATTAGCAGCATCAGGTATTGGCGACTTCCGAAAAATGCTCGACCACAACGCCGCCTCAGCGCCGTTGCGAAGAAACGTTGACATCGAGGAGGTGGGTAATGCCAGCGCGTTTATCTGCTCTAATCTGGCTTCGGGCATTACTGGTGAGGTTTTGCATGTCGATGGTGGCTTCCATGCCATTGCACTTTCTGGAAGTGCACTTGGTAGCGCAGAAGATTAGTTAAATAGATCTTCGTTAACCCGAATCCTCGCCTGAGCGCGTAGCTCGGCGAGGATGGCTTCAAAAGCAATCTCCCCATCAATCTGCCGAAGCGATTGGACCAACTGCTCCCTCATCGCTTCATCGACATCGTCTTGATCCCCATCACGCACACCGCTGAGCTGCAAAACGGCCCAGCCGGTTTCTGTTTGAATGGTATCAACTGCTGTGCTGCCCTCAACGCGTGGTAGCCTGAAAGCCGCGCTTCGCACGCCACTTGGTACATCGGAAGCACCTCGTTGCACCCAACGGGGCTCAGCCACCACTGCGTCTGCCATCAAATCAGCATCAACGGCGTTAGTTAATGGCTGATCGGCCACTATCCGGCCAGCAATTCGATCAGCGGCTTCTTGAGCCGCCTGACTCGCCAGCTCATTGCGTAGTTTTGACTCTACCTGCTCACGCACTTCGTCTAATGTTTGCTCACGCGCTTCTCGATACTGACTGACACGCACAACCGCGTATTGCCCACCGCTAAGCTCCAATAACTGAGAGTTTTCTCTGCGCTCTAGCACAGGCTGGCTGAAGGCCGCACTGAGCACGGCTGGCTCGCTAACAAAACCATCGCCATCTTCGTTACGACTCACCCAATCAGTGGTGCGAATTGAAACCCCCAATGCATTAGCCGCTGGCTCTAACGAGTCGGGATTCTCAAACGCCAATGTATCAAGCGTATTGCCTTGTTCGAATAACAGCCGATCTGCCTCAGCAGCGGCTAGCTCATCAGCAATTTCGTTGGCCATCTCATCTAATGGCGCCAGCGAGGATTCTCGAATCTCAGTCACCTCAATGATGTGCCAGCCGGCTGACGTCTGGACCGGCTGACTGCGCTGCCCTTCTGCTAGCGCCCAGGCCGCATTGGCAAATGCTTCTTCAACATCACCTTGTTGCAATAACCCCAGCGCACCGCCATTGCCCGCAGAGCCCCGATCTATGGACAGGTTACTGGCCACCTGCGCAAAGGAATCGCCCTGCTCTAATGCCTCAAGAGCAGCCGTAATTTCTGCTTCAGTCTCCGTCAAGATATGCCTGATTTGGCGAGCTGACTGCGATTGTGCTGCGGTTTGCATTTGCTGATAACGCGCCGCGATTTGTTCATCGGTAATATCTACCTGCTGCTCAAGCTCAGCAGGATCGAGTAATACATACTCTAATTGAACCTGTTCTGGCTGCTGATACTGCGCTGCGGTTTCGGCAAAATAGTCCTCGACTTGGCTTTGCGACAGTGACACATCGTCAACAAACACCGACTGCGGCACTTCGACCCACCCAATGCGTCGCTCTTGCCACTGCAGCGCAATCACTTGATCAAGTTCACGGCTGTTAACAAACGTGCTAACGCCCAAAGAGCGCGCTACCAAATCAAGAATTAAATCACGGCGCAACTGAGACTCATAGGCTTCGGCTGAGAGACGATTCTGCGCTAGCAAATCGCGGTAACGCTCAGAAGAAAACCGACCATCTACCTGAAACAGTGGCTGGGAGCGAAGGGCCTGCACAACGTCTGCATCACTAACACGAAGCCCATATTCCTCAGAGAAATTAATCAAAAGCTGCCGATCGATCAGCTCATTCAGTGTATCGCGCCGCAGAGCTGTGCTATCTAGTTGGCTTAAATCAAACTGATCGCCCAATACTTGACGCAGCTCGGATTGGCGTTGCTGCCATGCCTGGTCAAACTGCTGCCGAGAGATTTCTTCACCATCAACGCTGGCGGCTTCCTGCGCCCCGCCGCCGCCTACATAGTTATACAGGCCAAATAGAGCGAACGGCACAACCAAAATGGCAACGATAACGTAGGCAATCCAACCCTGGGTTCGGTCTCTAATCGCTTGCAGCATAACCTTTTTCCGTAAACCAAAAAGGCGCCAACGGCGCCTTCTTGATGATGGGACATATGGCGGAGCGGACGGGATTTGAACCCGCGACCTCCGGCGTGACAGGCCGGCATTCTAACCAGCTGAACTACCGCTCCGAATCTTCTTAATGGTGGGTGGTGAGGGGTTCGAACCCCCGACATTCGCCTTGTAAGGGCGACGCTCTCCCAACTGAGCTAACCACCCAAGAAAGCAATCCTTAGTTTACGGCATCCTTAAGCGCCTTACCAGCCTTAAAGCCAGGAACCTTGGAAGCAGGAATGTTAATCGCAGCACCCGTGCGCGGGTTACGACCACTCCGTGCGGCGCGATCGCGCACAGTAAACGTACCAAAGCCTACCAATGTAACCTGGTCACCTTTTTTTAGTGCCCCCTTAACCGCCTCGGCAAAACCATCAACCGCACTTGCAGCTGCTGCTTTGGAAATACCTGCTGATTCGGCGACGGCATCGATTAATTCTGATTTATTCATGCAATTCATCCCTTTTGTGTTGAAGGCAAATAAACTAGGCAGCCCGAAAAGCTAAACACCCTAGTGTTTCTCACTGTAGCGTTGAAACCCGGTACGCTCAACGCCCAATTACAGGTAAGCATTTAGCCGGCGCATCTCAAGTATGTCAATTACCTGAATATGAGTACAGCTTAATGCGGACGCGCGATTTCGGGTTTTTTCGCATCCGATGGCGTCGTCTCATCGCGATGCCCATCGGCATCTTCGGCCAGCGGTGTGGGCTTAGCCGATAGTGCAACATCTAGCACTTCGTCTATCCACTGAACCGGCAAGATGCGAAGTTTACCCTTAATATCGGCGGAGATCTCTGCCAAATCCTTACGGTTTTCCTCAGGAATCAGCACGGTACCTATACCGCCACGCAGGGCCGCCAGCAGCTTTTCCTTTAGCCCCCCAATAGGCAAAACCTCGCCCCGCAACGTGATCTCTCCGGTCATTGCCACATTGGCTCGCACCGGGATACCGGTAAGCGCAGAGACTAATGCCGTGCACATCCCCACCCCGGCACTCGGTCCATCTTTGGGAATCGCACCCTCAGGCACGTGGATGTGAATATCGTGCGCCTGATGAAAGCCTGGCTCTATCCCTAACGCACGGGCTCGGCTGCGCACCACGGTCAATGCCGCGTGAATCGATTCTTTCATCACATCGCCAAGCTGCCCGGTATTTTGCAAGCGGCCTTTACCCGGCATTACCGCACTTTCGATGGTCAGTAATTCACCGCCCACCTCTGTCCACGCCAAGCCAGTGACCCGGCCCACCTGATCTTCGCTCTCAGCGATGCCGTACCGATGACGACGAACGCCCAAATACTTATCAAGATTACGGGTATCCACTTGCACCGCACGATCTCTTGGTGTGACTAACACATCTTTCACAACACGTCGGGCAACTTTCGCTACCTCACGCTCAAGTCCACGCACACCCGCCTCTCGCGTGTAAAAACGAACCATGTCGCGCAGCGCATTGTCACTAATTACCAGCTCGCCATCTCGCAAACCATTCGCTTTTTTCTGCTTAGGTACCAAATAGTTGCGCGCGATATTAACTTTTTCTTCTTCGGTATAACCCGACAAACGAATCACTTCCATACGATCCAGAAGTGGACCCGGAATATTCATCGTATTTGCCGTACAAACAAACATGACATCCGAGAGATCGAAGTCGACTTCAAGATAGTGATCATTAAACGTGGCGTTCTGCTCAGGATCGAGCACTTCGAGCAAAGCCGAAGCCGGATCACCCCGAAAATCCATCGCCATTTTGTCGATTTCATCAAGCAGGAATAGCGGATTCCGAGCTTCTACCTTTGCGAGCTTTTGCACAATCTTGCCGGGCAAAGACCCAATGTAGGTGCGCCGATGACCACGAATTTCCGCCTCATCCCGCACACCACCGAGAGACATTCGCACAAACCGGCGGTTAATTGCACGGGCAATGGATTCGCCTAATGAGGTTTTGCCCACGCCAGGCGGGCCAACTAAGCACAGAATCGGCCCCTTGAGCTTACGAACCCTTTGCTGGACCGCTAAGTACTCTAAAATCCGCTCTTTGACCTTCTCTAAGCCATAATGGTCAGCATCCAAAATCGACTCAGCCCGGGCTAAGTCGTGACGCACGCGTGTTCGGTGATGCCAAGGCAACGCAACCATCCATTCCAGATAATTCCGCACCACCGTGGCCTCGGCAGACATCGAGGGCATCATGCGCATTTTGGCGAGCTCTTGCTCGGCTTTCTCACGCGCTTCCTTCGGCATTTTGGCCTTTTCTATCTTCTGCTCAAGGTCTTCAATTTCGTTGGGCACATCGTCAAGCTCACCGAGCTCTTTTTGAATGGCTTTCATTTGCTCATTCAAATAATACTCACGCTGCGATTTTTCCATTTGCTGCTTAACACGCCCGCGAATCCGCTTTTCGACCTGCAGAATGTCGAGCTCACCATCAATCAGACCGATCAGATGCTCCATGCGCGCAGGCACATCGAGAATCTCCAGTATGGTTTGCTTATCGTCCACCTTCAGGCTCATGTGGGCCGCTACCGTGTCGGCCAGGCGACCAAATTCATCAATCCCCTGCAAAGAGGACAAAATCTCCGGCGGAATCTTTTTGTTCAGCTTCACGTACTGCTCAAACATCGAGAGCAATGAGCGCGCCATCGCGTCCACTTCACGATCGTCTGCAAAGCTAGGCTCAACAACCACATTGGCTGTGGCAGTATAGAATTCACTCTCAACATCCAAGTCTTTAACCGTGGCTCGCTCAACCCCCTCCACGAGCACCTTCACGGTGCCATCGGGCAGCTTGAGCATCTGCAGAATATTAGCCATCGTGCCAACGGCATAGATGTTGTCGGCGGCAGGGTCGTCAACCTCAGCGCTGTGCTGAGCGACCAGCAAAATACGCTTGTCCTCAGCCATGGCCGATTCCAGCGCGGCAATCGACTTTTCGCGCCCCACAAACAGCGGAATCACCATATGTGGATAAACCACTACGTCTCGCAACGGGAGCACGGGCGCGACAAAGCTGCCGGCGCCCTTTTTGATATCGATCATAGTTTCCTCAGTCGGAAGCGGCCGCTGGCTGCTCCGATCCATCGTAGATCAGGTAGGGGGATGATTCGCCTCGAATCACGGCGTCATCTACAACCACCTTGCTGACATTTTCCAATGAGGGTAGGTCGTACATCGTATTGAGTAACACATGCTCGACAAGGGTGCGCAACCCACGCGCCCCCGTATTGCGCTTAATGGCTTTCCGAGCCACTTCACGCAACGCGTCATCGCGAAACTCAAGCTCTACGCCTTCCATCTCGAAAAGACGCTGGAATTGTTTAACCAACGCGTTTTTCGGTTCGCGCAAAATCTGGATAAGGGCCTCTTCGTCGAGCTCATTAAGCGTTGCGACCACCGGCAACCGCCCCACGAATTCAGGAATTAGCCCATAGCGAACCAAGTCTTCTGGCTCGACATCACGAAGGGTATCGCCAACGCCGCGGCGCTGTGCTTCGCCTTTTATCTCTGCGGAAAACCCAATACCACCGGGCTCAGATCGGCGTTGAATTACCTTCTCAAGCCCAGCAAAAGCACCACCACAAATAAACAGAATATTACTGGTATCCACCTGCAAGAATTCTTGTTGTGGATGCTTACGCCCCCCTTGCGGTGGGACAGAGGCTGTAGTGCCTTCGATCAATTTCAGCAAGGCTTGCTGCACCCCTTCGCCGGAGACATCTCGGGTGATGGACGGATTTTCTGCCTTGCGCGACACTTTGTCGATTTCATCAATATAAACAATACCCTGCTGCGCTTTATCAACATCGTAGTCACATTTTTGCAGCAGCTTTTGAATGATGTTTTCAACATCTTCGCCCACATAACCGGCTTCGGTTAGCGTGGTGGCGTCGGCAATGGTAAACGGCACATCGAGCAACCGCGCTAGCGTCTGTGCAAGCAACGTCTTGCCCGAGCCGGTAGGCCCAATCAGCAAAATATTACTCTTGCTCAGCTCTACATCTTCTTTGCCGTGGCTGGCGTGCATCCGCTTGTAGTGGTTATAAACCGCAACAGCCAGCACCTTTTTGGCATGCTCTTGGCCAATTACATGCTCATCGAGTGCAAGCTTAAGCTCGTGCGGTTTGGGAAGCCGAGCGTTGCCTTCGCTCGTTTTCTCTTCCATCTCTTCACGAATAATATCGTTACACAGCTCAACACATTCGTCGCAAACAAAGACCGAAGGCCCCGCGATTAGTTTACGAACTTCGTGCTGGCTTTTGCCGCAGAATGAGCAATAAAGCAGCTTTCCGCTCTCATCGCCACGACCGCTGTTATCGTTGTCAGTCATAGACTACCTCTGCAGCTTCGGGTCATTAATACTTTGACCATGCCCGGTTTTGCTTTAACGCGCAACCGTCTTTACGCCTCAACTGGCAAGCTGGACCGATCTGTTAGCACTTTATCGATAATGCCATAGTCACGCGCAGCCTCAGGCGACATAAAGTTATCGCGCTCTGTGTCGTGCGCAATCGTCTCAACGCTTTGGCCTGTGTGATTGGCTAAAATTTGATTGAGCCGATCTCGCATGCTCAAAATTTCTTTGGCATGAATGTCGATGTCGGTTGCCTGGCCTTGGAAGCCACCTAGCGGCTGATGAATCATCACCCGCGAATTTGGCAGCGCAAACCGTTTACCCGGCGCACCTCCAGCCAACAGAAACGACCCCATGCTTGCTGCCTGACCAATGCACACCGTGCTAATGTCGGGCTTAATGAACTGCATGGTGTCGTAGATGGCAAGCCCTGCGGTAACCACGCCACCGGGGCTATTAATGTAAAAATGAATATCCTTATCTGGATTTTCTGATTCAAGGAACAAAAGCTGGGCAATTAATAAGTTAGCGCCATGGTCTTCCACCGGCCCGACTAAAAAAATCACGCGCTCTTTTAACAGTCGCGAAAAAATGTCGTAGGCACGCTCTCCGCGGGCGGTCTGCTCGACCACCATAGGCACTAGACCAGAGGCTACTGTTGGGTCGCCGTGCTGGCTATCGCTCATCCGTTTTGCTCCTCGTTTTTCGTCAGGGCGTCTAAACTCATTGTTTCGTCAGACACTTGTGCTTGCTCAACCACCCAATCAACCACCTGATCTTCCATTACCTGCATCTGCAGTGATTGCATGAGCTCTTGGTTTTGCACGTAATACTGCATGACCTGCTCAGGCTGCTCGTAGCCAGACGCCACACGGCGCAGGGCCTGCTGCAAACGCTCTGCGTCGAGCTGAATTTGATTGCTCCGCACAATTTCGTTAACAACCAGGCCCAAAGTCACCCGCCGCCGGGCTTCTTTTTCGTAATGGTCACTTTGCAGTGAATCATCATCGGTGGCGGCTGATTGTTGACGAATCTGCTCTATTTCTTGGTCCACCAAAGTTTGCGGGAGTTCAATATCATGCTTTTCAAGCAGCGCATCCATAACTTGGCCCTTAAGCCGAGTTCGCACGGCTTGGTCACGTTCTCGCTCTAAGCTTTCTGCAATGCGATTGCGTACTGCCTCGATGCCACCTTCCATACCTAACTTTTCAGCAAAGGCATCGTCTGCTTCAGGCAGTTCAGGCGCTTCAACCTGCTTAACCTTCACCACAAACTGCGCCGTCTTACCGGCAATCTGCTCGTCAGGAAACGCCTCAGGAAATTCATAATCCAGCGTTTTCTCATCACCCGCTTTCAAACCAATCAGTTGCTCTTCGAAGGGGCCAGGCATTTGACCCTCACCGAGCGGGACAGGCACATCTTCACCGGTGTTGCCCGCAAAATCTTCACCATCAACCTTGCCCTCAAAATCAATGGTGATTCGATCGCCCTCTGCAGCCGCGCGATCAATTTCAGAATAGTCGGCATGCTGACGCAGCAGTCGCTGCAGAATTCGATCGATGTCTTCATCGGCGATATCCACCGCAGGACGCGTCAGTTCAATCGACTCTATGCCTTGGATTTCTATGGTGGGAATAATCTCAAAGCTCGCCTCATACTCAAGGTCTTGGCCAGCCTCAAGGTTAAGCGGTTGGATTTCTGGCGCGCCAGCAGGACGCAGCGCGTTTTCCTCTAATGCTTCCGCATACGTACTGCGGACAACCTCATCCAGCACTTCGCCACGCACTTGCGGCCCGTAGCGCTTCTCAACCACCTTAAACGGCACTTTGCCGGGCCTAAACCCCTGCAGCTTTACTTTGCCGCGCATATCGCGCAACCGGTTTTGAACTGCTTCTTCTACCCGGGATGAGGGCACCTGAACTTTTAGCCGTCGCTTAAGGCCCTCGGCCGTTTCCACCGATACTTGCATTACTCACCTCTAATGAATTGGTGCGAAAGGCGAGACTCGAACTCGCACGGGGGACAAACCCCACTGGGACCTAAACCCAGCGCGTCTACCAGTTCCGCCACTTTCGCGATTCAGGAAGTATAACTGCATGCATCGGGAGCCGTCGATCATCAATCCTCATGCAAGCTGATCAAACTGCTGCCGAACCCATTGTTGCATGGGATCGTGATGATGCCGGTGATGCCAGTATAAGTAAATGGGCAAACTCTCAGTTTGAAGCTCCACAGGTAAAGGTCGACTCATCAACGGGTGCTCGCGGGCCAAGCGCGCGCCTAGTCGCGCGGGCAGCGCAAAGACCAAATCACTCTGTGCGCAGGCATCAGGCACATTCAAAAAACTCGATAGGCGCAGCACAACATTGCGCGAAAGCCCCAGCGCAGAGAGCCTCTCGTCCATAATCGCCGGCCCTTTTCCGGTAATCGAAACCACACCGTGGTTTGCTGCTAGGTATCGCTCAACGGTCATTTCACCAGTTGCCAATGAGTTGTTTTGCCCCATTAAGCATTCCAAGTGACTGTTATCCAGTATTCGCCGATGAAATTGATCTAGGTGCGCATCCGGCTCCAGCCCGCTAATAGCCAAATGCAAATCGCCATCAGCCAGTCGGCCAAAGAAATCATCAGGATGCGAGTCAATATCTAAATGCATTCCTGGCGCTTTTTGCCGCAGCAATGGTACCAACCCGTTCAAATACACGGCCGCTTCCAAATCCAAGCACCCAATACGGATAGCCGCTTTAGACAAGGCCGGGTCAAAGCGCATGGGCGTTAATAGATGTTGAATACCAGCCAGCACGTCCGCCAGCGGTTGTTTTAACTGCTGAGCCCGCTCGGTTAAGACAAAACCATCAGCCCCCCGAATCAGCAGCGGATCCTGAAATACCACCCGCAACCGACTCAGCGCACGACTCACCGCCGGCTGACTCATGCCCAATCGCTTTGCGGCGTGTGTGACATGACATTCCGTCAGAAGTGCTTCTAGCACTACCAGAAGATTCAAATCGACGGATCTTAAATTCACTTGATGCATAGTTTTAATGCAAATTATTCATTAGGCGCATTTGCTAAACAATGCCACACTCTTTCCATCACTTAAATAGGAGTTTTACTGCATGACAATTTCAACACTTTTTCGCTCCAGTCTCGTCACGCTAGCCCTAGCCGGCGCCGTTACCACCGGGTCAGCAACAGCCGCTGATTACATTATCGACACCGAAGGCGCGCATGCGTCGATTAACTTTCGTGTCAATCACTTGGGCTTTAGTTGGCTCACCGGCCGATTTAACGACTTTACCGGCCAGTTTAATTATGACCCTAACAATCCAGAAGCTTCCCAAATCAACGTAACGATCGATACGGCTAGCATCGACTCGGCCCATCAAGAACGCGACGAGCACCTGCGCAGCGCTGATTTTCTGCATGTTGAAGCGCACCCCGAAGCGCGCTTCATCAGCACCTCGTACGAGCCCACTGGCGACAATACCGCCATTATGGAAGGCGATTTCACCTTGAATGGCGTGACCCGCCCCATCACACTCACCGTCGAAAAAATTGGCCAGGGTACGGATCCTTGGGGCAATGAGCGTGTCGGGTTTTCTGCGGTTGCAGATTTTCAGCTCAAAGATTACGGAATCGACTATGAACTCGGCCCCGATAGCGAAACCGTCTATCTAACCCTTGAAGTCGAAGGCATCCGCCAGTAATTCACACAAAGGAGTATTCCCAATGAGCAAGATCTTGGTTCTTTACTATTCGATGTACGGGCATATTGAGACGATGGCGCAGCGCGTGGCCGAAGGCGCACGCAGCGTTTCTGGCACCGAAGTGCACATCAAACGTGTGCCTGAGACAATGCCCGAAGAGGCATTTAGCGCCGCCGGCGGTAAAACCGATCAAACCGCCGCGGTTGCAAAACCCGAAGAACTGGCCGATTACGATGCCATCATTTTTGGCACGCCCACTCGATTTGGCAACATGACCGGTCAAATGCGGACCTTCCTCGATCAAACCGGCGGGCTTTGGGCCAACGGCGCGCTTGCTGGCAAGGTTGCCAGTGTGTTCACTTCCACCGGCACCGGTGGTGGGCAAGAGCAAACTATTACCTCAACGTGGACAACATTGGCTCACCACGGCATGGTGATCGTGCCCCTGGGATACACGAACCCGGTACAGTTTGACATCTCAAAAGTCAGTGGCGGAACGCCGTATGGTGCATCAACGCTTGCCGGGGGTGATGGGTCGCGTCAGCCAGATGATCGCGAGCTAGAAATTGCTCGTCATCAAGGAAAATGGGTGGCCAATATCACTCAGAAAATGGTGGGCCGTTAGGGACTCGAACCCCAAACCTACTGATTAAGAGTCAGCTGCTCTACCAATTGAGCTAACGGCCCATCAGAAAAATGGGGTGAGCGATGGGACTTGAACCCACGACCACCGGAGCCACAATCCGGAGCTCTACCAACTGAGCTACGCCCACCATAGAAACCTAACGCCCCGACCTGCCAGTTGGTTGGTCGGGGTGGAGGGATTCGAACCCCCGACATCCTGCTCCCAAAGCAGGCGCGCTACCAGACTGCGCTACACCCCGCCTCGACAGCGGAGGCAAAATCATACCGGTGCCCCAACTTGCGGTCAATCAGCGTATACTCTCCGCCGAACTTTGGAGAAATACACTTGAATACATTTGATGAACTCGGCCTTCGTGCCGAACTGCTTGAAACTATTAAACAATCTGGATACACCACCCCTACTCCCATCCAAGCCAAGGCCATTCCTTTGGTATTGAGTGGGCAAGACCTTTTGGCTGCCGCGCAGACGGGTACCGGCAAAACCGCCGCATTTACCCTGCCTTTGCTGCAGCGCCTTGCGGAAAAAGAAACACCATCAGGACGGCGCCCAACGCGCGTACTGGTGGTTGCACCCACCCGCGAGCTGGCCGCGCAGATCGGCGAGAACACCCGTATTTATGGTAAGGGCCTGCCGCTGCGATCCGCTGTGGTCTTTGGCGGCGTTGGCATGCAACCACAAGTTGATAAGCTGCGTCGCGGCGTCGATATACTGATTGCTACTCCCGGGCGGCTACTTGATCATCTACGCCAAGGCACCACCAAGCTCGATCATGTCGAAACGGTTGTTTTAGATGAAGCCGACCGTATGTTGGATATGGGCTTTGTGCACGACATTAAGCGCCTGCTCAAGCTGCTTCCAGCAAAACGCCAAACTTTGCTATTTTCGGCCACTTTCTCAAAAGAGATTCGGCAACTTGCCTCGGGTTTCTTAACGGCACCGGCGGAAGTGGATGTAGCACCCCGCAACAGCGCAACGGAAATGGTCAGCCAGCGGGTCTACACGCTCGATAAGGCAGCCAAGCGCAAAGTGCTCAGCCGCTTGATTCGCGATGGCGAATGGCAGCAGGTCTTGGTATTTACCAAAACCAAGCATGGGGCTAACCGTCTCAGCAAACAGCTGGATGAAGATGGATTAAGCTCTACCGCCATTCATGGCAACAAGAGTCAAACCGCTCGCACACGCGCGCTAAAAGACTTTAAAGACGGCTCAGTCCGGGTGTTAGTGGCAACGGATATCGCGGCGCGCGGCCTAGACATTGATCATCTGCCGCATGTGGTGAACTTTGAGCTCCCCAATGTGGCCGAAGATTATGTGCATCGCATTGGGCGCACGGGTCGTGCCGGCAATCCTGGTGAGGCGATCTCATTGGTTGCACCGGATGAAATTGGTTTATTGAAAGGCATTGAGAGGCTGCTGAAACGCCCCTTGGAGCGTGCCAGCGCCTAAGGAGGCGCCAGTAATTGCGGGTTCTCGATGAGGCCCGCCCGCTATTGGTAATCCGCTAGGTAGGCTTCTAACCCTCGGGCGCGCTCGGCTGCCGCTGTTAGAATCGACGCAACCATTGCCTCAGGGACTGTAGCGTCCATTTTTTGGGCGCTAGTGTTAGCAGCAGTTGGGAGCAAATCAATTAATTCCTCCATCACCTCATGCAACGCAGAAACAGCGAAACCCGCCTTAGTGGCTGTCTGTTCGAAATGCCGAGGCTGAATATCGATGACTTTGTAGCGCCTTGCCCGACCGACTGCCATGGCAAGCCGAAATGCGTTACGTTTTATTTGGCGACGATCATTCTGCCATTGCGTTGAGAAAATGTCGTAGAGAGGTGCCAGCGAAAAACGGCCTTGCGGCCTTATGGACAGCGAAAAGTTCTTTGCATGCCCATCGGTAGCACCTATCATCCAGAAAGCAATTTGTGCTTTCATAAAAGTCTGTCGATCCTGCTGCGCTGAATCACTGGACTTCAGAAGCTCCAGACAATCAACCAATCCTGGGCCACCATCACTTTGATACTTTGCAATAGGCGCAACGCCAAGCGCCTGACACATATCCTCTTGAGGAAGCCGCAGAAGCCGCCCCGCCTGATCAAAAAAGCGATCAAACCGCTCCACAACTAACACAGACAGATCATCGCCCAGATTTAAAATATCGGTCCGGGCAACGTCTAGGCCAAGCTCTCGACAAAGCGTCATACAGAAATGCTCGTTCTGTACGCTCTGACTCAGATCGACCTCACCATCTGCTGTAAGAACCTTTCCAATTTGCGGCTTAAGGATATGCGTGGTGGGCGTCACCCCGATCGGCTCTTTCCATTGCCCTTCATGGTAGAGCAGCGCCGTCTTATCTTGAGCGCCCGCTAACGAGATTCGAAACGCATCATCACCCCCTCGCAAACCCAGCGGTGCGGTTCGCAGTGCCAGAATGCGCTGGCCAATCTCTTCCATACTGAGCGGAATACCCTCGGGTAGCGAAGGTGGGGCAGGCACAACCCTCTCAGGCAAAAACTGAAGAGCACCTACGCAATCACGCCCAAGCGCAGCTAACAACGAAAAAGCATCGGTTCCATCTGCGTCAACTCGAGCCGCTAACCGGGTTCGAATGCGGTCATCGTCCGGAAGCAGATTTTCAAAAACAGCGCGGACCGGTGCTCCGGTAAATGGCCGATCAAGCAGTGGCATTGATCGCGATACAGGTATCGCGTAACGCCAGTTAAGCCAGTCCGCTGCATAATCAAACCGGGTGGCACCATCCGCGCCGCGCTCAAGGTAACCGACAATGCGACCATTTAATGCAACCGTTAGCCTGGCGGATTGACGCTTTCGCCCCATCAGAACAAATCCTCAATTCTTGGAATATCCTGACTGTTACGTGAGCGCACTGACACTTCCAAACCCAGCGCAAATAAAAGATCGAAAATAACCCGTAGCTCAGAACGCGGCTTACCACCCTCAACAGCTGAAATGGTCTGCTGCCGCAGCCCGGCCTTCTCGGCAAGTTGCGCTTGCGTAAGGCCCTGACGCTTTCGCTCTCGCTGTAGCGCAGCTCCAAGTTGTACGGCATCCCGAATCGACATAGTGCACCTCCAATCAGAAGAATACACGTGATCGCGGATAAAACAAAAATATGCGTGATCGCGGATAAAATGGCGTAAAAGCTGAAAGATGGCGCGCCCGGCAGGATTCGAACCTGCAACCGTCGGCTTAGAAGGCCGATGCTCTATCCGTTGAGCTACGGGCGCCGCGCGAGCTTATTGTAGCTTACTCGCAAAAAAACGGCGCGTTCAGAACTGGTACAAATTCGGCCAACTCGGTAGAGTGCCCGGCCATGAACGCACAACTCATTAATGGCAACGCCATCGCCGCAGATATTCGTGACCACATTCGCCAACGCGTAAGCGCGCGTATCGCTAGTGGATTAAAGCCACCCGGCCTGGCTGTTGTTTTGGTGGGTAGCGATGCGGCCTCTTCTGTTTACGTGCGCATGAAGCGGAAAGACTGTGCGGAGGTGGGGTTTGTTTCGCAGGATTACGACTTACCCGCAGATACCACGCAAACGGCACTGCTAGAGCTGATCGACACACTCAATGCCAATCCCGAAACTCACGGCATATTGGTCCAGCTACCGCTACCCGCGCACATGGATGCCAATGAGGTAATTGAGCGAATTGATCCGGCCAAAGATGTTGATGGCTTCCATCCACAGAACGTTGGGCGACTTACACTACGCCTATCTGGACTGCGCTCCTGCACGCCCCACGGCGTGATGACACTACTGGCACGCACCGATACGGTATTGGAAGGCGCTAAGGCGGTTGTTATCGGTCAATCGAACATTGTGGGTCGCCCCATGGCGCTTGAGCTACTTAACGCCCGTTGCACGGTCACCATTTGTCACAGCCGCACCCGTGACTTACAAAAAGAGGTGAGTGATGCCGACATCGTTGTGGCGGCGGTGGGTCGAGCTGAATTCGTCCCCGGCGCTTGGATCAAACCCGGCGCCACCGTAATCGATGTGGGCATAAACCGGCTGGAAGATGGCCGCCTTGTTGGCGATGTTGAGTATGCTGCCGCCGCTGAGCGCGCCGCTTGGATAACGCCAGTTCCCGGCGGTGTTGGCCCGCTAACGCGCGCTACGCTACTGGAGAATACACTGGCTGCCGCTGAGGCAGGCGAATCCTAACGCTAGGCATCACGGATTAACTCCAACGCCTGCTCAAGCCGATCAACCCCAATCACCTCAATTCCAGCCGGTATGTGGCCGCGACTCGGTCGGTTTTTAACCGGCACGAGTGCCCGAGAAAACCCATGCCGTGCCGCTTCAGCTAGACGATCTTCTCCATTCGGCACGGGGCGGATTTCGCCAGCTAACCCAACCTCACCAAACATCACCCATTCTGCAGGCACCACACGATCACGCAGACTTGAACTCACTGCAGCCAGCACGGGCAGGTCGCTGGCTGTCTCTGCAACGCGAACACCACCAACCACATTCACAAAAACATCCTGCCCCGCCGTTGCCAACCCGGCATGGCGTTGCAGTACCGCCAATAACATTCCAAATCGATTACCATCCAGCCCCACCGCCAAGCGGCGCGGATTGGCTAACGGGCTTTCTGCTACTAGGGCCTGAATCTCCAGCAATAAAGGCCGGCTGCCATCCCGTGTTACCGTAATCACACTGCCCGCCACAGGCTGCTCATGGCGCGATAAAAAAATTGCAGACGGGTTACGCACTTCCTTGAGGCCCGTCTCCAGCATCGCAAAAACACCCAACTCATTGGCGGCACCAAAACGATTCTTTACCGCCCGCAACAGTCGATACCGGCTGCCTGAGTCACTCTCAAAGTACAAAACGGTATCCACCATGTGCTCAAGTACTCGTGGCCCGGCCAGCTGCCCCTCTTTAGTCACATGCCCCACCAAAAACAACACCGTACCCGTTTGCTTCGCAAAGCGAACTAACTGCGCAGCAGATTCACGCACCTGTGCAACTGACCCAGGCGCTGAGCCCAGCGCTTCACTAAAAATGGTTTGAATGGAATCGACCACCATCACGGCAGGGCGTTCTTTTTCCGCCAGCGCCAAAATTGCCTCAACACCCGTTTCGGCTAGCAGCCGCAGCCCGCCATCCTCGGTAACGCCTAAGCGACTGGCTCGCAAACCCACTTGGCGTAGCGACTCCTCGCCCGTCACATACAATGCAGAGTGGTTTTGCGCTAACTTCGCCACTACCTCCAGCAACAAGGTGGACTTACCAATACCGGGGTCGCCGCCCAATAGCACAACACCACCGGCAACTAGCCCCCCACCGAGCACCCGATCAAACTCCCCTACGCTGGTTGAAAAGCGTGTTTCTTGATCTTGGGGAATTTCAGACAGACGTTTAATACCGCTATCACCAGCATATTGTGCCCGTTGCGTGCCTTTCGGCGATGCCGGCATGGCGGCGCGTTGCTCCTCTAACGTGTTCCAGGCCCCACATTCAGGACACTGCCCCGCCCATTTGGCAGATTGCCCACCGCACTCACGGCAAACAAACACGCTGCGTATTGCATTTTTAGCCACTAAACACCCCCTTTCCAGCGGTAAACACGGGGCACCCGTGGTGTAACTTGGCACAGTAATTCATAGCTAATCGTACCTGCGCGGGCAGCCACCTCATCCACCGTCGGTGCATCGCCCCACAAAATTACGCGATCGCCAATTCCAGCGGCCGGTACCGTGCGTAAATCGACGCACAACATATCCATCGACACTCGCCCAATCACCGGCACCAGTGCGCCCTGAATGCCTACCACACTGCCCTCACCACAATGCCTCGGATATCCATCCCCATAGCCAATTGAGACAACGCCCACCGGCATATCCTGCGGACAAACAAAGACACTGCCATACCCTACGCCATGGCCTGCAGGCAGGTTTTTAACGGCAATTAATTGCGCTTCTAAGGACATGACGGGCCGCAACCCTGGTGTGCCCAGCGGCGCTGAGCCAAACAACATAATGCCGGGGCGCACCCAATCGCCATGCGTTTGTGGCCAGCCGATTGTGCCGGCCGAGTTGGCAAGAGAGCTTGGCCAGCCAGACGGTGATGTGAGTTCATCAAAGCAGGCCTGTTGTGCATCGGTTGCTGGGTTATCCGGATTATCAGCGCTGGCGAGATGCGACATCCAGTACACATTCCCCACGCCAGCGGCCCGCTGCAAACGCTCTGCGATCATTCCCGCTTGATCCGGCGCAAACCCAAGCCGGCCCATCCCGGTATCCACTTTCAGCCAGCAATCAATGCGATTGGGTAGCATTGCCTGCTCTAGCGCCTCCAACTGCCAGAGACTGTGCACCACTAAATCTAAGCCCCGCGCGGCAGCAATTGGGATTTCTTCAACCCCAAACACCCCTTCAAGCAAAACGATTCGCTGCTTTAGCCCGGCTAACCGCAACGGCAGCGCCTCTTCAAGGCAGCTGACCGCAAACGCATCGGCATCGGCGGCTAATGCATGGGCTACGGGCAATAAACCATGCCCATACGCGTTTGCCTTAAGCACCGCCATTATCTTGGCACCCGTGGCAAGCTGGCGTGCCACCGAAAAGTTGTGCCGCAACGCGCTCAGATCAACGGTTGCTTGCGTCGGTCTGGTCACTCCCAGCCCCCGCCCCCATAGCCCGCGCTATCCTGAATAAAATTCTCAAAGCGCGTGTAATGCCCAAGGAAGGTGAGCCGCACCATTCCCACTGGCCCATTACGCTGCTTACCAATGATGATTTCCGCCGTCCCGGCATCGGGGCTATCTTCGTTATAAACCTCATCGCGATAGATAAACACGATGACGTCTGCATCTTGTTCAATGGCGCCCGAGTTATGACTAATTACGCCATCGGCTAACCAGCACTCAGTCTCGGGAACAGTCAGGTCATATACCGTCTCTTCGCCGGCAGTTTCAATGGAGACAATTTCATCCGCAAAAAAAGTGTTCTCCCAGCAATCCAAAAAGTCACCGACATTTAATGCTTCCACTTTCAGCCATTCAGCATTCGTTCTTAGTCGATGATCACGGGTGCAGCGCAAAGATCTGCCACTCGCGAGATTTATTTTGACTACTGGTCGTTGACCGACCTCCCAAACCAAATCTGATTTACCAGTAATAACGGTACCTTGATCATTGACCGTAAGAACTTCTGGAGTTTGGCCAACAAGCTCTCGAATGGGTTTTCGAGAACCATCGGCTAAAAGAACTCGGGTGTCCCCGGTTACGCATTCGCGTAAATCCGACATAATTGGGCGCTTATTCGGCCGCTGCTCAAGACTGCGGTTGAGCTGCGAGAGCACAATCACCGGTACGCCGAGCTCCTTGGCCATCCCTTTTAAGGTGCGTGAAATCTGCGAAATTTCGTTGGTCCGGTTTTCCTTAAAGCCAGGCAACTGCATCAGCTGCAGGTAATCTACTAGCACTAGGCCAAGGCCGTGCTCACGCTTAAGGCGCCGACAACGTGCGCGCATTTCAGTGGGTGTTAGGCCTGGCGTATCATCAATAAAAAGATTGGCCTGCGAGAGCAGGTTCATGGTGCTGGTCAGACGCGGCCAGTCTTCGTCGGTTAGCCGGCCCGAGCGAATTTTTTGTAGCTCCACACGCCCCAGCGATGCCAGCATACGCATCGCCAGTGCATCCGCCGGCATTTCCATACTAAATACGGCAACAGGTGCGCCCTTCTGCAGCGCAGCGCCCTCAGCGATGTTCATGGCCAGCGTTGTTTTACCCATGGAAGGGCGACCCGCAACGATAATCAGATCGCCATTTTGCAGGCCTGAGGTCATGCGATCTAAATCGCTAAAGCCTGTGGCTAAACCCGTCACATCGCTATTTTGGTGATAAAGCGTATCGATTCGCTCTACCACCGCCGGCAGCACATCGCGCACCCCAACAAAGCCGCTTCGATTGCGACCCGATTGCTCGGCGATGGCAAAGATTTTACGCTCGGCTAAGTCGAGAAGCTCTGCGGAGTCTTGACCGTCGGGGTTAAAGCCCGTGTCGGCAACGGCGGTGCCCGCCTGAATAAGCTGACGAAGCACCGATTGCTCGCGCACGATATCCGCGTAGGCCTGAATGTTTGCGGCACTTGGAGTGTCTCTCGCCAGCGCACCAAGGTACGCAAGCCCGCCGGCGTCTTCAAGCTCACCACTCGACTTTAATCGCTCTGAAAGGGTGACGGCATCCATCGGCTGGCCGGCCTCAGCCAACCAAGCAATTGCCCCAAAAATCAGACGATGATCGCGGCGGTAGAAATCGCCCTCTACCACACGGTCCGCCACCTGATCCCAGGCGCCATTCTCAAGCATTAGACCGCCAAGGACAGCCTGCTCAGCTTCCAGAGAATGCGGCGGTACCTTGAGCGAATCCACCATGCGCGGGCGGTTTAGCTCTCGCCAGTCACGGTGACCGTTACCGTGGCATTCACATCGGCATGCAAATGCACCTGAACCTGAAACTCGCCAACCGCGCGAATAGGGCCATCAGGCATCCGGACTTCATGACGATCCACTTCAACACCACCGGCTGTGGCAGCCTCAGCAATTTCAGCAGGGCCAACCGAACCAAAGAGCTTACCTTCTTCACCGGCATTAGCCGTAATGGTTAACGCCAAGGCTTCCAACTGTGCTGCGCGCCCTTGGGCTGCACTGAGCTCTTCAGCTGCCTTTTTCTCAAGTTCAGCACGCTTTGCTTCAAAAAACGCAATGTTCTCTTCAGTAGCAGGCTTTGCTTTACCCTGAGGAATTAAGTAGTTACGCCCATAACCAGCGCGAACTTTTACCGTATCGCCAAGGCCGCCTAAATTAGCGACTTTTTCAAGCAGAATGACTTCCATCTCCAAACCCCGTTCTGTTACGAAAATCGACAAATGCATCGGCAAGGCCGATTAATGCCACTGGCCGAATTGCCAATGGCAGCATGACATAAAGCGCGACCAGCCAGCCCACATGCCAACCGCGACGCGCCACAAGATGATGTGCAAGCGCTAGGGCCTGCAGCAAAAACACACTCACCAGCACTGTTCCAAGGTCAGCAAAAATCCCCGGCCCGGTAAACAGCCCCACCACCACTGCGGCTAACGTGAGCATGGCAAACGCCTTGCTTAGCCTCAGCGCGTAAAACTCTTCCCGAAAACCACCGGGATTGTACAACACGGCCTGCCACCACCGACCCAGCAGCAGACAGAGCACCGAAATGCCAAGCATATTGGCAATCCATAACCCAGTCAGCCTTGGAGCGAGCTCTGCGGCCGCTTGATTCCAAGCGGAATCAGCCCCGTTGGTATCCAACAATGTAACGAGCTGGCCGAGAAGATCCTGCCAAAACAGCGCAGGGTCGCCCTGAATCAAATAAAACAACCCCACCGCAATGGCGGCAATGCCGCCCGCCCATTCCAGCGTGCGCCCTAGCGAGACCGTGCTACGCAGTAACTGCGCCAAAATCATCACAGGCACCCATGTTAGGGCGATGGGCTGAAGTAGCGCCATCGGCGCACCCAGCAAACCGGCATAAACAGGCAGCAAAATTGCCACCGCCCCTGCCAGCACCAAAACGCCCTCACGAAGGCCCCGCCGCAACGTAATTAAGGCGATCACTCCGGCGCTTAGCCAGAACAGCAGAGGCATTAGCGCCCCTAACGCGATCACCCCAATGGCGGCAAGCCGGGTGCGCATGACAAATGCAAGCATGTTTGTCAGTGGCTATCAGTGTAAGGCAGCAACGCCAAATACCGCGCCCGCTTAATGGCGGTGGACAGCTGACGCTGATACTTAGCGCGGGTGCCGGTAATACGGCTAGGCACAATCTTACCGGTTTCCGTTACATACTGACGTAAGGTGTTGAGATCTTTGTAATCAATCTCCTTCACACCTTCAGCGGTAAAACGACAAAATTTACGGCGACGAAAAAAACGAGACATAACGTGTCTTCCTCTAACTGTCAGTCGGCAACCGCTCAAGGCGGCCAATGCTGATAATAAGTGGGTGTGTATCCGCATCTGGTTGGCGTGATCGCAACAGCATTCCTGCCACTTTGATCTTTGCCCCCACCTCCAGCTCAGTTAGCTGATCGGCAATGGGCGCCCCAGATGCTCTAATACCTACCCGAAACCTGATCCAGCGCTTAACGCCTGCCTCCTCTTGCTCCGACTCATGCTCAAGCAATGCACGGGCAATGGGAATACCGGCAGGTGAGTAGCGCATCTCGGCTGGCTGAAGCAGACAACCGGTGATCACCACTTCGTTGCGCTCACGATGGCTCGTGATCGTCCTCAACCTCTTCTAGCACATCATCATCGTCTTCATCAGACTCATCAGGCATCTCATAGTCATCTTCACGACGTGATGGGCGCTCGCGCTCTTCTTCCTGACTCTTGGCCAATGGAGAGACTTCGGTAACCGCGCCGCTACGGAGTAGGACCATGTTACGAATGACCGCGTCGTTGAAGCGGAACATCGACTCAAGCTCTTCGATATCCGACGGCTCGCACTCAACGTTCATCAACACGTAATGGGCTTTGATGAGTTTATTGATTGGGTAAGCAAGCTGACGCCGGCCCCAATCTTCAAGACGATGAATACTACCGCCGTTGCCTTCTATCAGGCCGCGATAGCGCTCAATCATGGCAGGAACCTGATCGCTTTGATCAGGATGGACCAAAAATACAATTTCGTAATGCCGCATTGTGGCTCCTTACGGTTATTCCGGCTCGGCCGGGAAAAGCCCCCGGCTACGCCGGAAGCAAGGAGTATTGCCAGGCTACGCTGGCAAGCCGGCTAGTATACTCAATGCGCACCCGGGTTCAAAGGATGGCGTTGCCGCCATGCCTCATAAACCGTTACACCGGTGGCTACCGACACATTTAAACTCTCAACAGTGCCTGCCATTGGCAACGCAACCAACACATCACAGTGCTCACGCGTTAAGCGCCGCAAGCCCTTCCCTTCTGCCCCCAGTACCAGGGCAAGCGGGCCTGTTAAATCGGCCGAATACAGTGACTGCTCGGCCTCATCCGCTGCGCCAATCAACCATATCCCGCGATCTTTAAGCTCACGCAAGCAGCGCGCTAAGTTAGTGGCTTGGAAAAACGGCATCGTCTCCGCTGCCCCCGCCGCCACCTTCCGCACCACGGGGGTCAAACCCACCGCGCGGTCGCGCGGCACGATCACCGCGTCTACCCCGCCGCCATCAGCTGCACGCAAACAGGCGCCTAAGTTGTGTGGATCTTGTACCTGATCAAGCACCAGTAACAAGGGCGGGCCCACCATTCGATCAAGAAAGTCATCAAGGTCGCTTGCATCCTGCGGTGGTGCACCCGCGTATCGCAGCACAATGCCTTGATGCGCGACCTCGCCCACCAAGCGCCTCAGATCTCGCACCTCAACCTCATGCATCGCACAACCGGCCGCTCTAAGCTTCTCTCGCAGGCGCTGAAGTCGGGCGTCGCGCCGGCGCTTATCCAGCCACGCTTCGGTAACCCGTGCCGCATCAAACGCCAACGCGGCACGCGCCGAGTGCAACCCATATATCAGATCAATATCACTCATCGACGACGCCGCTTACGACCTCCGCGGGGCGGACCGCCGCGCTGCTGCTTGGCCTTAGGCTGAGTTTTTGGCTGAGGCATCGGGGTGCCATCCGGGCCTAACGGATGCGCTATCGGATCGAAGTCGATCTTCCCGTCATCAACGTTCACCTGCGCTACGCGCACCCGAATCCGATCGGTCAGCCGATATTCTTTACCGGTCCGCTCGCCGGTTAGGCGATGGCCAATGGCATCGAAATGAAAGAAGTCTTGCTCAAGGTTAGTAATATGAATCAAACCATCAACGTAAAGCTCATCAAGCTCCACAAACAGCCCAAATCCGGTCACACCACTAATCACGCCGTTAAATTCCTGCCCCACCCGATCTAGCATAAATCGGCATTTCAACGTCATCATGGCCTCACGCGTCGCTTCTTCTGCGCGGCGATCGGTCATTGAGCAATGCTCACCGAGCGTAACCAGATAATCTTCGGTATAGCGGAAGGATTCAATCGGCGCTTTGGCTAGCACATGCTTAATGGCACGGTGCACCACCAAATCCGGATAGCGGCGAATGGGTGAGGTGAAATGCGCATAAGCATCGAGTGCCAGCCCAAAATGCCCGGCATTGTCCGGGCGATATTCAGCCGCCATCATAGAGCGCAGCATAATCGTTTCAATTAAATGCCGATCTGGCCGACCCGCCACTTCTTTCATGAGTGCTGAGTAGTCTTTTGGCGTGGGCTCATCACCCCCCTCAAGCCGCAATCCAGTTTGCTCTAAAAATGTGCGCAGTTTGGTTAGCCGCTCAGGCGCCGGTTTTTCATGCACCCGATACAGTGCCGGTATTTTATGCCGCCGCAAAAACCGTGCGGTGGCCACATTGGCCTTAATCATGCACTCTTCGATGAGCTTATGGGCATCATTTCGTTGAATCGGGTGTACGCCCAAAATCTGCCCATCGTCACCAAACTCAACCACTGAGTCGGTACTTTCAAAATCAATCGCACCCCGCGCCTCACGCCCAAGTCGCATGGCTTCATAAGCGCCATAAAGATGCTCGATCTGGGTTAACAAGTCTTGATGCTTTTCTCTTAAAGCGGGATCAGCCCCGGTCTGAATGGCATCTACCTGCTCGTACGTCAGGCGGGCCGCAGAGCGCATCATGCCCTCAAAAAACCGTGAGCGCTTAAGCTCGCCCGCATGATCAATCACCATCTCGGTGACCATGCACAGCCGATCAACGTGCGGGTTTAACGAACAAAGCCCGTTAGAGAGAATCTCGGGCAGCATCGGCACCACGTTTTGCGGGAAATACACCGAGTTTCCCCGCTCAGCAGCCTCCGTATCCAGTGCGGTGTCTGGCTGTACATAAGCGGCCACATCAGCAATGGCTACAATCACTTTCCAGCCGCCCTCAACGGGTTCAGCATAAACCGCATCATCAAAGTCGCGGGCATCTGCGCCATCAATCGTAATTAGGGGTACTTTGCGATAATCACGCCGGCCTTGCTTGGCCTCTTCTGGCACCACATCGCTAAAGTGCGCGCTTTCGCTGAGTACTTCTTCTGGCCACTCCACCGGAATGCCATGCGTTCTGGCAGCCACCGCTACCTCATCACCCATCGCAATCTGCGTACCAAAAACCTCAATGATCCGCCCAATCGGTTGCCGGCGCTCTGAGGGCTGACTGAGTAGTTCCGCCGTCACGAGCTCGCCGTGCCGCGCCCCGCCCCGGTCACCCACCGGAATAATCACATCCTGATGCAGGCGTTTGTTGTTTGGTACGACAAAGCCGATGCCGCTTTCTTCAAAAAATCGCCCGGCGATGGTCTTATTGGCATGCTCGATAATTTCAACCAGCTCACTGCTCGTACGCCCCTGCTCATCCTCGCCAGTGAGTCGTACAACAACTCGGTCACCATTCAGCAAACGGCGCATTTCCTTGGGCGGCAGATACACCGGATCTCCAGCACGGTCAGGGTGAACATAGCCTGCCCCATCCGGCGCGGCACGTACGCGGCCACGAATCAGCTCTTCATTATCAACAATCATGTAACCGTTGCGGCGATTACGCACTAACTGGCCGTCTCGCTCCATCGCTTTTAGCCGGCGGCGTAGGCCCTCAACGGCTTCTTCGTCTTCATCAAGACCAAATAGCACAGCCAGCTCTTTGCGGCCCATGGGCTTTGCCTGCGCTTCAAGTTGGTCAAGAATATATTCGCGGCTGGGTACGGGGCTGCCGTATTTATCACGTTCGCGCTCAAGAAAAGGATCGTTGCCGGGATCAGCGGTTTTTTGCTCTTTAGACATGAGTCACAGGATACGGCATGCACCGTCATTTGACACCTATAACAAGCGGCAGTATTCTCCTGCGGCTCACCTGCCCAGGTGGCGGAATTGGTAGACGCGCTAGCTTCAGGTGCTAGTAGGGGAAACCCTGTGGAGGTTCAAGTCCTCTCCTGGGCACCATTAGTGGTTTGAATCGTTGCCCTAGGGGCAAATGGCTCTTAAGGCCCTGTCAGTGTTACGGTGGTCGCTGTTACCAGCAAAATCGCAAAAATTACCCCTGATTCAAGCCTAAGTGATCGCCGCAAATGATCCATTGCAGAAGATTCACCCTGCATCAGCGCCGGCGTAAGCACGCGTTTGTTATATGCCGCAAAGCCAAGCACCACGGCAAATAGTGACACCTTAAGGGCAAATAGCCGACCGTAATCCGTGCTCAGCGCCGCAACCAACCCCCCCGTGAGTTGCTGCAGCACCACGATGCCAAACACAGCCAATGCCGGCACAGTCCACACGGCAATGCGCCCAAATTGATGAGCCACTTGGGCTGTTATCTCTCGATTGCGATAGCTCACGCGGTAAAGCGGAATAAAAATCCCTATCCAAAACGCTAGCAGTAGAACATGTACAATCACCAGCACACTGAGCAGCCCGCCCGGTGCAGACGTTGTATGCCCGGTTAAACCAAAACTGATTGCCACCAAAACGCCACCTGCAAGGCTAACGATCTCTGCGCCACGAATGGGCACCAAAACAGCAAAAAGCAAACAAAGACCGGCAGCTAACACTGCAAATGAAAGCCCTCGAGGACCCTCCAGCACGAACCCTAGCAGCTCTAAATCACCGGCCGCTGCCCAATGATTACCCGCCAGAAACACCGCCTCTAAGGCTACCCCCGCGGCTGCTAAACCCAATGCGATGAGTGAACTGATACAAACAGTTACATGCAATGTTCGCTGCTCTGCAGCCGACCATTGGGGCAAAAGCCGCAAGCATAATACTGACCCAACCGCTAGCAAGGCACTGAGATAAAAACCTGCACGCGCCGCAATCTCAAGAATCTCAAACATCAATCACTAACAACAGTAAAACTAAGTTGCCCGGACAGGGTGTGCCCATCATCAGAAATCCCGCGCCATTCAAATGTGTAATTACCTTTTGGAAGTTCAGGGGGATTAACCGTGAGGGTATCGCTTGCTGCGCGCCCTGCTTCCGGTAACACCGAGTAATCGTCACCCGTATCACTCGTTAAACTGACACTAATAATCCGCATGGGAGAATCAAATGCAAGCTCAATAACTGCTGGCGATTCTGCTAGCGTTTCTCCCTCTACCGGCGTTGTTTCACGCTTTTCTGAATGCGTCAGTGCAGCGGTGCTAAACGCTAAGAGCGCAACACAACCTAGCCAAATTAATCTACGCATTACCTCACCTCATTACAGCCGATTTAAAATCCAATCGGGCGCAATACTCGCTTGCGCAATAGCTTGCCCCACATCGCTGCCCGCCATCACGCCAGACTCCACCACCAGCGCGGTTTTAACGCCTGCAACCAAGCCCCCTAGAATATCGGTGTGCAGCGTATCGCCCACCATCAATACCCGTTGTGGATCGAACTTTGGACCCAACTGCTCAAGCGCCAGTTCATAAATATTGGGAAACGGCTTGCCATAAAAAACCGGCATCACGCCGGCACGCTCTGCGATGTCATGCCCGTAATAGCCCGGCTCAATGGATACACCCACGGGCTGGGGCGCCATCAAATCAGGGTTGGCCACCCAAATTGGGCGCGGCTGACGCTGCAGACTGGCAACTAGGTGTGCCTGTTGTGCTTCTGTCCAACTGCTAGCGCCAACAAACAAAAATCCGTCTACCACATCGTAGGTTTCAGGGTCTTCACCCAATCGCGTAAATTGCAGGCCTGAAAATTCTTCGGGCCCGTATTGATCGCCTGCAGCCACGCCCCAATGCCGCGGTGGCTCGGCGCTTAACGCGCGCAGCAAGGCCTTGCGGCTGGTAATAATGTCATCACTAGCAAAGGTATAACCCAGCCGTGCTAACCGCGTTTCAATAGCGCTATGCGCAAAACCGGCAGCATTCGACACCACGATGGCCCGTTTACCAGCCGCCTGCAGTGCTGCAATACGCTCAGGGGCCCCCGGCACCGCTTGCTGCCCCACATTCAACACACCATAAGCATCTAGTAGTACGGCATCAAAATGCTCGCTAATCTCAGCCAGCGTATTGGCCGTAAGGCATGCACCGGCACGCGGCGCTTTTGGCAGTCGCTGGCTGACTGCCATGTAAGCGGCAAACACATCAGGTTCGATTGGGTGGTTCATAGTTACCCCGTCAACTTAACGTAATAGCAGCGTAGGCACTCGTGCAGAGCGCAACAAATCCGATGTTTTACTGCCCATAAACAACGCACGCATAAAAGAATGCCCGTAAGCACCCATAATCAAAATATCCGCCTCGCGCGCGATCAGCTCCTCGGCAATAATCCGCTCTGCATCGCCTGGAATAATTGCAGATTCAGCCTCGTAGCCGGCAGCTTCTAGCGTCGTCTTTGCCCACTCCAGCTGCTTTTCGGCATCGCGCGCGGGCTTTCCTGACATCACTAATTGCATGGGCAAACCGCGAAAGAGCTTACTGCCGGCAATCATCTCCACACCACGCCGCGTCATGCTGCCGCCATCAAAGGCAATTAAGGCACGACGTGGCTCTTTAAATTGATCAGTCACGGTCAAAATTGGCTTACGCAGCGCTCTGACTACCCGTTCGACATTGCGGCCCAAATCACGTTGAGTGGCCTCCGCCGAGCGGCCGCGTCGACCCAACACAAACAGACTCACCAATGCCTCTTGCTCGCTCAGCGTGCTTTGTAACTCACCTAGGCGTTGCCTTGTGTCCGTTTGCCTTGCACCAGCGGCCTCGGCCCGCTCACGTAAGGCATTCAAAAACACACGGCCCTGCTCACGCGCGCTGCGGCTGCGCGCCTCATCGCTGTCCGATAGCGTATTTAATAGCTGCTCCTGAGCACCAATGCCAATGGCCCCACTATGATCGGTATCTCTTGCTACCTCAGGGTGGCGATCAATCACATGCAATAGCTCTAAGGGAAGGCCGATACGCTGGGCTGCCCACGCGCCATAGTCGGTTACATGCTCGGCAAACTGCGACCGGTCTACACAGGCAAGCACTTTTTCCTCTTTAATGGCCAAGTAGAATATCCTCTGCCCCGTCTTTATCGTGCATCGCAAATTTATCCACTAAGGTGCGACTCGCTTCATTCAAGCCCTCTACGGCTACCTCAGTGCCCTCACGACGAAATTTGATAACCACCTTGTCGAGAGCACTAATGGCGGTGATATCCCAAAAGTTTGCCCGGCTCACATCAATGACCACCTTGTCGATCACCTCCCGAAAATCAAAGGAATCGACAAATCGATCAGCAGAGGCAAAAAAGACCTGACCTACCACGTGGTAATGCCGTGCGTGCCCTTGATCATCTGTACGCGAACGAATCACCAACACACGGCCGACCTTATGGGCAAAGAAAAAGCCAGAGAGCAGTACGCCGGTTAGCACACCCATCGCGAGGTCGTGAGTAACTACTGTGACCACCACCGTACCGAGCATCACCACACTTGAGCTTTTGGGGTTAGTTCTAAGATCTCGTAGCGACTGCCAATTGAGCGTACCAATCGACACCATAATCATGACAGCCACTAATGCCGCCATGGGAATTTGAGCCACCAAATCTCCAATAAAAATCAACATAGCCAGCAAGAAAACGCCAGCCGCTAGCGACGACAACCGCCCTCGCCCACCAGATTTGATGTTAATCACCGACTGACCAATCATCGCGCAACCTGCCATTCCACCCAAAAAGCCAGAGCCAATGTTCGCCACGCCCTGCCCCACACACTCGCGGTTCTTGTTACTTTTGGTGTCGGTTAAATCATCGATGAGGGATGCCGTCATTAAAGATTCCAGCAATCCAACCACGGTTAAAGTGAGCGAGACCGGCAAAATAATCCAAAGCGTCTCAAGTGTTAACGGGATATCAGGCCATAGAAATACCGGTAAGGTATCTGGCAAAGCGCCCATATCACCCACGGTGCGAATCTCTAAATCCAGAAACATCGCTAGACCCGTGAGCACCACAATCGCCACCAACGGTGAAGGGATAGCCCGTGTGAGATAAGGAAATAGGTAAATAATCGCCAAACCCCCAGCGGTCATCGCGTATACGGGCCATCCCACATTAGTCAGTTCAGGAATTTGCGCCAAGAAGATGAGGATTGCCAAGGCATTCACAAAACCCGTAATCACCGAGCGTGAAACAAACCGCATTAAAGATCCCATCCGAATCCAGCCCGCGATAATTTGCAGAACACCGGTTAAAATGGTGGCGGCTAACAAATATTCCAGGCCATGGTCGCGCACAAGCACCACCATCAGCAGCGCCATGGCGCCCGTCGCTGCAGAAATCATGCCTGGCCTGCCGCCTGCAAATGCGGTAACCACGGCAATACAAAACGAGGCGTAGAGTCCGACTTTTGGATCAACACCCGCGATAATGGAAAAAGCAATCGCTTCTGGAATGAGGGCAAGCGCAACAACCACGCCAGCAATGAGGTCGTTGCGTGTATTTGAAAACCAAGTATTTTTAATTGAGATCATGCGTCCTTTGCCGCCCGAGACCGCGGCTGAATGACGCAGTGCAATATTTAAAGCAGCGCGAATTTTATCGGATTGAATGATGGTTTGTATACGACGGTTATTTCTACTCCTTGGCATGATCGCCACTCCAGCGATCGCCTCTCCAACTATCAGCGTACTCACCGACTCGTTAGAGCACCCCTGGGGGTTGGCTTTCCTGCCTGAGGGCGATGTGCTTGTAACCGAGCGCCCCGGGCGATTGCAGCGCATTGAGCTCGCTACCGGTCGGCAAACAATCATTCCAGGCACACCCACCGTATCCGCCAGCGGCCAAGGTGGGCTCTTGGACATCGCCTTACATCCTAACTTTGCCGATAACCGCTGGGTTTATCTCACCTGGGCTGGGCACTGCGAAACCGGCACCGCAACTCACTTGGGCCGTGGGCGATTAGTAGGCAATGCCCTCGAAGACTTTGAGACCTTATTTGTTGCCACCCCCTGCGTGGACAGCGGGCGGCATTTTGGCTCACGCATTGTTTTTGACACCAACGGTTATCTCTTTATGACCACTGGCGATCGGGGCGAGCGCGATCGGGCTCAAGACCTCACCGACCATAATGGGGCTGTGCTGCGGTTGAATGATAACGGCAGTATCCCTTCTGATAACCCGTTTGTGGATGACCCACGTGGCGCGGATGCGATCTACAGCTACGGACACCGCAATCCCCAAGGCGTGGCCATTTACCCCGACACCGGTGCGCTCTGGATTCATGAACATGGCCCAAGAGGCGGCGATGAAATCAATCTGCCGGTGCCTGGCGGCAACTTTGGCTGGCCAAAGGTCACTTATGGTCGTGAGTACTGGGGGCCTCAAATTGGCGAGGAATCAATCCCCGGCATGGTTGACCCAATTTATCAATGGACCCCATCCATCGCACCCTCTGGTATGGCGTTTTATCGGGGTGATCTTTTTGTTGGCGCGTTAGTCCAAACCCACCTAGCACACCTTGAGCTCAATGGTGAGACGGTGACGCAGGAGACCCAACTGCTGAGCGAGCTTAATCGTCGGATACGCGCCATCGCCCAAGGCCCCGATAACTTACTTTATCTGTTGACTGACCAGCGTAACGGAGAGCTGCTACGCTTATCTCCATAGGTTGAAAAAACAAGGAGTTTAAAACGACCGTGGACGGCGCATTTGCCACCATCTTTTACGAAATTGCCCTGCTAGTGCTGCTAGCGGCAGGGGTGGGTTTTGTTGGCTTATTACTGCGTCAGCCACTTGTTGTAGCGTTTATCGCCGTGGGCGTGCTGGTTGGCCCCGACGCGCTCGGCCTTGTTTCATCAGAAGAATTTATTGAGACATTAAGCCAGATTTCTATCGCCGTATTGCTGTTTTTAGTGGGGTTAAAACTTGATGTGAGCTTAGTCCGCAACTTAGGCAAGGTGGCCGTAGCCACTGGCCTGGGCCAAGTTACCTTTACCGCATTTTTCGGCTTTTTAATTTGCCTCATGCTCGGCATTGACGCGCTCACCGCGCTGTATATCTCGGTTGCCCTGACGTTCTCCTCCACCATCATCATCGTCAAACTGTTATCAGATAAGCAGGAGATTGGGGCGCTTCACGGCAAAATCGCACTCGGTTTTTTAATTGTTCAAGACATCTTCGTGGTCCTTGCCATGGTTACCCTTTCCGCCATTGGTGTGGGCATGAGCGAAGACACAGGTAGCCTCTGGCAAGTCGCACAGGTCTTTTTAGGCGGCATGGCCATGGTTGCCGCCGTTGTCTTATTCATCCGCTATATTGCAGATCCGCTGCTCGGTCAAATTGCTCGCTCCTCAGAACTTATGGTGATCTTTGCCGTTGGCTGGGCCATCAGTCTAGCTGCCGCGGGCGATGCCCTAGGCTTTGGCAAAGAACTTGGGGGGTTACTGGCAGGCGTATCACTGGCATCAACCCAATATCGAGAGGCAATTGGCTCCCGGTTGGCCTCATTGCGTGATTTTCTGCTGCTATTTTTCTTCATTAATCTTGGCGCAAGTCTGCAGCTCTCTACCATGGGCGATCAGGTTGGTCCGGCGATTGTCTTATCGCTCTTTGTTTTAATCGGTAACCCACTAATCGTGCTCGCAATTATGGGCTACATGGGGTATCGAAAACGCACCGGCTTTCTTGCCGGTTTAACGGTTGCCCAAATTTCCGAGTTCTCGCTAATCTTTATGGCAATGGGCATTAGCATCGGGCATGTTGGCCAAGAAGCAATGGGCCTAGTGACCCTCGTAGGTCTAGTCACCATTGCGCTATCGGTCTACATGATCACCTTCTCGCATAAGCTCTTTGACTGGCTGGAGCCTTGGTTGGGCATTTTTGAGCGACGCCATGCGCATCGCGAGGCGGCTGACACCGATGGCGCTGAAGACGCCACTGGCCACGATTTTATTATCTTCGGCCTAGGCCGCTATGGCTGTCGTATCGGCGCCCGACTTAAAGAGCTGAACTATCGCGTCCTTGGTATCGACTTCGATCCAGAGGCACTCACTCACTGGCGCAGCATGGGCATGGATGCCAGTTACGGTGATGCAACCGATCCAGAATTCGTCTCCCGTCTTAATCTTGCGGATGTAAAGGCTGTTGTTTCAGCGGTACCACGAGACCGCGGCGCATTAACCGAAGCTGATCCGCAGCTCACGCTTTTACACGGGCTGCGTTCGGCTAATTATCAAGGGCGTGTCTTTCTTTCCGTGCAAAAAATGGCCGACGCCGATTATCTTCTCCAACAAGGCGCCAGTGTTGTGCTCCGCCCCTTTGATGACGCTGCCGACTATGCGGTGAGGCAGCTCACGGGTTAATTCCTCCGACACATTCTGTCGCTTCCAAGTGTTCCTCTACTCATGCAGTTAATTTTTACCTTCGACGATATTGTTGTGCCTCAGGGCGGATTCACCAACCGATTTGTGAGCTACTCCAGCCTGACCGGTGCAAACGTCTCAGGATCACTACAATTAGAAAACAATCTGATTCTTGGCCTGAGCAGCAGCTACTTATCAGATAGCAAGCTCGGCACCGAGGTTGAAGAGTCAAGCGGGTCATTGAGTGTTGGTTTCGCAACTCCCATTAGCGGGGCAACAGACTTTTCGGCTTCGGTGAATTTTATTCGCAGTGAAGTTGAGGTCTGTAATCTAACGAACTGTGCTGATGACTCAGAGGCCACAAGTACAGCTATTGCCTACCGCTACGAGTTTTAACGTAACGGCCAATCAGTCTGCAGGGTCAAACATCTCCTCAATTGACCCTGCCGTTAAAATCCGCTCTGACCATGCCAAAAGCTGATCGGCCTGAGCAAGGTCAACGCGCTCGCGGTAGGTTTCTACCGCCTCCGCACCAAACTTCTTTTCTATCAGATGCATAAGGAGCAGTGCCTCGCCTTCTTGGCGGCCTTCTTGGCGGCCTTCTTGGAGGCCTTGCTGGCGGCCTCTCTCACGGCCTTGCTCCTCCCATGATTTAGTCCACTCTTCCACTCTTTCAGACAACATACTGCGCACCTCATGAAGGTCATCTAACGACTTAAAGTGTACCTCGCTCACACGGGTCGGTAGCAACACTCTTTTTATCCAAACCGTAAAGTTTCTGCGCAACTCTGTTTGATCAGGCGTCTGAAGCCACTCAATGAGTTTATCCAGAACAGACTCTACATCAGATGGGTCACGACTATTTTCAAGGGCAAAAAGGGCAGCTACCAGATTTTTGGCCTTCCCCATTTTTTGATTGCTGTATCGGCGCTCATCCAATAATAAATATCGCAAATGCGGACGATAGACCTCGAGCCCACCTGGCACACTTTCAATAAGGCTTGCGACATTCGCTGAAGCACTCCATCGTCTGGAGCCTCGATACAGTACGACTGGCAGCACGGGGGGCAATAATCCGTTGGCCGTCAGTTCATTGCGGCGGCGCAGGTCTTCATAAAGGAGAGACAAGTAGGTGAGCACACGTAAGGCCATAAAGGGCTCTGAGGTTGTCTGAAACTCCAGCAACAGATACACATAAACCCACCGCTCATCATCAGCCCAGCGCAGACGCCAAATCATATCGCCCTGTCGCTCACGCAAATCATCAGTGACGTAACTACCGCTAACTCTCTCGAGGGTGCTTAGGTCAACGCGCTCTACCCACGGCTCCCGCACATACCCGCGGATAAGATCCGCAATCATCTCTGGGTGGCTAAACAATAGTTTGTAGCTGTGATCGTGGCCTGACTGTTCCATGCAGGAGAGGTTATCGAGACTAGAGCGATTACTCTGTGACCAACCTCGCAAGATACCGATCAAGCGCATCGGCAAAGCGCTTGTGATCTGTTGTGCTAAAGCTCGGCGGGCCGCCGGTGTGAACGCCGCTGCTGCGCAGGGTTTCCATAAAGTCGCGCATTTGCAGCTTGGCACGGATATTTTCTTTGGTTTGCGCCTCACCGCGAGGGGTTTGCACAAGCGCGCCCTTTTCAATCACTTCAGCAGCCAGCGGAATATCGCTCGTGACAACCAAATCGCCAGCGTTTACTCGGCGCACAATCTCATCATCCGCCACATCGAACCCAGCACCGACCTGAATTTGGCTAATCAGTGGCGAAGGCCGCAATCGGACCGGCTGATTAGCAATAAGTGTTAGGCGAATGCCAACACGCTCGGCGGCGCGGAATAAAATCTCCCGAATAGCGACGGGGCAGGCATCTGCATCTACCCAAAGCTGCGCTTGGTACGCAGACGCTACCAATGCTCGGTGCCCGGCTCGCCCTTCCAAGGGCCCACAATCTCGTTAGTCACCCAGCCCCCGTAATAACGGCCTGCCTGTGCATGCACCGGCTCACCCGCCACAAAGCAATTGAGCTTTTCGGGATAGCAAGAAAGCCAACCGGCAATTACCTTAGCTGGTTCGGCCGAGGGGTTGGGGTAATACCAAACCGCCGCTTCAGCCACGCCCTGCGGCCCCACTACATCAAAGTAATGCGCATGGCCCTTCCACTCACAAAAGGTATGCGCGGTTGAAGCCTTTAACACGCTCTGATCAAAGGCATCCGGCGGCACATAAAACGCGGGTGGGCTGCCGGTTTCACAAACACGAATGGAATGATCAGACTTGGCAATGCAAAGGTTGTCAAACCAAATCTCAACGGGCCGGTTATCGGGCAGATGAGCCGGCGGACGCGGATAATCCCATACCGATTCTTGGCCTGCGGCGGGTTTAACTCTTTCCATCAACACACTCCTACTCGAATTAAATTGGCCACGTAGTCATGCAGAGCGTCACGATAACCGGTGCGGCCGGATGGGCGATTAGTGTCTGAGGTAATTGCCACGGTCATGGCTAAATCGGGAATGACATAAAGCATTTGCCCACCATAACCCCAACCATAATAACCGGCATAGCCAGCAAAGGACCGGGTAAACCACCCATAACCATAGCCATCACCGGTCCAGCGCGAATGCGCGCGCACTTGCCAGCTCTCGGTAACCCAGCCCTCTGGCAGCAATCGCTGACCGTTTGGTGCAACGCCATCGTTACGATACAGCTCACCCAGTGCAATCAGCGCCTCTGGCCGCATGGCAATTTGATTACCACCAAAAGCCACGCCCTCGGGGCTTGTCATCCAATCTGCAACGCGAATGTCGGCCGGCGCCAGCCATTCATTAGCGAGGGCATAGCTCGCTTGGCCCGCTTGCGCCTCAAGAATGGCAGATAACACATGCGTATTGCCGGTGGAGTAGCGCATTTGGCCGCCAGGGGCTTGCTCTACCGGCTGCCCCAGTGCCGAGCGCGTCCAATCGTTACTTGCCACCCAAGCGCCATAGTTTTGCCCCGATGTGCGCCGTAACCCTGATTGCATGCTCAGTAGATGACTTACCGTGAGGTGGCTGAGCCGTGGATCGGGGTCTGCCGGCAGCGCATCAGGCAGCAAATCAGCAACGCGCGCATTGACATCGCTGATTACACCCTTGGCAATTGCCGCCCCCACCATCGCGCCCATCAGTGTTTTAGACACCGACTTCACATTCGCCGCCGCCGTGGGTGACACCCCCCGATAACCGTTGGCCACCACAACCTCACCGTCTATGGCGATATGCAGGGTGCGCAGCGAATCAAAAGGCATCTCCGGCAGATTAGCGCGGCACTCGGATGCCACTGCCGGTGTGGCCAGCAAGATCCAACTTAAAAAAATAAATGCGCCGTATTTCATTTAAAACTTGTTGCCATTACCGTGACTGTCAGCAAAATCATCACCATACCGAGGATTTGAATCGTCGTAAGTATTTCATGCAAAAACACCACACCAAATGCCGCTGCGGTAATGGGCTCTACCATGGCAATAATCGAAGCGATGACCGGTGATATTTGCCGCAGGCCCACAATATAAAACATAAACGATAGCCCCGCCCCAAACACGCCTAACACCACAAATAGCGGCCAGATTGGTGCGGCAAAAACTCGCGCCACCGCGTCGGTACTACTAACCGTTAGTAACACCACACTCAGCACCCCAAATGCGATCACCAAAATAGCTTGCGGGCTACCACGCGGCGCTGCTGATTTAAAACCAAAGATAAAAACTGCATAAGAGACACCCGCCATTAAGCCCGCCGCAACGGAAATTGGGGTGACTTGGCTGACACTCAGATCGTAAGCCCCGGTTAGCAGAATCATGCCGAGCAACACCAACCCAATGGCCCCGATTTTTGACCCGCTTATTGTTTCAAAACCAAAAACCAACGAAACGAGATAAACAAAAACCGGCGCTGAATACATCAACGTAGCGGCAACGGCTACACTACCCTCGGCAATGCTGAGATAGTAAAAGGTGAAATTGCCGGCAACACCCAACCCTGCCAATGCCGAGAATAACCAAAGCCGGATGTTGCGAAGGCCGCTACCATCAGGCCTTGCCAACAACCAGGCCACCGCAAAGAAAAGCCCAACCGACCCTCTGAAAAACGCCGCAACAATCGGATCCCAACCTTGGCCCGTTAGATACCCGCCAATGCCGCCGGACAATCCCCAAAAAAACGCGGCTAATACCACAAGGGCTATACTGCCCATTCCGCCTTTACCGGCAGACCAACCCCGCAGCGATGGCGCGATGCTATGCAGCATGCCTAAAGGATAACAGCCATGGTGTTTGTTGGGTTATCGTAGGCAACATGCGCCGATATTTACTCATAGTCCTGAGTGTTTTTTTGCTGTGTGTTACCACCGCTAGCACGGCATCAGAAACCGCACTTGCCGCCATGAAGCAAGACAGCCACGTGCTGCTGCTAAGACATGCCCTTGCACCTGGGTTTGGTGATCCGCCGGAATTTACCATTGGCGATTGCAGCACCCAGCGTAACCTTTCTACTGAAGGACGCCAGCAAGCCCGCGAATTAGGTAAAACCCTGCACGATGCTGGCTTAGATGACTTGGTTGTTTACTCCAGCCAGTGGTGTCGATGCTGGGATACCGCCATAGAAATGCAGATTGGCACCCCGGCAACCCACATCGGCTTAAACAGCTTTTTTCAAAACCGCAGCCAACAAGACGCAATTGTGAACGACCTGCAGGCTTTACTTGCCTCCCTAGAGGGTGGCCCGAGTGCCGTGCTAGTTACCCACCTCGTCAACATACGTGCCATCACCGGGCAAAGCGTAGGCTCCGGAGAAGGCATCGTGCTGCGGCTTGAGCCAAATGGCGAATACACCGTTATAGGACGACTATGAAACCCCAAAACATTACCCTGCTTGATGGCGGCATGGGCCAGGAGCTGCGTCGCCGCAGCGCTCGCCCCGCCACCCCGCTTTGGTCAGCACAAGTCATGCTAGATGAACCGGAGTTAGTCGTTGCGGTGCATCGCGACTTTATTGGTGCCGGTGCAGCAGTCATCACCGCCAACACCTATGTAGCCACGCCGCCGCGCTTAGCCCGGGACGGTCAAGAAGCATGGCTCGAGCGCCTTCATACCGCCGCACTCGACGCCGCGCATCAAGCCTGCAAAGACAGCCCACATCCGGTGCAAATTGCCGGCTGCCTACCGCCGCTGGTTGCCAGCTACCACGCAGGGTTAGTGCCGGATGATGACACCTGCTTACGGGACTATCGCCGTTTAGTGGCCGCACAAGCGGCACGCGTTGATCTTTTTATTTGCGAAACGATGAGCCTGACACGCGAGGCCATGGCCGCCACCCGCGCGGCTAAAGAAAGTGGCCTGCCGGTGTGGACGGCCTTTAGCGTTGATGATCAAAACGGCACTCACTTACGCTCAGGGGAATCGCTCGCACAAGCGGCTAATGCAGTTGTTGCTGCGGGTGCGGACGCCGTCCTCATTAATTGCTCCACGCCTGAAGCCGTGACCACTGCACTGAGCATGCTCGCCGAGCTAAACACGCCTTTTGGCGCCTATGCCAACGGCTTTGAAGCCGCCGCCAACCTTCCGGCCGGCGGTACCGTTGATGCGCTCAGCGCGCGTCAAGAGCTCACCCCCACCGCGTATGCTGATTATGCCGCACGCTGGGTTGCCCAAGGCGCCACCATTATTGGTGGCTGCTGTGAAATCGGCCCGCGGCACATCGAAGCCATTAAGGAGCGACTGATCAAGTCGTAATCGCCACCTTCAGTACGCCGTCACGCTGATGGGAGAAAAGATCATAGGCCTCAACAATGTCTTCCAGCGCGTAGCGGTGAGTAACCAGTGGGCCCAGATCAATGCGATCATGCGCGATGATGTTCATTAGCCGCCGCATTCGCTCCTTACCCCCGGGGCATAGGGAAGTCACGATTTTATGATCGCCCAAGCCCGCACAAAAAGCGCCCAGCGGAATGCTCAGGTCTTCGGAGTAAACGCCTAAGCTCGATAGGGTGCCCCCGGGTTTAAGCACACGTAATGCCGCCTCAAAGGTAGACTGCAGCCCCAGCGCCTCAATCGAGGCATCAACACCCCGGCCACCGGTAATTTTCAGAATCTCCTCAACCACATCCACCTTATTAAAATCCAAGGCAATGTCTGCGCCCATTTGACGAGCCATATCAAGCCGGGCGTCTACGCCGTCCACCACAATAATCATGCCCGCGCCGCGGAGTCTTGCGCCGGCTGTAGCGCACAAACCAATCGGGCCCTGCGCAAACACCGCTACAATGTCGCCAATTTTAATGTTGGCCGACTCAGCGCCCGCAAACCCGGTCGACATAATATCGGGGCACATCAGCACCTGCTCATCAGTTAGACCATCCGGCACAGGCGCCAAGTTGGCCTGTGCATCAGGCACCAGCAGGTATTCCGCCTGCGCCCCGTTAATCGTGTTACCAAACCGCCAGCCACCCATGGGCTTATAACCGTGCCCGTGATGCCCGCCATCCTGCGAGCTACAACCGTCTTGGCAAGCATACGAACTAAAGCTTGGACAAATTGCCCCCGCAATCACCCGCTGACCTTCTTGATAACCCTGAACATTCGCACCGAGCTTCTCAATCACCCCCACCGGCTCATGCCCAATCGTTAGCCCGCTTTCAACGGGGTACTCGCCTTTGAGAATATGAACATCCGTGCCACATATCGTGGTGGTGGTAATGCGCATTAACGCATCATTCGGGCCGATATTGGGGATGGCCTTTTCCTCTACCTCAACGCGGCCGGGCTCCACAAAAATGGTCGCTTTCATCATTTCAGCCATGGGTGTTCTCCTTGCACGCGGCTAGTTCTTAAAACATAGCCTAGATTGGGGAGCTTACAAGGCGATGACAGCCGCTCACCCCTCCAACACCGGCAACGCCGCCTCAATGCGCGCGCGCATGGGCTCATGCTCGGCGGTTAGCTTGAGTGACTGCCCTAGTGATTCGGCGGGCTCATCTACGGTAAAGCCGGGGGCATCGGTAGCAATCTCAAAGAGCATGCCGCCGGGTTCACGAAAGTAAACGGAGCGAAAATAAAATCGATCTACCTCACCAGAGCATGGCAGGCGAGCTGCTTGCACCTGATCAAGCATCTCCAGCAATGCAGAGCGATTGGGCACCCGAAACGCAATGTGATGGACCGTGCCATAGCCAGGCTGGCCCATCGCTGATGATTCAATTAATTCGATATGATCCGCCCGCGCACTGCCTTGGCTTTTGAACCGCCCCACCACGCCAGCGTTTGAATCAACGGGGGTATAGCCCAGCAACTCGGTAAGCACGCGCGCTGTGGAATCCGGCCGATGGCTGGCGAGCGTCAGACCTGCAAAGCCACGAATCGCAAGCGCAGAGGCTGGCTCTGCTGCCTCTGCTGGCTCAGGCGCCTCGGCAACTAAAGCCAGCGGCAGGCCATCAGGGTCAGTGAATTGCAAACGATCAGACTGGCCGCTAGAGGGGCCGCCGGAAAAGGCCACGCCTGCATCCCGCAGGCGCGCCTCCCACTCAACCAGTGTGTTTAGCGGCACAGAAAACTGGGTCTCAATGGGCTGCCCTCGCCCCGGCTTACCAGCTGGCACACCGGGGAAGGGAAAAAACGTCATGGCCGTACCGGGCCGGCCCAACTCATCACCGTAATACAGATGATAGGTAAACGGATCATCCTGATTGACGGTTTTTTTGACAAGCCGCAAGCCGAGCACTCGGGTGTAAAAATCGAGGTTGCGCTGTGGGTCAGCCGCCACTGCGGTTACGTGATGAAGGCCTCGTGTACTACTCAAATCGTCTCCCGACGTCATCAACGCAGCTGCGATCTATGGGCTCATTCGGAGCATCTAGAAAGTTAGCAACGACGCTGCGACCACAGAGTAAATTCAAATGCACATCATGCCCCATGCCTCGAAAGGCAACAAACTGACTATTCGAAAACTGTTCTGCAAGCCGCTGCGCAACAGCATGGGGGACTAACCCATCCGCATCACCACTCATGATGAGTACTGGGTGGTCAGTTGCCACAGGCACTTCAAAAGACTCAGGTGCCTGCCCCACATCCCAAATGGGGCAGGTTAAACGATAACTTTGAAAACCATCTCCGGCCGGGTAGTAGAGCGGATTAGCCTCAACCACCGATTCAAGCGCCGCTGGGTCGTCAACAGGAAAGTCCTCACGACATTTGACTGAAAGATGCTGCCCAAGCTTCAACCCAGCAACCACATCATTGAGTGCCGCTGAAAAAATTGCCAATACCTCTTGATCATCTAGTGACAAGCGGCCTTGCACCATATCGTGCAGTTCGGCGATATAACGCGGCAAATGGGTTGCAGTCTCGCTAAATGCCAGATGCCCAGATAGCGCCTCGATCACATCCGGCCAGCTCACCGCTTCGCGAACCGTCTCACCGGATTGGGGATCTTGAAATTGCAACAATACCGGCTCTTCTTGAAAATGCGCGGCCACCGCTTTGAATTTCTGCTCGAGGTCGCCATAGCGCTCCGTGCAGTTAGCATCCGCAGCACAGTCGGCGAAAAGCTGCTTAAAAAGCCGCGGACGCTCAGCAACCGCCTCGGCTGTTGCCTGTGATCCGAGTGTTAGCGGAGAGTTAAGCACCATAGCGCGAACCCCAGCGGGGTCAACGCGCAGCAAATCTAACGCAAGCCGTCCCCCATAAGAGGTGCCCTGCACATTCCAATGCCGCAACCCCAGCGCTTGGCGGATCGCACGCAGATCCAAAGCGGCCGCCCGCGTATCAAACAATGAGAGATCGACCCCTGCCTCTACCCAATGGTCATGACAAGCGGTAAAACGTCTTCGATCTGCCTGATCTGCGTCAAATTCGGCCTCTTCGGTACTGGGGTCATTAAAGCGGTTTTGATCAAGCTCAGATGGCGCGATTTCCGGGCAATCAAGCGCCGGCTCAGATAGCCCCGTGCCCCGCTGATCAACCAAAATCATGCCGCGATTTCGCCTTAACTCAACCGCACCCCCAAACCCAGCGATTGCCTCTGAGCCAGCTTGACCTGGGCCACCACTCAAATAAACAAAGGGATCGGGGTCGGGGCTTGAGGAGAGATTATCCAGAATCGTTAGATGCACCCCAATCATTGCCGCGTCTGCCGGCAGACTTCCATCCGCCTGCACCAGCCCATGGTCCATTGGCAGCTCAGCCATTAAGCAAGTGGGTGTCTCGCCAAGCGGGGGTGTAAATGGACAGTCGATTTCTTCAAGCACAACCATTGGCACCGGGGGTAAGGCCTGTGCCAGTGAGATCGCACCGGGCATTAATAGCATTGCACCAAAGGCTATCCACAACTGTTTTGTCGGCATCACAAAATCTCCTTTTAGCTTATCTGTCGCTCTGCCATGTGCGTAAAAAGCCCGTTTTGCTTCATGAGTACGCTATAGCTGCCCTCTTCAACCAAACGCCCGTCAGACAGCACCAGAATCCGATCCGCCTCCCGCACCGTACTGAGCCGGTGCGCAATGACGATTCGGGTGCAGTCTAATGCCGCAAGGCTCTCGCTCACCCGCGCCTGAGTCGCGTTATCCAGCGCACTCGTGGCCTCATCCAGAATTAACAATCGCGGCTGATCAACAATGGCTCGGGCAATTAATAAGCGCTGCCGTTGCCCGCCCGATAAAGTATCGCCGGCATCCCCCACCAGCGTATGCATTCCCATGGGCATGCGGGCAATATCCGCATCCAACCCAGCGCGGCGGGCAGCCTCCTCTGCATCGGCCAGGGTTCGCCCAGTATTGCCAATGATGTTGCGCAAAATATCGCCACTCATCACGTGCTGTTGCTGAAGCACAACGCCTAATTGCCGGCGCAGCGCGCTCACATCCAAGCCAGCCAGATCCTGTCCATCAAAATACACCCCGCCGCTGTCAGGCTGCTCAAAACCCAACAGTAAGCGCAGTAGGGTCGACTTACCTCCGCCTGAGGCGCCCACGATGGCAACAAACTCCCCCGGGCTTACGCGAAAGGAAATTCCATCTAAAATTGGCGGCCCGTCCCGCTCATAACGAAAACGCAGCTCGCTGACCTCAACATCGCCAGTAAGCTCGCCCGGATCCGCCTTATTGAAATCAACCTCCGGCTCAGCCTCAAGGATTGGACGGGCGCGCTCATAGAGGGGGACGATATTCAGCACGCCGATCAGCGTTTGGCTCAAACCAAGCAGCCCGCCTAAGAAAACCCCAAACGCCGCGTTAAAGGCCAAAAAGCCACCAGTCGTGATCGCATCATCACCTAACAAAAACGCCAAACTGGCGAATAACGCCATGCTCCCCAGCACCGGATAGACCGCCTGAATGGTTTCTGTGATGTTTTGGATGCGCCCAGCGGCAATCACGTGATGTTGCTGCCGAGCAAAGACCTGTGACCAGCACAAAAAAGCACGGAGCTCAGCATTAGCGGCCTGCAGTTTGCCAATACCGCTGAGCAACTGAAGTAAGATCCCGTCAATCCGCCCGGCAATACCCGCCAACTCACGCTCATGACGAAGCGCTGCTAGTGTAAAAACCGCACTAGTTACCAATAAAACCAGCGCCAGCATCAGGCCAACCAGAGCCAGCATTGGGCTATAGAGAAACATCAAGCCCAAACTCAGCAACGCGAAGACCGATGTCAGCACACTACTCAGGGTGGTGCCTGAGAGTGCCTCGCGAATCTGTGATATCCCGTTGGCCCGGCCAGCAAGATCACCCGCGGTGTAGTCTCGGAAAAAGGTGGCCGGCAGGCGCAGCATCCGATCCCACACCGCTGACTGTAACTGCGCATCGGCCTGACCTTCCAAGCGCAACTGGGCAAAGCGTTGCGTTAACTGAAACATCGCGGAAGCAATGGCAATAGCAATCAACCCTAAAGAAAGCTGCAACAGCTCGTAGTGACTTGCGCTCGGAATTACCGTATCCACTAAATACCCAGTGGCCACCGGGACCACCAGCCCAAGCAGGCCCACGGCCAGTGCCAGCATACCAATCAGCGTGAGGTCGAGTTGGCGCCCATCTAAGGCAAAACCCAAAATCGCAAACATCCCCCCAAGGCGCGCCTGCAACGGGCGATAGATCTGCACCGCACCGCTTTGCAAAGCCGCCCGATCAGCCGCGGTGAGCGCCCTTGGTGCTTGGTTGGGTGCGTGAATGCGCCACGCCGCACCGGGGCGATGCGCCGGCAGCAACGCCACGGGCTGCGCCTCAGGGCCATAAAATGCCAATAAAGGCCCAGCAGCCTGTGCAGGCCAATCCCCCACCAGCGCCACGCGGCGATACCGGCAGCCGGCGGCCCGTAGGATCACCCGCACACTCGCATTATCGGGCAAGGTTGGCACGCGCAAGGTAAAGCCTAACGCTTCGGCGACAAGGCTGATCGCGGCCTGCAGAGGATTATGACTGGCCACACTTGCCTGCCCAGGCAGCGGACGGACTAGCCCCGCCAACTCAGCCAAATGATCTGCCATGCGCGCCTTTTCTCGCGCTTGGCGACGTGCCAGCCGATCGTGCGCCGCGTCGGTCATGCCATCTCTCCGACCAATGCGGCATAGGCTTCGTTCATTGCCATTAACTCGGCATGCGTGCCCCGCTCCACCACGCGCCCTTCATCGAGCACAATAATCTCATCACAATCCCGAACCGTGCTGAGCCGATGGGCCACGATCAGCGCGGCACAACCGCGGCAGCGCAAATTTGATTCGACGGTGGCTTCGCTGACCGGGTCAAGCGCACTGGTGGCCTCATCAAGTACCAGCAGACTCGGGTCAGTCACCAGCGCACGGGCAATCTCAAGCCGCTGCAATTGCCCACCGCTAAAATTGCTCCCGCCCTCGCGCAGGGGGCTCTCATAGCCATGCGCCCGGCCAGCGATTTCTTCATGAATCAGCGCATCATGGGCGGCATTAATCATGCGCTCCTCAGGCAGCGTGTCATCCCACAGCGTTAAGTTATCGCGCACACTGCCATCAAACACCGCCACGCTCTGATCAACCATCGCTAGCGAGTTGGCTAATACGGCACGGGGCCAAAAATCTCGGGGCTTACCATCAAGCAGAACCTCGCCCGACCAGGGCGTGTACAGCCCCATCACCAACCGCGCGATCGTAGATTTACCGCTGCCCGAACCACCCACTAGGGCCACGCGCTGGCCGGGCGCAAGCGTTAAATTAAAGTTTTCAATCAAGGGCGCTTGGTGGGGGCTATAACCAAAGGTTAGATCCTTGAGCTCAAGCTCACCTGTCAAGCGCACAGGCCCTGTATCGATTGCTTCGTCAGTCTCTCGTGTCGCGGGGTAATCAAACACATCATCCAAACGGCGCATATCGCCACCAAGCTTTTGCAAACGCTCAGCACTGTCCACCAACTCATTAATTGGCTGAATAAAAGCGGCTGCAAGTGCCTGAAAAGCCACCAATCCGCCAATAGTTAATACGCCTTCAATCACCCGCAACCCACCTACCGACAGGATCAGCGCTGCATTCAGGGCCATTAAAAATGGCGGCACAGATAACAAAACCACCCCGGACGCGCCCAGACTTTGCCGGGCCGCCAATGTGCGTGCATGCTGACCTGCCCAGCGCGCAAAAAAGTCATCCTCCGCGCCGGTTGCTTTTAGGGATTCGATGGCCAGCAAGCCGCTCATCGAAGTCCCAATGAGCTTTCCTTCATCCATGAGCAAACGCTGATTGCCATCTTTACGCCGGCGCGCAACCGCTCGCAGCGCCACCAAGTTAAAAGCGCCAATGGCAACGGCCACTAACGTCAGCAATGGATCGAAAAGCATCATCAACGCGGTGTAGAACACCACGGTAATAATCGCCAGCACGCTCTTAGCAAGGTCATTTGCCAGCGCATCGGCCACCGCATCGTTAATGGTGACGCGATTACCCATCTCGCCCGCGGAACGTTGGTTATGAAATGCCAGCGGCAAATGCAGCACATGCCAGAGAAAACGCGCCGAGTGGCTAATGGATAGCTTGCTGCGCAGGCGCAATAAAACTTGTAACTGCAACCAGTGCAGCAGCGCCATCACGACCAGCGTACCAGCCATAAAAACCAGCAGCGGCATCACCCAATCGTCAAGCCCCCCAATGAGCACCTCATCCACAAACACCTTACTGAAGACCGGCACGAGTAATCCGGGAATGACCAAGGCCAAGCCAGCCAGCACCAAAAAGCCCACGCTGCCCCAGTTCCCGGGCAGGCGGTCAAGTATGGCCTCGCGGGCGCCGCGAACACGCCCACCCCGTTCAAAACCCTCATCAGGCGCCATCTCAAGGGCAACACCAGTAAAGCCAGCATCGAATTCGGCTTGCGTGATGACGCGTGGACCGGTTGCCGGGTCATTTAAATAAACCCGATCTCCACGAAACCCTTCCACCACTAAAAAATGATTAAATTCCCAAAAAACAATACAGGGCCTACCGTAGTCACGAACCGCCTCGGGCTGCCAGCGCCTGCCCTGCGCTTGCAAACCAAAAGCGCGCGCAGCGCGCACAACGCTACTCGCCTTGCTACCGTCACGGGAAACACCACAGTCAATCCGCAAACGCTCAAGCGGCTCAAAGCGCCCGTAATACGCCAGTATGATCCCTAAAGCCGCCGCCCCGCATTCAACCGCTTCCATCTGCAAAAGCGTGGGCGTGCGCACCCGCCAATTGCGTGGCCGGCCACTCAAAGCCCCAACCACCGACGTAGTGTGGGAATCACCAATGTGATCGGGCGTCGCTCGGCCACCGTCACACGGGTTTCAGCCAAACCACCCGTGCGAATTTGCATCTCTGGGCCCTGGCCAGAAGTCCAGCGATACCCACTGGGGGTGTGAGCATCGCGAATCAGATTGACGCTTGCCTCAAAAACTGCGCCCTCCCGCATCAACTGACGCACCAATGACTCATTATCGAGCAAACGCATCATTCCATTAAAGGTGGCAGGAAATTCCGACACCCAAGTAATCTTACCCACCAAATAGCCATGCTCTTCGCGCTCGACAATGGTGGGCGATACCAATGCCGTCATCCCGGGATTGAGTTGCTTGCCATCTTTCGCAGGCAAAAACATGGCAACCTCAAGTGCATTGATGTCACGCCCGCTGCGCTCCAGACTAAGAATCTCCGCGCCCGCACTTACTGAAGCGCCAACGTTATACTTAAGCTCTACTACCCGGCCCGCTTGGGGGGCGAGCACCTCCACCGCCACGCGATACCGCGCGGCAATCCCCTCTAGCTCAGCGCGGGCCTGATCCAACTCAAGCTGTGCCGTCTCAATCCGGTTTGCTCGCTCCTGTGCTTGCTGCGCATTGTTCAGGGCCAGTTCTTTAAGATCGGCTTTGGTATTGGCGATAGCCTCTGCGGTTTCAATGCGATTGCGCCGCGGAATCAACCCCTTGGCTTCAAGATCACTTTGCATCGCATAGCGTTCTTCATTAATTGCCAGCAAATCTTCTAGGTTTGTCTGCCTCTGCTCGCTAAACGCAGCCTGTAAATCGGCCTGCCGCGCTTGATGACGTCGCAACTGCTCCAGCCTGTCAGTTAACGCATCAACACGCGTTTGCTGTACACGCAACTCGGCCCGCAACTCAGGCTGAGCAAGCCGCGCAATCACCTGCCCTTGCTCCACTTCATCACCAGCCGACAACTCTAATTCGCTAATCCGGCCCGCAGTAGTGACCGTGACCGCCTCTACCCCGCCGGTGCGAATAAAGACGCCTTCGCCGTCCAGCCGCGTAGGTACAACCCCGTAAAACCCCCACAGCACCACGCTGGTCAGCAGCAATAAGACTGCAGTGAGCGCCACCCAACCGCGGCGCGAGGTGGCCACCATCATCGCGTCTAACTGCTCAGGCGCAGAAAGCTGGTCAAGCGCTTGTTGGCGAAAGATCCCCGATTTAGGCATAGGCGGTCATCGCTTACATCAGGTCGAAAGGTGGTGCAGCCAGCGCTCATAGCGCCGATCAACGCGATCCTGACCAATTTGCGCGCCCACAACCCCCAACCCCTCGCGACGTGCGGTGCTTGGTGATACCCCATAACGGCGCCGAAAAGCCCGACTAAAGGCTGCATCGCTGGCGTAACCGCTGACCAAAGCAATGTCTAACAGCGTGCGGTGCGCCTCATTTGGGTTTGTTAACGCGAGCATGGCCAAACGCAGACGACGCTCCCGAATATAACTTCCCACCCCACCCAAACGCTCAAAAAGCTGATAAAGCTTTGAGCGTGACATACCCACCTGCCCAGCAATCCAATCGGCGCCAAGCTGTGGGTTGGCAAGATGCGCTTCGATAAATCGGCGAACAGCGGCTAGCCGCACCCGCGCGATGGCATCAGGCTCGGTCGATGACTCCTGATTGACGGCATTGTTCAAACAAGCACTGACCATACCCACCGTTACAGGCACCAGCTCACCAACCTGCTGGAAAGACAGCACATCGGCAAAGCGCTTGAGCATACACATATGCTCATGGAGCATTTGCACCATTGGCTGACCAGGCGCCAACATCCGCATATGTTGCTTCTCGGGTTGTTTAAGATGCGGTTCAAGCAGATCGCGAGGAATGATGAGTGAGAGATTAGAAAAATCAGAGGTTTGACTGACGGCCGAGCGAGTCAAGTCAAAAACAACCAGTCCACCCCGTGGGAGGTCAAAACGACCCTGAGCGGTTTGCCACGTCATCTGTCCCCGCTCGAAGAGTTGAATCATAAAATGATCCATCCCATCACGAGCCATCACAGATTCATTACGCTGCCAGTCATGCGCTGTGGTGGCTGCGCGCGCCAGCATCAGCGGCCCAAGCATGTGCGCATCAACCTGCGCAAAAAAGTCTTTTTCACGCCGTTCGCGCGCTGCATTAACCTCGAAAATACAGGAGATGCTCTCGTGCCAAACATCATAGCGCTCTTTATTAGGCACCTCATCCACTTGGAAGCGCGTATGCGGCAGTGCCTGGGCCTTGGCGTTATTTTGAGTAGTACGGTTATGTTCCATCCCGCCCTCCCTACTGACGACAGCTAACTTGACGCTAGCCCCTAATTTATGGGAATGCAAACCACCAAATCCCATCTGAGCTAATCAAAAACGTCCTACCAACAATGCAGGACAAACGATCAAATGTGCGGACAACTCAGCGGTAACACTGAGCTGAAACTGAACAAGATCGACAAGGAGCCAACAATGTCTGAACAAGGCGTTGAGACCTTTCTCAACCAACTCACTGATCAACCGGCACTGCGCGAGCAACTCTCCAACGTCCTGAAGAACGCCGAAGATAGCGCCATCGGCGAAACGGTTGTCGCGTTTGCCAACGAGGCCGGGTTTGATATCAGTGCTGAGGACCTTGAATGGCTCAATACCGCGTTGTCAGAAGATGCGGTATCGGATGAAGCGCTGGATGAGGTGAGTGGGGGCTTTACGGGGCCCTTTAACTACTTTTCAGGCGCCACGCTCCGTACAGGGGTCACCAACGAAAAAGACTACTTGAACCCCTTTAAGAAAGAGTTTTGGCAATAGCCAACAAGGAGACCATCATGTCCGACACAACACTTCCCGAGCATCTGGAAAAGCTAATCGATGCTTTACAAACCAATCCCGCCCTTGGCGAAGGCGTGATTGCCGCGGTGGGTGATCATGAAGGCACCGCTGCCGCTGAAGCTGCCGCAAGCTATTACAACAAAGCCGGCTATCCCGTAACGGCTGAGGAACTCATCGCACTGGAGATCGCCCGCAAGAACGCTGTGGGCGATGCCCTGAGTGATGCCGAGCTCGATTTAGTGGCAGGTGGCGGGAGCAACTTTTTCAGTAATTTGCCACGTAATTTATGGGCAACAGGAAAATTGGCCACCTCACTTGTTTCAGATCGGCGGCTAAAGGTATCCATTACCGAAGCGGGCCGTGATGCGCGCACTGGCCTGATGCAGTACGAGTTTGCTTATCGCAGCCATCCCTCCCGCCGCTTTCGCGGTGTGATGGCCGACGAAGTGGCCGAGGTGATGCCTGAAGCCGTGATGGTGATGCCATCTGGATACCATGCTGTGGACTACGGCCGCCTGGGCCTGGAGATGACTGAGGTAGATCACCATGTCTAAGCAAGACGTCGAAAATTTCCTTAAGCAACTCACTGATGACATCACACTGCGCGAGCAGCTCTCAGCCACACTGGCCAATGTCGAAGACAGCGCCACCGGTGAGACGGTTATCGCCTTTGCCACTGAGGCGGGGTTTGATATCAGTGCAGAGGATCTTGAATGGCTCAACAACGCGCTGTCAGAAGATGCCTTGCCGGATGAAGCTCTGGATGAGGTGAGTGGCGGCGTGATGGGCGCGATTTCCTACCTCGGCGACAAACTCCATCCCTACCGGACAGAGCCTCCGGCCAAATCAAAAAACGCACTAAACCCTTTTAAAAAGGATTTTTGGTGGTAATCAAAGCTAAGAGGTGCTCGCAATGACAGAGAAAAATATCGAAACCTTTTTAAATACCCTCGCCGATGACTCGGCGATGCAAGCGCGTTTATCCGCAACGATCAACGAAACCATCATCTCTTTTGCTGCAGATGCCGGGTTTGAATTCACGGCTGACGACCTTCTCGCACTGAACGACAAGCTATCTGATGAAGCGCTAGATAGCGTGACGGGTGGATCTTTCTTAACCGATGCGGGGCGTTCGCTGAAAGATTGGTTTCTGCCACACCGGATCTCGAAGGACGAGAAAAAGAACCCATGGAACCATCCTTAAATTCAACCACCCGACTGCAAACAAGGGGAACATCATGTCCGAACAAACCGTTAAAACCTTTCTGAGTCAACTCAGCAATGACCCCACACTGCGCGAGCAGCTCTCAGCCACACTGGCCAATGTCGAAGACAGCGCCACCTCTGAGACGGTTATCGCCTTTGCCACTGAGGCTGGGTTTGATATCAGTGCGGAGGATCTTGAATGGCTCAACAACGCGCTGTCAGACGATGCGTTATCGGATGAAGCGCTGGATGAGGTGAGTGGCGGCTGGCTCGGCGCCACCGCTTACGCATTACAAAAAATAGAGCCCCAGCTTAACTACGGCAAAAATAAAAACGCACTAAATCCTTTTAAAAAGGATTTTTGGAAACCAATTGGTTAATCACAAAACGAAAACATCATGCCCGACACAACACTTTCCGAGCATCTGGAAAAGCTAATTGATGCTTTACAAAACGATCCCGCCCTTGGCGAAGGCGTGATTGCCACTGCGGTTACGTGATGAAGGCCTTGAATGTTTGGATGAACACATTGCTCCTTATCACCCGCGCGATGCTGATCGGAGTAATGTGATTCTTGAGTACCCTACTCGCATCGCTTGGTCTGCGGAGGCATTACAATTGCACATACAGACAGCAAAATTAGCGACTTCTCGATTACCAGCTGCTACGCCATCGGCCTAGAGCTTGGCCTTGTAAACGCCGCAGAACTTGTGCGCTATACCGACTCAACCAACCCTGCATCATCATTGGCTGGGCGATTGACTCGCGGGTCAACAGGCCAGGCCAGCAGATGAGCCGGGTCCAGCGCCTGTGTAACGGCTTTGACCTCATCGCGGGTCTTGTGTGATGGATCGAGCCACCCTTCCACGCAAGCGGGGTCTAGTACCACGGGCATGCGAGAGTGGATTTGCGCAATGGATTGAGCTGCAGGCTGGGTAATGATGGCAAAGCACCCGTCGCTATCCTCCCGCGGCGGGTCATAAATGCCTGCAAACAGCATTAAACCGGCATCACTGCTGATGTAGTACGGCTGCTTTTTGCCCTGGTGACTTTGCCACTCATACCAGCCTGTGGCAGGCACCACGCAGCGATAGCGCGCAAACGCATCGCGAAAAAACGGCGATGCCGCCACCTTTTCTGCTCGAGCATTGATGGGCTGCGGCGCCTTATTGTCTGCCCAAATCGGCCGATAACCCCACCACAATTGATTGAACGCCACATCGCCATCGGCACCCGTGCGCGCAACCCACTGCTGCGTACCAGGCGGGATGTTAAACGACGGCGTGACCTCCGGTGCTGCGGCCTCCGCCGCCCCCACCACCCGCGCGATTTGATTGCCTGGGGTATTAATAACGTAGCGGCCGCACATGGGAAGTGGCTACCTACTCGCCTCGCTTGCGCCGGTGGGTAACTTGCTCGCCCCCGATGCCCCAATTATCCGTTTCGACCTCGTCGATGACCACCATAGTGGTTGCCGGATTCTTGTTAAGTACGCGTTCGAGCAAATCGGTAACACCTTCGATGAGCTCCGCTTTCTGCTCGGACGTCACACCCTCACGGGTGACCTTGATATTCACATAGGGCATGAATTGAACCTCAGATTTAGGATCAAAGTAGGAGACTACAATCTCTAGCGAGACACGCCAATATCCAGCTCATTAATCTGTTGATGCCTCAGCGCCGATAGACCTGGCCCCTATGGCCAACTTTAACTACAGTAACAATCAAAGCGCCATCAGCAATTTCATAGATAATCCGATAAACGCCTTGCCGGATCCGATACCGCTCCTCACCAGTCAGCTTCTGACTCCCTGACGGTCGGGGCTCATTGCTTAGCGCATAAATACGCTCAAGAATTTTTGCAACGTCGGGATTTGGGATTCGCCGCAGATCCTTTGCGACTGAACGCTTGAAAAGCAGCTCATATCTTTCCATGCGCCCTCAGATCGTTCAACAACGCTTCGTAGGAGATGGTCGGTTCTGCAACTCGATCCTCAAAAGCGGCGAGGTCTTCCTGATCTTCCGCCAAAGACAAACGCACGGCCTCGTTAACAATCTCCGAGACCGTTTGATTCGTGTGAGCCGCCTTGATGCGCAGGGCAGCATGCAACTGTGGATCGAAGTAAATGGTTGAGCGCCGCGCGGAGTCCGTCATGACTCACCTCCTGATTAGCCTTAATACTCAGTTTAGCGGTTAAACGTTTTAACGTCAGTTTGGACCTTGCAAATATACGCAAATTGCGTACCATTCATCGCATGAAGTTGGTTTTCCTAGAGACACCCTCTTTCACTCGGCACCTCAGGGACTACCTGACCGATGATAGTTACCGCGAATTGCAGCACAAACTGATGGACAACCCTGAAATGGGTGTTGTGATACCGGGCACTGGTGGGTTTCGCAAGGTCCGCTGGGAAGACGCCCGTCGCGGAAAAGGTAAACGAAGTGGACTGAGGATTATCTACTACTATCTCACGAGTGATCGCCAGATTTGGTTCTTCGCAATTTATAACAAGGACGAGACCCTAGATTTGACGGTAGAGGAAAAGAAGGTGCTCAAGAAGACTATCCATGCCGAAATCGAAGCCAGGAGACGAGACTAATGACGCAAAAACGCAAATTGTTCGATGAACTCATGGAAGGCGTCAACGCAATGCAGCAGCATCGTGAAGGCAAAATCACTCTGCGCTCGCATGAGGTAGAAGACCTTCTCCCGCTCGAGGTAGACGCGAATCTTATTCGTGACACACGTGAGCGTTTGAACGTCTCCCGCGCTGTATTCGCCCGACGTCTGCGGGTATCGACGCGCACACTGGAAAACTGGGAACAAGGTCGGGCGCGCCCCAATGCTCAAGCAGCGGCTCTAATTTTGATGGTCAGGACATTTCCTGACACGCTGGAGAAACTGAGCGGCCTAGATAGCCATGCGGCTTAGTGCAAAGCCGGGGTACTGCTGCGAACACCGCTAGGCTCGCAATGTCACTGGCAAGGCACACATCATGCTTATATGATCTATAAATAGGTCATTAAACTACCAAATGTATTGTTTATAGGTCATAAAATCAAAATGGCAAAACCCCTATCCCGGCCATACTCACGTTACGCCGCGCAAGCCGCTGAGCTACTCGGCCTCACCATTCATGAGGCCAGGATTCGGCGCGGCATGACGGCAGCCGAAGCTGCAGAGCGCGCCGGCATCTCTCGTGGTCTCGTAAACCGCATTGAGAAAGGCGAGATGGGTTGCGCCATCGGAGCGGCTTTTGAACTCGCCGCAATCGTCGGTGTACCGCTTTTCGATGCCGAGCCCACCACCCTAACCCGCTATCTAACCGATGCGAGGGATAAGGTAGCTCTGCTACCCAAAAAAGCGGGCAGGACCACCCAGGCGGTGAAGGATGACTTCTAGCGAAGGCTTCGAGGGCAACCACGAATAAACCAACATCCATGCACCCACCCGGGGCGCTGAAAATCTTTGGGGATGGACCAGGCGGTGCGGTCTTCGATGCTGAACTGCTCGTGCAGCAGCGGGTCGAGCTTAAAGCCTTTGCGGTTGGTGGAAAAAATCAGCAAGCCGTCTTCACTCAAACAGGCAGCCGCCGCCTGAATCAGCGCCACATGATCGCGCCGAATGTCCAAATTACCGGCCATGCGCTTTGAGCTGGAAAAACTGGGGGGGTCTAAAAAGATTAGGTCGTAGCGCCGATCACAGCGCTGCAACCACCCCATCACATCCTCTTGGATTAGATTATGCGCGGGGCTGTTGAGTTGATTCAGATTTAGGTTGCGCTGCAGCCAGGCAAGGTAGGTTTTTGATAAATCCACACTGGTGGTGCTAGCCGCGCCGCCCAAGCCCGCGTGCACGGTGGCGGCACCCGTGTACGCGTACAAGTTAAGAAAATGCGCATTTTGCGCGTGCTCACCAATCCACTGCCGCACCGGGCGATGGTCTAAAAACAGGCCCGTATCCAAATGATCGGTTAAGTTAACCAGCAAGCGGCAAGGCCCCTCTTGCACCTCTAAATACTGGCCTTGCTCGGCCATGCGCTGGTACTGCTGCTCACCGCGTTGGCGCTGGCGCACTTTATAGACCAGTTTTGAGGGTGCGGTGTCGAGTGCGCTGGGCAACACACTTAACGCCGCGCGCAACCGAGCTTGTGCCTTACCGGCATCTACCGTGGCAGGTGCCGCGTATTCTTGAACATGCAGCCACCGGCCGTCTTGACTGTTATACACATCCACGGCCAGCGCATACTCGGGGATGTCGGCGTCATACACCCGATAGGCGTAAATGTCTTCACGCGCCAGCCACTTTTTTAATTGCCGTTGGTTTTTCTGCAAGCGGTTGATTAAGTCTTGCGCGGGGTTTACGCCCTCGCCCTCGCGCTCGCCCTCACCCTCACCTCGGCCTTGCAACTCAAAGCGCTCAAGCCGGCACTCAATGGGGCCATTAAACACCTGCCAGCTGCGCTCAGGTTTTAAGCCCAGCGCACAGCCCGAGCCATTGAGCACCATCGCGCGCCAGCCCGAAAACTGCGTTTTCAGGACCTGGCCTAGGCTTAAATACAACGGCACCAACTCATGTTGCTCGGCTAAGCGTTGGCCATAGGGTGGATTGGTGATGAGCAAGCCGCGGGGCAGATCAGCCGGCCGTTGCAGTTGGCCCACCTCAGCGCACTCCACCTGCACCCAATCGGCCAAACCCGCTCGACGCAGATGATCGCGGCTAGCGGTGACTGCCCCTTCGTCTTGATCAAAGCCCAGGATGGTGGGTGGGTTTTCTGCACCACGCTCTTGGCGCTCCAGCGCTTCGTCGATTAGGGGTTTCCACAGTGTATCGTTATGACCCCGCCAGCGATGAAAGCCAAAGCGGGTGCGCAATAGACCCGGTGCGGTGTCTGTGGCCATCCATGCCGCTTCGATTAACAGCGTGCCCGAGCCACACATCGGGTCAATTAACGCCCCGCCCTCGGCCGCTAGTGCGGGCCAGTCAGCGCGCAGCAGCATGGCCGCGGCCACATTCTCTTTGAGCGGCGCGCTGCGGCCTTCGCGCCGATAGCCGCGCTGATGCAGGCTCTCGCCCGATAAATCGATCGCTACCGTTACCGTGGCTTCCATCATATGCACGTTGATGCGCACATCGGGCTGATCGGTATCTACCGATGGCCGCGCGCCACTGGCATCCCGCAGCTGATCGACCACGGCATCTTTCACGCGCTGCTGGGCAAAGCGGCTATGCGCAATGCGCGCCCGCACGCCGGTAAAGTCCACCGCCAGCGTGTTGCCCACCCCCAAATGCGCGGACCAATCGATACCTTGCACGCCGTTATACAAGGCCTGTTCGTCTTGCGCCTCAAAGCGCGCAACATGCAGAAGGATGCGGTTTGCCACCCGAGACCACAAACACGCGCGGTAGGCACCCGCCAGCGGTTCGGTAAAGGCGACCCCGCCACGCTGCACCCGCGCGCTGGCCAAGCCAAGGTCACGCAACTCCGCGGCCAGCAGCTCTTCGAACCCGCGCGGGGCGGTGGCAAAAAATTCAGTCATTGGTGATTATGGCTCAGCGAGTTATTGAGTATCGTAAAGCTGCTCACGCGTCCACTCGCGATCGGCGGACTGTTCGCATGGGCAAAGTCTAACAGGGAATCTAGCCTTGCTTAATCTTTATCCCGGGCAAGCAGGTGCATAACCAGCCGGACCATCAAGTCCTTCGCCTTCGGATCGCTCTCGGCAATCAGCAAAGTCAATGCCGTTAGGCCATTGTCGTTGAGGGTCAACGGCATCCCTTCCTGACGCAAGTACAGAAGAAACAGGAAGGCGCCCGAGCGTTTGTTACCATCGGAAAAGGGATGGTTTTTGATCACGAAATACAACAAATTCGCGGCGCGTTCTTCGCGCGTTTTATACAGCGGCTCGCCGAACATGGTCTGCTCGATGTTGCCGAGGATCGCCGCAAGCCCCTCACCCCGGTCGCGAGCAAATAGTTCGTTGGCCTCGCCACGGCTTTTTAACTCCATTGCTAGCGCATCAAGCGCGCCACGTGCTTCATCCAAGTTAAGCACGCCCCGTGCCGGCTGGCCTCCGGCTAATTCACCGAGCTGACCTTCGTCGTAATTAAGCAGCAAGCGCCAAGTACGGGCATACCCGAGCACCAGCCCGATCACATCACGCCCAATGTCGCCTACCAGCTCCTGGCGCACCAGCGTTTCGCCCAGCAGATGAACAGCCTGCTCCAGCTCGCTTAGGCCCCGCTGGGCCAGCCGATGTTCATTAAGGGTGTAGCCCTGCGTGAGATGCTCTCGAAGGACGCGCGTGGCCCACTGGCGGAAACGGGTGGCTCGCGTTGAATTGACTCGATAGCCTACTGAAAGGATTGCGTCCAGATTGTAATGATCTACCAAGTAGGTCTTGCCATCGGCAGCAGTTGTTGCATTTTTTGCAACAACTGCCTCACGCTCGAGTTCTTCAGAGGAAAAGACATTCCGCAGATGCCGGGAGATAACCGATTTATCTCGTCCGAAAAGATCAGCCAATTGCTGCAAGCTCAACCACAAGGTTTCACCTTCCAAACGAACTTCAACCGTATTTGTTTCACCCGTGAAGATGACGATTTCACTCATACAGCGTCTTCTATCTTGTGTTCCATGTACTTTAACCTAGTTTAAGTGTTTGAAGGTGCAGCGGGATTCTTAAACTTCTTTTTGAGCAAAACTGTGGCTAGGCTACAATCGCAACTAGCCACGCCAATGGACGGAGCGATGCAACATCTCACTGACCAACTCAAGCAATTTCGCGACGAGCGTGATTGGGCACAGTTTCATAACCCCAAAGACCTTGCACTGGCACTGAGCATTGAGGCCAATGAGCTGCTCGAGGCCTATTTGTGGAAATCATCCGAGCAAGCGGACCCTGCCAAAGTTAAAGAGGAGCTTGCGGATGTTTTTGCGTTTGCCCTTTTACTGGCAGATCACTATGACTTTGATGTCAGCGAAATCGTTTTGGATAAGATGGCTCAAAACGCCGCCAAATACCCAGTGGCAAAAGCCAAGGGCACGGCAAAAAAATACACTGAGCTATGAGCCAATCGCAGACGCCGCAAGTTACCGTTCAGCAATATACCTTTGGCAAACAGGTGCTCGTGGAAATTGATGCGCACCCGCATGCGTCTAATAACTGGCCGGTGGTTTACATCTTAAGCGATAAAAAAACCAAATCCGCTTATGTTGGCGAAACCACCAATGCCAAATCACGCCTTAGCACCCACCTAAAAGATAAAAAGAAACAAAAGCTCACCACTGCCGCTTTGGTCAGTAGCACCAAATTTAATAAAAGCGCCGCGCTGGACATTGAAGCCTCATTGATTCGCTACTTGGCTGGCGATGGAAATTTAAAGCCAATTAACAGCAACTTAGGCGGTGCAATTGACCATAACTATTACCAAAAAAATGAGCTATACCGTGAAATCTTTCAGGAAACTTGGGATAACCTTCGCCGCATAGGGCTTGTGCAGCGTTCGTTGGAGTCCATCGATAATTCTGATGTCTTTAAATACTCGCCTTACAAAACGCTCTCGGCCGATCAGCGCGAGAGCTTAATCGGCATCCTAACCGCCCTATTAGATGACCGCGTTAAAACACTGCTTGTTGAAGGCGGCGCTGGCACTGGCAAATCCGTATTGGCGATTTTTCTATTCAAACTGTTGCATAGCGACCTCGATGATATTCAGCTGCGCGAATTTTCGGATGATGGAGTTAAGCTGCGAGAGCTCGTCACGCGTTTTAAAGAGCGGTTTCCAGAGCCGCGCATGGCACTAGTTGTGCCGATGTCATCATTTCGCAGCACCCTAAAACGAGCATTCAGCCAGATCGCAGGCTTGAGCGCCAAAATGGTGATAGGGCCAGCCGAATTGGCGCGACAGCATTATGACGTTGTATTAGTGGACGAGGCCCATCGCCTGCGCCAACGCAAGAACCTTGGATCGTATTTCGGCCGCTTTGACGCGGTTTGTAAGGAACTCGGCATGGATGCCGGAACCGCTTCAGAAGTTGACTGGGTGTTGGCACAATCCACCAAGTCTGTTTTCTTTTACGACGAAAACCAATCTATCAAACCCTCGGATGCAGACTCGGGCGTTTTCAAGCAACTCAAAAAGCAACCCACCACGCAACAACAAATGTTGTTGTCCCAATTCCGCGTAAACGCTGGGAACTCATACTCTCAATTTATCAGCGACTTACTGCGTGTGGCTTTGGGCGAAACTGAGGTTTTTCGTTCCAAGCAATACGAGCTGAAGGTTTTTGATCGAATCGATGACCTAATCGCGACCATCGAGGATCGCAACGAAAAACAGGGCTTATCACGTTTAGTGGCTGGGTTTTCCTGGCCTTGGGTCTCTAAAAATAACCCCCAACTCTTTGACATCCAGATCGAAAATACTGCCCTGCAATGGAACCGCACCAACAATGACTGGATCAACTCCGACAACGCTGTCAAAGAAGTAGGCTGCATTCATACTACCCAGGGCTACGACCTCAACTACGCCGGTGTCATCTTTGGCCATGAAATCAAGTTTGACCCCGATCGCCAAGAAATCATCATTGACGTTGATCGATACTTCGATAAAAACGGCAAAACCGCGATCGATGATCCTGCGCAACTCAAGCAGTACATCTTAAACATCTACCAAACCATCTTGATGCGCGGCATTCGCGGCACTTTTATCTACGCGTGCGATCCGGCCCTGCGTGCTTATCTTAAGCAGCACATTCCAACCCACCAGCAAGTGCAGCCGCCAGCTGCTGACAATGTGGTTGAGCTTAAACCCTTTGTTAATGCCGTGCCGCTGTATAACTTAGACGTGGCTGCAGGCGCATTCAGTGACCTGCAAATGGCGGAAGTGGCCGACTGGGTGGCCGTACCCCCTACCCAGCCGATCGATGAAACCTACTTTGCCTGCCGGGTGATTGGCGAGTCGATGAACCGCATCATTCCCAACGGCGCAACCTGCCTCTTCCGCAAAGACCCCGGCGGCAGCCGTAACGGCAAAATCGTACTGGTGGAATTAACCAACCTACGCGACCAAGAAAGCGGCTATGGCTACACCATAAAAGAATACCAAAGCATCAAAACCGAAGATGACGATGGGTTTCACCATCAAATCATTCGGCTTAAGCCCCGCTCTTCCGACCCATCCATAGCAGCCATCGAACTCACGGCTCAGGATGACGCCGAATTCCACGTGGTGGGCGTGTTTGAGGGAGTTTTGGATGACGGGTGACGACAGGAAGTCGGTGGATTACTACTCGGATAATGCCGAAGCCCTTTTTACAGCCTACACCGCGCTTGATTTTGAGACCGTGCACACCGATTGGCTTACCTGCCTACCCGAGAAACCGGGCACCGCATTGGATGTTGGCGCTGGATCAGGTAGAGATGCGCTAGCACTTGCAAAACGGGGCTGGGAGGTGGTGGCGGTTGAGCCAGCGCAGCGGCTCCGCCAGCTCGGCGGCACTCACACGGCAGGCACAGCGGTCCAATGGATGGACGATCAGCTTCCAGAGTTGGCACAAGTCCGCGCCCTATCAGAGCGTTTTGATCTAATTCTTTTATCTGCAGTGTGGATGCATTTGCCGCCCTCAGAGCGTGAGCGCGCGATGCGCGTGCTCAGCGAGTTACTCGCACCAGGTGGAAGACTCTGCGTAACGCTAAGACATGGCCCCGGCGATGGGCAGAGAACGTTTCATCCCACGAGCCGTGAGGAACTGGAGCATCTGGCACACCAACGCGCCCTAGTGAACATCACCCCACCGGCAAGCCGAGGTATCCGGCAAGACTGTCAGGGTCGAGGCGAGGTTACTTGGGAAACGGTGTGTCTGCAGCTACCCGATGATGGCACGGGCGCCCTGCCGGTGTTGCGCCACATCATCGTTAACGACCAAAAGTCATCAACCTACAAACTGGGGCTACTGCGCGTGATTACCCGCATTGCTGATGGCCTACCCGGCATGGTGATGCGCCGAACCGATCATCATGTGACCGTGCCATTTGGCCTGATTGGCCTTTACTGGCTGCGGCTTTATAAACCCCTCATCCTCGAGCACCAGTTACGCCAGACCCAAGGCCACACCGGGTATGGCTTTGCGAAAGAACCGTTCTATGCACTTGGACGTTTGTCGGCTTTTGATTTAGCGATCGGGCAGGCCTTTGACGCCAACACCGGTAAAATGCTGCTTGCAGCGATTCGTGATGCCTGCCAGAACATTCGCGCAATGCCGGTACGCTACACCACATGGCCGGGCTCTAAAGATCCGTTATTTGCGACGGAACAATCCACAATACGCCTGCGCAATGGGCCTGTTCGACTAGATCGCGAAACACTATCAAGCTTTGGTGAATTCCACATACCTAGTCATATCTGGGATTGCGCAAGCCGATATGCCTGCTGGCTAGAGCCCGCCATCATCAATGAGTGGGTTGAAGTCATGAACCGCTACGAACTGCGATATAACAACAACGCGGCGCGCGACGCATTGCGTTGGTCAGAGCCTGTGCGCCGGACTCAACTGGTTCGCGAGCTCATCGAATCGCAACTCGATACGGGCAACAACCTCCACTGCACCTGGACAGCGAAGCGACTACGAGCAAGTCAATATGAAGTTGACCACTGCCTGCCTTGGGTGCATTGGAATAACAACGACTTATGGAATCTGTTGCCTGCAACACGCCGCGCTAACCGCGACAAACGTGACCGGCTGCCGGCCGCTGAGCTGTTGAGCCATGCACATAATCGTATCGTCAACTGGTGGGAGGCCACCTACCTCAACGGCCGATATCGCGAGCAATTCATTGTGGAAGCTGAAGCCGCACTGCCAATGGTAAACGATGCTAGTCAGGCTCAGGCCGTGTTCGATGGCCTGCAACATCAGCGCCGGCGCTTAAAGCAGAATCAGCAGATTGCGGAATGGATGGGGTTGGGATAGTTCAGACGCCTGTCATTTACGCAACAACGCTCAGAAAATCCCTTCCTCACGAGCTTTATCCAGAACAGCGATCAGTATTTCGCTTTGTTTCTCAGACGGGATTTTGTGAGGTATTTGTTCTGCCACTCTTATTATTCCAACCTCTTTTTCAGTCAAAATCTCCCTTTCAACGCCAACTTGCCGGATTTTACTCCATGCTTGCCCGGGCACCTTTAGGACCTTTCGCTGCGCGTCAATTCCGTCGTCTATCCGTTGTACTTTTTTTGCCTGTTTCTGCTCGTTTTTTTGCGCATCACTACTAATTAGGCTCGTAAAGAATGCCTGATCAATTTCGAACTCCAACTCGTCAAGCTTTCCTTGAATCCGATCCCAACAGGAATCTTTTTTACACCACTCAGAAATATTCGATATTCCCTGAGGTGGCTGTGTAATATCGTCGTTAACGAATTTAGCCGCTTTGCGCAGGCCTTCCGCCAGCTCTGGATAAACCGCCTGCGATTGCCAGCATTTTTGAAAATCAACCGATTTCCCAGCTCGTTTACAGAGCTCGTTTACCGTGGCAATCGCATACGCCACCGTATTAGCTCGGTAGCCTCCGTTATACCAAGGTTCCCCAGAAACCATCTTCTCGGTCCATCTGAAAATGATGGCTCGTGCGATCGCGCGCCTATAATACAGTTCATTAAAACTATCAGGATTTTTGCTCCAAGCCTTGCCAATGCGACCGGCATAACTCGAGAAATTCTTCTGGGCGCCGAGGTTAACCCACTTAGGGTGGTCGTCCCAGACATTCTCAAATTTGGCTAGGTCTGTCTTTGTAAACATCTGCGGTTTCGGATATTCAGCCTTAAAGCGTTTCTGCTCGCTTGGAGTGAGCTTTGCTTGTGCGTCCGCATACTGTCCTCTAGCTCGCTCATAGAACCATTTGGTTTCACGTTGGGCACCACTCTGAGCAGGCGCCCAAATGCGCCGAGAAAACCCCTCCATCCGAACATGAAATGGATGGTTTGAGAAAAAGTCAGCAGCGTTCACGCGATTCTGTGTGTTGGCATACTCCGAAATTCTGGGAACAACAATCTCACTATCCTCAGGGCTTATCACTGATAGCTTCATCTGTACAAAAACACGATCCAATGTTGCCTTGTCACGTCTCTTGGTATGAAAGAGAGAAGCTGTGGTCTGCCCACCGTTCACAATCTGAAGGTCTTTAATACGTACAATTTCCGGAGCCTTATCACCCAGCTCTACCTCAACCTCTTGCGCAGTAGCCGTAATACCGTTGTTATACGCAAAGAACATTCCAGGTTCATTCAGTATCGTCGTGCGAATACCCTTATTGACTTTCCCGCGCGCTTGAAGGAAAGAGCGAACGTTTTGCTCAAGAAGGCGCGCACCATGCTTTGCATAAAGCGTTGCCAACATATCGCCGGGCATCACTACAAGATATGACTTATGCGCGCCTGAGCCTAGGTGCGCAGACAGGCTGCTTAAACCGCTTCCAAACTCCGCCTTAAAGTCAATATCTAAAGGCTCTTTATGGCCGCGGGAGCTACGTTGACGTTGCAACCGGGACATGTCCCATATCTGATAGGTCGCTTCGATATCGCAAATTTTACCCGCTTCGATGTTCTGCATGCGGTCGCTTAACGCACGCTCAGATACAACGAAGAAGTTAACTCTGCGGAGCAAAGATTTTCGATCTGATATCTCTCTAGATAAGCCAAATTCCGGGGTGGTTTCATCTAGATCATCGAAGAGACGCTTTGTAAGACTTGCTTCGAAGAAGTTTTCCACCCTTTTGAACACCGCTATCACATCTGTTTGTGTAAGCGATTGAAGCGCCTCCCGACTATCGAAATCCGCTACAAACAAATCAAGCTCACCCTCATCATTGAACCAGTAACCATCGACGCGCATCCCTCGTTGTGCTCTGTAATGACAGAGCTCAAAGCCCTCAATGAAGCCGGTTTCCATGAGCTCAGCTGCGAAAGCTTCCATGAACTCGGAGAGTTGGAATGCACCATGCGCCTCCGCGCCGGCCATGAGTTCTTGGCGAAAATCGTGAAAAAATTCAGAAATTGGCTGTTCCATTAGCTCTCCCAGACTCCTTCCTCTCTACATTCAAAAGATGCGATACGCTCCAATTGAAGATTGTATTTCACGTCAACAACGCCTTCCGGCAGCCCCGATCTCACCAACTTGGGAAACCCATCAGATATCCGGTAAGTATTTGAACCATTAATTAAAAACCGTGGCTTGTCGTACTCTCGCAATTCCACATATCCATAGGTTGCAAGCTTGGCCCAATATGCCTCAATTGCATCAGCGTCACTGAGCTCATCACCTACCGTTGCAGCCAGTTGATTGATTGACTGCGCTGCAGCACCGTCGGGGGCTTCGGTGAGGCGATAAACTTGAAGGAAAAGACGATCAGAAACTGTCTCGAGCTGGTCTTCGGAGGAGACCCGCACTACGCTTCGATCTTTACCACTGATCGATTTAACCTCAACTGCAGTATCTCCAAATATGAAGTCCTGATGAATCCGATCAGGACCACACCACGCGTCAACTGATTGGCCATCAGTAAGACGCTTTTTCCTGAGACGACGAAGGAAGCTCAGTTCGGCGAAAAGGCCCCGCACTTCCTCCGCCGATAGAACCCGAGGTCTTTTGCCCGCCAAAAATGCCTTCCAACGTTTGATGTGGTTGAACGCAACGCTCAAGGCAACGGGCGGATCAGTAACCCCCTTAAGATTACCGATCAGCGTCTGGCATAGGGCATGAAAAAGGTCGCGATCCACGTGTCTCTCAAGTGTAAGGATCAGCCCTTGACGGCCAGATTCCGCCAACTGCCGGAGATCAACTCTAATACCGTTTACGTCGCTTGAGTTCTTTCGGAATTGCTCTGTATGTTCTCCCGCCAGCTGGAGTATAAAAAGACAATGCCCCTCAGCGTCCTTTCCCCAGCATAAGGTAACGTCACCTAATGCAGTTGCATATCGAACGGTGTAGTCACTGTCCGGGGTCTTCATCTCATCCCAAGGTGCCTCGTTCCTAATCATAGTCGTCTTCTTCGTCGGGAGTATCGAACGATGCCCCCTGCATCCGTTCGATCCACACCTGATTCGCAACTACTTCTACTTCCGTTTGATAATCGCCAGGCGGAAAGCTGAGTCCGAATGCTGGGACACGCGCATTAGCATCTCTACCTACCGGCCGGAGCACATGAATCATCAATAAGGGCTTCTTGCGTACTGAGCGGAAATGATAGTCAGATGGGTTCTTGTCTTGGCCATCCTTCCTGGCAATCTTTACTGCTTCATCTTTCTGTAACTCAGACAGCCCTAGCTTTTCATCACCGCGGCTCGCCACACGGTCTTTACTAATTCGCCATGTATCACCGTTATGGCCTGCGCTACTGCGTTCTTGGGGTCCCAAAATGTAATTCGCCGCGTCTTCCCCATTTGCTGAAACCGATAAAATCAGAACATCTCCCGTAGTGTATTTCTCGGAAAGCGCGCTGAGATAACTGATCGCCGCATTCTTACGATCAGTGAAATCAGGATGACTACGGAACGCCATTAGGAACGCCTCGATTTCCGAAATCTCTACATCACGAGCAAGCCAACCCTTACCAGTATCTTCCAAACCAGTGCAACCAAACTTGTTCCGCCAGTATTTTTTAATTAGCTGCTCGTTCTCTTCATTTATCTTTTTATTAACCGGAAGAATATAGCTCTCCACAATTCGGCCCGTGAAGTTCTGATTTACAATAACTCTTTCACCAGCTCTCATTTTATTAGCAGCAGTAATGAGCAACCTTTCAGGGTGCGCTTTCACATAAAGCCCAAACTGCTTAGGGCTCATTCCGTCCCGCCGCATTGCTTTAATCTGTTGACGTAGTTCCTCTGAGGCTTCAGCGATGTGGCCGTACCAGTTTATGGAATCCGGAGACAGATGCACCCGGCATAAGTCCTCGAAACCGGATCGATAGCCAAACCAACGTCCCATCTGCATGAGTGTGTCGTACATTCGAGTATTGCGATACATGTAGCTCACCGTAAGGCCTTCAATAGTGAGGCCGCGCGAGAGACTCAATCCGCCAATCGCTATAGCCGTCAAACTACTCCCGTCACGCTCATACTTCTTGTAATCGAGTGCTTCGTCAGAGCTACTGTTTACTACGAAGATTTGGAGATTGCCGAAAACGTCATTGAGAGCACCCTTAATATCCGGCCAGATAAACCCACAATCAGAATACTCAGTTTCCAGACAGGACTTTAAAGCGCCCATAATATCGTTCTTTTGGGATACTGAATCCGGCATCGCATAATTTGCTTTTACCGCCTCCCGCAATTTCTTTTCGTAAATGCTTACAAAGTTGCGCACCCTCTGTTGCACAGCTACGAACCGGGAAACATTAATCATCATTGAGCAGTGTTTATTGATTTGCCCCCTCAAGTTGCGTATCGCCCTAGCAACAATGAACTGATCAATGGCCGCGTAGAGACTTGGCGGCAATTCGATTGGCTCGTCATCCTTCCTATGAGATAAAGGGAGGTAGTCTTCGCAATCCAAAATCGGTCTTACGATTCTTGCGCTACTACTATCATCAATGAAGACTTTTTCTGGTCCGAAATAGGTATTTGGAGCGTCGAGACTGACGATGAAGTCACGAGGAAATAATTCTTCATAGGCTTCATCATCATATGAATCGGGGTTGATAAAGATGTTTGCGAAAGGTGTAGCGGTGTACCCGACATAACATGACTTAGCAAAGAGACCGAGGATCTTTCGAAGCATTGCGTTCGTCTTTGTCGGGTCTAGTTCAGGCTTGTTCGTATTAATCGAAGCGTTATCGGCTTCATCATCAATCATAAGCATTGGAACATCGGTTATTAGTCCATCTGCCTGCGCGTTCATCTCCTTAAGCCAATCATGCAGCGATTTCAGAGTACTAACGTTCTTCTTTATTACTAACACAGTCGGCTTATTCAGATCGTTGATCTTCCATCCGCTCTGGTTAGCGGTCCTCTTGCTGAAATCATCATGGACATTTGTCAGGGTGGCTGGATGAGGATAGTCACGGAGCAGACCGACACCAACCTTTTTACGGTCTTCCGGGTCGCTGGAGCGTCCAACAAAACCCTCGTCTATGCGTCCCTGGGTCTGTTTCCGTAAGTTATTGTGAATACCCGCAATCACGATTATAAACTTATACCCTGCATCCGCGGCCTTGGCGATCACCCCCATATAATTTGCAGTTTTACCGGATTGGACATGCCCAATTACAAGCCCTCGGCGGTCCCACTTGCCGTCGCTTTTAGGATCTTGCAAATGACCAAGTATTTTAGTTGCGACATCGCTTAACGATTGCACAACTGTTGGATGCAGCTGTTCCTTTTTTAGATATGCTTGGTAAGCATCAGAATATATCCAATCGATATCCCCACGTTTATCGATCCATTGATCATCGTGATCAGCTTCTACATCAACTAGGGAAACACCCGCACCCATGCGCGAATCCACAGCTACGAGCGCATCTTCAATGACGCTCTCAAGTGGGTCATCGTATCCAAATACACACGCAAGCTCCCTTGCCCGACGCCTTACCTCATCACGTGTTGGCGGCTCCGGCAAAATCGATAGCGCTGATATAAGCGCGCTGGTGAAATTCCTCTGATTCTCAATCTTATTGACTGTCATTTATCCAACTCTCTAGTGATGTAGTCTTCAACAGCGTCCTCGAAACCAATGAAGAATCTAGTGGACCTTACGACTTCTCGAAAGGCCTCAACATTTACATCACCGTTGCCAAAAAGGCATTGCTTCAGATCATTAAGGCGGACATTGATTTCTTCCCGCGAAAGTTCGTTCTGATGAGTCTCTTGGGGCTTAGTGGAAAAATCTGAATAAATCATCTCAATCGGAAGCGAAGACGCAACCGCCTCCAGGTATATCGCGAGCCGGCGATCATTTTCAGAATCAAGGTTTGCACGTAAGGCTTCAGCTAGCGGATGCTCACTATTTAGACCGTACCTTATGGCTCCCTGAGTTGCGTATCGCTCCCAAACTGGCGCATTTACCTCGTCAAATAGCTTTTTTCCTCTACCACGATGCACTTTGGTGCTACGTGCAGTTACCGTGTCTATGACTTGCCGTAGACGGTTTCTAACCGGTGCTGGAGGACGTGCACGTGATTTCTTAATATCGATCGTCCACAACTCATCGAGGCTATTTGGGAAATCAATCTGCACTCGAGCCAATTTTGTGGCTTCCCCTTTTGGGATGAGTCTGAACCAGTCGCCCCATGCCATTAGGCGACCGGCGCGGTAGACGTAAGCGCCTTGGTTTGAAACAAAATCGCTGCGGTTTTGATAGAAGTCGTATTCTTGTGCGCTCAATTTGCTGTGGTGCGGAAGGATGTATGGCTGCATTTGAACTGCCGCGCCATCAACCCGCACAACTTCTTCCGGCAATATTTGCGTAGCCGGATTTTTGCGGCAGAACGGGTCAAAGGGCTTAATCGAATGACCATTCAGGGAGAGTGCCAGTTTGTTACGGCCACTCACTTCGCCGCTTATAAACCTATGAAAAACTAAAGCTAGATGTTTTTCGACGAGATCTAGCTTCTCATTAACGATTTCATGCAGTCCGGCACCAACCTCCTCCTCGAATAGCCTATCGAGGTTACGCCAGATCACCGCTGTACCCGTGCCGATGATCAGATCATGAAATGGCACCTCCGCGATTTCTTCGGTATCAAGAATTGAGATAAGCCAATCATCCTTTTTATGTACAGTCTCTAGGTCCCATTCCGCTGCGTGCAGCCCACTACCATTGTTACTAACTACCGTTAGCCTTTTACACTGCGAAAAGGAAGCCGTCTTGAGCCCGAGCCCAAAGCGACCAAGGTCTTTTGGTGAACGCATTTCCGATGGGTTCTTTGACCCATGCCGCAAGGCATCAATTATGCCCGCCTCATCCATGCCATTACCGTTGTCAATGATGCCCAATGTGGGGTTTGTTTGGCTCAGATCACAAAGAATATCGACCTTGGTTGCTTCTGCCGAGATGCTATTGTCAACAAGATCCGCAATCGCAGTTTCTAGTGAATAGCCTAAATCACGCATCGATGCAGATAGAGATGAGGCACTTGGAGGAAGATGGTGATGTCTAGCCATAACCTGCCCTATATTCGGACGAGGGGTGGCACTGTCCGCTCCGAAATGAAGTATCTACCTGCGATCTTGCAGCGTTTCGCCAATCTAAGCCTTGACGGCAGTAACAGGCACTCAAAAAAATCACACTGGCATACTGGGAAAGGACCAGCTCCGATCCCATTTCCTCGGATCGGATGCGAGCAGTGCCCCGCCCCCCTAGCTCGCAGGAAACACGGTCGATTCTCACTTAATCTCTCCGGCTCTATCAAGAATATCTGCGATTATTTCGGCGATCTGCCTTGCGAGATACGGCGGCACCGCATTGCCTACTTGGTGATACTGAGATGTTCTTGGTCCCTCGAATCTATAATTATCCGGAAAAGTTTGCAGCCGCGCGGCTTCTCTGACTGTCAAGCTCCGACATTGCATAGGATCGTAGTGAATAAAATAGTGCCCATCTTTAGAGATATGAGAAGTGATAGTAGTAGCAGGCTGCTTAGGAAGCTGAACCCGAAATCGATCTGAGAACATCTTCCCAGCTCTGCCGTCGCCAACATTTGCATGGTTAGGCAGTAAAAAAGGTGGAAAATCAGCTAACTTGGGACTCCTGCCGGTAACTGATGCGAATGAAGCTGCGAAGGCATAACGGCGAAGATCGGACGGCATATGAGAGCGCGAGTGATGACTATCCAATCTTGAAAGACGCGCATCGTAGATGCTCTCGAAGACACTATGCGAACAAAAAGGCCGCGCTGGATATCGAGTAGAGGATTTTTCCAAGGGGACTACGGGCGCGGGATCGCAAGCAGCAAGCGTCGCAAAAAGCTCCTCCGCGTAGCAATTTCCCCTTAGCTCTTTGTTGATCCGCTGTAAATCTAGCGAGCCGACTGCTACCCGCCAACTCTCATAACTATCTTCACTCTTTGAAATTCCACTCCGAATTTTTGGCAAGTTGCCAATCGTCTCTTCTAGTGTTGGCGATTTGTGAGGCCTTAACTTTTTAGGACGGACTGCAATATCGTCTCTGATACCCACAATAAACATTCTGTGGCGGGCTTGCGGCACTCCATATTCTTCCGCCCTAACGAGAAAAAGGCGCGGATCGACGCAGAACCCTGGAAGCTCCTCTTCCGCGAGCGAATAAAGCTTATAGCCTAGGCCATTTGGCGAAATGCCAAGGGCACCTTCCGGTTCAGTTAGGTCAGATATAATGCGATTAATTACAAGGTCGCCATTTACCCGGGCTGACAGCAGGCCCTTCACGTTCTCCATTACAAATACTGGTGGACCGTGATCAACAATGATTCGCAAGTATTCCCTATAGAGAAAGTGGCGTTCGTCGCTCTCAAACGCTGGATCACCTTTCATCCGTGACCTACCCACCAAAGAGTATGCTTGGCAAGGAGGCCCACCGACCAACGCCCACTTTTTTTCGTTTCCAAGCTTATTGGTGATGAGCGCACGAACTTGGCGATGATTTTCAGCGCCAAGGGACAACCTTATCGCCGACTGATCCGCCCGAGCCTTTTCTTTGGGATGCCGCGAATAAAGCTCATTAAGGGTGATATGACCGTTTAAATATCGATAATAATCTTCAGGAAACTCATCGCTTTCAAACACTCTAAGAAAATGGCGCAAAAGGAGTGTTCTGTGAGCAAACTTATCTTGTTCAATGGCGACAATACTTTCAAAGTATGAACGCTCTTTCCCATTCCTTTGCAATGAAGCGAAGCCTTCCCCAAGGCCACCTGGGCCAGCAAACACATCAACCAAAGGATAGGGCCGCTTCTTCACTGACTGATCCTCACGTTTGGATCACTCTTAAAAGGGTAACCACATCTTTTTCGTCATACCGCCCACTGATTGGCGGAGCCAGCCCCGACTGGTCTCCCTTGACACCAAAGGTGCCGGAAATACTGAACAGATCAGAATTACAGTTGTTGAAATTATAGGGTTTATCAAAGTCCGTTGAAGAACTTACACAACGATGGCCCAAATTAACACCTCTGCACTCTCTAGACTCTTCGGGCTCTTCCCCTATAAGCAGCCGCGCCAAGCGGCTAGCATGTCGATGGATATCGCCTACGATGTTGCACATGCCCTATTCCTTGGCTGTTCGCCTACGGCGCATTTGCAAGTGTAAGCCTTTAGCCGCCACTCCAACACTGCCTATAATTATATCGTGCGAAATGGTTGACCATGCCTCCGACAGAAGACGTCGGAAAAACCGATAAACCTGCCTAGGGGAGTGAGTTAATTGCGTAATCGTGGACAGGGGGCATGTGACATCAATCTTCAGCGGTTTAATGCGCATTCAAATACGCACACGCTGTGCTTACAAACACTGACCCGAGATTAACAATGCAACTCAGCAAAGCTGGGATCGCGGAGACTTTGAAACTGCTTAAACAGGAGCAGTAGCTCAAAGAGGTTGCCAGCGCCTTGGCAAGCTTGAGGTCGTAGATTGAAACAAATGGCCTACCCTTAGCTCGCCTCCGTCAATTCTAATGCCCGGTGATCTTATCCACCTCAGTTAGAGACCCAGTCGGTGGAAGTAGACCACAATCGCTAATTCGGGATAAACGGTGCTTAAAGAGGAGCGAGCGGTTCTGGACTGAACCTGATAATCAAGACACCAGTATACCCAGCATGCTTTTGAGAGAATTTGTCTAAACGAAAACCGTGGGAAGTTCTGAGCTGGGGTCAGTGCCGCTTTAGGTGTTAACGTATAAGCATTGACGCGAGCAAGAGGCAAGGAGGCTGTCGCAGAAAACATGGATGATAATGTTTTGGATGAAAACGAAATACTAACGAAGGCAAATCATCTTGTTATCGAAGGGCTTCGCCAAGCAGCGATTCTCCTGCTTCAGCAAAACTTAGAACTCCATCCCCACTCTACCGCACTCCTTACCGCACTCGGTCATGTTTATCTGCTTGAGAATCAACCGACGAAAGCCCTTAATCATTTCAACAAATCACTCAAGGCCAGTCAGGCGGCCAATGATTTTACTGATGAAGACTTAGAGTTTATAAATACGCAAGCTGAGCAGAGTAAAGAAGTCGATTATTCACCGCACGACGACGCTGTATCGGATGCAAGCGACGCTGATTCAGGAAAAGTCCAACAATTATCACTGCGGCCGAAATTATCTCTTTCATCACCAAGAAATACTAGCCAAACGGAAAGACCAGCCAAGCATCAGGTCAAAATCAAGTACCGACAGCGTAAGTATCTCAATACGAATAACAGCACCCCTAGGTCTAGGGCGACAGGTTCACTAGGTGAGGGGTCGCCTGCTACGGAACCAGTAATACCGAAAGACCAGTTACAAAGGGAGGCCACTACTTTCACAACTCCCAACTCGCGTCATGTCAGCTCTCACACCGACAATAAGGAGCCTGATGTTCAAGCGGTCGAGCAATCATTAGATGATCTCTACTATGAAGAATTACAACCAAACGCCGATTTTGCTGTGCCAGAAAACGACGATGCTGCTTACAGTCTCTTCGACTACCTTCCGGATTCCCTCGATAATCAGGAGATCGATGAATTCGCGTGGGATGAATACGAAGACCTTGATGAGTTTGATGAAGAAGCTAATCGCGGGGACACCGAACACATCCTACCGACTGATTACGTTGGCCGCGAGAGACGTGCCCTTCAAGTCGCCACAGAAGTCATTGCAAACTGCGATTGGCATCCCTGTTCAATTGAGCTACTTCAAAAGGTTTTTGTTGAGAATGGATGGAATGCGACCCGCGTAGCCATTGAGCGAGAAATTAGTAAAGGCATGATCCCGGATGAGCTTATGCTCGCTAGGGCGATTCGCAATTATTGGTTCAATAATGATCGCTATTGGATAACTTTCGCTCGGATCAAGAGCAACGCGCTCTACATGGAAGCCACCGCGGCCTACTGCAACATAAGTTGGGTGGATGCACTGCGTGTCATACGATGTTTCCCAGCGATTCCCGCAGTCGAGGAAGTAATAACTCTCATTGAGGATTTGTACGAATGGTGGTATGCCGATCAAAGCCTATGCCGCAGCTTCAAAACCTTTCTAAGGTTTCTTCAATACCGAACCGGGTCAGTGCGGGGCGCGCTCTCCGGTGAAAGCGTTTTCAGTTTTCATGGATGGGCAGACGAAAACATTGGCTCTGAAAATATTACTCTATGCCACTACAACACGCCCGCACGCCACTGTTTACAGGAACTCGGCATAAAACTTCCACTAAGTGAACCTCCGCCACTTAGGGGCATGAGAAAAAGAAAGGAATCAGAAGAATGACTAAAAACCGTACCCCACTGCTCCCGGTGCGCCACGCTTGGGTAAAACAAACCCTTTCCGATCAGACCGAACGCGTAGGTAGAGTGGAGTCCGCAATTGATCGAGGGAATCAAGTCGATGTTACTGTCCATTGGCAAGGTGAAAACCGGAAATCTGTGGTCCCACTTTCTAGTCTGCGCTGCGGGTTCCGCCCAATGATGGACGTGCAAGACGTACCTGCAAGTCGAACACGAAAGACGATGGGAGAAGGTATTGTCCTAAAGACTCGCACCTTGGGTGGCCGTGACCAAGTACTGGTTGATTTCCCGAGAGTAGGCAAACAACTCTGGCTCCCTTATGAAACTTTAAAGCAGATTAAGGGCAGCAAACACCGATTCATCCTCGGTGAAACAGGCCCCGCAGATAGTGCAGAGCGGTTCCGACTAAAATCGCTGGCGCATGCTCTGGAAATGTGGAACGAAAATACAGGATCCCTTTCACATTTGGAGATCGACCCACTTCCCCACCAAATCCACTTAGTTCACCATATCTTGGCCTCTGGAAACCTCAATTGGTTGATCGCTGATGACGTCGGGCTTGGCAAGACTATCGAGACCGGCATGCTTTTGGCTGCGCTTAAGCAGCGGGATAGTCTTAATAGAGTGCTGCTAGTTACTCCCGCTGGATTAACCAAACAATGGCAAGACGAGCTTAACCACAAGTTCAAAATGGGCGATTTTTTAATTTATGGTGATGACTTCCAGATAAATGAGCCGCGCCACTGGAAGATGTTTGACTATGTTATCGCGTCAATGGATAGGCTGAAGGATGATCGTCACCTAGCAGCATTGGAGCAGGCCGGTGGTTGGGATTTGGTTGTTTTCGACGAGGCGCATCGCCTTAGTCGGCGACAGTACGGTATGAAACTTGATGCCTCACAGCGGTTCCAGTTAGCTGCCCAACTGCGGCGAAAAACAGATGCGATGGTCCTGCTAACAGCTACGCCACATCAAGGGATGCAAGACAAATTCCAGGCACTATTGGAGCTGCTCCGGCCCGAGCTGACCGATAAAATCAACAGTTTAAGGAACAATCCGGAAATTATCGGAGATATGGTATTCCGAAATAATAAAGCCGATGTAACTGATGTGGACGGCAACTTCATTTTCAATGGCAAAACCACGTCAGCAATGGAAGTGTCGGTCTCTCAGGCGGCGAAAGTATTCGATAACACCCTACAAGCGTATCTTCGTAAAGGCTATGAAGCGAGCGCCAAACTTGGCGTCAAAGGCAATGCTATCGGCTTTGTAATGACGGTGTACCGCAAGCTCGCTGCCTCAAGTGCTGCGGCGATCCACAATGCGCTGATTAACCGTAAATTGCGACTTCAAACTCAGGCCAACATAGAGCCGATGGGTAATTATGCAGAAAAAGATCAGCGGTTTATTGGCGAATGGGAAGAACAGCTGCAGACCGAAGCGGCACAGTTCTTTGATGGTGAGCTGGATCTACTCGATCAACTAATCAGCGAGGCAGAACGCCTGCGCGACAATGACCGTAAGCTTCAGCTTTTTCTCGATGAATTAATCGAAGCCATCCGCGCCGATAATCCAGATCAAAAAGTGCTAATTTTTTCCGAATATCGAACCACCCAAACTTATATCAAGTCAGCTCTAGAGGGTCGTTTTGGCGCCGGCTGTGTGGAGCAAATTAACGGTTCTATGCCTCACCACTTGAGGCATGCCGCGATTGCCCGATTTGAGGAATCAGCCCAATTTCTGATCTCCACAGAAGCTGGTGGCGAGGGCATTAATTTGCAGCGCAACTGTCACATCATGATCAACTACGACCTACCATGGAATCCAATGCGTCTGGTGCAGCGCATTGGCCGCCTGTATCGCTATGGGCAAAGGAATCGAGTAGTTGTATTCAATATCCACTCTCCAGACACAGCCGACGAACAAATTATGGAAATGATGTATAGCCGTATTGAACAGGTGGTTACTGATCTAGCTGGGGTTAGTCCTGAATTTGATTCTCAGCTACACGACGATATCCTTGGCGAGATTGCAGATCTAATTGACGTTTCGCAGATTCTGGAAGAGGCGACCGTAGCAGGAATCGATCGTACCGAAGAGCGGATCAACACAGCCCTAGCCCTCGCTAAAGAGGCCACAGAAAAACAGCACGAGCTATTTGCGTATGCTGCGAGCTTTAATCCCAACGAGACCCGAAATGAGCTGCGTATTACGAGCGAGCACAGTACGGCTTTCGTTCAGGGTATGTTCCAGCAACTCGATGTTGAGATAGTAGACACCAGTCACGACGGCAGACTCTGGCATATCCGTATCCCTGAGACAATGCAAAATGCCCTAGGTAGCACCCGAACCCGCTATGAGGTAACACTAGACCGTATCTTAGCCATCAAGCGGCCCAACACGCATATTCTTGATCTGGATTCGCACATAATGCGTTACCTATTACAAGAAGCGAAAAGCTACGACTTCATGGGCTTGAGTGCAGTAGTACGCAATTTACCGAACAGCGCGGCACTGACCACTAGTATTTTACGCTGGCAGAATGACCAAGGGCACCGCAGGCGCCAAGAATACGCAGTATTTGGAATAACCGAAGACGACCAAGTGCAAATTAATCCGGAATCTTTTGTAGACTGGCTAAAACGGCCGGCCAACACCGGCACCGTCGAAATAGACCGAGACCAAAACAGACGTTGGTTTCTAGCAGCAGAAAAAGCAGCAGATCGGCGACTAGCGGAAGTAAGCAATCGGCATCTCCATCCTGAAAACATGCAGTGGGTTTCGGGTGCATGGGTGGGAAGATGAACAACATGAAATGGTGTGCATCTTGCAGCACTAAATCAACACGGTCAGAGCGTATGGACTAACCCACGAGTTCATCACGCCCTATACGCCGGAGCGGAATGGGCTAATGGAGCGCTTCTTCCGATCCCTAAAAGAGGGATGCATCTGGCAGCACCAGTTCGAGCCGCTAGCGCATGCGCGGCAGGTGATCGTGCAATGGATCCGGTTTTACAATAACGAACGGCCGCACCAGTTATCCGCTGCAGTGATTTTACATTCTTGTGCAAATGCCACTTCTGAAATTAGCAGCACAAGCATTAGCGATAAAATTATGGCTCGCATCCAATCTCCTTTTGACGCATAACGCCTGCCATGAGGCGCGGCCTTTAGGACCTCGCCTCCATGCCTTTGTTGGACAAGTATTCTCTATGCCGCGTGACGGTTAGATTAAGAAACTTTGGGTCAACGCCCGCGAGTAATGCTTTGCGATCATCTTTTGAGATTTGGCTGCAATGAAAGGTAGCGACAGAGTCATCAATTTCAGAGTCAACAAGAAGTTCACCGGTTGAGGCAATAGCGATATATTGAAGATCTAGCGCACGATGGCAGTACTTGCAAAGGCATATACCATTAGCAGGGTTTGCTCTGTTCTTCACATCCGTGGCGTAGGGGCTCAGATGTGCAGCCTCCACAAGACCAGGGAGACATGATCCGCAAACAACGCACCGACTGTCACTTCGCTTCATGACGGTGTCAGTGAAGCCTTTTATGGCTAAGCGAGACTTGGTCTTGCTCCAGCTGTCAGGAACGGAGAAGTCCTCCGTTGAGACGGAAGGAAGAAGATGACGAAGATCTGCCAAGTCGAGAATCGCTTGATACATAGATTCACCGAGTGATGGCATCGACTGTGACCAGCCGAGCAGGTTGACATCCGTAATACCAAGCTGAGCACGATTTCGCTTTCCCTCTTTGCTTGTTGGCGAGACGGAAAGAGGCGTTGTGAACCTCACAACATCTGTGAGATGGGCTGTGTATACCACTCTAACTTTGCGTGTTCGCAGTGCTTCTTGTTCAGTTGGCTTTCTTTCCGAAAGTTGTTTTACAGTTCCTGTAGCTGTGAATGAGTATCCTTGTGTCTTGTCGAGGTATAGAAAAGTGTCCCCCTTCTGGACCCGAACTGAGTGAGTGTTGTCATACACGTACTTCAGCCCTGGCTCGTCGGGATACAAATCCTGCTCCGCAACCTTGAATATCCAATATGCCATTTCTATCTAATCCTTTCTGTGTCGGTAACCCCGCCATTTATAACCGAGGCGATAAGTAAAGCTCATCAGGCGGCCATGGCTACCTTCTGTTTCGGGGTTATGCCGCCAAGTGCCATATTCGGTCGTTCATTGTTGTAAGTCCATAGCCAGCGAGTGGCAAAGTCCTGGACTTCAGCGATTGACTCGAACAAATAGTGGCTTAGCCAGTCAGAACGGATCGTTCGGTTGTAGCGTTCAACATAGGCATTCTGCTGGGGGTTGCCTCGCCACTCGATGAGCTGCTCGAGAGAACGAATGACGCGCTCTGCGGGCAGCGAGAAGTCTGCATCAATGATCAGTCCTTCGCGGTTGTAGTCATCGATGACGTTGAATAGCCGATAGGTTCGTCCATCCGCTAGCTGGTCGTGCATAAAATCCATCGACCAGCCCTAGTTTACGGCCTCTGGGACAGCAAGTGGCTCGGGCTTTTCACGGATCAGGCGTTTCGTCGGCTTGATCCGCAGGTTGAGCTCAAGCGATCGGTAAATGCGATACACGCGCTTGTGGTTCCACCGGAACCCTTTGACGTTGCGAAGGTATAGGTAGCACAGCCCAAAGCCCCAGTTGCGCTGATTGTGGGTTAGACGAACCAACCAGTCGGCGATCTCCGCGTTCTCATGCCGGAGCTTTGACCGGTAGCAATAGCAGGTCGCACTGATGGAAAATGCCTGACAGGCAAGCCGGATGTTACAGCGGCCGGCGGCGACTGCCTTGCTGGCCATCTCACGGCGATGAGACGGCCTTACCACTTTCCCTCGAGGGCTTCCCTGCGTAACTCAGACTTCAGTCGCTCCTCGGCATACATCTTCTTCAAGCGCCGGTTCTCCTCCTCGCGCTCCTTGAGCCGCTTCATCATCGAGGTGTCCATGCCGCCAAACCTAGCGCGCCACTTAATGGGATGGACTACCTCCCGACTTATACTACGGCGGTCAGTTCACTCAGCGGAGATTATCTTATGGCAAATGTACATTACCTCGGAATTGATTTGGCCAAGAACGTTTTCCAACTGTGTGGTCTGTCTCGATCCGGCAAAGTCGTTTACAAAACTCGTTTAAAGCGCGATGAACTCTTGCGATCGGTTGCGCAACTTGAAACCTGTACCATTGGTGTCGAAGCCTGCAAGGGCGCCTTTTACTGGCAAAACCTGATGCAAGCCTCTTTGGTAAATGGGTCGATCAGTTAAGGGAGCGACGGGGTTCCAACAAGGCAGCTGTAGCAGTCGCTAATAAGAATGCGAGAATCATTTGGTCGATTCTGCGCAACAAAACCAGCTACGTTTGCTCCTGACATACCCGTGGATTGCGAATGCACTGGAAATGGCAAAAAGGTCGAACCATCACGCTTGGAACCTGACTTTTATAATGATCCTTGAGATCGTCCACTTGTTGAGGTGAGCGTGAGCGGATTCCCCATTTGGACACTACTTTCTCAGAAACTCTGATGCCGGATAGATGTATGCAGTTCGGACCCGCTGCAACTTAGTGCTTGCAATAGGGAGGTAGTCCATAGATATAGAATGTCGCACTGCTGATACCGTGCTCGCAGCAGAGGTCTGGGACTTTAACCCCTGCCTCGGCCTGCTTGAGGACCGCCATGATCTGGCTGTCCGTGAAACGTGATTTACGCATGTGGAATCTCCTGTCCTTGCTAGGGTACAAAATTCCACTTATCACCTCGATTATTTTTCGGGGGGATTACCTCTCCAGCTTCTTCAAGATCTAACTCAATGTTCCGATAGCCATAGTTACAGCCACTCTCCATCCAAAATTGCTTGATCTTGGTCTCCAACCGCTGGGCCTCACGCGCCCGGCGAGACAGCGGTGCGTGCCGCCAAGCATAAAACCCGCTGCGGTGGACCTCGAGAATGCGGCACATCGTGGTGATGGGATCCTTATGTTGTCGAGACTCAATGAACCGGTACCTCACTTCGACTCTTGCGCGAAGTACCGGGCGGCTTCCTTTAATATGTCACGCTCCTGCGTGACCCTTTTAAGCTCTGCCTTCAGCTTCCTGAGTTCTTCCTGATCGGCTCTTGTGGCCTGAATCGCGCCGGACTCTGGCCCGTAGGCTTTAATCCAGTCATACAGACTTTTGTTGCTGATCCCAAGCCGGCTGGCCACATCATAGACCCCGTGACCGGCTTCAGTGACCTGACGAACCGCCTCAACTTTGAAGGCGTCTGTTTATCGTTTTCGACCCATATGCGTAACCCCTCTCATGAGTGAATGTTACGCTATCAACTGTCCTAAAAACTGGGTCCGTACCAGTAAACACCTTCACTTCAAGACGATTGCAGCAATTAAAATTTACCGGCTTAAGCAATGCAAAATTTTAAAAGCCTTTTAACAATTCATCAGCAACCGCAGAAGACGACACAACGCATAAATATGCTCGGGCCCTTGAGAAAGCGACGTATGCGAGTTCACGACGACCCATCTCGTCGCCATCCACGACTAACACCACCGCGGACCGTTCTAGCCCCTTGAAGCGACGCACAGTATCAACAACAACATCCTCTAACGTCATAGTGTCAGCATCGGTAAGTGGAATGTTTGTGCCAATGGTTTTTTCTAAGAAGCTTTCTATAACAGCGGGGCTATTAGCAAGTACAGCTATGTCACCGGGCGCCACATCCTCCTTGAAAATAAGCTTTCGAAGCTCTCGGTAAGCAGATTCAATCATCGTGGCGGAATCCTCAGCGCTAACCCAAGATACCTCCAAACCATCCGGCCCATCTGCGAAGATTTCCGGACCTGAGTAATAGGCTGAGGCCGCTTTGTGGATATTTTTGGTATTTCGAAGATTTCTTGAGAGCCGGACAGGAACCAAGCTGAAATCACAAACACGATCTGCGGACCTCTGATAAACACGTTGATTGCTGTCCATAAAAACCCGAATGCGACCATCGGGCACTAAACATGCGTCCAATGCTATCCACCACTCGTCCAAGAAATCCTGACCTTCATCTACGATTACGGTTTCCCATCGCAGACTAGGCTTTTGTTCCATTGCGTCACATAGCGCATTCGGCAAAGAGTTTTCATACAGGCTTACATCATTGATATCAGAGGGTATCGAGATGCCGACTTGATGCGAAGCCCAACCACATAACGTATGAAATCCGGCGACTGATAAATGTTCGATGCCGCTCAATCTTCTTTCAAAGTAATTGGCTAACGGTTTATTAAAACAGGTCAATAGGGTCTTGCGCCCTGCCCTCGCGGATCTCAGAGCTTCTTCCATCGCGACAATTGTCTTGCCAGTGCCTGCACCACCTTGGAGTAAAGCCCGAGGAATATCTTCAATCACCTCGAGAATCTGATACTGCAATGGTTCGAGGACGCGGAATATCGCCTCGGTGTCGGCGAGCTCGGTGCCAATAGAAAAACTCAGTGTGAAAGGACGCGCCAGAAGAGATTCCAATGCACTAATGCCGTCTCGGCCTAGTGGTTCGCAATTATCGGGGCGGCTACCAGCTTTGATACGGCTAGTGACCCATCCTTTTAAGTCACCATGAAACTGGCGTGAGCAGCAAAAGATCTCAGCCGGTCGATCCGCACCCAAAGCCCCAGAAGGCGAACCAGCGCTTGGGAAGATCACCCCGTGAACGGCGTGAATAAAGCGACTTGGCCACTTTTTTGAATTGTTCATCTTTTTGAGGATTTCGTGCTTAGCGCTGCGCGCTTGTGCAACAGGATCCTTAATCTTGTGGACAAACCCGCCGTGATCCGTGCTGCGCCACTGGCCGTCCATCGGGTCGAACGAGATTTCCCTGCCGCCCTTGACTTCGATTGTTAGGATGCCGTGCTCGGGATGAGCGATCAGGAAATCGCATTCACCATCCTTCTCGTTTCCGAGTCTATCGGTGCCCAGCCACGGGCTGGAGTAGAAGACATGGAAGCTGTCGTCGAGCACCTCGGCAAGGCGATCGTAGACGCGAACCTCTGCCTTTCGCCGCGGATCGTCCACGATCGAACGAGGAAGTTTTTTAGGCCAGAGCACTGCCATCAGCTTATCCGAAGCATCTCTTCGAAGTAGCCGAGACCCGAGCCCGTCCCGTCGCCCGTGAGGAGCGCACGGTCGAGGAAGCTGTTGAACGCTTCACACGATGTCTCCGGGGCAAGACAGCAGGCGTGGCACACCGAGTGGGAGTAGCTATTCTCGGCTCCCATCATGTCGGTGATGCAGAGTGGGTCCGAGGAGCACCACTCAATCGCGTCGATTGCCCGTTGGAGGATGCCAGCAATGCGCTCCGCCCTCCCCTGCCGTTCGAGCCCTCCAAGCGTCCCATCCGAGTCGGGAGTCGCGGTATAGATGAGAAGCCCCGCCATCTGCTCCTCGCCAGTACCGGCATAGATCCGCTCCTGGAGAGATGCCGAGGAATAGCCACATTCGAGAGTAAGCTGACGCATGAGAGCGTGCGCAAGGGTGTGGCAGAGCATATATCGCGGGGTGATCGCCTGAGGTCGTTTCGCGTCTTCTCCGTACCGTTCCTTCCAATCGGCCTGATGCCGCGCCTCGCACTCGGAAACGCGCGCCACGACGTCTGGCCGGTTTTCCCAGCTCAACAGGCGCTCCTCATTCAGGGCGAGAAAGATGCCCTCGCCGCGGACCTCGATGGCTGGCAACCATTCAAGAGGCTCCTTGGAGAGACGAGCAACCTCTGGCGAGTCTGGATCGCCTGGTGGGTTGATGCGGGTAAAGCCCTTGATGGCTCGCACCTCTCTCAGTCGTACGACCCTTACCACCCGAAAAATCCACGGGGCGATTTCCGCGGCGACGGCTTCCCTGCGTGTCTCAAAATCGATTTCGAGCGTTCGACTGCGGCTAGGTTCCATAACGAACTGCCGATACTCTGCTGGTCTCAAATCATCGGTCTGTAGCTGTCCATAAGATGTGAGACGAGCGCGAATTGCCTCTGCAAGTTCGGCAGGCGACATTTCAAGTTCGTCTAAGGCGCTTTTGAGCTCTCCCTTTGCGAGAGTACCTATGAAACTCGCCAGCTCGGAATGATCGTCGAGATTTATGAGCGTACTCCACCAGTTCCCCAATGCTTCCTGCAGACTGTCAGACCACGGTGGAATACTCAGCGCGGACTCCGTTACAGCGAAATACAGGTTCGACGCGCCTCTTTGAACGGCATACTGCTCCTTACCGCAGCTCTCATTGCCATCGGCCAGCCATGGTCGGTGGCCGCGACATTTGGGGGCGCGTTCCCAAGTCTTCTTGGAAAAGACGCCATCCATTGATCGGCGTGCACCACACTTCGGGCAGCTGAGGATCAGACCAGCGAGGCCCGGCCTCTCGGACCGCAGGAAAAGCCCCGGATGGCGATCCGTGTTTTCTCGTTTCGCCACTGGGCATTCGGGCTTGTGTCCGACCCACCAGTCCCAAGGAAATTCGTCAACATGCCCATGCTTGCATGCCATGACGAAGCGGACGGGAATGACAAAAACCTTGCTGTCGCCATGTGCCTTTTCGGTGCACGTCGGGCAGTAACGGTAGGCCTTTCCAGGGTCGTTCTTCCATCGGCGCTCCGGCTTGATGATATCGCAGCTGGGGCATTGCAGCCATTTCGGGAAGCGCACGGCAACAAGGCGCCGAGTATCCGGATCGTCATCCTTTCCCCGCTCGAGCGTGACAGGGGGCGTTCTGAATCCCTTGACGCCGAGCTTTTTCTGGAGGCGCGTCTCGCGGATGACCTGCGGGTGCGCCAGTCCCGCCGGAGGAAAGGACCGATCCCATTCCTCGAGCCCTGCAGCGATGCCAGAGACGGCTCCTCCACCCGCCCTGAAGTCCACGACGGAACCTGGACCAAAGGTAGAAACGACTGCGCTTCGCCGCAGCTCCTGCAACTCATTCTTCATCCGTATCGTCCTTTGCCCTCAGTACTGGGGCCATCCTGAATGGGGTTCCGGCTTCGACGGTCCGCATGGAGTTGAGGGTAGGCCAAGCGGCGCCAGCATCGCGGCCGGCAGCTCGACGAGCGGCAGCGCGCTCGGCGCTCTGCAGAAGGGATTTTTCCCCCTTGTAGTCGCTCCAGTAGACCGTCGGCGATCTTGCTCGCCATTTATTAAGGAGGAGCCGTTCGAGTTCATCCCGCACGGCCGTCTCTTCTGGATCGATGCGTTTTGCCCGCTCTACAATGAGGTCGATGAGATCCATTGCCTCGTCTTCCGCCTCGTCTTCCATTCGAGGGGAGTCGAGCATGTCCGGAACCAGATGACGTACTGCCGCCACAAGAGCGGCATGCAGCGCCCTGTCGCGAGCACGCGATGCGAAGGGTGTGACGCTTGTCGCCTCAACGTCCCTGTACAATGTGCGGTGCCAGCTGCAGAACGTCTCGAAATGCGAGCGATCCCTTGCCTTGGCGTTGTTGAGGACCGAAACGACCAAGCCGCTCACGTCACCGCGCCCGACGCGGCTAGTTGACTGGATGTACTCTGCGATCGTCTTTGGTTGCCCGTTGACCAGCATCAGTCCCAGTCGGGAGATGTCGACGCCGACACTCACCATGTTAGTCGCTAGCACCGCATCGACTGCGCCAGGAGCCCCAATCTTGATATCGAGAAGGTCGAGCATCTCGCGGATCTCCTCCTGCGTCCGGCGAGAGGTGAGTTCTTCGACGTTGCTGAGAGGGCGATTCTCTTCGGACCGAGCGTTCGCGTAGAGCGCGATACTATCGGTGACGTCATCCTGCATCAGCACAAGGGCGCCGCCTAGCTCCCGAAGGGAGTTGAAGTAGCCGACAAGTGTCCAGTAGGCGTCCCGACGGACATCATCGCTGAACGCTCCGAAGGCGGTCTGCAGCAAGGAGCCAGCCACTGCCTGAAGGGTGAACTTCGCGGATCGGCCCGCTGTCGTGACCCCGAGATATCGCCGTCCTTTGGCGCTGGGGCGGCGGTCGCGCACCGCAAACCCTGTATCGTCGTAGTCGATCGCCGGCGGCGGAAACTGGAAGGCCTCACGATCGAAAAGCGCTAGAACCTGTTCCGGAGCCCTGCGGATCGTAGCTGTCGAGCCAATGACCTTGGCGCGATGTCCGCGCGCGGCGAACATCAAGTCGAAAGCGGATTCATAAACGCCAGCGATTGTCCCGAGCGGACCCGAAATGAGATGAAGCTCGTCTTGGAGGATCAGGTCAGGAGGGGACCCTTCCGAAACGGCAAACAGGCTGTTGGTTCGCTTTTCACGGACAACCTGAGCGAACTTGTCTGCTGTTCCAATGATCAGCGTCGGACGATTTTCATAGACATCCTCGTCCACGGTATGGACCGGGAGCAGCCCGTACATCGCGCATTCAGGTTTCTCGCAGGAAACCTCCACAGGAGATGTCGGACTTGCTATCGACCAGTTCAGCTTCGACTCGCAGGCAGGGCAACGCGCGAGTTGCTTTGGCGAAGCCACTTCCTGCGAACGCAGCACGATGGAAGCGTAAGCGGCTGTCCGTTTGTTGGGGGTAGCATCGCCACCAACCCACAGGCCTATCGAGAAAGGCTCTCCGCCCTGAAGCGGCAATCCCTCGGGAGCGGCTACCCGACCAGAGCGGATGGCCTCAAGGGCCACGATCATTGCGGCGGAACGCGCAAACTGCTGGGTTGTAAGAAGGCGAAGCGTGTAGCGCATTAGGGCGCAAACGCCGCTGTGGTCATCGGCATTGTCCGAGAGGCGGCGATAGACGGCGATACACGCGATCAGCGCCAGATAAGCCTCGGTCTTGCCGCCACCCGTTGGGAACCAGAGCAGGTCCATGACGCCTCGGTGCTCGTGATCCCGGATCACCGACGACGGAGCGCTCAGAAGCAGAAAGCCCAGCTGGAACGGGCGCCAGCGGAGAGGACCTTGACGGCTCTTCGACTTGTCCCACGAGTGCTGCAGGTGCATGGCGAAGTTTGCCAGCTGGAACGCTCTCCGCAGCCTCGGGTTGGCGCCGAGTTCATCAACCGAGACTCGCATGCGATCCAGGGCCTTGTTGCACTGAATGAGATGCGCCTTGGCAACATGCTTCAATGCAGGGGCAACGTCCCCGGCATCTTCCAACCGCTTCCTCTGCGTCTCAATCCACTCCGCATAGGCGTCGCAGAAGGTGACAAGTCCGTTCCTGAGGGTTGTCGAGTCAGCGGAGGCCAGCGCTTCGGCCAGAAGAGGATCGAATGTCCCAGGCTCACCTCCCAGTTCTGCGAAGTATGGATGCCCATTGGGATCCACCCCCTCGACAATGGCCGAGGGCAGCCATGTCGTCGCGACCCACCGAGCATGGGGCTGTGAGCCTGCCGAAGCCTCTGCCTCTTCCCACTCGGCCGAACATACGTGGCCGACGGCCAACTCCGCGACGTTTCTGTATAGAAGCGCTCCGCTCTCCTCGTCGGTAATCGCGTCCGTTTCGCCGTCAGTCGTCGGCTTTAAAGGAGCTGCGCGCCTAGGAGGCTTCGGGACCAGTAAAGTACCCTCGCAGGGCTCGATGCGTAGCGAGGTCTGAAAAAGAGAGGCCGCCTCGATCTCATTTCGGTCCTGCTCCGGAACCACCGAATTGACCAGAGCGAGGGTCGCCAAGATGGTATCCGCAGCCTTGATGCATCTGACACTGAGGGAAACTTCAGGAAGCCCATCGCAGTGCTCGGCAAGTTGGATCTCGCGCGTCGGCCCGGGCGGCAATTCGAGGGACGAGATTTCGACAGTGTGAGCTCGCCGAACCCACACATCTCCATGATCGCGTTTCTCGGCCCGATAGGTCCCGAAGCTGCATACGACGCGTACCTTCGCAACACCATCTGCGTTTGCGCTGAAGGATATGCCAGCGACTGAGGGCTTCTGGATCGACCCGGTTCGGACCGCATCGCTTTCGCCATCGCTCTCCTCCACACCGCCCGCGCCCGCTGTGCCAAGGCGATCGTCATCCTCCCCTGACATGGCAGTTCGCTGCGGCCACAAGATGCCGGTCAGGTAGACATCGGAAGGCCGAGCCGGGAGTTCCTCGTCTTCGGTCCGAGGACCGACAAGATCCTCTGCGAGCCTGAGCGCAACAATGTCCCTTTCCTCTGATCTGTCCAGCATGAGCGCTATTTCCGGCGAAAGAAGAAGAATGAAGGGAAGGCCGTAATTCTCGGCGCAAGCATGAAGCCAGAGGTGGCCCAAGGTTCGTTGAGCGCCTCTAGGTCACTGTCATCGGGACTCAGCACAATCGTCGCGCTGCCTTGGCCCCGGACATGATTCACGTAGCCTGGAGGCTTGTGGCTGTGCCTCTGCTTCCTTTTCTCGAGTATCTCCCACAGGTCAAATGTCAGATTACGTGAAATGACCCCGACACAGGGACCTCCGTCGCCGACACGGATCCTGTAGCACCAATAGAGTTCGGGATCCGCTTCCAGCTTGTAAGTGGTGACCACATCCGCGGCCTTTGCGAGGAAAGCCTGCCCGGTTTTCGCATCGGCCGCGCTGAACTCGCTGCGGCCGACAAGGCCGCGAGCGGTGATGTCGCCGTCGCGACCGACTTCAACCATCGTGGACTTGCCGTTCCTCGCGGACCGATGAACCCGGCCAGATGCGAGCGTTGACGCTCGAAAAGCGTTGCTCTCGCCAACGATGAGGGAGGTGCGCGCGCGCGTGGCCCCGACGAAAAGGACCCTTGCTTCCTCTGCCTCGTCCTCGACCGTCTCGAATTCTGCGCCGTTCGGAAGCAGAAACACAACGTTGCTGGCCTCACGTCCCTTGCTGGCGTGGATTGTTCCGACGATCGGTCCCTGAAGGCCGTACTCGGGAAGGGTCAGTTCCACCGGAGGACGGGCCTGGCCCAGCCGCTTTCTGAGCTTCTGCATATCGACCGAGCCATCTCTGCGCCCTGCAACGCGCAAGAGGTGCTGCCATGCTTCGGCCGGCCCATAGTGCGGCGCAGTCTTGTTTTCGATCCGCGCAGCCCAGAGACCGAGGAAATGCCGCTCGGCCACGTGAGGCTCGACGAAATCCGAGAAGCAGATTGCAAGCCACGCCGGGAGCGTCGCTCCGTATCCTGACAGGCGCAGCCGATGAGGGAGGTCACAGAACTGCGCCGCCATCAGTACTTCGCCGCGGGTTCTGAAGAGCAGAAGATCGTCGCTTGTGAAGTCGGCGACCTTCATCTGGGTCCACTTCAAGCCCTTACTGTCTGCAAGCTCCCGGATTCTTTCTGCCGTCTCGGCGTGAAAGCCGTCGCGATGCCTATTCTTGTCGAGGACATCCTTCCGCAGATCGGAGAAGATCTTTTTCAGTCCCGGCGACGAAGTGCGGTAAATCTCCTTCAGGATCAACGTCTCGAAGCCCAGAGATCTTTGCGCACGCAGCCTTTCGAGAAGCGCTTCCCCTAGCTTGGCAGCGTCGCCGCTGCGATGTCCGAGGCTGTCGTCCGAAAACCCATAGATGGCCTGTGCCTCGTCAGCGAAGACTGTGACACCGCAATCAGACGGCAACCTCTTCACCAGCTCCTCGATCAGGTCTGCCCGCTGCCCTACGAGGTCCTGTGCCTCGTCGATTACGACATGCTCGACCTGTGACAGTTCATCGGCCACATCGTCATCAAACTTCAGGAGATCGATGACCCGGGCGATGTTCTCCTCATAGGACCCGGTCAGCCTCGCATTCGGGTCGTGCCCGGAGTGGATGGACCATGCGTGAGAATCGATCGTCGCTATCCTGATCGCGAAGGAGGCATCGCCGATGTAGGAATGCAACCGCGCGCGAATTTCTGCTACTGCGGTCCGGGTAAAGCTGATCATCCACGTGTTGCTGGGCTCGACATCCGCCGCACTTGTTAGATACGCAAGCCGCGCGCAAGCAACAGCTGTCTTGCCTGTTCCTGGCCCGGCTTCTACGATAATTCTGGCCTCAGCTACGGTTTCGATTACCTGACGCTGCTCTGCATCCCACTCTGTAACCACTGACGCCTGCTTGACCGCTATCATATCAACATTACTCCAAGATCTAAGAGCTATAACTTTGGCTTTTGCTCGAGCTGGCAAACAGCGCGAGGTAATCGCATATATATCTCTCGTTCAGCTCCTTAACTAGGGTTAAAGGTTAGTAAAAGAACAAAAAGCTGGCGCACCACTCCCTATAATTTCAGTTCGTCGATCATCACCTTGCACAACCATCATGTCTTGAGCCCTAATCTTTATCATTAACCCTTCAAAGCTCTTTTCGACACCCAACAACCCTCTCCCCCAAATAAGCCGCCTCGTTGCTCCCATCCAACACACGCCGCGACGCCGCGGTCACCTCATCATCCAACTCATGGCGCTCGAGGCCTAGATCGGCGGCCAGTTCAGCACCTGCAACGATGTTATATTTGGCAGCTTCAGCGAACTCATCACTCCCAGCCGACACCTGCTCCAACCATCCACACTCAAGGTGCATACGCATCAAAGCAATGCCATCGGAGGATTCCGCCCCTGCGGCTTTACCAGCCATTAGCAGACAGGCTAAACAGATTAAGACAGTCGTTCGTTGCTTCATATCAATCCTTTGAAAGGCCGCTCCCTTTCGAACGCTAAATTGATATTGCCAGATTTTTTCCATGGGCACACATTGGCATCTGCATCCGACGTTATTTGTCGCATCTGCGAATTATTTTTGCGGTATGACAACCGTAAACCTTAAAGAAGCCCGGGAGCTTATCCGCACCTGCGGCACCAGCAATACCTTCATCTTTCAGGGGGAGCCGGGCGCGGGTAAATCGGCCATGCTCCAGACGCTAGCCGAGCAGACAGCGCTTGAGGCGCGCTACATCGACTGCGCGTTACTGGACCTAGGCGATCTGCAAATGCCGCGCGTGGGCGATGCGGTGGAGTTTGTGCCTAATCAGATGTTTGTGGGTAACAAACCCCTCATTGTCATGCTCGATGAGATTGGCAAAGCAATGCGCCCTGTGCAAAACGCGCTGCTCACCCTGTTGCTAGAGCACCGCATTGGTAATCACCCCCTGCCCGCTGGATCGATTGTGTTTGGCACTACCAACATGACCACCGATGGGCTGGGGGATATGCTGCAAGCCCATGCCAAAAACCGCGTCACCTTTTTAACCGTTCGCAAGCCCGATGCCGATGAATGGATTGAGTGGGGCATGGCCAATGGCATTGATGCCACGGTCTTAGCCTGGGTCAGGGAATACCCCCATTGCCTAGATAGCTACATCGACGACCCAGATGGTGCTGAAGACAACCCCTACATTTTTAACCCGCGCGAGCAGCAGACGGCTTTTGTTTCACCTCGCTCACTGGCGCATGCCTCGCATATCATCAAGCAGCGCAAACACTTCTCTGATGAACTGTTAATAGCCGCCTTATCCGGAACCATCGGTGAATCAGCCGCGCGAGATATGGAGGCCTTCCTCTCAGTGGCCGATGCCCTGCCCGCATTTAAAACCATTGTTACCGAGCCAGAGTCAGCAAAGGTACCCAAATCGCCCATTGCCTGCGTCATTCTGGTTCTCAGCGCACTAACACGGGTATCGGCCGAGACCATTGATGCGTGGATGACTTACCTACCCCGCCTGCCCCGCGAGGTGCAGATGATGTTTGCCACTCAGGCCATGCGCGGCAGCAACGCATTGGTATTCGCCCAATCAAAAACCTTCACCCAATGGGCGCGCGAGAACAGCTGGGCCGTCTAATAAGATGACAAAAAGCAAACTGAGCCCTCAGCGCCGACTACAGCGCAGTCATATCGCGCTAATGCGCTCTCCCCGCTTTGCTTTGATCTCAGGGATTATTCTTTTAGGCGATAGCCGGGTTGAAGATGGCATCCCCACGGCCTACACCGACGGCCGCAATAAGGTCTATGGCCGGCAATTCCTGAACACGTTAACCGACAAGCAGCTCAATTTTGTGGTGGCGCATGAAAATTTTCATGTGCTCTACAAGCACATGACCACCTGGCAAGGGCTGTGGAGACAGAATCCAAGGCTTGCCAACATGGCCTGTGACTATGTCATCAACCAGCAAATCCTTGATCTCGACCCCGAAGGTAAGGAAATCGAGCTGCCTGACCTACCGCTTTGTATTGAGGAGCAATACCGCGGCTGGAATGCCGGTCAGGTTTATGAAGATTTAAGGCAGCAGCAAGAAGAGTCCGGTGCAGACGAGCAGTTCGACGACCAAGGGAGTTTCGACGAGCATGGTTTTGTAGATGCCCGATCGATGAGTGAACAGGCGAGAAAAGCGCTTCACCAAGCCATCGACCGGGCAGCACGTCAGGGCGACGGCTTGGCCACTCGACTCAATGGCACAAGGAGCCGCGATATTGGTGCGATCATAGAGTCTCAAGTTGATTGGCGCTCGCAATTGCAGGATTTTGTGCAATCCGTTTGCGCAGGCCGCACCAGCACCTCCTGGCGCAGGCCCAACCGGCGCTGGCTGGCCAGTGATATTTATATGCCAACGCCCTTCTCTGAGATCATTGGGCCGATGGTCATTGGCGTTGATACCTCTGGCTCAATCGATGCAAGTCTGCTGAATCGGTTTTTATCGGAGATCGTGCATATCACCCAAACTATGCCGCCTGAGCGCGTCCATCTGCTGTATTGGGATACCCAGATTACCCGCGAGGAGGTTTACATATCCGGGGAATATGAGGCTTTGGCCTGCTCAACCAAGCCTGTGGGAGGCGGCGGTACCGATGCCGCCTGTGTAAAGCACTTTGTCGATGCTATGAATACCAAGCCAGAGCTGGTCTTGATGCTAACTGACGGCTACCTATGCGGTGCATGGCCCTGTTTCAACGAACCGGCACTATGGCTATCAAGCAGTGACGAGAAGTCTCCCTATGGCAAGACCATTCACATTGAGTAGGTTCCTAATTAGGAAGGTAACAGTCACATGGAGGTTTTCCATCCCATGCTAAGGGTATTCAGAGAACCGGATGGCACCTGGTCATCCGATCGCTACGGGATGGGCGTCACACCCCGTTGGCGCGATGGCCCCAAACGCGCGGATTCAATTGAGGAGTTTGAGGACGAGGTGGCTGACCGCCTCGCCATCCTGCTACTCGTTGACCCCGGCGTAAGCCTTGATAACGTGGGCCGACGCATCAACAACGATATCTTTTGGCTTTTTTATGAAGTAGAGGCCGAGGCGGATTAGTTGTGTAGGCCGCGCTGGGGGCGGTTCACTAGCGGCTGCTCTCTTGCCATTGCTGATATTCCTTTTCTGAAAGGAAATCCCGGGCTAAGACTCGACGGATGTAGGCAGAAAGACTCTCGCCCGCTGCCTCAGCAAGATCCTCTAGGTTCTGTTTGAGAAGTAACGGGATTTCGACGCAAGCAACCGCGCTGGCAGCCAGAGCTTGATCACTGCATCGTTGATAGAAAAGCGCGCAAAGACATCCCCATCAAAACGCGTCCCTCTTTTGGCATGTGGCCACATAGCTTTTACCCATCCTTGACCGCTATTGCTTTGGCAGTGTACTAAAAGAAGGCTGTTCAAGGAGCGATCATGCCAACAAAAAGCCACCATAAACTGCTTTTAAGCCTGTGGTTTAGCGCGTCATTATTTTCGACAACGCTAAGCGCGCAGCCCAGCGAGGAAGATCTTGCGCCTCATATTGTTGACTACTTCCAAAGTGATGATGCGCAGCGCGAGATTGTCCAGAACCTCGACATTCCAGCGGATCGGGAAGACATATACCGTGATCACCTTCAGAAGCTATTCAGCGAAGAGGGCCTGATTGATGAGATTGCGCTCAATACCGCCGGCATCCTCGCCTCGGCGCCCAACACCAAGTTAGAGACGCTGCAGCCAAGTTTTGCCGAAGTGGGATTTGCGATTGCTGAGAATGCAGTATCTGAAGGATTACAGCGCCTACCCCCTGCCGAGGCACGTTTACTGGTGGCCCATGATCTTGTTGCTACAAACGAACTGCCGCCGCGGCTTTGCATGGCCGCGATCAACAATGAGCTTTCCGCAGCCGAGCAAACCGCATTGAGCATTGATTATCAAAACCTGCTCCCACGCCAGACGCTGCGCGAGTACCTCACACTCACCCGAAGGGCCATGCAGGCGCATTACCGTGGATCCCCCATGCCGCGCAGTATCTCGCCCAGCCAGCAGAAAATCGCCAACGAGGCTTTTTACCAACGCCTATTCGAACACCCCCATTACGAGCTGCTCAGTAAAGTCCTGGCCAATCCCGATCAATACTCAGACGCTGAAAACTGCTGGGCCAATATTGAGACAGGCTGGATCGTGTTAGAAACGCCCGGCGTGATTGGCGATTGGCTCATCATTTCGTTGATTGGTAGCTTATGAATGGGGGTGTGGTAACGCGATATGTCGGCACAGAAGCACTGCTAAAACACTCAAACCGGCAAGTGGGAGAAAACAATGACCGACGAAGGAATTCTCCTGATAGTTGGCGCCCTGCTTTTCATTTTTATCGCCCTTCCGATCGCGCTTTGGCTGATCACACGCACGTTGTTTGGTGCGGCTTTTTTATTTGCCTACGCCGGTGAGCAAGGGTTTATCGGATTCGCGGTTTATATCGCTTGTTGGGTTTTTATGTTTCCGGTCATGTTAATCGTGTCGTTAATCGTTGGCATTTTAAACAATTCTAAAAACGCGTAGTGGAACGGACATCGATCCGCCCGGAGGCTTGATCTTACTCGGTGACGGCGGCGTCTCATGAATAATCTCACATGCCGATGACTGTTTAATCTAGTTGTGCCCAAATGGGAACTCCACTTCGTCGTTCATAATGCCCTCCTGTCATGGTATTCCCCCCATTTATAACCGGGGCGATAAGTAGAGCTCATCAGGCGGCCATGGCTACCTTCTGTTTAGGGGTTATGCCGCCAATCAAAAAATTAGGTCGTTCATTGCTGTAAGTCCATAGCCAGTCATAACGGACCGTTCGGTTGTAGCCCTCAAAGTAGGCATTCTGCTGAGGCTTCGCTCGCCACTCGATGAGCTGCTCACGAGAGCCGATGAGTCGATCAGCCGGCGGCGAGAAGTCCGCATCCATGATCAGCCCTTCATAGTTGGAGTCATCGATGACGTTTAATAGTCGGTAGGGCCGTCCATCCAATAGCTGCTCGTACATAAAGTCCACTTATCACCTCGATCATTTTTCGGTGGAATTACCCTCCTCCGTACGACCGTGCAGAATCTCCTCTTCAATCCGTTCGATCGTTCCATCAATCCGCTCCAATCTCTGAGCTAACCTATCTGCAATCTGGCTGAGCGCGTGATGCCCGGAAAGGGAGGACGCGAGAACAAAATTCTGAAGTGCCACCTCGTCGACAATGCGATATGGAATATCCCTCTCCTGGTTTTCCAATTGGACACGCTCAATCCATCCGCGATGCCTCATTTCCCGCAGGTGCGGTTGACATTGCGCATTCAACTGCCCCGCAGCGGCAGTAAACCGGCTAGTGGCTTGAAGCTGAGCTCGGACCCTGCTGGACTTGAAATATCGGTATTCTGGATCGCCATGGACTTTAAGTATGGCGTCTGCGACGTCAACTAAAGTTGGCCGTGTCATCGTCTAATCCCCTTGTCTCCGTATCTGACTGCCGGTCCATTCAGAATGGTATGCACACGTTTCAATCTCAGCAAATCATAAATTCTTTTGTACCTAAGAAGACCATAAACTTCATATCTTAACCATGTCCCGCGACAATCATTGTCGTGCCACTGACTTAATCTGGAATGAAAAAAAGGTATAGGCAAGGGCAAGCGTGAACAAACCAAAACACTTCACACTCGAATCACTAGAAAAAGCCGAGAGACGTCTGGCGCGCCTCATGCGACTCGCCGAGCTGAACGCACCACAGATGGTGCTAGAAGAAGAATAGCTGTGGTTCCAGATCGACGCGGACCGGGCCGACAAGCTGACCCATGGCCTGCCAGCGCCGTACTCCGTAGAGCAACAAGCAAAGCTTGCTTGGCTAGAGCAGGTAGAGCAGGACAACGAGCAAGCCCGCCTAAATAACCGTCAAAGAGCGGCACGATGTCGTCCTACGTTTATCTTTTGCTTGAACCCGAGACCAAGCGCCCGTTCTTTGCTCGCACCGATAGGTGGATCGAGCTACCCTTTACAAGCAGTTGTTTGGGTGTATCGACACTGACTATAGCCGAACCCGCCGCCATTCTGCCTTCAGATACATCAGCCCAGATGCATTCGAGGCTCAGGTTGCGGTGTAATCAGCTGTTCACTTTTTTTGGGCAAGGTCACTATAGATATAACCGGGCTCGTAGGCTTTAAACGGCTTCGCTTTGACCGCATCGCACGGTTCGGCCGGGCGAAGATCCGCCAGCCGGGAGACGCCATTGCACCGCAGGCAGCGATCCAGCGCCGAGCGCGAGAGATCGGAGTGGATGAACCCACGCACCACCGTCAGCAGGTCATCGAGCGGCAGCAGCAGTGTGCGGCGCAGCTCGATGACGATGGCCTCCTGAGCGGAGCTGAGTGTTGCCAGCAGGTTTTTCCGCGTGTGCGAGTCATCGTGGATCGTCTCGCTATTGCGCCAGTGGAGTACCGTCGACACCGAAACGCCGAGCTCCTCGGCCAGCGCCCGGATGCTCTTTTCGGAGGACTGAATGTGCGCTCTCGTTTTGGGTATCGTTGTCGCGTTCGCGTGAAACCGGATATTCAACGTCGGGCCTCCTCGAGCAAAGTGTTCAGCAATTCGCGTGCACACCACAAACAATAGCTCTCCGGGAACATGGAATCATCCGAGACGTGACAGCTATGCGAACCTAAACATTATTCAACATTCAGAATTTGGCACAATTTATCGACAATCGCATCGCGGCGTGCATTCCACAACCGGGTTGGGTCATCCCAGATATTGATAACATTCGCTGCCTGATCATTCTCGGGCAGTATGTTGTGCCTTCTCCAGTCCGACGAAAACGTGTCATTGTGGTAAAGGACTGCTGGCGTTTGGTTAGTCTTTTTCGTATTTTCAGGCGCAGTCAAAAGCTGTAGATTCCAAACCTTATGGATATCGTTTGGGTGCTGATCAGCATACGGTTTCCGTGGGAAAATGTGATCGATTTCATACCCGACAACATTCGCTGATTGGATGTTATCCTTTAACAACATAAGCAACTGCCTGACTTGCAAAGCCCCCCCTTGATAGGTTAAACCTTCGACGAAACTGGTTAGACCACCCCTCGTCTGAAAATCGAATCTATGGTGATTCTCCAACACGCCAAAAAGCTCACGTTGTGGAAAATAGTCTGCTCTCCCATACTGATCAATAACCCTGAGAGCATCACGTATGGTAGTCGTTGACTGACCACCAAAAGTCCTATTCATGAGTACGACAAGTAACCATTGCCTGACTTTTTCTACCTCGGCATTGGCGACGTTATTCTCCATCTCAAACCGAAAATTTTTGCGCGCTTGCATAGCTAGTATTGGAAGCAGAGCATTAATGGCCGATACGCACTTGCTCCTAGTCATCCCCCAGAGACTTAATTGCTCAACCAATGCAACGTATTTATTTTGGAAAATCCCCCAATAATCACGTAGGTTGTTAATAACTTCAGGGGTCAAATCACTCCATCTGTAACCTGGGGGAAGGCCATCTTCTGAACTCTGGACAAAAACATTAAGGTAGTTTTTTGTTGTCATCGGATTGTTACCCTGAAATCTTTGATTTATTTGCTTGAAGCTTTCAGGTAATTGACGTCTTAGCGGAATATCTGCCCATGCCACCTGAAGTGTTGCCATTAACAAGTCCGTTTTCTCTAATTCCTTACCTGTGCTATTTGCCAACTGAAATGCGTTAAGGGCATCCTGAAGATCTCTAGCATGATAAACTCCGTAGCAGAACGCCTCCGTTTCCCAAATACTCGTTCTGAGTCGCCGAATATTCTCCTCAATCATGTCTACAGGTACTGCTTGATTCCGACCAACTATCGAATTAAAGTAATTCGTAAGAAAGTGTTCAAAGCCAGGATCAGTTTGCCAATTCGGAATGTCAGCAAGCCGAATCAGATGATTATCTGGCACATTACCTTGCGGCACAAACAGAAAAGCTCGTCGCGCATTATTACCCATTGCTGTCGGATCGAAGAACAGCTGCATTGGCCCGTTATTATTACTAGTCCATGTACCAAAAACACCCACTGCGAGGGAAGTGAGCCGCTGTTGACCGTCTAGAACAAGGGTAATATCTGTTCCGTCTTGTACATTAGCTTGAACTGGAGGCAATTCTTCTGCTTGATGTGCGTGCACCACATAGACACGTCTAGCACCATCATTATTGGGATTGTGGTAGGTTGTCGGCCAGACTAAACTAGTTCCAATTGGGTAACCCGAATAAATGGAATTAAATAGTGCTAAAATGTCGGGGGTTTTCCATACATACGGCCTCTGCATCACTGGTATGAACCACGTTGGATTCATTGGATGTACTTTGCTTAGCGCGGCGCCAATTGTCGTTATTTCGTAAGGCACGATTTTTATCTCCCTTGACCAAAATTTGATGAAATTAATTGAAGAGGACTTCTGCGATAGCGCAACTGCAAGCGGTACAGGGGCACATGCTGTGAGATTTTGCTGATCACGTCGTAAGCAGCCAAAGTGTGGCCCAACAGAGGTGCAGCACCACATTTTCCGGCACTCCATTTCGCAGGAGCTGGTCCCAGAGGCCGTGAGGGCGATTCCGATCGTGGTTGCTGGGCATCAAATGCCAGGTAACGCTTTCAAATCTCCGCATGCGTTCCAGCGGCTGATTTAGGGAACGGGAGGATATTGCCTCCATGTCGTAGACATCACCGGCAACGAATATATGACCGACATCATGCTCAACCGCTAAATCACCCAACCGCGTTATCGCTGCAAGTCGTGCCTCCTGAAGAAGCCCCATTGTGCCTTTATCAACGAAACGGAATACCTTGCCGATCTGCCAGTCAGATGTATGGAAAAACTTAATCGTCATCGAGACGCTCAATTTCTGCCGACATACCTAATACTCCAACTACCCTAGTGCCGGAAAGTGCAGTCACCAACGTCAAAAAAGTATCATGCCCCCGTGACAAAGAATGTCGCAAAGCCTGTCTACGGTTTCTCAGATTAAGCCGACGCTTCCCCTCCTCGCCCCTGCCTTCGTGCAGGATCTTCTACCACGGGGTAAATGGGCGTTCCCCAGCTCTCCTCGGGATGCTGCATCAGCAACGAGATGATCAAAGGCACCAAACGCCCCATGATATTAGCCCCATCCGTTACCTGCGCTCGGTTCACACTGCTATGCCAAGTAGAACCACCGTGCATAATTTGATTGCGCAGAACGTATAAACGTTGGAAAACAATGGATAACACCGTATAAGAATTACCGTTTGATAGCGCACGGAGTGCTGCCGAACGGGCTCTTTCAAAAGCGCTGTCCCAATCAGCTTGACTGATCTCCCCATTCTGAAAGCGCCAAAACGGCTTAAAGACGTAGGGATTATTTATAAGTACCCGAATGGGGCCTGGGAACTGCTCCCAAATGAGTTTATAGAGCAGCTTCTCCCGATCAACCTCTACAAGGCGCCGCAGAAATTGCTGAAACCGCGATTGCTCGGGCGCCACGGCCAAATCAGCAGGTATCTCATTGGCATAAGCAGCATTAAATGCGATCCAGAGAAAAATTAACTGCGCATCCGGATCTTCTGTTTCTTTTTCAGCACGCTGCAACCAGCTCAGTGCCCGGTGAACACGCAAAGAAAGTGACTGCTCAAAACCATCACGCAGCGCACGATGGCGGGCTTTTAGAGTCTCGTAATCCAAATCTATTTTGAAAACTCCCAGTGCGACATCCTGTGACGTGCTTGTAGGTTATCCTACGAACTGCACTATGGGTATGGGGATAAAACATGACAAATCTTGACATTACGCACAACCAGAAGAAACGTTATCTAACCAAATCCCGATTCAAATTAGCAGTGGAATGCCCGGCTAAGCTTAACTATGTAGTCAATAAAGCTTACGCAAACACCAACGACGATAGCGAGATTCTTGAGAGTCTGGCGCAAGGCGGCCATCAAATTGGCGCTCTGGCACAATGGATTTATGCGCGCAAAGCTCGGGCAGACGACATGGAAGCCATCGAAATCACCGGAGATCAAGAAGAACAAATACGTAAAACTAAAGAACTGCTAAAACGGGACAGGATCGTCTTGTTTGAACCCACACTGGTCGTCCATAACTTTCTGATTCGCGTGGATGTACTTTGCAAACGCGGAAACCAAGTTGACCTTATCGAAGTCAAGTCCAAAAGCTTTGATTCTTTGGAAAAGAATTTCCCCCGAACCAACAATGGCAAAATTCTTTCTGGGTTTCTGCCTTATCTTCAGGATGTGGCGTTTCAGACGTTGGTGGCAAAAAAAGCTTATCCCGCCTGGACTGTTAACCCCTTTTTGATGATGCCCGATAAATCCGTTAAAACATCAACTACGGATCTGCATGCGCTGTTTCCAATACAAACCGGTGCTAACGGCAATGCTAAAAAAGCCACGGTTGCCCTGCCGCCGCTGGATCAGGACATTGACCATGCTTTCCTAAAGACGGTTAATGTAGCTAGCGAAGTCGAAGAGATATTGAATGCCCCCCTAAAATCTAAATCACCGGGAATTAGCGGGGGCTTTGAGGAGTTAAGTAGTCAGTGGGCCATGGAATACGCCAATGGCAGTCCATTGCGGGCGGAGATTTCGGCCACAACTTGTGGAAAATGTGAATTCTATTCCGCACACCCCACCGATCAAAATCGCAGCGGATTTCACGAATGCTGGAGGGGGAAGGAACTCAACGGCTTCGACTCGCGCATAACGCGAGAAGAGACTGTGCTTGGGCTTTATAACGACCGTAAAAAACTCAAAAATACACTCTTGGCGCAGGGTATCTGGCGTTTACAAGACGTTCCGACAGACCTTTTGTTCAAAGCCGACGAAACGCGTGACTGTAGCATTGATGACCCAATCAGCAACGCCCAGCGCCAAAACATGCAAATCACGCAAACGTGGCCCGGTGGCGGTAGTCACTATTTCAATCATTCAGGCTTTAAGGCTCTACAAAAAAAATGGGAATACCCCTACTATTTTTTAGATTTTGAAGGCGCTCGCAGCGCACTACCCATCCGATCGGGTCAAAAACCTAATGCCCTGACCGCTTTTCAGTACTCCCTGCATGTTATGCACGACGATGGTCGCATCGAGCATAAGGACCAATTTCTTGAACTGCGTCAATCAAACGACCCCCACGTGGCGCTACTGCGGCAACTGAAACAAGCCCTTGGCACTAAAGGCACCATATTTCGTTGGGATATTTATGAAAACACTCTCCTCAATGAACTCCGAGAGGAGCTAAGCGAAAGGGATAATCCCCCATCTGATAAAGATGAATTAGTCTCGTTTTGCCAACAAATTACAGAGTCCGAAGAGTTTGGCGTCGGTTCACGTAATATGGTGGATCAATGCAAACTTGCAGCAGATCTGTACTTCCATCCGAGTACGCGGGGCAGCTCTAGCATCAAACCCTTACTGCCGGCCGTGATGTCGGAATCACCCTATTTAAAGCAACGCTACAGTAGAGCGGACTATGGCGGTGATGGTGATATAAGCAGTTTAAACCACTTAAATCAGGCGGTGACTTGGTGGCAGGAAGACCGCGACAAGCCCGGCTCGGTACTCAATCCCTATGACCTTTTAGCTGGCCTAATCAATACAAGCATGAGCTCTGCTGACGATGACTTAATGTCGCCAGGGGATCTTGATAGGAAGGCAAATGCCGAACTTTCTGGCATCAATAACGGCGGCGCCGCCTTGATGATCTACCTGATGATCCAATCTAAGAGCATCCCCAAAACACAGCTTGAACTATACAAAACCAGCATGAAGTACTACTGCGAACTAGATACGCTAGCCATGGCCATGATTATGGAGTCGTGGATAAATGATTATTAGGCCTAGACGACTGATCTCGCTCAACATGAAGTAACCACCGGGTTTGTCTGAAATAAATCGGTTTCGACGCGTGTCAACATGCAAGAAACCAATGGGCTACGGTTCGATTTTTCTCTCCATCCGGCTTGGATCAAAGCGTCCAATCAGCATCAGGCACTTATCAGCAAACCTCATTCGGAGAACTTGAGGTGAGATACTAGAATTTTCTTTGAGATGCTTTGCAATTACTTCTTGCGCGCTTTTCTTACGTAAAAGTGCTTGGTGAAATTCCATAAATAATCTAAAGTATTGCGAATAATCGTGTGGATTGATCCTATGTTCAAAAAGAGACCTTAGCCCTTGCTGCCCAAATTGGTCATAAGGCGGGATACTCTCTGGACATAGAGAGCACACAAACTTTGATGCAAGACTAGTCTGACGATTTATCGTAGCCCCGTTTCTTTTTAACGTTTCTGCTAATTCCTCTACAGCCATAGGCAGATCTTTTACGTCGGTGTTTTTTATCTTTGCACGAGCTATCTGCAGTTGTCGGGCGAGAACTTCTCGATAAGCCACAGGATTAGCCCGCGCCAGCTTCCATTTGGTGAGCCACTCCTTTAGACCCGGCACTGATATGTCAGCACCTGATTGGAGCCAAGCCGCCAAGCGCCCTTCGTCCCCCTTCCACTGGTACTTTGCCTCTTGAGCGGCAAGCTTTAACTCTTGAGGATTTAATTCTATTTGCACCATGCTGTACCCTACTAGTTACACATATTCCATTGGTATTCTTAGGCTAATTAATTCAGACCTCCATCGCTCCTCTTAAGCTTTCTAAAACCTTTAAAAGGGATGGGATATCAGGGATATTACGATATTTTTTATCAGGCTTTAGCCACGAATATTTGCGACCCGCTTTTGCTTTGCCCAACACTAAATCCAGTTTCTCCTGGAGATTCTTCAAAGGTTGTTCATTCTCACTCGGGTCCTTCGTGTAGATGTATTGGATACTGAATTTCAATTTCTTAGTGAATTGAACGTTAAAGTCTATACCACTGATATTGACAATTACAGCAAGGTAGCCATTGGATTCTCCAGGATGAAAATATCGGTCGCCAGGTTCATTAAAATCACGCCATACAAACCCGTTCTCCGTTAAAATCTGCTGAAGTTCGGCGAGTGTGTCATAGGCACTTGCTTCCTCTAAACCCAATATTTTTTGATTTCGGTATTCGTTAGTACGAAGTCCTGTGACTTTTTCCTCATCAACACCTGCTTTTCTTGGGATATTTTCTTGATCCCGTGCATTTTTTACAATCTCTTCAAATTCTTCTTTGGTTCGGATGTAACGGTGGCGACGCCCGCTCGCAATATTGGTTAGAGAACTTTTTCCATATAAAAAATGCAAAAGCGTCGCCTCCACGGCGAAGGCCTCTTGCTCAGTCTCATACCGACCCACAATCACTTCCAGCGGCTTTTTTCCCGCCTCTGCAATATTGCGGACTACAGCCTGTTTGCTCGTCAGCTCAGCCTTGGTCAACTGGTCTTCACTTTCCTGAGCTAGCTGCTTAAGCAATCGGTTTACGTCATTGTAATGGGCGCCAGCCCGCTGCCCAGTACCCTTGCCCACGTAGAACACACGGTTATGGTCTAAAGGATTGAGAAGTAGGTATACATAATAAGGAAGCAATGGCTCCTTACGTGACTCGGTAAACTCATTATTTACTTCATTTTGCATTAAGTGCGCTCCATAAAACTGAGTTAGGGCAATACTGATTTCTCAGCGTTATAGTTTGCCAAAACGTCGCGACATTTTATGTCGTGATTAAATGCGTGACGCGGTTCCCGAACAATCCACCACTCGTATCGCCTAATCCATTTCATAAAATCCCCATCTTTAATCACGACATTCCCTGTCACCCAGCGCTAGTATAATTAAGTTCGTGTCTAAATTGACTTTCCTTTCGTAGGCTACTCAGCCGATCTTGGCCTGAAGAAAAACTCAACGTTTAACAATAAGGTACTATCTATGCCGAAAGCCAGCTTGGCAAAATCCCTGACAACCGAAGAACGCGAAGAATTTGTTGGCAATCAGCAACTGCTGATTAACCCCACCTGGCAACAGGTAAAAAAAGCGCTGACTAAAGCCGAATACCGAACCTGGATCAACCAACTCCCCCCTGATCTGGTGAGAAAAACATTTAAGAAAGTCACCTCTGGTCAAGAAGAGTTGGTCACACTCGGAATTGTCGAGTGCCCAAAAAAATTCATCTACAACTTGAACTCAACAGTATTTCAGGCTGTTCGGCTCTATGACGATGTGGTGGGTGTATACATTGCTCGGCAATCGGCCGCGCCGGGTACTGCCACTGAACCACCCATCCACTCCTTCGAGCGTCAACCAACCCGCTGGTTTGATACGGTCATGAATACGTTTTGGACTGCACTAACTGATGAACAAATGAACCGCATCAGAGAACGCATGATTCTCAGGCTGTTCCCAAACTCGTTTGCTGAGCTTGAAATACTATTTGGCGTTAACCGCCCTGAGTTTATTTCGGAGGCAGCACTCAACATTCGCACGTTAGCTAGGCGCATGCAGGATCAAAATATTGACCAAATGACTTGGGGACAACTCAAGAAGTTTGATCCAGTCACGACTGCGCGTTACCAAAACGCCTTGTTGGCTCTGGCGGAAAACAATGTCATCAGCCGTCAAGCCTTAGAGGACTACTGCGATGCGGGCAAAATTTTCACACTGGCATATGGCCAATGGTCTGGGCTGCAAAGGATTTTCGCTGAAGCCCAATTAGTTTTGGTCATTCGCAGCCCAGCACTTATTGAGCCAACGCTCAATGCGCTGCCCAATCAGGTTACTGAAAAAATGATTTCTGCATGTCGCTATCACCCTTCTGACATGAATACGGTTGGCTGGATACGGCTGCACATCGATCACATTAATAAAATTGTGTTCATCGATGAGGTTCAATCTGATTTCATCGAGATCGCTAGGGAGCATCGAGAAACCGTTCAGCCATTGCTAAATGCTGCAGAACCGTGGGCACGGCATGGTATTTGCACCTGCTTACAATGGGCACGACAAATTGGGTATCGATTAGGCTTCCATACGCGCGCATCGGCAGCGCAGGGCGAGGGGCGCACGCCTAGCGCACGGAAATGGAACACGTACTATGGCCAGCATATCAAGCGCTTTAAATTTACCGAAACTGTGGTGGACGGCTATCCTGGCCCTATTAATGTGCTGGAGTAAATGTCAGCACATTTCTGCATTTCAGCTTGAAAACGCTGGCGCAACTCCAATGGCTCTAAAACCTCAACGTTTGACCCCGCTGCCAGCAGCCAGCGATAAAACGCACCAGTTAGTGGCACTGTTGCCGATACTACTGCATCAAATGAGTCATCAGTTAAGTCTGTGGTAATTTGCTGGTCATCAGATAAAGGACAGTGCCCGAGGATATCAATAATGTACCCACGGGCTTTAAAACTGACTTTGCCCTGTTCTCCTTGACTGAAATCGACAAACCCGGCCCCAATGTGGGCCTGCAGGTCAAATTCCTCAACCTGTATTGCCGGCTTGTTGCTGAGCAAGGCCACGCTGGTCATCCGATGCAGCGGGAAGTGCTTAATTAAATTCCCTTCACCCTGCTTAACCGCAAGCAGGTAGGGAATTGGGCCCCTTTGCACGAATGCCTGCGGATGCAGCTCGCCACCACTCATTTTGCCGCTGCGCTTTCGGTATCGAGCTGTTAGCGGGCACCGACCAAATAGCGCCTGAAGCACCTTATCCAATATCTCCTCAGATAGTGCAACCTCTTTTAACTGCAGATGGTCCGGCACAAAGTCGATAATGCTTTTATTGGCTAATCCCGTGCCGTCAGTATGAGTCAAACGTTGTAATGTGGCTCCCAGTTGTTGATGCCTGGCAGCACGGGTAATTTCTTTTCTTATGCGGTTGAGCTCCGCTTCTGCAATTAGTGAATCCTCAACGATGGGATCAGCAGCCCGGCGATAACGTACATCCTGCTGGCTTCGCTTATCTATAACAATAAAATCCGCATCCTTGAGTGCTTCAAGGTCTCGTAGTAACTTTCGCCGGCCGGCCCCACGCCGGCCTTTGGGATAATCGTCAGGCAAGGCATCTTGTAACTGACCGGCAGTGTGGCAAGATTGCCACGAAGTGGCCGGCTGTTTTAATACATTTAACAGCCGAGTCCGCCGTGCACTCACTTCGTGGTGTTGGCCTAACTCTACTCGAGTGTGATCCGTCACAACGGCCCTCCTCCTGAGGTAGATTTGTTAAAGCTACCACCAAACGAACAGCGACTAAAGACTAGCAATTAAAGTGAGTTAACGGCTTTTGATTTCAGCTCCCATTCCGATCGTAACTGGCGCAGGAATTGCTCTGGGGCTAAAGATTCGCCTAACACCATCTGCTGGCGCTGAACATTTGCCACATCACCCAACGTAAGCCCTTCAAGCTGGTCGAGTAATCGCTGCGAGGTTTCAGGGACCGGCTGATCAGCACTGCCTAACGCTTCTTGCGCAAAAATCTGATACCGCTGCGTGCGCGTTAATTCGCCAAACATCAGCTTTAAATCGAATCGCCGTAGCGCTGCGGGATCCAAACCCTCCATCAAATTGGTAGCAGCAATAAACACGCCATTAAACCGTTCCATCTGCTGCAGGAGCTCATTCACCATGGTGCGCTCCCAGCTACGCTGGGCCTCAGTGCGGTCGGCCAAAAAGCTATCGACCTCATCCAACAGAATGATGGCTTGAGCAGGATCTGTCTGCTCAAACAGCTCAGCTAAATTGCGCTCAGTTTCCCCCACAAAACAACTAAGAACACTTGATGCAGGCGCAACCACCAGCTCCTTATTCAGTGCCTGAGCCAGTATTTCGGCAAACTGAGTTTTACCAGTGCCTGGTTTCCCGTAAGCACAAATACGACCCTGCCCACTTTTGCGCATACCGTCTATAACTGCCTCGGGCGATTTAGCGCCCTCGATGTTCAAAAGCCGCAAGTCAATAGTGGTATTCACGGCTCGCACGCGCGGACTCGCCCGTCCAGCTATGGCTTGGCGCGTTTTTGCCATCACTTGGCGTACAGTTTGGTCAGGATTTTTTGCGGCGCATAATTTAACAACACGTCGCGCGTTATCTATCGCGGCCGGCGTAATTGCAATATCTTCAGCAATTTCATTAATCAACGCCGTGGATACACCTGCCTCGCCTAAGATACGGTTCGCAATTTCACGCCGTACATTTTGCGGTGGCGTTTTAAACTCAACCGGTAGCAGAAACCGCCGCCGAACGGCGGGATCTAAAGACTGGATATCATTCGTAATCCAAATTGTAGGCACCTGATTCGTCTCAAGAACGCGGGTTAACCAACCCTTGTCCTTGCTCGGGGCATACCCTGTTGAGCGTGAAACCATCAACTCATTAATCGTTTGTAGGTCTTCGATTTCGTCAAATATCAGTATTTGGTTCGTGCGGTCTTGCAGCAGAACCTGTGCCATCAGGTACCCACCAATTCGGCCTTCACGACTTAGTGGATCACCGTTCAAATCCGTGCTTCGGACGCTAAAGACCTCCGCACCAAGCTTTTCTACAAACGCCTTAGCCAGCTCGGTTTTGCCCGTGCCTGCCCCGCCATAGAATAAGACATTAACTCCCTTGACATGGTCTTTGATTGCGCCCTGGAAAATACCATCCAATAGATCAGTCTCAGCGCGCAGATGAGGAAAACAGCTCAGCGAGACTTGCGATGGTGATAACGGCTCGAGAAAAACCGAGAGCAAATCTTTCTCAGTCATCACCTCATTGGCACGACTCTTATTAAGCACCTCGCCAGCCGTGACAAAATCTTCTAGATCGCTCTGGCTGGCAACCTCAACGAGCGCCAACTGCTGCAACCGGCCATTTGGGGCCAAAGCGATGCGTACCTCTCGTGGCTCTAGTTCTAGCGAATGGGCCAACCGGTTTGCATTAGTATGGCTGGGCGCCCGCGAGGTCTCTCGACACATGTACCTCAAGGCACCAGACAGATTCAGAAGCTCAATAAACAGGAGAATTCGCTTTTCAACGGGGTTTAACGACAGCGTGTCTCCAATCAGTGCAACAACCTGGAAATACTGTGCATCAAAGTCCACTTCTTGCAGCGCCGCCAGTACGCTCTCAGGCACAACGGACAACACATCATCCCAATCCGATTGTGTGGTCATACCCTCCTTGTCGCTCTTATCACCATCACGTCTAGCGCGGGCATCTAATGTCTTAACTGCCTCTGGCTTCAATAAAGGCCTTATTAACCGTTTCATACCGCTGCTCACTGGATTTGGCGTCAAACGTGCTTTTTCCGCCAGCGATGCCAAATGCAAGTTGAGTGCAACCCGTGCCAACAAGCGATTACCCTTTTTCACTTTATTGAGATCTTCACGCCAAACACAATTAAGGTCTGTCATATAAACTCCTTTCCTACTGGTAGATGCGTAAACTTGCGTTGACTAAGCGCGATTCCGCTGGATTGCGTTTAACGTAACGTTGAACCGCTTTAGCGACTCCGGGTTTTCTTGCCAAAAAGCGTCGATTCTGAATTGCAACAGCCGCTTTCCGAGTTTTGACCATGAAATAACCTCCATTGATTGGACGTACTAGATCTGCACGCTCAAAAAGAGCGCGCATAAAAACGCAAAGCTAATTTGCTTAGAGAAGGAAGATGTGAACTACAAGGGGGATGATCGCACAGGGTTTCGACAAGCTATGTCGCAATCAATCGGTCAGCTACGGCAAAATGCACCTCAAACCCAAAGATACCCATCCGGTTTAATGCTCGCCTCCCCGGCCCAGCGATAGGCCGTTAACTTACCCGCCGGCGGCGGCTCGGTTACGGTGTAATCCACGCAGGCACCGCGATCGATCATGGCGCGCACCAAGCGATAAGTCTCAACCTGCTCGGGCCCACGGTCAATAAAATCACCAACGAATATGAGCTGACGGGCCGGGTGGTGCCAGCTCTGCGCATCCTGCACATAGCCCAAGCGCTCAAGCAGCTGCGCCAAGCGGCTAGCATGTCCATGAATATCGCCGACGATGTCGTACATAACCTATTCCTTGGCCGTTGAGATAGGGTTAGCATAGCAGGCGCTGATGATCACAGATGATTCCGACAGATTTCGTCGCAGGCGCGCGCTGCACAGTAAAATAATTCAAGCGTGGGGACCAAGGAATGGCTCGAATAATACCCAACAATGTCGCCGAGCTCAGGCTTAGCGGTGCCTCCGAGGCAGAGCTGACGACCCTTGAACGCTTAGCCGATGAACTGCCGCTGGATTACACGGTTTTCCACAACCGCTATATCGCCAGCTTAAAGCCGCATGATCAGAAATTTGGCGAAATTGACTTTGTGATCGTCAATCAATCCGGTGATGTTCTACTGATTGAGCAAAAGAACGGGGTTTTGCAAGAGCAGGACGATGACCTGGGGGTTCACTATGCCGGCGAGACACGCTCAAAGTCAGTCATCGATCAAATGCACCTCTCCCGTAACCTGTTTCTCGAGGCATTGAAGGCAGCCGATATCCCGCGAATCACTGTCCGATCACTTCTTTACTGCCCCGATCACCGCGTTGAGCGCATCAACGCCGCAGGACTCTCCATCGAGGGCATTGTAGATGCCACCAAAGACAGCGAGCTTGCTGAGCGCATTGGAAAACTGCTGCCGATTGGGGGTACCCAAGACCAAACACCTCGGCTGATGCGCGATTTCTTGATGCAATCGCTCTCGCTAGAGCGGGACATGACCCGCACGACTGAGCAACATGAAGTGGTCTATCAACGCTTGGCGAGCCCACTGCAAGAACTACCTGCTGCGCTTGAATTCACCCCGTGGAGATTACGTATTCAAGCCGCCGCAGGAGCAGGCAAAAGCCTAGTAGCGATCGAGGCTTACGAGCAGGCAATCGCCAATGAAGAGGCTCCGCTGCTTGTTTGCTTCAATCGACCGTTAGCAGACGCATTGCAGAACCGTCTCAGCGATACCGAAAACGTTAACAACTTCCACGGGCACTGCCGCAAGTGGCTCGAGCGTTTTGGTGATGCGGACCGTCTACAAGCAAGTGCATCCGACGGCGGCGCCTTTTGGGATGAACTCGTGGAGCAAATGGCTGATATCGCTGATAAGGCCGGGCCCTATGATGTATTGATCATTGATGAAGGCCAGGACTTCAAGGCCGACTGGTACGAGGTGCTGCGGCTTGCCATGAAACCCGACTTCCGGTGCTTATGGCTCGAGGATGAGGAACAATCGCTGCAAGGGAACAAACCCGTGCCACTCGAGGGATTTGTTCGCTACAACAACCGCCGTAACTTCCGAACGCCCGCCCGCATTGCCCGTTTTATCGACAAGCTGCTCGACAAAAAGATTGATTGGGCGAACCCGATGGATGGCTACACACCCTGGGTCACCACCTACGCAACCGAGGAAGAGCAGCAGCGGCAGTTGGAAGAACGGCTCAACGCTTTGATGCAGCAAGGATTCACGCCCGAGCAAATCGCTATCGTCAGCTTGCGGGGCCAATCGTCAGCCGTTTATCGAGATCTCAGCGAAATTGCCGGCAGGGGCATTCAACGCTTTACCGGCCGGCATGACAACAACGGCAACCCCATTCACACAGTCGGGCCTATCCAGGCCGAGACCATTTACCGGTTTAAAGGGCAACAAGCTCACGCCGTCATCCTGACGGATATCGAGCTATCTGGCGACCCAGAACAACGCGAGCGCGAAACCGCCCTCCTCTGGTGCGGCCTCACTCGGGCAACGATTGCCTGTGAACTCCTCGTGCACGAAGATTGTGGTTGGCTAAAGGAGATGCAGCGTGCGCGGAGATAACGGCGTCACATTAACTCACTCGCCAAGCCCGGCCCGTCGATTAACCACCCCAAATGGCACATGAACCATAGGCAGATCGCCAGCGGGTGACTGCAAATGCCGCTGATTGTCATCAAAGAAGATATGCGGTCGTAGCGTCTCGAGCACGCGATGCTTTTCGATACCACCGAGCAGGAATGTTTCGTTGGCACTAACGCCCCAGCTCTTCAGCGTTGTAACTAGGCGATTATGCGTGGGCGCACCGCGAGCGGTGACAATGGCGGTGCGGAGCATGGGCTCGTAGTTAGGGTCAGTTGCCTGCGCTTGGTGCTCGAGTTGTTGCAGCATAGCGAGCTTACGGAAAAGCGGCGCCAACGGCCCCGGCTGATGGGGTTCATGAACTCGCTCAACCTCATACTGTTCGAATGCTGCCAACCCTTGCTGGAACATCGATTCAGACTCGTCATCAGCGATCACACCATCAAAGTCAAAAGCGACACGTAAGGCGCCATCGGCTAGGTCGTCTTCAACCTCCGAGCGCATAACAAGCCCGGCCGGAAAACCCGCCTCAACCGCGCTAATCACATCCGACTCATTGGCCGTCAGAAAGAGTGCCGCCTGAAACGCACCAATATAGGGATAAGGCGAGTTACCCTCCAGAAACGCAGCCCGCCGAATGTCGAGGCCATGATGGTCAATCGATTCAAAGACGCGCTGCCCGGTCTCAACGGAGTTGCGCGACAGCAGGACCACTTCAACCGGCCGCTCTGCCGGGAAGCGCTGATTGAAAGCAAGAAAACGCCGAATGAATGGAAACGCGATGCCTTTGCCGAGCGGCGTACCCCGTTGCGCTTGCTGATATTCGCGGTAAACCTCGGCGCCTTGTTCGCGGAATATCTGATCGGACGCCCGAAGATCAAACAGCGCGCTGGAGGCGATGGCCACCACTAAGCGCTCCTCTATCGGTTCGATAACCGTGTGTGATGCTGCAGCGCGGGTTTGCCTATCTGAATCGGTCATCACCACTCCTTGGTGCGTTCTAACAAATGGCAGCTTATCAGAGTACTGAACGGCTTAGGGCTCGCCTTTAATTTGGCTGTTGCGCGTCACGTTAATCTCGTCCACGCTAATTCTAAAGCCAATCAGGAGGGCTGAAATGACAAGCACTGTCCGAGCAGGATGCATCAAAGAACTTGCTAAATTAAACGCGACCACAACAAGTGGTGAGGATCCACCCTGGGTCATAATCGACATCGGTTTTTCAAGCAGTAAACGAAGCTGCGGGATCACCATCAATGGTGACAAAATCCCAGATCCACTTCAGGATTATCGACTCAACTCCAAAGAACTCAAACCGCGAGGCGACAAGCACTATGGCATGCTTTGCCCTGCGATCACGGAGTGGTTGAAAGCGCATCATGGTGCAGGAAAACGGCGTACCCTCAACTTGATGATCGAGGCACCATTGTCGATGGCGTTCGCGAAGCGCGCTCAACCTCAAGATAAACGCCGCGGCGCACGGCAGGGCAATCCAATTGCGCGCATTCCTGATCAATTACAAGACCAAGATAGTAAGGGTGAAAAACGGCAACGGCAGCGCCTTTGGTACACCCAGCCTGCCTCAGGGCTCATGGTTGCCAGCATGCGTCTCATACAAGACCTTGCTACCGAACTGAATGGCTGGGAGATCCGTCTCTTTGAGGGGTTCGTGTCTTTCAAGACAGGCGAGGAAACTGAAGGTCATTGGGAGGACACCTGCAAGCTTTGGAATGCGCTGCCGACTTACTCCACTACATTGACCAATTCCGACGGCCCGATCCTCGCCTCACAGGATGGATATGTCACCAGCATCACCACACTGATGGGAGAACCCTCGGATGGCAACATTCCGCCAATCCTGAGAGTGATTGATTTGGGGCGTGCGCAGGTGTTCGCCCAGGAAACCAGGTGATGCGCGATGGATTTTGTATACATTCATGGCTTCAATTCAGCGTTTGACCCATCATCTGAAAAAATAAGACACCTATGTAGGATTGGGGATGTTCGCGGAATTGAATACGATAGCTTTGGGAGTTATCCGGAAATACTCAGGAAGTTAGCGTCACAGATTTCGATACAGGATGAAACTATCTTTGTGGGAACCTCTTTGGGAGGTTTCTGGGCAGCCGAAATGGGACGCCAAATTTCCGCACCATCAGTCATTATTAATCCCTGCGTTGAACCTCGAACATCGCTCCGGAAATATATTGGCGCTGAATTAACCAACCACGTTACTGGTGAGTCTAAAACCCTTAGTCAGGCATCGGTTTTAAGTTATGAAAAAAGATTGGATGAACAGACGGCACAGTACACGTTTCTTCCACTGGTACTGCTAGACATGGGCGATGAGGTCATCGATTCCCACACCACACAAAACCTACTCGAGAGTTACCCAATGACCTGCTTTGAGGGTGGCAGTCACCGTTTTGAGCATATGGAAGAAGCGATTGACGATATCGAACACTATGTAAACCATTGTTCGTACATTGATCACTTAGATTGAGAACTCGCTTTGTCCTATATGACCCGGCGTTAACCTCCATAACGTTGCCCTCCGACAGCATAGGTCGCAAGCCCTGCTTAGACTATCCAAATGAGTATGTTGATCGCGACTGAATCTGGCGAACTGTGGTCATTCAAAGATTTTTGCTTGAGCGAGTACGTAAAGCCCGTTCTATCAGAATCATATAGCGGGAACCAAGCCATCTACAACAGCGGTGTGGACGAAGAAGCAAGCTGGTGGGTCACCTATATCCGTGTGGATGGGCGATCATGGCGAATCGACATTACACCGATTGGCGCAGTCTGCTTTCTGACTGCCTGTGACCAATCAAAAGATGCGGGGCGTTACGTCGACAGCCGGTGCAACACGCGGGCTGGCGTTATGGCGCTTGGCCAATTGCTCGGCGCCTTACTGCTGATGCTACGTCAATCAGGGCCGTCTAGTTCACCTGAAATATGGTTCGATCCTGAAAGCCCAGCTTTTGGTATGGCATTCCGGCATGTTGCTAAAAATCCACTAGTGCTAGAGGCGTTTGAGCGTGAGGGCTATCGCCTAATAGTCCTTGGAGGCGAAGTGGCCCGCAATGAAAATCAATCTGTCACCGATCCATCAGGGTGATGAACCTCCACTGGCACACCCACCTTGTCCGCATGCGCTAGCGCCGAGCGGGTGCCGCGGGATTTGCCATCCCAAAAGGCGATGACAAGATCCGCCGACTCAACGATCTGTTTATTACGGATGGGACCGGCCCCTCGACCGTAGCGTTGCCAGTCGGCGGGGATGACGTCGATGGTCAGCCCACGCTCGCCCGCCAGACGCTCGGCGAGTGCATCGGCGCCCCTGGCACCGCCAGAGACAAGCACCGCGGGCAGATGGGGCTCGAGCACGGACTCAAGCTTGCCATAGTCATCAAAATCCCGTGAACCAATCACGGCAATGCGTTTGAGCGCGAGATCCCCCATCAGTCGATCACCCAGCCTGCTTCGATGACCGCTTCCGGCGTCTCAAAGGATTCGCCGACGTCTGCCCCGTGGCGGGTGATCACGAATCGGCCCTTGAGCAGCTCGTCAATCGGCATCAGCCCATAGCCGCCATCGGCGTTTTTGAAACTGACCTGTTCCATCGCTGGGGCGGGCATATCCAGTCCATGGCTCTCAAGCGCCTGGCGCGTTTGATTTTTCAGGGTGTCAGACCATTGGATGGGAGATGTCATATCCGGACCTCATTGCAAGCACGGCGCGTAATGTAACGCGTCGCTCCGACAAAACCTGTCGCATCCGAGTTATACGATAAATCACATCATTCGACATCAAATTTACCAAGAGGGAACTTCTATGAATGACTCCCCCAAACCCTATGGCCCCTTTGGTCTGCCTGTCACCATTGTGATCACTGCAGACGAGCCCCATGGAGCGGTTGATTGAGAAAAAGATCAAGCATCAGCTCGAGTAAGGCGCTATCTACGCTTCTCCACCCCCAGCCGACTCCCGCTCCGGCAGCGCTTGATGACCAAACAGGTAGGTGATTATCACCTCACGCACGAATACGGATAGTGGAATGCTCTTGTTATCAGCGGCTTGCTTAAGATCAGCATACATCTGCGATGGAATCCACGTCTTGATGTCATGGTCATTTTTGCCTAAGTCCGCGGTACGGTTGTCTGCATTGGATACCCGCATGAAGTGACCACTAGCGCGATCTGTGATATCGAACTGCCCTTTTCCACGCTCAAGCAAAGCGATGAGGTCATAGCGCCCATAGAGGTAGATAAATAAAACATGGCGAATGAGGGTGGAGAAGTTGGAATCATGCTTCTCGCACAATTCGCTGAGCGCAACGTGGACGGCTTCTGGCAGATGGACTTTGAGCGCCCGATCATTTTCACTCATCACGCTATAGTCCCGCCCAGTCCCGGTCAAAACCGGCTCAGGCGGTTGCGCGGACTTTAAATAACTTCTCATTTCGGCGTGACGTTGCCGACGCGCCTCAAGCCGTGTTCGCAAACTCTTCAAAAATCCACTCATCCCCGCACCTCCAGTTGGCAAAACAACATTGAATGGAATGATTCGCTAGTTCAAGCGCGTGCAAAATTTCCCCTATTTTTCCTCAGCATTGGGTGGAATGAACCGTCTAGACTGCGATGGCAGAAACGATATCAGCCAACACAGGAGATAGAACAATGGCAACAACAACAGCTCGTCTTGGGTTAGCGGCGCTTCTGACAACCGGGGTATTCGCGCTTGGCCTGCAAGCCACTCACGCAAAAGACCCAGGCAGCTTATATGCCGGGCTTCAATTTTCCGCAGCAACGCTGGAGGATGAAGCCGATTTTGAGCTGGATGCATTGATTGGGCGCTTTGGCTATGTGTTTTCAGACACCCTGCGCATTGAGGCGAGACTCGGCACTGGGCTGGGCGATGACACACAGGATTTCACCATCAATGGATCGCCATTTCGCGGCACCTACTCACTGGATAATTTCGCTGGTGCCTACTCGCTTTTCACACTACCAGTGGATAGAGCCGTGTTTTATGCGGCCGCCGGTTTCACGAGCGCAAGTGCGGATGTCACGGTTGAAACACGCCCGCCTCTGATGCCAGGCCGCGCCACGGAGAGCGCAAGCGAAACCTCGGGCAGCTGGGGGCTGGGTGTGGAATATCAAATCGCAGATAACGTTTGGATTGGCGGCGAGTACATGCGCTATTTCTCTGATCTCGATGCACTTAGCCTAGGTGTTAGCGTTGGCTTTTGAGCCGGTTGTTTATCGCCGGTGCAGCCGAGGCGCAGGCCTCAGTGCTCGCGCCTCGGCTGCACGAATAACGGATGGGGATTTGGCCGCGTCAGTACACAGATAGGCTGGATCAACGGTTATACCGACTCGCGGCAAATCCAAACGATCTGCATCCCAGCAGGTCGCCACGGTGAGATCGGCGTGAGTCCGTTCAACGGTATGGCCGCGGCAGGCGACAATCAGTAACTCAAGCTCAGCGTCGCTAACTGGGAGCAGCCCCTGGGTATGATGAGCGCGCGCAAGCTCGGCACCCCTCGGACCATGTTCAATGTCCCAGCCATCCGTTTGCCGACAGCTGTCATGAAAAAAGGCAAATAGCTCAACAACTCGACGATTTGCGCCAGTCGTCTCAGCCAACAGCAGGCCATTGTAGCGCACGCGCTCCCAATGCGCCGGCCCGTGCGGGCTGCGGGCGGACAACACAAAACGGCGACTGGTGTACTCCAGAATTGCCTGACGTTCCGTGGCGGAGAGCAGATCATTCATAACTTCTATTGTGCCACGTTAGATGAATTAAGTTATCGCGCTATCCGACACATGCTGTCGCACCCGCTGCCTATACTAAAGCTCCACGAAGTAAGGAGGCTTTATGTGGCAACCCACTCCCATCGAGGCTTTTGTGAAAACTCGCATGGCCGAGCTGGGGCTCTCGCGTGGCGAGCTTGGTCAGCGACTGGGGCACAACACTAACAAGGCGCTGCGCCGACTCGATCAGTTGATGCACGAGGGCATCAGCGGTCACCCTGATTTCACAGCCCACCTGGCCACGGCACTCGAAGTACCGTCTGACGCACTCAGGCAAACGATTAATGCGCAAAACCAGGCTAAAGCTAAAGCAGCTAAAGCGGCCTACCGCGCCGCCTTTAAGCCCCATGCCATCTGGCAAACCGAGCATAGCCGACCCACATCCATCAGCATGGCCGCGTGGATAAACGCCCCCGCCCACTTACACCTGTCCTTTCCCACTGACTTAGCCGAATCAGACTACATTCGCTTTTGCCAAGACAACGCCCCGGACGTCATACCCTTTTTCGGCCGCATCACTGGCTTCACGATCAACTACCAGCCCGATCATGCTGTGGTTTATGCCCTAGATGGGCAAATCCTCGAAACACTAGATCGGGCGCCACGACTACCGATTGCAGGACTGCGCCTATGAACGATACCGAAGTACAAGAATTCTGGATTGGTTCGTTTAGATACCGCCTACTGCTGCGCTCACCGGGCGCCATCGCCCTGCTACTCATGGGCGGTTATTCGCGAAAGGTTGGTGATCTACGCAACGCTTTTGAGGAGTACGATCCCTTTCAGAAATGGGAAGACTACGACCCGGATGACTTTGCCCTCACCGGCGACGAAGATCTTGGTGTTGATGTATTTTCGCTCAAGCGCGAGTGCGTTAATCGCATTGCGGGCTGGGTAAACCGAGCTAGGCCCGGGTTCTTTTCCATTTCCCCATCTACTGAACGAAAAGAACCTTTGTACGATCGCATTAGCCAAGAGGTGGCCAGCAAAATCCGTGGATACACCAACCAGAAGATTAATCGATCTTATCAGTTTTACCGTCAGCCATTATGAAGGCCAACTGGCCGTATCCGCCACCTCTAGCGTTGAAAGCTGCCCATTGAGCAAGGCATAGATCCGCAGCTCAGTGGCAGGCTTAAGCCAACCCTCTACTAACCCGGCTACTACCCAAGCCCCCACTCGCGCCTGCGTCTTAACATCCAGCGCGGCCACAGTCAGGCTCCAATAACTACTCGGGCGAATGTATCGGCGAGTACGGATCCAGCCTTCAGACACCACATGCCGAATAATCACCTCACGAGCCTGCCCTTCGCAGCCAAACCGATCTCCCTCGCCATGCTCAGCATAAACGGCTCGCAGCCACCCCTCGGTAACGCCAAAGCGCTCAGGGTCTGCAATCACCGCCGCGATGTGCGACGTGCAGACGTTGAGGCGCTCGCCATCAGGCGCAATCCAGTGTGCGGGAGTCAACATCAGTCGGTCACCGTGTCATCCATGCGCCAGTGCTGAGCGCCGCCGGAAACGAGAATCGCCGGCAGATGAGGAGCCAGAACGGCCTCTAGCCGGGCGTAGTCATCAAAACCCCGTGAACCAATCACGGCAATGCGTTCAAAAAAAGGGTCGGCCATAACTCGGAGTATAGCTCCGCATACCGACAAATCTTGGCGGTCTGATGATTCACGATCAACGTTTCTTGAAATGACGACGAAGAACAAGCATAGAAGCTTTATTAATTGTCGGAGCAATCATTGCCCTGATCCTTTAATCGCTTCTGCAGGGCTTATTCTGGCGGCCCTGCTCTTGGATAACATCTCCAAGACCAACCCTGTGATCGGCTCGGTGGCCAATGCGTTAAATGACCGCAAGAAGAAATGATCGTAGGAGCAGGAGTGAATACGGGTTGGCCGCCCGAGGTTATTAGGCGCGGGGGATTGGTCCACAAAGAATGTCATCGATTCTTTCCGGAAAGAGCATAGCGCCGCTACTCCAGTAGCCTTTCAGGTGCATACATGTCCTCGTGCAGCACACGAACAACGAGCACCTCTGATTCAAGCTGATCTAGGTATTCATCCGCCTACGCCCAGCCGCCTTGATAGCCGATATATTCAACGGTTTAGATTCTCCGCTTGACTCACCCTCCGCAAGGGCCTGCCTCAGCGTGGCAAGGCGTTCCTGGGCCTGCTGGTCTCGACGGATAAGATGGCGGATATACTCACTATCATTACCGAATTGACCGCTTTCGATCTGGCCTTTCACCCAGTCGTTCTGTTGTTTAGTCAGCGTGATGGCTTTCCGATACATGCTCATAGCTGGTGCTCCTAACCTGGCATACGCTTAATAGACAACATCCAAGAAACCGCTGCATCGGCATGTAGCTGAGTGGTATCCAGGCACGGGATCGGCAAGCTGGCTGGATCGACCAACATGCCAATTTCAGTGCAGCCAAAGACCACGGCCTCAGCCCCCTGGTCTGCAAGCTGCTGGATAATTCGGTGATACTCGGCGCGTGACGCCTCAAGGATCTTGCCGCGGCAGAGCTCCTCAAAAATCACTCGGTTAATGATCTCTCGATCTGCCAAATCAGGCACATCAACGCGCAAGGAATCGGTCTGCAGTCGATCGATCATAAAGGGCTCATCCATCGTAAAGCGGGTACCCAAAAAACTAACCTGTGAATACCCGGCGGCCTCAATTGCCGCTCGCGTGACATCACCGATGTGCAGAAAAGGCACCGACAGGGCATCGGCAATCGGCTCGGCCACCTTGTGCATCGTGTTGGTGCATAAGATCACGCCATCGGCGCCGGCCATCTCAAGACGTTTGGCAATACCCGCTAATTGTGCGCCGGCACGCGCCCATTGACCTTCGGCCTGCAGTTGCTCAATCGGGGCAAAGTCCACACTCTGCAAAATTAATGAGGCCGAATGCAGCCCGCCCAACTCTGCCCGCACCCCTTCATTAATTAGCCGATAGTATAGCTGGGTAGACTCCCAACTCATCCCGCCGATCAGACCCAGTGTTTTCATAACCACATCCTTAGATCCACCTTAGCCACTCGGTTAGAAAACACAGAGTTACTCATAGTAGCTCCAAAGCCTGAGGACTTTCACAACCCGCGCCTCCTCGAGCACTTGATAAACGAGTCGATGCTGGATGTTAATTCGGCGTGAGTAAGCGCCAGCAAGGTCACCGATGAGTCTCTCAAACGGTGGCGGCCTGCGAAATGGATCCTCGGCAATCAGCGCCAAGAGTTCTTGCGCTTTGGCTCTAAGGCCGCTGGCGGCGAGCTTCTTGGCATCTTTTCGGGCTTGTTTGGTGTAGACCAATCGCCATGTCACCAATCCAGCTCCTCATCGCATTCGTCCACCGGGGTATCCATCCCCTCACGAATGGATTCCCGCATGCCGGGGATGGAGAGCAAGTAGAGGGTCTCCTGAATCGCGGACCAGTCTTCCTCGGAGACTAAGACGGCTTTGTTTCGCTTACCCATAATGATGATGGGCTGATGGGATTCGGCGGTCTCATCAATCAATCGATACAGGTTGCTGCGCGCCTCAGTGGCAGTGATCCCGACCATAGTGTGTTCCTCACATGTTGAACGCCATCAATTGTACGTGACTACGTACGTACGTCAAAACGATCTTTTTTCAAACTGCTTCGAGAGGAGTTCATGAAGCCGTTTGGCCTCTCGGCATACCGCCTAGCGGGAGCTGAATCGCCACAAACAACGATCAGCCCAACTGCCGCCGGCCAGATAAGCAGGCTTCACGCCAACCCATAACGCGGCAAGATTTACGCTGGAATTCGCCCTCACCGCCATAAACAATAATCGGGAGTAAGGCCTTATCACCGGCAAAACTTTGCCACTTTCGCGTTGCGGCGGGCCAGCCAAAGACTGCGCGCGCGAGGGTGTTAGCAGCGGTACGCGGAATCAGCTTACAAATCCAAGTTTAAACTTTATATTTGTAAGAACATCAGAAATCGCTCTGATAGTATGCGTGCTATGGCAAATGTTTGCGTTTTAGGGCTTTTTTGCGTGGATCTGATAACGCGCACCGAGCGCCTCCCCGGCTGGGGAGAGAGCTTGCGTGGGCAGGGGTTTAGCTTAAAGCCCGGCGGCAAAGGCGCCAATCAGGCGGTTGCCGCGGCCTATCAGGGCGCAGCGGTCAGCTTTATCTCTCGGCTGGGCGACGATGCCTTTGCTGCCATGGGCAAAGCGTTGTTTGCGCAAGCCGGTATTGATACTACCCATGTCACTACCGACAAGGCCCTGCCCACCGGCACCGCCACCATTTTGGTAGACGCGAATAAGGGCGATAACGCCATCGTGGTCGACACCGGCGCCTGCCGCGAGATCACCAACCAACACATTGATGATGCGGCGGCCTGCATTCAAGCGGCAGACATCTTCGTCTGTCAGCTTGAACTACCCCTGCCCGTTTGCGAACACGCCATTGCCATCGCAAAAGCGCACCATGTACCGGTCGTTCTCAACCCGGCTCCCGCCCTTGAGCTGCCGGCGCCCTTATATCCAATGATTGACTATCTCACCCCCAATGAATCAGAAGCAGCAGCCCTGGTGGGCCATGCGCTAGAAACTGATACTCAAATTGCCGCGGCGGCAGCCACTTTGCGTCAGCGCGGGGTTACAAGTGTGCTCATTACACTGGGCGAACGGGGCGTGTATATCGACAGCGATGCCTTTCAAGGCATCATCCCGGCGTTTAACGCCGGCCCCGTGGTCGACACGATCGGCGCCGGCGATGCCTTTAATGGCGCGCTAGCCGCGGCATTAGCTGCAGGTCAATCACTACCGAATGGGGCCAGGCGGGCCTGCGTGGCAGCCGGTTTATCCGTCACCAAAGCCGGCGCGGCACCGTCATTGCCGTCAAAGGAAATGGTTGATCGGCATCTACCCTCATGAAAACCACCCTCCTTTTACTTATTCTCGGCCTACTGTTGGCAGCACTCCCCGCTCACGCCCAGCGCTCTGCCTTGGTGATTTATGGCGGGGCCAACCAAGCCACTTATCTGGGCTGTTTAACCTGCATCCGATTTGACCCAGAATCCGTTTGCCGGGCTGGCGGGCAATATGGTTCTCACTTCAGCCCGCAAAGCATCTGGAATCGCGGCGGCACCTACGGCGGGCAATTTAGCCCATATAGCCCCTGGAACCGATTCGCTAAAAACCCACCGGTTGTGTTGGATAAGGCCGGCAACCGCTATGGCCTGTTTTGGGTGAACACCCCACAACGCTATCGCGCCGATATTCGCAGGCTACTTGAAACCATGAACAATCCGGATAATTTTGCCGCGACGTTACTTGAGGCGCGGGAGGCGTTTTGTCAGGAGTGAGGCGAAATGTTACAAGACATCGATTAACGGCGCCGAACAATAGCGATACCAGTGGAGGCATCACGCGTGCAGTATCAAGCAAAGACCGCCAGCAAACCGCGGCAGTTTGTTGCGCTAATCGTTGCCCTATCTGGGCTGATATTGATTCTCCTTATCAGCGGCGAGCCGAGCGTGTTATCCATCGGTATTGGGCTGGGCTGGATTGTGGTTGTCGGGCTCAGCCAAATGGCGGTTGTGGTCTGGTCGGTCACACCGGATGCAGTGGTTGAGACAATTAGGCCACGCTTTCCCCGTCTGCCTTTCGGGCTCTACGGCACCCGCCGCGTCGCCATGGAAGCCATCAGCCGCTGGCATGTTCAACGTTCTGGTTTTGGCTCCGACCAGCGCGAGGTGATCGTGCTGCATATTACCGATCAACCGCCGCTGCGTATCCATACCCACCAGCGCCAGGCCGACCCTGTTTTTCTCGAACTGGTTGGCGAGATCGAAAAGCTTCTTGGCCCGATGCGCAGGGTCTGATCAATGATTGCCCGACTCCCGCACATACGGCTATAAAACATGGACGTGTAGTGATGTCGGCATCATCCGATCCAGTAACCTAGAGCTTCATCTACCTAAAAAGAGAGAAGGAAATGTCTAAGGAAAGTTTTAACGCGTTTATGGCTCAGGTTACCGATGATGCCAACCTCCAAGCCAAATTAGCCGCAGCCACCCAGAATGCCTCAGCCGCGGATGCCACCAAAGCGGTCATCGCAATAGCTAGCGAAGTCGGCCATGAAATTACCACTGACGATCTTACCGAACTCTCTGATGAAGCGTTGGATCAAGTAGCGGGTGGAGGCAATTGGTTCACAAAATTTTGGAACAATATAGGAAACTCCGACGTGGTCTTTGGGAAGCCTCAAATTTAAACTCAGTGATCTAACCTACTTACTACTCGTCTTTGGCCTTCAACTCCCACTCCGCCCGTAGGCGGTTTAAGAACTGCTCGGGCGACAGGGCTTCACCCAGCACCTTTTGTTGGCGCTGCACATTCGCTACATCGCCCAGCGTTAAGCCTTTCAGGTTATCCAAAAGCCGCATACTGGTCTCAGGCACGGCGGCCTGTGCATTGCCGAGCGCCTCTTGTGCAAACACCCGATAGCGCTGCTCAGTAGTTAGCGGCAAAAACTGAAGCTTAAGGTCAAAGCGCCGCATGGCGGCGGCGTCAAGGCCATCCATTAAATTAGTGGCTGCAATAAACACGCCAGGAAAGCGCTCCATCTGCTGCAGAAGCTCATTAACTTGCGTTTTCTCCCAACTATGCTCCGCATGCCGACGATCAATCAGAAAACTGTCTACTTCATCGAGCAAAATAACCGCACTGCCGGGGTCTGCATCCTCAAACAGATCCGCAAGGTTACGCTCTGTCACACCCACATAAGGGCTAATCACGGTGGACGCAGTTGCCACGATGAGCTCTCGATCCAATGCCTCGGCAAGGTACTCGGCAAACTGTGTTTTTCCGGTGCCTGGCTTGCCAAAAAGGCATAAACGCCCTTGCCCACTTTTGCGGATGCCTTCAACCACCGCACTCGGCGTGTTTGCCCCTTCCATATTGAGTAAACGCAAATCAATAGTGGTGTTCACGGTACGATTTCGTGGTGCAGCCTGCCGATGCATGGTGCGGCGCCAGTCGGCCAACGTGTCAATCACAAGCGCATTCACCTCTTCATCAGGGCATAGGCGCACAACCCGCCGCGCATTGCTGAGTGCCGCCGGATTAATCAGCACATCGGCAGCCACCTGGTCGATCAGCCAATCGGAAACGCCCGTCTGCGCAAGAATCCCTGCCGCCATGTCGCGGCGCACTGCCCGCGGCGGTGTACGAAACGCAATCGAAAGCAAAAAGCGCCGGCGTGCTGCTGGATCGAGGGAGTCTAGGTAATTTGTGATCCAAATGGTTGGCACCTGATTACACTCTAATACCCGGTTGAACCACCCCTTATCCTGGCTTGGCGCATACCCAGTTAAGCCCGACAGCATCAACTCATCCGTCCCTTGCAGGTCTTCAATTTCGTCAAAAATCAGCAATTTCGACTGCGACCCCTGTAGCAGGATTTGCGCCATTTGGTAGCCGCCTAACCGCCCCTCGCGGTTCAAAGGATTGCCATTGGCATCGCTTGTGCGCACGTTGTAAGCGGTATAGCCCATCGATGAGACGATCGCTTTCGCCAGCTCTGTTTTACCGGTACCGGCTGAGCCATAAAACAACGCGTTCACGCCGGCTTCCTGCATTTTAAGCGCCTGCTCAAAAACCTTACGCACACGATTTGCTTGATTCACCAAATGCGGGAAGGCATTCAACCCAACCTGCGCCGGCGTTAATTCCTCAACAAAAACGCCCAATAACTCAGCTTCATTGCGAGGTGAGTGTTCATTCGCTTGTTTGAGAACGACACCTGGCTGGAGAAAGTCCTCCAGATCCGCGTTTTCAGACATCTTTAATAAGGCCAACTGACGCAGCCGCCCTTCGGGCCGAAGCGCCGTGCGAACGGCATATGCAGAGGTTTCTAACAGCAGCGCGAGTCGCTCTGAATTAATTTGCGAGTTTTCCACTCCACCCTCTCTGCAAAGCATCCTGAGTGGTTTGGATGAGCAGAGTAAGTCAACAAACAGCAACAAGCGACGATCCACCTCATCGAGATCCAACACCTTACAAAAGAGATTGGGCACCTCATTAAATGGATCTTGCTGATCGACCAGCCGAATGTTTTCGAAGAGATTCTCGGGCATCGCCGCAAGGATCTGATCCCATTCTCGCTTATGCAGTTTATTCTCATCGTTAATGAGAAAATCCAGATCATGATCGTCAAGATCATCAGCAAGCTTGCTCAGATCAGCCTGCCCCTCGGGGTCAATGAGCGGCAGTAAGAGCGATTGCGCAGCGCGATTGGCGCTGGAGTAGATCGATAAACGTGCTTTTTCATCTAAGGTTGCTCGGCAGAAATTGAGCGCCAGCCGGGCAAGCCGCAGTTTTTTGGGGGAAACACTGCTAAGGTCTTTACGCCAATATTTTTGATACTCAGTCATAGCCACTCCCATTAAACTCAGCCGATCAGTAAAACACAGTGGTGTGACAGAGCATGTCGGAGGCTTGATGCAATTACTCAACCACCTGATCGTTTTAGACTTAGAAGCCACCTGCGACACCGATGGCAGGCTGCCAACCAATGAAATGGAAATCATCGAGATTGGGGCGGTAATGCTAGATGCCCGCTGCCAAATCGTGAGCGAGTTTCAGCAGTTCGTTAAACCGATTAAACATCCAGTACTGAGCGATTTTTGCCGCTCCCTCACCCATATTGGGCAGGCCGATGTGGACGCGGCAGCCCTCTTCCCAACGGTTGCAAAGCACCTTGCCGATTGGCAGGCGAGCTATACCGATACCGATTCATCCATTCCTTGGGCCAGCTGGGGGGCCTATGATCGGCGGCAAATTGATCAAGACTGTGCGTTACACGGCATCGATAGCCCGTTGGGTGAAGAGCACATCAATATCAAAAAGGCTTATCAACGCGTGTTTGGCGGTAGGCGCGTCTCATTAGGCGTAGCGCTCAGGCAACGAGGATTGCGCTTTCAAGGCCAACCGCATCGCGGTATTGATGATGCGCGCAATATCGCGCACCTTATTCAGCAGAATCCAGGCTTACGACCTTCCGCCTCACACAAAGCAATATAGTCGTCAACAGCCTAATGGTTGATCAGGTTATATTTTCAAAGGTCACAACAGTTTAGGCAGGAAAAAATGGCTAAAGGATTTGGCAGTGAAGATGCCGCACAGGAAGAAATCGAAAGTGCTGTTAATGACGCCGTTAGGCGAGCCAAGAGTGCCCTGCCGCAGGGCGTTAGTCTTGAGCTACAACCGCCGGGGCAGCAAAGACAGCCAACTGCGCTAAAAATAGGCGTAGCGCTCACCCAAAGAGGATTGGGCTTTCAAGGCCAACCGCATCGCGGTATTGTCTGGGCAGCAGCAAGGAGCATGATCTTGACGGCAACCACCCTCGCTAAAAAAACAACAATTGCCAGCATCTATTTTTTAGTGTGCTTGGCAATTGGGTTCAGTATCGAGGCTGCCGCCTGCACGCGCGTGGTTTACAAAGGACCTAATGACACAGTGATCACAGGTAGGACGATGGATTTTTCCATCGAGATACCGGCTAACCAGTGGATATTTCCGCGCGGCACAAAGCGCAGCGGTGAAGTTGGAAAAAACTCGATTGAGTGGGTGTCCAAGTATGGCAGCGTGGGTGTTAGCACTTGGGATATCGCTATCGCCGATGGAATGAACGAAAAAGGCCTCGTTACTAACCTGCTCTGGTTGGTGGAATCAGAATACCCAACTTTTGACAAACAGGGCGACACACCAGGTATGGCGATTTCGCTTTGGGCGCAGTATGTGCTGGATAATTTTGCAACGGTCGCCGAGGCCGTTAAGGCGTTGGGTCAAGAATCGTTTGCGGTGGTTTCCGACTTTATCCCCGGCACCGAGAAGTTCACCACCGTGCATCTATCAATCTCAGATGCCAGCGGCGATAGCGCCATTCTTGAATATATCGATGGCAGGCTCGTGATACACCATGACCCCGCCTACACGGTTATGACCAACAGCCCGCCCTTTGAAGAACAATTAGCCATCACAAAGTATTGGCAGAACATCCCAGGAAAAGCGTTTCTCCCAGGCTCCGTCACCGCGGCAGATCGTTTCGTTAGGGCGTCTTTTTTCTTAGATGCGATCCCGCAAACTGACGACACCAGAACCGCCGTTGCTAGCGTCTTTAGTGTCATTAGAAATGTCTCAGTCCCATACGGTTTTGAAATTGAGGGCTTCCCCAATCTCTCTACCACTCGGTGGCGCTCGTTAGCTGATCAAAAAGACCTCGTTTATTACTTTGAGACTGCTCTAACCCCTAATATCTTTTGGGTTGATCTTAAGAAAATCGACTTCAGCGAAGACGCCGGCACTCGAAAATTAGACCTATCTGACCACCAGACTTACACCGGCGAGGTGTCTGCTCAATTTGAACACGCCGAGCCAATGCGATTTCTAGGGTTATAATTGACTCATAAATGAGTCCAAAGTCGGAGCACTTCCGTTACCCGATAGCGGTTACTGCGTGCCTCAGTGGCAGTAATTACATTCATTCAATACTCCTTCGCGTTCGTCTTTTTAATATGCGCGGTTGGAAAGCCCCGCGCTTGCAGTAATTCTAGTAGCGATTCGTCAAGCTCAGGCCAGCGCTGCTTTAAAAAATCCAAATAGGCTTGCGCGGCTGGAGTGGTTTGTCGGGCGGTAGGCCTAACCGCGTACCACCACGTTGGCATGGGCACATCTGGCAGCTGCAATAGCGCTAATTGCCCGGCTTTTACCTCTGCGCTCACCGCATGCAAAGAAATCATTGCAATGCCATGCTCAGCCATCACGGCCTGTTTAATGGCCTCGTTACTACCGAGCTCCAGCGACGGCGCAAATTCAATGCCACGGCTCGCCAGCCATTGCCCAATCCAATAATGAGTACCCGAGCCCATTTCTCTTGAAACAAACCGCTGCTGCCCCAAATCCGATAATGGATGGTGTGGTTCTGTGAGCCAGGGATGACTGGGATGGGCGATAATAACCAGCGGATTTACTCCCACAGCCTCAATCAGCAACCCCTCCCGCTTGGGTGGCCGGGTCATCAGGTATAGATCGTCATCACCGCGATCAATACGCCCGAGTAGTTCATCGCGGGGTACAATTTTAAGCCGAATCTGCAAGCCGGGGTGCTCGTTTTGAAACGCACCAATCAGCCTTGGCAGAATCGATTCTGCGGTCGATACGGCGGCCACCTGCAGTCGCCCGCGCTCAATACCAGCCCGCGCGGCCAATCGCTGCTCTAACAAGCCCAACTCTTGGTGAATAGCTTGCGCTGCGGCGATGGTGTCGCGCCCAGCGCCGGTCAGCTCAACACGCCGCCCAACAATCTCGTACAGCGGCGCACCTAAATGATCGGCCAGCTTGCTCAATTGGATTGATAGCGTGGGTGGCGTTAGATGCAACCGATCAGCGGCCCGCACAATCGAGCCCTCTTCGGCCACAGTTTGCAAAATCTTGAGCTGGTTTAAGGTTGGTTTGAGCATGAAGTAGACTTTTATCTATTTTAAAGTAATTTAATTTAACTTTTATCAAATATACCACCTGCTTAAGCTAGTGCAAATTCACAGCTAAGCAGGGGCACACCATGTTAGATGACACCGTGATCAGCAAATTGCAGGCACCACAGCACACTCAACCCTTTAGCCAGAATAACCACCAACGGGTGAGCGTTGGGCTTGCACAGGGCGATGGCATTGGCCCTGAAATTACACAGGCAGTAGTGGATATTCTTAAAGCCGCCGATGCACCCATCGATTTCGTGCCGATCGCCATGGGCGAGCAAAGTTATTTGAGCGGCGCCACTTCAGGCATTGATGAGCAAGCGTGGGCCAAGCTTCGCCAACATCGCATCCTCTTAAAAGGCCCGATCACCACGCCTCAAGGGGGTGGTTATAAGAGTATTAACGTCACCTTAAGAAAGAGCTTGGGCCTATTTGCCAACATTCGCCCGTGTCAAAGCTGGGCGCCGTGGATTAAGACCCGCCATCCCGCCATGGATGTGCTCATCGTTCGTGAAAATGAGGAAGACACCTACGCGGGCATTGAGCACAGGCAAACCCAAGAGGTTACGCAGTGCCTAAAACTTATCTCACGCCCGGGCTGTGAGCGCCTGATTCGCTATGGTTTTGAGCTGGCGCAAGCGCAAGGCCGCAAAACCGTTCATTGCCTCACCAAAGACAACATCATGAAGCTAACCGACGGGCTTTTTCATAAAGTTTTTGACGAGGTTGCCGAAGATTATCCAAACATAGAAGCCAAGCATTTAATTATCGACATCGGCAGCGCGCTGCTAGCTGACCAACCCGAGCAGTTTGAGGTGATTATCGCACCCAATTTGTATGGCGATATTTTATCGGATGTGGCCGCGCAGCTTACCGGGTCAGTAGGTTTGGGGGGATCAGCGAATATCGGGCAAGACTTTGCAATGTTTGAGGCCGTTCACGGCTCAGCTCCGGATATTGCGGGATGCGACGTCGCTAACCCATCGGGCATGCTGTTTGCCGCATTACAAATGCTTCGCTACACGGGCGCGGCGGATGTTGCCGAGCGTATTCAAACCGCTTGGCAGGCCACCATGGCTGCCGGCCTCCACACCGCAGACATCTTTAGCACTGAGCAATCCAACCAAAAGCTGGGCACCCAGGCTTTTGCGCAAGCTGTGATTGAGCGTTTACCTGAAGCAACCACCAATACCAACATAAAAAGTGACTGGCCTGACCCAAAGGCACTCAAAACTAAGACACCCAAGGTGGCCGAGAAAAAACTGGTGGGTGTGGATGTGTTCATCGAGTACGACCAAGAGGATCGAAACCCTCAAGTTTTGGGTAAGCGAATTGAGGCGATTAGTGCGGCATCTGAGCTCAAGCTCAGCCTAATCACCAATCGTGGGGTGAAGGTGTACCCCCATGGCTTACAAGAGACCACCTGCACCGATCACTGGCGCTGCCGCTTTAAAGCAGCAGACAATCAACCACTGCGCCACAGCCAAATACTCAGCCTGCTCGCAGCTTTTGATGCAGCCAAACTTGACTTCATTAAAACCGAGCATCTTTACACCTTTAACGGTGAACCGGGTTTTTCGATGGGTCAGGGAGAGTAAGCGGTTAGGCAGCGGTCTCAAATCTGATTTGTAATCCCAACGCCTTTGCAATCTTCGTAACGGTTGCAAAGGCGGGATTACCATCACCTGAAAGCGCCTTATACAGACCCTCTCTGGACATACCGGTATCTCTCGCCAACTGACTCATGTTTTTTGCTCGTGCGATCACGGCGAGTGCATGCATTAAATAGGCTGGATCATCACTCGCCTCTGCAAGAACCGCATCTAGGTAGGCTTGAACATCGTCTTCATTTTCTAGGTATTTTGCTGAATCCCAGCGAGTTAAATTTACGGTCACTTTTGCACCTCAAGTAATAACTTCAATTCTTTCGCCTTCTCAATATCTTGACGTTGGGAGTCTTTATCTCCCCCGATCAAAAGAATCACAACAACCAAGGACTGCTGCGCACAGTAAACTCGCTAACCAGGCCCAAAAAAATACGTAACTCAAAAACACCATCGCCGACAGATACCGCATCACCAAAATGGCCCATTTCCAAACGGTCGATTCTTGCCTGAATCCTCGCCCGCCCCCGTCTATCACGGATTTTTTTGAACCATTTATCAAACTCTTCAGTCGTATACAGCTCTAGCATCTGCCAACTATAGTTAACAGATATCAAGGACTCAACACCGGCAACGTCACTAAGCGACGCAACCTGTCGCACACACCGCTTACATTGAAAATGCCATGGCACAGGGACGTGCCGGCGGCACAAGGATGTGTCATGGCACCAAATTTAGTGATACTGCCCCAGCGCTTGCGCAAGCCGCTCGATAATTTCAACGCGCAGCGCGGGGGGGCTGATTACTTCCACTTGATCGCCAAGCCCGAGTAACCACCAGCGGATTTGCAAAGTATCGGCCACGGTTGCCGTTAGGCGCATGCGCTGGTCTGCGGCTGGCTGCAGCACCTGATCTTTACTGAGGGGGCTTTCTTCTAAATGCACGGCAGTCTTTGCCGTGACGAGCAGCTCAAGTGTTAACGCCTGATCGCTTAGCTTGAAATCAAGCCGACCGCCACCCACATAATCCGCAAGCTCAAAGCCTGTGGGCCGCTTAACCGGGGTATCCAGCCGCTCCGCAGCTAAGAAGCGATGCATCGCCAAATGCACCACTTCCGCCTCATCATTGCGCTGGCATACCAAATAAACCACGCCGTCACGAAACACCACCCCTAATGGCGCGATCACATAGTCATTAACTTCGCCGTCATACCGGCGTTGATAGCGAGCTTTGAGCTGGCGGTCGTTAAACAAGCCATCGTAAACGCTGCGTAGCACCTGCGGGTCGATGGCTGGTGGAATCAACCGCTGCCCGCGTGTGATGGTGCAAATTTTATCCGGCCACGCACTAATTGGGCTGGCGCTATCGCTAAGTACTTGCTCTGCCTGACGAAAATACGGCTCAAGCGCACTCACGGTGGATGGGGCCATCAGCTGCTCACCCCAATGCTCCGCCAACTTAAACGCCAGCGCGGCTTGCGGCTCCATGCCTGGAATATCAATCACACCCGCTGACTGATCCCAACACCAGCCATGTGGTCGGCTGCGATCATCCAAAATCAATCCAAACACCCGGCCCGATAGGGTCAGAAGATCTCTCTGAATCGTACGCTGTGTTACCGCATAACCTTGATTGTCAAGATGCTCACCAAGCTCACGCACCGTGATTTTACGAGGATGGCGCGGTATCCGCCGCAGCATAATCAGCTGCCGAACTAACGTGTCTGTCATAAGCGAACGTCACCTTCCCTAGCTCAGTTGGTCTACGCAGCGACAAGCCTCTTAACCTTAAGCGCTTTACGATTTTGCTCAGCATGCCAGAGTTCATACTGCGATTGCTGATTAAGCCAACTCTCCGCAGAGGTATCAAATGCGATCGAGAGCCTCACCGCCATCTCTGGACTGATGCCCGCCTTGCCGTTCAAAACGGCACTAAGCGTTTTGCGGCTAACTCCCAACGCCTCTGCTGCCGCCGTTACCGACAAGCCCATTGGCTCAAGGCAAAGTTCACGTAAAACTTCACCGGGATGTGGGGGGTTATGCATCATCATCGTCAGCACCTCTACAACACTAATTTATAGGCTACCCTATTCTCTTCTGACATATAAAACGGAGTGACCACCGATGACCGAATCAACGGGCTTTGAGCTTTTTGCTAACGATTACGATGTCTGGTTTGCTGATAATCAGCCGTTATTAGAAAGTGAAGTCCGACTGCTGGCGCATATTTGGCCCAACCCGCATCCGGCACGCGTGCTGTCGGTTGGATGCGGCACTGGGCTTTTTGAAGCGGTGCTCAAGCGCGATTTTGATATCGAAGTAACCGATGGCGTTGAGCCTGCTGAGGGCATGGCAGAAATTGCCAAAAGCCGCGGCATGGAGGTAAGTATCAGCACCGCGGAGAACGCCGATTTTGGAGACCAAACCTTTGATATGCTCATGTTTAATGGGTCTACCTCGTATGTCAAAGCGATGGCGCCCGTTTTTAAACGCGCGCACGATGCCCTTAAACCCGGTGGATTTATTCTGGTTATCGATGTGCCGCGCGAAAGCAGTTTTGGCATTCTCTATTGCCTTGCCGCACAGCTGGGCACATGGGATCACCCGCTCATGCAAGGCGTAGCACCGCAAAGCCCCTACCCCATGCCCTTCGTAAAATCCGCAAACTGGTGGACCACCGCGGAACGCGTGGCCGCACTGGAGTCTGCCGGGTTTTCGATTGTTAAGACCGCTCAAACGCTAACCACCCACCCCGTGCGCGCCGGCGAAATTGCCGAGCAGCCGCGCGATGGCCATGAAGCAGGTGATTATGTTGCCATCCTCGCTCGCCGCGCAGATTAAGGCCGACAATGCCGCACTGTTTTCAGCAGCCCTGCACCACCCATTTGTGCAGGGTATTGGGGATGGCAGTCTGCCAAAGGCGCAATTCACACGCTGGATTGTTCAAGACTGGCTCTATTTGCAGTCTTATCTGCAAACGCTGGCGCAGGCCAGCCAGATCGCCCCTGATGCATCTGCCCGCGCGTTCTGGCAAGAGCTCTTTCGCCTAACGCAGGAAGAAGAGCTCGACCTGCACCGCGGCCTGGCGGCTAAATTTGGGCTAAATCCGGCTGATCTGGATCAGGCCAGCCCCTTTTCGGGCACGGTTGCTTATGTGCAAACTCTGCAAGCGACCTGGGGAAATTACCCGGCAATAGTCGCCACATTAACCCCATGCGCGGTAGGATATGCACAAATTGCGCAAAGCCTTCATGCCAACAATTGCTGCACTGACCCCGATTATCGAGCTTGGATCGATACTTATCGGGATCCGGCATTTCAAGATGCCGTACTGCAGTTTGAAGCAGAGATTGATCGCTGCGGGCAGAGCGAACAAGACCGAACCATTATTCAGCGCGCATACACAAAAGCAGCCCAGTGCGAAGTCGATTTTTGGCAGAGCCTGTGGCTTGGTAAATAAACGAGGAGGACCCCCACGTGGCGGTAATTACCTGTATTGATGACTTGAAAAAAATCTATCACCGCCGGGTGCCAAAGATGTTCTACGACTACTGCGAAACGGGCAGCTGGTCTGAACAAACCTTTCAAGAAAATACCAGCGATTTTAACGACTTGTATTTCCGCCAGCGCGTGGCGATTGACATGACCAACCGCACCACCGCCACCAAAATGCTGGGCCAAGACGTCAGCATGCCGGTTGCCCTTGCCCCCGTTGGCCTAACCGGTATGCAGCATGCCGATGGCGAAATTCATGCCGCCCGTGCCGCAGAAAAGTTTGGCGTGCCTTTCACGCTCTCCACCCTATCAATATGCTCGATTGAAGATGTGGCAGCGGCCACCACCAAGCCGTTTTGGTTTCAGGTGTACACCTTAACGGATGATGACTTTATGCAGCGCCTCATGGATCGCGCCCGTAAAGCCAACTGTTCGGCAATCGTCATCACGCTTGATCTGCAGGTACAAGGTCAGCGCCACAAAGACCTAAAAAACGGCCTCAGCGCGCCACCCAAGCTGACCGTGCGCTCTATTGCAGACATGATGACCAAAGTTCGCTGGGGTCTTGGCATGCTGCAAACCAAGCGCCGCACCTTTGGCAACGTGGTAGGCCATGCCAAGGGCGTTACCAACCCCAGCTCGCTGTCGTCATGGACTGCTGAGGCCTTTGACCATGCGCTTGATTGGAACCGCGTTAAAGAACTCATGGATATGTGGGGCGGCAAAGTGGTTCTTAAGGGCATTATGGACCCTGAAGATGCCCGCCGCGCAGCAGAGCTTGGCGCCGATGCCATTGTGGTGTCTAACCACGGCGGCCGCCAGCTCGACGGCACCCTGAGTTCCATCCGCATGCTGCCCGCCATCCTCGATGAGGTGGGCGATAAAATGGAAGTCTACTTCGATAGCGGCATCCGCTCTGGCCAAGACATCCTCAAGGCGCTGGCCCTGGGCGCAAATGGCGTGATGATCGGCCGCTCCTGGGTTTATGGCCTTGGCGCCATGGGCGAGGCCGGCGTAACCAAAGCCCTTGAAGTACTGCACAAGGAAATGGACACCACCATGGCGCTGTGCGGCCATCGCGACATTAACGAAGTAGACCGCAAGATTTTACATATACCAAAGAACTTTGCGGGAGATTTTGAGAGCTGAGCAGGCACAAAGCGCCCAAGCCCTTTGCAATTTACAACGGCTTTGTTTTTATACGGGAATCCCGTATACTATAGGCTCATGCGCACTGTGATCGAAACCCCAACATTCCAGAAACAGGCTGGAAATGTTATTCCTGGCGCTGACGGGGCGCGCAAAGTGCGCTGGAGCCGCGCCGGCTCGGGCAAGTCCGGCGGCGCTCGCGTGATCTACTTCAATCTAACTGAAGAGGAAGTCGTGATGCTCGTGGCCGTGTACGCCAAAGCCGACCGAAGCAACATGAATCCCTCTGAAATCACAAAGGTGATACGACATGGGTAAGATTATTGATATTGAAGCCGTAGCCAAAGCCATCGAAACTGATGCTGGTGAAAAGCTGCCAGATTTGCGTCAGGCGCTCAAAGAAGCGCAACAGGGTACGGGGCGCGTGACCACCCCCGATCAAATACTGGTGCGTTTAGCGCGGGAAAAATCTGGTCTAACCCAAGCCGCGTTTGCCGAGCGGATCGCCACGCCCGTCGCGACGCTCCGCGATTGGGAACAGGGCCGATTTTCACCGCCTGGCGCCGTGGTCTGCCTGCTGCACCTGATCGTCAAGCATCCCAATCTGACACATGAACTGTCCGCCTGAACGACTACGCGACCACGCCAATGAATCAACCACTAATCAGCATGTGCTCCGAAGGGCACAAAATTCCACTTATCGACTCGATCATTTTTCGGGGGGATTTGCGACTCCTCACACTCTCATCGCAAATATGCTTTACTAGCCCAAAGCCTCATCAGGTCACTTAAGGGCAAAACAGCATGCTCACAAATTCACAACTTCAAGCCCAGTGGATGCCCTTTACCGGCAACCGGCAATTCAAACAAGACCCGCGCATTATCGTAGGGGCTGAGGGCTGCTATTTACACAGCGATGATGGGCGCAAGATTCTGGATAGCCTCTCGGGCCTGTGGTGCTGTAGCTTTGGCCATGGTCGGCCAGAAATTGCAGAGGCCATCGCCAAGCAAGCCAAAACACTGGACTATGCCCCCCAGTTTCAGTTTGGGCACCCGGGGGCGTTTCAACTGGCTGAGCGCGTGCGAGATCTCACACCCGCTGGGCTTGATCATGTGTTCTTCACCAATTCCGGCTCAGAGTCAGCCGATACCGCCATCAAAATGGCACGCGCGTACTGGCGGCTCAAAGGCGAGCCTGCCAAAACACGGTTGATTGGCCGCGTAAAGGGCTATCACGGCGTGAATGTGGGTGGCACCAGTGTTGGCGGCATTACGCCAAACCGGAAAATGTTTGGCCCAATGATGGAGGCCGATCACCTCTCTGCCACCCTTTTGCCAGAAAACCGATTTAGCCGCGGATTGCCACCCCATGGGTTGCATCTGGCCGATCAACTCGAAGAGCGTATTGCGCTGCATGATCCCAGCACCATTGCCGCAGTGATTGTTGAGCCCATGTCGGGATCTGCCGGAGTAATAGTACCTCCTGAAGGGTATCTGCAGCGATTACGCGCAATCTGCGATCAGCACAATATTTTACTGATCTTTGATGAAGTGCTCACTGGGTTTGGGCGCACGGGTGCGGATTTTGGCGCCACGTTATTTAACGTTCAGCCCGACATCATGACCTTGGCCAAAAACATTACCAACGGCGCTGTGCCAATGGGGGCCGTTGTGGCCTCAAGCGAGGTTTATGAAGCGTTTATGCACGGCGATACGCCTGCATATATTCCCGAATTTGCGCATGGTTATACCTATTCAGGGCACCCGCTGGCATGTGCTGCGGGGCTAGCGGCAATGGATGTGTTTGAAAAAGACAAAATGGCTGATCGAGCGGCCGCGATGGCGCCCTATTTTGAAGAGCAAGTGCATCGACTGGCTGATTTGAAGCACGTTGTTGACATTCGAAATTTAGGAATGGCGGCAGCCATTCAGTTAGCACCGCATCCAAAAGAGGCTGCGCGGCGGCCTTGGGAAATTGCCATGCGATGCTGGAAAAAAGGCCTCTATGTGCGCTTTACGGCCGATAGTTTGCAGCTCGGCCCACCCTTTATTATCGAGCGTGATCAAGTAGATACGATCTGCTCCATCCTCGAGGAAACAATCCCAGAGGTTGACTAGCTCTCCGGGCCCTTTTGCTGCGCCGCAACATAATTGACGGTTGCATTCAGTCACAAAATGGTAAAGGTTAATACTGTCTATTGGGGATAACGGGGCAATTAGCGAATGGATTCTACGGCAGGAGACGACACTGCCTTTGTGCGATTTGAAAATGTTCAAAAAAGCTACGACGGCGAGGCACTGGTTGTAAAAAACCTTAACCTCGACATCGCACAAGGTGAGTTTCTAACAATGCTTGGCCCTTCCGGCTCAGGCAAAACAACCTGCCTCATGATGCTGGCAGGGTTTGAAACCGCCACTCACGGCAACATTTTTTTAGATGGCGAAAAGATTGATAACACGGCCCCGCATAAACGCGGCATTGGGATGGTCTTTCAGAATTACGCCCTCTTCCCCCACATGTCCGTTGCCGAAAATCTCGCCTTTCCTCTCGAAGTTCGCAAAATCAACCGTTCAGAAATAAAAAGTCGCGTTCAGCGGGTGCTCGATATGGTCGAGCTCGGTGATTTGGGCGACCGAATGCCAGCACAGCTCTCCGGCGGGCAGCAACAGCGCGTGGCCGTTGCCAGAGCGTTGGTGTTTGAACCTAGCCTTGTGCTGATGGACGAGCCGCTGGGCGCGCTCGATAAAAATCTGCGTGAGCAAATGCAGTATGAGATTAAACATATCCATGAGCAGCTCGGCGTGACGGTGGTTTACGTGACCCACGATCAGTCAGAAGCGCTCACGATGTCTAACCGCATTGCGGTGTTTGAAGATGGTGTTGTTCAACAGCTGGCTTCACCCACCGAACTCTATGAACATCCAAAAAATGCCTTTGTGGCCGCATTTATTGGTGAAAATAATAAGTTAATCGGCACGGTCACAGAGGCCAACAACGGCACCTGTACCGTGCAGTTAGACAATGGTGATGTCATCAAAGCAAGCGCCGTCAATATTGACGGGGTAGGTAGCAAAACCACGCTATCCCTACGCCCAGAGCGTGTGATGGTCATTCCCGAAAAAGATATGCCTGACCACATGGAAAACGTGTTTGAGGCAGAGGTCCTTGAGCTTATATACCTTGGCGATCACATCAGAACACGCGTTCGCGTGTGTGGCGATGATGAATTTATCGTCAAAGTTCCGAATACCGGCGCAGGTCATCACCTCGCAAAAGGCCGGCGCATCGATGTGGGGTGGTCAGTTGCAGACTGCCATGCCCTCGATGCTTCATGAACACTCAACCCACAACGAGTGAAATCCATAGATAGGAGCAAGGAAGATGAAGACAAGAACAATGACAGCCCTTGGCGCTGCAGCAGCAATTATGGCTGTAGGCGGTGTCGTTAAAGCTGATGATCCGGTCAATATGACTGTTGTCTCTTGGGGTGGTGCGTACACTGAAAGTCAGCAGCGCGCCTACCATGACCCGTATATGGAGGCAAATCCTCATGTCACCATCATTAACGATGATGGCTCCGCCAACGCATTAGCGGGCCTACGCGCTCAGGCGCAAGCCGGCAATGTAACTTGGGACTTGGTTGACATGCTGCCATCCGATGCGCAGCTTGCCTGTGACGAAGGCATCATCATGCCAATTGATCATGATGCCATGCTCGCACCCGCGCCAGACGGCACCCCAGCCAGCGAAGATTTCCTGCCGGGCAGCTTGGGCGAATGCTTTATTCCCCAGATCGTGTACTCAACGGTGCTCACGGTTAATCATGAGCAGTTCCCAGATGACAAGCAGCCCACCACGATCGAACATTTGTTTGACGTAGAGAACTATCCAGGCCGTCGTGCCCTGCAGGATCGCCCTGGCACAAACCTAGAATGGGCTCTGTACGCTGATGGTGTGCCAATCGAAGACATCTACGACGTGCTGGCCACGCCAGAGGGTGTTGATCGTGCGTTTGCCAAACTCGACACCATTAAAGAACATATTGTGTTCTGGACGGAAGGCGCACAAGCACCTCAGCTGCTCGCAGACGGTGAAGTCGCATTCGCAACCGGCTACAACGGTCGTATGTTTGCTGCCTCTGAGGTAGAAGGCCAGCCATTTGACATTATTTGGGATGGCCAAATTGTTGAGTGGGACGGCTGGGTTGTACCCGCTGATGGCGAAAACGTCGATCAGGTGATGGACTACTTGTACTTTGCCACCGATACGCAGCGTCTGGCCGATCAGGCTAAGTACATTTCGTACGGCCCTGCTCGCGCCTCTTCGGCACCCTTGGTGTCAACTCACGCTGATTTAGGGATTGAGATGGGCCCACATATGCCCACCAATCCTGACAACTACTATGCGCCAATCGTCCTGAATAACGACTTCTGGGCGGACTATGGTGATGAGTTGCGTGAGCGTTTTGCTAACTGGATGCTGCAGTAAGCAATTAACGACGTATGGATGATCAAACAACATCATCCGGCCTAGTAACGGCCGACGGGCAACCGCTAAAGCGCAGTCTTCAGCGGGCAGAGCGGACGCGTAAGCTAACCGCTCTGGCGCTCGTCGGGCCGTTACTGGCCTTTTTATTAGTGATTTTTATTTTCCCGATTGGCCAAATGATGTGGCGAAGCGTGGATAACCCGCAAATCGTCAATGCCATTCCGCGCACTTTAGAGGCGCTGCAGGAGTGGGATGGCGAAGGCCTGCCTGATGAACCCGTCTATGCTGCGCTAGCCGAAGATATGCGCGCAGATGCTGAGCTGCCGCGCCGCGAACAGTGGATGGGCCGCATGGGTGTGCGCCTGAACTACGAACTTAGTGGCGCCCGCGGTGCAATTGCACGCACCAGCCGTGCGGTTGACGAATTTGAGCCACCCTTTAAAGAAGCGTTTCTAGATGCCCATCGCAACTGGGGCAACCCAGAGCTTTGGCAAATTCTTGAGCGAGAGGGCAGACCCCTAACCGCCTCGTATTACGTGGCTGCACTCGACCGTGAATATGACAGCGAAGGCAAAATTGTGCTTCGTGACGAAAATCGACGCATCTACGTCAGCCTGTTTGGCAGAACCTTAGCGCTATCCGGCATCATTTTGTTTTTGACCTTTGCGCTGGGCTTTCCTATTGCGTTTTATATGTCCACGCTGCCAATGCGCTATGCAAATCTGTTAATGATTTGCGTGCTACTGCCCTTTTGGACGTCTTTGCTTGTGCGCACCACCTCTTGGATTGTGCTGCTGCAGCAGCAAGGCGTGATTAACAATGCGGCGGTTGCCATGAATTTCATTAGCGATGATCAGCGCTACTCGTTGATGTACAACATGCAGGGCACAATCATCGCCATGACGCACATACTGCTGCCCTTTATGGTGCTGCCCCTTTATTCGGTCATGAAAAACATTCCGCCCTCTTATATGAGAGCGGCTAAAAGCCTTGGCGCAAAACCCTGGACTGCGTTTCGGCGGGTTTATTTCCCGCTGACGCTGCCTGGCATTGGGGCTGGAGGTGTGCTGGTTTTTATCATCTCGATTGGCTATTACATTACACCCGCCCTGGTTGGCGGGCAGTCTGGGCGCATGATTTCAAATGAAATTGCTCGGCATATGCAGCAATCGCTGAACTGGGGGCTAGCAGCCGCGCTTGGCAGCATGCTGCTGGTGGGCGTACTCATTCTTTATTGGGCGTACAACCGTTTGGTTGGTGCTGACAGTCTAAAGCTAGGTTGAGGGAGTAAAGCACGCCATGGCACTGCCAAGTTACGCCTCACCATTCGAACGATTTTGGTATTACGCCTTTCGAGTGATTTGCGCGCTAATCTTTTTCTTTTTGATGGCGCCCATCCTGATCATGATACCGCTGAGCTTTAACGCTGAGCCCTACTTTACGTTTAGCCAGAAGATGCTCACGCTCAATCCTGAGGGTTACTCGCTACGCTGGTATGCGGAATTATTTAGCTCGGATAGCTGGATGCGCTCAATTAGAAACTCATTTTTGATTGGCATTGCTTCTACCGTATTAGCCACCACACTGGGCACGCTAGCGGCTCTAGGCTTAAGCCGGGCCCACATGCCGTTTAAAGGCCTGATCATGGGCATCTTAATCTCGCCAATGGTGGTACCGCTGATTATTTCCGCCGCGGGTATGTTCTTTTTCTTCTCATCGATCAACTTAGCGCAAACCTTCCTAGGCGTTGTGCTTGCTCACACTGCGCTCGGCACGCCTTTTGTGGTAATCACCGTTACCGCCACGCTTGTGGGCTTTGATCACACACTAACGCGTGCAGCAGCAGGGCTTGGGGCACCGCCCACCACGGTTTTCCGGCGAGTCACGATGCCGCTCATCCTGCCCGGGGTTATCTCTGGTGCACTATTCGCCTTTATCACGTCGTTTGATGAAATCGTGATTGTGTTGTTTATTGCCGGCGTTGAACAACGCACCATTCCACGCGAAATGTGGTCTGGCATCCGCGAGCAAATTAGCCCCACCATTCTAGCGGCGGCCACCATTTTGGTGATGATTTCTGTTGCCCTGCTCACCGTGGTTGAGCTGCTGCGCCGTCGCTCAGAACGGCTGCGAGGTATCGCGCCGCGTTGAGTGGCATGAAAACAAAACTTCCACCGCCCTTAGTACTTCTTATTGCCGGCGGTATTGCTTGGGTGATTGATTGGCTGCTGCCGAGCTGGCGGCTGCCGATTGAAGGCATGCATACGCTTGCGGGAATGTTGACAGGGGCCGCGCTCACACTCATGTTTGCTGCCGCCTGGTGGATTATTCGCCACCACACCACGCTTAACCCAATGCACCCCGAAAAGGCCAGCCACTTAATCACCAGTGGCCCTTTTCGGCGCAGCCGCAATCCAATTTACCTAGCCGATGCACTGCTACTGGCAGCTTGGTTGGTTTGGCTGGCCAACATCGTGAGTGTTGTGTTGTTGCCAGCCTTCGTTATCTATCTTAATTACTTTCAGATTCGGCCTGAGGAGCAAGCATTAGCGGTTAAGTTTGGCGAAGATTACCGTGCCTACTGCAGACGGGTGAGACGATGGGTCTAAGTGCGCCACTTCGGGTGATTAAGGGCGCAGTCAAAATTTGGATTACGGGTAATGTATTTGCCAATGCCGCGGCACTGGCTTTTTATACGCTCTTCTCGCTAGCACCGATTATGATTTTTGCCGTGACCGCCACGGGCATTGTGCTGGGCCCCGAGGCGGCTGCCGGGCGGATTATCGGTCAGCTTGAGGGGCTGATTGGTCCTGAGCCTGCGCAGGTAGTTGAGCAAGTGATTGCCAGCACGCAAATCACACAAACCGGTTGGCTGCCTACTGTGGCCGGCATTTTTGCCATGCTCGTCGGCGCCTCCGCAGTCTTTGTTCAGCTACAGCGAGCTTTAAATGGCATCTGGGATGTTACCGAGCCACGGCATAGCAATAACCTGATCACACTCGCCATTAATCGACTGCTCTCCTTGGTGATTGCGCTGGTGTTTGCGTTGATCATCATGGCATCGCTGCTAATGACTGTTGTCTTAAGGGCGACTGATTTTTCTTTGATTGCCGGGCTTGAAACAGGCTTAAGCTTAGCGCTGATGACATTGCTATTTGCACTGGTATTTCGGATTTTGCCGAATGTTTCTCTGCGGTGGCGCGATGTGTTGCCGGGCGCAATCATTACTGCATTTTTATTCTTAATTGGCCGGCACTTAATTGCTCAATATTTGACACTCACGGCCCCTGCTTCTGCTTATGGTGCCGCCGGCTCTCTCGTATTATTGTTGGTGTGGATTTATGCCTCGGCACTAATCCTGCTTTTTGGTGCCGCAATCACGCGCGCCATGCCGCATGGAGAGAGCCCATGACACCGCTTGCCATTTTAAACGCCGATTGGATTATTAACCCCGGCGCCGATAGCCCCGCACTCCAAAACGCCAGCCTGATCGTTAAAGACGGATGGATTGAGGCGATGGGGCCCGCCCATGAGCTGTCCACGGATGGCTGCGAGCTAATTGATGCCAGCGGCATGGTGTTAATACCGGGGCTCATTAATACCCACGGGCACTTTTTACAAACACTGACGCGCGCATTACCCGCTGCCCAAAACGCAGGAGTTATTGAATGGCAACGCCTGCACGACCCGTTATGGCAAAAAGTCACACCAGAAGCGCTACAAAGCGCCACGCGCATTGCCGCGGCTGAGTTGTTGCTTAGCGGCTGCACGACCAGCATGGATCATAACTATCTCTGGCCAAATGGCTGTCGCGTTGATGATCAGGTTGAGGTGATGCAGAGCATGGGCATGCGTTTTCATGTTGCCTGCGATCAGGATGAGCGTGTGATTGAGCAATTTCATGATCCTCGCCCTGGCAGTATGTTGCAGGTAATACTTGCTCCTTGCTCGCCCTACTCCGTTTCGGCTGAGTCCATGCGCAACACAGCCGCATTGGCCCGCCAACATGACCTGCGCCTGCATACCCATCTGGCAGAAAGCCAGCATGAGATTGACTGGTGCCGAGAAAACCTTGGCGAAACCCCAGTAAGCTACGTGGAATCTCTGGGGTGGTTAGCCGACGATGTGTGGTTTGCCCATGGCGTGTACTTATCCAACAGCGATATCGTGCGGCTTAGCGTTAATGGCTGCGGCATTACCCATTGCCCTTGCTCGAATATGCGTCTTGGCAATGGCATTGCCCCCGTGCAATCGCTGCGTGGCCATGGCATTCCAGTGGGCTTAGGGGTTGATGGTGCGGCCTCTAATGACACAGCCAACTTACTGGGCGAAGTGCGCCAAGCACTACTCCTACAACGGGTAACCCATGGGGCAAGCGCACTGACCGCCGAGCAGGCATTAAGCATGGCAACCCGTGAAGGCGCCGCATTATTGGGCCGCAGCGACATTGGCGAGCTGGCAGTCGGCAAAGCCGCAGACATCGTCGGCTACCGGCTTGACCGCTTAGAACTGGCGGGTGCCGCCGTGCATGACCCGCTTGGCGCCCTTGTGTTTTGTGCGCCGGCGCGGGCAGATTGGGTGATGGTCAACGGCAAGACATTAGTTAAAAACGCCACGCTGCTCGAGCATGACCTAGCAGAGCACATTGCCAAACATAACGCGCTGGCATCGGCATTAAGTCAGCCGTGATAAAATTGCGGTATTAAACCAACTGAATAAAGAGGCTGCTGTCGTCATGAGCGATACCGTAAAAATCCTGCTGCCAGAAACCGAGATGCCCAAGCAGTGGTACAACATTAATGCGGATCTGCCGGTACCGCTGGCACCCGTATTACACCCGGTCACCCATAAGCCCGTTGGGCCGGATGACTTAGCACCGCTTTTTCCGATGGCCGTAATCGAGCAGGAGATGAGTACCGAGCGGAACATCGATATTCCCGACCCGGTGCGCGAGGTCTATCGCCAATGGCGCCCATCGCCGTTATTTAGAGCACGACGGCTAGAAAAAGCGCTCAACACGCCTGCTCGCATTTACTATAAATACGAGGGCGTCAGCCCGGCCGGCAGCCATAAACCCAACACGGCCATTGCGCAGGCTTTCTATAACAAGGCCGAGGGCGTCAAGCGCATCACCACCGAAACGGGCGCGGGACAATGGGGTTCGTCACTGGCGCTGGCCGGGGCCATGTTTGATTTAGAAATCGAAGTCTTTATGGTGAAGGTTAGCTTTAACCAAAAGCCCTATCGCCGAGCCTTTATGGAGAGCTTTGGCGCGACGTGTACGGCAAGCCCAAGTAACCTAACCGCCGCGGGCCGAGCCATTTTGGCCGACAACCCCGATAGCACCGGCAGCTTAGGTATCGCGATTAGCGAAGCGGTGGAGCTTGCGGTGCAGCGAGATGACACCAAATACGCCCTAGGCAGTGTGCTCAATCATGTGCTGCTGCATCAGACCATCGCGGGCATCGAAGCCCGCCGGCAGCTAGAAATGGTCGACGACTACCCCGATATGGTCATCGGTTGCACCGGTGGTGGCTCTAACTTTGCCGGCATTGCCTTTCCATTTTTAGGTGAGCAGCTACGCGGCGGCAAGGCCGTTGAGTTTATTGCCGTTGAGCCGGCCTCCTGCCCCACACTCACGCAAGGAAAGTTTGCGTATGACTGGGGTGATACCGCGCATATGACACCGCTCACTAAAATGCACACGCTAGGCTCAGCCTTTGTACCACCCGGCTTTCATGCCGGCGGTTTGCGCTATCACGGTATGGCGCCGCAAATTAGTCATCTGACCGATTTGGGCTATATCAAACCGCGCGCTTACGGGCAGCTCGAATGCTTTGCTGCGGGTTTAGAATTTGCTCGTGCTGAGGGCATTATTCCGGCACCTGAGGCCAATCATGCCGTCAAAGCCACCATCGATGAGGCTATTCGCTGCCGTGAAACGGGCGAATCAAAGGCGCTGCTATTTAATCTCTGCGGGCATGGCAACTTTGATATGCAGGCGTACACGGACTACCTAGCTGGCAAGCTCAAGGAAGAAGACGCCAGTGCGGCGGAGCAATCCATGGCGCTAGCGGGTTTACCCAGTGTGGCGGGCCTCTAAGGCCTCCCAGCGGTTAAACGCGGCCTCAAAATCGGCTTCAGCGGCTTTTAATTGAGCCGCTGCCGCTTTAATGGCGGCTTCATCGCCCTGCTGATAAAGCGCTGGATCATTCACCGCCTCGGCGGCGCGCGCTACGGCCTGCTCAAGGGCTTCGATTTGCGCAGGCAAGGCCTCCAGCTCGCGCAGCTCTTTTGAGCTGAGCTTTTTGCCAAGGGGCTTTTTGGGCGCTGGCTTGGGTTGCGCCGGCGGCTTAGATTGCCCCACCGGCTTGCTCGGCGCCTCGCTTTCGCTTGATCGCGCTGCTGCGGTTTGCCGCTGCCAATCGGCATAGCCGCCCACATATTCGGCAAAATGCCCGCCGCCCTCAGGGGCGATAACGCTGGTGACCACATTGTCCAAAAACGCACGGTCATGAGAGACCAATAACAACGTACCCTCATAATCCACTAGGCGCTCTTCGAGCAACTCCAGCGTTTCCACATCTAAGTCGTTAGTGGGCTCATCAAGCACTAAGAGATTGCTGGGGCGCGAGAACAATCGGGCCAGTAACAAACGATTGCGCTCTCCGCCCGATAAGCGCGAGATTGGCGCATTGGCGCGATCAGGCGTGAATAAAAAATCCTGCAAGTAACCCATCACATGGCGGCGCCGGCCGTCACCGAGTTCAATAAAATCTTCACCGCCAGCTACATTGTCGCGGGCGGTTTGTGTGTCGTCCAGTGCTTGGCGATGTTGATCAAAGTAGGCAATCTCTAGGCGTGTGCCGAGCTGTACGGTGCCGCTATCTGGCTCGATCTCACCGAGCATCAAGCGCAGCAAGGTGGTTTTGCCGGCTCCATTGGGCCCAATAATGCCCACCCGGTCGCCACGCACAATGCGGGTACTAAAATCCACCACCACCGGTTTATCGCCATACGCCACCGAGGCATTTTCTACCTCAATCACGCGTTTGCCTGAGCGCTCAGCCTCGGCCACTGCAATGCGCGCCTCACCCGGGCCACTGCGGCGCTCGCGGCGTGCTGCACGCATCGCCTCAAGCGCACGCACCCGCCCTTCATTACGCGTGCGGCGGGCTTCAATGCCCTGACGAATCCAGGCTTCCTCTTCAGCCAGCTTTTTATCAAACCGAGCTTGCTCAATGGCCTCAGCATGCGCGCGCTCAGCCTTACGCCGCAGGAAGTTGGCGTAATCACCCGGCCAGCTCGTTAGCTCACCCCTATCAATTTCAACAATGCGCGTGGCCACTGCCTGCAAAAAAGCCCGGTCGTGGGTAACAAACACAATCGCACCGGGGTAGTCACGCAAAAAACCCTCAAGCCACTGAATGGCTTCGATATCTAAGTGGTTGGTGGGCTCATCGAGTAATAACAGATCAGGCCGCCGCACGAGCGCACGGGCCAAGAGCACCCGCCGTCGTAACCCACCCGAAAGAGAATCAAATGCCACCGACTCGGGCAGCTCTAGTCGCGTCAAAATTGAGCTGACCCGCTGATCCAGCTGCCAGCCATCAGCGGCATCTAATGCTGCCTGAACCTCGCCCAGCTCTGGCGCCTCACCCCCGGCCACCAGCTGCTCAGTTAGCGCATGGTGTTGCGCCAATAGCGCACCCACCTCACCGAGGCCAGCGGCCACCACATCAAAGATGCTGCCATCAAGGCCATCGGGCACCGCCTGCTCTAAGCGCGCCACCACCACCGAATCATGACGGCGTATTTGGCCATCATCAGGAGCAATCTCACCAGCCATTAAACGCAGCAGCGTAGACTTACCCGCCCCATTACGTCCGACCACGCAAACCCGCTCGCCCGGTTCGACGACTAGATTGGCATGATCAAGCAGCGGTGGTCCGCCCACCGCAATCTCGATATTCTCGAGGCTAATGAGACTCATGATTCAACTCGGAAGGAAAATGGCGTCCCCAACGGGATTCGAACCCGTGTCGCCACCTTGAAAGGGTGGTGTCCTAGGCCGGCTAGACGATGGGGACGTTGCGTGACCGAAGCGGAATGATAGGCAGCCAAGGCACTGTCGTCAAGTTTATATGAATTGTTGCCAATGAGCAGTAAATGGTACTTTTGTGAATGGCAAGAAAAACGCCGAAAAGGTAACTCATGTCCGATCCTAACCTAAGCTGGTCCAATCAACATTTCGACGTTGTCGTTATTGGCGGTGGCGTGGTGGGTGCTGCGCTACTGAGAAGGTTTACGCTTGAGGGTGCGAAGGCGCTGTTATTGGAAAAAGCGCCCGACATACTCGACGGAGCGAGTAAGGGAAATAGCGCCATTTTGCACACCGGCTTTGATGCACCCACTGATTCGGTTGAACACTGGTGTATACGACAAGGGCGCAAGGAGTTTCTAGATATTCATGAAGCGCTTGGCCTGCCATTAGTAAAAACCGGAGCCCTGGTGGTGGCCTGGTCAAAAGAAGAGCAACAACGCCTTCCAAGCCTGCTTGAAAAAGCCAATGCCAATGGCGTTGATGATGTGCGAATGCTCAGCCGTGCAGAAATCCAACAAAGAGAGCCCGCATTAGCACCAGGCGTGACCGGTGGCTTTGAGGTACCCCAAGAATACATTATCGACCCTTGGACAACTCCGTACGCGTATCTCTTACAAGCCCTATGCAATGGTGCAACCGTAACGCGTAATAGCGAAGTGCTAGAAGGAAGCTTTGATGGGGCGCAATGGCATTTAAAAACTACGACTGGCCAGTGCACCGCCGATGTTGTTATCAATGCAGCAGGACTTTATGGAGATACGCTCGAACAGCGTCTAATCGGTCGTTCAGCGTTTTCTATCAGGCCACGCAAAGGGCAATTTGTTGTGTATGACAAGGCCGCATCAGCTTTACTGTCTTCGATACTTTTACCGGTACCCACTGAGACGACTAAGGGAATTGTGCTAACTAGGACAGTCTTTGGAAACCTCTTGGTTGGCCCAACCGCAGAAGAACAAGATAGTCGTGAAGACTGGAGTACCGATTCGCAAACACTAGAAATGTTGCATGCAACGGCGGTGCGAATGTTGCCAGCACTTGCTGACATTCCCATCACCGCAACATATGCCGGGGTCAGGCCAGCTACCGAAGAAAAAGAGTATCGGATTCGTGCGCTGGCCGATCAACGCTACGTAGCCGTTGGGGGTATTCGATCAACGGGGCTCAGCAGCGCACTGGGTATCGCGCAATATGTTTACAACCTCTATCAGCGTGAAATCGGGGCAGCGCATAAGGCCATTGCCGAACCCGCGATACCCAGTGAATTACCCCAAATTTCAGAATATGGACCGCGTTTATGGCAGGCCGCTGATAATGGCGGCATTGTTTGTCACTGTGAACTCGTGACTCAGGCAGACATTGACCGTGCGCTCTGTGGCCCTTTACCAGCCAAGACATTAGCAGGGCTAAAGCGCCGCACGCGTGCGACCATGGGCCGCTGTCAGGGTTTTTATTGCACGGCTCGGCTTGCAGCGCTCTCGGAGCAGCACTTAGACGAGCCCATCGCTGAACACTATGAATAAAGAGGTCGCGATTATTGGTGGGGGCCCATCCGGGCTTGCTGCTGCAACCACGTTAAAACGCCTTGGTGTTGAGCGGGTCACACTCATTGAACGGGAGGCCCAAGCAGGCGGCATTCCTCGCCATTGCGGTCATCCACCATTCGGTATGCGAGAGTTTGGCCGTGTGCTTGATGGGCCACGTTACGCACGCCGCTTAGTTGAACGTGCTGATAAGCTCGGTGTTGATATTCGTTGTAGCACCAGCGTGGTTTCACTGCAGCCACACGGTGTGCTCACCCTTTCAGATAATAACGGACAGTCACACCTCAAGGCAGAGCGTGTGGTACTGGCCACAGGGGTGCGCGAGGGGAGCCGGGCGGCCCGATTTATCGGAGGTGATCGAACGCGGGGTATCGTTAGCACCGGGGCGCTACAGTCGCTGGTCTATCTTGAAAAAATGCGGCCGTTTAAGCGCCCAATCATCATTGGCAGCGAACTCGTGTCTTTCTCCGCTTTGCTTACCTGCCAGCATGCGGGTATCAAGCCATGCGCGATCATTGAACAAAACCCCCGCATTACAGCACGACTCTTTGCCCTCGGCCTGCCTTTTGTGCGCGGCGTTTCGGTAATGACCCACACCGAGGTAGTCCGAATCTTAGGCGATGGCCGTGTAACCGGCGTGGTGGTTCGAAATTTAAACAGTGGAAAAGAAGAAACGATTGATGCCGATGGCGTCATTGTTAGCGGTCGCTTTACGCCTGAATCTACATTAGCTCGCATGGGCGGCCTTATGCTTGACCCCGCTAGCGGCGGCGCCGCCGTCGATCAATATGGTCGCACAAGTGATTCACGCATTTTTGTTGCCGGTAATGCGTTGCGCCCAGTCGAAACAGCCGGCTGGAGCTGGCGTGAAGGCGTTAAAATTGGTCAACTACTGGCAGAAGACCTACTCAATGAACCGGCTGACACTCTGCCGGAATGCTCCATTATGGTGCATGAGCCGATTCGCTACGTCGTTCCTCAGCGAATCCGCCTACCATTGAGTAAAAATAACTTAGGGGATGTGCAGCTCCGGGTCTCCCGTCCTGTAAAAGGGAAACTCTTTGTAAAGATTAATGGCAAGATGATTTGGAGCCGTCGACTTCATTCTCTGCCCGAACGTCGCATTACCATTCCAATAAAAATCTTTTCTGTATTAGATGGTGGCGAGGCCATTGAAATTGGATTATCGGAATAGGCAAGCTTATGCGTTTGGTTGCGGTTGATCAGGGAACAACAAGCACACGATCGTTGGTGGTTGATGCTTCAGGCCATGCGCAAATTGCCGCTTCCGTTACGCATAAACAGTATTACCCTCATAACGGCTGGGTTGAACATGACCCAGACGAATTACTAAAGGCGATTAAGACCTGCCTTAGCGCTGCAGGTCAGGTTGATGCGATTGGCTTAGCCAATCAGGGCGAAAGCTGCCTTGCCTGGGATGCACGTAATAAGCGGCCTATTTGCCCGGTAATTGTTTGGCAGGATAATCGAACCGCCAGTGAAATCGAAAAGCTCAAAGCTGAAGGTGCTGAATCGCTGGTCCAATCCATCAGCGGATTACCCCTTGATTCTTACTTCTCAGCCAGCAAGCTTGGCTGGATTATTAGAGAAATTCCCGCTGCTCGTCAGCTTGCTGCTAGTGGTCATTTGCGCCTTGGCACCACCGATGCCTATTTCAGAGATGTCCTGACCGATCAATTTGCCACCGACCCGAGTACCGCCTCTCGCACGGCCTTACTCAATTTAGAGACCGGGCAATGGGATGAAAGCCTCTGTCAGTTATTTGAGGTGCCAATTAATTGTCTGCCAGAAATACAGCCCACCACGGGTGAGTTAGGTATTTGTGATTTGAGCGGGCAATCCACCCCACTTGCCGCCAGTGTTGTCGACCAACAGGCCGCATTGTACGGGCATGGCTGCCGAGCCGCTGGCGATGGAAAGATCACCTTTGGGACAGGCGCCTTTGCGTTAATGCTGACTGGGGAAAAACCCCAATTACCACCCAACTCCGGACTGCTGCCAACGATTGCCTGGCAGCATCATGACGCCGCTCCCGTTTACGCACTTGAGGGGGGCGTCTATACCGCCAGCGCGGTGATTAGCTGGCTCGAGAGAATAGGTGTAATTGAGGATCTAGCAGCCCTATCCCAGTTCGCGGGTGAGTCGCCCATGCGCCGTGGCACCGTCTTTGTCCCGGCGCTTGCAGGGCTGGCATGCCCTTATTGGCGCCGTGATGTACGCGGCAGTTGGCTAGGGCTCACGCTCGATACATCAAGAGATGATCTCATTCGTGTAGCCTTAGAGGGCGTTGCTTGCCGCAGTGCGCAGGTGCTTAGTGCTATTTCCCAGAGCGGTGTTGCTTTAAATCAGCTAGGCATGGATGGCGGGCTTGCTGCCAATACTTGGTTTCAGCAGCTGATGGCTGATGTAACACAGCAAACAATCAAAGTACCCAACTTAGCAGAGCTCACAGCCGCTGGTGTGCTGGCGCTAATCGCAGACGCAATGAATACGCCACTCACTATCACTCAGAAAACCCATCAGGTCAGCCCCAAGCAGGATCAATCTGACTTAATCGGCATTTTAGAGCAGGCGATTGCCCTAACAAGTCAGTGGCCAACGTCGTCAACATCATAAAAAACGCTGCCAAAGAACACCTTGGCAGCGTTGTCGTTATTTCAACCGCAACTATTAGGAGTAGCGGTAAGGAATACCCGCTTTACCCATGAGTGCATTGTACTCACGGAAGATATCCACAACCCGACGATTACGATCACTTTGAGCCGCGATCTCCTCCCAGAACTCTTCGGCATCGGCATTCACCTGATCCCATTCCTCTGACGGAATCTCGGTCAGCTGAAGCTTATCGCCGTTAACCCGAAGATCAGCCTCACCGCCCCAGTACCAAACCTGGCGATAGTAATGCGACTGATCAATGGTTGAGAGGAATAACTGCTTGAGATGCTCTGGCAGGTTAGCCCAGCTATCGCTGTTCGCAAAGTACGAACCACACCAAGCACCCGTCACGTTGTTACTCAGAGCGTAGTTGCAGATATCTGCCCAACCCACCTCATAAGCCTCGGTGAATCCACACCAAGCAACGCCATCCAGCTCACCCGTCTGGAGCGCCACTTCCACATCATCCCATGGCACTGTGACCGGGATAAGCCCATAGCGGGATAGGAAGCGACCTGCGGTTGGCACACCAAATACGCGCTTGCCACGCATATCTGCCAACGAGTTAATCGGCTCTTTGGTAAAGATATGCAGCGGATCCCACGCACCGGCGCTTAACCACTCAACGCCATCTACCTCACCATATGCCTCAGCCCAAATCTCGTTCAGCCCATAGCGCTGAAATAAAACGGGCAGGTCAAGGCTATAACGAGTAGAGAATGGGAAATAACCGCCAAACACGGACACATCGACTGGCGAGGCCATAGTGGCATCGTCAGACTGCACCGCATCAAGGGTTCCATTCTGTAAAGAGCGGAACAGCTCATTCGTTGAGACTAACTGATCCGCATAATAAAGCTCGATCTCCATCTCACCGTTTGCTGCCTTGTTAAAGGCCTCAATCTGCGGCTTGATGACATGCGCGCCCAGTGGTGCACCAGAGTAAGTCTGTAGACGCCAACGAATTGGGCCTGTCTGAGAGATAACGGCGGGAGCACCAAAACCCGAGGCAAGGGCGACACCGCCAACACCTGCAGTTTTTAGAAAGTCACGCCGGCCCTTCTCGGGCTTGTCGATCTGTGCATTGTTATCAGTCAGTTTCTTGCTCATCAACTTCTCCTTTTTACAATGGCGAGGCACTTGCCCCATTACCCAGCTACCTTGTTTGGCAACCACAGGGCAATTTCAGGAAATGCGATCAACAGCCCAAGCGTAAACACCATCAGCAGCACAAATGGAATTATCGAGCGATAAATATCCATTAACGTGACTTCAGACGGCGCCATTGAGCGCATTAAAAATAAGTTGTAACCAAATGGTGGCGTCATATACGCGATCTGGCAGGTAATGGTGTACAGCACGCCGTACCAAATCGGATCAAAACCCAGTGCAATGACCAACGGAACATACAGCGGCGCCACAATCACAAGCATTGCCGTGTCATCCAAAAACATACCCAGCACCAAATAAGAGATCTGCATCAAGATCAAAATCTCTAGCGGCGTCATCTCCATGCGGTCTACAAAGAAAGCCTCAATGGCATTACCGGCCCCGATACCATCAAAAATGGCGCCAAATGCCAGCGCTGCCAAAATAATCCATAAAAACATGCATGAGATGCCCAAGGTTTTCTTAGCCGTTTCATGCAGGATCTTGAATGTCAGCCGCCGCCGCACCAGAGCGGCAATCGTGGCGGCCGTTGCGCCAACCGCCGAACTCTCTACAAGGCTCGTTACCCCCATAACGAAAAGCCCCGTCATAAAGAAGAAAATGAGAAATGGCGTAATACCCGCACGCAGCGTTGCGAGTTTTTCACGCATTGGAATGTCGAGTTCAGATCGATCCAACACCGGGCCTAGGCTCGGCTGGATGCGACAGCGAATCGCGATATACACGATAAAGATGAATGCCATCAGCAAGCCTGGTACGGCACCTGCTAGCCACAACTGACTGACCGGCTGACGGGCGATCATGCCGTAAAGCACCAACACAATACTGGGGGGCACCAAAATACCTAATGAACTGCCGGCCTGAATAACGCCCGTTACCATTCGTTTGTCGTAGTTACGCTTAAGCAACTCGGGCAGAGCAATTGTGGTGCCAATGGCCATACCCGCAACACTCAACCCGTTCATCGCCGAAATAACCACCATCAGCAAAATGGTGCCAATCGCTAGCCCACCGCGAATGCGCCCAAACCACACATGAAACATTCGATAAAGATCATCGGCAATGCCAGATTCAGACATGATGTAGCCCATGTACACAAACAAGGGCAGTGTAAGCAGCGGGAACCAGTTAAATAGCTTGAAGGCGGCATTAAAGGGCATCTCATAGCTGCCTGTGCCATATAGCAGTAGAGCTGCCGCAGCGGCAACAAAGCCAATCGCTGCAAAAACGCGCTGACCGGTCAGCAGCATGACCAGCATCGTTGTAAACATCAAAAGGGCAATCGCTTCATAACTCATGGTTGGTAAACCCCTTCGATGCGCTGACCACGAGCCCGAGCCAGGTCTTTAAACAACATGGCTATTGCCTGTAGCAACATCAACGTAATGCCGATCACCATAATGATCTTTATCGGAATCATCGATGGACTCCACATCGAAAATTTCCGCTCTCCCGTCTCGATGGCATACATCGCACTTGAGATTGAACCGATTAGTAAAATTACTAAATAAAACAGCATGAAGCTGCTGGTGAACACATCAACCCAAGCTCGACCCTTAACAGATAGGTGTGAATAGATAAGATCCATGCGCACATGCTGACCGGCCTGCAACGAATAAGCCCCTCCAAGAATGTAGTACGCCGCCAGCAAAAACTGCCCCATTTCCAAAGCCCAGTGCACATAAACATCAAAGATGTTTCGAGTGAGGGTATCGGTAAGCAGCACAGCGATCATTGCGAATATCAGATACATCGCAACCAAACCGGTTAAATGCGATATTCGATCGACTGCTCGCACGTAAAGTTGGATTACTTTTGGCATACGTTCACTCGTCTCATAGTTTAGGTTTATGCACGATCTATGCCGACATAAATCGCAAGATCCACTGAGCTGCAATGGACTCGTTTATGGGATTCTCCAGCGATGACACACCAGACTCGAAGGTGTCTTCACCAATAAGGTGCCTGCGACGAACCATCGTGGAGCGCGAGTATTCTTTTGGAAATTCAGGGTGACCCTGAAATCCGAGCATATGGCCTTCCAGCTCATACATATCAATCGGGCAAAAATCATGGCTGGCCAAAACTTGAGCCCCCTCAGGCAAAGCCGTCACTTGGTCTTGATGACTGACCAATAAGGATAGGGTTGACGCGGGGGGATCCATCCACGGTCGCTGAACCTTAATCTCTGCCTCATGCACGCCGACACCCCAACCAACATGACCGGCTTGCTCAACCTTCCCCCCTAGTGACTGTGCAATCAGCTGATGCCCAAAACAAATACCAACGGTGCGGCTTTTATGTGCATGCAGCTCACGAATAAACTCTTCGGCACGGCGTATCCATGGGTCAGCATCGTAGGTTGACCACTTACTGCCGGTGATAAGCCAGGCATCGTGAGCATTCGCTGAGGCGGGGAATTGGTTACGAGTCAGGTCGTAGACCGTAAACTGGAGGGTTGGATCAGTGCGCAGCAAAAGACGACGAAACATGTCTGGATAATCTCCAAACGTTGGCATCAGCTCATCCACTACATGGTCACACTGCAAAATCCCAATATGCATTCAACTGCTCCTAGGATGGGGGCTTCATAATTTGTTGATAGTGCATGCGTACCGCTTCATGCTCCTGCATGCGCGGCTCAAGGCGTGGCCAATCTCGATAATTCAGCGCCGCAATGAGCGCTTCAACCTGCGCCATCATCGCGCTCATCGAATCCCAATTAGAGGGCACATCGATATGTGCGATAAACACATCTTTTGCGACCGATGCAATGGGTGAAAGCCACTGGTCGGTGAATAACACAACATGACAATCACGGCGTGCTGCCTCTTGCGCAAACTGGATAACATCCGGCTGATAGCGACGAACGTCAAATACAATCAGCCGCTTAGTGCTATCCAAATCAACCAGATAATCCGGCCAGGAAATTGACGGCCCAGTGATCTGGTTAACTCCACTTCTTAGCACTCGAAGATGCATATAAAAGTATTGGGCAATCGCATCGGTAATCCGACCGCCGAGCAGGTAAATTGATTGAGAGGGATCCGCGAGCATTGCCAAGACACTCTCAAACTGTTGCCGGGGTAACGAGCCAATGCCTTGTTGAACATTGCTGCAAATTGCATCCGCAAAGTTCTGCAAAAAATCTGGCGCATCCCCACGCAAATCATGCTTTGTTTTTTTAGAAAGTGGTGACTGCAGTCGGCTTTTAAGTTCTGTTCTGAGCGCACTTTGAAAGGCCGGATAGCCATCGTAGCCCAGCTTATTAACAAAACGCAGCACCGTGGGATGGCTCACCTTTGCACGAGCAGCAACTTTACCCAGTGACTCAAGCCCGATCAGTGGATAGTTATCCAGCAACACACGAGCCGCTTTGTGCTCAGCGGGTGTTAACCGATCGAGCAGTTTATGAACACGGTCGGCCACCGTTAATAGTGGCTCTTTTTCTGCACCCGTTGCATCGGGTCTTGCCGGCAGATTCACAGGTAATATTCCCTCCTCGTACCTGTTCTGGATTGTACAGACTGTTTTCAAGTCTGCAATATATGGTACAAAACACAAAATTAACGTAGGGAGATGGCGATGTCTGATCGCGAAACTCGAGGATTTTTAACGGTTGAAGAATTGCGTGCTGGCATCGATACCGGCGAATTCCACACCGTTGCCATGGCCATGGTCGACATGCAGGGAAGGCTGCAGGGTAAGCGTTTAACTGCCGAGCATTTTGTTAACGAAGTTATTAATGCCAAAGCGGAAGGCTGTAACTACCAGCTTGCAGTTGATGTCGAGATGAACACCGTGGGCGGCTATGAGCATGCCTCTTGGTCTTCGGGTTACGGTGATTTTGTGTTTGCGCCCGATCTGACCACCCTTCGTCGGTTACCGTGGCACCCGGGCGCGGCGCTAGTGATGTGCGACCTTGAGTGGGAGGATGGTAGCCCTGTTCGTGTGTCTCCTCGGCAAATTTTACGTCACCAAATTGAACGTCTTGCCGAGCATGGTCTTAAACCGCTTGCTGGCACCGAGCTTGAGTTCATCATCTTCCGAGAAACCTATGAGCAGGCATGGCAACAAGGGTATCGAAACCTGACGCCCGCCAATCTATATAACGTTGATTACTCACTATTGGACACGGCAGGTATAGAGCCCCTGCTCACCCGCATTCGTAACAATATGCAGGCGGCAGGCCTGACTGTGCTTGACTCAAAAGGCGAATGTAATTTTGGGCAGCACGAAGTCAATTTCCTCTATAACGAGGCCCTGCGCACGGCAGACGGACATGCTATTTACCGAAACGGCGCCAAGGAAATTGCGGCACAACAAAGATATTCCTTAACCTTCATGCCGAAATTCAACGCGCGTGAAGGTAATTCATGCCATATCCACCTGAGTGTGCGGGATCTTGAGAATAAGCCAGTGATGGCAGACGGACATGATCTGTCTGAACTCGGTCAGCATTTTGTTGCGGGCATGCTGCAAAGCCTTCGTGAGATGAGTCTGTTTAGTGCACCAAACATCAATTCCTACAAGCGCTACGTGCCGGGCAGCTTTGCGCCAACCTCGGTTGCATGGGGGCGTGATAATCGAACCTGTGCGTTGCGACTGGTGGGATCGGGGCATTCATTACGCATCGAAAACCGAGTGCCGGGTGGCGACGTTAACCCTTATCTTGGCCTTGCTGCACTCATTGCGGCCGGTATTAATGGCATCGAACAGAAACTCGCCTTAGAGCCAGAAAACATCGGCAATGCCTACGAATCAGGCAAGCCGCAGATACCCTCAACACTACAAGAAGCCCGCAACTTATTTGCCGAAAGCACCCTTGCAAGGCAGGCCTTTGGTGATGATGTTGTAGCGCACTATCTCAATATGGCTGACGTAGAAATTGCTGCGTTCAATGCCGCCGTAACGGACTGGGAGCACGTGCGCAGCTTTGAACGCCTGTAAAGTCACAACCCTTCTTAGGAGCACTCGTGAGCGATACGTTTCAAATTATTACACCCGTTGATGGATCGGTTTACGCAGAACGACCATTGATTTCTGATGCAAAAGCGGATGCAGCTGTTGCTACCGCGCATGCCGCTCAGGCCCAATGGCAACGCGTACCGCTTGCAGAGCGCCAACAAATCCTCTCTGCAGCAGTGGATTACTTTAACGAAGACAAAGCATCCATTACCGAAGAGCTGGCATGGACGATCGGCCGCCCAATCAGCCAAGGTGGCGGTGAGGTTGGCGGCTTCACGGAGCGTGCTCAATACATGATAGAGGCCGCCCCGGCCGCGCTTGCCGACATCAACCCTGGCGAAAAGGCTGGCTTTGAGCGTTGCATTCAAAGGGTACCCGTTGGTGTAGTGTTTACCATTGCCCCGTGGAATTTTCCCTACATGACGGCAGTGAACACCATTTGGCCTGCCCTGCTGTCGGGTAACGCCGTGATTTTAAAACAGGCTAAGCAAACTGCCGTTTGCTCTGATCGAATTGCACGTGTGCTCACAAAGGCGGGCTTACCCGAAGGGGTTTTTCAGGCATACGATATGTCGCACGCCACCGCAGCCCGAATTATGCAAGCAGAGCCAGTTAGGCTGGTCTGTTTTACAGGCTCCGTAAAAGGTGGCCAAGCAGTGCAACGAGCCATTGCTGATGGCGGTAATTTTGCAGGCTCAGGTCTTGAGCTTGGGGGCAAAGACCCCGCCTATGTCCGCTCCGATGCAGACCTAGATGTTGCCGCAGCAGGCCTTGCAGATGGTGCCCTATTTAATAGCGGTCAATCCTGCTGTTCTATCGAGCGGATTTATGTTGATCGGTCGGTGTATGAAACATTTCTCGAGAAGCTTTGTGCCGAGGTCAACGCGCTCAAACTGGGCAACCCCATGGCGCCTGATACCTCACTCGGGCCTGTTGTAAACACAGAGGCTGCCGCTTTCGTACGAGGCCAAATTGATGACGCCATTAAAATGGGCGCTCGTGCACTCATCGATGTTGCCGAGTTCCCCGCCGATGCACCGGGCACGCCCTATCTGGCGCCACAGGTCTTGGTTGATGTGAACCATGACATGCGCGTTATGACAGAGGAAAGCTTTGGGCCGGTAGTCGGCGTCATGCCGGTTGACTCAGACGAACAAGCCATTGAGCTAATGAACGATAGTGAGTTTGGCTTAACTGCTTCGGTTTGGACAAAAGATATTGAGCGTGCACGAGAGATTGGCGAACAACTGCAAACCGGAACGGTTTATATGAACCGCTGCGATTACCTAGACCCCGCATTAGCTTGGGTTGGCGTTAAGAATACCGGCCGGGGCTGCAGCCTATCCGTGGTGGGCTTTGAACAACTGACCCGTGCCAAAAGTTTTCACTTTAAAAAGATATAACGGAGTAACTCTATGACTAATGCGTTTGACCCCGCTGCGGTAACCGGTAACTGGGGGTTTCCAAACCAAATCTTGGTGGGGCCTGGGCGTCTATCTGAATTGGCGCAAGTTTGCAGCGATTTGGGTATCACCAATCCGTTAGTTGTTACCGACCCGGGCTTACGAGAACTTCCACCGGTTCACGAGACAATGCAGACGCTCGATAAGGCCGGAGTAAAAAGTGCGCTCTTCTCCGATGTTGATGGTAACCCGGTAGACAGCAACGTTGATGCCGGCGTAACGGCCTATCAGCAGGGCAGTCATGATGGCGTGATTGCCATTGGCGGCGGTAGCGCCTTGGATGTGGGCAAAGCCATTGCACTGATGCTGGGCCAAAACCGCCCAATTTGGGACTTTGAGGATATTGGAGATTATTGGAAACGCGCCAACCCGGATGTGATTGCACCCGTTATCGCGATTCCAACAACGGCTGGAACAGGATCGGAGGTGGGTCGTGCCAGCGTTATCACCAATACTCAGACGCATCGCAAAGTGATTATCTTTCACCCGTTGATGCTGCCAAAAACCGTCATTCTCGATCCTGAGCTAACCGTCGGCTTACCGGCTGGATTAACGGCCGCAACCGGCATGGATGCTTTTGTGCACTGCTTTGAAGCATGGTGTGCACCCGGTTTTCATCCCATGGCAGATGGCATTGCCCTAGAGGGCATGCGCCTTGTTGCAGAAGCTCTACCCAAAGCGACGAGTCACGGGGCTGACTTAGAGGCCAGAACAAAAATGCTGGCTGCCGCGAGCATGGGTGCCGTTGCGTTCCAAAAAGGACTCGGTGGTGTGCATGCGATTGCCCACCCCGTTGGTGCACGTTTTGGCACGCATCACGGCCTAACTAATGCGGTCATCCTGCCTTATATGATGCTTCATAATCGGCCTGAGATTGAAGATAGAATGTATCCAATTGCGCGCACGCTTGGCCTAAAGGCTGAGTCATTCGATGCCGTGCTTGATTGGGTTCTTACATTCCGTGAGCAACTCGGCATTCCACATACCCTGAGTGATTTAGACGTTGATTTAGCGCTGGCCGACGAAATTGGGGCTCTGGCGGCCGTTGACCCGCCGGCCATGTCAAACCCGCGTAAACTATCGGCCGAGGAGTACACCCAAGTGTTCTCTGCCGCAGTAACGGGGCAATTGAAACGTTAGAAATAAGTGGTGGAGCCAGGCGGGATCGAACCGCCGACCTCCTGCATGCCATGCAGGCGCTCTCCCAGCTGAGCTATGGCCCCCGAAAGGAACGCAGAGTCTAGAAATCAGACGGGTTAATGTCAAGCTTCAACTTGCGCTTTTGCCCAGGCAATTGCGCTTTTGATGCGGCTTAACGTGGCATCGCGGCCTAGCAACGCCAAAGTTATATCGATAGGTGGAGACACCGGGCCACCAGCAACTGCTACGCGCAGTGGCTGGGCAACTTTGCCCAGCTTTAGGTCGTGCTCTTCTGCCACGCCGAGTACGGCTTGATGCGCGCTTTCTGCCGTCCAATGTTCAACTAAAGACAGCGCATGATAGAGCGCCTCTAGCGTGTCTTCTGCGCCACACAGATGCTTACGCCCCGCTTTTTCATCATAGCTTTGCGGCGCTTCATAAAAAAACCGACTGTTTTGCGCCATTTCAACCAACGTGCGACTGCGCTCGGCCTGCGCTTGCACCAAGGTTTCAATATCCGGTGCACCCTCAGCGGCCGGATCTAACCCAATCGCCCCTAAATGCCAGGCCAAATGCCTTGCTACATAGGCAACCGGTAGTGTTTTAATGTAGTGCTGATTAAGCCAGTCGAGTTTAGAGGGGTTAATACTGCTTGCTGAATGATTGATATCAGCCACATCAAACAGCTCAACCATCTCATCTAGACTAAATATTTCTTGATCACCATGCGCCCAGCCCAAGCGCACCAAATAATTAATCATTGCCTCCGGCAGATAGCCGGCGTCCCGAAACTCCATCACGTTAGCAGCGCCGGTGCGCTTAGAGAGCTTTTTACCTTCTTCATCCAAAATCATTGGCACATGCGCATACACGGGCGGCTCTACGCCAAGCGCCTGTAAAATATTGGACTGCCGGGCGCTGTTATTTAGATGATCATCGCCACGAATGACATGGCTCACCTTCATATCCATATCATCAACCACCACCACAAAATTATAGGTGGGGGTACCATCGCCCCGTGCAATAATCAGATCATCAAGTTCGTGGTTATCAAACACCACATTCCCTTTCACCTGATCATGCACAACCGTATGGCCTTCGCGTGGCTGACGAAAACGGATAACGGGCTGATCTGATACATCATCACCGGTGGGTGGCGCATCAAGGTCGCGACAGCGCCCGTCATAGCGGGCTTTAACCTTGGCCTCAATTTGACCGGCACGCAGGGCATCGAGTCTCTCTCGTGAGCAATAACATCGATAAGCGGTGCCATCAGCTAACATCTGATCCAGCACTTCTTTGTAACGATCAAATCGATGGGTTTGGTAAAACGGCCCATCATCATAATCAAGACCCAGCCAGCTCATCCCTTCTAAGATGGCGTTAATGGCCTCGGGCGTGGATCGCTCCAAATCGGTATCTTCAATACGCAAAACGAACCGACCGCCGTGCCGGCGCGCGTAGAGCCAAGAAAATAAGGCGGTACGAGCCCCGCCGATATGAAGAAAGCCGGTAGGACTAGGCGCAAAACGAGTAATAACTGTCATAGCGCCTAGTTTACCAGAACCGTTTCGTTGACAGCTTGTCGGGGAGTTTCTAAACTTCCAAGGCAGATGGGCAGTTAGCTCAGCGGGAGAGCACTGCCTTCACACGGCAGGGGTCACTGGTTCAATCCCAGTACCGCCCACCAATTTTTTACCAATCCAATCAACAATTTAGCGCCATATCGGCGCTATTTTTTTATTTAAAAGTAGTATAGTTTTTCCTATACTACTTTTTTCGCTTGTAGCGTGCTGTAATGACCCCCGGGTTTCTGCACACCTTATGACCCTAATGCTGGGTGTGCACTGGGTGCCGCATAGCCCAGAGACTGATGCGGCCGTTCGTTATTGTAAAACCGGATCCATTGCCCGACCACATGGCGT
>NZ_WJPP01000010.1 GCF_009649225.1 Spiribacter salilacus
CTAGAGCTCGATATTGCCGATCTTGACGCAGAAACGACAACGCCAACCCTTCGCGTAGCTGAGGATGAAACCCTCGGCGGCAGTGCCGATCTTGATGTTCATCTCGATAATGAAGGCACCCTTGCCCCGGGTTATTCGCCTGGTGAAATCAATGTCACCAGCTTCGGTCAAGATGCCGATGCCACGCTTGAGATGGAAGTGGGCGGAGAAACGGCGGGCACCGAGTACGATCAACTCAACATCGCTCAGCTTGCCCAGCTAGATGGCACGCTGGATGTTTCTTTAATTGATAATTTTGAACCCAGCGATGGCGATACCTTTGATCTGCTGACCTACGCCGAGCGGGAAGGAGACTTTAGCCGCATCACAGGGCTGCACGACCAAGAACTTGATGATATTTACCTGCGCATTGCCGAGGCAGACGTGAGCGGTGAAAAAGCCATGCAGCTGCAGGCGCTGGCGGCTAAAACCATTGAGCTCAACACGTCAGATTCGGTTTTAGAATTAACGCAGGATTCGCTCACGCTAGACGGCAAAGATGCCTATATTCTTAACCTAGCCGACGGGTTTGATCGGATTAACATCAGCGAAGCGCTGGACCTAGGCGATGCCCACTTGCTGCTCAATGCTGAGCAGATTTTTGTGGGTAGCAGCGGCAGCATTACAACCAACGGTGATATCATCTTTAATGCCCGGGATAGAGACACCAGTGGTGGCGAGGATGATCTGCGTGCCGAGATTACGGTTGAAGGCAGCCTAACAGCCGGCGGGCAGCTGAGTCTGCTGGCGCAAACTGAGCGCCGGTTTATCTCATCGGATGAGGGCGTGGATGCCACGGCCACCGCAGCCATCAATATTGCCGATGGTAGCGTGCTGGAGGCCGACGTCATTCGTATGGATGCCGAGGTTAAAGGCACAGTCACGGTGAGTGGTGACAATGCCAGCTTGCTGAGTGGCGATACCGTTGAAGTTAATCTGCAGGATACGGCCGAAATCGCCCTGGGCGCGGCCACGGTTACCGGTCATGAAGCGGTCTACTTCAATAGCTCATTGAAGTCGTCGGTCAGTGCCACGGGTGCGGTGGTTAGAACCGACATCCAAAACGATTCGGTGATTACACTCACCGGCACAACAATCGATGCCGGTGAGCATGGGCTGCGACTTTATGCAAGCGACAACAGCCGTGTGTTTTCTGATGGCCGTATCGCCAGCAACATCGTTACCGGTCGCGTTAGCACCACAATCAGTAATGCCGATTTGACGGTGGCAGGCGATCTCTCGCTGCGTGCGGTAGATCGCATTGATGTGCGCGCTAAGGCGGGCGAGGTAGAGGTAGACGCCTCTGAAGTTGATGGCCTAGTTCTAATCGATGGCGAGATGTTTTTTGGCAACAATCAGGTTGACCGCGATGTAGTGGCGAGCATCACCAACTCGACCACGGCCGCCGGTAATGTCAGTCTGCTGGCCTTAGCCGATCAAATTGTGGATGTGCGCATTAGCGCGCAATCGCTCACGAATGATACCTCCACATTCACCGTGCCGGTGGGCGGCATCAGCATGTCCGGCAACTATGCCTGGAATGTGGTTAATGGCGGGGTCACCGCCTTTATCTCTGGCGGGCAAGTCGAAACGACGGATAACTCTGGCGGCGTCAGCGTGATTGCGCTGAATGATGCGGTCATTAACGCGCGCACCGAAACGGGCGCCAAGGCGCTGGGCGGGTCAGGTGCGGCGGTCAGCAGTACGCTTGCTCTGAACTTGATTGGTTATACGGCGCCCGATGTGGCCGCAGCCGCACTGGCCGAGCTGGTTTTTGTTGACCCGGATACTTCGGGGTCGCTGACTTCTAATGCGCTGGACGTCACTGCCTATCTTGAAGACTTAACGATCATCACCCAAGGCAGCGTGAAGGTCGAAGCCAAGCAGACCGCGCTGCTCAACGCCACTATCACCAACGCCGCCATCTCTGAGGTGTCTGCCCTATTTGGAGCCTCGGGCGCGGCCAGTGGCCTAGTAATCTCCGCAAATTTGGTGAACTCGCAGACCCGCGCAAGCACTGAGCGTGTCACTCAGCGCCGGGCTGATGGCGTCTCTGCTGGCGGCAGCCTTTCGGTTATTGCCGATAACCAATCGGGTATCTACAGCAACACAAAATTTGTGAGCAGCTCTGTCACCAGCAGTGATGGGGGTGTCTCGCTGATTAATGATGCCATTACCGGCTCCCGCGGCGACTTTGTGAGCGATGACGGCACGCAGGAGTTGCAATTTGGCGATTTGGTGGTCGATGACGGCGGGCTTTATCGCTACCTCGGTGCGGGTGAAACGCTGGATCTTGCCAGTGCCGATTACTCGGATCTGGATTATTGGCAGCCCGCGGATGTCTCGTTGCCCAACGTCGGCAATTTTACCGACTCCAACTCCATGGCCAGTGGCGGGATGGTGGTCAAAAACCAGACCATTGGCTCGGCTGTGGCCTTTGTTGATGATTCCACCTTTGCGCTGAACACGGTTGATGTTGAGGCACGCTATCGCACCACTATTCGCGCCACCTTAGATGCCGAGGTGGAGAGCTCAGGCGGATCCAACACCGGCGGTGGCGTGAGCATGGCCAGCAGTGGCGCCATTGCCACCAACCTGGTGCTCGGTAATGCCAAAGCAGAAATTCGGGGTGATAGCCAAATAACGGCTGACGGTATGGTCTCAGTCCTCGCGGATAACGAAGCGAGTATTGAGGCCATTAACAAGAGCATTGTGCTCTCGGGTGACGGTGCCGCCGGTGTCACCCTGGCGTTTAACAGCGTGGGCTACGAGCCAACCAACCTGCTGTTTGCCAGCTTAGATGCGCTGTTCGGTACCACCTCACCGGCCGCTGATCCGGCTCAGGCCATTGCACGCGTGCTCGACAGCACAATTTCGGCTACAGATGACATTAGTATCCAAGCGCTCAATCGTGCCTCGATTGATGCGGATCTTTCTAACGACGCAACATCCTCGGCCGGTGCGCTAACAGGCGCATCGGGCTCGGCAGCCAGCGCGCTGGTGGTCACGAACCGCGTGGCCGGTGGTGCTCTGGCCGAGATTGATAACAGCACGATTACCAGCACAGGCGCGGGCGACCTGACGCTGCTGGCTGATGATGATGCCTTTATCACGGCCGCCAGCTCCATGAAGGCCATTTCGAGCACAACCAATGACGCCGGCGCTAGTTTGGTGGGCACGCTGGTAGATCAGCTCACTGATAGCTACAGCTTTACGAGCAAGTCTGGTACTCAGGCGCTTGAGGATGGCGATCGGGTGCGGGTGGCCAGTGATGGCGGCACCGGCGTGCCGGGTGCCACTTACCGTTATCTGGGTTCGGATGGCAATGTTGATCTCAGCAATACCAATTATAACGACACCAGCTTATGGGCACGCGTTAGCGAGAGCTCACCGGCAGACTTGATCCCCAGCGGACTGAATTTGTCTGACTCTGACTCGGTGGCCATGGGTGCGCTGATCGTTCGCAATGATCTCAGCGGCGGCGCGGTGGCCAAGGTGTTTAACGAGAGCACCCTGGATCTGTTTGGCGCGGTGAATGTGGAGGCTAAGAGCCGCACACAGCTGAGTGCGATTTCTGAAGGCATTGTCGAGTCTTCCGGCGGCAGCGCAATGGGAGAAGGCGTGAGTCTTGCCGTCAATGGCGTTGTGGTTACCAACATCGTGGTGGGTGCCGCCACCGCCGAAATCATTGGCGGGTCGGTCACCACCGGCGGTGCGCTGACGGTTAAAGCGACGAATGACGCACGCCTCAATGCGCTGCTCAATAGCGTCACAACCTCGGGTGATGAGGCAGCCGGTGTGGCGGTCTCGTTCAATACACTCGGCTACAA
>NZ_WJPP01000011.1 GCF_009649225.1 Spiribacter salilacus
GTTGAAGTGCCCGCCGGCGTTTATAAATTCCTTGGTGAATCAGGTAGCTTTACACCCACCAGTGAAGATTACCTCGACTTAGACTTCTGGCAGGCCGAGACTTCCGCCAGTGGCTTGATTCCCGACATTGGCAATGTGAGCGACTCAGATGCCATTGCCGTGGGCGGCATGGTGGTGCGCAACCAGGTGGAGTCGGGTGCCATCGCGTTAGTCACCGGGGCTACGCTGAGCGCCGGCAGCCTAAGCGTAACCGCCAAAGAGTCTTCTACGATGATCGCCGAGCTTGATAGCTTTGTGGAAAGCTCTGGCGGCTCGAACACCGGTGGTGGTGACTCGGTGGCCACCAACGGCGCCATTGCCACCAACCTGGTGCTTGGCACTGCCACGGCTGAGATCCGCAATAGTGATATCACCACCAACAGCGGTGGCGTCTCCGTCATTGCCGATAATGAAGCCAGCATCGAGGCTACCAACAAGAGCGTGACCCTCTCTGGCGATGAAGCGGTGGGCGCGAGCCTTGCCTTTAATACGGTGGGCTATAAACCGCAGAACCTGCTGCAGGCGGGCTTCGACACAATCCTCGGCATCTCTATGCAGGAGGCGGCAGACGCGCAGTCTATTGCTCGGGTAGTGAACAGCACAATCACCGCGGCGGGTGATGTGGATGTTAAGGCAATTAACGAGTCTTCCATTGAAGCCAACCTACTTAATGATGCGACCTCCTCAGCCGGTGCGCTGTGGGGGGCATCTGGTGCGGCAGCCAGTGGCCTGCTGGCTAACAACCGGGTCGCCGGTGGGGCCCTGGCTGAGATTGATACCAGTGATGTATCCACCAGCGCATCGGGCAATCTCACGCTGTTAGCTGATGATAATTCCTTCATTAATGCCACCAGTGTGATGAAGGCCATCTCCAGCACCACTAACGATGGCGGTGCCAGCCTAATCGGCGGCATGGTCGAGCAGCTCGGTGCCAGCTATGCCTTTACCAGCGAATCGGGCACTCAGTCCCTCAAAGAGGATGATCGGGTGCGGGTGGCGAGTGGTTACGACCAAGGTGGCGTGCCCGGTGCCACCTACCGATACGTTGGCGACGGCGGCGATGTCGATTTGGGCGATACCAATTATAGCAACGCCAGCCTCTGGGCCCGCGTTAGCGAGAGCTCACCGGCCGACTTAATCCCGCAGGGTCTGAACGTTTCTGAATCTGACTCGGTGGCGATGGGC
>NZ_WJPP01000012.1 GCF_009649225.1 Spiribacter salilacus
GCGCCATTCGTGGCCACCGAGTCACCACCACCGGTGTTCGAGCCGCCAGAGCTTTCCACAAAGCTATCAAGCTCGGCAATCATGGTGGAGGACTCAGTGGCCGCTACCGAGAGGCTACCGGCAGTCAAAGTAGTGCCCGTGACTAACGCGGTGGCACCTGACTCCACCTGGTTGCGCACCACCATGCCACCCGCGGCAATGGCATCTGAATCGCTGATGTTGCCAATGTCGGGAATCAGGCCACTGGCGGAAGTCTCAGCCTGCCAGAAGTCTAAGTCGAGATAATCCGTGGTTTCTGGATTGAATTCACCACTGGCACCAAGATACTTGTAAACACCCGCTGGGATATCAACCGTCTCACCGTCTACATCAACGGAGTAATCGTCTTGCACCTGAACACGATCACCAAAGGTAAGCGGGAAGCCAGAGGAACCGGTGGGTAAGGCATCACTGCTGTAATACTGCGGCGCGTTAGCCAGATCACTGGCCGTATCGAGCGTGTCACGCAGGATATCCAGCCCACCGGTGTTGGTGGTAACCGAGGAGCTCACCAACTTGGTATTAGCGTAGATACCCGCGTTGTCGGTGGCGGAGATAGTGACATCACCGGTGGCCGTGCTGTTCTCAGCAGGGCTGGTGAGTCGTGCATCGGCACCGGCCGCCACCAAATTACTGGTCAGCACAAAACCGGCGGCTGAGCCTCCAGCACCATACAGCGCTGAGGCCTGAGACTTCGCAGCATTAGACAGCGTGGCGTTAAGTTGGGCGATGTTATCCGCGCTGATCGTCAGATCGCCGCCCACGCTCAAGGTAGTGCTCGTAATCCGCGCTACTGCCTCAGCTTTATCGGCAATGCCAAAACCGGTGCCCAGCAACGCATCAATGCCCTGCGAGAGAATATCTTGGGCCTTATAACCTAGGGTGTTAAACGAGGCCGCCAGGCCCACCGCCTCATCACCCGAGGTGGTCACACTGTTGAGAAGCGCATTCAAGCGCGCATCATTAGTGGCTCTAACCGTCAGCGCGCCACCGGTGGTGACCGCGCCACCGATAATCTCGGCGGTGGCGGCACCCAGTACCAGGTTCGTCACCACCATGCCGTTGAGCGCCATACTCACGCCTTCACCCAGCGCACTACCGCCAGAAGACTCAACAATGCCCTCGGAGCTAGCATTAAGCTGCGT
>NZ_WJPP01000013.1 GCF_009649225.1 Spiribacter salilacus
TTACTCCAGGATCTTTGCGACAACGCCGGCGCCGACCGTACGGCCACCCTCACGCACCGCAAACCGCAGACCCTCTTCCATGGCAATCGGCGCAATCAACGACACCGTCATCTGCACGTTATCACCCGGCATCACCATCTCCGTGCCCGAAGGCAGGTCACAGGCACCCGTGACATCCGTGGTACGGAAGTAAAACTGCGGACGATATCCATCAAAAAACGGCGTGTGACGACCACCCTCATCTTTAGAGAGCACATACACTTCCGCCTCAAACTTGGTGTGCGGATTAATCGAGCCCGGCTTACAGAGCACCTGACCACGCTCCACATCATCACGCTTGGTACCACGCAACAACGCACCAATGTTATCCCCAGCACGCCCCTCATCAAGCAGCTTGCGGAACATCTCCACACCCGTGACCACCGTCTTGACCGTGTCCTTAATACCCACGATCTCCACCTCATCACCGGTGTTCACAATCCCACGCTCCACACGACCGGTTACCACCGTGCCGCGGCCTGAGATCGAGAAAACATCCTCAATCGGCATCAAAAACGCACCATCAACCGCGCGCTCTGGCTCTGGAATATACTCATCCATCGCCTCAACCAACTTCAGCACCGAAGCCACACCCACATCCGAGGTATCCCCCTCCAGCGCCTTTAATGCCGACCCAGTAATAATCGGAATGTCATCACCCGGGAAGTCATAGGCACTGAGCAGCTCTCGCACCTCCATCTCCACCAGCTCCAACAACTCCGCATCATCTACCATGTCAGCCTTGTTCAAAAAGACCACCATCGCCGGCACACCCACCTGACGGGCCAACAAAATATGCTCTCGGGTCTGTGGCATCGGGCCATCCGCCGCCGAGCACACCAAAATCGCACCATCCATCTGGGCCGCACCCGTGATCATGTTCTTCACATAATCAGCATGTCCAGGACAGTCCACATGCGCATAGTGACGGTTCGTCGACTCATACTCCACATGCGCCGTGGCAATCGTAATACCACGCTCACGCTCCTCCGGCGCATTGTCAATCTGATCAAACGCACGCGCCTGACCACCAAACTGCTCCGACAACACCTTCGTCAACGCCGC
>NZ_WJPP01000014.1 GCF_009649225.1 Spiribacter salilacus
GCCCATCGCCACCGAGTCAGATTCAGAAACGTTCAGACCCTGCGGGATTAAGTCGGCCGGTGAGCTCTCGCTAACGCGGGCCCAGAGGCTGGCGTCGCTATAATCGGTATCGCTCAAATCGACATCGCTGCCGGCGCCAACGTATCGGTAAGTGGCACCGGGCACGCCACCTTCTTGGTGACCACTCGCCACCCGCACCCGATCATCCTCTTTGAGGGGTTGGGTGCCTGATTCGCTGGTAAAGGCATAGCTGGCACCGAGCTGCTCGACCATACCGCCAATTAAGCTAGCACCGCCATCGTTAGTGGTGCTGGAGATGGCCTTCATCACACTGGTGGCATTAATAAACGCGTTATCATCTGCCAGCAGCGTCAAGTTACCCGATGCACTGGTGGTGACATCGCTGTCATCAATCTCAGCCAGCGCTCCACCGGCAACCCGGTTGTTGGCCAGCAGGCCACTGGCTGCGGCACCGGATGCCCCCCACAGCGCACCGGCTGAGGAGGTCGCATCATTAAGTAGGTTGGCTTCGATCGAGGCCTCGTTAAATGCCTTCACCTCAACGTTGCCGGCAGCAGCAAGCGTGCTATTGATGACCCGCGCCGTGGCTTGTGCCGGAGAAGGCTGCTGGAGGGAGGTTCCCAGCAGGGCATCAAAACTCGCGGCCAGTATGTTGGTTGGCGCATAGCCCACGGTATTAAAGGCAATGCTCGCGCCCACCGCTTCATCGCCCGAGAGCGTGACACTCTTATTAGTGGCCTCGATGCTGGCTTCATTATCGGCAATGACGGAGACGCCACCGCTGGTGGTGATGGTGCTATTGCGGATCTCAGCCGTGGCAGTGCCAAGCACCAGGTTGGTGGCAATGGCGCCATTCGTGGCCACCGAGTCACCACCACCGGTGTTCGAGCCGCCAGAGCTTTCCACAAAGCTATCAAGCTCGGCAAT
>NZ_WJPP01000015.1 GCF_009649225.1 Spiribacter salilacus
CTAATGCTGGGTGTGCACTGGGTGCCGCATAGCCCAGAGACTGATGCGGCCGTTCGTTATTGTAAAACCGGATCCATTGCCCGACCACATGGCGTGCATGCGCGAGCGATTCGAACCGGTGCTGCCAGATGCATTCCTCTTTTAGGGATCGGAAGAAGCGCTCCATTAGCCTGTTCTGCTCCGGCGTGTAGGGCGTGATGAACTCCTGGGTCAGTCCATACGCTCTGACAGTGTTGCTGTAGTGTTTCGAGGAGAACACCAAGCCATTATCCGATCTCAGCACCAGCGGCCGCTCAATGCGCTGCAGGTGCCCCAGGCGGCTGATTAACGCTTCCTCAATCGCGGCCTCCGCAGTTGCGGTGGCACCGCTGCTGGATAAGCGCCAGCCAAGGATCTCTCGGGTACAGCAGTCGATCACGGCAGCCAATGCGCCGCGCCGGTCCCGACCGCACCAGACATGACAGATATCCGTTGCCCAGCGATCTCACGAGTTCTCCTCGTCGTCGAGCAGGCGCCGATATTTTTTAGCGCGTATATTCTGCAGGTGCGCATCCCCGAGTGCCTCTCGGGTCTCCTGCAGCTCCTTTTCGTATTGCTCGCGCACATCTCGGGGTCGGGTGCGAAAGCCGTTCTCCCTGCTCCGCTCGGCTTCCTCAACTCAACGCTCCACCTCAGCCACGGTGAGATCATGCTGCCGGGCCACCGCAACCGGTGTGGTCTTGCCTTTAAAGATATCAATAATCAACGCTGACTTGCGCTTGGCGGTCCAGCGTTTGACGGGTACTTCGCCGTTCATAATGCCCTCCTGTCATCTGCACTTTAACCTGTGCAGTTTTGGAGGGGGTCACTTCA
>NZ_WJPP01000016.1 GCF_009649225.1 Spiribacter salilacus
ACCTCATACCCGTCTTTCACCTGCACCCGGTCACCAAAGGCGAGCGGGAAGTCGGAATCTTCCAGACCATCGCTGCTGTAGTAACGCGGCGCGTTGGCCATGTCACTGGCGGTATCCAGCGTGTCACGCAGGATATCCAGCCCACCGGTGTTGGTAGTAACCGAGGAACTCACCAACTTGGTGTTGGCGTAAATGCTGGCGTTGTCGGTGGCGGAGACAGTGACATCGCCGGTGGCCGTGCCATTCTCAGCAGGGCTGGTGAGTCGTGCATCGGCACCGGCGGCCACCAAATTACTGGTCAGCACAAAGCCGGCGGCCGACCCTCCAGCACCATACAGCGCTGAGGCCTGAGACTTCGCAGCATTAGACAGCGTAGCGTTGAGTTGGGCGATGTTGTCTGCACTGATGGTGAGATTGCCGCCTACATCTAATGCGGTGCCCGTAATGCGTGCCACTGCTTCGGCCGGCTCAGCCACACCAAACCCAGTACCCAACAACGCATCAATGCCCTGCGAGAGAATATCCTGGGCCTTGTAGCCGAGTGTATTGAACGAGACCGCCACACCGGCTGCCTCATCACC
>NZ_WJPP01000017.1 GCF_009649225.1 Spiribacter salilacus
GGTGATGAGGCAGCCGGTGTGGCGGTCTCGTTCAATACACTCGGCTACAAGGCCCAGGATATTCTCTCGCAGGGCATTGATGCGTTGTTGGGTACCGGTTTTGGCATTGCCGATAAAGCTGAGGCAGTAGCGCGGATTACGAGCACCACCTTGAGCGTGGGCGGCGATCTGACGATCAGCGCGGATAATATCGCCCAACTTAACGCCACGCTGTCTAATGCTGCGAAGTCTCAGGCCTCAGCGCTGTATGGTGCTGGAGGGTCGGCCGCCGGTTTTGTGCTGACCAGTAATTTGGTGGCGGCCGGTGCCGATGCACGACTCACCAGCCCTGCTGAGAACAGCACAGCCACCGGCGATGTCACCATCTCCGCCACCGACAACGCGGGTATCTACGCTAATACCAAGTTGGTGAGTTCCTCGGTTACCACCAACACCGGTGGGCTGGATATCCTGCGTGACACGCTCGATACGGCCAGTGATCTGGCTAACGCGCCGCGTTACTACAGCAGCGATGGTCTGGAAGATTCCGACTTCCCGCTCGCCTTTGGTGACCGGGTGCAGGTGAAAGACGGGTATGAGGT
>NZ_WJPP01000018.1 GCF_009649225.1 Spiribacter salilacus
GTTGAAGTGCCCGCCGGCGTTTATAAATTCCTTGGTGAATCAGGTAGCTTTACACCCACCAGTGAAGATTACCTCGACTTAGACTTCTGGCAGGCTGAGACTTCCGCCAGTGGCCTGATTCCCGACATTGGTAATGTGAGCGATTCAGATGCCATTGCCGCGGGTGGCATGGTGGTGCGCAACCAGGTGGAGTCAGGTGCCATCGCGTTAGTCACCGGGGCTACGCTGAGCGCCGGCAGCCTAAGCGTCACCGCCAAAGAGTCCTCCACCATGATTGCCGAGCTTGATAGCTTTGTGGAAAGCTCTGGCGGCTCGAACACCGGTGGTGGTGACTCGGTGGCCACGAATGGCGC
>NZ_WJPP01000002.1 GCF_009649225.1 Spiribacter salilacus
TCTGCCTGTCCTGACTCATCCAATGCAGCATCGACTGTTACATTCGAAGCCTGACTGCCGCCGAGGGTTTCATCCTCAGCTACGCGAAGGGTTGGTGTTGTCGTTTCTGCGTCAAGATCGGCAATATCGAGCTCTAGGCTCGATTCTTCTTGGACTTCTGATTGGTCCGCTTTGTACTCAACACGCTCGGCTGGCTGCTCTGGCTCATCGTTGGGAGCCGCTACCGCCGCGGGCGTGAGCAGTGGATCGCCTGATAAGAGCAAACGCTGCTCAAGCGGTTCGATACCAAAATCATCCCGTATCGCCTTTGCGATGGGATTGAGATTAAGGCCCGCAAATAACCGTTTAAGCACTAAATTACCGCCGTTTAGGCAACTGATTTAGTGCAGATTACCGCCTAGCAAAATCGCCAACTTGCACTACCTTGCAATGCTTAGCGAATCTCAATTGGAAGCGTTAAAACGTAGCCCACAGCGCGCTCGGTTTGTAGGGTTGTCGGATCAATCCCATGCGCTCGAAATTTGCTGCGTAACCGCGAAATCAAGACCTCTAAATTCTGCTTAGCACGGTCTGACTCATCAAGGTGCAAAATCTCAAGCAGCTGCCAGGTTTCTAGCGTTGAATTCGGCGCTAACGCAAAAGCGTGCAAAACCTGCACCTCTCTTCGGGTCAGGCGCACCATAGTGCCCTCTGGCGTGAGTAGGTGTGTACGCAATGGATCAAGCTGATAAACGCTAGTATCTGTTGCGCTGCCCGAGAGACGCCTAGCCAATGCGCTAAGCGCAAACAGCAGCTCGTTAGCATCAATGGGCTTTGTGAGATAAAGATCAGCACCACCGGCATAACCGCGCAGCTTGTCATCCACCGCATCGCGAACCGTCACCAAAATAATCCCGAGTTCAGGGCACGTTTTCCGCAGCCGAGTGGTGAGCGATAAACCATCTTCTCCGGGCAGGTTTAAATCGATAACCGCAATGTCAAAGCGCTGAGACACTGGGTACTCAGCCACCGCCTCAGCACAGTCAACTGCAACCACATGATGCCCAGCAGCCTCAAGCGTTTCGACCAGCACCGCCCGCAGCGCACTATGGTCTTCTACAACAAGGATGTTTTGGGTAGCCATAGCTCGAAGCAAACCTCTTTATTTGGAGTTTCTGTGACTTCGCAAACCACATTACCCCCCATTCGACGAACAAAATTATGCACGATATAAAGCCCAAGGCCTGAACCACTGACTCGCGACGCATCTCGGCCTCGATAATATTTTTCGAACACACGCGCAGGATCAGGCAACCCAGTTGCACCGATGTTATTGCAAATGCGCAGCCGAAACCCATCACGCCCCTCAAACATAGACGGCTCAGCAACAAGCCCCACCTGCGATGAATCCTTCGAGTATTTAATCGCATTGTCCAGCAGATTCGATAAAACAGTGCGTAATAACACCGGATCTGCTTCGATGAGCTCACCGGCAATATCGCCATGCCATGTCACCTTTACTTGGTCTTCGGCCTTTAGCGAGGAGATAACCTGATCTAGCACGTCCACAATGAGCTGCGGCTGTGCTGAAACTCTTTCAATGCCCTCTTGAATGCGGCTTGCTATGGCACAGCGATCGATAATCGCATCCATATCGCTAACTGCACGCTGAGCATACGCTTGCATCGACCTTGAGGGGTTTTCGGCATCCAGTCGCAACCGAATCAACGACAATGGTGTTCGTAGCTCATGAGTCAGCATACTCATAAACTGCTGTTGCTCATCAGCTCGAGCGCGCTCCCATTGCGCCGTTTGCTCCGCTTGGCGGATTTCTCGGCGCGCCGCTGCATACGCTTTTTCAAGCCACTGCCTGCGCTGTGCCAGAAGAATCTGAAAGGCCGCCAAACTGCCAAGCAACCCAACCTGAAAAGTAGAGAAAAGGGTGTTAGACCCGGGCAAAAAGCCCAGTAAAACCAGACTTGTGATGAGCGCACCCACCAAAGGAACTAGATTGGCAATCAATAAAGCAATACTGCCTGTCTGACCCCGAACAATCAGTAACAGACTCCAGCCCGTGCCGATGGACAGCGCCAAAGTGCCCAGCATAACCATGATTTGTGCCGCTTCAGAATGCAAACCCAAAAATGGCGCTGGAAAAAACACAATGGCCGCCCAAAACACCAATTGAAAAACGCGTAAAACCGGCTTAGGCCCGTTATGCATGTCAAATGCATGGATAAGCAGACGAATTAGCGTTGCCGAGACCACATAGGTGCCCGTTGCCACAATAATCCAGGCATACGCTGGATTTTCTGGGAAAAAGAGTTTTACCGTTAAACCGCTCGTGCCCAAAAAGTGGATAAACATCACCACCAAAAACAACAAGTAAGTACGCTGAAGCGGGTCCTTGATCCATTGCCGATGCCACAAGGTATTAATAGCGCCAGCAACAAGCAGCCCCAGATAAATACCAATCAGCAATAGCTCGCTGACGGTTTGCCTCGCAAAATCAACCGGTTGCCAGACCGTTAAATCAAGAAATGCGCTACTTGGCGTTTGCATCCTCAAATAAAAGGTTTGCGGCTGATCATCTGCAAATTCCACTAAAAAGCTTAAATGCCGATCAGGAAACGGACGCTGACTTACTGGCACCGTCATGCCGTTTCGCCATTCTATAAAGCCCTTTTCCGTGGGCTGATAGAGAATCAGTGAGCCCAAAAAGCTGGGTTTACCGACAATATGCAACACCCGCTCGCCAGTCACATCGGCTGGAGGTGCCTGCAGCGTTAACCGCAACCAATGCGGCTTTCGGGAATAGCCGGCTGAATAGTGGTCATTGAGGGGCTCAAATTGCTCTGCCTGCGCCGGGTCGGCAACCCTCTCGACGGTGGTCTCGGTCGTCACCGGCCCGGTATAAACGGCAAGCTCTTCAATCGGGTACTGGGTTTGCGCCGCACTCGTACCGGCTAACAGCGCCCACAAACCGCCCGCAAGAATAAAACCCCAGCGTTTTTTGATGATGTGGCCCCTTAGTTGTTCTTAGTTGCTCTCAACAACTTGTACCGTCAATGTCAGCTGATAGCCAGCATTGCGATGCGCTTTGATCAGCGGTTTGGTTTGAGAGTGGATAACACTGTCCATCACCTTTTTACGCAAACGGCTTATCGTGTTTTCTAAAGAGCGCCGAGTATTAGCGCGATCCGGAAAGTGTTCTTCAAGCAGCCCCAAGAGGTCAGCCACCTCCATAAGCCCGGCAGGCTCTAAAGCAAGCGCTCGTAATATGGCCGTTTCCACCGCAGTTAATGCGATCCGCGCATCAAGTTGGTCATTAAGCAACTCAAACTGGCGAACATCCAATACCCAATGCAGATCAGTACGACCCACATCGCGATTGGCCAGCCGATTGACCGCTGCCAGCAACTCACGCGGGTCCGTTGGCTTGGTCAAATAAATGTCTGCACCCGTCATATACCCCTTAACCCGATCGTCAATATGGGTGCGCGCCGTCAGCATAATAATTCCAATGCCGGGAATACGGTCGCGTAGCTGTTGGGCAATCTCAAACCCACTTTGCCCCGGCAAATTGAGATCAAGAATAGCCAAATCAAGGCTGTGCCCTTTTAAGACGTCAAAAAGCCCCTCCATACAGTTGGCTTCATGCACCTGGTAGCGATTCGCTTCAAAAAAACAAGCAAGCTCCTCGCGCAGCAGCCGATCATCTTCAACAATGGCAATTGCTGGATAGTTTTGCATGCTAGCCCTTGCCTGACTCAATTCTTTCCATAAGCCGTGGCAGAGAAATCATTTTCACATCATTACCCACAGGAAACTCATCCTCACCACCGTAAAGGATGAATTTGTGTGTTGCACCAACATCATCACAGGTCTGGTTGTAGTGCTTGCCGATTTTAGGGGCAAACCCATGCTTGATCTCTATGGCCCAGATTTCAGATGACGGCATCTTGAGAACTAGGTCGACTTCTGCGCCCGCAGCGGTTCGATAAAAATAGATTTCTGTGCGATTCGGTACGATCGACAGAATATTCTCAACAACAAAGCCTTCCCAGCTCTTGCCCAAAACCGGGTTAGACAGTAACGCATCATAGCTATTAATGCCTAACAAGCGGTGCAGAATACCGCTGTCGCGGACATAATACCGAGGTGATTTGACTAATCGCTTTTTGACATTGGCATGCCAAGGATCAAGACGCCTTACCAGCAAAAGATCTGCCAGAATATCAATGTAATGGCTTACCGCCTTGGCATCGACTTCCAGGTTTGAAGCCAGTTTGGAATAGTTTATGGTCTCACCTTGCAAATGCGCCATCATCGTCCATAGGCGGCGTAACCTTGCTGCGGGTACACGGAAGCCCATTTGCGGTACGTCGCGCTCAAGATACGTACGAATTAGGTTTTCAAGCCAGTCCATGGCCACGTCATCAGCTGTGGCCAGATAGCTGTCGGGAAAGCCTCCCCGCAGCCAAAGGGTCTGTCGATCCGCTTGCTTACCATTAATTTCAGCAACGTTAAGCCCCCCCATCTCGAGATAACTAATCCGACCCGCCAAGCTTTCCGAAGACTGACGCATCAAATCCATGGATGCCGACCCAAGCAGCAAAAACTGACCTGCTTTACGCCCCTGTTCCCGATTTTTGTCGATCAGCCCTCTTAGCACGGGGAACAATTCCGGGCTTCGTTGTATTTCATCGAGGATAACCAGCTTATCGGCATGGGCGCTTAAAAAACTGCTGGGATCGCTGAGCTTAAGCAAATCCTCGGGGGCTTCCAAATCGAGGTAAATTGAGTTGATGTCTTTAGCAATGGCTTTTGCAAGTGTCGTTTTGCCTACCTGACGGGCACCAAGCAGTGCGACCGCAGGCACTTGTGCGATCGTTTTTTGAAGTTTTTCTGTAATCAGCCGCCTTAACATACCTTGCATTTTAGGAATTTAACTCCTGATTTACAAGGTATAAAAGCGATCAAACTCAAGTGAATGTTGGTCTAGGCCGTTCGGTTGACTAACCGAGCTCCTTGGCATAGGCTTTGGCATATGCCATTTGAATCAAAGGATGCTTAATGACAACTTCAGAACGCCACGTTCGCGTCTTTCGCAACGGCCGCAATCAGGCCATACGCATCCCTCGCGAGTTTGAGATTGAAGGCGACGAAGCACTCATCCACAAGGAGGGTGACCGTCTAATCGTGGAGCCAATCCGTAAAGGCAAGCTACTGGCGTTGCTTGCCACCCTACCCCCGTTGGCTGAGCCCTTTCCAAATATAGATGATGACCTACCTCCGGTAGATGACGTGTTGTTGTGAGTCCATCGCTTGTATATTTGCTAGACACTAACACGCTGTCAGATCTGCTCCGCAACCCTCAAGGCGCGGTAGCAACACAGATCACTAAGGCAGGCGAAGGAACTATCAGCACCAGCATCATTGTAGCCGCAGAGCTCCGCTATGGTGCGATCAAGTCAAACTCTGTAAAACTAGCGCAACGCATCGACCTGATCCTCTCCGCAGTGGAAATCTTGCCACTGGAAACACCTACCGACCGTCAGTACGCAGCATTACGTCATCACCTAACAAGTAAGGGATCACTTATCGGGCCAAACGATCTACTCATTGCTGCACATGCACTCGCCAGTGACCTTACAGTTGTGACCGCCAATGTTGGGGAATTCTCACGAGTCCCAGGATTAAAAGTAGAGAACTGGCTACCGTAACCTTGAAAAGACCTAGCGTTCCTATAGCAAGCCGAACCCTGTTTTATCGTAAGGATTTTTAACTTCTGATCATTTTTCGGGGGAATGACCGTTCGGTTCAAAGGTCGTCAACTCATACCGGGTTGTTCTGCCGCCACCTGCCAGTGGAGTGATGATACCTTTGGCAACCAAGTCAGAAAGATCACGGCTTGCCGTTCGATTGGGACACTTGGTGATCATTTCATATTTTTTAGTCGTTATTCCGCCTTCAAAGCCCTTCCGACCTTCAGCGAATACCCGCGATACCATCTTGGCCTGTCGGGCGTTCAACTGATCGCCAAAGGCTTCATAGAAACGTGTCTTGGCCAGTACAAAATCTACCTCTGCCCTGGCAATGTCTTGTGCCTTGATAACGGTATCAGCGAAATAATCCAGCCAGCGGTTGACATCCATGCTCCCGCGGCTCGCTTTCTCCAGCTGCAGGTAATAGGATTTTTTATCCGCTTCTATCGCTGTGGCAAGACAAGCCGAGGTTGGATAGCCGAGCGACTGCGAAAGTGCATGATCAGCAATTGCCCTACCGACTCGCCCATTACCGTCATCGAAGGGGTGAATGACCTCGAACCAGAGATGGGCAATACCTGCCCGGGCAATCCCGGTTATAGACTTATTACCGCTCAAAGGACTGGTTTGGTTATACCAGTCGATAAACTTCGCCATTTCATCAGGCACCTGAATCGCTGTCGGGGCCTCATAGTGAACCTTTTCGTGCCCATAAGGCCCGCTCACTATTTGCATCGGTGAGAGATCGTTGCGGTATGCGCCTCGCAAGATAGGCGTGTAGCGCTGCTCCGGAACAGCCATGGATTGCCACCTGCCCAACAAATCATGTGCCAGTGGTATTTGCCAGTTCTTGCGAACGTCAACTAGCAACATCGCGGCCCCCGCCGCCTTCTGATCAGAATTTATGGGTAGCGTATCTGACGTAATTAAAGAGAGTAGCGATGACCTGACCGATTCTCTGTCCAGCGCTTCACCCTCAATGGCACTAGTTTTAATGGCTTCGGAAAGCATCAAGTCGATCGTGGCATTCTCTTGAGATGCCATTGGTAGCGCATCAAAGCTGCCGGCCAGGCGCTCCGATTTCAGACGGAATTTAAGCTCCCTATCATCGAGCGCGCGCTGGTCGTACCGAAAATCTGGCCAGTCGGGTTGTTGCCATATCCACGTCATGGCGCGATGCTAACAATTATTCACGCCATTTTAAAGATATATTTGGCGCGATTATGCATTCTCTCCATTTATAACCGGGGGCAGCTATCGAGTGTCTAGAAAACTGGGTCCGTGCCAATTTGACTTCCCCTTATTCCGATATTTCGATTCATAGATTCCGTAATTTACGATATTGTATTCGTTATGAATACAACATCCCTGTTCCCCAGGATACACCCGTGGTATTGCTTGCCGGGCCACGCCAGGCCGGCAAAACAACCCTGGTACGCCAAATCGCCCAACGGGGATGCATTACTTGACCCTGGATGATGACCTGACACTAAAGCGTTGATGAAGATCGTGCTCAAACATGTTGATGGCCGTCCCGCCTTTCAGGGCAAAGCGGGTTTCCTTTGCCAGCACCGGCAGAATATCCACCAGCAATTGCACCCGATCGCTGTAGCGCTTATCCCAGCTGTTCATCGAGGTCTCCCGGCAGGGTGATCTGATAGCGGGGATGCAAACGGCCACCGGAGACCAGTGATCGTTTACCACGACCGAGGTCCACACCATCGAGCGACAGGTGCGAAAACCAAGCATGCCGGTGACGTTCGCCCAGGGCGAGAAACAAGCGCTTAGCCTTGATGCTGTGGCATCGTCGCAACAACACCTCAAGCCGCTTTGGCCGCAGCGTGGCCATGCCCTGCATCAATGCGTCGACCTCATAGACCCCACTGGCATCAGACGCCTCGGCACACAATTCCAGCATGGCCCGCTCCGGTGTTGAACACACTAGCATCCGGCTCGGCACTGCTTCACGCCGCTCCAGGCCCTGGTTCAGCAACGTCTGATCCGATGTCTCATCGGTAAGGGAAGGCACTGGCAAATCAAAAGGCCCCTTGCCGCAGTACTCGACACCTTCAACCAACGGCAACTTGCGCACCCACCCGGGCACACGATCCGGCCCGTAGAGGGTGATCACGGCAGCTTCGCCCAAGCGCAGGTAGTGCTCATGCCCCAACCAGGCCAAGGCAAAGCGCCCGCCGACATGCAGTGACAAACCCTCCATCCATTGCAGCGTCCACACCACACCTTCCCACTGCAGGGAGCCGCCTTTGCGCATATACACACCACGGGCCGGGGATACCAGCCAGCCGCTATCCACATAACGGACCACTAGGCTGCTGGAATAGCCATGCGCTCTTAGCCACCGGCTGGAAACCACGCCGGTATCACCGAGCCCAGCCAGTAGATGGTTTAATTTTTTCTCATTTTGATCACTCATAGTGACTAAAATACGGTTTTTATAAACCAAAGCCAATACGGTATTCCGCCATTTATAACCGGGGGAAGCTATCGAGTGTCTATGGAACTGGGTCCGCACCAATTTGACTTCCCGGATGAATTCCGTAGTATTTTTGTTTGCTACGGATATTTTCCGTAAATAGCATTTGGAGATTAACATGCCTAAAGTTTTACGCTATGAAATGCAGTGGGATGAAGAAACTTATGCGCTGGCAGAGCGCGCTGCACGCGCGTCTGGCCTAACCAGCATCAAGGCGTATGTCACGCAATTGGTAAAGCAACATGCGCCCGAGGTATTAGAAGCCTACAGCAATATTCAACTGACCAACGCCCAGTTTGATGCCTTTTGCGAGGCTTGTGACAACCCGCCAGCACCAACGGCTAAACTCCGTAAGGCGGCAGAAGCGCTTGACCAAGAGGGCTTCGTGCTGAATGCCAACCGCTGAGTTTTTGCCACTGGATCCCAGTGCGATCAATGTTCAATCATTCAATTGCGGAAAGGATGTCATTAACACCTATCTGCGTCGCTACGCGGCAAAGAATATGGCATTGAATCTCAACCGGACCTTTGTTCTGCCCTATATACCCGAAGCCCTTACCCCTAAACAGGATTCAGGGAAATCTCATGTGGCTGCTTATTACACTCTGGCCCTTCAGACCCTGATGCGTGAAGAGCTGCCTGATCCATCCCGCCTGCCGCGATACCCTGTTCCCGTGATCCTGCTCGCTCAACTGGGAATCGACCGACGGTTCCACCGGCAAGGCCTGGGAGCAAAAACGCTGGTTCACGCACTGAGACATGCCTACCAGATTGCCAGCAACCCAAATGGCATACCTGCTCTGGGCATCGTTCTAGACGTACTCGATCAGGAAGCGCTGGCCTTCTATCGATCTTTCGACTTTTTTTTACCGTTAACAGACAACCCCATGAAGCTATTCGTGCCCATGGCATCATTGGAGACCCTATAAGTACCTATCGCTGCATCCCCGTCCATGAAACAACATCATTCCCACTCAATCGTTGCGCAAAAATATAGTCAATAAATTCAATACTTTGAAAGCTTGTAAAGGTCTTTTGTGTAACATCTGTGCACTAAAAAATGTCAGGATTTTTCCGCTCAGTTCTTTAACCTTCAAGTAATCAACAGCTTATATTTAGCACCGCGCACGACGTGAACGATTTTTAACTTCTGATCATTCCCCTGCACAATTTTTTCGGCGCCATAGCGGCAGCGATGAAGCAATGCCCTCCAGAACTGCACAGGTTAAGAGTGGGGACCTGTCTCCAACAGAGTTGGAAGAGCACCACTTTAGAATGCTATTGAGTGTCTAGAGAACTGGGTCCGTACCAAATACAGCGGGATATGCTTCATAATCGCACATGCCAACTGGCTTACTACCGCCGCTTATTATCAAGGATGAAAAAATAGATGAAAGTTGTGATGACCGTTTGCGCGCTCCTTTTCTTTATTAGTCTTCCGATTTATGGGCAGTGGGAGCACTCAAGAAACATTGATCTAATGACCGATGTGGATACGAGTGAAGCTACCTTACGAGGCAGCCTCATTCGAGGCGATGATGGAATACTTAGGCGGAAGCATGAATTTCTTAGAGTACAGTGTCTTCCGTCGGGTAAAGCTAGAGTATTTCTTCAGCTTAGCGGGGAGGTTACTGTTCCTCCTTATAGCTATAATGTTATCTACAGAGCGGATGGTGGTCCGATAAGGTCCTTTGGCTCTTGGACACATAAGGACTGGCCTGTTTGTCTCAGAGATCGCTGTCGTCGTCGTCTGCTAGAACTCCAACCGACCGTTTCAAGCGCATGGGCCCTAACCCAGATAATGAAGTCGTCTGAGCTTATTATTCGCCTTGAAGACCAACCCGACGCATCTACTGCGGTATTTCAGGTAAATAAGGGCCGAGATCAGTTGATGCGACTCTCGTGCTTACAGTGAAACTGGTGCGGACCCAGTTCTCTAGACACTCGATAGCTTCCTAAAGTAGTTTTCTTCGGACACGAGTAGCACAGCAGAGGAGACCAAAATTCCGGATAATGCAGCCGTTTTAGAGAAACTGTTTAACCCGTCAGTTTTCTTCTGAGTCCGCTTGGATTTCGGCATAGGTTCTACCTTCCAGCTTGAACCTCACTATTCACATAATAAATCACAAGGTCAGCTCGCGCCTGCGAGTCAGTCACATACACGAGTGTGTCACTTTGTCCCTGAGAATTAGCGACGTACCATACTCCGGGTCTTTTGTTAGCGTGTGTTTGATAGTGAGTAATAAACACTTTTAGATCAGCTTGGACCTGAGACGATGTTTCATAGACGATTAGATCCGCCTGCACCTCTGAGTTAGTAAAATAGACCTTCCTCGCAGAAGCAGATAGGGAGAAAAAAAGGAGAAAAAGGCATACCGTGCATGTCAGAGCAATGCGTCCCTTGGAAACTAGCTCCGAATTAAATCTCAAAGACTCGTTGGGCATTCTTTGCTCCTCATTACTATATAGGTTGACCGAAGGTATTACAGGGAATTTGCTGTGACAACCTTGCTCAAAGCTGACGACCCAGAGATGGCCTAGATAAAACTCAGGGGATATCCTTAAGACAAGTAATCTTGCCCACTTGCCGTGGGCACCACAGTAACTTAGTAAACTGGCGGAGAACCACTGCAAAGTGGGCAAGATCAGACGAACATAGAAATTTGAGCACACAAGTGGCACGCTACTTACGCACAGTACTTAGCATGGTTGAAATTACAGCAAAAGGAATATTTCCATAGGATGGAGCGCTGATGTGTAAATCGTTTCGTTTAGTCTCTCTAATACTTTTCCTAGCACTAGTGCCATCAATTGTGTGCGCACAAGATACGTCTGCTCCATTTGCAAACACTAGTGCTGAAGAAATGATGGATGTCTTTAGCAATGTGTAGTACGAATACACCACCTGCTTCGCATTCTATATGATTTCAAAAGAAGCGTTAGAGCGAGGTGGTAATGTAAAGAACATAAAGGCTGCAAGTGCGTCTTTATCACATTGGTAAACGAGGAATAAGACATGGTCAATCTAGAAAAACTAATCGCGGAACTGTACCCCGACATGCCGCAAGAGCAGCGTATCGCCTACGCTAAAATCGCCATCGATGCCTCTAAGACACCAACGATAAGCGATGCGAAAGCTGAGCAGATACGGCAAGCGTACAAGAAGCTGCGCGACAAAGGCATCGAAGCCCTTTAAGAGTTATGGATATGGAATCTCCCGAATCACTACACGAAGACAGATCTGTGTGGAGCCCTACCCAAACTGCCCGTCCATGACTGCCCCTAAAATGGCATTTTTAGTTAAAAACGGCGTTATAAATGGGGGAATACCTGATCGGTGAAGCGGGCAAATTTGTTTTACAAAATATGGTTGAAACGTTGAGGTTACTTCTGATGGCGTGGTTTTAATGATTTATTTACGCTCTGTTCTTTGGTCTCTTACCTATCCCATCACTGTTTTCGCTGGTCAGGCTGTTGGCTATCTTTTAGGCGTTGCCCTCTACTACATATACAACAACATAATGTTTTTGAATCTATCTGAGTTGATAGTAGCGGTAGGACCGACACTCGTAGCTGGTCTATTCGCTGGTTGGCTTGCTGGTGTAGTGATCACCAAGTTTGCCGGAGAGATTAGCTTTGCCACGCTAATGGTGTTGCCAGTGTTGTTAACAGCGTTGGCTCTTGTTGGTAACGTGATAGGTTACACGGGAAATATGAACCTCACTGCGTTATTAGCGGATGGAGGCGCAAACCTTATTACTTTAGGCGTTTTCGTGTCAGTGGTGCGCGGACATAAAGGGTTGGTAAGTCACACTAGAAAAAGCTGACGAACGAATAAAGCAGGTATACGACACACTCAATTGTGCTAACACGTTTTCAGTGTCAGCTGTAGCACACCATTTCGCACACCTCAGATTTGAGCTTGTAGGTTGTTGATTTTCTGAGTAACACGATCATCAAGTGTTTTCGAAGATAACTACCTTAGGAAGCGATCGAGTGTCTAGGGATCTGGGGTCGCACCAGGGGGATTACCTAAGCAGCCGGCGACAAAAATCTTCTGTAAGATTAATGGAAAGTGGCGCAAGTACGAGCCTATATTTGCCTTCCGCAAAAGCGCTCATAACTGAGGTTGACACTATGAATAATAAAAAATTTTTGATTATTACGGGGCTGTTAGCGCTAATATCGATTGCGATATCTGGTTGCGGAACCGTCGTCCGCTCTGATATATCCGTATTCCATGATTTAGATGCGCGTGCTAATGAGATTACCTTTGCGTTCGATCCAACAGCGGCGCAGTCAGGCTCATTAGAATATAGAGCATACGCAGATTTGGTGCGCGGGCATCTGACTGAATTAGGATATGTTGAAGCCGATGCCCAGTCTGATGCTATGTGGGTAATTCAGATGGAATACAAAATTAGTGATGGTGAAGAAAAAGTTGGATCACTACCTATCATAGGGCAGACAGGTACTTCCTCATCTACAACGTATGGAACCATAAGCTCAAGCGGCGGCTTCGGGACATATTCTGGCACGACCTACCAAACACCGACCTTTGGCGTTGTTGGTTCTTTGACGTATTCTGGTACCGTGTATAGCCGTTCTCTACAGTTAAATATTGCTGAGCCACAGACTGTTGGCGGAAATGACACAAAAGTTTTGCTTGAGGCTACTGTATTCAGCGTAGGCTCGTTTTCTCAGTTAAGCCGGGTAATGCCAGCGATGGTAGAGGCCTTATTCAGAGATTTCCCAGGTGAGAGCGGTGCAACTCGGACTGAAGCGGTTCGGGTCATAGAATAACTAGAATCCGTTTTTTGTTGTAGCGAGGGGTATTGTGCTATGCCTCTCGTTTTCTTTTGCTCAATCAAATTTCTCCAGCGGTGCTGTCTTAGGGTACGCCCCCCGAAAATGATCGAGGTGATAGGTGGAATCTTCAACCCTAGCGAGGACAGGAGCTTCCACGGGCATCCCTCAGGAGGACTGGGGGATCGACTGGGAGAAAAGCCAGCTGGAGACCAGGGCCATGGAGCAGTTGATTGAGAAAAAGATCAAACAACAACTCGAGTAAGGCTCCATCTACGCTCCTAAACCCCCAGCCGATTCTCGCTCCGGCAGCGCCTGATGACCAAACAGGTACGTAATCATTACCAACGACGGATAACGTCGCAAGTTACTCATAAGGGACGCTGGCATCTTGGTGTGTGAGGGCGAGCTGCTGACTGGATGTAATTTGTGCCTCACCTCAATAAGTCGGCTGCCGAACATACCATCGTCATCATTATTTTTTTGGGTATACCTCCACTACTACGTTAAGAAGTTAGGCAAAAGTGTAGCGAAAAGTACGGCATCTTGATCCAAAATGCTACAGTGTGTTACTATATACCCTAATCGCTACACGAAGAGGTTCCCATGTTCGTTAGAGGATATCTCCGAGCTTCCACTATTGATCAAAATGCAAATCGAGCGCGTCAATCGCTCGAGGATTTCTGTCGGTCAAAAGATAGACCCGTTGCCGCATGGTATGTAGAGAATGCCAGTGGTGCCACACCAGACCGTCGGGAACTACGGCGTTTGCTAGCGGACGCACAGGTTGGTGATATCCTTTTAGTTGAGGGAATTGATCGTCTTTCTCGCCTTCCACGAGAAGACTGGGACGCCCTTCGAAATGAGATAGAGTCCAAGGGCTTGCGCGTAGTTGCCATGGACTTACCGACAAGCCACATCGCAATGAATATGGTTAATGGGGAAGATGAATTCACCGGCCGTATGCTCGACGCTATCAACCGAATGATGCTGGATATGATGGCTGCCATTGCTCGCAAGGATTTTGAAGATCGCCGCCGTCGCCAGGCAGAAGGTATCCGAAAGGCACAAGATGCTGGAAAATACCAAGGCAGACCGGTGAACGAAAAGCTTCACAAGGATATTCGTGATCTCTTAGGTGTGGGATTATCTGTGCGGAATATCGCATCAAAGCTCGGATGCAGTACAAGCACTGTTCAAAAAATCCGCCGTACCGTGATACCAATGCCGCAATTTGAGGAGGTTCCAAATGAATGAGTTAGGTTTACTAATCGGTGGAGTCCTTGCATACGGTATTGGGTTTGGGCTGCCGGCATTCGCGATTGTCGCTCTGATACTACATTTTTGTTCGATCCAAAAGAACTTCAAAATACACGCCAAAGCATGCGTTACCACATTCGTATTCGTTGGTTTAGTGAACACACTCTTTCCGACTGCCCCAGGAGCAGCGTCACTTTTTGTCGCCATAATCATCCCCATCGGCAGCGCCCTTGGGTTTGAATTACTGTTTCGTTCAACTACAAGAAATCAACCACAATAATCACCAACTTTTTTAAATTCTTAAGAGCCCTAATTTCCAACGTCCTCGAGAGCATTCGCTCTAAACTCCTTAAGGCATGAAACCTTTCCGTTTCCACTGCTTTGAGAAAATCACCGATACCATCACTACCGATCTACACCGGTTGCTAATGCATCATATTTCTAGTCAATCTGACCCAAATTTTCCCTCATTTTCAATCAATTCCAAATATTCCATAACCTGACGACTTTTCCTAAATATTCAAAATTCAAAAGACTGCAACGACAGTTCTCATATAAAAAATATTAATTTATTCAAATGAACTAAATAACCATGCGTGAACATGAATTGTAAAGATTCATGAAAAAGCTGAGATGCCTTCGTAAAGTCGTCTAACCAAAATGGATTCGACTCCCTCAAGGATCCCATCTCCGCTCACAATCAGGTCACACACGCTGGAGCCGAGAAAATAACACTCGGGAGACTTGGTTATTCTAGTGCCATCATAAAACATAGGAGTTTAGTAAAATGGTTAAAAATATAACAATTGATGCAGAAAAGATAATTGAGAAATATAAAAAAGAAATTCAGGAATTCATAATCTCAAGACATCATGATTACATGATCACTCTAACATTCAAAGAAGATGTTAATGAAATCACTGCATCCATGATACTTTCGAGATTTATCAAAAGAATGAATGAATGTTATTTTGGTAGAAGATCAAGAAAGAGCATAGTTGTAACTCCAATATTAGAAAGAAATGCCTTTTATGGAGTGCATTATCATATTCTAATACAAGACCCCCGACCACTAAGTAACAAAAATGGGAACAAAGATATAAAGGATATTATTCGAGATAACTGGAATAATTCCTCTCCTATTACTGGTGATGTATATCGAGCTTCAGGGGGTTCTGAAGTATGGTGTGAAGAGATATATGACCCAAAAGGACTCTCTGAATATCTTACGAAGCAATTTGAATTGTGGACAACGGATTACATTGATTTCAATAACTATACAACGGAATATCGGAAAAATTAGATTTCCTTACTGTATTAAAAGAAATCATATCTAAGAGATGACTTGTAAATTTGCTCCCACTAGTTTGATTGGTTATAAGTTATCCACAGAGCTATTGCCAGTGGTTTGTTTATGAGTGAAAGGTTATGTGAACAGTGTTTTGATGCCATTGATCAAAGGGATTGGGCTAAGGCCGGTCATTTTTGTCAAATGGCAGCTCAAAGTGGTTCTGCATCTGCAATGTACAACCTTGCACACCTTTATGATGAAGGGTTTGGGGTTGATAAAGACATTCAAGTGGCCACTTTTTGGTATCAATCTGCAGCAGAACAAGGATTGGACTATGCCCAACATAACCTTGCAATTCGGTTAACCAATGGTATCGGCATTGAGAAAAACCTCAGTAGAGCAGCAGAATGGTTTGAAAAGGCAGCAAATCAAGGTCTACCTGAGAGTCAACATCAACTGGGTGCCATGTATCTTGATGGCAATGGGGTGGATTTGGATATAAAAAAAGGCATCCATTGGTACACGGCAGCTGCCAATGCGGGATTCATTGATGCACAGCATGATCTTGGGGTGTTGTATGAAGAAGGCAAACTTGTCCCAATCAATATGCGAAAGGCGATGCACTGGTATCTGCAAGCAGCAATACAAGATGATGCTGCCTCCCAATTTAACGTTGGGCTTTTCCATGATGAGGGGTATGTAGGAGAACCCAATCCACAAATGGCCGTTTACTGGTATACCCGAGCTGCCAATCAGGGATTCGTGTCTGCTCAGTTCAACCTTGCCCTATTGCTAGAAGATGGACGTGGAGTGGCAGCCAACCCTGCTACCGCAGCACATTGGTACCTAAAGGCTGCAGAAAGAGGACATCATGGTGCTCAGTTGAACCTTGGGATTTTGTTTTTCAATGGCAAAGGCGTGGCTCGCGATATCGAAAGTGCCCGGCTATGGTTCACTCAAGCGAGTTGGGCTAAGAATCATATTGCAGAGCAGGCGCTAGACGCACTAGATCAACTTAGACAACGTTATGGTTAATACACTCTTTTGCGTATGACCAAATAAGGGTCTACCTTGCCCATATCATGGAGATGAAACGGAGGTGATAGAGATGGTCAGACAATGATATTGCGTAAGTTGTCTGACACAACAAATGTGTAAAGTAGTTAAGACACAATCATCGGCAACCACCCAAGGCATTTATAAGGTTACCATCCCACCCAATGCATACCATTTTGGTATCTTTCAACTGAACACTTGATAAGAGATATTGCCTTGCGACCCCGTCATTAACGGGCATAAAGGTAACTGACCTAACATTGTCGCAATAGTTTTCCAGGAGACAGGTTTCTAAAGATCTAAAGGAAACATAATAGTCCACGGAATACATCTTTACACTGGCATCCACTATATGGTCCCAGATTTTGTAGAGGCAAAGGCTAGAGTCTGGCCGTGAAAACCCATGCGCATCCGATATCATTTTCATTTCATCTGCAATCAAATGCAATAACCGAGGATCTACTTGCCCCTTACATTCCCAGTACCTCGTTCCAGATTCTGAAACAAAATAAGGCGTTTCTCTAGGATTTGTTTCCCAGGGGATTTCCGCAAATGCATCAACACTTATCAGCCAAATTATTAAAATAGCTAGGTTTTTCATATTTAATCCCATGTCGAGCAAGTTTCTATAGTCAATAGTGAGGAGTAAATGGAATTTTGCATATGGTTGCAGCAACGGCAAACCCTTGGGTTCCTATTTCAGGTTTTTGCAAATCTTCCTGCTCACCGCCGATATGCCCAATCTTGAACCACTTTTCATCACAGTCTACTGTCCAGCTCGATATAGAAAATTGATTTGATAGACTACGTACCATCGCCCACCGAGTACCATCTGCCTTTTCTTGAACGTAATCTCTGTACCCATAACGGTTCGCTATTTCAAAATTTGTACCCTTGATGATATACCCATCATTATTTTGCGCATCTTCTCTTAAACGCCTAAAGTCAACTGGGTAACTATCCCATTCTGAACTATACCGTCTCTCTTGGTTTTTGAAGGTGAAACTTGAATCTTCCAGATATTCCCCAATAATTAGAGTTATGGCAACAATCAAGCACAAGGACAGCCCCAATATAAGTGGCTTTTTTTGCCAACTGGCATCTCCGACATTATTAGATGAGCTTGCAGAGTCCTCTTCAGATTTCTGCACCTCCCCTTTGCCATCGACTTGGAGCCTGCTTATTTCGTTCGGCGCTGCACCAACAATCTTACCTGTCTCTTTTGAAAATGATCTTTTCGACGTCACAGACACGATGTCTTTTGCATCAACGTCTTTATTTTTATACAAAAATTTAACAATTGCAGCTTTCACGTCTTTAGCAAAGAGACGAGTGGTTCTCTCTACGCCGTTTTTGTGAAACGTAATCGTATACCTTATTATCAAAGTTCACCTTCCTTGGCAGATGATCTTTAAATTCTTTTTCTTTTTTTGCTCAATTTCTTCGTTTGAAGATATTCAGCATATGTAACTTAAAGATTATCTGACCTCATCCAATCATCGCATTGTTGATCGGACAACGAACATAGCCGAGTCGATGCTGGTTCGCCTCAAGCCATTCATGTTCCGATGAGAAATTCCCATAGATACTGCGAAGGGTTCTCCAGAATTCAGATGTGTGATTTAGCACATGAAGATGCGCCATTTCATGAGCTACCACATAAGAAGCAACACGCTTGGGGGCATACACAAGCCTCCAGTCAAGCGAGATTATCCCAGCAGGTGAACAGCTGCCCCACCTGGTTACCATTTGGGTAATTCGCAGGCTTTTTGGCGATTTCCCGATTGATTGCTGATACTTACGGCAAAGTCGCCTTGCCTCAGTCATAAATTGTTGGCGCAGATAACTTTGTAAACCTAACTCAATAGATTCATCGTGTGTCTGAGGTGATTTATATTGGGGATGGGATACGAGAAACCCATTTCGGTATCGAACTGTGACTTCTTCCACATCGGATGCTTCAAGTTGCAGACGCGATAGTCTGCCCCAGTACGGTATTTTCGCACCACTCTGAAATCTATAGAGTTTATGACACTCGGAACGCTTCTCTTCAAGTGAATGATGACTCCGGATAATCCATTTCTTTTTTTGAAGCATCGCCCCGCGTATGTCGTCACCACTTGCATAAATGGGAACCACTACTCGAAATCCATTCAGATCCATATCGAACCGAATGCGCCGTACTCTGTCACTGCGCACTAGGGTATACGGAATACTTTGGTCGCCAATCACAATCTCACTCATATTCACCTCGTGAGAAATGCTTGATGGCCATTTCTTCCAATTCCACTGGCAATTCTCTCAACTGAGTGAACCCCAGTTGGTGCGCTGCCTTCCTGACCTGCTGGCGAAGTTCCTTCCGAAGACCATCCTTGGTCTGCCAAAGCTTGGGCGCCGAGTTCTCATCGCTGTAAATGGCTTCCACAGCCTCAGCAAGGGATTTTTGGGCATCTGGGGATACTTTGTCACCAGATATCGACTCAATGACCCTCAGAAGGCTGTGTGCTTCAAATGACAGACCTGTTCTTTCGTACGATTGAGACTCTTCTTCTATCTCTTTGGCAAAAGCCTCGGCTGATTTCAATTTGTCAGCCCAAGAGAGCTGACTGTCATCCATCTTCTCAATCAACTCTTTGAGCTTCTCACTGAATTTGGCATATTGATGAAAATTCTCAGCCAATTTGGCTTCGGTGATTTTTCTCAACTCAGTGGTCTTTTTCAAAGCAGCCGATCGTTGGCTGTCTTCATCATCCCCCACCTGATCAAAATCATTCCAAAACTCACCATCAATTACAGAACGCAATTTGACGATGGTGGATAAACCGGTGACATGCACATGGTCTTCCAACATGCTTCGAATCTTCTCGCTGTAATCTCCTGTCTCAAAACTTTCTTTTTTGTCGAAGACTTGTCTGCCATACAACATGAAATTGGCAAACCAACGAAGGTCTTGGCTCATTTCCAACACAGCGGGATCAGGAGACAGTGCTTCATAGAGGGTCACAAAGTTTCTGACCTTGCGCTGAAATAATATCCACTCATCTTCTGAGCCAATAGCTTTGACCAGCGCATCATATTCAACCTTGAGATTGCCACCATGGCGCTTGATATCTTTGGTGTATGCCAACAACACCCGATGCGCAGCTCTGAGTTCATTGCGAAGACTCTCAAGATCTCGCATGGCATTCTGGACATCTTCAGATCGATAACTGGACAAGGCATCCTCGAGATGATGACTGACACCGATGTAGTCCACGATCAAGCCATTTTTCTTCTTGGCATCAGCCACTCGGTTGGTTCTGGCGATGGCTTGTAGCAGTGTGTGTTCCTTGAGTGGCTTGTCCAGATACATCACACTCTCAGCCGGTGCATCAAAGCCAGTAAGCAACTTGTCACAGACAATCAGGATATGGGGCTTGGCATAACGAGTCTTGAAGTCCTTTTTGATCTTATCTTCTGCTTTGTCATCGGCATACCATGCCACCAGATTTTCTCTGACCGCTGATTTGTAATGATCCTCGCTGGGTTTGTCATCTTCCTGAGATCGACTATAGACACAAGCTGTGTAGGTCTCTGATTCAGACCTTGCCTCAGCCTCACTCATCCCCTCCTTGACTAAATCTTGTGTGATGATCGCATCCAATGCTTTTTTGTAGAGAACAATGGCTTCTCGATCATAGGCCACCAATTGTGCTTTGAACCCATCTGGCATGGCATAGGACTTGAAGTGGTTCCACAGATCAAAAGCAATCAACTCCACTCGCTTGGGATGACAAACCAAATCCGCCAATCTGACACCACGCTTTTTGATGATTTCTAGCTGTTCATCACTGGCATCAGCAAACCATGTATCAAATAGGCTATCAATCTTGGCTTCATCAATCTGCCATTCTGTTTTTCGACTGGTGTAATAGATTGGAACTGTCGCACCATCTTTGACGGCATCATCAATTCCGTATTTATCTAAATAACCCTCACCCACGATCCCAAAGTTCTCATAGGTGTTTTTGTCGTCTTTCCGAATCGGTGTACCTGTGAACCCAAAGAATGTGGCATTGGGTAAGGTGGCTCGCATATAGGCACCCAAATCCTTCTCTTGGGTACGGTGACACTCATCCACCATCACAATCCAGTTCTCAGAATTGGGAATGGGATTCTTGGATCCCTCAAACTTGAAGATGGTGCTGATCAACGTTTGACCACTCACCTCAGTGGCCATCTTCTCTCTGAGGTCTCGAATGCTGGCAATAGGCACAGGATTGGGCAAACGGGTGGCAACAAAGGTCTGAGAGATCTGTTTATCCAAATCTTTCCTATCAGTCAAAACCAATAGGTTTGGATTGGAAACCTTGGGGTTTTCAATGGTGCGATGTTGCTTGAGTTTCAAGGCAGCAAACACCATGGTCAGTGACTTACCACTGCCTTGGGTGTGCCAAATCAAGCCTTTTTTGTGTTTGCCTTCCAATACACGGTCCACCATCTTATTGACGGCCCTGAATTGCTGGTATCGACAAATCTTTTTGATGATGGCACCAGACTCTTGCTCTCGTTCAAAGACGATAAAGTGAGCAATAATGTCTAACAGTCTGGCGGGTTCCAACAAACACCACAGTCCCTTGTGCAACTCATTGTCAAAATCATCTGGTCGTGGATAACTGTCTCGCCAATAGCCATAGAACTTGGATGGTGATCCTGTGGTGCCATAAAGCACTGTGGTGCCATCGGTCAGAATATTGAAGGCATTGGTAAAGAATAGCCTGGGGATGTCTCTTTCGTATTGTTTGATTTGATCAAAGCCTTCCCCATTCTTGTCTTTGAAATTGATGGGAGACTTGGCTTCAATAGCCACGACAGGAATGCCGTTGATATAAACCACCACATCAGGAATGCGGGACTTCTCAGCCTTGACATACAGCTGATGCGTCACAGCAAAGTGGTTATTGCTTGGATCATGGAAATCAATCAGTCTCAGGGTCTTTTGGGTGCTTTGACCCTCAACAGTTCTGGAGAATGATCCTCTCAATACATTGAGCCATTCTTCATTATCTTCTAGTCGAGAAAGTTCAGAAGCAGCCGCCTCAGCGTCACCGAGGGAAATGTCATTGAGTCTTTGGATGGCTTCAATCAGATGTGGTCGAAAGATGACCTGATTGTCAGCAGATCGAAGTTCATGGTGAGACTCTGGTGGCACAAACTGATACCCCATTGACTGGAGATACTCCAGTGTCGGTTTCTCAGCCAATCGCCATTCAGCCCCACGACCTTTCATTAGACAGTCCTAACCTTCCCCGTAAGTAAGTCATCCATCAGTCCCTTCTTAGTGACTTGGTACTGGTCAATGATTTGCTTTTGGCTTTGGATGAACACATCAACGCCTGAAAGGATTTCGGCAATTCGTTTTTGTTCACAAAGGGGAGGTATCAACGCCTCAGCTTTTGCTATCGTCGACTTATTGATTGATGGCAAGCCATTCTGAGACGAGAAAGAGTAAATATTGGTCCTCTCCATGATTCGAAATAGATAGCCTGGCGTAACCACATTGTCGTTTGCTATCAGTGCCATAACATTGTTATCAATTAGGCTGTCTTTCGTGAGACGACGCTTTTTATTAGTTCTAATGGCCGCACCAATTTTGGGAAAGATTACAGCTCCATCGGGATATGGTTTTGCCTTCAATACAGGCAAGTCTGCTTCTGTCACGTAATGATTAGCTACAGACATGAACTGCTCGTTACCAGAAGAATTCATGTCACTAACTTTGTAGAACGGGAAATCACCCTCGGTCCTTCCTTGGAACTTTACGGGAAAGCCAACGCCGGCTTTTATTTCACAAAAATCAGCGAACGGAATCATACGCCAACCCTCAGGAACCTCACCTCGTGCAATGGCTTCACTACCCAAACCACCGGTGAGCAAATCTTCCATCAAACCACGCTTGACACGCTCAGCCTGATCAATCACAGACTGTGTGGCTTGAATGCTTTCATCAACGCTTGAAAGGATTTCGGCAATGCGTTTTTGTTCGGGGAGTGGTGGCACTGAAATCAAATGAGTATCCAATTCCCTTTTCTTGATGTGCTGCATCGTCGTGCCGTGAGCCCCTTTCATGAGCTCATCGATTGACAGTAACAAACGATAGAGCAGAAATTCTTTATTTATGTCATCAATCGGCTCTACCTTGAAGATATGTTGGTTCAGAACAGCATCATATGCATTCCACATTACAGCGGTTAGTGTTGCACTCCAGCTGAAGAGCAGATCACCGGAGGTGACTCGATATTTGTCATCAACGGTTCCGGAAAAGCAGTTGTAATCAGAGGAAGGGTCTCTCAATTGAGGAATTCGAATGATTGGTAAACCTTGAGATGACCAATCTGACGGCTTGAACGCTTTTCCATTAGTGTAAGTAGCCACCGACGAAAGCCGATTCAATCTCCACCCCTCAGGAACCTCACTCAACATAGCCAAGCTCCTGAAGATAGGCAGTCATCTTTTTCTCAGTGGCATCACGTTCAGCCATCAACTCAGTCAGCTTCTGAGCTTCAATTGCCACATCAATCTTTTCAGCTTCTTCCCCAAGACTCACATAGCGAGTCACATTCAGATTGAAATCATTGCCCTCAATCTCAGAGACATCAACCAATCGAGCCAATTTCTCAATATCTTCAAATCCAAGATAGGCATCAGATAGCTTTTCAATGTGCTCATCACGAAGATAGTTCTGTGCTCTACCCTCATCAAATTCCTCAGCACCATTGACGATCATGATCTTGTTTTTCAGATGTTCAGGCTTGTGCTGATTCAAAAACAGAATGGCAGCAGGAATTGCGGCACCATAGAACAGGTTGGGACCCAATCCAATCACACCTTCCACCAAATCATTCTCAATAAAGGCTTGTCTGATCTTGCCTTCAGCACCGCCACGGAATAAGACACCATGAGGCACAACCACAGCCAATTTCCCATGTTCATTGAGACTGGCCACCATGTGCTGAACAAAAGCCAGATCACCATAGCTGGCAGGAGGAACCCCATAGACATCCCGACCATAGGGATCACCATTCTTCCACTGGGTATGACCCCATTCCTTCAAAGAAAATGGTGGATTGGCAATCACACGATCATAGGTCTTGATGGCTTTGCTACCTTCACTGACCAAGTGCTTTGGCTCTCTTAACGTGTCACCACGCCGCACATCAGCATCGTCTATATCATGCAGAAAAAGGTTCATCTGGCAGATTGCCCAGGTGTTTAGATTCCTTTCCTGACCATAGAGACTTAATGAACGAGGATTGAGACCAGCTTGTTCAACCGATCGATAGGACTCAAGCAACATACCGCCACTGCCACAGGTGGGATCATAGACACTCATGCCTTCTGTGATCTCAAGACATTTGACCATTAGGGTCACAACTTCTTTGGGTGTATAGAACTCCCCACCCCTTGTGCCACCATCATCAGCAAACTGCTTGATCAAATACTCATAGGCATTACCCAACATGTCAGCATCGACATTGGCATTACTGATCTCATATTTCTCAAAGTGCTGCAATAGCCTTTCTAGGATCTCATCACTGAAACGTTCTTTGTTATTGAAATCCACACTTTGGAAAATGCCACGTAATTTCATATTGGCATCTTCAACCGCTTGAAATGCTGAGTTCAAATGCTCACCAATGTTGGTGGTGTGCTTCCTGACATCTTCCCAACGATGACCCTTAGGAAGATCAAACCTATGCTCATCAGCATCAGCTGCCAAAGATGAGTCCCCATACTCTTTGAGCTTTTGTTCGAACTCTTCTTGCCAGACGTCACTCAGACGCTTGAAAAACAGCAAGCCAAAGATGTAGCTCTTATATTCGCCACTATCAATACTGCCTCGGAGGATGTTGGCAGCCCCCCAAAGGTGTTGTTCAAGTTCGTTTAGTGTGATTGCCATAAAAATTTCCTTTTCATCAGGCGACAGGACTGTAGTGCGATGAACACCCAAAATTACCGAAGTCACACTAGTTTACCGCTTATTAAGGCGGCACTACATCAAAGCACAGCAGGCCCATCAATGGAGCGCCTTTATCATTATGAGCATTCCAGACCTCACCGACACATTATGTCGCAGACTGTTGTTACTACTGTTTGAAAACGTTGTAGCTCGCTTGCGATGTCAAGGATTTTAATTGAAAGTGCCCCCATAACTGTATGGATATGACATTGAGCGACATGACTCCAAAACAAAGTGTGACCATGCCCGCCTGATGCACTTTATTCCTAGCACCGGTCTTAACTCACGAGATTACCTCTGTATGCCAACATCCTGTCTATCAAAGAGTCCGCTGAAAAATAGAGGAAAAGCCAAGTGAAAAAGTTGCTGCTAAGTCTCGCTATTTTGTCGATTTTCACCATTGGTACTGCCCAAGCCCAGAACTGCCGATCAGACGGCTTTGGGGGATATAGATGCGATGATGGCACGACTGCCCGCTCTGATGGCTTTGGCGGCTTCCGTTACAACGATGGCTCTTCGTCACGATCAGATGGTTTTGGAGGCTATCGGCATAGTGATGGCAGTTCATCCCGCTCGGACGGATTTGGTGGCCTACGTCATAGCGATGGCTCCTCATCACGATCCGACGGTTTTGGAGGGTGGCGGAACAGCGATGGCACACATTGTCGTTCTGACGGTTTCGGCGGCTTCACTTGTAACTAGGGCACTTTAGCCAACCGTACTACCAATGTCCGTAGTCATCTCTACTCCCTGTGCTCTCTTGCTTTCCGATTACGGACCGTATTGTTGACGTTAAGAGTTATGTTCAAGACTTTATCAACCATGGTCGCCGGATCATCTTTCTTTTTGCCCTCCGATTTACCACCACCAAGGGCGCGCAAAAATCGCTGCAAAGTAAGACGCTCCGCGGGGCTTAGGATATTTCCGTAATCTTTCAAGCAGTTTCGAGCCAACATCTGTGCAGTTGCGAGCTCTACGTCAGTAACGTTTGATTTTTTGTTCCCACGAGGGGGTTTTTTTCTTTTAGTCATGACTATATTTAGCCGTACTGACAACGGGTAAATATTTTTTACCTGCCCATGACTCTGAGGATTTGAAGATCAGTACGGATGTTGACCTGTGTGAGACACATCGAAGAAACTAAAGGCATGAAAAGGATTATTCGTGCAGTCGTGATGGCTTTATTGCTTGCCCCGGGTATGTTGTGGGCAAATGATTTAACCCAGCAATTCAAAGCTGGCGTAGAGGCCTATAAAATCCGTGATTACGAGACTGCCTATGAAATATTTTTGCCTTTCGCAGAGGGTGGGCTTGACATAGCGCAATACAACCTTGGTCTCATGTATTCACATGGCCAAGGGGTCGCGCAAGACTACGCCGAAGCTGCGCGGTGGTACCGGTTAGCCGCTGAGCAAGGTGATGTCGACGCACAACTCAACCTTGGGGTCTTGTATGTCCAAGGCCAAGGGGTCGCGCAAGACTACGCGGAGGCTGTGCGATGGTATCGGTTAGCCGCTGAGCAAGGTAATGCCAAAGCGCAATACAACCTTGGTCGCATGTATGGACTTGGCAACGGTGTGATTCAGGATTATTCAACTGCACATATGTGGTTTAACATTGCCGCGAGCAACGGAAACTCCGATGCCGTGCATAATAGAGACGTAATTGCAGACCGCATGACCCCCGAAGCCATTGCCGATGCCCAAAGCCGCGCCCGAATCTGCATAGAATCGGATTATCAGGACTGCGATTAGCCCACCGTGTTGATTTTCCCGCCTATTCGGGAAAAACCATGGTCGCCAGATTGAGTGCATCGAAATTGACTACAGCCGAACCCATTCTGCCTTCGGATACATCACCCTAGGTGCGTTTGAGGCATAAGTTGCGGCATAATCAGGTGGGGAATCTTGTTAGACAAGATGATTGCTTGCCTACGTCATGGGAGAAAGAGAAATAATCACGACTGTCATCTGACCCGATCGGGTTCACACCGATAAGAGTGTTCGATATGCCCACATCTCCATACAAGCAAGTTACCCCTGCTCGCGATAAAGGTGCTCTAGGATGAACACACTCATAGCCATAGGACATATCATTGGCTGCATTACTGTGGTGTTATCGATAAGTGCGGTAGCGGCACTCTTAACCATTCGTTTTCAAAACAAGGCGGCAGACAAAGCCTTTTATGAGGTTTGTTTACAGGCTGGAATACCAATAGAAAAGGCTGAGGAACCTGACAACGCGAACCATATCCTCAAAGTCCAACTCGACAAATTCAGTCCAGACTATTTCCAAAATCGGTTATCGAACTTCATAGGAGTGCTCGTTACCGTACTTGTAGTAACACAAAGTATGGTTTTGCTTGGGGTAACCGGAGTTGTCATATGGAACACAATTACTGACTCCTTAAGCAATGCCAAGTGGATTTGGACACTCTTGCCCCTTCAATTGGCATTTATCTTACTCAACCTTTTGATTTACGTGATGACCTCACTTCTTACCGGCCGAACACCAGGGCAAGCCAAATCTGTTCGATCCACACTGCTGCAGTATGCGCAACAAAACTTATAGGTTGCTTTTCATAGCACCACATTGGACAAATAGTCACCTATGGATAGGAACAACTTTCACAACACCACCCGCGCAGTTCAGGCACTCAGAGCGGCGTTAGAACCAGGCATACCCTACGGTTCCTCACTATTGCCGCTTGATATATTAATAGCCGTAAGCGTTAAGAAGAATGATGGTAAATCGTTAACCGTCAGACAGCTGATGGCCACCGTACCGAACTCAGCAACTGGGATTCGTTACAATTTAAATCGACTAGTCGCTGATGGCTGGATTGAGAGAACCCGATCGGAACAAGACCGGCGCACTGTGTTCCTGATACCCACCGAAAAAACATTGAAGGCATTCGAGGCGATTGCCAATTCCCTTTGAAAAGTGAGCGCTGTGGGTCATCACCTGTCCACCCACCATTTTTCCAGTTCTGTGACCAATCGGCTAAATAGAATCATGAACAAACATGATCTACTTAACCAAACGTACGAACTACTATCACGTCTCAATATCGTGACCAGTGAAAACCAATTTTCTGTAAAATGGCTCGGAAAAACAGAAGGTTACATTCGATCTATGCGAGCTAAAGGTTCTGAGCCGAGCAAGGAAGCCCTTGCAATATGCGCGCTGCGACTGCAGGCCGCCACAGCAGATCTTTACCCATATTTGGATCCGGACGATCACGGTCAATTTTTGCGACTTGCGTACCAAATACGGGATGAAGTTTTGGGTAGCGTGGATATTACGATAGTGGAGGACTAATTGTGCTCAATCAGTATACCGTCATGCATCACCACGCCCGCAAGTGCGGCATCTTCAACATATTGATCAAAAAGATGGAAATATGTCTTTCTAATTTGTTGCTCACTCGTCCCCGCAATCGCCGACAACTGCATGGTGTTGATTTTACCAATATTAATATGACGGGTAATGTAATAATGTCGAAATGAGTACGGCACCAAGGCACCCTGCTTGTTCTGGATACCCAAATCGTCAAGAAGCTTTTCAAACCCCTTCAAGTAGATACGCCGAGACATTGGTGTATTAGTATTCAGGCGAAAAATCTTTGAAGTGGATTCTGGTTTTGGAAACTGGCCATCCGTCTCTTCATAACGTCGAAGTTGCGCCATTTTGAGTAAAAGGAAGAAATTCGAGGAATCCAAAAACTTTACCACTCGTGATTTCCGGACTTTTGAGGACTCTGCGCGCACCTGCACTCGAGTCAGGGAATGAAATTCTTGGTCTTCCGGATTTGTTACGGATGACCCAGAATCTGGGACAGACCCTGTAATCACCTTCTCCTCGAGGCTATGGTCTCGCCATTCCATTGCTAGCGCTTCCCCAATACGCAGACCAGTCTCGAGCAGCAGCATAAAAAAACAGGAGGTCAACAGATCTCCGTACTCGACGCCATTTGTACTCTGCTCCGCTGACTTAATTTTAGCCATCAAATGGGCGCGAATCCGTTGAGCTTGTTCTTCAGTGAAGGAAGCTCGCCGGACATCCTGATTCTCAAACTCCGCTGCCCGGATTTTGCTCATATTCAGCTTAGCCAAGTGAAATTTGTTCCGTTCGTACAACCATCGGACTAACGCATTAAACGAGGCCTGCTCATTACGAATCGTGACCAGAGATGCACCTTGGTCGAGTCGCCAACGCTTGAAAGCCTTGCCGCTATCAAGATGCAAATTCCCTAGAGGGGTCTGATCGCCAAGAAATTTTTGCCAATGGGATAAATGGGTTTGGATTGTTCCGAATCGGCCAGCACCTATACCCTCGAGGACGTTGCCTGTAGCAACTTCTGTGGCTTTATCGTCGAGGTATTCTTTAATCGCTGATGCCACTGTTAAGCGCCGAGAAGGCAGAATCCCATGGTTTTGATATTGCGAGACAATATCGTAAGCTTTCGCTATCGCAGCATCGCGATCCTGCGTTCCGAGACTTTCTCGTTCGTACCCCCCCTGCCCCTGCACCCGATATCTTAGCCACCAAACCTTTCCGCGCAGAAAGATAGTCGCTAACCCCATAATCGTTTGCTGAGTGTCAGTGTTTCTCGGGTTTCGTATTGGTATAAGCATGCCTTGCAACTATTGAACTGGAAAAACTCAACTATTGTGCACTTTTTTGTGTAAGTCAAGATTCTGGTTCAATGTTTTCAATAACTTACGAGGTAGCGTGTAACAAATGTGGAAAATTTTTTTCCAAAAAATCAATGACTTACATTCTAAAAACTATTCCCACTCAATCGTGGCCGGCGGTTTTCCGGAAATGTCGTAGACGACGCGTGAGATGCCATCGATTTCGTTGATGATTCGGCGTGAGACTTGATCGAGGAAGGTATGGGGCAGATGCGCCCAGCGGGCGGTCATAAAATCGACCGTTTCAACGGCGCGCAAGGCAATTACATATTCATAACGCCGGCCATCGCCAGTTACGCCCACGGATTTTACGGGTAGAAAAACCGCAAAGGCTTGGCTGGTTTTTTCATACCAGCCTTCAGCCCGCAGCGCTTCGATAAAAATGGCATCGGCTTGGCGCAGCAAATCGGCGTAGGGCTTATGCACTTCGCCTAAAATGCGTACCCCCAGGCCAGGCCCAGGAAACGGATGGCGGTTAATCATTTCGGCCGGCAAGCCAAGCTCAAGGCCAATGCGGCGCACTTCGTCTTTAAAGAGCTCGCGCAGTGGCTCGAGCAGCTTGAGTTTCATGTGCTCAGGCAGCCCGCCCACATTGTGGTGCGATTTTATGACATGGGCCTTACCCGTATTGGCGCCAGCTGATTCAATCACATCGGGGTAAATGGTGCCCTGAGCCAGCCACTGCACGTTATCAATTTGGCTGGCTTGCTCGTCAAAAACCTCAATAAATGTGCGGCCAATAATTTTACGCTTGGCTTCTGGGTCAGCCTCACCCGCCAGCGCGTCGAGAAAACGCGATTCTGCATCTACCCGAATCACACGAATGCCCATGTGCTGGGCGAACGTCTGCATCACCTCATTACCTTCGTTCAAGCGCAGCAGCCCGTTGTCCACAAACACGCAGGTCAGCTGATCGCCAATGGCTTTATGCAGCAGCGCGGCAACCACTGAGGAGTCAACACCACCCGATAGGCCAAGTAAAACGTGCTCATCACCCACCGTATCGCGCACGCGGGTGATTAAATCGTCAATAATATTGCCGGCTGTCCACTGCCCGCTGCAGCCGCAGATATCGCGCACAAATCGCTCGAGGACACGCTGCCCCTGGCTGGTATGCGTAACTTCAGGATGAAACTGCAGCCCATAGATGCCACGTTCATCATCACCAATCCCTGCGATCGGCGCGCTCGGGGTGCTGGCAATCACCTTAAACCCAGCGGGTAGCTCTGCCACATGATCGCCATGGCTCATCCACACATCTAAAAGGCCATGCCCCTCGGCATTCACCCGATCATCAATGTCCGTTAGTAGCCGCGAATGCCCGCGTGCGCGCACCTCGGCATAGCCAAATTCTTTATGGCTAGATGGCTCTACCCGGCCACCCAGCTGCTGCGCCAGTGCCTGCATGCCATAGCAAATACCTAAAACGGGTACAGCCATGCCCAGCACCACATCCGTCACGCGCGGGGCGGCATCAAAGTGAACCGATTCTGGGCCGCCGGAGAGGATGACGCCCTGCGGCGCAAAATCAATGAGCGACTCGGCTGTGGCATCCCACGGGCGAATCTCGCAATACACGCCCGCCTCACGCACGCGACGGGCAATTAACTGGGTGTATTGCGAACCAAAATCAAGGATTAAAATTCGCTCATCATGTAGCTGGCTGGTCATTGATTTATTCGCTTCGGTAGTTGGGCGCTTCTTTGGTGATACTCACATCGTGAACATGCCCTTCGCGCACCCCAGAGTTGGTGATGCGAATAAACTCAGCCTGACCACGGAAATCATCAATAGTTGGCTTGCCGCAGTAGCCCATGCTGGCGCGCAGGCCACCGAGTAGCTGATGCACAATCACTTGCATGGCGCCTTTATACGGCACGCGACCTTCAATGCCCTCGGGCACCAGTTTTTCTACTTCGCTGGCGTCTTCTTGGAAATACCGATCGGAGGAGCCTTGATTGCGCGCCATCGCCCCAATCGAGCCCATGCCGCGATAAGCTTTGTAGCTTCGCCCTTGATACAGCTCCACCTCACCGGGAGCCTCTTCCGTACCCGCAAACATGCTGCCGATCATCACGCAATCGGCACCCGCCGCAATGGCTTTGGCGACATCGCCGGAGTAGCGAATACCGCCATCGGCAATTAGCGCCACACCTGTGCCGGCTACGCCTTTAGCCGCATTGGCGATAGCGGTGATTTGCGGCACACCTACACCGGCCACCACGCGCGTGGTGCAAATTGAGCCGGGCCCGATACCCACTTTTACGGCGTCTGCCCCCGCTTCAACCAGCGCGCGCGCCGCTTGCTCGGTGGCAATATTGCCGCCAATGACTTGCACATCTGCGTAATGCTGCTTAATCCAGCGCACTCGCTCCAGTACACCCCGACTGTGGCCATGCGCGGTATCAACCACCAGCAAATCGACGCCGGCTGAGACTAGCGCTTCAATACGCTCATCGGTGCCTTCGCCGGTGCCAACCGCCGCGCCTACACGCAGCCGGCCATCTTCATCTTTGCAAGCATTGGGGAAGTCTTCGGCCTTTTGAATATCTTTAACCGTGACCATGCCGCGCAGTTCAAAGTCTTTATTAACGACCAGCAGCTTTTCGATGCGATGTTGATGTAGCTGCGCCAAAATCTCTTCCCGCTCAGCGCCCTCCTGCACCGTCACCAACCGGTCTTCTGGCGTCATTGCTGCGGTTACGGGCAGTTCAAAGCGGGTTTCAAACCGCAAATCGCGGCTAGTCACAATACCGACCAGGCGCTTACCATCTACAACCGGCACACCGGAAATGCCGTTTTGCGCCATGAGCAGCAGCACATCACGAATGCTGGCGGAGGGCGCAACGGTAATGGGCTCTTTAATCACGCCACTTTCAAATTTCTTAACCTGGCGGACTTCGTGCGCCTGTGCCTCGGCCGTCATGCTTTTATGCACCACACCAATACCGCCCTGCTCTGCCAACGCAATGGCAAGCCGGGCCTCGGTAACGGTATCCATGGCGGCTGAGAGCAACGGAACATTCAGTGAAATTTCACGGGTGACGCGGGTTTTTAGGTCTACCTCTCGCGGCAATTTGTCTGAATAACCCGGCAGCAGTAGAACATCATCGAAGGTCAACGCTTCTTGAATGAGTTGCATAGATTTGACCTCTTGTTGCCGCGGGTAAGGTTAACCCGCCATTATAGGAGTATGAACCACCCGATGCCAAACGAGATCCTTTCGGTCTCACAACTTAACGAGACCGTGCGCCAATTACTTGACCAAGCGCTCCCGCCGCTGTGGGTTGAGGGCGAAATCTCCAATTTGGCCCGCCCCGCTTCAGGGCATCTTTACTTCAGCTTAAAAGATAGTAACGCTCAGGTACGTTGCGCTTTTTTTCGCCATCGCGCCAGCCGTGGCCGCTTTACACCGAACAATGGAGATCAAGTGCGCCTGCGCGCCAAGGTGGGGCTGTACACCGCACGCGGTGAATATCAGCTGATCGTAGAGCACTTAGAAGCCGCGGGCGATGGCGCCCTGCAGCGCGCCTTTGAAGCACTCCGCGCCAAACTACAAGCCGAAGGGCTTTTTGATACCGAACACAAGCGGCCACTTCCCTCCCTGCCAAAGCGCATTGGCGTAATCACCTCGGCCACCGGGGCTGCGGTGCGTGACATTATTAGTGTTTTACAACGGCGCAGCCCAGCCACCGCCGTCTTAATTTATCCCGTTACCGTGCAAGGCGACAGTGCGCCCGACGACATTGTCAATGCCATTGCGCTTGCCAATCAGCGTGCGGAAACCGATGTGCTGATTGTGGGGCGTGGTGGTGGCTCGCTCGAAGACTTGCAAGCATTTAATGATGAGCGCGTGGCGCGGGCCATTCATGCCAGCACATTGCCTATTGTGAGTGCCGTTGGGCATGAGGTGGATGTTTCTATTGCTGATTGGGTCGCTGATTACCGCGCGGCCACCCCTTCAGCCGCCGCAGAAACCCTTTCACCCGATGCCGATGCGCTGGCACAGCAATTCGCGCGACTGGCACATCAGCTCAAAAGCGCCCTGGGCCGGCGTTTTGCAGATCACCAAACGCGGCTGTCAAATTTGGCGCGGCGGCTTGATGCACAACATCCAGGCCGGCAACTTCAAGAGCGAAGTCAGCGACTAGACGAACTGGATCAACGGCTTCGGCACGCCATGCAGCAACGCCTTGGGCGGCTTCACGAGCAAATTGGCAATCTTAGCCATCGTCTGCAAACTATCAGCCCCTTGGCTACATTGCAGCGCGGCTATGCCATTGTGACCGACCCCAGCACGGGTACAATTCTGCGCGAGGCCAGCGCCGCAGAGCCGGGGCAAGATGTGCAGATACAATTAAGCCAGGGTGAGATCAGCGCACAGGTAAAAAAGGTAAAAACCTGATCCACGCTGGCTTGTTGATTGGGAAGACACAGCGCATCATCTACGATTATGAACTTGAATACCGCACTCGCCCGGCATGGGCTCGATTTTACGCGCCTACAAACCCCTGAAGGCCTAGCTGAGCTAGATGCCTTATTTTTGCGAACACTCGATACTAGTGATGCCACGCTTAGCGAAGCATTACGTGCGTATCGAAAACGCGATAGCGACCTACCTGGCACCGCCAATAGCGAGCTGTTATTGGCCATTGCACCGCACCTTGAAGCGTTTATTGGCGATGTTTTTGGTATTCAAGACGCGTTAGATGAGTTGCAGGCACGCATTGTGGCAGACGATGTAGTGATGGCGTTTAAGCAGGCGTATGTGCAAAAACGCGTTAAAAAACATCGCCAACCCATTGAATCAACCTTTGGCGAGCTAGATGCCGCGGTCAAGGCTGGCCTCGGCGGTGGCTCACATGGCGAGGATGAAGAGCGCGCGATTGCCGAGCTGGCCATGGCGTTGCTTGACGATGCAGACACCAACGCCGAGGCCATTGAGCTAATCACCGCTTGGTGCAAGCTGGCGCGGCAAACGCCCGAAGGGCAGGCCCGCGTGGCCGGCTGGGCCAGCTTTCGGCTACCCGCACGGGTTGACCCACTCAATCGCGTTGATACCGAAATTCAGTCTGTTGAGCAGATTGATCGACTTGCCGCACCGGCCAATGCGCAGCGCCACCGCGATGGATTTTCGCTAACCGATGCGCGGATGGACTCACGCCAAGTGCAAAGCGAGGTGCATTACTGCATTTATTGCCATGATCACGAAGGTGATTTTTGCTCACGTGGGTTTCCTGAGAAAAAAACCGAGCCGGGGCTCGGGTTTAAGCAAGACCCACTGGGCGTAACGCTTACCGGTTGCCCGCTAGAAGAAAAAATCTCAGAAATGCATCTGCTGCGGCGCGAAGGGCTTAACCTAGCCGCGCTGGCAATGGTGATGGTAGACAACCCCATGGTGCCTGCCACCGGACACCGAATTTGCAATGACTGCATGAAAGGCTGCATCTACCAAAAACAAGATCCGGTTAATATCCCGCAAATTGAAACCCGCGTGCTCACCGATACGCTTGAGCTGCCCTGGGGCGTTGAGCTTTATCATCTGCTTACGCGCTGGAACCCGCTACGGCGCGAGCAATACGTACAGCAGCCCGATAACGGGCGCCGGGTTTTGGTGGCGGGCTTAGGGCCGGCCGGCTTTACAATCGCCCATCATCTAACCATGACAGGCACCGCCGTAGTGGGTATTGATGGGCTAAAAATCGAGCCCTTGCCCGCCGAGCTGCTGGAGCAGCCCGTGGCGCATTGGGATGATTTGGTTGAAGATTTAGATGAGCGAATTTTGCTCGGCTTTGGCGGCGTGGCGGAATACGGGATTACCGTACGTTGGGATAAGAACTTTCTTAAGCTCATTTATCTTACGCTAGCGCGACGGCATCATTTTCAGGCCTTTGGCGGCGTGCGCCTTGGCGGCACCCTCACCTTAGACGATGCGTGGGAGCTGGGTTTTGATCATGTAGTCAACGCCACCGGCGCGGGGCTGCCGCGCGTGGTGCCGATGGGTAATAGCCTTGCTCGAGGTATGCGCCAAGCCAGTGATTTCCTGATGGCGCTGCAGCTAACCGGGGCAGCCAAGGCCTCTAGCCTAGCCAGCCTTCAGGTGCGTTTGCCGGCCGTGGTGATTGGCGGTGGACTCACCGGCATCGATACCGCCACCGAAGTACAGGCCTATTACATTAAACAGGTTGAAAAAATCCTAAGCCGGCATGAACAGCTTTGCGAGCGGATTGGTGCAGAGGCCGTCACCCGCGGCATGAACGAAGAAGACCTAGCCACGCTAGATGAATTCGTTACCCATGGAAAGGCGGTGCGCGCCGAGCGCCTCGCCGCCGCGCGCGATGGCCGCGAGCCAGACTTCAGTGCCTTATTAAAAAGCTGGGGTGGCGTGACCGTTGCGTATCGCAAGTCGCTGACCGATTCTCCAGCCTATACGCGTAACCACGAAGAAGTAGCTAAGGCGATGGAAGAAGGCCTGCTTTACGCTGAGGGCCTTGAGCCGGTGCATGCCGAGGTAGATGACTACGCGCATGTCAGCGGCCTAGTGTGCCGAAATCGCGAAACCGGCGAAACGCAGCGGTTATCAGCGCGTGCCATTTTTATTGCCGCTGGCACCGTGCCCAACACCATTTACGAGCGTGAGCACAGCGGCACCTTTGAGCTTGATGGCGATCATTTCCGCCCGCATGAGCTCGTCGACAAAACGCTCACGGCTACCGAGGATGCCGAGCATAGTAAAAAACCGACCTTCGGCCCCTTTACCTCATACCAGCAGGGTGGCCGTCGCGTGAGCTTTATTGGCGATACCCACCCGGCTTTTCATGGCAGTGTGGTTAAAGCCATTGCCTCGGGCATGCGCACCTACCCGTATGTTTTAGCTGCGATGGCGCTGGAGCCCGCAGCCGATACGCGCAGCCATGCCGAGTTTATGACAAGCATAGATGATCTGCTCTCCGCCCGAGTGGTTGAAGTCAAGCGAGACAACCCCGCCATGATCGAGCTGTGGGTGCGTGCGCCCATGGCTGCACGTAATTTTAAGGCGGGGCAATTTTTCCGGCTGCAAACGTATGAGTCTTTATCGCCCGTTGTGGCGGGCACCCGCTTGCAGATTCCGGTAATTACCGTGTCTGGTACCGGTGTGCGTAATGACTGTATTCGGCTCATGATTTTACAATGGGGTGCAGGGCCTCGCTTGGTCGGCCGCCTACAACCGGGTGATCCGCTGGTCTTAATGGGCCCCACCGGGGCGCCAACCGATATGCCGAGCAATCGCACCATCATGGTTGTGGCTGGGCGCTGGGGGGCTGCCGTTATGCTAGATATCGGCGCTGCTTTGCGTGCCGCGGGCAATCGGGTCCTTTATGTAGCGGCCTTTGGCGCAGCGGCTGATGTGGATCATCAAGATGAGCTGGAGGCCGGTGCTGATCAAATTATTTGGTGTACTGCGCGCGGCCCACAAATTAGTGCACGCCGGCCACAAGACATCAGCCTAGAGGCAACGGATATGATCGACGTTGTCCGCCGCTATGCCCATGGCGAGATCGGTCCTGCCAGTGGCGGCATTCCGCTACACGATGTCGATCGCATTATGGTGATGGGTGGCACGGGCTTACTGCAGGGTTTTCAAGATGCCATAAAGGGCGAGCTCAAGCCGCTAGTGGCGCCAAATTGCGACGCCTTTGGCACGGTGGGCAGCCCCATGCAGTGCATGTTGCAGGGCGTTTGCGCGCAGTGCTTGCAATGGCAGATCGATCCAGTCACAGGCAAGCGGACGCGCGCGGTGTTCTCCTGTGCCGGGCAGGATCAGCCGCTGGATTGTATTGATTTGGAGAATCTGGCCGCACGTCAGCAGCAAAATCGCTTAAGCGACCGACTTAATGCGCAGTGGTTAGAGCAGGTGTTACTTGAAGCACCGCCGGTGACTAGCTCTCAAGAATAACCACCGCCATAGCGTAAGCGCGCTCATCGCTAATGCTTAGGTGTGTACTCGATACGCCCAGCTGCTGTGCGCGTATGGCAGCTGGGCCACTGAGCACCAGCTTAGGCGCACCGGCATCATCATGGGCCACAATCAGGTCATGAAAGCTTGCCTGCGCGCCAATGCCACAGCCCAGTGCCTTAGCAGCGGCTTCTTTGGCGGCAAACCGGCGTGCTAGCAGCGCTGCCGGCTGAGCCGCACTAGCCAACGCGGGGTATTCCTGCTGGCTCAGCAGCCGCTTAGCAAACCGCTCACCATGCGCGGCGTAGATTTGCTGCATCCGCGCAATCTCTACCACATCTGTGCCGAGCCCTAGAATACTCAATGGCGCGCATCCTGAATCAATCGCTTCATCTCACGCACGGCTGCTTCAAATCCAGTAAATACGGCCCGCGCCACAATGCTATGCCCAATATTGAGCTCGGTGACTTCGCGCAGCGCAGCAATTGGCGCCACATTATGATAATGCAGACCATGACCTGCATTAATCTGCAGGCCCAACGAATGCCCCAGCACGGCGGCATCATGAATGCGCTGAAATTCTGCATGAATTGTCGTATCCGTACCCGCTTCAGCAAACTGCCCGGTATGCAGCTCAACCACCTGTGCCCCCGCTGCCACAGCGGCATGTAGTTGATCAGGCTCTGGGTCAATAAATAAAGACACCCGAATACCGGCTTGTTGAAGTTCGGTCGTTGCTTCAGTAATGCGCGATAGCTGCCCGGCCACATCAAGCCCGCCCTCGGTGGTGAGCTCTTCACGGCGCTCAGGCACCAAGCAACAATCCGTTGGCTGGATGCGCTTAGCAATATCGATCATCTCGCCGGTTACCGCCATTTCAAAATTCATTCGCGTTTGTAATGCCTCTGCCAAACGCGCCACATCTTGATCATTAATGTGCCGACGGTCTTCGCGCAGATGCACCGTAATTACATCGGCTCCGGCTTGCTCGGCAATTAATGCGGCCAGCACCGGATCGGGGTAACGCGTGCCGCGCGCCTGCCGTAATCCCGCAACATGATCGACGTTCACGCCAAGCAGCGGCTCTAAACAGCCTTGATGATGCGCCATGTTTAAAAAGCTCCTTTCTCTGGAAAGCGGGCATACAGCTCGCGTGTTTTCAGTGGCTTTGAGCCTAAATGCGGCTGTAGCGCGGCGCGCATCAACGCTCGGCTTGCGCGCGCCACCTCAGCCGTCATTAAAGGTTGCGCTAATCCAATCAGGGTTGCTCCAACAACCACTAGCCCGGCCGCGGTAGCGTTGGCGACGGGTTCAGCGCCGCGCTCTGGGTCGTAACGATACCACTGCGCTGGCTTTAATAAAGCCCCGCCAAGGTCATGCGTTAAAGGCAGGCCATAGCCCAACATCTGTAGCAAATCACGCTCAAAAGTGCGCAGGGCAACCGCCTCATCAAAATCGGGCATCGTCAAACGCTCTAAGGCAGTTAAATACGCTTCGAATAAACCCGGGTACGGATCGTGCCTTGCCAGCAAACGCAGCAGCAGCTCGTTGAGATAGAAACCGCTAATTAATGGGCGGCCATGCAACGCCAACGGCTGACCTGCTGGCTCTACCTGGCGCAGCGTGCCTAGCTCACCGCGTAGGCGCCAATCTAAGGCCACCGGTCGAAAGGGTTGTAATAAGGCGGCTGTTGGCGAGCGTTGCCGTCGCACGCCGCGGGCCACTAAGCCGAGCCGGCCATGGCTGCGTGTTAAAATTTCAAGCAATAAGCTTGTATTGCGATAAGCCCGGGTATGTAGAACAAACGCCGGCTCAAGCGACATTAATCCGCATATCCTAACGATTGCAGGATGCGCGCATCATCTGACCAGCCTTCTCTGACTTTCACCCAAAGCTTAAGGTAAACCCGACCGCCAAACACACGCTCCATTTCGTGCCTTGCATCGGTGCCAATCTGTTTAGCTCGACTACCGCCTTCACCAATCATAATTTGCCGCTGGCCACGTCGCTCCACCCAAATAATAGCGGCAATCCGGCGCAGTTGCCCCTCTTGCTCAAAGGCCTCGATCTCTACCGTGCTGGCATACGGCAGCTCGTCACCCAGTGCTAAGGTGAGCTGCTCGCGCACAAGCTCTGCGGCCATAAATCGCTCGCTTCGGTCAGTAATCTGATCTTGCGGAAACAGCGGGGGAGATTGCGGCAGCTGCTCAAGAATAGCCGCTTCTAGGGCCGCTAGGTTATCCGCTTTTAGAGCAGAGATTGGCACAATTGCCGCAAAGTCATAGCGCTTGCTCAGCCGTTCAATTTCTGGGAGCAGCTGATTTTTATCACGCACTCGATCAACCTTGTTGACCGCCAGAATCACGGGGCTACGCACCGCGTTAAGCCGGCGTAACACCAAATCTTCGCCTTCACCCCAACGCCCCGATTCAACCAGCATCACCACCACATCAACATCGGCAAGCGCGCTGCCCGCAGCATCGTTCAGGTAGCGGTTCATTGCGGTTTTGCCGCTGTCATGAATACCCGGCGTATCAACGTAAATGATTTGTGCATCCTTACGCTGATGGATGCCCTGAATGCGATGGCGCGTTGTTTGCGGTTTACGCGTAACAATAGAGACTTTTTGCTCTAATAAGGCATTGAGCAAGGTTGACTTGCCAACGTTAGGCCGGCCGACCAACGCCACAAAACCCGCCTTAAACCCTTCTGGAACCTCACTCATTTATCAGACTCCGTGGCAGGGTCATCAATACCCAGCTTAAATAATAAATCGGCAGCAGCGGCCTGCTCGCCAGCACGACGGCTGCCTGCGCTACCCGCGCCGACCAATGTAATCGTCTCAACCCGGCAAGACACGGTAAACACCTGCTCATGCGCACGGCCGGCAATATCGTCTACCTGGTATTCAGGCAACGGTAATTGACGGCTTTGAAGATATTCTTGAAGACGCGTTTTGGGGTCTTTTTTTGCTTTCATCTTCGGCAAATCAGCAAAATGCTGGGCATACAGCCGTTGAATCATATCTTGGCAGGCATCAAAACCGCCATCCAAATAAACCGCACCTAAAACCGCCTCAAGCGTATCGGCAAGGATAGAATCTCGCCGATGACCGCCGCTTTTTAGCTCTCCACCACCTAGCTCAACGTAATCGCCAAGCTCAATGCTCCGCGCGATGCCCGCTAGGGCTGATTTGTTCACTAAAGCGGCCCGTAACCGACTAAGATCGCCCTCCTGAAGATCAGGGCGACGATGGTAGAGCTCTGCGGCAACCACAAAGTTCAAAATACCATCGCCCAAGAACTCTAGGCGCTCGTTGTTTTCGTCAGAGACACTGCGATGCGTTAGCGCTTGAGCGAGCAAACGCGCATCATTAAAAGACCACCCAAGCCGCTTGCTGAGTGTCTCAATCAATTCGCTGGCCAAGCCGCCCCCAATTGATGCCGCCATTCCAGCTCATCCAAATAAAGAACGCCTCACCCACAAAGTGATCACGCTGCACCGGGCCCCAAAAGCGACTGTCGCTACTGCGATCGCGGTTATCTCCCATCACAAAATAATGATCGGCCGGCACTTCAAAGGAAAACTCGCGCCCGCCTCTTTCATCAAAAACCAACAATTGATGCGAGATTTCACCAATCTGCTCCTCACGTAGCAGAAACTCAGGATCGCCTTGCCAGCGACCTAATGCTTTGGTTGGCACCGGCTCGCCATTAATTGAAAGCTGCTTGTTGCGGTAGACGAGCTCATCGCCTGGCAGACCGACAACACGCTTAATGTAGTCCTGAGACGGATCAACGGGATAACGAAACACGGCTACATCACCACGCTCAGGATTACCCATTGGAACAATTAACTGCCGCCCCACCGGCAGACGCAGCCCATAGCCAAACTTATTAACGACAATAAAATCGCCCGCCTCTAGGGTGGGCATCATCGAGCCAGAAGGAATTCTGAAAGGCTCGATAATAAATGAACGAATCACAAGAACCGCCAGGATCACGGGAAACACGGAGCGGGAGAAATCAACCCACCATGACATCCCTCCGGTATAGCCCCGACGGCGGCGTCGCTTATCAAATGCCCAAGTCACACCGGTAAGCAGCGTTACCAACACCAGTACTGCTTCAAAGTTAATCATTAGCGATTATCCACCTGCAGTACGGCCAAAAAAGCATCCTGTGGAATTTCTACACGCCCAACCTGTTTCATTCGGCGCTTGCCCTCTTTTTGTTTTTCTAACAATTTTTTCTTACGCGTAATATCGCCACCATAGCATTTTGCCGTTACGTTCTTACGCAAGGCCTTCACCGTTGAGCGGGCGATAATTTTCGAGCCAATCGATGCCTGAATTGCCACCTCAAACATCTGCCGCGGGATAATTTCTTTTAACCGCTCGGTTAGCTCGCGCCCTCGCGACTCTGCCTGATCGCGATGCACAATAACCGACAGGGCATCTACACGATCGCCATTCACTAAAATATCGAGTTTGACTAAGCGCTCGGCTTGAAAACGGCGAAATTCATAATCGAAGGAGGCATAGCCCCGACTCGCTGATTTCAGACGATCAAAGAAATCTAGCACCACCTCACCCATTGGCATTTCATATTCAAGCGAAATCTGATTACCCACGTACTGCATGCCCTTTTGGGTACCCCGCTTATCTTCGCAGAGTTTAATGACTGCCCCTACATGCTCTTGCGGCACCAAAATGCTGGCATGAATAATGGGTTCTCTAATTTCTTGCACCGAGTTAGGTGGCGGCAGCTGAGAGGGATTATGGATTTGCAAAACCTGGCCGTCTTTATCTAATACCTCATGCACAACGGTGGGCGCCGTGGTTATTAGGTCTAGGCCATACTCGCGCTCTAGCCGCTCTTGGATAATTTCCATGTGCAGCATGCCCAAAAAACCAATCCGAAACCCAAACCCTAGGGCTTCGGAATTTTCTGGCTCATAGTGCAATGACGCATCATTCAAACGCAGCTTGCCAAGCGCGTCTCTAAATGACTCGTAGTCATCTGCGCTGATGGGGAAAACGCCCGCAAATACCCGCGGCTGCACCACCTTAAAGCCAGGCAGCGGTTGTTCTGCAGGCTTTTTTGCATGCGTGAGCGTATCGCCCACAGGCGCGCCATCAATATCTTTAATACCGGCTACAACATAACCGACACGCCCAGCCGAGAGCGCATCTCGCGGTGTGCGAGTGGGTGTAAACACACCGAGATCGTCAACCTGAAACTCCCGACCTGTTGACATCACGCGAATGCGATCGCCCTTATTCAAAACGCCATCAAACACCCGCACCAAACAGACAACGCCCAGGTAATTATCGAACCATGAGTCAATAATCAGGGCTTTTAGCGGTGCAGACTCCTCGCCAGCGGGCGGCGGGATTTTAGCAACAATGGCTTCTAATAGATCATCTACGCCCAAGCCGGTTTTTGCGCTAATTGACTGAACATCAGCGCCATCTAGGCCGATAATCTCTTCAATTTGCTGAATCACCTGCTCGGGTTCTGCGGAGGGCAAATCAATTTTGTTGAGCACAGGAATGACTTCTAGCCCTTGATCGACCGCGGTGTAGCAGTTAGCTACGCTCTGAGCTTCGACCCCCTGCGAGGCATCCACCAACAGCAATGCGCCTTCACAGGCGTACAAAGAACGGCTGACTTCGTAAGAGAAATCAACATGCCCAGGCGTATCAATAAAGTTTAACTGGTAGGTTTGCCCATCTTTTGCCACGTAATCTAACGTAACGCTTTGAGCTTTAATCGTAATGCCACGCTCGCGCTCGATATCCATCGAGTCGAGCACCTGTTCGGCCATTTTGCGGCCAGACAAGGCGCCCGACCGATCGATTAGCCGATCAGCGAGCGTGGATTTTCCATGATCGATATGCGCGATGATGGAGAAATTGCGAATGTGAGTGATATCCAAAACCCAAGACCGCCGAAGCAAAGACCCTTATTGTACCGCGCACCCACGGGATTGTCGTTACGGTATACGTAGCGCTAGAAACCGCGGAGTCCCATTACGTAAAACCAACAGCGGAATACTCCGCCCCGAGCTCACGGAGTCTAATACCTCGCGCAGTGCTGAAATGCTCTCAATCTCTTGGCGGTTGATACGTGTAATGACATCACCCGGCATCAGCCCTGCCTCGCGCGCAGGTTCTCCGCTGACATCGCTCACCAGCACGCCGGCGGCATCTTCATTAAGCCCGAGAGCCTCACGCGCATCTTGGTTCAACGGCTCAACCGTCATACCTAACGAGGCGAACTCTCCCCGATCTCGCTGTTGTTCCTGCGCCCCTCCGGGAGCTCGGGCCGTCAGATCTTCTGGTAGCTGCTCAAGCACCACTTCAATGACCTGCTCTTCGCCACTGCGCATCACAACCACAGGCACACGATCACCGACCGGTGCACGGCCAACAATGGCCGGCAGCGCACCTGAGTTGGGCACATCAACGCCATTAAATTCAACAATCACATCACCCGGCTCGAAATCAGCAGCCGCAGCGGGGCTATCGGGCAGAATTTGCGCTACTAACGCCCCTTCTGGCCGATCCATCCCAAATGACTCTGCCAACTCACGCGTAACATCCTGAATCACCACACCTAACCAAGCGCGGCTTACTACACCGCCCGCTTTTAGCTGATCGGCAACATCCATTGCCAGTTCAATGGGAATGGCAAACGAAATGCCCTGAAACCCGCCGGAGCGGCTATAGATATGCGAGTTTATACCCACCACTTCGCCATCTAAATTAAACAGCGGGCCACCCGAGTTACCCGGATTAATCGCCACATCGGTTTGCAAGAACGGCACGTAACTTTCGGTGGGCAGGTTTCGGCCCTTGGCGCTGATGATGCCCGCCGTTACGGAGTATTCAAAGCCAAACGGCGCACCAATGGCTAGCACCCATTCACCCACTTTAAGGTCTGAGGAGGAGCCAATGGATACCGTGGGCAGATCTTCTCCTTCCACCTTAAGCAGTGCTAAATCACTACGCTTGTCTGCCCCAACCAGTTCGGCAACTAGCTGACGACGATCGTTGAGTCGCACGATAATTTCTGTGGCGCCTTCCACCACATGATTGTTAGTTAAAATGTAGCCATCGTCTGAGACGATAAACCCTGAGCCCAGCGACTGAGAATCAAAGCGCGGGCCTGGTGGTGGGGTGTTTTCATCAAGAAACCGGTCCATAAAATCCCGAAAAGGATGACCTTCGGGCAGGTCTGGCATATCTGGTACCTGTTCACTAGCGGCCATTTCCTGCGAGGTACTGATGTTAACAACCGCAGGGCTATTGCGATCTACCAGATCGACAAAATCAGGCAACTGCGCTGACGCAACCCCGACCGACAGAAACAACAGAACAAACACTACAAAATAACGCTGAATGACCGTTCTCATTAATTTTCTCCTCGATTAAGTGCATAGGCGAGTGCTTCTACCGTTGCCGCAGGCACCTCTCCCACCGCTATCACTCGATATCCTGCAATATCTCTTCCAAACGCACTGAGCGCGCCAACTTTTGAGGCCCCGTCTAGGCCATCACGTTCGTCTGCCGCCTCGATATAGACCGACACCGCAGTCAGCCCATCAGAAAACAACAAATGCCGTACCGCCGCATCATGCCCCGGCAGCATTTGCATGCGATCCATTTCTAACTCAAACCCGGGCGGTAACTCACCGATTTCCCAACGCGCAGATACCCCCTCGGGCGGTTGTGCAGCGTCGCTCTGCCCCCCAGGGTGCGTAAGCCAAGTAAAACCCTCGCCGCTTAATGATGGGGCAAGATCTTGTGGGTTAATGCTGTCCTGCAATTTAAAGTCGAGCATCATAATGCGCTCGATTACTTGGCTCTGGTTATCTCTTAATTCCGCGCCGAGCAACAACCCGGTTTGCTCATCAAACCAAAGCTCATAACCATATCGATAGGAATCGGCCGGTTGTAAGGCCACCCCGACCACCGAGCGATCTGCAATGCGATCTGGGCCTAAAAGGACTAATCCATAATGCGGGAGTAATCGATCGACATCGGTTGGAATCCGATCGCCAATCGAGGCCTGAATTTGGCGCTGATCAACCACTAGCGGCTGATCGTCGGCGAAAATACAGGTCACACGACCATCACTGCGTAAAATCTCTTTCGGATCGCCAGACAAAGAGACAATACGCTGCTGAATTCCATCGGCGGTATCACCGGCATGCCAAATACGCAGTGTTTGTATTTGGCTATCATGCTGGTAGATAAAATCGCCAATAAAGCTATGCTCGGTACGTGCTTTAGCAGCCCGCTCTACCCAATCTCGCGCCTGATGATCTTGCGCTTGCGCGCCGGCAACGGCGAATAAGCAAAACACCAGACAACCGAGTGTATGTACCCTACTCACTCGCCGTCGTACCCTACAATTCGCGCATATTGCAGCGTACCGCCAAGCTGGCCTGACGCAGCATGCTCGCTATGATTAATAAAATACGGCGACAAGCGTTGTCGCACATCCGCATTGCCCGTAGCACCCACTACGCTGGCCCGCGGATTAGCCGCTGGGCTGACGGGTAATGTGGGCGAGAGCATGGGTGGCGGCGCGCTCGCCACACTCGGCGTTGTGGGCGCGGTTGGGCCAAGCCCGGTAACGGGCCACACGGCAACCAGCCCCAGCGCCACACTGGCAGCGATCGCTAAACCGGCTATGGGTTGAAATAAAGGAGAGAGGCGAAAGCGCCGCTCGGGAGCGTTCGGTGTTGAATGAGCCGCTTCATCAGCCAGCGCTGTTTTTACCCGATCAGCTATGCTGCTGGCCCCCGCCACACGCTCACGGTGCAGCGCGGCTTTTATTTCATGCAATTGAATCAGGTGTGCTCGTGCCTGGGGGTTAGCGGCAAGATGACGCCACAAAAACCGTTGTTCGTCTGCATTGAGCTCACCATCAACGTACGCTGAGATCTGCTCGTGTTGTTTGCCAGCCATTAGTTGTCAGTCTCCACCAAAAGCGGGCGAAGCCGCTTATCAATCGACTCACGAGCACGAAAAATTCGTGACCGCACGGTTCCTATTGGACAATCCATTGCCGTGGCAATTTCGTCGTAAGACATTCCTTCGAACTCTCTTAACGTAATTGCTGTTCGTAAATCTTCAGGCAGCGCCTCGATTGCACTGATGACGACTGCCTCTACCTGGTCGCGGTGCGCAAGCGCTTCTGGCGACTCGTGATCCTTTAGACGCGATTCGATGTCATATCGTTCCGCATCTTGTGCATCAATATCACTATCCGGTGGACGGCGGCCTTGTGAGACCAAATAATTTTTTGCGGTATTGATGCCAATACGGTACAGCCAGGTATAAAAACTGCTGTCTCCGCGAAAGTTTGGCAGGGCACGGTAGGCCTTAATAAACGCTTCCTGCGAGATATCTAGCGCTTCGGCATGATCATGGACATAACGCGACACAAGCTTAACCAGCTTGTGCTGATATTTAATCACCAACAGATCAAATGCATGCTTATCGCCTGCCTGCACGCGTTTGACGAGTTCCCTATCCGCCTCTGCGGTGCTCATGTTTTCTCCAATACCAGCCAGCCTATTAGCGTAGCAGACACCGACGCAGACGACGATGCGATTCTTGCCCACTACCCTCCGGCATGATGAGTAAGCCTGAGCGATGCCACCCCGAGCGGGTGCTGAGAATAATCAGCCAAGACAAAACGACGCGATCAACCACCTGACCACTTACCCACTTACCATCACCCCGGCGCATGCGCAGACGATGATTATGGTTAATCACGCCGCCCACAATAGCCCCAGGCGAGCCGGGCCAATGCCGAAAAAGCCCGTGCAAAACAAAAACCCACCCCAACAACATAAAGGGATGGGCCAAGGGCGCGAGCAGCGCAACACCCGTTACGATGGATAAATAAATCTTGACGCGGCGAGCGCGCCCCACTCTAAAGACCAGAGGCGGCGCGTACTCTTGTGACGATATCGACAAGCTGAGGCTCCGTTGGCAGATGACCGCTGAGTAACCAATCAATCAGGTCATCATCTTCGCAAGCCAGCAATTGCTCAAAGGCCGCCCGGCCCTCGGTATCAAGTGCCTGATAGCCGTTGCTATCCGCATCTAAAAAACGACCGAGCAGTCGATCCAGCTCGGTCGTACCACGCCGGCAGCGCCAGCGCAGACGTGACAGTTCACTCACAACAAGCCTGCTTATCGCCTACTGACGTGCCACCATTAGCTGCTTAATCTCAGCAATAGCCTTTGCCGGGTTTAATCCCTTAGGGCATGCCGAGGCACAGTTCATGATGGTATGGCAACGATAAAGCTTAAAGGCATCGTCTAAGTCATCAAGACGCTCGCCCGTTGATTCATCCCGACTATCTGCAATCCAGCGATAGGCCTGCAGCAGCACGGCTGGGCCTAGGTAGCGGTCAGGATTCCACCAATAGCTTGGGCAGGAGGTTTGGCAGCAAGCACATAAAATGCACTCGTACAGACCATCGAGCTCGCTTCGGTCTTCAGGGCTCTGCAGTCGCTCGTGATCTGGCGGCGCGGGGGTTTGTGCGCGCAGCCACGGCTTAATGGACGCGTACTGCGCATAAAAATGCGTCATATCCGGCACAAGATCTTTCACCACCCGCATGGATGGCAGCGGGTAGATGCGCACATCGCCCTTAATATCATCGATGGCCATGGTACAAGCCAGCGTATTACGTCCATCGATATTCATTGCGCAAGATCCGCAAATACCCTCACGGCAAGACCGCCGGAAGGTGAGCGTTGGATCGATTTCGTTTTTAATTTTTATGAGCGCATCCAGCACCATTGGGCCGCAGGTATCCAAATCAACCTCATAGGTGTCTAGACGCGGGTTTTGACCGCCATCAGGATCCCAACGGTAGACTTTAAACAGCCGTGTGTTGCTGGTGCCACCCGGTGCCGGATGATGCTCACCCGGCTGAATCCGGGAATTGGGAGGAAGGACAAACTTCGCCATTACTTCATACTCCTCGTTCAGTACACACGCTTTTTAGGTGGAATCACTTCCATCTCATCGCTAAGCGTTGTCATATGCACCGGGCGGTAATCCAATTGCACGGCATTATCGGCTTGCAACCACGACACCGTATGCTTCATCCATTTCTCGTCGTCGCGCTCGCTAAAGTCTTCACGGGCATGCGCACCGCGACTTTCCTGACGATTCAAAGCCGAGTCCATACTCACAACCGCATTACCTAGCAGGTTTTCAAGCTCTAGCGTCTCAATCAGGTCGGTATTCCAGATGAGCGAGCGATCGGCCACCTTCACATCGGCAAGGCGCCCCGCAATTTCATGCATTTTCTGACTGCCCTGCTCCAGCGTTTCTGCGGTCCGGAACACCGCCGAGTACTCCTGCATTGTCGCCTGCATGGCATCTCGAATGCTGGCCGTTGAATGCTCACCCTCTGCATGCCGCAACCGATCGAGCCGAGACAAGGCATAATCGGCACTATCTGCCGGCAATGGCCGATGCGAGCCAAGCTCGCTAACCACCTCAGCCGCGCGAATAGCCGCTGCACGACCAAACACCACCAAATCAAGCAACGAGTTAGAGCCCAGTCGGTTGGCACCATGCACCGAGATGCAGCCTGCCTCACCGATGGCCATCAGGCCTGGTACAACGGCATCAGGATCACCGTCACGTGGTGCCACAACCTCAGCACGGTAGTTGGTTGGAATGCCGCCCATGTTGTAGTGAACCGTGGGCAATACCGGAATTGGCGCTTTAGTTACATCGACACCCGCAAAGATACGAGCGGTTTCTGCAATACCCGGTAGGCGCTGATTGATAACCTCAGGCCCTAAGTGCTCAAGGTGCAGATGAATGTGATCTTTGTTGGGGCCTACCCCGCGGCCTTCGCGAATCTCAATTGTCATTGAGCGAGAGACCACATCGCGCGAGGCAAGATCTTTGGCGTTGGGCGCGTAGCGCTCCATAAAACGCTCACCCTCAGAATTGGTGAGATAGCCGCCTTCACCCCGCACACCCTCGGTAATCAGGCAGCCTGCGCCATAAACCCCCGTTGGGTGGAACTGGGTGAACTCCATATCTTGCAACGGCAAACCCGCCCGCAAGACCATTCCACCACCATCACCCGTGCAAGTGTGCGCAGACGTACAAGAGAACCAGGCCCGTCCATAACCCCCGGTGGCCAACACCACCAAATGGGCACGGAAACGATGAATCTTTCCGGTGGCCAACTCAAGAGCAATGACGCCCCGGCAAGCGCCGTTTTCCATAATCAGATCGAGCGCAAAATATTCGATATAAAACTCAGCTTGATGCGCCAGTGACTGCTGATAAAGGGTATGCAAAATGGCATGCCCGGTTCGATCAGCCGCGGCACAGGTGCGCTGGGCTGTACCCTCGCCAAAATGCGTTGTCATACCGCCAAATGGGCGCTGATAAATTTTGCCGGCTTCAGTCCGAGAAAACGGCACGCCGTAGTGCTCAAGCTCGATGATGGCGGGGATGGCTTCGCGACACATATATTCGATTGCATCCTGATCGCCCAACCAATCAGAGCCTTTGATTGTGTCGTAAGCATGCCAGCGCCAGTCATCTTCACCCATGTTACCGAGGGCTGCGCTAATGCCGCCCTGTGCCGCCACGGTGTGACTGCGCGTTGGAAAAACCTTAGTGATGCACGCCGTTTTTAGGCCTTTTTCAGCCATCCCAAAGGTGGCACGTAAACCGGCACCGCCCGCGCCGACAACCACCACATCGTAGGTGTGATCGATAATTTCGTAATCGGTGGTCATGGCATTAGCCTCCGAGGGCAATAGTCAGCACAGAAAAAATAGCAAACCCGGCAAGAAAGGCTGCAACAAACCGCAACCCAAAAACCAGACCCATGCGCACGCCTTTGTGGGGCACATAGTCTTCTAGGGCAACCTGTAGACCTAGCGCGCCGTGATAAAACAAAACGCCGAAGGCTAAAATCAGCATAACCGCGTTAATTGGGCTGCTAATCCATGCCGCGGCCTGTGCATAATCGGCGCCGGAGTTAACTGCTAGCCCAATCACCAACCAAAGCATTAGCGGCAACATGGCCACTGCACTAACCCGCTGTGCCCACCAATGGGCGCGCCCGTGATGTGAGGCGCCTAGGCCGCGCGCCTGCTTTAATGGAGTACGAAATTGCATGCCTTGGCTCCTTAAATCAGCACAATCAGCCACGTGATGAGGGTTAACGCAACCGCGCCAGCAATCACAGCCTGCCCCGTCCGTTGCGCTACGGCTAAATCAAACCCATAGCCCGCATCCCAAAACAGATGCCGCACCCCATTGCAGAGGTGATAAAACAGAATAAAGGTCCATACGAACATTAATAGCCTTACCGGCACGCTGCCCAAAAGCGCGCTGGCTGCCGCGTAGCGCTCTGCGCCTGCTGCCACAGCAGCCACCCAGTAGACCAGCACCAGAGAACCGGCCGCTAACAAAGCGCCAGAGATTCGATGACTGATGGATGTGATTGCGGTAAAGGGCAATCGGTAGACTTGTAAATGCGGCGATAGCGGCCGATTATCGATGCTCATCTGGTTGCTCTCCAGGCAGACTAACGGCGTTTGGAACCTCTATAAGGTACGCTTTGCTGGCACTCAGCGCAACAATGCCGCGATGCAACAATCACTGACCTCGACGTCAGAAATCGGTGCAGCGCCCATTGCTCTCCCAATCTCCATAACGTGTTGGCTCAGGGCCGGGCGCTCCACCGTACTCTTTAGGCATCGGCTTAGGCGCTTGCTCTTTGGCTGAATCAGCAGCAGGCTCTGGGGCTTGTTCCTTGCGCTCATCACTCATTAGCTGCCTCCGTACTATCGACAATTTTGTTACCTTGTCATTATCGCATATTTGTTTAGGAGTCAGACATGTCTCAGGCAGAACCCCTTCTCCCCGTAGCACCCTTGCTACAGGCCGCTGAAACCGGCGGTATCGTGGCGCCGCTCACGCATTTAGGCGTTTTACATGTAGCGGGGGACGATGCCATTGAGTTTTTACAAAACCAGCTCACCCAATCCGTTAAAGATCTGCCGGATAATCAAAGCTGCATCGCCGCTTGGTGTAACGCGAAAGGACGCACGCGGGCACTCTTTCGAGTTGTTCACAGTGACACCGGCATTCTTTTAATCGGTAATGCGGCAGTCCTTAAGGCCATCCAACCCAAACTACAAATGTTCATACTCCGAGCGCAGGTTGCCCTTACCAATCTGTCTGATGACGAGTCATTACTCGGTCTGGCCGGCCCTGCCGCTGAGACTTTACTGACCGAAATAGCGGGCACGCTTCCCACAACATCAGGCGAAGTCAGCCGCGCGGGTGATCTACACATTATTGCGCTGCCCAGCGCTACGGGGTTGCGGTACTTATTACTGGCTCCCCAAGCAGAGGCCAGCGCTTTGCAGGCTCGCCTAATGGAGGCCCTAACGCCGGCTGACGATGCTTTTTGGCAACTCTTAGAGATTCAGGCTGGCATTCCGGATGTGGTGCCAGAGACCATGGAACAGTTCATCCCCACCATGATGAACCTAGAGCCACTAGGCGGCATTAGCTACCAAAAGGGTTGTTATCCTGGCCAAGAGGTGGTTGCCCGAATGCATTACCTTGGGCGCTTGAAACGCCGTCTTTACCGCCTAGAGATGGCGGGCGACCCACCCGCGCCTGGCGCTAAAATTTTAGATGCCAATGGGGGTGAGGCTGGCAGCGTTGTCATTGCCGCTGCCGCCGCCGATGGCAATGCCGAGCTTTTGGCCGTATTAAAAATTGACGCCGCCGAAGCCGGGGGGCTGACCGTTGATGAACTTAACTTAACCCTGCTTAATCTGCCTTATCAGCCGCCTGAGGCCGCATAGCCGGAAATAGCAATACATCGCGAATAGACGGCGCATCGGTCAGTAACATGACCAACCGATCAATACCGATCCCCTCGCCCACGGCGGGGGGCATGCCATATTCCAACGCTCGAATATAATCGGCATCGTAGTGCATCGCTTCGGCATCGCCGGCGGCTTTTTCCTCGGCCTGTTGCTGAAAGCGGCGCGCCTGATCTTCGGCATCATTTAGTTCTGAAAAGCCATTGGCAATCTCACGACCAGCCACAATCAACTCAAACCGCTCGGTCACGCTCGGGTCATCATCACGGGGGCGCGCAAGCGGCGATACCTCGGTTGGATAATCGGTCACAAATGTTGGCTGGCGCAGCTCGCCCTCAGCCGTTTTCTCAAAAATCTCTAATAAAAGCTTGCCAACCCCCCAATGCGGCTGAGTGGGCACACCCAGCGCATCTAGGCGCAACCGCAAAGCCTCTGGCGAGCTGAGCTGCCCTTTTAGTTCAGGATTTTGCGCAACTACCGCTTCGGCCACGGTTACCCGCGCAAAGTCTGAGCCAAAATCAATGGATTCACCTTGATAGGTGATTGACTCGGTGCCGAGCACATCGCGTGCTAAGCCACGCAACAAATCTTCGGTTAAGTCCATTGCTACGCGGTAATCTGAGTAGGCCTCATAGAACTCGAGCATGGTGAATTCGGGATTGTGCCGCGTAGAGACGCCTTCGTTACGGAAATTACGATTAATCTCATACACCTTCTCAAACCCGCCCACCAAAAGGCGCTTAAGATAGAGCTCGGGGGCTACGCGCAGGTAAAGATCGCGCTCTAGTGCATTATGATGCGTGACAAATGGCCGTGCCGTAGCGCCACCGGGAATGGGCTGCATCATTGGGGTTTCCACCTCCAAATAGCCCTTGGCGTGAAAATACTCACGAATGTAGCGCACGATATGGCTGCGCGTATAAAACGCCTCACGCACCGTTGGGTTGGTCATTAAGTCTAAATACCGTTGGCGATAGCGCACTTCAGTATCTTCTAAGCCATGGTATTTATCCGGCAGCGGCCGCAGTGATTTGGTGAGCAGGCGCAAGCTGTCACAGTGCACAGACAGCTCGCCGGTTTGGGTACGCATCAGCAGGCCGGTTGCACCCACAATGTCGCCGGCATCCCACCCTTTAAACGATTGATAAACGCCTTCAGGCAGATCATCTCGCCGCACAAACAGCTGGATATCGCCAGACATATCTCGCAGCGTGGCAAAGCTCGCCTTGCCCATCACACGCTTTAAAATGAGCCGCCCAGCAATCTGCACAGGGATGGCCGCGGCTTGCAGCGCCTCAGCATCATGCTCAGCGTAGTTACGCTGTAGGTCAGCTGCTAAATGCGTGCGGCCAAAATCATTTGGAAATGCGGCCCCGCTGTTACGCCACTCGCCAAGCTTACGCCGCCGCTCGGCAATCAGACGATGCTCTTCGTGTTGTTGATCTTTTTCTGCCATCGCCTTGTTGCTCCCTACAATCCTGCTTTTAAGCTGGCTTCGATAAATGGGTCGAGGTTGCCATCAAGCACCCCTTGTGTGTTACCCACCTCAACGCCCGTGCGTAAGTCTTTAATTCGGCTTTGATCCAACACATACGAGCGGATCTGGCTGCCCCAACCGATATCGGCCTTGGTATCTTCGATCTCAGCGGCCTGCGCACGCTGCCGATCCATTTCGCGCTCATAAAGCTTTGCCCGCAGCTGACTCATCGCCGTTGCCCGGTTTTTATGCTGAGAGCGATCATTTTGGCACTGCACCACCACGCCTGAGGGTAAATGCGTAATCCGCACAGCAGACTCGGTGCGGTTAACGTGCTGCCCGCCGGCGCCACTCGCTCGATACACATCCACTCGCAAATCCGATGGATCAATCTCAATATCCACTTTATCGTCCAGCTCTGGTGCCACAAACACGGCTGCAAATGAGGTGTGCCGACGATTGCCTGAATCAAATGGTGATTTTCGAACTAGCCGATGGACACCCGTCTCGGTGCGTAGCCAGCCAAACGCATATTCGCCATTGACCTTAATGGTGGCGCTTTTTATACCGGCCTGCTCACCAGCGGAGAGTTCAATAATTTCGCTGCTAAAGCCCTTATCTTCAATCCAGCGCAAATACATTCGCAGCAGCATTTCCGCCCAATCTTGGGCCTCGGTGCCGCCGGATCCTGCCTGAATGTCTACAAAGGCATTGTTGGCATCCATCTCGCCTGAGAACATACGGCGGAATTCAAGATCAGCAATCACCTTTTCGTGACCCGCCAGGTCATCGCCCACCACCGCTATCGTTTCTTCATCGTCTTCTTCGCGCGCCATCTCAAGCAGCTCTTCGGCATCATTCAGCCCGCTGGCTAGGTCGTTCAGACGATTAACAACCCGCTCCAGCGCCGCTCGCTCCTTATTGAGTGCTTGCGCCCGGTCTGGATCATTCCAAACTTCTGGAGATTCAAGCTCTCGGCTCACTTCCTCTAAGCGCTCTGCCTGAGTTGCCAGGTCAAAGATACCCCCTCAGGGCGTCATGACGTCCTTTAAGGTCGGCCAGTTGATTCACCAATGCATTGGTATCGAGCACAATTTTCCTCTTTTTGTCTTACCGCACTTCAGCCCATGCCTGGGCTAAGCGCTTTTCTGATACACGCGTTTGGGTGCCAAGTTCTTGGGCAAATATGGACACCCGATACTCTTCGATCATCCAACGAACCACCGTCAGGGCCGGGTCTTTAACCCCTTTGCGCTGATGCCGCTCAAGCGTCTCCCGCAGCCGCTTTTGATGCGGCAAAATCTGGGCTAAACCTGCCTGCTCACGAGATGGGTCACGCTGCAAACGCTCAATTCGACGCTCCATCCCCCTCAAATAGCGAGGCAACTCAGCCAGCTGCTCCACGGGTGTTGTTAGCAAGAAACCCGAATAAACCAAACCTTCAAGCTGCTCCGCCAAATCCCGATAGCTATCAACCAAACCCAGCGGAATATTTCCCTTTAGGTGTCGTTGCACGGTCACATGGCGCTGCAGGATACCAGAGACAAGCTCGCTAAGCCGCTCTCCTTCAACAATAATCTGCTCACGCCCTTGTTCACAGCAGCGGACAAACGCGGCCTGATCACGCGGAACCTCGTTGGCTAGAAACACCCGATCAAACGTGGCGGCGCAAAGCTCCTCAGTGGTGACTTGCAGGTGCCTCAATCCGCCCATCTCACGACGCAACAGCCGCGCCTGCTGGGCAAATTTCTTCATCAACAAAGTGCGCACGCCCACCCGATGAGCGGCTTCAGCACGCTGCGGGCTATCCAGCAAACGCAATGCTAGGCCCGATTTTTCCGCACATAGTGCCGGATAGCCCAGCAATTCGGCACCTCCCTGAGTAAAGGGCATTTGATCTGGCAGGCTGCCAAAATCCCAATCGGTAATATCGGTGCGTTCAAAGCCAACCTCTTCAGTGGCTCGAAAATCTTTACCAGCCCGCGCGCCCCATTGCTGCTGAAGCGCAGCAAGATCGCGGCCTGCCTCCAGCACCTTACCCTTGGCATCCACCACCAAAAACCGCATGGTTAGATGGCTCGGTATGCTCAGCTCATCCCATACATCGGCGGGCAGATCAATTCCCGTCATTCGTCTTAGTTCACGCCGCACCGCATCCTCTAAAGAGCCGCAACGATCGGGCAAGGCCTCTAGCACAGCAGCCGCAAACTCGGGCACTGGCACAAAATGCCGCCGCAGCCGCTTGGGCAAGGCACGAATGAGCGTCATGACCTTCTCGGCTAATAAACCGGGCACAAGCCACTCAAAAACATCTGGTTCGAGCGCATTGAGCCCAGCCACGGGTACACGCACGGTCACTCCATCCGCATCGTCACCAGGCTCAAAGACATAGCTCAACGGCAATTGCAGACTGCCCGCCTTAAGGGTGTCAGGAAAGTCCTCAACCACCGTATGATCGGTGGCCGCGATAAGCTGAGATTTTGAAAATTTTAGAGCTTGTTCGTTGCCACCGCGCTTGAGCCACCGGGCAAGGCTTGGGGCATCGACTACCTCGTCTGGCAGAGCGGCATCGTACAATGCAGCCAGCTGCTCGGCATCCAGCAGCAGATCACGACGGCGGGCTTTTGCCTCCGCCTTTTCTAAGGCGGCCTGCAAGTCACGATTATGTTGCAAAAAAGCGGGCCAAGGCTCTGGATATTGGCCCAGCAAGCCATCCTGAATAAAAATATCTCTCGCCGCTGTTGGTGAAACCCGAGCGTAATCAATCTTTCGTCCATTAACTACGGGCAAGCCATACAAGGTCATATCGACGCGGCCAAACACCTTGCCGCTATGCGAATCCCAAAAGGGGCTGTGGTAATGCGCCTTAAGCAAGTGCTTGGCAACAGGCTCTATCCACTCTGGGCGAACCTCGGCAACTAAACGGGCAAATACCCGGCTTGTTTCGACCAGCTCTGCGGCCACAATCCAGCGCGGCTTGCGTTTAGCCAATCCAGACCCCGGGTGAATCGCCAATTTTAAATCGCGTGCGCCGCGATACACATCATCCTCTTCACGCAACGCAACCGCATTTAGTAAACCCGTTAGCAATGCGCGATGAATCGCAACCCGGTCTGCCGGTTCGGCGTTTTCACTCAACCCCATTTCTTTGGACAGACCGCGCAATTGGCCGTGCACCTCCTGCCATTCCCGCAGTCGCGCTGGAGAGAGAAAATGCTCACGACACCACGCTTCATACGGCTTTCTTTTTAACTCCTTGGCCGTGGCCTTCATCGCCGCCCATAAATTGAGCAGGCTGACAAAATCAGAGCGTTTGTCTTGCCACTTAGCATGCGCGGCATCCGCAGCCTCTTGATGATCCAGCGGTCGGTCTCTTGGATCTTGTACCGACAAGGCGGCGGCCAGCACCAATAATTCGCTCAATGCCCCTTCAGAGGCACCGGCAAGCAACATCCGCCCAATTCGCGGGTCAATCGGCAAACGGGCCAGTTTTTTTCCTAAAGCGGTGAGATGATGGGCGCTATCCAAAGCCTCTAATGCTTCCAGCAGTCTTAAGCCATCGCGCACCAAACGCGGATCGGGCGCTTCAACAAATGGAAATTCGTCAATGTCGCCTAAGCGCAAATGCTTCATCTGCAGAATCACAGAGGCAAGGTTAGTGCGCAGGATTTCAGGCTCGGTAAACGCCAGACGCTCGGCAAAGTCTGATTGCTCATATAGCCGAATACACACACCGGGGCCTTCTCGCCCACACCGCCCCGAGCGCTGCTGAGCGCTTGCCTGAGAGACAGGCTCGATGGGAAGACGCTGAATGCGGGTGCGAAAACTGTAACGGCTGATCCGCGCTAACCCGCTATCCACCACATATCGAATGCCGGGTACGGTTAACGAGGTTTCTGCAACGTTGGTTGCCAGCACAATCCGCCGACCACGATGCGGCGCGAAAACCCGCTGCTGCTCAGCGACTGATAGACGTCCAAACAGCGGCACAACCTCGGTATGCGGTGGATGCTGCTTGCGCAGCGCATCGGTGCATTGCCGAATCTCTCGCTCACCCGGCAAGAAAACTAAGATATCGCCGGGGCCGCAGCGGGCTAACTCATCCACCGCGTCGATTACCCCATCGCGTAAGTTTGTCGGGGGGCGATAGCGCACTTCAACCGGCCATGTGCGCCCAGATACTTCAATAATCGGTGCCTGATTAAAATGCGCTGAAAACCGCTGTGGATCGATGGTGGCTGAGGTAATAATCACCCGCAAATCAGGGCGCGCAGGCAGCAGGCGTTTTAGATAACCCAACAGAAAATCAATATTTAAGCTGCGCTCATGCGCTTCATCAATAATCAGGGTGTCGTACTGCTTTAGCTGTGGGTCATGCGACGTTTCGGCCAACAACATGCCATCGGTTAGCAGCTTAATTCGGGTTTGTTGACTTGTCTGATCGCTAAAGCGAACACGGTAGCCAACCAGTTGGCCTAACGGGCTGCCGGTTTCCTCCGCAATGCGGGTTGCCAGCGCGCGGGCAGCAATACGCCGTGGCTGCGTGTGCCCGATTATGCCATCAACGCCACGCCCAATTGCCCGCATCAACTGCGGCAATTGCGTGCTTTTCCCTGAGCCCGTTTCACCGCAAACAACCACCACCTGATGCGTGGCAACCGCCTCCTGAATGGCCTCGGCCTGCTCGAGAATCGGAAGCATTTGCCGATCAGTCATTCGCGCGTGGGCGATGCGCCCGATAACTCCGTTTGGGGAAGTGTTTGGCTTCGACCTGCCAGTTCTGTTCATCACAGGTTAAAACAAGACAGCTTGGACCACCCTGAGTGCGTGTTCTACCAGCAGCACCCGGGTTAAGTAACCATGGATCCTCATCGCACGAGAGTTTTTGGCGATGACTATGACCATAAACCACTGCACGATAGTCGGCATACTGCCGTCGATAGCGCCGATGTCGCTGCTCGACCGTACCGCCATCGTCTCCATGAACGACTTTCAGCCGCCCCCCTGGCAAATCAACACTGGCCTCTGCAGCTAAATTTGCCAAGATATCTTGTTCATTTTCAGGCCAATGAGCGGCGTCGTCGTTATTGCCACGAATCGCAACAACCTCTTGCCGTGGGTTTAATGCAAATAAAATATCCGCTCCGCCCACATCGCCTGCATGAATGGCAATGTCACACTCACCCACCACCTCAGCCACGCGTGGATCAAGGAAACCATGGGTATCGGCAAGCAATGCCACTTTTAACGGTGTTTTAGTCATTAGGCGTGCTCAATGGCCTGCGCAAGCGCGTCGTAGCTGTCGCACTGGGTGAATTGAGGAAATTCAGCCACCACATTATCAGGCGCATTAAACAAAAACCCGGCGTGCGCGGCGTCGAGCATATTGGTGTCGTTGTATGAATCACCCGCAGCAACCACCTCAAAATTGAGTTGGCGGAATGCGTTGACGGCAGCGCGTTTATGATCCGGCATCCGCAAATGATAGGCGCTAATTTGCCCCGTTGGCTCTACCTGGAGGCCATGACAAAACAACGTGGGCCACCCGAGCTGACGCATTAATGGGCGGGCAAACTCACGAAATGTGTCTGATAAAATCACTAATTGATATTTCGCACGAAGCGCTTCTAAAAAGGCTTTGGCACCTGGCAGTGGCGTCATTTCACTAATCACAGCCTCGATATCAGGCAGCCCGAGTTTATGCCGATCAAGCTCCGCTAAGCGCATCGCCATAAGCTCATCGTAATCAGCAATATCACGCGTTGTGGCACGCAGCGCTTCAATGCCGGTTCGATGGGCAAAATCGATCCAGATTTCCGGGACTAAGACGCCTTCAAGATCTAGGCAGACAAGTTTCACAAATCAACTCCAGCACAGTTGCAGGGGAAGCGGACACTACGAGGTTTCTGCCAAGGCTGCAAGATTTAACCTCATTGAACCTTCGTGACATTACCGCGCTCTAATGGCACATTAATGAACAGAATCTCAACCTAATGGTTATCTGCGGAGGATATCGATGGATCAGAACACACGGGTAGCCCCCTCAGCACGCTCCACTAGTGCTGCAAGCTCGGTCCTTTCAACCAATAAGGTACTGCGCAACACCTATGCGTTACTTTCTCTAACGCTTTTATTCAGCGCACTAATGGCAGGCTTTGCCATGGTTACCCAGGCACCACCACTAAACTGGATGGTTGTACTGGTTGGCTACTTTGGCTTGCTCTTCACCACTTTTGCGCTACGCAATAGTGCATGGGGTATTCTCAGCGTTTTTGCCTTAACAGGCTTTATGGGATTTACCCTCGGCCCAATTCTAAGCTTCTACATCGGCGCATTTTCTAACGGCGCAGAGCTAGTGATGATGGCCCTTGGTGGTACCGGCGTAATGTTTTTAGGGCTGTCTGCTTATGCGTTAACCACCCAAAAAGACTTCAGCTTTTTACGCGGCTTTTTGCTAGCAGGTATTTTGGTTGCGTTTGTAGGCGCTATCGTTGCGATTGTGTTTTCCATTCCAGCCCTCTCGCTTGCCATGAGCGCTGCATTCGTGGTGCTAATGAGCGCGCTGATTCTCTACCAGACCTCAGAGATCATTAACGGGGGCGAGACGAACTACATCATGGCAACCATTACGCTGTATGTATCGATCTATAACCTGTTCACCAGCTTGCTGCATCTGCTGGCAGCTTTTTCTGGAGAGCGCTAAGGCGCTCTCCCTCCCTCTACCCGCCTGAATGAAATTATCCCAACTGCGCTACATCGTCGAAGTCAATCGACGGGGGCTGAGCGTCTCTGCCGCCGCCGATGCACTATTTACCTCGCAGCCCGGCGTAAGCAAGCAAATTCGCTTGCTTGAAGAAGAGCTCGGCGTACAGATCTTTGAGCGCAGCGGCAAACACTTCACTCAGCTAACACCGGCCGGCCGAGAAATTATGGCGGTGGCCGAAAAAATCTTAGGGGAAACCCGCGATATTGCGGCAATCGCCGAGGAACACTCTGACGAGCGTCGTGGCAGCCTTTCTATTGCAACCACGCATACACAAGCACGCCATGCTTTGCCCCAGGCCGTATCCTCTTTTCGTAAACGCTACCCGGCTGTGACCTTGCATTTTCATCAGGGTACACCGGTACAAATTGCAGAAATGGCAACCTCTGGCGAAGTAGACTTTGCCATCGCCACCGAGGCGCTCGGCCTTTATGAAGATTTGGTGATGCTGCCCTGTTATCGCTGGAATCGCAGTATTGTTGTGCCAGAGGGGCATGCTTTATGCCAGGTCAAGCCGCTCACACTAGAGGCAATTGCCGACTACCCGATTGTCACCTATGTCTTTGGATTTACCGGCCGCTCTAAGCTAGATGAGGCGTTCGCAAAAGTTGGCTTGCAGCCCGATGTCGTATTTACTGCGACCGACTCAGAGGTTATTAAAACCTACGTTCAGCTTGGTCTGGGCGTTGGCATTATGGCCAGCATGGCATTTGAGGCTGAGCGTGATCATGGCCTCGTTGCACTCGATGCCAGCCATTTGTTTGAACCCAGCACGACAGGCATCGCATTCCGTCGAGGCGCGTTTTTACGCGGCTACATGCTCGATTTTATCCAAACGTTTGCCTCGCATTTAACCCCAGCGGTGGTTGAACAAGGCATAGCCGCCCAGTCAGATGAAGAACGTCAGGCGCTGTTTAAGCTGCTAGACTAGAGGCATGCGCCCCGCAAAAGCGTGCGACAGTGTGCCGCTATCAACAAACTCCAAGTCACCTCCCAACGGCACACCGTGTGCAATACGCGACACGGATAATTGCGCTTCGCGCGCCATTGAGGCGACGTAGTGCGCCGTTGCCTCTCCCTCTACCGTGGGATTGATGGCAAGAATCACTTCCTGCACTTCGCCCGCCACAAAACGGGCCTCAAGCCGATCTAATCCCAGTTCAGCAGGCCCAATCCCATCCAGCGGCGATAAGCGACCTTGGAGAACAAAGTACAGGCCCTGAAAGTCTGTGGCTTCCTCAATCATCTGCACATCTGAGGGGTTTTCAACGACACAAAGGACAGACCGGTCACGCCGCTCGCTATCGCACAGTGCACATATTGCCGTTTCGCTTAGGCTTCGGCATTGCTGACATTCACCAACTTCGGCAATTGCCGTCAGCAGGGCATCCGCTAGTCGGCTTGCCCCTTCACGGTCTCTTTGCAGCAAGGTGTATGTCATGCGTTGGGCAGACTTAGGGCCGACGCCAGGCAAGCACCGAAAAGCCTCCATCAACTGTTGAACACGTCGAGAACCGCTCATCGTCAGCGCCTAAAACGGCATCTTCATGCCGGCAGGCAAGTTCAAACCTTCCGTTAGCCCGGCCATACGCTCCTGAGTTGTCTTTTCAAGGCGTTGAGCCGCGTCGTTAAACGCCGCCGCCACTAGATCTTCAACCATTTCGCGATCGTCATACACCGTTTCATCAATGGTCACGCGGCGAATTTCATGTCGCCCCGTCATCACCACCGAAACCATACCGCCACCGGCCTGCCCAGTGACTTCCATTTCTGCAAGCTCAGTCTGCACGCGCTGCATTTCCTCTTGCATGCGCTGCGCCTGCTTCATCATGTTACCCAGTCCACCTTTCATCGCTGATCTCCTTTAGAGCTGATTGTCATCTGACTGCTGTGGTCGAATCGAATCAGGAATAATTTCTGCATCGAATGTTTTACGCAGGGCTGCAACGGTTGGATCCTTTTCAATGGCTTCAACCGCCGCTGCTTCACGCTCGGCCAGTGTACGTTCTGCGGCCGCCGCCGGTGTCTCTGCCTTCGGCTTCCCCACTTGTAAATCGAGTTTAACCGGTTCTCCGAAATGCGCTGATAGTGCTTCGGTTAGCCGAGTTATGGCCGCCTCTGCTAGCAAATGATCATGCCCTGGCTCAATGCGCAGCGTGACCTTACCCGCCTCACGCCCCACCCAATCACAATGGTTGACTAACGCCCGCGCTATTCCGCTAACCGGCAATGCCGCAGCAAGGGCGTGCCAGTCAGTGTCTGCCGGGGGCGCAGGCTTTGGCTCGGGCTTTGGCGCCGGTGCCGCGGGCTTTGGCGCAGGCTTTGGCTCGGGCTTTGACGCCGGTGCCGCGGGCGTGGGTGAGGGTGCAGGCGCTGCGGCCTCGGCAGGCGTAAATGCCAACATACGCAGTAACGTCATCTCAAATCCAACGAATGGATCCGGGGCCATAGACAAATCATGCCGACCATGCAGCGCAATTTGGTAATACAGCTGAATGGTTTCTGGCGAGAGCTGCTCGGCTAGTTTAGCCTGCCATTCATCACCACCACCCACCACTTGGTGAAGTGTTAACGCATGAAAAATTGCCTGCAAATCTGCCAGTGCACTTGCATAGTTAGGGCTGCGCTCTGCAAGCTGCTTTGCACAGTCTAAAAGCGCAGGCCCATCATTAACCGCCAAATGCTCAACTAAGGTTTTAATCAGTGTTTTATCGACACTACCGAGCATTTCCTGCACATCGGCTGCGTTAAGCACACCGTTGCCATACGCCACGGCCTGATCCGTCAAACTTAACGCATCGCGCATACTGCCATCGGCAGCCACCGCAATTTGCTCCAGCGCTTCGGTATCAGCAGTAATTCCCTCGGCCTGTGCGATGGTTTGTAATTGGTTTGCAATAAGCGCTGGGGATAGTGGCTTAAGATTAAACTGCAAACAGCGCGACAAAACGGTAACCGGCAGTTTTTGAGGATCGGTGGTGGCAAGCAAGAACTTGACGTGCTCAGGTGGCTCTTCCAGCGTTTTTAACAGCGCATTGAAGCTGTGGCTGGAGAGCATATGCACCTCGTCGATCAAATAGATTTTGTATCGACCGCGGCTGGGGGCATATTGAACGTTATCCAACAAATCTCGCGTGTCTTCGACTTTGGTCCGCGAAGCGGCATCAACTTCAATCAAATCGACAAAACGGCCAGCGTCAATGTCTTGACAGGCAGCGCACTGCCCGCAAGGCTCAGCGGTTACGCCTGCCGCTTCGCAGTTAAGACATTTCGCCAAAATCCGCGCCACGGTTGTCTTTCCCACGCCTCTTGTTCCCGTAAACAAATACGCGTGGTGCAGCCGATCTGCAGCAAGGCCATTCGCTAGTGCACGTAGCACATGACTCTGGCCAACCATTTGGGCAAAATTGTGAGGGCGCCATTTTCGGGCCAATACCTGATAGGTCATACGTGCAGTATAAGGAAAGGCGGAAGCGCCAGCCACACCCCGGCGCCCGAGTCCACCGCTGCCGCTGCTCCCTTCCGGGCCTGACGGGGTTCACGGTCTGTCGTCGCGAGGGGACCAGCGCCTCCGCATCTCAAATGCTAACAGTTCAGGGGGCAACGTGCATCGGGCGTTAGAGATATTTTGGGCCTTTCTGCGGCTGGGACTGATTGCCTTTGGCGGCCCGATTGCCCATTTGGTGTTTTTTCGGCGCTGGTTTGTTGAACAACGACGCTGGCTCAGCGATACGGCCTATACCCAAATTGTTGCTCTAGCGCAGGTCATACCAGGCCCCGCCAGCAGTCAGGCGGGCTTTGCCATTGGCTTACATCGTGGTGGGCTTGTCGGCGGCATTGCGGCTTGGATCGGTTTCACACTGCCTGCTGCGGTAATCATGATTGGATTTGGCACGGTCTATACGCAGGGCTTTATCAGCGGACTTAAGCTTGCCGCTATTGCGGTGGTTGCACACGCACTCTATGGCATGGCCAAATCTATTTGCGTCGATTGGCAACGGGGCGCCATTGCGATGGTCTGTGCCATCGGGGCCAGCGTGATTCCCGGCATTTTCGGGCAAATCAGCATGCTCCTACTGGGGGCGATTGCTGCTTTGATGTTACTAAAACCAACCGCAACACCTCACCAGGCTATTAACATTCCGGTTAGCCGAACGTTAGCCGTGAGTGCTTTTTTGCTTTTTATTATTGGCTTTCTGCTAACACTCGGTCTGCCAGGAATCCATGGCGGCCTTTGGTCTGTGCTTTTTCAAAGCGGCGCGCTGGTTTTTGGTGGCGGGCATGTGGTGCTTCCGCTCCTTGAAAGTGGCCTGGTACCGACTGGCTTGATCGATACAGAGGCATTTCTTGCAGGCTATGGTGCTGCGCAGGCCATTCCCGGCCCCCTATTTACATTTGCTGGTTATCTTGGTGCGCAAATTCACCCCGAACTTGCCATTTTGGCCGGTGGCCTTGCTTTAATTTGTATTTTTGCACCGGGCCTATTGCTGGTGCTGGCGCTGCTTCCTGTTTGGCAACGATTAACGGATTTTCCACGGGCTCAGCAAGCCCTCACCGGAATTAATATCGCTGTTGTTGGTCTGCTGGCGGCCGTTCTAATTAATCCTTTGCTTTTACAAGGCATTAACGATTGGAAAGATGCAGCGGTTGCGCTGCTGGCCTTTGCTGCTCTACTGAGTGGGCGTGTGCCTGTCTACCTGGTGGTGATCATCTGTGCGGCCATTTAGCGCATAACGCAACACAGCACGTTTTAACCACCCACCACGCCCCGCCAGGCTCAACCCCCAGCTGCGCACGGGCGCTAATGGCCCAAGCGATGCGGTAAAGCCGATATGAAAACCGGTCATTAGCGATTGCATTAGCTGATTATCCGGCCGGCGAGCCTGCTCGTAGGCAGCTAAAGCAGAAGGATGGCTCAGCGGCAATCCGGCATCGCGCGCTTTAATGATTTGCTCTGCCAGCGCCTGGGCATCTCTTAGCCCTAGGTTTACGCCTTGGCCTGCCAGAGGATGAATTACATGCGCAGAATCCCCCACCAGCACTACATTATCTTGCCAATATCGCTTGGCATGCAGACGACGGATTGGGAAAGCGCCTCGCCCGTAAAGCACATCAATGCGCCCTAATTCGGGTGGAAAAGCCGTCTCAAACGCTGCAATAAAATCGGCTTCAGTTAAATCGAGTAACTCCTGAGCCTTAGTGGCGCTGACGTACCACACTAACGAGGCCGCCCCCTGCGCCAAGGGTAGTAACGCCTGAGGCCCATCAGGGGTGAAGCGTTGCCAAGTCTCTCGCGCAGCGGGCGGATCTGTTAGCACGGTCGCTACCACCGCATGCTGGCCATAATCGCCCGTCCATATTCCAATGCCGGCTTTTTCCCGTAGAGGTGACGCGGCACCATCCGCTGCAACTATCAGATCATGCTCATCCCATTCAACCGTCAATGAAGGCGCCGGCGCTTCAAGTTGCACGGTGGGCTGCTCCTCTGCCTTAGTCAGCAAGGCACCTTGTAAATGCTCGTTTTCCACAAAAGTACCGAGCCGATCAAGCCCCACTTCGTTAGCCGAAAATTCAAGCCGGCCATTGCCAGAGATATCCCAGGCGCTCAAAGAGTCAAAATCTGCCAAACGCGCTGTGTTAAGCGCCTCCCACGCGCCAATGTGTTGCAAATAATCAATGGACCGACGGTTCAGCGCTGAGACGCGCAACCGAGGTGGCTCATTGGCATCGATGGGCGCGGGTGGTTTAGCTTCTAAAAGGCGCACTGGCACATTCTGACGCCCCAAATCGAGCGCAAGTGCAGCACCCACCATGCCGCCGCCGACTACTAATACCGGTTGTACTTTCATATCCGTCATTTGGCCCTAAAACACCTCGAGCAACAACCCACGCAAATCAGAAAATTGACCGATTGCCTGCTTAGGCGCCATCACGCCAGCAGAAAATCCCTTTTGTTCAAATTTGCCAAGCAAACTGGCGTCTTGGCTAATGATGTGCACAGGCACCGTCTGCGAGGGGCGTTTGCCATCCACCAGTGGCGATGGCGGATGATCCCCCATTAAGATCAACACGCCATCGTCTAAATCCTGTATAGCCCATTCGACAGCGGCATTGAGGGCATAATCAATCGACTTGGTGTAGTAAGCACGTCGTTTTTCAGCGTTGCTCCACACCGACAGTGCGGAAGGGCCTGCCGATGCCCACCGATCGAAACCCTTTCCATCACCAATTTCGGCCCAGTCCATTAACTCTATAACCGGCGTCCATGGGGCATGACTGCTAATTAAAGCAATTTGCGTAAAAAGGGGTGCTGAAGTGGGTTGACGGACCGATTCGCTAAAAAAATGCCAAGTAAATTGATCTGGCATAGTGACCCACCCTAACGGGGGGCCCGCATAATCTATGTTTGCACCATCAAATACGGCATCAAATCCCCACGCCTCGCCTTCGGGCCAATCGCCCACAATAGCGGGCAAAACCGCTGCCGTTTGATAGCCCGCACGCTGAAAATCTGTTATCAAAGAGTGAGTGTTACCATCAAGAAACTGCTCATATCGTCGCTGGCTATCAATGGTTAGCCCACTAAGAAACGTTGCGTGAGCAAGCCACGACTGCCCCCCAGAAATCGGTGATCGGTACCGTGCGGTGACGACCCCCAAACCTGCGGCCTCCAGCTGCTCAGACAGTAACTCAATGCCCCTCGGGGTACCCGCTGAAGTGGCGTCATAAGATTCAACAAACGCAACCACAACGTCGCGACCATTTAACTGAGACAGATCCGCAGCGGGGTCAGTGTGCTCTTCTAGTGTTTTTGTGAAGTGTGCTCGGTCTTGGTCTGCGGCAATAACCGCATTGGCCTGATTGTAAAACTGCGCCGCCATGGGTGCCCCAAGCAGGCCAACGCCTAAGTTCGCTTGAACGAACCAAATCCCACCGAACAGGAGTAGTAACGACGCAGCAAAAATGGGTCGCCCACCTTGCACCAACCCGCTGAGCCCCCGCGTCAAAGCCAACGCAGAAAACAGCAATAGTGCCGCGCCCAATAGCACAACGACTATCGTAAAGACCCAGCCCATTGCGCCTTCAAGCAAATGAATCACAGAGAGCAGCAATGGCAAATCAACCGATAGATCAAGCGCCCGACCCAAGGCCCATTGAGCACCAAGCTCAGAGAAACCCAGCAAAACACCCACCATCAGCATCCAGGCAATAAGCACAATACCGTAACGCTGAAGCGGGCCACGCAGCAGCATGAGCCCAGCACACAACAGCGGAATCTCAACCGCTAGAAGGGGCAACGCTGAGGGCGCTGCGCCTGCCGGCAACCACCATGAGATGCCCACTAACGAAACATTCAGCCCGATCAATAAGAGCAGCGGGCCGAACATCAGTTAGCTGTTCTGCAAACTAACAGCGGCAAGCTCATCGACATGCTCGATCCAATGAAACTGCATTGCCTCTCGAGCGGCCTCGGGTATCTCTTCAAAGTCTTTGCGATTACGGGCTGGCAATAAAACCGTAGTAATACCTGCCCGACGCGCGGCCAAGACCTTTTCTTTAATACCCCCCACTGGAAGCACCAGTCCACGCAAGGTGATCTCTCCGGTCATCGCAACATCCTGTCTAATACACTGCCCCGTTAGCAGCGACACTAACGCCGAGTACATCGCCACGCCAGCGCTTGGACCATCTTTTGGTATGGCTCCGGCGGGCACATGAATATGGATGTCGTCGCTTTGCAAGGCATCTAGGTCAACACCCAGCGCTTCTGCATTTGACTTAATCAAGCTGAGCGCCGTTTGTGCGCTTTCTTTCATGACATCACCTAACTGCCCCGTTAGGACAAGACGGCCACTACCTCGCGAGCGTGATGCTTCAATGAATAGGATATCGCCACCCACCGGCGTCCAGGCCAGCCCGGTTGCAACACCGGGCACACTGGTGCGCATGGCCACCTCGCTTTCAAACTGAGGTGCTCCCAAGATCTCCTGCAGATCTTCTACCTCAATTGATGCATTTTCGATACTGCCATCCGCAATCCGCACCGCTACATGTCGCGCCACTTTACCCAGCGTTCGCTCAAGCTGCCGACAACCGGCCTCCCGTGTATAAGAGGCAACAATCTCCGCAATAGCATCATCACTGACTTGGAACTGCACCTCGGTTAATCCCGTATTTTCTCGCTGCCGTTTCAGCAAATAACGCCGGGCAATTTGGACTTTTTCTTCTTGCGTGTATCCCGGAATCTCAATCATCTCCATGCGATCACGCAAGGGGCCCGGGATTTGATCGGGCACATTCGCCGTTGCAATAAAAAAGACCGCACCTAGATCAAACGGTAGCCCTAGGTAGTTATCCTGGAAACTCCCATTTTGAGCCGGATCTAAGACCTCTAGCAGTGCTGCAGATGGATCACCATGCATACCCGCGCCAAGCTTATCCATTTCATCGAGCATCAAAACAGGGTTACGCGATCCCGCTTTATGAATGCTCTGAATAATCTTTCCAGGCAATGCCCCTAGGTAGGTGCGCCGGTGGCCACGAATCTCGGCCTCATCATGCATGCCACCTAAACTGGCGCGCATAAAATCTCGACCCGTTGCCCGCGCAATGCTCTGTCCTAATGAGGTTTTGCCCACACCCGGTGGCCCCACAAAACAAATAATCGGGCTTTTACCCGCTGGATTAAGTTTGCGCACCGCCAAGTGCTCTAGGATGCGTTGTTTAACCGGCTCAAGACCAAAATGATCCTCATCAAGAATTTCTCTGGCCTTAGCAATATCAATATCTTCCTCTCGCTCGACAGACCATGGAAGCTCAAGCAACCAGTCGATATAAGTGCGCACCATCGAGTACTCACCCGCGCCTTCCGGCATCCGTGCAAGTCGGCGCAACTCCTTACGTGCTTGCTTTTCCGCCTCCTCCGGCATTTTTGCTTCATCGATTCGGCTTTCTAATTCGCGCAGTTCCTCGGCCTTTTCATCGCCCTCACCCAGCTCTTCCTGAATTGAGCGCAACTGCTCGCGCAGTAGGGCCTCACGCTGACGTTCAGACATGGTTTCATGGGTGCGTTCGGTAATCTTTTGAGAGAGCTTTAGCACCTCAACGCGATAATCAATTAACGTGAGCACTCGCTCTAGTCGTGCCGAAATATCTGTTAGCTCAAGCAACTCCTGTCTCTCCGCAGCAGCCAAATCGAGATAACCCGCTACCGCATCGGCCAGCACACCGGGCTCGCGAATCGCGGTTATTGCGCCTGCTAATTCCTGTGGCGCCTGTGGCAAGAGCTCCAGCGCCTCTAGCGCTTTGTCGCGCAGCGCCAACATACCTGCATCAATTTCAGGCCCGTCGGGCTGCACTTCAGGAATCCGCTCAACTCGCGCCACCAAAAAGGGGTATCCCTCGATTGGCTCGACAATGCGAAATCGCTCAGTGCCCTGCAAAACCAAGTGATGATGCCCACTGCCTGCAACCAAGCGCATCACATTGGCAATGGTGCCAACCTGCTTAAGATCCGCTATCGAGGGCGTTTCATCATCGCTTTGCTCCTGCAGCACAATACCCATGGGTAGTTCCTGCTGAACCGCCTGACGCGCCGCCAAAATAGATTGCGGGCGCCCAAGTCCCACAGGCATCACCATCTGCGGAAACAACACTAAATTCCGAACCGGTAAGATAATAAGCGCATCATCGGGTAACCGCTGCAGCACCAAACTGCGCGATTCCTGATCTTCCATTTGCTCAAGCGTTTCTGTGTCAGTCATTGCCACCTCCATGTTAAAGAGATGGAGGCGGCATGCCTGATTTTCAAGAGGTCGGGCTTAAGAAAAGATATCCTCAACGGCGCTGGCATCAAGGCCACGCTCAAACCACAAAACCAGAGTCTCAGCGTCTGCCGCCTTTACCTGTGCCTCATAGTGTTCTTTCGCCTCTACGCCAAACCGCCGTTCAATCAACCGCAACAGCAGCAGGGCCTCACCCTCGCGGCGGCCTTGCTCGAGGCCGATCTCTCGGCCAATCTCTCGGCCAATCTCTCGGCCAATCTCTCGGCCCTGTTCGAGGCCTTGCGCCAAACCTTGCTCTTTCCAAGTTTCAGTCCATTCCTTAACGCGTTCTGACAACATTCCTTGTACCTCCTTCAGGTCACTAAGCTGGTCAAAGTTTACCCCTGGCACCCGGGCGGGCAGCAAGACCTGTTTTATCCAGACCGTAAAACTACGCCGCAATTCACGCTGGTCTGCAAGTGCCAACCAATCAATGAGTTTTTCTAGAATACGCTCAATATCGGCAGGTTCACGACTTTGCTCTAGCGAAAATAATGCCTCTACCAAATTTTGCTGCGCTGATGAGGGTGTCCGGCCGGGCTGATTGGCATCAAGCAGAAGGTAACTCAATCTGGGTTGATAGGCCTCTAATCCACCCGGCACTTGCGCAATTAACCGAGCAACTTCCTGGGGCGCTTTCCAGGGTTTTGTCCCCTGATAAAGCACAATCGGCAATACCGCCGGCAGTAATCCACTGTCGGTGAGTTCATTGCGGTTGGCTAAATCTTCATATAACAGACCTAGATAATTAAATATCCGCAGCGCCATAAAGCGCTCTGGTGTCGACTGAAACTCCAAAAGCAGATAGACATACATAAACGTGTCGTCGTCACACCAGCGCACCCGCCAAACCATATCGCTAACCCGCTCACGCAAGTCGCCCCGCACATAACTGCCATTCATGCGCTCCAACGTCTGAAGGTCCAGCTTTTCAACCCAAGGATCTTTAACATAACCCCGCAGTAGATCAGCCATCATCGCCGGATGGCTAAATAAACGTTTATAACCGTGATCATGCCCGTGGTGTGTCATTGCGAAAGCTTAAGCGACGGGCGCCACGAAAACTGAGAGGCGGGTCACATTAACCCCTGTGATTGGATAGCGACACACGCTGTCGGGGCGACGCGGTATATTGTGAAAAGAGGGTCATAAGAGTGAATGGAATGAGCAAAACGGGACTGGCAGTTATCCACAGCAACCGAATGGAGATGTTGCGCGATGTTTTGGTGACATGGCTCACGCAAAATCCGCTGCCGCCCCTTGAGCAGGAAACCGTTTTGGTGCAGTCCAATGGCATGGCGCAGTGGCTCAAACTTGCGCTGGCAGCACCGGCCACGGCTGCAACGCCAGGCTGCGGTATTGCTGCTGGCCTGCAAACACGCCTGCCTCAGTCTTTTCTTTGGCAAGCCTATCGCGCGGTTTTAGGCTCTGATCTGATTCCAGAAAAATCACCGTTTGAGAAACAACGGCTGCAATGGCGTATCTTTCGGTTACTGCCCGAATTATTAAAAACCGACCCAGCGGTTTTTGCGCCCTTAACGCAATTTTTAAAAACAGACCCCGATCAGCGCAAACAACATCAACTGGCCTATCATCTGGCCGATCTGTATGACCAATATCAGGTTTATCGCCCTGATTGGTTAATCGATTGGTCAAAGGGCATGACGCAAGACTTAGAAGCAGACCAGCAATGGCAGGCTGCGCTTTGGGCTGCCTTGAATGAGGAGATTACTGCGACGGGAGGCACCCTGTCGCGTCCAGCCATCCAACAGCAGTTTATTGCTCAGTTAAACCAAGCAGAACCCGGAGAATTTTCTGCGCTGCCCCGTCGCTTAGTAGTTTTTGGGATCACCTCCTTGCCCCGCCCTGTGCTAGAGGCTTTGCATGCCTTATCAAACCACTGCCAAATCTTGCAGTTTGTGCAAAACCCGTCAAACCAGTATTGGGCTGATCTTGTTGAAGAACGAGAACTTCTAAAGGTGGCCACACCGAGACACCCACGCAAAAGTGGCACTGTAAGCCATCCATTATTGGCGGCATGGGGCAAGCAAGGTTCTGACTTTATTCAGCTATTGGAGCAATACGACACCCCTGAGGCCTATCGGGGCCAATTCGAAACCATTGACCCTTTCGACCCGCCCGTTAGTGAACATAAAGACAGGCAAACCATGCCTTTGCTAACCCAAATTCAGCAGGATATTTTTGATTTAACTCCGCTACCGGAGCCTGATAAGAAAAGGCCATTAAATACCGATCGATCCATTCGATTCCATCGCGCGCACAGCCGGCAGCGGGAAGTTGAGATTCTGCATGATCGGCTATTAGATGCCTTTGAACATGCGCAAAGCAAAGGCAAACCACTACGCCCGCGAGATATCATTGTCATGGTGCCTGACATTGATCGATACGCACCGGCCATTGAAGCAGTCTTCGGCACACTCGAGCCCACAGATCCACGCTATATCCCGTATAGCATCGGTGATCGCCGAACCCGCGCTGAAGCACCTATTGCCGCGGCATTCGAAAAACTTACCGATCTACCCAACGCGCGGCTGACACTTGGTGAGGTATTGGATTTACTCGAAGTCCCGGCGTTTCGGCAGAAATTCGGTCTTCAAGAACATGATCTGCCCATTCTAAAGCGCTGGTGTGAAGATGCCGGCATACGCTGGGGGCTAGACAGTACACAACGTCAGGCGGCGAATCTCAACGCGGCTTTCGAGCAAAACGCCTGGCGTTTTGGCCTGCAGCGAATGCTGTTGGGGTATGCCGTTGGCGCAGGACAAGCTTGGGAGGGCATCGAACCCTATTCAGAAATAGGCAGCCTAGATGCTGCGCTGCTCGGCCCCCTCAAGCAGTTATTAGACACCCTTGATACGCACCTTACCGCGTTTAGGCAACCGGGGCGGCCACTGGAGTGGGTACAACGCATCGAAGCGCTTTTGAGCGATTGCTTTGATTTGCAAAACACCGAAGCGCTAGAACTGGAGGGGCGAGTTGTTTCCGCAATGCAAAACTGGCTTACCGCCTGCGACGAAGCCGAGTTTAATGACGCCATTCCGCTAACCATTGCGCGTGATAGCTGGCTTAAAGCCCTAGAAGAGGAAGGACCAGCACAGCGCTTTCTGGCTGGACGAGTGAATATTTGCACACTCATGCCGATGCGCAGCATCCCCTTTCGTATTGTTTGTTTGCTGGGCATGAACGATCGTGATTATCCGCGCACTCAGGCTCCGTTAGATTTTGACTTAATGGCCATCAGCAAAAAACGCCGTGCGGGCGATCGATCTCGCCGCGATGATGATCGTTATCTCTTTCTCGAAGCACTTCTCTCAGCTCGCGAGCATCTGCATATCAGCTGGGTAGGCCGTAGCGCGCGAGATAATACGGTGCAGCCGCCCTCAGTGCTCGTCAGTCAGTTACAAGACCATATTGATCGTGGATGGAAAATCGATCATCCACTTATCGTCGATCACCCCCTGCAACCATTTAGCAGTCGGTACACTAACCAAGACGAGTACTTTACTTATGCAGATGAGTGGCAAGTCGGCGCTGATGATCAGGCTAACAACAGACCACTGCCACAGCCGACGCTCTCCGCAGCGCAGAGCGTTAGCATGGGCAATTTGCACCATTTCTTACGCAATACAGCCGCGCATTTTTTCAGTGAACGCCTCAAGCTGCGATTTGATGAGGCCGGCAACTCACTGCCAGAGCATGAACCTTTCGACCTAGATGGCTTAGACTCATACGCCATTCAAAACGCGCTGCTTATGCCACTACAAGGGCAACACTTGCCCGACCAGCCCGCAGATGCCATTGAAGCGGCGGGGCAGCGATTGTTGCGTAGCGGCCAATTGCCCATCGCCAATCTCGGGCGGCTCACATTAAAAAACCTGCGCAGCCAAGCGCTTTGCGCTGCAGAGCGCTGGCAGACGGTACGTCAGGAATACCCCAACCCTAAGCCTCCCCAAGAACTCAATTTATCGCGCTGCATCAACTCAACTGTATTTATTATTGAAGACTGGACCGATGGGTTATTTTGCAACGCCGATGGGCAACTGGCGCGACTCGTTCTCAAAGCCGGAGATGTTACAAAAGGCAAAAACCCCCACTACCCAAAGCTAATTAACGACTGGGTACAACATTTGGTACTCAACGCCAGTGGCTTGAACGTCAGCAGTTGGATTGTTGGGCATAACGGGAAACATCATCTTTTACCAATGCCTATCGACACCGCACTAAACCATCTTGATTCAATACTTCAGGCATGGATAGTCGGTTTAGAGCAGCCGCTGCCACTGCCGATAAGAACGGTGTTTGCCTACCTCAGCCAAACGGCGCCGCTTACCCTCACCGAAGAGGCGCTCGCCAAAACTTACGAGAGTGGCCCTAAAAACACCGGCGAAGTGGACTACGCCGACAGCGGCGCTTGGCGGCGCAGCTTTCCAACTGCCGCGGCGTTACTTCAACCTAAGATGAACGAGCAAACGCTATTGGCTTTTTGGGGAGAGCGTCTTTTTCAGCCGCTGATCGACAATCTCAACACCGAGGGGGCGAAGCATGGATAAGCCACAGCCGCTGGATCCGCTAGCAGTTCCGCTCACTGGCCGCCATTTAATTGAAGCCAGTGCCGGCACCGGGAAAACCTATACGTTAACGGCCCTTTATTTGCGATTCATTTTGGGGCATGACCCCGCCAACCCGAGCCGTGAACCGCTTCTGCCACCCGATATTTTGGTTGTCACCTTCACTATCGCTGCCACAAAAGAGCTGAGCGATCGCATTCGTGGCCGATTAACCGAAGCGGCCGCCTGTTTTGCCGGCTATGCCACGCCCAACCCACAAGATGCCGTTCTTAACGGATTGCTTGATGCCTATCCCGCCGGCAAAACGCGCGAGCAATACGCAGCACACCTACAAGCGGCTGCAGACTGGATGGACGAAGCAGCCATTTACACCATTCACGGCTTTTGCCACCGCATGCTCACTCAGCATGCATTCAGTTCCGGCAGCCCGTTTGACCTAACGCTAAGCCCAGATGAGGCACTCATTCGGGACGAAGCGACAGCCGATTATTGGCGCGAACATTTCTACCCACTCTCTGAGCCTGCACTAGAGACAGCGGGCGCGGCGGTATCACGCAAACCGCACGCACCCAAACTTTCATTAGACGTATTCCGCCAATCACTAAAGGCGCTAATGATAGGTGATGATGACCTCCCGCCCGCTCCCAATGAGCCACCTACTAACACGTTAGTAAAACAATCCGCGCAGTGGCATTCGGCCATTCAAGGGGTGCGCGATGCCCTTGAGCAGCTTGACGAATTTAATGTGGCTCTCGAAAAGGCGTGGGAAGATGGCGTGCTCAAGAAAAACTCGCCAAACCAAAAAACCTGGCGAGACAAAACATTGCCTGCGCTAAAGGCATGGCAAGCACAGCCCGATGTGCTGCTGCCCCCAGAAAAGGAACCTGATTTCTCCAGACTAACGCGTGATACCTTTAACAATGGCCTGCGGGTTAATCAAACGCTGCCGCGCAGCATTGCCGAACATCCGCTGCCGGCTGCCGTTGATCGATTTATTGAAGTCTGTGAGGCCCTGAAAGCCACCTCAGACAGTCTCTATGCCCATGCCATACAGTGGATTGACACCCGCATTCAACAAACCAAAGAACAGCGCGGGCTCATTGGCTATAACGACATGTTAACGCGGCTCTTAGATGCGCTAGAAAAACCCGCCGCGGGCACCTATCTAGCGCAAACCATTCGCGAGCAGTTTCCGGTGGCACTCATTGATGAGTTTCAGGATACAGACCCCGAGCAATACGGTATTTTTCGCGCAATTTATCCACAAACCGATTCGCCATCACACAGCTTATTTTTAATTGGTGACCCTAAACAGGCCATCTACAGCTTTCGGGGTGCAGACCTTGAAACCTATCTGACTGCCGCTGACGAAGTATCGGAAAAATGCCGTCATACCCTCAACCGTAACTATCGCTCTTCGGCCGCAATGGTATCGGCAACCAATACTTTGTTTAACCAATCGCCAAGCGCACCCAATCAGTTTCTTCAGCCAATGATCCGTTTTTATGAGGTGGAGCACGCCGAGCAAAAAACCCAATTTGAGGTCAACGGCCAACCGCACCCTGCTATGACAATTTGGCAGCATTTACCGGCGCTGAACCAGAAAGATTTTAAAAACCTCATGGCCGCGCACTGTGCCGAGCAAATCGATTATTTGTTAAACGCCGGGGCATCGGGTCAGACAGGGTTTATGAAACAAGGCGCTTTCAAACCCCTGCAGGCGGCGGATATCGCGATTTTGGTTCGCAACCACATTGACGCAGATATTGTGCGCCAGGCACTGCAGCGCCGAGGGCATCGATCAGTATTTCTGTCAGATCGAGACAATGTGCTGAAAACACCGCAAGCGCATGATGTGTTGAGCTGGCTCAATGCGATGGCACAACCCGGCTCTGAGCGCCGCGTTCGTACCGCCATCGGCACGGCTTCTTTAAATTACCGCTGGGCTGAGCTGCATGACATGTTTACCAACGACGCTCGTTGGGAGACGTTATTAGAGGCTTTTTGGGGTTATTCCCGCCTTTGGCAACAACGCGGCGTTCTACCGGCGCTGCGCCGCTTAATTTACGACCATCAAGTTGCTCAGCGGCTTGGTTCCCAACCCGATGGCGAGCGGCAACTGAGTAACATTCTACAAATTAGCGAGGTACTGCAAGAGGCGGCGGTTACCCTCGATGGACCTGCCGCCCTAATTCGTTGGCTTAACGAACAGATGAGCCAAAGCGACCAAGCCACGCCTGCCGATGAACAAATTCTGCGTTTAGAAAGCGATGCTAACCTGATTCAGGTGGTAACGATCCATAAATCCAAAGGCTTAGAATACCCCCTCGTTTTCCTGCCCTTAATCGGCGGCGACAAACAAAGTGCTAACGACGCCGAGCAGGCTGAGGCATTACGGCTGTTATACGTGGCAACCACGCGTGCAGTGCATGCCTGCTGGCTTGGTCTCGCCACCGTCAAATCACTACAAAAAACCGCGATTGGGCACATCCTCGGCTGCCAATCTGAGCCAGACTCTGAAAATCTGAGGGCTCTGCTCGATGCGCTGGCAGCAAAAGATTCAAACATTCAGCTGAAGTCAGTTCCTGACGCAACTCCTACCCCTACTGCTTATGCAGGCATTACCACGCCGGAAGAAACCCCTAATAGGGCCATTGCACGGGAGTTTAAATCGAGCCCGCCACAGGCAGAGCGTTGGTGGATTGCCAGTTATAGTGCCTTAATTGAAGATGGACCAAGAGCGTGGACACCGGGCAGCGCCGAGGAAGATCGCTTTATTGAAGAAACACAAAACACCGCACCAACAACCAAGAGTGATAGGCCAAAGGAAGGCATACATTCACTGCCCAGCGGGCCTGCCACTGGCACATTTATGCACCAATTGTTGCAGGGCTTAGCGGAGGCAAACTTCCCCACACCGGAGCAGACCGATTTTCAGCGCACGCTTAGGCCGAAGCTGCGCAGCCGGCGCTGGCAGGAACACGATCCATTAATCACTGAGTGGTTAGCACAACTCACCACCACGCCATTATCCATTGGCACTGATACACCATGCCGTTTAGTAGACTTTAATTCGGGTGAGTTTATTGCTGAATTTGAATTCTTGATTAGCGTGGCTGCTGTACGGGCTAGCCAAATTGATCAGCTGATACGCCAGCATACCGTTGGCGGCGTGAGTCGGCCTGCGTTGGGCGAAGCAACACTGCATGGGATGTTAAAGGGCTATATCGATCTGATTTTCGTGCATAACGACCAGTACTTCGTGCTCGACTATAAATCAAATGTGCTGGGCAGCAGCGATCAGGATTATGACCCAACCTCATTAAAAGACGCCGTGCTCAGAAAACGCTACGACGCACAATACAGCCTCTACCTCTTGGCATTACATCGATTGCTGCGTGCACGCCTTGGCACGGAATATGACTACAACAAACACATCGGGGGCGCAGTCTGTCTCTTTTTGCGCGGCATTAATCACCCTGATCACGGCGTTTTTAAAGATCAACCAGATCGCGCGCTCATCGAAGGGTTAGATCAACTGCTCACAGGAGAAATCACGGATGTTGCCTGAGCGCCTTAAGGAATGGGTTGAAAATGAAACGGTACGCAGTACCGATGCAGCGTTTGCCGCGCTACTTGCCGAGCAAGGGGGTGAAACTGATGAGACCGTATTACTCCTCGCAGCCATTGTGAGCCGCCAAGTAGGCGATGGCCATATCCGCTTAAATCTGACAAACATTCAGCCCACGGGAGAAGCGCCTCTAAGCTGGCTTGCCAGTCTTAACCCGGCAGATTTAGAAAAAAAGCTTTCCGAATCATCAATCGTGCAAACAACATTGAATACCGGCACACAGCCGCTGGTGTGGGATAAGCCTTACCTATATTTGCGCCGATACTGGGCTAATGAACAACTGATTAAAGCCGCTCTTAATGAGCGACTGCGGGCGCCGCCCATTGAAATATCCGATTTACGCGAACGGCTGGATCATTTATTCCCATTTACGAATGAACAGCCTGATTGGCAGCGTGTGGCCTGTGCCTTAGCCAGCCGCTCTCGCTTTACGCTCATTACCGGAGGGCCGGGTACCGGCAAAACGCATACCGTACTGCGCATCTTAGGGTTGTTGCAGGCCGTGCGTTATGACACGCACCCCAACCAGCCGCTGCGCATCCGACTTGCCGCCCCTACCGGAAAGGCCGCCGCACGGCTTGGCGAATCAATCAGCGCCGGGATTGACGCCCTGCCGCTGCCCGAAGCGGTGCGACAAACCATTCCACAAGAGCCTACGACTTTGCACCGACTGCTAGGGCCACGCCCAAATAGCCGGTTGTTTCAGCACAATCGGCAAAATCCTTTGCATGCTGATGTGGTTGTGGTTGATGAAGCGTCAATGATTGATCAGGAGATGACCGCTCGGTTACTGGATGCATTGCGCGCGGAAACCATCCTCATTTTAATCGGTGATAAAGACCAATTAGCGGCCGTAGAGGCCGGGGCGGTATTAGGAGAGCTTTGTGAGGGCGCAGATGATGGTAACTATTCAAAGGCCACTTGCGCTTGGTTAACTAAGGCCTCTGGCGATGATGTTAGCCCATGGCAAAGTGATAACGGCACCGATTTACAACAACACATTGTCAAACTGCGCAAAAGCCATCGCTTTAATCACAGCAGCGGTATTGGCGCCTTAGCCGAGGCAGTTCGCCTCGAGCAAGGCGCACGGTTAACTGAACTGCTTCAAGACGATGACACCAGCACGGGGCTACTCGAACTCCGTCACCCCCTTGATAACCGGCTTGAAACTGCTGCCTTAGCGGGCTATCGCGGCTATTTAGAAACGCTGGCTCAAAAGCGCCCCGGTGAAAGTGACTACGCGCAACTAACAGCATGGGTTCGTGAAGTACTGAATGCTTTTAATCAGTATCAAGTGCTAGCGGTTATTCGTAATGGCCCGCTGGGGGTTAACGGCCTGAATGAGCGTATTGCAAAACGCCTTGCCGCAGAAGGCCTTATTAGTAAGGGCCAGGGTTGGTTTGAGGGCAGACCCGTTATGGTCACACGAAACGATTATGAGCTTGGGCTAACGAATGGTGACGTGGGTATTTGCTTGTCCGTTCAGCTGCCTGATGAGAAAGAGCCGCGTCTACGCGTTGCCTTTGAGCAATCCAATAATCGCGTGCGGCTCTTTCTTCCCAGTCAGCTTGAAACGGTGGAAAGCGTTTTTGCAATGACCGTGCATAAGTCGCAGGGCTCAGAATTTAACGATGTTCTCGTTGTTTTACCTGAAACCATGCCCCCTCAACATCGCCGAGAGGTGCTGTACACCGCCATTACCCGTGCGCGCGCTTCAAGCTGGATTGCCCAACTACCGAGTCCCCTGCCTCACTTTGGCTAACGATGGTTTCGGCAATTTGCTCGGCGGTAATTGCGGATAACGTCCAGCCTAAATGACCATGCCCGGTGTTATAAAAAACACCACTGCGGCGGCCACTGCCCACGCGCGGCATCATATCCGGCATCATCGGGCGCAGCCCCGCCCAAGGGATAACGCGCCGGGTGCTGACCTGAGGGAAAAGCTCGGCCACCCAATCAACTAGCGGCTGAATACGATCGGCACGTATATCGCGGTTATAGCCATTAAACTCTGCGGTGCCCGCCACCCTGAGGCGATTAGCTCCGAGACGGCTGGTGACCAGTTTGGTTTCGTCATCCAAAAGGCTCATCCAAGGGGCCCCTGCTTGAGATGCCTCATCTTCAAGCTCCACGGTAATCGAATAACCTTTTACCGGATAAACGTTCAGCCGATCGCCGAGCTTGGCTGCCAGCGCACGACTTCCTACTCCAGCAGACACCACAACTCCATCAAAGGATTCTTGGCCTTCTTGGGTTTTAATCCATGGACCACTGGCCGAGACGCCAACATCAAGAATTTCGGTGTTGTACCGCATCTGCGCGCCACGTTGCTCCGCCGCTTTGGCTAAGCCTATGGTGAATTCATGAATATCACCCGTCGCGTCTGTTTCGGTGTAAAACCCGCCGTAAAACTCACCCGCCAAATTCGGCTCAATTTTACGCATTTCCTCAGGTCCAACCGGCTCGCGGACTAACCCACCATCTGCGAGAAGCTTGGTGACCTCTGCGGCATGATCGAAGCCTTTTTTATCTCGGTAAACATGCAAAATGCCACGCCGCTCAAGGCTAAAATCAATACCCTCTTCGGCCGCCCATCCATACAAATGATCACGGGCAGCAATGGCTAGCCGGGCCGTTTCGGTCGTATTTTGTTTGTACTGCCTTGTTGCCGCCACAAATTCGGCAAGCCAGCTTAGCTTGTGCCAAGAGGGTTTGGGGTTAACCAACAATGGGGCATCTGCCCGAAGCATCCAGCGCAACCCTTTAAAAATTGTTGGCCAGTGATTCCAAACCTCACCATTGGAGGCAGAGATTTGCCCCCCATTTGCGTAGGAGGTTTCCATTGCCGCGTAGCGTTGACGCTCAAATAAGGTAACCGTAAAGCCGCGCTTGGCTAATGCGTAGGCGGTGGTCACGCCCGTAATGCCGCCACCGATAACTGCGATATTCTGCATCGTTGATCTCCGAATTAGGTCGTATGGCACTATCCGTGCACATGCACGGGTCGTACCCCTTCCGTCCTGGTGCCTGAGAGATTCATAAAAGACCTAGCGGCCTTTTATTTGCTCCTTCGGCGAGTCGTCTAAGCGACTGCTTTTCGGAAATTTCAAACATGACAGCGGTCCGTGTGCCTGAGAGATTCCGGGGTCGTTGCTCCTTCGGCGCCTACCTTAGCCGTGTGCTAATGCGTAGAACTCTCCCGCTGTCAGGTCTCTAGAGTAACTGCTCTACCTGGCAAAACGCAACGCCACCTCTTTAATGATGCACTGCAACGCATCAAGCCCGTCGGTTAACGCAGCCGGCCCTGGCTGCAAAATTAACGGTGATTTGATTTCATACAGCGCATCGCGCTGAACCGCCGGCACATCAGCAAGAATTGGATCAGAATAAAGCCGCTCAGGACGAAATTTCTTACCACACCAAGACCCAACAATAACCTCTGGTGATCGGGCGGCGACAACGCCTGAATCGGAAATAATTCGGCTGGCAGCATCAGGCGCGCGCGCAAGATCACTAAAACAATCCTGCCCGCCAGCTATTTCAATCAGCTCACTCACCCAGCGAATCCCGCAGATCTGTGGATCATCCCATTCTTGGAAGTAAACCCACGGGCGGTAGGGCAATGCACGCCCTGCTTCCGCAACTGATTCAATATGAGCTTGTAACGACTCGATAAGCTCAGCGGCCGCTACCGTGGCCTCTACCATCGCACCTAAATGGCGAATCATGGTTAAGATGCCCGCCACCGTGCGCTGATTAAAGACATGAACCTCAATGCCTGCGCGAATCAAATCGGCGGCAATATCGGCCTGCAAATCAGAAAAACCTAGAACCAAATCAGGCGATAGATCAAGAATGCGATCAAGTTTGGCCGAGGTAAATGCCGATACTCGAGGCTTTTCTTTACGCGCGCGCGCCGGGCGCACCGTAAATCCAGAGATACCCACAATACGATCGGCCTGCCCTAGCAAATACAGGGTTTCTGTCGTCTCTTCCGTTAGGCAAACGATCCGTTGATAGCCTGCCGTTGTGCTCATCGAAGGAATGCCTTTTTACCCACCGCCACGTTGCCATTATCAATTACCAGCATCTCAAGCGCATACAAACGTGAAAGTGGTTTTTGCAGCTGGCTTCGCGCACGCTCGGTAAAGCGGATAAATCCAATGTTATGAAGTCCCGTGTTCATAATGGAATCTTCGTCAGTCAGCCTGTCATCAAACACGGCGCGAAACAGCGCGAGCATCAGCTCAGCATCACTAACGTATTCAAGCTGACGCGTTTTATCTGGCGCTGTGCGCCAATCACGATACGGTGGCACCAACATTTGCTCTGCGTAAGCCACCCTGCCCCCATCGAAATTAATCTCATTAATAGCCTGCAGCTGTGCTTGAATCCTTGCCCGAATACGTCGCCCCAGACGCTTTATACCGGCTGCCTCCAACAGCCGGTCGGCCAACACATCAAAATGCACAGGCCCCTCAGTAGCCACCACTTGTTCGATAGCCGCCGTTAACGCAGCATCGGGTATATCAGCAAAGTCCCGAAAGCCAGAAAGGCCCAACTGTGCGGGATCAACAGCATGATAAGGCGTTATGGCACTGACCCGCGGCTGCCACTCCGTTGCTGGCTTTAAACGCCCGGGGTGTGATGCCTCACTGCTTGCGGCTGGATCTGCCTGACGAATCAACATCTCATGCAGCCAGACCACCTGATCAAAACCCGGTGTCATCTCACTCACCCTCAATTGCGAAGTCCACAGCAAAAATCTCGGCAAGAAGATCGATCATTTCATCTTGCAGCACGGTGCGGGGGCCACTGGCCAGACAGGCGTCATCTAAAGATAGCAGCGCCTCACTTTTAAACCCCGTATCTGCGCGCGCTGCTAATGCCACGGCAAGCTGCTGCATCACCCCAAGGACAGCCAAGGGATCATCAACCCGCGCATTCAGCCAACCCACGATTTGCGTGCCCGCAACAGTCATGTCATCAAGCAAAGCATGCTCGACAGCCGTTTGCGGCTTAGGCATGCCTAATTCATTGGGTTGGAACTGCGTTTGCCCGCGGCCTAGCGCTGTGACTATAAAAACCAGCCCCGCAAAAAGATCGCGCGCTGGCTCCTGCGTCAAATCAACATTGAGTTGCTGTATCAGCGCCTCACCAACCGGTTTGACTTCATCCAATGCCAGACCGAGTCGCTCTTTGCTGTGCAACATTTGCACTACCGCATTGAGACCGCCAAAAATCATGCGTAGCGACGAGGCAACGGCCATCCAAACCAAATAAATCAGCTGCATGACAGCCGCTTTTTGGCCCCGCATCTGCACGCCAGCGATTTTGACCGAAGAGCGGCCCGGCTTTACCCAGTTAATGGCCCCAATAGGTGTTTTGGTAGAGACGGTGACGCCGGTTTTAGAGAGGTTAATGCGTGCGGCATCGGAACCGTAGCGACCACGCAAAATAAATCGCCCATTCTGCATAGCAATTTGCGTGTTTTTTGCAAGCCGAGTTGACAGGCGCAGACCATGCCGCGTGTTGCCGGTAATGTTGATACCGCCGGCTTTAACATGCGCACGAAGGGCCACACCACCTGTACGACTGACGCGCAGGTATCGTCCGGTATGCTCAATGCGTTTTTGGCGGCCGTCTTTGTCTTTCTCGCCAATTTTGAGAAAGCCCATGAGCCCGTTACCTTATCGTGCTGCTGACCAGCCTGCCCAAATAATAGCGGCCCAAGCCAACATTAACGTGACACCGCCCACTGGAGTGAAATAGGTAAGCGCGGGAATGCCGAGCATTACCGACAGATAAATACTCACGCTAAACAACACCGTACCCGCAAACATCAGCCATGCTGCCAGACGCAGGCGACGCCACGTGTCGGATGCAATCGGTGCAGCCAAGCCAAGCGAGAGAGCCAATAACACCACCGCGTGGACCTGGTTGTAACGAATAGCCGTCATCAAATAACGGAATGACTCGGCATCAACCCGCGGCTGCAGCGCATGCTCAGAAAACGCACCAAAGCCAACGGAGAGCAAACCGAGAGCACCAGCAAGCGCCAAAAAGGGGTACATAAGACCTCAGCAAATAACAGACCAAACAACTTGTAGTTTACCGCTATTGAAACTGAAGCGCAGCTAAGTGCGCATAAAGGGTATCGGATTGCGTTAGTGCCTCATGCGGACCAATGGCACGAATTCGGCCGGCTTCTAACACCGCAATCCGATCGGCATTACGCACAGTTGCCAGCCGATGTGCGATAACCACGCTAGTGCGGCCCGCCATCAGGCGCGCGAGTGCTATTTGTACATGCTCTTCACTCTCGGCATCTAAACTACTGGTTGCCTCATCAAGCAACAACAATGCCGGGTCTCGCAATATCGCTCGTGCAATGGCGATGCGCTGTCGCTGACCGCCAGAAAGCTGCAAACCACCTGGGCCAATATAGGTGTCCATTCCTTGCGGCAGCGCTGCAATGAATTCGCTGCAATTGGCATCAGCTGCAGCCGCTTGGAGGCGCTGATCACTCGCATCAGGATCGGCAAATCGAATATTATCGCGCACCGTACCGGTAAACAGCACGGGAGTTTGTGCGACCAGTGCCAGTCTTTGACGCAGATCTGCTGGATCTATCTCTCGCAAATCTACCCCGTCAAACAGCACCTGACCTTGGTCTGGATCATAAAATCGCAGCAACAAATTAATTAATGTGCTCTTACCGGCACCTGATGGCCCCACTAGCGCCAGCGTCTCTCCCGCTTTGACCGTTAATTCGATGTCCACCAGCGCGGGGGGCTCTGGCCGGGTGGGATAGCGATAGGTGACGCCCTTGAGGGTCACTTCGCCGCGGGCCGGCTGTGGTAGGGGTAGCGGATGCGCCGGGGCTTTTATTGCTGGTTCTGCATCCAGTAACTCAAATAGCCGCTCGGCCGCGCCTGAAGCGCGAAATAATTCGCCGGCAACCTCAGACAAAACACCAACTGCACCGGCAGCTAGCACGGCATAAAAAATAAACGCTGATAGCTCGCCTGCACTCATTGTGCCGGCCAACACCGCATGCCCCCCGCGCCATAGCACAAAGGCAACCCCAGTAAATGCGAGCAACAAGCCCAGCGCATTTAACCCCGCGCGCTGACGAATGCGCTGCACCGCAGCGCTAAACGCTGATTCCACTCGCGTCTGAAACGCCCTTTGGTCTTCGGTTTCGTGAACGAAGGCTTGAACGGTCTCTATGCCACCCAGCGTTTCACTGGCATAACTCCCCACATCGGCAATACGGTCTTGGCTGAGCCGTGAAAGTCGACGCACCCGTCGTCCATAAAACAGCATGGGCGCTACCACCACGGGAATGCCGGCAATCACAATCGCGCTAAGCCCGGGGCTGGTTATGATCAACATAACCAAAGTGCCAATCAATAACAGGACATTGCGCAGTGCCATCGAGAAAATTGAGCCCAGAACACTTTGTAGCAACGCGGTATCGGTGGTCATCCGCGATTGAATCTCGGCCACACCGTTGCGTAAATAAAATCCAGGCTCTAGCGTCAGTAGGCGAGAAAATACATCTTGCCTAAGATCGGCCGCCATCCGCTCGCCAATCCACATCACCCAATAAAAACGCAGGGCCGCAGCAGCTGCCATTACCACAACAACGCCCCCCACCAGCAATAGCGCCTGATCAAGGGCCGCGGCGGTGCCATCGGCAAAACCTCGATCGATGACCACACGAAGCCCCTGCCCAACGGCAAGCACGCTGCCGGCCGCAATTACCAGGGCTGCCCCAGCGATGAGCGCCTGCTTCCAGTACGGCCCTAAGTAGCCTGCTAACCGCAGTAATCCGGTGAGTTTTGGAAAAATCGTTGCCTTCAGGTTAATCCCTGCTTTCGCCTACCGAGATATCACCCTCTATTATTGCACCTGGCTGCAACTTGAGCGACTGGCAATTCACATCGCCACGTAAACTGGCGCTGTGAGTAATAGAGAGCTCGTTACAGCGAAGACTGCCCCGAAAACGACCCGCCAATGAAACAGAAAACGCGTCAATCTCTCCCTCAACTAATCCAGGCTGCCCCACCACCACCTGATCTGCAGTAACACGGCCCTCGACCGTGCCCTGTAAATGAATAGCGCCCGGTACCTGAATGTCTCCAGTAATCACAACACCCTCGCTTAAAATGGAGGGTCTTGTTTGGCTTCGAACAGGTGGCTCATCTTTTCTTTTATTGAACATTACGGGCCACCTCTAACATTGACCGCGGGTCAACATGCTGACCTGCAAATCGCACTTCGTAGTGCAGGTGCAACCCTGTTGTTCGGCCCGTGTCACCCATCACGCCAAGTGCCTGCCCTTTTTCGACAAATTCACCCTCTGCTACATCAATACGTTGTAGATGAGCGTAACGGGTTTCTACGCCTAACCCATGATCCACTACAACAAAATTGCCGTAGCGACCACGACGGCCTGCAAAGGTAACTTGCCCTGCACCCGCAGCTAACACGGTTCTGTCTTCATCAGACACCATATCAATGCCTCGATGCGGCACCACCTGACCGGTTATTGGGTGTTTGCGCATGCCAAATCCTGAGGTCATGCGCGCAGCAACCATGGGTTCTAAATCAGGCAAGTTAGCCCGAAACACATTAAGTTGTGCAATCTGCTCTAGCCGTTCGGCTGCATCTTGGGTGACATACCGATTAATGACTGCGCTAACGCCGTCATCCGCTCCTATCGGGGACCCAATTCTAGGCTCACTGGCCACGCTGGTAATAATATCCGGCAAGTCAATCCCGGTATTCTCAAACTCTTCTCCCAGCGACTCTAAATGCAGCGCCGCTAATGGCCGAGTAAACTCGGCATACAAGGAAAATGCCTCGTCCTGCGTTTCAATAAAACCCGCTACGCTGCTTAGGTCTGGCGTTGAGTTAGCACCTGCGGTTTGTGCCGCTGCTATCACTTGGTCTGCACTTTGGGATAGCTGCTGAAGCTGGTCTTGCGTTTGCGTTAAACGCACCCCAAGGGATGAATTACGCTGATTGAGCTGCAGGCTTTGCCCAAAAACCGTTAGCGCAATCGCTAATAAAGATGCAGAAATGAGGGTATAAATGCGCCGCTGCCGTCGCACTTTTTGAGCCTGCACTTGTTGGTATCGATCAATATCCTGCCGGCCGACCCAAACGTGTGAAACGCCTGTTTCGCTAGGGATTAAAAGCTGTACCGAGCCTTCTTCTGGCAATTGCTTATGGATATCAGCAAGCCAGATACCCGCATCATGGGAATTATGGCTCATTGTCATCCGTGTCTTCTGCTTGCGATGTTGAAAGACGGTCAATCAACTGCTCGGCATCAATATATCCAGCGGGCGCATTTTCTGTGGCCGGCGCGGAGTTTCTTAACACCCCGTCGATTCTTGCACCCGCTTCAATCTCAATGGTTTCGTACTCCACATCACCATGCACGGCAGCGGTTGAGCGCAACGCCAGTGTTTTTGCGACAACTTTTTCACTCACTTGGCCTTCAATATCAACATTTCGACCCTCAATACTGCCTTTAACGCAGCCAGTCGGCCCCACGCGAACATCATCGCCAAATGCATTACCGTGGATGGTGCCGTGTAAAGTAATAAGCCCGGGCGCTTCAACTTCACCGGTTAGGCTCACGCCTTCACCAACGATCAAGTTTTGTTTTTCAGAGGATTCCATATCTCACCTAGCGGTATACCGCCTTGAAGCCTAGATTAACCCACCATTACTATTAAGTAGTGAGTTTTCGTCAGCTTACCATGAGTATGGTAAATATTTTAAGCGAAAGGATGTCGCCTGATAATCGTCTCGTTTCTATCAGGGCCCGTAGAGATAATATCGATTGATACACCACACAACGTTTCGATACGTTCTAAATAATCACGTGCTTCGGCGGGTAAATCTTCATAGGTTTGAACGCCCACCGTTGAGCGTTGCCAGCCTGGCATTTCAACGTACTCTGGCTGACACTCGGCCAGTGCTTCAGCACCGGTTGGCAGCACATCGCTGCGCTGTGCCCCACAGCGATAGCCAATACAAATTCGCAGAACATCTAGCTCATCGAGCACATCGAGTTTTGTCATACATAACCCAGACAGGCTGTTAATCTCTACGGCACGCCGTAGCGCCACCGCATCAAACCAGCCACAGCGTCTTGGGCGGCCTGTGGTAGAACCAAACTCGTGACCTCGCTTAGCTAAATGCTCGCCAACCCCATCAGGCAGCTCAGTGGGGAACGGGCCGGCGCCAACCCGCGTGGTGTAGGCTTTGGTAATACCCAACACATAGTCGAGCTCTAGCGGCCCAATACCGGTACCCACAGCGGCAGCTCCGGCCGTGGTATTCGATGAGGTCACGTACGGGTAAGTACCCTGGTCAATATCCAGCAAGGTGCCCTGAGCACCCTCAAACAAAAGGTTATCGCTTGCTTTACGCCGCTCGATCAGTAGCCGACTAATATCGGCCACCATCGATTCGAGCTGCCCCGCCGCTTTAAGGCATTCTTCTAAGATGGCTTGAAAGTCTTGCCTTGCCTCACCATAGAACTTCTCAAGCACACAGTTGTGATAATCGACAAGCTCGCCGAGCTTTGCGGCAAGCCGCTCTCGATGAAACAGATCGCCAATTCTGATCCCGCGGCGCGCGACTTTATCTTCATAAGCCGGCCCGATGCCGCGGCCTGTGGTGCCAATTGCCGCTTTACCCCGCGCCTTCTCACGCGCTTGGTCAAGCGCAATATGAGAGCTCAAAATTACCGGGCAGGCCGGGCTAATACGAAGGCGCTCACGCGCAGGTACGCCTGAGGCCTCTAGCGCGGCAATTTCTTTAAGTAATGCTTCAGGCGAAATCACCACACCATTGCCAATCAAACACAACACATGCTGGCGCAGGATGCCCGATGGAATTAAATGCAAAACCGTTTTTTGCCCATCGATTACCAGTGTATGGCCGGCGTTATGACCACCCTGAAACCGCACCACCGTTGATACCCGATCGGTTAGCAAATCAACGACTTTGCCTTTACCCTCATCGCCCCACTGGGAGCCTATGACCACTACGCTTTTTGCCATCAGAAATCTCTCTTCAAACAGGCTTTACTTGCCAGCCTGCATCGGTTGTTAGGATCAGCTTTCGGTTACAACCCAGTGTGTCTGGCGTGAATTCGTGATCTGGCAACATCCAAATCACCACTTCGCCCTCTGCACGTAAATCCATCACCTTTTGTCGCAACTGCGCATCATCCTGCCATGGCGCAGCGATTGCGTTCTGACTGGGCGGCGGCGCATCGCTAAGTAATAGCAAGGCTTTCAGGTCTGTACTAAATCCGGTTGCTGCTCGCGCCCGACCAAATACCTCACCAATGCCATCATAGCGCCCGCCCCGCGCTAGCTCTTGTGCGCGACCAGAAACATAGGCAGCAAAAACTACACCGGTGTGATAACGATAGCCACGCAACTCTCCCAAATCGAAATGCAGGGTCACGTTGGGTAGCCAGCGCGATAGCGCATCTATGATCGCTGATAGATCGCTCAGTGCCTGCTGCACAGCGGATCCTGCACCTGCTAGGCGGGTTTTCGCCTCTTTAAGCACCTCGGGCCCACCATTGAGTGCCGGCAATGCCGTTATCCAGTCTCTTTGCTGATCGCCAATGGAAAGTTGGCTCAGCAACTCCTGTAAATCAGGCGCTGATTTACGCTGCAAGGCATCCCAAAGCCGTGTTTCGCTATCAGCCTCAAGCCCAGCATCTTCAACCAGCCCTCGAAAGATACCCACATGGCCTAAATCAATGTGGAGACTTTCAGCGCCGGCTGCCTGCAGCACCTGTACCATCAGCGCAATCACCTCCACATCGCTTTCCACCCCCGCATGCCCGTAGAGCTCTGCCCCCATCTGTAATGGGTTGCGAGAGTTACCGAGCCCATCTGGGCGAGTTTTAAGCACAGTACCGGTGTAGCACAGCCGAGTTGGGCCGTCTGATTTGAGCTGATGGGCGTCAATACGCGCTGCCTGCGGCGTGATATCTGCGCGCACCCCCATCATCCGCCCACTAAGCTGATCGGTCAGTTTAAAGGTATCGAGGTCTAGATCGTGGGCTGACCCAGAAAGCAGAGACTCAAGAAACTCAATGGCGGGCGGCATGATTTGTTCATAGCCCCAAAGTGCACAGATTTTAAGCACGGCTTGCCGAAGCTGCTCAAGCTGTTTAGCTGCAGGCGGCAGTACCTCTTCAATCGCATCCGGCAATAACCATGCGCTTTGCTTACCAACATGCATTTTATTTACCCCCCCTAAACGACTCAGCGAACCAGGTATAACAGCAAAAGCCCGGCAAGCATGGTCATAAGGCCGGTCATGCGCAAGGCCTTATCGTTGTTTTGCACAATACTAAACAGCGCTTTACGCATTGTTCGGGGGCTCAAAAAAGGGAGGATCCCCTCAATAATCAACAGCAGCGCAAAGGCTGTGAGGAGATCCTGAATCATCAATACTACTCGATAATCAAATCATCGAGCTGGTCAAAGTAACGGAAAAACTCTGAATTGGGCGAGAGCACCAGCAGGTCTTCTTTACTGCTGAAGGTACTTTCATAAGCCTGAAGACTGCGCTTAAAGCGATAGAACTCGGGCTCTGCCTGAAAGGCGCGGGCGTAAATTGCCGTTGCCTGGGCATCTGCCTCACCGCGACGCTCTTCAGCCTCTCTACGCGCACCCGCTAAGATCTCAGAGCGCCGGCGATCGGCAGCGGAGCGAATACGCTCTGCCTCTTCCTGCCCCTCGGCCCTGAACTCACGTGCTACCCGCTCACGAGCCGCAACCATGCGGTTGAAGACTGACTCACTCACGCCCTCTGGCAAATCAACGCGCTTGATTCTGACATCGAGCACCTGAATGCCCAACGACTGGCCTGCTTCACCAGCTGCCTCGGTGAGGATGGTCATAATGTCGGCGCGATCACCTGAGATCACATCTTCCACCCGGCGTTTACCAAACTCGTTACGCAACCCATCACGAATAATTTCAGACAGGCGCAAATTCGCTTGGCGCGGGTCTGCACCTACCGTGATGTAATACTGAGACACATCATTCACACGCCACTTAACAAACGAATCGACGATCAAGTTTTTCTGCTCTATGGTCAAAAAGCGTTGAGCATCCTCATCGAGTGTTTGCACCCGTGCGTCAATTTTACGCACGTTGTTCACAAACGGAATCTGAAAATACAGCCCCGGTGTGAAGTCATCACGCACCACTTCACCAAGCCTGAATTTAATCGCCCGCTCGGTTTCGTGCACGGTAAACGTTCCGAACGTTACGCCCACCGCCGCTAGTACAACAAAAACGATAATTAAAGGTGTAAACCGGTTCATTTAGCGGGTCTCCCGTGTTCTTAAACGGCTACTGGCCGTTGTATCGGTGCCCTGAACACCGCTCGAACTAAAGCTCGAGGCGTTATTCGACGACATCCCTTGAGTCGACTCATCACCGCTTGGTGCCGCAGACTGACGAATCATCCGCTCCAGCGGTAAGTACATCAGAGGCGCGTTGTCCTCGACATCAATCAGGACTTTGCCACTGCGGCCCAACACACGCTCCATCGTATCGAGATAAAGCCGATCACGCGTTACCGCCGGCGCCTTTAGGTACTCAGCCAATTGTTGGGAAAATCGGCTAGATTCACCCTCGGCTGCCTGCACAATCCGCGCTTGATAGGCGAGAGAGTCCTCAAGAATTCTCGCTGCCTCACCTTCAGCACGCGGGATAATTTCATTACGGTAGGCTTGTGCCTGATTAATCAGCCGCTCCCGGTCTTCTCGCGCACGAATGGCGTCTTCAAAGGCGCCCTGAACCTGCTCGGGTGGCTGCACATCCTGAATGATTACTTCAATCACTTGGATGCCCGCCTGATACAACGCCAGGCCTTCGTTAATTAGAGACTGCGTATTCTGCGCCACATCAGCTCGGCCTTCGGTCAGAATAAAATCCATCTCCCGCTTGCCAATCGTTTCGCGAAGCGCACTCTCGGTCAGCTCCTTGAGCGTTTGCTCAGGATCGACAAAGTTGAACAAGAAATCTTCTGGGTCTGATACCTGATACTGCACCGCAAGCTGCACGTTAACAATGTTCTCATCTTGAGTAAGCATCAGTGCTTCGCTCAAAATGGGGCGTGCCTGCTGAGCCGTAACGGCCTGATAACCTACTGTAACCGTGCGGCGCGTAGCCACATCAACCCGCTCTGTTGCTTCCACCGGATAGGGAATATGCCAATGCGGCCCGGGCATTGAGATACGCTCAAATTCACCAAATCGGGTAACAACGCCGCGTGTACCCTCATCAACAATATAAATGCCGGAGGCAAGCCAGCCCAAAACGACCAGCCCGACGATTAGCATCACGCCCTTGGCGCTAGGGCCGCCAGCGCCGCCACTGCGCTCGCCATTGTTGCCACCAAAGCCACCGCCTTGGCCAGAGCGCTTACCGCGCGCGCCAAATAATCCAGCAAGGCTTGCCTTTAATTTGCGGATAACCTCGTCTAAATCGGGCGGGCCTTGATTGCCGCGACCCCCACCGCCGGCGCCACCGCCGCTCCATGGGTCACGATTATTCCCGCCAGGTTCATTCCACGCCATTGTGTTCTCCAGTGTGATAGCCGGTAGATTCTAAAGAGCCGCCACCCCTGCCGGCAACCCGGAGGCTGCAAACGGCATTAGCTCTGCATTAAGTCCTTCGTGCTGATAAAGACGATCCAGCTCCCGCCTTGGTAACTCAACAGCCAGCCGAATATGACCCTCGGCTGTGAGCTCCTCTCCTAAAACATCACCTAATTCGTAGAATTTGGCACGCAAACGGCCCGCCGTGGCAGGCAGCACAATCACGCCTCTTGCCTGATCATCGCTAACCCGCTCTGCAATGGCTTGAAGCAGAAGATCAAGCCCCTCACCCGTTATCGCAGATAACCAAACAGCGATAATGCAACCATCATCATCACGCTCTATACGAGGCGGTAGATCACGTCGATCAATCTTATTATAGACGCGCAGCTGCGGCACAGATTCTGCGCCCAGCGCTTTTAATACCGATTGTACCTCACGCGCGTTATCTTCTCGCGCTGGATCTGACGCATCAACAACATGAATCAACAAATTCGCCTCAACCACCTCTTCTAGCGTCGAGCGAAATGCGGCAACTAGCTGCGGCGGCAGATCTCGAATAAATCCGACGGTATCAGCCAAAATGGCCGCTTCACCGCCCGCTAATTCAATACGTCTGAGTGTGGTATCAAGCGTGGCAAACAATTGATCAGCCGCATACACGCCAGAGTCTGCAATGCGATTAAACAAAGTTGATTTACCCGCATTGGTGTATCCCACTAACGAAACCGCTGGCAGATCACGCCGCCGCCGCGCCTTGCGCCCCTGGTCACGCTGGCTTCGAACGCGTGCCAAACGCCGCTCAAGCTGACCAATTCGAATATTGAGCATGCGGCGATCCATCTCGAGCTGTGTTTCGCCAGGCCCCCTTAAGCCAATGCCGCCTTTTTGCCGTTCTAAATGAGACCAACCCCGCACCAACCGGCTGGCAATATGCCGCAGTTGTGCTAGCTCTACCTGCAATTTACCTTCGTGGGATCGTGCGCGCTGCGCAAAGATATCTAAAATCAAGCCGGTTCGATCGAGCACACGACACTGCAGTGCTCGCTCAAGATTACGTTCTTGTACCGGGCTCAAGGGATGATTAACCAGCACCAAGTTTGCCTCAGCCGCCTGCACTTGATCTCGCAGCTCCTCGACCTTGCCAGCACCCAAATAGGTGCGGGCGTCTGGCCGGCGCCGACGCCCAGTTACTCGATCAACAATACAAGCCCCCGCTGATTCGGCAAGTGCCTCAAATTCCGCTAGCGCCTCAGCAACATCAACAACGCCATCATCCAGCTGCACTAGAACGGCTCGCTCACCGCCATCAAACCTTTCAAAAAGATTGGCAGCGCTGGTAGTAGCCGCAGCGTTTGCAACCCCCGGCTCAGTCTTCGTCTGAGTCGTGATCTCGCTCCTCCTGCAACAATGTTCTAATGTTGCGGGCTGGCACGATCGTTGAGATCGCGTGTTTATAAACCATTTGGCTGATCGTATTCCGCAGTAAAATCACAAATTGATCAAACGACTCAACATGCCCCTGTAACTTAATTCCATTGACAAGAAAAATCGAAACCGGGATTTTTTCCTTGCGAAGGGCGTTCAGGAAAGGCTCCTGTAGCGATTGCCCTTTGGACATTAATTCTGCTCCTTAATTGTTATTTCTCTTCACTAAACTAGCATGCCAGACAAATATTGCCGACATTGTTTTTGCACCGCGTCATCTACCGCATCTACCCAGTTTACATCGGCTTCACGACGTAACCATGTCAGCTGCCGTCTTGCGAGCTGTCGGGTGGCAGCAACCCCCCGAAACTTAAGCTCTTCTTTCGTCACGCCCCCGGCTAAATAATCCCATACTTGGCGATAGCCTACGGCGCGCATCGATGGCAAATCTGCATGTAATTGATACTTTTCTTGTAACGCTCTCACCTCATCTACTAAGCCGGCCTTAAGCATTGTTTCAAACCGATTGGCGATATTTTGGTGTAACTGCTGCCTATCTGATGCTGCTATACCGATTTTGACTAAAGACCAAGCGTTTTGTTCCCCCTTCATCTGAGTTCGCAACACACTCAGAGGCTGACCTGTGAGTCGATAGACTTCTAAAGCCCGCTGAATTCGCTGTGCATCATTGGGATGTAGACGCGCTGCGGTTTGAGGGTCGACCTCGGCTAACTGTTGATGCAATGCGGGCCAGCCTTCCTGCGCTGCCTCAGCATCAATCGCCTGTCGTGTGGTTACATCTGCCGAAGGCAAGGCTGACAATCCCTCAAGCAGTGCCGAGAAATATAATCGTGTGCCACCAACTAAAAGGGGAATGCGGCCGGCCGCATGGCTTTGCATAATCAACGCCTGCGCGTCTTTGGCAAACTCAGCCGCTGAATAGGGCTGATCTGGATCACGAACATCCAATAATGCGTGCGGTACCTGCTGCTGCAATGCCGGTGTTGGCTTTGCCGTGCCAATGTCCATACCTCGATACACCATTGCAGAATCTACGCTAATGATGTCAAACGGCCCCTGATCATGCAGCCACACGGCCAGATCCGTTTTACCCGTAGCCGTTGCCCCCATCAGACAGACCACAGGGGGTTTAGAGAACGTCACCTGACTCACTAACGCCCTCGCAAAAAGAGCCGATCCAACTCTGCCATCGGGAGCTCTACCCATGTTGGTCGACCATGATTACACTGATCAATATTCGGCGTCTGCTCCATTTCGCGCAACAGCGCCTCCTGCTCAGCTGGCATTAACCGACGATTTGCCCTAACCGATCCATGACAGCCCATGGTTCCTAAGCGCGCTAACATTCGCGACTCAATCGGTGCATCCGATTGCGACTTTGTCAGATCACTCAACACGTCGCGCACCAATGCCGCCGGATCTGCATCGGCCAGCAACGCGGGCACACCCCTAATCTGCAACGCCTGCGGCCCACTGCGCTCTACATCCAGCCCAAGGTCTGACAGCGTCTGCTGCTGCTCTTCAGCCAAATCCGCCTCGGCGGGCGTTACCTCAACGACCGCCGGCACCAGCAAAGGCTGCAGTGCAATACCACTAGCCAGATATTGTTTTTTTAATTTTTCATAAACGATGCGCTCATGCGCGGCATGCATATCGATCAAAATTAATCCGGCAGCCGACTCAGCTAATAAATAAACCCCATGAATTTGCGCTACCGCATGCCCCAAACGCGCGGTGGAATAGACAGCGGCCGCCTCTTGCACCGGAAACGGCCGCATTGCGGGTCGTGATGGCGGGGGCGCCGCCCATGCTGAACTCGCCATCGGCGCTGGGGCCGATGCCAGGGCGGGTTGCTCCGCAGACGCTCCACCCTGGCTCAATGCACGGGCCACTTGCCGATGCAGAAAGTCAAACACCAAGCCTGATTCGCGAAATCGCACCTCATGCTTTGTCGGATGAACATTCACATCGACCTGCGCCGGATCTATTTGCAACTGCAGCACATAGGCAGGAAACCGGTCTTTAAACAATACATCAGCATAAGCGCGCCGCAGCGCCTGTGTTACCAACCGGTCGCGAATCATCCGCCCGTTCAAATACACATACTGCAGATCGGCCTGCCCCCGCGCGGCAACAGGCAAGCCCAACCAGCCACTTAATCGTAACCCGGCCGCATCAACATCAATCGCAAGCGACTCTTTTAAAAACGCATCACCCAATACGTCTTTAATACGATTTGCGGCCAAACCATCGCCCTGAGCAGGAAAATGCATCAACCGCTTTCCGTTATTCAGCAGCTCAAAACCCACATCGGGCCGACCTAACGCAATACGTCGCAAAAGCCCCTGGATATGACGCAACTCGGTTTTCTCTGCCCGTAAAAATTTACGGCGCGCGGGCACGGAGTGAAACAAATCGCGCACCTCAACACTGGTACCCACCGGATGGGGCGCTGGCACTGGCATTTCACCGAGGCCGGCTTTTAGTGTTAATGCATGGTCTGCTTCTGCAGACCGAGAGGTAATCTGCAAATTAGACACCACAGCAATGCTCGCCAAGGCTTCGCCCCGAAAACCTAGGCTTGCGATATGCTCAAGATCCGCCAAGGCGGCAATTTTGCTGGTGGCGTGGGATTCAACCGCAAGTAAAAGATCATCAGCATCCATGCCCCGCCCATCATCTCGCACCTTAATGAGCCGAGCGCCGCCAGTTTCCACTTCAATATGTATAGCGCGTGCACCCGCGTCTAGCGCGTTTTCGAGCAGTTCTTTGAGTACGGATGCGGGCCGCTCGATGATTTCTCCAGCAGCGATCTGATTGACTAAATCCGGCGACAAACGTTGGATGGGCATGGAGGCTTCCTGATTCAAGGAATTTGTAGCGTACGCCCCACGGTGAGCATGTCATTACCGATTCCATTTGCCTGACGGAGCGCGTCGATGGATACGCGGTAGCGATTCGCAATTTGCGATAGCGTATCACCCCGCTGCACCACATGCTGACCATCACCCATCGCGAAGGCTGGGTTTTGCTGCGAAACATGCCGGCGAATACCTTGCAAAAGCCCCGTTGCCAGTTGCTCTTGATAAGCGGTAGAGCGCAGCCGGCGCTCTTCATCAGGATTAGAGATAAAAGCCAACTCAACCAATATGGAAGGCATATCTAGCGACTTCAACACTGCAAAGCCAGCTTGCTCTACGTTTTGGCCATGTACATCGCCAACCCGCGCTAACTCTCCCCGAATCACCTCAGCAACACCCATGCTCTCTTCAATGGTAACTGCACGGGAGAGATCCATTATTACGGAGGCAACCTGCTCATCTTTGTCATGCAAGGTGACGCTGCCAATACGATGGGCCGCGTTTTCGCGCTGAGCCAAGATGCGGCCCATCTCACTCGATGCGCCGGTTTGTGACAAAATGAAAACCGAAGACCCCTTCACACGCCGATCGTTAAACGCATCGGCATGCAAAGAGATAAACAATTCGGCATTCGCATCGCGCGCTCTGCGCGTGCGCTCGCGCAGTGCAATAAAATAATCCCCATCGCGAATTAAAACTGCCCGCAGACCATCCACCGCATTGATGCGATTAGCCAGTCTTTTGGCCACCGCCAACACCACATCTTTTTCTCGAGTACCACCCGCGCCAATTGCGCCAGGATCTTTGCCGCCATGCCCTGCGTCAATAGCAACCACGAACTCTTCGCGCTGCCGGGTTGGCGTGGGTGTCGGAATTGGAGCAGCATCGCCCGAATGTGCTAAATCCAACACCACCCGATGTCCTCGGTTACCGGATGGCGCCAGCTCAAAGCTACTCACCTCGGCCTTTGCAACCAGGTCAAACACTACTCGCAAGCCACCATCACGCGGCGCACTGCGAATGCGCGAAACCGGCCCCGCATCGGCTGGCGGTTCAACAGCGCCACTGGCTAGTTTGGCGTTCTTGAGGTCAAGCACAATTCGATCGGGATTCTCGAGCGTGAACATTCTATGCTCGGCGGCGGCATTCAGATCAAAGACAATCCGCGTTTTTTCTGCTTCGCTAAACGAGCGCACAGACTCCACCAGCGCCTGCGCCCAAACAGTTGCCGGCATTAATGCGATTAATAGCCCAATACTGATCAGCCGTTTCATAGAAAAAAGCGTATCATGAAGAACAAGATAGAGTCATCTCTTAGGAAAATAAGTGAGCGTTGCTTCGCGAGCGTTACCCTGCACGCGCAACACTACATCAATATCAGCTGCTGGCACCACGCCCGCGGCTTGCTCAGGCCACTCGATGAGCAGCACCCCAGCGTCCACCCAATCTCGCAAGCCAATAAACTCAAGCTCCTCAGGGTCGCTCAGCCGGTATAAATCAAGATGAAAAAATTTCCCGGCCGGGGTCTCATAAGGCTCGATAAGCGTGTAGGTTGGACTACGCACAGCGCCTGTATGCCCCATAGCCTGCAAAAAACCACGCACGAGCGTGGTCTTACCTGCGCCTAACTCGCCATGTAAATGAATACACGCAAATGCAGGGCAGTCTTGCGCTATTGAAGCACCTAGTGCTTCGGTTGCCGCAGCATCAACCAGTTGCATGATTAGGATTTACCACCTGACGTAAATGAGCCAACACATCGGTAGCCAATAATCCACGTTCGCCCGCTAATGCAGCCTGATTGGCCGCCTGTGAATGTAGCAGAACACCCGCGTTAGCCGCTTCCCAAGCCGACAAACCCTGCGCCAGTAACCCCGCAATTACTCCGGTCAGCGCATCACCCATGCCACCACTGGCCATACCTGGGTTATAGCTTGCGCAAATACACTGCTGCGCTCCATCACCAATGACCGTTCCGGCCCCTTTAAGCACCACCACGCCGCCGTAGCGCGCCACCAGCGCATCAGCCGCAGCAAACCGATCCTGCTCGATGTCGGCCACGCTGCACCCCAGCAAACGCGCGGCTTCACCGGGGTGCGGCGTGAGTACCGCATTGTCACAACGCCGCGGCGCAGCAGCCAACAAATTCAAACCATCTGCGTCAATCACTAAGGTTGCCTGAGCTCCAGTACTTGCAAAAGTTTCATCAAATAACGCCTGCCCCCAAGGCTGCTGACCTAAACCAGGGCCCAGCGCCACAACACTTGCCCGAGAGAAAAGCACAGCCATATCCGCCTCGGTCTCAATGCCATGCACCATCAGCTCTGGCCGGGCCGCCAGCACCGGCGCAATATGCGCTGAGCGAGTTGCCACGCTCACCAATCCAGCACCAGTTCGGGCAGCGGCCTCACCGGCTATACGTACGGCACCCCCCATACCGTAATCACCGCCCACTACTAGCACATGACCAAAATGCCCCTTATGTGCGGTGGGCGGCCTTTTCGGCAGCAAACGCGCTAACTGCGCCTGCTGAAGGATGCCTTTTGTACTCGATGCCTGATCAAAAACACCAGCAGGCACGTCTAAATCATCAAATAACAAGCGGCCCACATAATCAGGAGCCTGAGCGGTGTAAAGCCCCTGTTTGCGGCCAATAAAGCTCATTGTCCATTGCGCGCGGATGGCACAACCCAACACCTGCCCGGTGCGAGCGCTTAGGCCTGATGGTACATCGACGGCAAATACGGGTTTAGCCGCGTTATTTACTGCCTGAATCACATCGGCCCAATGACCCGTCACCGGCCGGTCTAACCCCGTACCCAATAGTGCATCGATGACTACATCGGCTTGGCCCAGCGCATCGGCTGAAAACGCCACCGGTTGAATTACCGCTAACGCGTCTTCCGCGGCCGCAGCCGCATCGCCCTGCAGCTGGTCCACGGGGCTTAACGCACACAGTGTAACCTCAAGGCCCGCGTCGGCCGCCAGCCGAGCGATCACATACCCATCGCCGCCGTTATTACCGCCACCGCACAGCACCAACAGGTGCCGACATTGCGGCATTTGCTGACGCAGGCTTTGCCAAGCTGCCCGGCCTGCACGGGCCATAAGCACATGCCCAGGAATACCAAATTCCTGAATAGCACGCCGATCTAGAGCCTGCACTTGGGCGGGGGTATACACTGGAAGACAATCTTGCAACATGCACTTAGTATATCGAGCATCATGGACTTATCGCGAATTACCACTGATTTAAAGCAGTGGAGTAAAGCCCTTGGCTTTGACTCCATCGGTATCGCTAAGCCTGAGCTTGCCGCGGATGAGGCGCATTTACTGCGCTGGCTACAAGATGGTCGCCATGGAACCATGGCATGGATGCCCCGTCATGGCCGCAAACGCGCGCGTCCCGCGCAACTCGTGCCGGGCACCGTGCGCATCATCAGCGTGCGCATGAATTACTTGCCCCCCAATTTAGAACCCACCGAAACGGTGCTTAATGACTCGCGACGCGCATTTATTGCACGCTATGCCTTAGGGCGTGACTATCACAAACTGATGCGCCGTCGACTCCAGCAGCTTGCCGATAAAATACAGGCCGTTGCAGGCCCCTTTGGCTACCGCGTATTTGTAGACAGCGGCCCTATTCTTGAAAAAGCACTGGGGCGTAATGCCGGCCTGGGCTGGATTGGCAAAAACACCTTATTGCTTGACCGAGAGGTTGGGTCCTATTTTTTCTTAGGCGAACTGCTTACCGATTTACCGCTACCCGCCGATGCCCCACCTGATGATTTATGTGGCAGCTGTCGTGCCTGTATTGATATCTGCCCCACCGCGGCAATTACCGGGCCTCAACAGCTAGATGCCCGGCGTTGCATTTCTTATCTGACCATCGAGCATCAGGGGAGTATTCCTGAATCACTGCGCCCTGCCATTGGCAATCGGGTGTTTGGCTGTGATGACTGCCAAATGGTATGCCCATGGAACCGTTATGCTAAGCCTACCGATGAGAAGGATTTTCACCCGCGCCATGGCTTGGATCATGCCTCATTGGTGTCGCTGTTTAATTGGAGCGAAGCGGAATTTCTTAACAAAACCGAAGGTTCTGCAATACGCCGCTTGGGCCATGAGCGATGGCTTCGTAATCTTGCCGTGGCGCTAGGCAATGGCCCCGCTGATTCAGAGGCCATTGACGCGCTACAGCAGCGCCTAGATCACCCTTCTGAATTAGTGCGTGAACACGTGCGCTGGGCGTTAGAGCGGCTCTTAGCCGTGTCGCCAAGCCAAGAATTGGCGGACTAAACCTGCGGTTGAAGCATCTAATTCTGTCGAGGGATCACCACCGCTGAGTAATGGGCGAAGGTCCCGCGCCAATCGCTTACCTAACTCAACACCATACTGATCGAAGGGGTTAACACCCCAAATCACTGCCTCCACAAACGTTCGGTGCTCATACAACGCAATCAGCGCGCCGAGGGTTGTCGGATCCAGTCGATGCAAGAGCAACGTGTTACTCGGCCGATTCCCGGGGCAGTGCAGTGCCGGTCGATCTGAATCAGCCCTATTACCCTGCATTAATGCCTGACTTTGGGCAAACAAGTTGGCCGCAAGCTCTAACGGTTCACCACGCTCACCCGCCACGGGTGCGGCAACACCAATAAAATCGACGGGCATCACCTCTGTGCCCTGATGAAGCGCTTGAAAAAAGGCATGCTGACCCGGTGTACCAGTTTGCCCCCAAATGGCGGCTGCGGTAGGCACCGTCACGGCTTGCCCCGCTCGATCAACCGATTTGCCGTTGCTCTCCATCACCAACTGCTGCAAGTAGGCAGGCAAATAACGCAAGCGCTCGGTATAGGGCACTACAACCTGGCTACGTCGGCCCAATAAACTGCCATGCAATACCGCCAATAAACCCTGAATGACGGGCATATTGCGGGCTAACGGCGCCTCGCAAAAATGCGTATCCATGGCAGAGGCACCCGCCAATAGTTCTTCAAATGCCTCAGGCCCAATGGCTAGCATCACTGAAAAACCGACGGCAGACCACAGCGAATAACGCCCGCCAACCCAGTCCCACAAAGGCAAAGCCGAGGCAGGATCCAAGCCCAACGAGCGCACATGCGCCGGGTCAGCGGTAATGCCGATCACTTGACGCGCAATAGCCGCATCATCGGCAAGGTCTCGTCTTAACCACGCCATGGCTTCATGCGCATTGGCAAGCGTTTCACTAGTGCCAAAACTCTTAGAAGCCACCAGCACTAACGTGCTACGTGGGTCACACTGGGCCAGCGTGCGTGACATTTCCACGCCATCAATGTTGGCAACAAAATGGATCCGGGGCCCGTCGGCAAGCGGTGCTAACGCATCAACGGCAAGTCGTGGCCCAAGATCAGAGCCCCCAATACCAATGTTAATCACATCTTTAATGGGTTCACCGGTAATACTTGTGTAGGCACCGCTGCGAATCTCTTTGGCCAACGTTGCCATGCGCGCTCTCGCGTCTTTGACCTCAGGCAAGGTCACTTGAACCGCAGCTCGTAACGCCGTGTGTAAGGCAGCTCGTCCTTCTGTTTCGTTAACCCGCTGGCCGGCAAACATAGCGTCACGATGCCGCGGAAGCTCGCGTGCCTCAGCCAGCGCAACCAAATCTGCCATCAGTATCGAATCAACTGGCTGCTTTGAGAAATCGAGCAACATTCCAGCGGCTTCTACCGAATAGTGCTCAAAACGCTGTGGATCTGCAGCAAACAGTGCATTAAGCGACTGCGCCGCGATGGCCTCGCGCTTTTCAGCGAGCACCTGCCATGCCTGACATGCTTGCAAACTCTCCATTACGCCTCCACCACGCCCGGTGCGGGCAACATCACCGGTAAATTATCAATCAAACGTGCCCGGCCCAAATGCGCCGCCACCAAAATAACGAGCGACTGATCGCCCGGCTGGGCTTTTTCTAAATCCGCCGCGCGTCTTATTTCTAAATAATCCGGCTTGAGACCGCCAGCAATAAGCTGACTTAGACCCGCTTGCACCAATGCGTTTAAATTGGCCTCACCCTGGGTCATCCGGTCTGCCAACATCGTGAGTGTCTGATAAATCACTGCCGCCTGCTCAGTTTGCTCTGCAGATAGATAAGCATTGCGGCTACTCATCGCAAGCCCACTCGGCTCCCGAGCCACGGGAGCACCCACAATCTCAATAGGCCAAGCCAAGTCGGTTACCATCTGCCGAATGACCATTAACTGCTGATAATCTTTCAGTCCAAATACAGCCAAGTCAGGTTGCACCACATTAAAGAGCTTAGCCACCACCGTAGCCACGCCAGTAAAATGCCCGGGGCGACTAACCCCACATAAGATGTTGTTGAGCCGTGGCACATCAACCCGCGTTTGCAAGCTTGGCCCACTGGGATAGAGCGTTTCTACGCTTGGGGCAAAAACCACATCCACCGATTTACTTTCGAGTAAGGCACAATCGGCCTCGTAAGTCCTTGGATAATCAACAAAATCCTCGCCTACTGAAAACTGAGTTGGGTTAACAAAAATGCTAACCACAATGCGGTCTGCTTGCCGACGCGCCTCATCAACCAATGTTAGATGGCCGCCATGCAAATTGCCCATCGTCGGCACAAAACCCACGCGCAGACCAGCTTTGCGCCAAGCCAACACCTGCTTACGTAATGCATCGGTTTGGGTGATCTCTTCCATGCCTACTTACTCAAAGCATTCGGTAGCGTCAGGAAAAGTACGCGCCCTAACCGCCTCAGCATAAGCCGACAGTGCGCCCGGTATGCTTTGGCCCTGTGGCATAAAGTTGCGGCTAAATCGCGGCACCCGCCCTTGGGTAATGCCCAATACATCTTGTAGCACGAGCACTTGTCCATCACAGTTCACACCCGCCCCAATGCCAATTAACGGTAAGTTCACCGCAGCGCGAATACGCTCGGCAACCGGTGCTGATACGCACTCTACTAATAGCAAATCAGCGCCCGCAGCCTCTAAGGCGCAAGCATCCTCAACAATTCGGTTTGCGCTTTGCTCATCTTTACCTTGCACCTTAAAACCGCCGAGCTTGTCGACTAACTGAGGTTGCAGCCCAATATGCGCACAAACAGGCACGCCCGCTATTGTCAGTGCCTCCACAATGGCCGCTTGGTCCTGCGTGCCCTCCAGCTTTACCATCTGTGCGCCGCCATGCTTCATTAAGGCCCCTGCGCTGTCGATAGCGGTTGCCTCGTCGGCATAGCTTAGAAATGGCAGATCGGCCATCAACAAAGCTCGGTCTAACCCGCGCGCAACACACTGACAATGGTAAACAATATCCTCCACCGTTACCGGTACCGTGCTGCCATGCCCCTGAATCACGTTGCCCAGGGAATCGCCCACCAACACCACATCTACCCCCGCGTTATCAACGGCTTGGGCAAACGTATAATCGTAGGCAGTTAGCGCCACAATTGGCTGCTGTTCAGCACGCATTTTTTGTAAGGTGCTTAGCGTAACTCTCAAGGCTCTACTCACTCTGCCGGATTAAAGTAATGACGACCGTGACCTATCTGACTCATCTCTTCAACCAGTACATCCAAATGTTGATCAGAGGCAAGCGGGTTAAGCCCCGTGCTATTAACAATCAGAACGGGCGATTCGTCATAGTCATGAAAAAAGTCGATATAGGCATTGGCAAGCCGCTCTAAATAAACCGTATCAAGTTGTGCCTCTAGCGCGCCCCCATAACGCCGCAGACGCGCCTGCAGCACATCAACCGGGGCCTGCAGGTAAACCACTAAATCGGGCGGTGAGACTTGCGGCGCCATCACTGACCATATCCGTTCGTACAACGCCAACTCGGCATCATCCAGGTTTAAGGCAGCAAAAAGTCGATCTTTTGCAAACAGAAAATCGGAGATATACCGCGGAGCAAAAAGATCACTTTGGCGGATTTGACTTAGCTCTTCAGCGCGCTCCAATAAAAAATGCAACTGTGTTGCCAGCGCGCCCTCACGCGGATTCTGGTAAAACCGCTCCAGAAACGGATTGGTTGTACTTTGCTCAAGCAATAGCTCCGCATCTAGCCGTTCAGCCAGTTGTGCGGCCAATCGGCTTTTCCCAACACCAATCGGGCCCTCAACTACCAAATGATTAAATACCGGATCTGCCATTTACCCCTCAATCGGCACCATGCCAGTGCCATCGACTTTTTGTATTAAATCGCTCAACAAGCCCATACCGGGAATAACCAACTCTGCTGAGATCTCTGCCAGAGGATACAGCACGAAGGCACGCTCCGGCATGCCAGGATGCGGTATGTTCAGCGTGTCGCTTTGATACTGACTATTGCCATGTAAAAGAATATCCAAATCAAGCGGCCTTGGCCCCCAGCGCTGCCCATTTAAATCTCGCCCGGCTTGATTCTCAATGGCCTTTAAGGCTTGCAGCAAAGGCTCTGGCTCATAGGTTGTATCGATAGCGGCCACCGCGTTCACATAATCGGGCTGTGGCACTGGGCCCATGGGTGGATTCCCATAGAGCCGAGAGGTTTGCACGAGTGTGGTTTGAGGCAGTGCTGCAAGGGCAGCAAACCCTGCCTTCACCTGCCACACAGGGTCGGCCAAGTTACTGCCAACGCCAATGTAAACGCGATTGCTCACACGGCTTATCGGGATCGATTACGACGCCGACGGCGGGGCGGTGCCGGTGGTGGCGCATCATCACTACTGGCCTGAAACTCCGTCCACCACTGTGCTAATGCCGGATCAGCCAAGCCTGCCTCTGCGCGCAACAGTAAAAAATCGTATGCCGCTCGAAAGCGCGGATGACCAAATAACCGCCGAGCCTTGCTCTGGGAGCGCGTATCTAACCGCGGCTGCAGACTCCAAATTTCGCGCATTGGCAATGAGAAGCGTTTTGGAATGGCAACGCGGCGTAGCTGCCGCTCTAGCGCTTCGGTGACCGCCTGCTCTAGCAATTCAGGATCAATGCCGGGGGCCAATTGCTCACCCGGTAGTTGCGCCATAATGGCAGGCCACAACAAGGCGGCAAATAAAAACGCCGGTGTTACGGGCCGGCCATCATTAATTCTGGCATCGGTATTGGCCAACGCTTGCTTAACAAACGCTAAGCGAGCCCCGCTGGGGTCATCATCCAGCGCTGAATCGGTGGCAGGAAACAAATACCGAAACAATCCATAATGCCGCAAGGCATCAATGGTTTGGGCGCCCTGACCACCCATAAAAAGCTTGAGCACTTCATCAAAAAGCCTAGCTGGCGGAATATCGGCCAGTAAGTCTGCCATCCGGGGGATAGGATCTGCCGTTGCTGGATCGATCACAAAATCAAGCTTGGCCGCAAAGCGCACCGCGCGGAGCATTCGCACCGGATCTTCTCGATACCGAACCTCTGGCTCACCAATCAAGCGAAGCTGGCGTGCCTCGAGATCTGCCATACCACCGGCATAATCAACAATCGAAAAATCGGCGATGTTGTAATACAAGGCGTTAACCGTGAAGTCGCGCCGTAGCGCATCTTCTTCGATATCGCCGTACACGTTATCCCTAAGGATCATGCCATCTTCCATCACGCGATCGTTATTCTGTTCGCCATCCGACGGCGTTAGTGCGCGAAACGTGGCAACTTCTATGATCTCTGGACCGAAATGCACATGCGCTAAGCGAAATCGCCGACCAATCAAACGGCAATTTCTAAATAGCGCTTTGACCTGCTCGGGCGTTGCATCCGTTGCCACATCAAAATCTTTAGGGTCGCGATTGAGCGAAAGATCTCTGACACCGCCCCCAACCAGGTAGGCGCCGTAGCCTGCTGTTTTTAAACGATAAAGCACTTTTAGCGCATGATCGCTAATACGACTACGTGAGATAACATGCCGATCACGCGGCACGATCGTCGGCTCAATAGACTGTGTTTGAAGTTGGCTCACTAAGCGGCCGAGTCCTCTTGTATGACTTCAACGAGCCCGTATAATACCAGCCCTTGTCGCTCAACAGTTATGCTCCCATCGTCTAGCGGTTAGGACGCTGCCCTCTCAAGGCGGAAACCGGGGTTCAAGTCCCCGTGGGAGCACCAATAAAATCAACAACTTACGAAAAACGACTGACCAAGTTGTCTAAAAACTGTCTAAAATACGTCCCTGAATAAACCTGAACGGCTGTGGACATTTCCGACCAACGGTAGCGGGCATTTGATGGGCTAACCGGTAGCATGGGGCCACCATTTCAACGCGACGGTGCAACCATGAAATACCTAAAAGCCAGCCACGCTGGTATTGAAAAAATCCACCCCAGCCAGTTACCCCAGCATGCCCGGGTTATGACTGCGGCATGCTTTTGTTACTCAATCCGTGATGCGGACGCACCGATCTACGGGGCGCTGGGTGATAAGACTGCGGAAGCGGTGATGCTGGCGGGTGATCCTGACAAAATAGAACGGCTGGCGGGGGTGATATTTCCCGCCTAGATAAAAACCGCGCCCGCGGGCTTTTTAACGGGCGCGGCCCAGCACCTGCGGCTGTGAACTAGTCGAGACCGCTCAGCTTTAGCAAATTCGCCTCATGCTGCTTTTGCTCGGCTTCAAAAGCCTTTTTCTGCTCATCGTTGGGCGCGGCTTTACTTGCGAGGGCTAGCGCATGCTGGCCTACCTCGTGAAGGAAAGTATCGGCCTTTTCCAGACGCTCACGCTCGGCCACCACACTGGGGAACAATTGCTTAGCGGCGTAGGCCCTGAACGCGGGCAGGTCTTTATCCTGCAACCCTGACACCACCGCCGGGGCGGATAGAACCGCGGAAATCACTCGGCGGTTTCCGCTTGATATCGCTTCACGCACATAGGCTGTCCGCTGGGCCGCGTCCATCTCTCGCAACGCTTGCCGGGTTTCAGGGCCGTGCGGGTCATCTTTGCCAAGCTCGTCGGTTAGCTTAGAGTCCAACGCAACGATGCGCTCGCTCAGCTTGCCGCGGGCCTCGGTAACGTGTTTTTGCGACTGCTCCGCTACCCGCTTGGCGTGGCGGTCAATTTCCTGCAAATGCGCCGCGGCTGTGCTGTGGGGATTGCGGTTGCTCCGCATCGACAGCAGGCCCTCGAACGCCTCTGACACCCTTTTCTGTTTCCCCAGGGCGTAATTGATGTCGGGGTCATCATCTCCGAATGACTCCGCCCAACTTTCAGGAACTTGTAGTGCGGCCGGTATCTCTTTGCTTAGGTCTGGGAGTGCAGGTTGTGCAGCTTTCATTTTCTGTCCTCACTGGGTGTTGATAGGTAAACGTGTAAGACTCGCCGGTTGCCTGTCCTCGGCTGTCGACGATGCAAAATCGGATGGTTCGGGTTTCTCGTCTCATGCCACCCCCCTAATAACGGTGCGTGGGTATTGTTGAAACTCGGCTGTCACGGCATACCGGCTAGCGTCCGCTGCATGGTCTGGGCCGGTCGTATCAATATCTTCAGGCCGGCGTGGGTCTCTGGGCAGGTTTGGCACGGTGGCCCACCAATACGAGCACCGACGCGAAACGTAAAGGCCGGGCTTGTCGGGCTTGCCAGCATCCTGCAACAGCCGCGCCATCGTCTGCCAGCCGGCAATACGGCCGCCTTTGTGTGCTCTCTGAAACACCACGCCGTTTCTTTGGAATTCCTGCGCTATTGAGCCAGCCTCACCGCCGGTGCGATTAAATATCGCGTCGTCTGCTACCCCTTGCGGTTTCGCTTGCCACTGTTTGCACATGTCCACGATGGCCGCGGCTTGTTCTGGAACGGTGAGGCCGGTGCCTTGTGTCTGGTCATCTGGGTGCGCGGTGGTGATTTCATCGAGCAGAATGATCGAGTCTTTTGGGTACACCACACCATCGGGCGCGGCGTGCCCCGGTGATTTCGCAACCAAATACGTTACGCTCGGGGCGCTTACCCCAAAATCGTGGGCGAGGAAAATCCGCCAGTCTGTAACTAGCGACGGATCATGATGGTAAATGGATCGTTTGTTTAATCGATGGTTGATGCGGTTGGGCAGATAGGCCCACGGTTCGATCATGCTGCGGTTTGTATCGAGGACATGGGCGAAATACGCGCCCCTAATCACGCTCCAATCGCCATCCAGCCATGCGCGGGCTAACTCAGGGTCAGTCGCGCAGGATGCCTTTAGATTCGCCGCGTAACGGTCACGATCGATAAAATCATTATCTCGATAGGTCGAGGCGATGGTCACGAACTGCCCGCCGGTGGCGGCATCCGTAAACGGAACCCACGATTGCCGCATTGCATAGCGCTTGGCCAGCCAATGGTGGCCACTACCGCCGGGGTTAGCCAAAATGATAAAACGCAACGGAATGCCGGTTGGTGCTCTTAGACTACTCCGCAAGCGATCAACCAACGCTGGACTGCTAAACTGCCCCGCTTCATCAACCGCGATATGTGAGAAACCCTTGCCCTGGTATTTTTGAAAATCCCGCTCGGATTCGAGTTGGTCGAGTTGAATGGTCGCGCCGTTTCCGAGCGTAAACTTGTGCGTGCGTCGGTCATGATTAAACCCTCGATGGCCGTATACGGCGCTCAGGAATGCGTGCAGGTCGGATTCAAGCTCTGACAGGCCCGGGAAGGAACGGCGTACTACTAGGCACTTAGCCGCTGCTTTCCATTTCTCACAATGGCGAAGAAATAAAACGAACAACAGCCATGTTTTGCCGCCACCGCGACCGCCTGCTAGGCACAAGTCGAAGGATTCCGGGACGGCCATCGCGTGACGCTGCCACTCGCTAAGATCGTCCGGACGCTGCTCAGCCATCGTCGGATTGCTCCGCCGGCTTGCGGTCTCTTTTCCGTTGCTGGGCCGCCCACCATTTGCGAAAGGCCTCGGAGTCGGGCCTGACATACTCTCTAGGCATCCGTGCCAACCTTCGGCCGCTCACCTAGCGCACTAATGTATTTTTCCGCCGGCATCGAGTCCGGCAAGTTGAACACCACCTGAACCGGCTCACCGGCCCCCTGCGAGCCTTTTTCGCTCAGTCCGTGCCTGACTGCCAGCAGGGTGGTTGCGGCCTTTGTATCGCCTTGTATGGCTCGATCGTAAAGGGCGGCTAAAAGCTGGTCGCGCTCCACGGCCAACGCGTCACGCCAAATAGATGCGCTGCCCGGGTCATCGACAATCACCCGGCGGAACTGGGTCAGGGGCATGCCCAGCGCATCGGCGGCTTTGGACTCGGTCAGGGTTCCGCTTGCGGCCATTGCCTCAAGGTGGGCGCGTGCGCCGGGGGGCAACTTTACGAACGGTCTAGCCATTCTTAATCCCTCTGTATCAGGGGCGGAATCAGGGCGCTAAACCCATCAACTCGCCTCGGTTTTTTGACTGTTTTTAGACAACTAATAATCATTATTATTTCAGAACAATAGGTTAGTGTCTACGTTTCCGCCTTGAAAAGGCGAATCAAAACGAAAAAAAACAAAGCGGAATGCAGGTTTGAATGAAAAATCATCACAACATTCGCCGCTTTTTCACTGGCTCGGTCTGCCATTGATCGCGCCAGCCTTCAGCATCTAGCCATTTCAATGGCGTCATTGGCTGGCTATTGCTTTGTCGGGTATATCGCATCCACCGGTTTGCACCATCAACGATGGTTTTCAACTCAACACCGGAAGCCACCAAGGCATCAATGCGGCGCTCACATTCTCTAACTTGTGCCCGCTTAACTCCTGCTTGCCAGAACTGAGGATGTTTATCACTTTGCGGTTGCTCGGATTGATTAACCGATTCTTTATCCGATTCATTCATAGATTTGGGTGACATGGGTGTCACTGGTGGGGTGACACTGGCGTCACTGGTTGGTGACATGGGTGTCACTAGTGGGGTGACATCGGTGTCACTAGTGGGGTTTAGCCGGTAAACATTGGAACGCCCTTGGGTGCGCTCTACCTGAATGAAGCCAGCGCGTGATAATTGGTTGATGGCTCGAACTACGCTGCGCCGGTCTGCATTCGTGGATTGCGCCAAGGTATTTAGCGACGGCCAGCAGACGCCAGTTTTGGCATTAGCCATATTCGCCAGCGTGATGGCCACCGTTATTTCAGATCGCCTCAGGGGTGGGTCAGTTTTAGCCAGAGCCTGAAGCCACTCAAGTTTCTGAACCAATGACAAGGTGGTATTCTGTTGGTGTACTGCATTGGCCTCGCTATTGGCGGGGCTTTTTTTTTGCCTCATTACGCGCCCCCCGTTTTGTAAACCAACGAAAAGCCGGGCAGATACTTATCGAGCATCCTCTGAACCGCCTCGGGTGTTGGCTCCACCTGCACCTTGCGCTTGCGGAACCCGGCTTCAATAGCGGCGGCGTTTGGTGACATCGTTCCGTCAATAACTTCCTTCGCAAGATCGGGGCGGTCGCGCTTGAGCCGGGCAACGGTGTGGCCGACGCTAGTGCCATATGAGTTTGGAAACCGGATATTATCCGCTTTCCTCTCATCAGCCGGTGTGTACTGATTCGCTCCGGTTGGATTTCCGCGATTTCCAGCCTGCTGCATCTCCCCCTTGATCAACCGCACGGCTTCTTCATCGTCCTCGCAATAGCGAATCAGGCGGGGCATGGTTAATTCCAAGCCCTGCCACATCCGATGCTCAACGAATGACTGAAAAGACGTAAAAGGCTGGCCGTTTTTGTCCGTGCGATCGGCCCATAAACGGCGCTCGATTATCGTCGTGATAGCCTGCGGGAAAGTGCTAAACAGATTTCGCGCATCATGGTGGGCAACCCGTTGAGCCATTGTGACCACGTTTTGATATTTGTCAGTCATACGGCCTCCTGCTCAATCATCTCTGAATGCAGGTCAATCCATGCCTCTGCATCTTTGCGACGTATCAGGGTGCGCCGGCCAACTTTGATTGCAGGCAGCCGTTTGGCTTTGATCTCCCCGTATAGGGTGGTGCGGCCGATTCCGAGAATCCGGGCGGCATCGTTTACGCTGTATGCGATAACTTCGGCTTGGTTCATGTCGTTTCCTCGCGTATGTCAGTGAATACGGTGGAAAGACTCGCAAGCGGGGTTGGGGTCATTGGCTAGCAATGAACCCCTTTTATTTTGTTCGAGGGTTTACCGTGTGACGCTTAAGAGTTGACTCGCTGGGGTAGCCGTCCTGTTCTGCGACTCGCTTTCTCAATTCTTTAATACCTAATTTCGGGTTTTTCCGGTGCTCAGCATCAACGGCCGCTTGAAGCTCAGCTTTGCGGTGGCTCCAATACGCTTTTGCTTTTCCGCCAGCGCTCGCACCTTGTAACTGGCGCTCGCCTCGAATGGTGTCGGGGTCAGTATTCCACCCCTTGAGAAGTCGCAAACTATCGAGCTTCGCTAATATCAAAATCGCTTTGCTCGACGCGGGCTTGGACGCTAACAACCGCTCGACCGTCTCTAGGTGGCCCTGAATCTCAGGATGCGGAGTATCGCCCCAATACTCTTTATGGGCTTCGAGCCGCGCTCTAGGGGTGCGGCTGGTTAGCAGGGTTTTAATATCCGCATTGTTCATCTTATCGCCACCACTTTATCATCGGCATCAATGCCCCAAGTTGGCCCCAACTGGCGTACGGCATCTCGCACATAACTATCCGCTAAATGGCCATAATGTTTCTCGACCATTCGCGTATCGGAATGCCCAAGGTTTTGCGCCACTACCAGCAAGGGGACACCATTCATGACCGCGTGGCTGGCATAGGTATGGCGCAGACCATGAAAGGTAATATCAACGCCAGCAATCTTGGCGGCCCTTTTCATGGGCCTTAGCTGCTGTGATTTTTTCCACCTCTGGGTTTCAGGGTGCTCAAACATCGGCTCACGCGGGTTGCGGCCGGCGGTGTGGCGTTTGAAAAACTCAATGCCTTCATTGTTCAAGTAGACCGGATGCGGTTTTGAGCCTTTTGAATTGCCGGACATAACCAGCCCGCGATCTAAATTGAAGTCACCAACATTCATTGCGCCCAAGTCGCCATATCGAGCGCCCGTATAGATAGCGCCCTGCACTAACTCACGAAAACCCGGCTCGCAGGCGTTTACCAGCCGCCTAACCTCTTCGCCGTTCAAATAAGCGACTCTGGCTTTTGAGACAACTGAAAACGGCTTTACTCGCTTTCCGGCCCATGCGGAATTGGTCTGCACCTTGCCAGCGAGAAACGCCTCATTCAGACCGGCTTTTAGAACGCTCAAAACTCGATTAGCCGAATCGCGCCGCCGGCGCTGATACTCTTTTTCGTCCTCGGGCTTGTCGAAAGACGGCTTTGGCTTTGGTTGCCCAAGCTGGTTAAAACCGGGGTGCTCAGCCATGTTCAAAAGCCACTCTCGCAACCGCTCCGAGCTTAAATTGCTTAATTTGATGTTACCCAGCGCGGGCGTGATATAAAGCTCTGTGCGGCGTCTGCTATCGCCTGACGAACGGCCCTCATTGTCTAGCCGCCGGTGGTAATCGTCCATTGCATCAGCGACGGTATAGGGGCCGACATGCTTACCGCTGGCGGTTGCCGCAAGGGATGTTGAAAGGGTGCGGGCTTGCGCTTGGGCTTGCGACCAACTGAACACCCGAATGCCATCAGCATCTGACATATCATCGGCGATGCCGATATTTTTCAATGCATAGCGCTGCGTCTGCGGGTCATAAAACCTCGCAAGCCATTTGCCTCCTCTCCTCCCTTTGCGGTAGCCAACATGCAACCCGCTATGGATCGCCCGCCACCGGATTTTGAGGTCAGCCGGAATCGACGACCGCGCCGCTCGACTATCTACCTTAGCGTCTCTAACTGTTCTGGCCATGATGCGCGCCTCCAAAAGTTGTCTAAAAACTGTCGAGAATACGTCGCTGAACATTGACGAACAGTATAGAACAAGGCGGAAACCGCATCAAGAAAAACAAATACTTAGGTGAACATTAGTGAACAGTAAAACCCCCCAATAGACCTCTCTCAAGGCGGAAACCGGGGTTCAAGTCCCCGTGGGAGCACCAATGAAATCAAAAGCTTACGAAATATAACTGGCCAGCTTGTCTAACAATTGTCTAAAACTTCACAACAGATGCGGCTGAATCATACTCGACCAAGTCATTCTGACTCATTTTCCAGATAGTGACTCATCATGTAACCCTCTGATTTTACGAAGCCCCGCGGGGCCAGAAAGGGAAACGATGTCTTTCCATTTCTCATATCGCTTCTGAACTTCAATCGGGGCGCTTTTAAGGCTTTTCGAGACCCGCTTATGCGATTTTCTGAAGGATGTTGGCAAGATCTCGACCAGACGTAGGGGGCGGCAGAGGCTTTTTTTCTCTTTGGTAAAGGTCGATAGCCTCATCTACGATTTCGCAGAGGTGTGCAAAAACCTCCTTTTCGTCTGTTCCGTGACAACCTCCATAAATTAACCCTGGGGCACTTCCAACAAAGCATTGGTCTTCTTCAGACCACTCCACAATCTTGGCGTAAAAGGCACTTTCTTTCATTGCTTGGACTCCTGGATTGCCTTTTCTATCGCTCGTATCTCATATTTTTTGGCATCATCCCCAAGGTTGCCAAAAAAATCACTCGCCACTCGTCGGCGGCTGTACGGGCTCGGGCAGCTCGGCTAACGCAAGGCTGCTGCCTTCTAACGAGACTTCAGCCACTAGCGTTTCTTGCTGGCCCATGCCGCGGAACCCAACGCGCATGAGCGTGCCGGCACGAAACTGGGCCAGATGCTCTGGGGCCAACAAGGCGATAACCTGGCAGCCGGATGGATAGCACGTGCTAAACGGCAGTGTGATTTCGTCATTCTCATCAAACTGAACGACCACGCCGGCGCGCAAATCCAAACCAAACGGCATATCTAGCACAATCAGCACCCCTTGCTGATTACGCAGTAAGGTCACCTCAAGCAAGCGCCCGCCGCCCTGATCATTTTGTACATCAAGCCGCTGCACCATACGGCAGGCCCGCGGTGTGGCTTCTATACAAACTAACGTCCAGTCACCATAAGTTTCGGTGGTGGTTTCAACTTCTGGTGCTTCTTGGGCTTGTTGGGCCTGTTGGGCCTGCGCTGTTCCCATCAATAAAAAACCGGCCAGCAAAAAAGCCATGGCTGTTAACACGCGTTTCATAGGGCATAATTCCTGTTGTAGTGATTATGAGGCAAGGATACGACAAACTAGCGCAGGAACCATCCCTAAATGTCATCACCGATTCCCGCAAAGAACAGACCCAGCCTGTTACGCCGATTGCTGGCGATTTTGTATGACGGCATGCTGCTCATCGCCATTTGGATGGCAGCCAGCGCGCTTTGGCTTGCCTTTAGCGGTGGTCAAGCTGCAGCGGCTGGCGATGCGCTCTATCGCCTTTACCTATTAGCAGTGGCCTATGCTTTTTTTGTGGGCTTCTGGCGCCTTGCGGGGCGAACCCTAGGCATGCAGGCATGGCGGCTGCGGGTGATTGACGCAAATGGAAAGCGCATCAGCTTAGTGGCCGCAACCCACCGGTTTGTAACCGCTATTCTTTCTTGGCTGCCACTGGGCGGCGGTTTTTTATGGGCGATGTTCGACAAAGGCGACCTAACGTGGCACGACCGTCTGTCAAAAACCTACCTCTACCTTGAGGAAAAGCGCCGCTAGCGTACGCGTCGCATCGCAATCAGAGCGATGATAAAGAACAAAATAGTTGGCGATAGCGCGCTAACCGGCGCAGGCAGGCCGTAAATAACGCCAGCGTTGTTCAGAAAGCGGTTTAATAAGAAAAAACTAAGCCCAATGATCACGCCTAAAAAGATTTTTTGCCCAACGCCAGCGCTGCGCTGAGAGCCAAATACCAACGGCACGGTCAGCAACAACATCACGATGGTTGCCAACGGGGTCGATAGCTTGACCCAAAATGCTAAGCGGTATTCCTCGCTGTCTAACTCATTGACTTCTAGGTAACGGATATATCGCAGCAGCTCGGTAACCGCCAGTGTGGCCGCATCGACCACCACCACTTCAAGCATGTCTGGATTCAGCTCACCACCAATCGCAGCGCTTGCCTGCTCACTGACCATCACTTGATCATCTAAAAAGGCGGTTATTGTGGCGGGCGATAGCACCCAGCGCCCAGCGGTGTACTCAGCCAGCGGCGCTGCAATTACGCGGGCAAGGCGATTGCCAGCCAACTCATAAGCCACAACGCCTTCGATAACATCAGATCTGAGCGCACGCTCACCATGCAAAAAGTAGTCTCCATCTCTCACCCAAAAGCCACCGCCGCCCGCATCAACAGAACGCCCAAAGGCTTCTGCCTGCACCGCCTGTGCTAAACGAACCGCCGGCGGCGCAAACCACTCACCAATCGCTGCCGCTAACAGCGCGAGTAATAAACCGGCATACACCACAGAGCGTGCAATTTGTGCAACCGACATACCCACTGCGCGCATAACTACCAACTCGCTACGTGCCGCTAGGGCACCTAAGCTAACTAACGCCCCAATGAGTGTTGCCATCGGAAATGCCTCGTAGGCACGATGCACCATTTGCAAGCTCACATAGAGTAGCGCGGTACCCAAGCCATAATCGGCCTGCCCAATGTCACCCGCCTCATCAATAAACTCAAAAACAAAATTAAGGCACAACAGGATGAACAGACCCGCAAGCGCGCCGCTCAGCACTGTGGCCATGATGTAGCGATCTAATCGAGACATTAGCGAGTTGCTCGCTGTCGTATGACTTGAAAACGCCGTTGCAAAAAGAGCAACGCCAAACCAATGGCCACTGCATGTACCCAATAAAGGCCCAGCCAAGCTGGCGTGGCGCCCGCAATCATCCAGTCTTGCGCGGCGTAGAGCAGATTGAAGTAGATCATAAATAAAATAACAGCCACAACAACGCGACCGTATCGCCCGCTTCGCGGATCCGTCTTAGCCAGCGGAAGCGCCGTGAGCGCAAGCACGACAATCATGAAGGGCAAAGACAAACGCCATTGAAGTTCTGCGTTATGCACCAAACTGCGATCGAGCAGCAGTAGCTGAAGCGGTACGGCATCTCGGCCAATACCGGGCTGCACAGGGCTTGGCTCTGAAATCCTAACCCCATGTTCGGCATAGCGCATAATCTCCCATGCACCCTCACCCGGCACGCCGCGGTAGCGAAAGCCCTCCTTCACCACCAAAAACTCACCACTCCCAAGCCCGTCGATCACGCGGCGCCCGCCGTTGGCAACCAGAATCTCTCGGCCATCCGGTGTTTTGCGTTCAGCAAAGATGGCATCCATACCACCCCCCTCGTCTACCGCTGCCACATACACCGTGGCATCAGAGCCTAGCCGCGTGAACTGGCCCGCCTGAACCCCCAAAAATCGCGCCTCTTGCTGCGCATTCGCTCGCACCACATCCGACTGACGCTCCGCGGCAGGACCCACCGATAAAGACAAGGCGCCGACGGCGATGGCAAGCGGTATCGCCAATGCAAAAATGCCCCGGTAAACATGAAATGGACTGACCCCGCAGCCAGCCATCGCACTCATCTCTGAGTCGCGATAAAGACGACCGAGCGCTAACACAACGCCCAAAAAGAAACTGCCCGGCAGTACCACCGATAGATTAGCGGCAGCTTTAAGCCCTAACATCAGGAAAATGACATCAGGCGGAATATCACCGCGCGCAGCATCTGCCATAAATTGCACTAGCCGATTTGTGAGCAACACAACGACAAGCACAATGGTCACAGCAGCCCATGCGAGCATGACCTCACGTAATAAATATCGAGTTAATCGACTCAGCCCCACGACATCAGCCCTATGCCTGCGGTAATCTTTAACATTAGACCATCACTTTAACAGTTGCGGAGCCGAAAGTGCCGCGCATCGATTTTTACATTCTTGCTGCTGATACAACTGAGGCGAGAACTCATTTTTGCTGCCGGCTGGCTACCAAAGCCTGGCGCGATGGGCATCGTGTGTTTATCAGAACAGACTCTGAGGCTACGGCTGACGCCATCGATGCGCTGTTATGGACCGCCCAACCGAGCAGTTTTATCCCGCATGGGCGACAATCTCACGACGGAGAAACCCCGATCGTGATTGATACAGCGCCCCAACCCGGTGACTTACTGATTAATTTGGCACAGGATATGCCAGAGGACTGGCAGCAGCGCCAACGTATTGCCGAAATTATTACGGCTAACCCTGAAATAAGAGACGCAGGGCGCCAGCGCTACCGTGAATATCACCGTGCTGGTAAAAAACCACACACTCATGACATTGCAGATCAGGAGCACGCATAGACCATGCAGAAGACGTATGACCCCAGCCGCATTGAGCCCTATTGGTATGAGCGTTGGGAGCACAATGGCTATTTTGAGCCAAGCGGCCAGGGCACGCCTTACTGCATCATGATTCCCCCGCCTAATGTGACCGGCACCTTGCACATGGGCCATGCGTTTCAAGACACCTTAATGGATATCCTGATTCGCTTTCATCGAATGCGCGGTCACAACACGTTTTGGCAGCCGGGCACCGATCATGCCGGCATCGCAACCCAACTGGTGGTTGAACGGCAACTCAACGCGGCTGGCAAAGACCGCCTTGAGATGGGGCGCGAGGCGTTTGTAGAAAAAATTTGGGAATGGAAAGACAAGTCGGGCGGTACGATTCAAAACCAGATGCGCCGACTCGGGGCATCGGTCGACTGGTCGCGAGAGCGCTTCACAATGGACGAGGGGCTTTCAACCGCCGTTCGCGAGGTTTTTGTGCGGCTGCATGAAGAGGGGCTTATTTATCGCGGACAGCGTCTGGTTAACTGGGATCCTGTGCTCGAAACCGCCGTGTCTGACCTAGAAGTGGAGTCAACAGAAGAGCAAGGATCCATTTGGCGTTTGCGCTACCCACTGGCTGACAGTGATGAGTCGTTGGTTGTTGCCACGACGCGCCCTGAAACAATGCTTGGCGATACGGCCGTTGCCGTTCATCCTAACGACCCTCGCTATGCGCATTTAATCGGCAAAAAAGTCAAACTACCGCTCGTTGGCCGGGAAATTCCCATTGTTGCCGATGAGTATGTTGACATGGAATTTGGCACGGGCTGCCTGAAAATTACGCCAGCCCACGATTTTAACGACTATGAGGTTGGCCAACGGCATGGCTGTGAGCCAATCAATATTTTCACCGGCCAAGCCACCATTAACGAAAACGCACCCGCTGCCTATCAGGGGCTTGATCGATTTGAGGCGCGTGAACGCATTGTTGCTGATTTAAAAGCGGCAGGCCTGCTCGATGGCATCGACCCACATAAGCTGATGGTGCCGCGCTGTGAGCGAACCGGGGCCATTGTAGAGCCCTACCTAACGCATCAATGGTTTGTTGATCTGACGCGTAAAACCCAGCCCGATGGCCGCCCGGGTGGATGGACGGAAATTACCGACCCCGCCATACAGGCCGTGCGCCAAGGACAAATCCAATTCACGCCTGAAAATTGGACTAAAACCTACTACAACTGGCTTGAGGACATTCAAGACTGGTGCATCAGTCGGCAGCTGTGGTGGGGCCATCGCATTCCCGCTTGGTATGACAATAATGGCCAGGTTTATGTGGGTCGTAGCGAAGCAGAGGTGCGCAAGAAGCATGGATTACCTGATACCCATTCGCTACAGCAAGACCCTGATGTACTCGATACTTGGTTTTCTTCGGCACTGTGGCCATTTTCAACACTGGGCTGGCCAGAAAACACCCAAGAGCTAAGCACTTTCTACCCCACTAATGTGCTGGTAACCGGTTTCGATATTATTTTCTTTTGGGTTGCCCGAATGATCATGATGGGCCTGAAATTTGGCGGCGAGGTGCCGTTTAAAGAGGTCTATATTCATGGCTTAGTGCGCGATTCAGAAGGCGCCAAAATGTCTAAATCGAAGGGCAATGTCCTTGATCCAATTGACATTATCGATGGCATTGATCTTGAGTCACTCGTGCAAAAGCGCACCACAGGGCTTATGCAACCGCAGCGGGCCCCCGCCATCGAAAAGCAAACACGCAAAGCATTTACTAATGGGATTTCTCCGCATGGCACCGATGCCCTGCGCTTTACCTTTGCCAGCCTAGCAACCACCGGCAGAGATGTGGTGTTTGATATGGGCCGGGTTGATGGTTATCGCAACTTCTGCAATAAGCTCTGGAATGCGGCCCGCTATGTGCTACTGAACACTGAAGAGCAAGACTGTGGCGCCAATGACGAAGCGGTCATGCTTGGCAGTGCAGATCGGTGGATTATCTCCCGCCTGCAGACAACAGAAAAAACGGTCATAGAGGCGCTTGAAACCTATCGTATGGATTTAGCGGCCCAAGCCATTTATGAATTTCTTTGGGATGAATACTGTGACTGGTACCTCGAGCTTTGCAAGCCGGTACTCCAACAGGATACGGACGCCAAACGGCAGCGCGGCACGCGCCGTACCTTAGTTCGCGTGCTCGAGGCCGTTTTGCGCCTTGCCCATCCGTTCATGCCCTTTATTACCGAGGAGATCTGGCAGCGTATTGCACCGCTAGCCGGCATTGATAGCCCTACGATCATGCACCAGCGCTATCCCATTCCAGCAGCTGAGCTTGAAGACCAAACAGCCGAGGCAGAGATTGAATGGGTGCAGCGTTTTATTCTCGGGTTACGACGGATTCGTGGAGAAATGGACATCCCCCCCGGCCGCGCACTGCCTGTGCTCTTAAAAAATGCCTCTCCAAAGGATCTTGAGCGGCTTGAGCAGCATCGCGTTGCGCTTGATTTCTTAGGCCGCCTTGAGTCGGTTGATGTGCTTGATGCCAACGCCGACACCCCAGAATCAGCACTCGCTCTTATTGGCGAGCTTGAGCTGCGCGTACCCATTGCCGGACTAATCGATAAAGCGGCTGAACTTGAAAGACTGAGCCGTGAGCAAAGCAAGCTCGAATCTGAACTTAAGCGCATTCAGGGTAAGCTGCAAAACGAGGCGTTTGTCAGCAAGGCACCGGCCGAGGTGGTTACACGAGAGCGCGAAAAATTAGCGGATATTGAAGATGCCCTAACACGGGTGGCAGAGCAGCAGCAAAAGATGGCTTAACGCAGATACTCTGCATCGTCAAAAGTACGCACCCAATGCGGCTGCCAAACAGCAAGGGCGGTCATGACCGCCCCGTTGATGAAACCTTCGGGAAATAGCATTAGAGGCAGTAGCGCTAAATAGTCTTCCCAAATGACCCAGCCGGGATGAACATCAAAGCTCCATAACAGCGCGGCAGACACTAAAATGGGCGCGGCCAGCGCAAGCATACCGCCTAAAAAACCACTCCCTAAGAAGAACACAAACGGGTTCAAAGGTAGCCAGCGGCGTAATTGATGATGTGCCTGATAGGCCACCCACACTGGCAAGGCAATCAACAACAAACCATGCACACCGGCAAGCGCCAATGCGCTATTGCCCGACACAATATTAATTGCCAATGCACCCGCGAATGCCAAGATAGCCAGCGCAGGACCAAAGATCAGTACCAATGATGCGGTGCCTAGCAAATGCAAAACCAGACCATCACGAACACCAATCTGCATGCTCCAAAGAAACGCAACTAAGGCGATGGCAGCAAACCAAACCGGCACTAATCCATTATCTTTAAGCGCACGCCACCCAGCAAACCAACCGGCCCACAAAAGCACCGCCGCAAACCCAAGCAGCCCGGCCAGCTGCAACCATAACGGCAAACCACTTGCAGGTAAGCTCACGACTTAGCCCCAGGGTTCTCCATGCACCAACACCTCGCCATCTTGCAGACGAATGTTAAGTTCAAGCCGGTCATCCTGCGCGCGTAACACGCCAAATGCCCGCATTTGCGCCAACCAAACGCCCAGTTCACGCGGCAGACTATTTGCCAACGCCTGATCAAGGCCAACGTTCATTTCAAAATCCATGGCCTCAAGCATGGCAAAGCTCATCAAGCCGGCTCTAAGCAGATCCGCCATCTCGGGTTTAATCACTAACTCGGCATCTGCTGATAACCGCCGTTGCGGGCCGGCCGCCAACTCTCCTTCCGTTAAATAAAGGGTAACTCCCTGAGCAATCGCATCGGCAAGTAAGCGCTCGTAGGGTGCATCATCACCCAATTGTTCCGCTTGATTAGCCAGCTCTAATAACGGCTCAACCAGTAGCCCTTCAGATCGCAACGTTGCCGAACCGCGAATGGGATCCATGCCCATGGAAGTTAATGATTCAAAGCTGAGTGTAAATCGACTATCAATGCGATCTTGTTCATTCACATCAGTTCGACCGGCCAAGGCAATAGCCTCTATTGCAAAAGACTCAGCTTCATCAACGTTGGCGTTAAGGCGGGCAATGTCTAAACCAAAATCGCCATCCCACACCCCTAAGCTGGTATCACCAGCAATCAATTTTGCATTGAGCTGCCCACGTGCTTGCCCCATCTCGATAACATCAGGCGTGCTGAGCGAGCGCATTGCCAGCCCACCCCAATCCATGTCAACGCGAACGCTCTCACCGGTATGCGTCATCTGCCCATCAATTTGCAGCGGCTGAAGGTTGAGCTGAACATCAGGCTCAACATCTAAAACGCCACTGAGCGCATCCATCATCACAACAAATTCGACATCCTCTGTGCCGTAGCGCCCATTAAATCGAATGGTGTCGTCGCCACCACCCAGCTGCTCCATCACTTCGCGCGTACGGCCGCGAGGAATGGCATGCCCCTCAAACCGCGCCCCGGCAAAGCCGTGCTGCATCTCTTGCACCACATCAAAGTCGAGCATGGGGTTTTGCAGCGAGTAGCGCGTGACCACTGACGAGGAATACAAACCGCGATCATATTGGGTGATCTCAATTTGGCCGCTCAGCTCGGGGTTTGCATCTAAACGCTGATTCATATCTTCAATACCGGATCGATAGGCCATTTCAGCCATACTGCCGGTAAAAACAGGAATGCCCGCAACGCCGCCGCCAATAATCAGCACTAAAAGCCCTAAACCCCAACGCAATCCCTGTTTCATCACAAACTCCTTAAGACAAGCTGCACAATCACCACCAAAATCAATACAAAAGCGGCGGTAAAAACTAACCCGGCAATAATAAAAGTGCCCGCACTGCCTTGAGAGAAATCACGCTGTCGTGCGGCTTCTGTCTGTACGCCAAAGGCGGCGGCCAATGTGCTTTTAATCACCTGCCAGGTGGTGAGTTTCTTTTCTGTCATGTAGTGGCTCCTTGACTTTCTACGCGCATTAAAACGATTGCACCCGCAACAAACATCAATATCAGCGCGAGCATCGAGTAACGCACATCGCCAAACCAAACGCCAAAAAGACCGAACAACGGAGGCCCAATTAGCGCGGCGAATTTACCTAATAAATTGTAAAACCCAAAAAACTCACCAGCACGATGCGCTGGGATGAGTTTTGCATAATAAGATCGGCTGAGTGACTGAACGCCGCCCTGCACTAAACCCACTAAGGCAGCAATGGCATAAAACTCCCAGGGCGCCTGAATAAAGGCGCCCCAAATGCAGATGATTAAGTATACTCCGATACCCAGCAGAATTCCGTTCCGTGCGCCAATTCTCGCCCCTAACCAACCCATGGCAATGGCCGCCGGAAACCCAACAAACTGCGTAATCAGCAACGCCACAATTAATGATTCCTGCGCAAAGCCTAGCGAGCGACCGTAGGCCACCGCCATGCGAATGGTCGTTCCCAGCGCGTCGATATAAAGCCAATACGCCAACAAAAACACCCATACCTCACGATACTGGCGAATGTGCTTAAGGGTTTCCCGTAGCTGCTTTACCCCGCCCGCAAGCGCAGACTCACCAGCGGTTTGGCGAACGGGCTCCGTCACATTAACTGCCAATGGCAGACTGAACACCGCCCACCAAACACCCGTTACCACAAAGCTCAGCAAAACGGCATCCGCCGCTGATGCCAAACCGAGCCAAGCCGGATTAAGTACCGCAACAACACAACCTAGGTATAAAAGTCCGCCGCCCAAATAACCCAAACCAAAGCCTAAACCTGATAAGGCATCCCATTCTGCGCGTGGCGCAACGTGCACTAATAAAGCGTCATAGAAGATGTTGCCGGCTAAAAACCCGAGGCTCGCCAACACAAACAACACCGCCGCCAGCTGCCAGTTACCCGGGCCCACGGCTGACAAGCTAATCGTTGCTAACACGCCTAAGGCGGTAAACCCCAACAACAGCCGCTTATGCGCTCCCAACCGATCGGCAATGGAGCCAGCTAATGGCGCGATAAAAATAATTAATAGGCTCGCAGCGGCATTCGCCCAACCCAAGCGTAAATTAGCAATAGACGCCGAAACACCCTGGCTCCAGAAGTCTTGAAACATCAATGGGAAAAAGCCTGCCAGCACAACGGTGGCAAAAGCCGAATTAGCCCAGTCATAAAACGCCCAAGACCGGGCACCATGCCGGGTGCCCTGCGCGTTCATCGCCGCCCCATCGGGGCCGTTTCACGAACGTCATAACGCATCAGCAGGGCATCCTCACGACCATCATCGCACGGGTAATAATCAGGCCGGCGCCCTACTTTGCGAAAACCCTCTGTCCGATATAGATGCACAGCCGGAAAATTGCTGGGTCGGACTTCCAAGTAAACCGACTCCGCCCCTAGCCGATCAGCTCGCTCAACAGCACGACGCAATAAAGATCGCCCTAACCCGTTATTTTGCCAATCTGGATGTACGGCGAGATTTAAGACATGCGCTTCACCGGGCCCCATCGAAAGAACAAAATGCCCAACAATCTCGTCTTCGGCCAACTCAACCCAACACTCGTAACCCATCCTTAAGCAGTCGTTAAAGATCTTTCGAGTCCATGGAAACAGATACGCACCCGCCTCAACCGCAGCCACCCGGTCGAGATCAGTCAGTCGCATGGGGCGCAAACTCATGCAACCTCCTGTAACGCTCGACGAAGCCGACGCAAATCCTCCCAAACGCGCGCTTTAGCCAGTGGCGCACGCAGTAGTTCGGCCGGTGTTTTTGTGACTAAGACAATAGGACCTTGGCCCTGCAGCGATGCAGCGGCTTGTTCACCTAAAACAAGCCAAACGGGCGAGGGCGGTGTCTGCGCAAGCGCTTTTTCTGTAGAAGTGGCAATCTGCACATCAGCGCCTACAGTCAAACCAATAGCGGCGAGCATTGCGTCTAACAACTTAGCCTCTGGCCCTTTTAACACTCCGTCTGAGATAACTTGTAGTGGCACAGGCGCCGGCGCCATTTGCCGCTGCCAACGCGTAATCCCCATGGCATCTAAAGCGGCCTGCTGACTGTGGCTAAGCCCTTGCATGCTCTTGCGCGCGTTACACGCCCTCCGCCTGTGGGTGAGTGCGCTCGCCCGTGTTACGCAGGCGATTGAGGGCATTGAGATAAGCCTTGGCAGAGGCAATCACAATATCTGTATCGGCGCCTTGCCCGTTAACCACACGACCACCGCGCTCCAACCGAACGGTAACTTCACCCTGTGCATCGGTACCCGAAGTAATATTATTGACCGAGTACAGCAGAAGTTCAGCGCGCACGCCAAGAATACCGTCAATGGCCTTAAAAGCTGCATCAACCGGGCCATCGCCAGCGGCAGAATTCTGCTGCTCGTTACCGTCCACTAGCAAGGTGAGATCGGCAACCGGTGTCTCGCCTGTTTCAGAACAGCAACGAAAGGCCACCAATGTAACGGCCTGATCCTCTTCCAACGCCACAGCGGCTTCGGTGGCAAGCGCCTGCAGGTCTTCATCAAAGATTTCATGCTTTTTATCAGCCAGCTCTTTAAAGCGCTGAAACGCTTCATTAAGCTGCCCGGCACTATCAAACCGAATGCCAAGCTCCTCGCAACGAGCCCGAAAGGCATTTCGCCCCGAGTGCTTACCCAACACCATCCGATTGGTGCCCCAGCCCACATCTTCGGCACGCATAATTTCATAGGTCTCACGGTGTTTAAGCACACCATCTTGATGAATGCCAGACTCATGCGCAAAGGCGTTTACACCCACAATTGCTTTATTGGGCTGCACCTGAAAGCCGGTGATATTAGCCACAAGACGAGAGGTGGGAAGAAGCTCTTTAGCCTCAATGCGGGTATCACAAGGAAATTCGTCCTGACGGGTACGCACCGCCATCACAATTTCTTCAAGCGCGGCATTACCGGCGCGCTCGCCTAAGCCGTTTATCGTGCACTCAATCTGCCGCACTCCCTCACCAAACGCCGCCAGAGAGTTAGCCACTGCCAACCCAAGGTCGTTATGGCAGTGTGCTGACCATACCGCACGGTGCGCATTTGGAATTCGCTGCAACAGATCTTTAATTAGGCCAGCAAATTGCTCGGGCAAGTTATAACCGACCGTATCGGGGATATTAATCGTGGTGGCGCCAGCATCAATTGCCGCTTCAATAATCCGACACAAAAAGTCGGGCTCGGAGCGGCCCGCATCTTCTGGCGAAAACTCGACGTCGTCGCACAAATTACGGGCTCGAGACACTGCTGCCACCGCACGCTCAACCACCTGATCCGGCGTCAGCTGAAGCTTTTTTTCCATGTGTACAGGCGAGGTGGCAATAAACGTATGAATCCGCCCCGCTGCGGCGGGCGCCACGGCCTCTCCTGCCCGATCAATATCGGCTTCGTTTGCACGCGCAAGGCCACAGACTCGTGAGTCACGAATCGTTTCGGCAACAGCACGCACCGATTCAAAATCACCGCGGCTTGCTGCCGGAAAACCGGCTTCAATGATATCCACACGCAGTCGCTCTAAGGCGCGGGCAATGCGCACTTTTTCTTCGCGCGTCATCGACGCACCTGGGCTCTGCTCGCCATCGCGAAGCGTGGTATCAAAGATGATCAAATGATCGCCGCTACTCATGCGTACTCCTCCAGGAGAGAAAACCGATAACTTTATTCTACCCTGCCTGCCGTCGTTTGCGGCGGTGTCGCCGCCGAATAACCGTAAATATGGGGCCAGACAGCAAATACCCCAACGCCAGCAAAAATAAAACCGTAGGCGGGTGCACCGACATTAATGCCACCGCCAACACGCCCAGCACCATAAAAACAAAGGGTACGCGATAGCGAAAATCGACATCCTTAAAGCTTTCATAGCGCACATTGCTAACCATTAAGATGGCCGCCACTAACGTAATTGCCAACGCCGGCAACCCCGCAGGCCATCCGCCAAAATCGAGCTGATCGCCCGCCCACACCATACCGGCTAACGCAGCAGCGGCAGCTGGACTAGGCAACCCCTGAAAATGGCGCTTATCGGCTGTGCCTGCTTGTGCGTTAAACCGGGCCAAGCGTAATCCAGCGCAAGCGGCATAAATAAATGCCCCCAACCAGCCGAATTTGCCCCAAAAAACGCCAAGTGCCGATAAATCCTCTAACGCCCAAAGGTAAACCACTAACGCGGGGGCTAGGCCAAACGACACCATGTCAGCCAAGCTATCGTATTGAACACCAAAGTCACTTTGGGTATTGGTCAGCCGCGCGACACGCCCATCAAGGCCATCCATCACCATTGCCACAAAAATGGCGATGGCCGCTGTGTCATAGGCACCGCTTTGTGCAGCAACAACCGCATAGAACCCAAAAAACAGGGCCAGCGTCGTAATAAAATTGGGCAGGAAATAAATACCCCGCCGCGGAGGGCGGGGTTTTGGCGTTTGTTCACTCATCAGTGAAACATCACAGCCGGCATCGCAATTAGTTGCGATCCCGGTCTACGAGCTGGTTGGCTTTAATCCACGGCATCATGCCACGCAGACGTGCGCCCACTTCCTCAATTTGATGTGCCTGTGCCTGCCGACGCATCGCCTTAAGGCGTGGCGCATTGGCCTGGTTTTCCAGCACAAATTCTTTGGCAAATTCGCCATTTTGAATTTCTTTGAGGATTTCACGCATTGCTTGACGCGACTCGTCGTTAATAACGCGTGGACCGCGTGTAAAGTCGCCATATTCCGCTGTGTTACTGATGGAGTAACGCATATTGGCAATGCCGCCCTCGTAAAGCAGATCAACAATCAGCTTGGTTTCATGCAGCACTTCAAAGTACGCCATTTCTGGCGCATAGCCTGCCTCAACCAATGTCTCAAAACCTGCTTCAATCAGCGCGGTAATACCACCGCAAAGCACTGTCTGCTCACCGAACAGGTCAGTCTCTGTTTCTTCGCGGAAGCTAGTTTCAATCACGCCCGAGCGCGCACCACCATTGGCTGCTGCATAAGACAGCGCCACATCGCGCGCACGCCCAGTGGCGTCCTGATGCACAGCAATTAGACTGGGCACACCACCACCTTCAACATAGGTGGAACGCACTAAATGCCCAGGCCCTTTCGGTGCAATCATGATCACATCCATGTCTGGACGCGGCTCAATTTGCTGGTAGTGAATGTTGAAACCGTGGGCAAACGCAATGGCACCACCCTCACGAAGGTTAGGCTCTACATGCTCACGATACACGGCCGCCTGATTCTCATCAGGCAATGTCAGCATGACCAGATCTGCCATGGCAACGGCCTGACCCACCTCGGCCACCTCAAGGCCCGCGCCTTTTGCCTTCTCAGCACTGGCTGAGCCAGCACGCAATCCAACCACAACCGATACACCTGATTCTTTCAGGTTGTTGGCATGCGCATGCCCCTGCGAGCCATAGCCCAAAATGGCAACCTTCATCCCTTGGATGATGGATAGATCGGCGTCTTTATCGTAATAAACCTTCATGACTCCCCTCAATTAACTGATCGCCACGCGCGATCCCTATAACGCCCGAACGCACCACTTCCATTGGAGTGCTCGATTCGAGCAGCGCAAGAAATGCATCGAGCTTGCTACCCCGTCCAATCACCTCGATGGTGTAGGTGGTTGCGGTAACATCTACCACTCGTGCATCGAAAATATCCGCAAGGCGCTTAAACTCCTCGCGGGACTCTGTTGAAACCGCCTCTACCTTGACCAGCATGAGCTCTCGCTCAATATGCGTTGCCTCGGTAATGTCTACCACTTTCACCACATCAAGCAGTTTATTGAGCTGTTTTAAAATTTGCTCAACAATGCGCTCATCACCCTGGGTAACCAGAGTCATGCGTGAAAGCGTCGCATCATCAGTCGGCGCGACCGTCAGCGAATCAATATTATACCCACGCGCAGTAAATAGCCCAGCGATTCTGGACAATGCGCCGAACTCGTTTTCGACTAAAATGGAAATTATATGTCGCATGGCCCCTTTCGCCCGGCACCCGATTTATCAAGCGCTCAAAGCTAGCGCGCGCACTTCGGCGCGTCAAGGACTGTGCGCTGGTCTCAGGGTCCGCTACCCTATAATACAGTTTTTACAAAAGCGACAGGAACCACACTGATGCGAGCATCGCAATTTCCCTTGTTCACCAACAAGGAGACCCCCGCTGACGCCGAAATCGCCAGCCATCAGCTCATGCTAAAGGCCGGGCTCATCGCACGGCTGGGCTCAGGTCTTTATACCTGGCAGCCACTCGGTTTGCGGGTGCTACGCCGCGTTGAGCAAGTGGTACGTGAGGAAATGGATGCCATCGGTGGGCTTGAAGTATTAATGCCTGCCGTACAACCGGCTGAGCTGTGGGAAGAGTCTGGCCGTTGGTCACTGTACGGCGCAGAGCTACTGCGCTTAAAAGACCGCCATGACCGCGACTTTTGCATTGGACCCACCCACGAAGAGGTCATTACCGATTTCCTGCGTCGAGAGCTAAGAAGCTATCGGCAGCTGCCGCTGACGTTTTACCAAATTCAAACTAAATTTCGCGATGAACGCCGGCCGCGCTTTGGCGTGATGCGTTCACGCGAGTTTGTCATGAAAGATGCCTACTCCTTTCATTTAGACCAGCCCTCATTACAGGCCACCTACGATGCGATGCAGCAGGCCTATATCCGCATTTTTGAGCGGCTTGGGCTACGTTTTCGTGCCGTTGGTGCCGATAGTGGTGCCATTGGTGGCAGTGTTTCAGAAGAATTTATGGTGCTTGCCGATTCTGGCGAAGATGAGATTGCCAGCTGCAGCCAGTGTCAGTATGCGGCCAACACCGAACTCGCCACGAGCCGTCTCGCCACACCACAAAGCCCCGTTGCTCCAGCGCCAGCTGCCGAAGAGCCTACACCGGGTATTCACACCGTGGCCGAGCAGTGCAAGGTACTCGGTATTGAGCCTGCGCAGGTGCTAAAAAGTGTGGTGGTTATGGCAGATGACTCACCGGCAGTGCTATTTGTGGCTGGCGATGACGAGCTTAACCTGATTAAAGCGGCCAAGGTGCTTAACGCAGATGAGGTTCGCCTAGCCGAGCCCGAAGAAGCACTGCAGGCCACCGGTGTGCCACGTGGCTTTATTGGCCCCATTGGTTTACCAGACGGGTTACGCCAATGGGTTGATACCCGGGCAGCCACGCTGATCAACTTCTCAACCGGCGCAGGGCGACAAGATTACCACTGGGTAAACCTGAACTGGGGTCGAGATGTTGCGCTACCCAAACAAGCCGATCTGCGCACCGTGAAAGCAGGTGAAGGCTGCCCACGCTGTAATCAGGGCCAACTTGAAATCCATCGGGGCATTGAGGTGGGTCATATCTTTCAGCTGGGCACCAAGTACAGCGAAGCAATGAATGCCCGCGTGCTTGATGAAGATGGCAAGCAACAACCACTGATTATGGGTTGTTATGGGATTGGGGTGAGCCGGGTAGTGGCTGCCGCCATTGAGCAGAACCATGATGAACAGGGCATTATTTGGCCCGCCCCGCTTGCACCGTTTGATGTTGCCCTGATCAGCATTGGCGATGACCGCTCAGCAGCGGTATCTGAGGCAGCAACCCAACTTCATGATCAGCTGCAGTCAGCTGGTCTTTCGGTTCTTTGGGATAACCGCGATGCCCGCCCTGGCGTGAAATTTGCCGATATGGAGCTAATCGGCATCCCGCATCGCGTGGTGATTGGGGAGCGCGGCTTAAAAAACGGCACCCTGGAATACCGCGGTCGATGTGATAGCGAGAATCAAGACCTACCCGTTGATGAGGTGCTTGGCGTGTTGCTAGAAAAAATTGGATCTCCATCTTCGTCTAAGGCCGGATAAGGGGCCCCACGTTCGTTCAAATGTTTTGCCAGCCGCGGGTGCAGCCACTCAAATAAAATGCGCTCATAGTCTTGAGCGCTTATGCGCGGCGCATCATACAGCCCCGCCGCTGAACGCTGGCGCTGCGCCTCAAATAAAATAACGGCAGCCGCTACCGACACGTTAAGCGATTCTACAAAACCTGCCATGGGAATGATGATGTGCTGATCAACCGCGGCAGCCGCAGCCTCACTCACCCCCCAAAGCTCTGCGCCTAACAAAATCGAGCACGGTCGAATGTAATCGACGGCTCGAAAATCAACCGCTGAACTCGATAAATGCGCCGCATAAACGGCAACACCCTGCGCTTGCTGTGCCGCAATTGCCGCTTCAATGTCAGCGTAGGCGGTTAAATCAACCCACTCCCCAGCGCCCGCGGCGTAATGCTGATGCACCGACACAGACCGCCCTTTCTGCACGGCATGCACGCCATAAGCCCCCACTGCATCACAGGTTCGTATAATCGCACTTAAATTATGCGGCTTATGCACATGATCCAAAATAACGCTTAAATCAGGCTGCCGCCGATTTAACACAGCCCGACAGCGGGCTAATCTCTGTGCGCTCAATACCCTATCCTCATCCCCTTGGCAGCCGGTATTCTAAGGGCAAGATGAAAAAACGCATACTCATTGCAGGCTGCGGCCGTATTGGCCAACGCCTGGGCAAAGCACTGGCTCAACAAGGCCATAGCGTTTTTGGATTGCGGCGAACCGCTGCCGCTTTGCCCAAAAACATTCAACTGATTCAGGCCGATTTACTTCAACCTGACTCGCTTCGCATGGTCGTGCCTGAACAGATTGATCAGATTTTCTACATTCTGACCCCTAGCGACTACACTGATGCCGGTTATGCCGCGGCCTATGTTGAAGGGCTAGCCAACCTGCTCAACCTGATGCAAATACGCAATACACGCCTACCCAGGGTGATATTTGTTTCAAGCACCAGTGTGTATGGGCAAAGCGCCGGAGAATGGGTAACTGAAAACAGCCCCACCCAACCTGAGCGCTTCTCCGGCCAGCGATTGCTGCAAGCCGAGCAACTAGCCAACGACTATACCGGTGAATTTATCAGCATTCGGTTTTCGGGCATTTATGGACCAGGGCGAGAACGGCTTATCGAAAAAGTCAAAGCGGGAGCAACCTGCCAGGCAACACCGCCTCTGTACACCAATCGCATACACGAAACCGACTGCGTCGGCATCCTGATGCATATTGGTAACTTGGCTCATCCTGAAGACTGTTATCTGGCCAGTGATCACGACCCCGCTACACAATGCGAGGTTATGCAATGGCTGGCGCAGACATTAGGCGCCCCAGCCCCCACCCCAGTTAGCGGGGCACAATCAGGACGACGCTGCGATAGTAGCCGCCTGCAACGCAGCGGCTACCAATGGGTCTATCCTGATTTTCGTTGCGGTTATGAGCGCTTAATTAACGGCGACTGCGCTCTCGACGAACGATACTAAGCGCCGGATCCTGAGCTGCGTAAAACGCGGCCAAATCACGAATGTCTTCATCGCTCAAACCCTGCGCCTGACCATTCATGATTGCATTGACCCGATCGCCACTGCGGTAGGCCTCAAGCGCATACACTAGGTAATCGGCATGCTGCCCCGCTAAAATCGGCCAAGCCGGGTTATCTGACACCCCATTGGCGTTATGACACGCAATGCAAGCCTGAGATTTGTCACGACCCGCATCGACATCGCCAATTGGCTGTGCAAACGCCGTACCAACCGCTAAACCGACCATTGCCGCGATACCGACAAACCAGCGTTGATTCATTTTATGCTGCCCACTCATCGATTTGCTCCGGCCGACTCAAAATATGCAGCGATATCCTGAATATCCTGCTCACTTAACGTAGCCGCCAATGCACGCATGGTTGGATGCTGCCGATCACCTGATTGATAGGCCCGCAGCGCATCAGCGATATAGGCGGCATGCTGGCCACCGAGCAATGGCACCCGAAACGACGGGTAGGCATTGCGATATCCATCTACACCATGACAGCCAAGGCAGGTATAAGCCTTGATCCGCCCTGCTTCAATCTCCCCTTCTGCGATGGCAAGAAATGGCATTCCTGCCAGCGCCAACACGGTCACTAGTGCCGCAATTCTGAAACGTTTCATGTTGCTCCTCTGGGTCGGCCATCGCCCGACAAATTCGCCGATATAATTCCATGGATCGACGATGCGGTAAAGTTGACATCGATCAATTTTGGCGAGGATGATTAAGAATGGCCAGCGAAATCTTGATTCTTTACTACACCCGCCATGGAGCAACACACGCCATGGCGCGGCAAATTGCGCATGGCGTCGAGCAGATTGATGGGGCAAGCGCGCTTCTTCGTACTGTGCCCACCGTTTCAACGGTAGATGAAGCGGTTGCACCCTCAGTGCCTGAATCTGGTGCACCCTATGTCACGCTAGAAGAGCTGGCGCAGTGCAATGGGCTCATTCTTGGCAGCCCCACACGCTTTGGCAATATGGCAGCACCACTTAAGTACTTCCTTGACCAAACCGCCGGGCTTTGGATGAGTGGCGCGCTTAATGGCAAGCCGGCAGGCGTATTTACCTCAACTGCCAGCCTGCATGGCGGCCAAGAAACTACGTTACTAAGCATGATGCTGCCGCTTTTACACCATGGAATGTATCTGGTTGGGCTGCCCTATCCCGATAGCGCGCTTGCCGAAACGCAAACTGGCGGCACACCCTACGGTGCCAGTCATTGGGCCGGCAGCGAAGCAACACGTGAAGTGGATGAAACCGAAGCTGCGCTATGCCGTTTGCTAGGCGAGCGCGTGGCGCGTGCAGCAACTCAATTACAGCGGGCGCATAACTGATGAGCAACCCGAATGCTTCGCTTGAAACGGACACCCACGTTGCAAATTCCATCGCCTATCGGGTGGCGTTGGGCTGCTATGTTGGGCTGATTGCCTTGTTGCTGCTTTGGTACCTATGGCTTGCGCCACCACCGCCGGCCTTACGAACACCGATGCTGCTGATCATGCTCCTGCCGTTACTACTGGGCTTACGTGGCGTTCTCCATCGCCGGCGCTACACACTGCAGTGGACTGGCATGCTCAGCCTGTTGTATTTCGTCTACGGCATAATGGCCGCCACCGGCCCTGAAACCACAGCTTGGCTTGGCAGCCTAGAAATGATTCTCGCGCTCACTTACCTGTGCGCAACGATGTTGCTTTTACGCCGCGGCAAAAAAGCCCATAAAGCGGCAAAAACTCCACCGAGTCCTAACGAGCCAACACCTCACGAATAAACGGCACGGTTAAGCGACGCGCCTGCTCTAGCGATGCCGCATCGAGCCGATCAAGCATTGTAATTAAGTGCCTTAGCGCACGCGCTTCATGCCGTAGCAGATAATCTGCACTTGCCCCGGGTAGCTCAAGGCCCCGCAAGCGTGCTTGATGCATGAGAATGGCGCGCCGACGCTCATCATCAGGCGGGGGCAGCCGATAACGCAACAACCCCTGCAGGCGTGAAACCAAGTCGGGCAGGCTAATGCCCAGCGTCTCCGGTGCGCCGGTTGCGGCCACCAGTAGCGCACCACCCCGATCACGTAGCCGATTAAAGCAATGGAATATCGCCTCTTCCCATTCTGAGTTGCCTGCAATCACCTCCAGCCCATCCAGCGCCACCAGGCCAAGCGCCTCAAGGCCCTCCAAACAGCCGGCAGAGCGATTAACACGCTCTTTGAGTGGCAGGTAAGCCGCCGTATCTCCATGGCGACCCACCACTTCACAGGCCGCTTGTAGCAGATGGCTTTTGCCGCTTTCTGGTGCACCGGAAAGATAAAAAGACGCTCGCGGTGCGGCGCCAAGGCTGGCAATTTGCGCCACCACCTGCTCGTTGCCTAGGGCAACAAAAGACGCCAAGGTGGCACCGGGGTCACGTCGAAAATCTAGGGCTAACTGCGTGCGCAAATCAGCGGAGTCGGTAGTCATCACCTTCCGCCGTTAGTTGCGGATCGCGCTCTAACGTTTCACGCACGCGTGCAGGATCCAATGATAAGGCCAGTGAAAAGCGCGCCTGCTCTCCCGCTACCTCCATAGGCTGAATTTGCGCCACCCCATCAACATCGCTCAAGCGGCTTACCGCACGCTGATAGTCAGCCAATGAGGTCACGTTAGTGATCGCAATTTCTAACCGCTGATGTGCCTCTAAATCGGGGCGATAGACAAAATCATCGCGCATTAATCGATTGAGCGTTATGAGAGCATCGGCACCCCGATCTTGCCAGCGCTGAATGACCATCGTCTCGTCGAGTAACGTCCAGCGAATAGCGGCCTGCTGAGGGTCTTCATCCGCTTGAATAACGCCAAGCAAAATCCGCTCAGCCCCGTAACGATCAGAAGCCTCACGAATCGGGTCATGAAAGCCCAGCACAACATCTGCCGCGCTCATGGCATTGCGATCTTCTAAATCTAACAAAGGAAAAATCAGCCGCATGCCCAACGCATCACTTTGCTTCTGCAGAGCCTCAAACCACGCGGGTGTCTGCTCAGCGGCAATCAACTCGCGCCGCGCGCCCTGCTGCTCCGCTAACCACACCAAAACCAAAGGCCGTCGCTCGGGCCACACCCGCATCCCACGTTCAACCAGCGCACGCCGCAGCGCCGGCCTATCTAAACGCAAGGCAAGCCATAACGACTCATCATCGTCTTCGGTCAGGTAGCTAAAATTCAGCACGTACCGCTCGGCATCTGCCGCAATGACCTCTGCCAAGGGGCTTTCGGCCATTCCTTGCAAGCCGGTCAGATGCATTAACACAGCGCCAATGGCGGTTTGAGTGGCCGACTGTCTTTCGGCATCGCTGGTATCGGCAACGGCAACCTCTACCCGATCTTGCTGTATTTTGACCTCGGCAAGCGTGGCACTGCCCCAGCTAATGCCGATTAACAGCACGATCCAGATGCCTCTACGGGCAAAATCCATCACTCTATTCATTGCCTTAAGGTACCATGAGTGCATCGAAGTGATGACCTGATAACCGAATTTTTGGAGTAGCCACTTTTGAGTGAATCTTCCCAACCACAGGGCCTAACTTACCGCGATGCTGGTGTTGATATTGACGCCGGCAGCGCATTAATTGAGCGTATTCGTGACGATGTTGCAACCACGCGCCGGCCCGAGATGCTGGGCGGGCTTGGCGGGTTTGGCGGGCTTTTTGAACTGCCGATTAACCGCTATCAGCGCCCCGTGCTTGTCTCCGGTACCGATGGGGTTGGCACCAAACTTAAACTCGCCATAGAAACCGGCCGGCACGACAGTGTGGGTATAGATTTGGTGGCCATGTGCGTCAATGATGTCATCGTTACCGGCGCTGAGCCGTTGTTTTTTCTCGATTATTACGCCACCGGCAAACTCGATGTTGAGGTGGCGGCCTCGGTGATTCGCGGCATTGCTGAAGGCTGCAAACAAGCGGGGGCTGGGCTCATTGGTGGAGAAACCGCAGAAATGCCGGGCCTGTACACAGATGGAGACTACGACTTAGCGGGCTTCTGCGTTGGGGTTGTTGAGCATGCCGCCATTATTAATGGGCAATCTATTCAACCCGGCGATCAGCTGATTGGGCTTGCGTCTTCGGGTGTGCATTCCAACGGATTTTCTTTAGTGCGCCGTGTACTTGCCCAATGCGAAAATCCTGAGGCGATAGAACTTGATGGTAAACCGCTAATCGACGCCCTGATGCAGCCCACGCGTATTTACGTGAGTGCGCTACTCAGCCTTATCGAACAAGTACCGGTGCGCGGGCTGTGTCATGTAACCGGCGGCGGGTTGCCCGAGAATCTACCCCGCATACTGCCTGATTCACTCGAAGCACAAATCGATCATGCCAGCTGGCAATGGCCTGCTGTCTTTCAATGGCTACAAAAAGAGGGGCAGATCGAAACAGCAGAAATGCAACGTACCTTTAACTGCGGCGTTGGTATGGTGGCCATTGTTCCATCACACGCGGTTGAAACGGCATTAGCTTGCTTAGAGGCCGCGGGAGAAACAGCCTGGGTGCTCGGTCAGGTGGGCCGCAAAGGCGATGCTGCATGAGCAGCCCGGCCTACGGCATTGCCGTTTTAATTTCCGGCAATGGCAGCAACTTACAAGCCATTATCGATGCTACCCACAATGGGAGCATTCAGGGCCAAGTCAGCGCGGTTATTAGCAATAAAAAAGAGGCTTTTGGGCTGGAACGCGCCCGCAAGGCTGGCATTGCGCAGGCTGTGTTATCGGGCGATGATGCCATCGCTGCCTATTTACAGGATCTTGCCCCACAATTGATTGTTTTGGCCGGCTATATGCGGGTACTTGGCGCGGCATTCACCCATCAATTTGCCGGACGGCTAATTAACATTCACCCTTCGCTACTACCGGCCTATCGAGGTTTAAATACGCATGCTCGCGCGTTGGCGGCGGGCGACACAACGCACGGCTGTAGCGTACATTTTGTAACGCCAGAGCTTGATGCCGGCCCGGTGATTGCTCAGTCCACAGTTCCGATCCAACCGCATGACACCTCTGAGTCTTTGCAATCTCGGGTGCAAGCGGCCGAACATCGGTTGTATCCGCAGGTAGTGGCCTGGCTGGCCGCAGGGCGAGTTGAATTGAAAGAAGATCAGGTCTGGTTCGATCAATCTCCGCTGCACGCTCCGCTGCAAGTGCCTGCGCCGCATACCGTATGAAGTTTGTATTATTTATTTTGCTAACTGGCCTGCTCGGCGCCACTCAAGCGGCTCAGCCAATTGATTTACCGGAATTTGAGGCGCAATACCTTGTGCGCAAGGGCGGCATTAATGTGGGAGCGGCAACGCTGCGCTATACGCCGGTTGAGCCCAATGGCTATCGCTACAGCTTATATACCCGGGCGCGCGGCATCACACGGCTTTTTATCAACACAGAAATTCGGGAAATTAGCCAAGGGCGCATCGAAGACGGGGGCTTTAAGCCAGAATACTACCGCTACGACCGCAAAGGAGACTCTCGGGCGGGTGTCAGTGAGCTATTTTTTGATCGTTACTCTATGACCGTTACTAACGATGTTGCCGACTGGCCATGGAAAATGGACATCACCAACAACACGATCGACCGGGTGACTGGCCCACTACAGGTCATGCATGATTTGCATCATCGACAAGCCGGTGACACCCAATTTAGCTATAAAATTGCCGATGGTGGGCGATTGAAAACCTGGGAAGTCACCATTGAGGGTACAGAAACCGTACAAACGCCCATGGGCCAATACGAAACCATACGCGTGCGACGGCAAGACACCACCACCGGGCGAGAAACCCACCTCTGGGCCGCACCTGCGCTGCGCTATTTGGCGGTTCAGGCAGAACAATGGGATGCAGACACCCGCCGATTCCGCCTGGTTCTCAGCGATTTAACCGGCCTTACGGCCGAGGAAGAGTAACGCCGCGCTGCCCCATGTACTTGCCAGCTCGGTCTTTGTAAGACGCCTCACATACCTCATCAGACTCCAAAAAGAGCATTTGCGCGACGCCCTCGTTGGCATAAATTTTGGCTGGCAGAGTCGTTGTATTTGAAAATTCGAGCGTGACATGTCCTTCCCACTCTGGCTCAAGCGGTGTGACATTTACGATGATGCCGCAACGAGCATAGGTGGATTTACCCAAACAAATGGTCAGCACATTGCGCGGAATACGGAAATATTCCACGGTGCTAGCCAGTGCAAAGCTATTGGGCGGGATGATGCAGACATCGGCCTGCACATCAATAAAGCTCGACTCATCAAAATTTTTCGGATCAACAACGGCCGAATTGATATTGGTAAAAATTTTAAACTGATCGGCACACCGCACATCATAGCCATAGCTTGATGTACCATACGAAATAGCACGGCCCGCCTTACCATCTCGCACCTGCCCCGGCTCAAAGGGCTCAATCATGCCCTGGCCCGCCATTTCCCGAATCCAGCGATCCGATTTAATGCTCATCCTACTGCCTCTTTACTGATCATCGATCACAATTTTAGGGAACCGGCTTGCACCCGCCGGGTCGAGTTGCGAAAGCAACGCCGCGGTGCGCCGCGCTGCCTCTCGGTACATTTCAGCCGCACGCGAGTCAGGATCTGATACCACCGTAGGCCGCCCTGCATCCGCCTGCTCTCGAATAGAAATATCTAATGGCATCGAACCAATTAGCTCCACACCCTCTTGATCGGCCAAGCGCTGCCCACCACCAGCGCCAAAAATATGCTCCTCATGCCCACACTGAGAGCAGCAATGAATGCTCATATTCTCAAGAATACCTAAAACGGGCACTTTCACCTTTTCGAACATTTTGACACCCTTGCGCGCATCTAGTGTGGCGATGTCCTGCGGGGTAGTGATCACCACGGCTCCGGCCACCGGCACTTTTTGTGACAGGGTGAGCTGAATATCGCCTGTGCCCGGTGGCATGTCGATAATCAAATAATCCAAGGCCTCCCAGCGCGTTTCGTTCAGCAACTGCGTAAGGGCTTGCGTTACCATCGGGCCACGCCACACCATCGGCGTGTCTTCTTCAATCAGAAAACCGATCGACATAACTTGCACGCCATAATTATCAAGCGGCGTAATCGTTTTACCATCTGGGCTATCTGGCTTTTTACCAGACACCCCCATCATGCGAGGCTGGCTTGGGCCATAAATATCAGCATCCAAAATACCAACACGCGCGCCCTCTTGCGCTAATGCGAGCGCTAAATTGACTGCACTTGTCGACTTACCAACACCACCTTTGGCCGATGCCACGGCAACAATGTTGCGAATGTTCTCAAGTGGTTTTAGCGCGCCCTGCACTTGTCGGGCTGATACCTGCCAGTCGACCGTAACCGCGGCATTTTCGATACCGCAACGTTGTGCTAGCTCAGTCTGCACGGCGGCAATTAAAGCAGGACGATACCGATCAACAGGAAAACCCAATCGCAACGCCACGCTGACTTGCTCACCACTAACCTCGATGGACTCCACTGCCCCGGCGCTAACCAAGTCTGTGCCTAAGCTTGGCTCTGTCCACTCTGCCAGTGCGGCCTCAACTGTTTCACGCGTGATTGCTGCCATGCCTGACCCCCTTCGACTGTCATAACATCCATTGGATAAGCGCTGCAGTCTACCCGCGCGCCGCGTAACAGAAAACACGCAGGCTGTGGGGTTGATACTCAAGGACTTGTCGTCACCGGGCTGCTCGGGCAGATTAGGCGAATGAATACCGCAGAAAAAACCAATGTGGTCCTGATTGGGATGCCCGGTGCTGGCAAAAGTACCGTGGGTGTTTTGCTTGCGCGCCGTCTAGGCAAGGGGTTTATCGATACCGATTTACTGATACAGGCTCGGGCAGGACAAACCCTTCAGGATATTGTTGATCGTGAGGGGCATACCGCATTGCGTGAACTAGAAGCCGAGGTGCTCACAGCATTGCACTGTCATGATCAAGTTATCGCCACGGGTGGGAGCGCGGTTTACAGCGCCAAGGCAATGGCGGCACTCGGTAGTAATGGCATCATCGTGCATCTGCATGTCCCCATGGCCGTTATCCTAAAGCGCGTTACCGACTTTGACACCCGCGGAATCGCAAGGGCGGCCAATCAGACATTAGAGGATCTTTACGAAGAGCGTGAGCAGCTTTATCAGCACTATGCAGACATCAGCGTGGCAGTGGGCGAAACCGATCAAGAAGGTGCAGTCACCGCCGTGCTCGCAGCTCTGGCATAATACCCGTTATGAGCCGACAGATATTAGTGACCAGTGCGCTGCCCTATGCCAACGGGCCCATTCACCTAGGCCACCTTGTGGAATATATCCAAACGGATATTTGGGTGCGCTTTCAAAAACTTCGGGGCAATGAGTGCTGGTATGTCTGCGCTGACGATGCGCATGGCACACCGATTATGCTCAAAGCCCGAGAGCTCGGGCTAACCCCTGAGGCGCTTATCGAGCGCATTGGCAAAGAGCATCAGCGCGATTTTGCCGGATTTGGCATTGGCTTTGATAACTACTACACCACCCATTCAGAAGAAAACCGGCATTTTGCTGAGCTCATTTACACCCGCCTGCGCGATGGCGGTTGGATTGAGCGGCAAACCATTACCCAAGCCTATGACGAGCGCGAAGGGATGTTCCTGCCAGATCGCTACATTAAAGGCACCTGCCCGCGCTGCGGCGCTGACGATCAGTATGGGGATAATTGCGAAGCCTGCGGAGCAAGCTACTCACCTGATGAGCTTAAAAATCCGGTTTCAGTTGTTTCGGGTCAAACGCCAGTACAAAAAGAATCTGAGCATTACTTTTTTCGGCTGCAAGACTTTGAACCCATGCTGCGTGAGTGGGCCGCAAGCGAAGGGTTGCAGGATGAGGTCAGCAACAAACTGCAAGAGTGGTTTGAGGCCGGGCTACGTGCTTGGGACATCTCTCGTGACGCGCCTTATTTTGGCTTTGAGATTCCGGATGCGCCGGGCAAGTATTTTTATGTTTGGCTGGATGCGCCAATTGGCTACATGGCCAGCTTTAAAGACCTCTGTAATCGCATTGGACTAGATTTTGATGCGTACTGGGGTGCAGATAGCAAAGCCGAGCTGTATCACTTTATCGGCAAAGACATTGTGTATTTCCATGCTCTGTTTTGGCCCGCCATGTTAAAAGGCGCTGGCTTTCGCACGCCGACTCGCGTTTGCGCACATGGGTTTTTAACCGTTGATGGGCAAAAAATGTCGAAATCGCGCGGCACGTTTATCATGGCGGATACGTATCTGCGGCATCTCAACCCGGAATACCTGCGCTATTACTTTGCGGGTAAGCTGGGGGCTGGGGTTCATGATTTAGACCTTAACCTTGATGACTTCACGCAGCGGGTTAACGCCGAGCTGGTTGGCAAGCTTGTCAATATCGCCAGCCGATGCGCGGGCTTTATCCATAAACATTTCGATGGCCAACTTGGAGAGCGGCTCGATTCGCCTGAGCTCTTCCGCCACTTTAGTGCCAGTGCTGAGACGCTGGGCGGCTTTTATGAGGGCCGCGCTTATGCCCGCGTCATTCGCGATGTGATGGCACTCGCAGACGAGGCTAATCAGTATATTGACGAGCAAAAGCCTTGGGTTGGCATTAAAGACCCTGAGCAACAAGATGAGGTGCTTGCCGTCTGTACTACGGGTATTAACTTATTCCGCGTTTTAATGCTGTATCTCAAGCCGGTATTGCCCAACATTTGCGCAGAAGCAGAGTCCTTTTTAAACACCCCGCCGATGCAATGGCAGGATGCCAGTCAACCGCTGCTATCGCATGCCATCAACCCTTACAAGCCGTTGGCAACGCGCGTTGACCCGGCCGCCATTCAGGCAATGCTCGAAGATTCGAAAGAAACATTAGTTGCCACATGACCCGAGCGGATCAAATTGACGCCTTACTGCCGCAAACGCAGTGCGAGCAATGTGGCTACCCGGGTTGCCGCCCGTATGCCGAGGCTATTGCTGGGGGGCGTGCCGATATCAATCAATGCCCGCCCGGTGGGCAGGAAGGCATCGATGCGCTGGCCGAGTTACTCGGGCTGCCCAGTAAGCCACTTAACCCGGTGCATGGCCAGCACCAACCCCCGCGGGTGGCATGGATTGACGAGGCGGTCTGTATTGGGTGCACCAAATGCATTCAGGCCTGTCCTGTTGATGCAATTTTAGGCGCTCGCAAGCTGATGCATACCGTGATCACTGAAGAGTGCACGGGTTGTGATCTATGTCTGGCACCCTGTCCGGTAGATTGCATTTATATGCACCCAACCGAGCGTGAAAAGGAATCTGAAGCGCAGCAACAAGCCCGGCGAGATCGTGCAAGAACGCGGTTTAATGCACGCAAGCAACGCCTGCGCAAACAACGCCGAGAGGCCACCCGAGGGCGTCACGCCCGCCCGGCACTGCCAGATCGTGAGGTGCGCCAAGCAACGGCAAAAGCTGCGCTGGCACGCGTGCGCGCCCGCCGCCAAGCGCGGCATAACAACTCAGATCGTGATCAATCATGAATGCAGCTAAGCGCCAAGCCATTTTTGAGCGCCTGCAGGCGGCTAACCCCAGCCCCACAACCGAGTTGGAATACAACACCCCATTCGAGCTGCTGATAGCGGTTATTTTATCGGCACAAGCCACAGATCGGGGGGTCAATAAAGCCACTCGCAAACTGTTTGCCGTTGCCAATACGCCTGCCAGCATTCACGCCTTAGGCGAAGCTGGCTTACGTGAGTACATCAAAACCATCGGGCTTTTTAACAGCAAAGCGAAAAACATTATTGCCACCTGTCAGGCATTACTCACCGAGCATGATGGCCAGACTCCGCGTGATCGCGCATCGCTTGAAGCGCTGCCCGGCGTGGGTCGTAAAACCGCCAATGTCGTGCTTAACACGGCCTTTGGTGAGCCTACGATGGCAGTCGATACCCATATTTTTCGCGTTGCCAACCGCACCGGCATTGCCAAAGGCAAAACCGTGCGTGCCGTAGAAGATCGCTTGCTCCGCGTTGTGCCCAAACCCTTCTTAAAGGATGCCCATCATTGGCTGATTCTGCATGGCCGCTATGTTTGCGTGGCTCGTAAGCCACGCTGCGGTGCTTGCCCCATTTATGACCTTTGCGAATTTAACGAGAAGACGGACGACGACGCGCCGCCACCCGCAAACGCAAAGCGTTCAGCTTAATAAAGCCTTCCGCATCTTTTTGGTCATACGCCCCGGCATCATCTTCAAAGGTGGCGATGCTGGCATCAAACAGGTTGTCATTATCAGATCGACGCCCCACCACATCCACATTGCCCTTGTATAAGCGCAAGCGCACCGTGCCATTAACCGGCGTTTGGGTTTGATCAATTAACGCCTGCAGGGCTTCACGCTCGGGGCTCCACCAATACCCGTTATAAATCAGCTCGGCATAGCGCGGCATCAGGGCATCTTTTAAATGAGCCGACTCCCGATCAAGCGTGATCGATTCAATGGCCCGATGCGCTCGCAGCAAAATGCTACCGCCGGGTGTTTCATAACACCCTCGCGACTTCATCCCCACATAGCGATTTTCCACAATATCGATGCGCCCAATTCCGTTTGCCCCACCAATTGCATTCAACGCGGCCAGTAGGTCATGCGGCGCCATGGCTTGCCCATCAAGGGCAATCGGATCACCGCCACTAAACTCAATATCAATTTCCGTGGGATTATCAGGGGCTTGTTGTGGGCTGACGCTCCAGCGCCACATACTGTCTTCCGCCGGCGTCCAGGTATCTTCTAATACACCGCCTTCATAAGAGATATGCAGCAAATTCGCATCCATTGAATAGGGCGATCCACCGCCTTCCTGCTTACCCTCAATAGGAATACCCCGCTCTTCAGCGTACGCCAGCAGTCGCTCGCGCGAGTTCAAATCCCACTCACGCCATGGCGCAATCACCTGGATACCGGGCTCTAGCGCATAGTAGCCAAGCTCAAAGCGCACCTGATCATTGCCTTTGCCCGTTGCGCCATGGCAAACGGCATCAGCACCGGTTTCACGGGCAATCTCGATCTGGCGCTTGGCAATTAAAGGCCGCGCAATAGAGGTGCCTAAAAGATACTCCCCTTCATAAATGGCATTGGCCCGAAACATGGGAAAGACGTAATCGCGCACGAATGTTTCGCGCAAATCGTCGATATAAATCTCATCCACGCCCAGCTGCTTTGCTTTAGCCCGTGCGGGCTCAAGCTCTTCGCCCTGGCCTAAATCAGCCGTAAATGTAACCACCTCGCATTGGTAATGATCACGCAGCCACTGCAAGATTACGGATGTATCAAGGCCGCCAGAATAGGCCAGCACCACCTTTTTAATATCGCTCATTAATGCTCTCTCGAACCCAAAGCCCTAATGATCGGCGTCACGAAGCGCAGAATCAAGCTCTCTCCGGCTGGTACACTATGCAAATGGACAGAATCACCTTAACAAAACCGGATGATTGGCATCTGCATCTTCGTGATGGCGCGGCGCTACAGGATGTCGTGGGCTACAGTGCCGCTCGCTTTGGGCGGGCCATTATTATGCCCAACCTGGTTCCACCCGTTACCACCACCGATGCCGCGCTGGCCTATCGTGAGCGCATTCTGGCCGCCCTACCGGCGCAGAGCCCTTTTGAGCCGTTAATGACGCTGTATTTAACCGATAACACATCGCCCGATGAAATTGCTAAAGCGGCAGCCAGTGGAATCATTCAAGCCATCAAACTTTATCCCGCTGGGGCAACCACTAATTCAGATTCGGGCGTTACTGATATTAAGCGCTGTCACGACGCGTTATCTGCCATCGCCGCGCATAACTTAGTGCTTTGCATTCATGGCGAAATTGCCACGCCTACCACTGATATTTTTGATCGGGAAACGGCGTTTTTAGAGCAACGCTTGGCGCCTTTGCTTGAAGATCACCCCAATCTGCGCGTGGTCTTAGAGCATCTGACTACTCAAGCGGCCGTTGAATTTGTGCGCAATGGTCCTGATCGACTAGGCGCAACGATTACACCACAGCATTTACTGCTGAATCGAAATGACATGCTGGCCGGCGGCATTCGGCCGCATTATTACTGTTTGCCCATTTTAAAAAGAGAACGCGATCGTGAGGCACTGCTTGCCGCTGCTACCTCGGGGCACCCGCGGTTTTTCTTAGGCACCGACAGTGCTCCACACGCACAAGGCGCTAAAGAGTCTGCCTGCGGCTGTGCGGGCGTATTTTCTGCCCCGCTCGCCATCGAGCTATATGCTGAGGCATTCGATCGTGTGGGCGCCATTGAGCGGCTAGAAGGCTTTGCCAGCCATCATGGCGCCGATTTTTATGGTCTGCCGCGTAATCAAAGCACCGTTACTTTAGAGCGCGTGCCACAAAACATTCCAGCGGCACTTCCCTACGGCGCCGAGCAAATCATTCCGATGCGTGCCGGAGAGCAAGTGGCCTGGCGATTAGTTCAATAATGGAGTTTTCCTAATGCCCCCCCATATCGCCCAACGTTTTCGCGGATTTCTACCGGTTGTGGTTGATATCGAAACCGGCGGGGTTAATGCGGCAACAGACGCCGTGTTGCAAATTGCCGCGGTCATGGTGCACATGAATGAAGACGGTTTGCTGCGTACTGGCGAAACCTACACCACGCATGTAGAGCCCTTTGAAGGTGCCAACCTCGATCCAAAATCGCTTGAGTTTAACGGCATTGACCCCGATCACCCTCTACGAATGGCGGTGTCGGAAGAAGCGGCTTTGCGGCAAATTTTTCAGCCCATACGCGAAGAAATCCGTGCGACTGGCTGCACCCGTGCGGTGCTAGTTGGGCATAACGCTTGGTTTGATTTGGGCTTTTTAAATGCCGCGGCTAATCGGGTACCGATTAAACGCAACCCATTCCACCCATTTTCTTGCTTTGACACGGCTACGTTGGGTGGCTTGGCCTACGGCCAAACCGTATTGGCTAGAGCCGTTGCTGCGGCGGGGTTACCGTGGGACGCACGCGAGGCACACTCAGCCATTTACGATGCAGAAAAAACCGCAGAGCTCTTTTGTACCATCGTCAACACATGGGACCAGGTGGCCGGCAGACCCGCTGCCGACCCCCGTTAAGCGCACGGTTACTCAGCGCTTTCTGTTGCGGCTTGCACCGCTTTTTTTAGCTCGCCGCTTTCGTACATCTCCATAATGATGTCGCAGCCGCCCAGCAGCTCGCCGCCAACGTAAAGCTGCGGAATCGTTGGCCAGTTGCCATAATCTTTAATGCCCTGGCGGATGCCTTCGTCCTCAAGCACGTTCACGTAAGCAAACTCGACTCCACAGCCGGCCAATGCCTGTGCGGCGCGCATTGAGAAACCGCACTGGGGAAACTGCGGGGAGCCCTTCATGTACAAGATAACTGGGTTGCCTTCGACTTGCTCACGAATACTCTGCTGGATGTCCGTCATAATTTCTTACCTCTTAAAAAATTATTTTGATTGTACGTGGTGATAAAAAAACACGCGAGGGGCAAAACTCTGCCAGATACGGTATGCTCCGCGCCCATGGAACAAGATCATCTTTCTGAAACAACGTTTGAATCACTCGCCTTACATGAGTCTTTGCTCACCGGCCTGAAAGAAGCTGGCTTTGAGCGCTGCACCCCCATACAGGCGGCCACCCTGCCACTTGCACTACAGCGCAAAGATATTGCCGGACAAGCACAAACTGGTACCGGTAAATCGGCAGCCTTTTTGCTGGCCTGTATGCATTTACTGATGACTACACCCGTGGCGGCCGATAAAAAAGGCCCTTGGGCCATTGCACTGGCCCCCACCCGTGAGCTTGCTTTACAGATCCATAAAGATGCGGTGCGTCTGGGCTGGTTTACCGGTATGGAGTTTGCTTGCATTTATGGCGGCACTGGCTATGAGAGTCAACGTAAAACGCTGGAAGCCGGCGCCGATATTGTAATTGGGACCCCCGGGCGCATTATCGATTTTTACAAGCAGGGCGTTTTCTCGTTAGATAACATCGAGGTTTGCATTCTTGATGAGGCAGATCGAATGTTTGATATGGGCTTTATTGCCGATATCCGTTATTTGCTTCGTCGTATGCCACCACCCGATAAGCGGCTCAACCTGCTGTTTTCGGCCACATTATCAGAGCGCGTGCGTGAGTTGGCTTACGAGCATATGAACGAGCCTGAGGCTGTGACGATTGAGTCGGAGACCATCACCGCAGATCGGGTACGCCAGCAGCTCTATCATGTGCAAAATACCGATAAAATCCCGCTATTACTGGGCATTTTGGGCCAGCTTGAGGCAACGCGTACGCTGATCTTTGTTAACACCAAACGCGATGCCGATAAGGTTACCGGGTATTTGCGTGGTAATGACATCAAAGCGGCCGTCATTTCTGGTGATATTGCACAAAATAAGCGTGAGCAGTTACTCGGTGAATTCCAAAACGGCAAACTGCCAGTGCTGGTTGCCACCGATGTGGCCGCACGCGGGCTTCACATTCCCGAAGTCAGCCATGTAATTAACTACGATCTGCCACAAGACCCTGAAGATTACGTACATCGGATTGGGCGTACTGCACGGGCCGGCGCAGCAGGCGATGCGATTAGTTTTGCCTGCGAAAGCTATGTCTACTCGCTGCCAGATATCGAGCAGTACATCGATCAAAAAATTCCCTCAGAGATGGCGCCAGAAAGCCTTTTGGCAACAGACATTAAGCCACCGGCACGCATGCCAGGACGACGACCCGCCCGGCGTAATGGCGCATCCGCATCGTGAGCTCTGGTTAGCCTATTTGGGGCTAACCTTAACTCCGCTGTTTTGGGCAGCCAATGCGGTGGCGGCAAGGGGTACTGCCGGTGAGATACCACCGGTTACCCTAGCGTTTTGGCGCTGGATTATCGCCCTGATCATCTTATTGCCAATTGGACTACCGGGGCTGCTGCAGCATCGCGATATTGTGCGTAAGCACTGGCGCAACATGCTGCCCATTGCCGCACTGAGTGTGGGCGCATTTAACACACTACTGTATGTGGCAGCCCAAACCACCACCGCACTAAATATTGCGCTGTTTAATTCAACCCTGCCCATTGCCGTGGCATTGATGGCCTGGATAGTTCTTGGCGATATGATCAACCGCAGCAAGGGCATTGGCATTCTGTTTGGCCTTTGCGGCATGCTGGTGATTATTACTGAAGCCACGCCGGCACGATTACTGGGCCTCGACTTTGCCACCGGTGATCTGGTGATGTTGGCTGCCGTGCTCTGCTGGGCCAGTTTTTCAATTTTGCTGCGGCGTAATCAAATCCCGCTGCCTGCCATGTCTTTTTTGCTACTGCAAATTGCTTTGGGCCTGCCGTTTATTTTGCCCTTTTTCCTTTGGGAGTCAGCCGCCTACGGGTGGTACCTACCCCCTACAGAGGTTGCCTGGATATTCCCATTTGTTGCCATCTTTCCTGGCATTTTGGCGTATGCCTTCTGGAACCGCGGCGTGCAAACTGTTGGGCCGGCGCGGTCTGCCATGTTTTTGTATCTCATCCCCGTGTTTGCAGCGCTACTCGGTGGCTTAATACTCAACGAATCGCTCGCGCTCTTTCATGCCGGCGGTGGTCTGCTGATTTTGATTGGGCTTTATCTGGCCGCACGCCCCACGCCTAGTCGTAGTTAAACGAATAAATAACATCCACGGCGCTATCGCCGCCCGTTACCGCCTCCAGGTAGAGCTGACGGTTGAGGTAGTAGCGCAGGCTTAACGTATTTTGTGGCTGAAACATATTCACGCCATAGCGCACCAGCAAATTCGGGGCAATATAGCCAGAGATGGCCACTTGCGCGTCTTCGCCCTGACCGCGAGCTTCCAACTGGAAGTCTCGAATGCCCAACTGCTCAGCCAGCGCTGAACCTAATTTGCCACCCCCAAAAATGCCCAACGACAATGCCGCCTGCCCCAATAAGGCCTCTTCACTCGCACTGGCCTCGCCCGGCGGTCGCCCGGTCAACAAATAAGCCAGGATACTGGCCTGTTCCATATACGGATCAGAAAATAGGGTAATACGCGGCTGAGATGGCTGGCCCGTTACACGCACGCCCGCCATAATATCGGCCGCCTCTCGCACCGCTTCAAGGTCAACTCGCGGGTCGGTCAGCGGCCCGGCAAAAATCAATCGCCCACGGCGAATGAGTAAACGCTGACCATAAATTTCATAGGCCGCATCAACGAGCTCAAGAATACCTTCCGCCTCTGCGGCTGCCTCACCCACTTGGCGAAGCTGCAGTGCCCCCGTCAGCCCACCATTTGCGCCAAACCCTGAAAAACGCACATCGTTGCCCAAACGCAGTTCAATATGACTACGAAGAGTGCGCTGCGTTGCCACTGCTTGGGTGAGGGGCTCGCCCGCGTCATCCACCAAAACAGCATCTTCTGACACCCGAACCGCGGTAGCTGGGGGCGCCGCCAGCTCGATACGCGCCTGCGGAACCAATAGCTCACCGCTCACGCTAATCGAATCCTCCGCCAGCCGAATAGCGATATCTGGGGTAAGCGATAACTTCACCAACGTTCCCTGATCAATTTCTAATGCCTGTCCGCTAATGCGCACTGCGCCTCGCAACAAACCATCAGACCAGCCGAGCACGCCAGTGGCTTGCCCCTGCCCGGCGCCCGCTGCAAACTGCCCATCCAGCACCGCAACATCACCTTCTAATGCCACATTCACCGAAATCGCTTCGATCGGATTAACGATTTGCGCCGGCAATAGTGTTGCATCATCCACCCTCAACAACCCATTAAATTGGGGCTCTGCCGGCGTGCCGCCTAGCTCTCCCGTTGCCCGTAATCGCCCAGAGGCCGCCCGCACGGTAGGCAGCGCGCCCGCAATCGGTGAAAGATCTACCCCATCCAACCAAACCGAGCCATTTAACTCAGCTGTTTCAGTCAGCGGATCGTTAAGATAAAACGCAAAACCACCTGTGCCGATATCGGGTGAGGCAATACCAACGCGCAGTCCTGCGCGTGCGGCAGTCATATCAACATCAGCAACAACTCGCTGATAAGAAAGCGTAATGGGCGGCTCATCATCAGCCACATCCACCTCGATCTGCGAGGCAGAACTATCCATGGTTAGCCGTGCGCGCGGCGCGGCAGTCGGTGACCAAGAAAGGTTTGCCGAGCCTGCCATCATGCCCGGCAGAATAAGCGTATCGGGTAGCCAGGGGCGCAATACCTCTAACGGGAGCGCATCCATGCTGATATCAACCTGACCGGCCTCTGGTGTGATATCAATGGGCTCAGCACACAGTCGTAATGGCCGACCAGCCCAACAATGCGACTCCAACGCAATCCTTGGTTCTGCCGTTGCAACGCGCAGCGTAGGGGTGCCCTCTAAAGTCCAAGTTCCAAAGGGCAACATCAATTCTGCTTGGGCGATTTGGCCTTCCCAAGTTAGCGCTTCGTCATACGTTGCCTGCAGCTGCAGGATGGCACCCAGTTCATCACCTTTAACGGCTTGCAGGGCGGCACTTATCTGCTGATCATCAAGACTAAAGTGCGCATCGGCAATTAAATAATCAATAGACTCCGCCTGCTCACCCAAACGCAAATCCACCGCTGATAAATACAGGGTATCTAGGCAAAACTCGCGCTTGAGCACGCAGTCTGGCTGCCACCGCAACAAGGCTTTTTGAATGCTGACTTCAAGATCACGCTCAGCATCTACCCAGCGAATTTGACTGAGCGTTAGCCCATCAAGAACAGAGCCGGCATCCACTGAAACCTGCAAGGCCGGCAACTGATCCATTGCCCGGTTGGCTAACCAGCGCGCGCCATCGGTGGTTGATATCAGCCACGCCAGCGCCAATGCGCCGAGCATGACCAGTGCAATCAACAAACGAACTAACCCGGCCATTAAAAGGGAGGCCCAATTGATAGATGCAGTCGTATCGGCACGTCTTCCCGACTCACACCCCAGGCCAAATCAATCCGCAGAGGCCCAACGGGCGTATTCCATCGCAGACCAAACCCAGTGCCAACCTCCACTTCCATATCCTCGAGGCGGTTAAATGCGTTGCCTGCATCGGCAAACACCGCAGCCCGCCAGCCTGACTGCAGCGCATGGCTGTATTCCATGCTCCCGATCGCTAAATACCGGCCGCCCGTTACCTCACCACTGGCATCCCGTGGCCCCAGACTCCTAAACCCAAAGCCGCGCACACTTTGATCACCACCCGCAAAAAAGCGTAGTGACAGTGGCACATCGCTAAAGTTATTGGTGGCAATGCCGCCCCATTGGGCACGCAGCTGAAAGCGGTGTCGCTCGTTAATGCTGCGCAGCCAAGTCTGAGTGATCTGCAAGCGGGCAATATCAATATCAGATAGCACTTGGCGTGAGGCAAGCTGCAGCTCATAACTTTGATAATCCCCCCAGTCAGGATCTAGCCCGCCACGCGAGCGCGTGCGAGCAAAGCTCAACCCTGGCAGCAAAAGCCGGGCGCGCCCCTCATCCAGCCCAACGCGAAATTTCTCCTCAAGTAACTGAACGGTTTGTGTGCGTGTCCACCCTGATTGAAAGGTAAGCCGCCGGCCAACCCCCAATAGTGCGCGTTCACTGCGATTGCCATCGATCGCTTCATCCTCCAAGCCCACATCAAAGGTCAACTGATCGCGCAATGGATCTGCTAAGGGCACGGTGTAGCGAGCACTGACCGTCTGGCGCAAGTCTGATAAGCGCAAATCGGTGTTAAATTGATGCCCCCGATTATTGACGTAATGTCGCGTAAACCCCACGCGAACCCGCGGCCCCTCGTCGGTTGAATAGCCGGCACCGGTAAGTACCGTATTGCGCTCGCGCGTTTCTAACTCCGCTTGGATGGGGACTTGCCCGTCGGTCGCGGCATCCCGCCGCGTGGTAACCACCACATCAGAAAAGTAACCACTTTCTAAAAGGCGTTGGTTTAAATCGACGACGGCCTCTGAGGTATACGGTGTGCCAGGCTGAAAGGGCACCAAACGATCTAAAAACTGCGCCTGAAACGGAACGGCAGAGAACTCCACCTCGCCCAGCGCATATCGCGGCCCGGTTGCAAACACCCAATCGATATCCGCCCAACCCTGATCGGGGTTAATGGCTAGTCGCGAGGTAGTAAATTCATGATCAAAATAACCGCGGCTCTGCGCTAAATTACGCAGGGCCGATTTGCTTTGATCATAGTTGCCATGGTGCAGCCCCTCGCCGGGGCGCAAGGGGAGCTCGTCAAGCAGATCAAGCAACTCAGCGTCGTTATCCCCATCGCCTAGCAATTGCCAGCGAAACTCACGCAACGAAACCCGATTGCCCGGTTCGATGGCTACTTGCAGCGTCCATGTGTCTGCCTCTTGGCTGAGCTGTATGTCTACTTCTGGCTGGTAGTAACCCACGGCCATCAGGGCATCAAGCACCCGCTGCCTTGCCCGATCTCGAAAAAACCGGGCTGCTAATGCAGACTCAATTTCGGTTCCATCATCAAGCCATGCAAGCACATTTTTATGGGCTTCTCCCTCAACCCCCGAGATCTCAATCGTGACCGGCGAGGCTTGCGCCACCCCACTTCCAGCCGCATGCACTAACACAAAGGCCAGAAACACCCCGCCAATGCGCGATTGAGCTGCTGCTGCTTTCACTCAGAGCTGAGGGGGACGCCCAGTTGCGTGCTCAACACGCTCCTGACAATGGATGCAACGCAACGCGGATGGGTAGGCCTGCAATCGCTCATAATCAATGGGCTCACCACAGTCTATGCACACGCCATATCTGCCATCGTGCCAAGCGCGTAACGCCGCCTCATTAGCCTGCAATTCACGAACATGGCGATCGATATCGGCATATTCAATGTCGGCCAGCAAATCAACCACTGACTCATCCCCTGAGTCTCGCACGCGGTCCATAATGTCTTCGGCACGATGCAGATCGGCTGCTCGCAGTTCACTGCGGATTTCTTCTTGCAAAGCGGCTGAATGAGCTTCAAGTGCTTGCTTGAGCGTTTGTCGTTGATCTTCGGTTAGCTGATTCGTCATCCCTACTCTCCCATTGGTCGTCGCATGATATCCTTTCGCCATGTCTGATCACGATAACACTAGCGAAGAACATCGGCTGCGGTTACGGCATCTCAAACTGTCTGACTATTCAGATGTTAAAAAGATCATGGATGCCGTTTATCCAGATCTTGGTGGCGCGTGGACGCGCAAACAATTCAGCGCTCAAATCAATCGATTTGCTGAGGGCCAAATCTGCATTGAAGACAACGGGCAAGTGGTGGCCGGCGCTATCTCGATGATCGTTGACTATGATCGTTTCGGTGATCGGCATAAGTACAACGATATCACTAGCAATGGCTACCTCACACACCATGATCCCAATGGTGATGTACTCTACGGTGTTGATATATTTGTGCACCCTGACTACCGCCATATGCGCCTAGGTCGCCGCCTTTATGATGCGCGCAAAGAACTCTGCCGCAGCCTAAATTTACGCGCCATTGTGGCTGGTGGCCGCATGCCCGGCTATAAAGAACACGCGGCCGAAATGCCGCCTGAGGACTATATCGATCTGGTCAAACGCCGCGAGCTGTTTGATCCGATTCTCTCGTTTCAACTGGCCAACGACTTTCATGTGCGGCGCGTCATTACTGCCTACCTGCCAGAAGACACAGACTCTCGCTCTTATGCCACGCTTTTGCAGTGGGATAACATCTTTTATGAAAGTGAGCGTACGCCACTGATTGGCGGACGAAAATCTGCCGTTCGCGTTGGTACCGTGCAATGGCAGATGCGCCGGGTAACCAATTTTGAAGACCTCATGACCAATATCGAGTTCTTCGTAGACGCCATGGCAGGCTATAACTGCGACTTCATCCTATTTCCCGAATTCTTTAACGCACCGTTACTGGCTCAATTCAATCAGGAAGACCCCGCCGAGGCCATGCGCGGGCTATCGCAATACACCAGCGAAATTGTCGACAAAATGAGCCATATGGCGGTGTCGTACAACATCAATATTATTGCTGGCTCGATGCCGGTTTACGATGACAACGCGTTGTATAACGTGGCCTACCTATGCCACCGCAATGGCCATGTTGATCATCACTACAAGCTCCACCCCACGCCCGATGAGCGTTTTTATTGGGGTGTTCAGGGCGGTGATGTCCTTAAAGCCTTTGATACCGATGTTGGCAAAATTGGAATCCTCGTCTGCTACGACGTTGAATTCCCTGAAGTCTGCCGCCTGCTGGCTGATCAGGGCATGCAAATCCTCTTTGTGCCCTTTTGGACAGATACCAAAAACGCTTATCTTCGTGTTCGTCGATGCGCGCAGGCACGAGCCATTGAAAATGAATGCTATGTCGCCATTACTGGCAGCGTGGGCAACCTGCCTCGCGTTGAGAACATCGAAATCCAGTACTCACAGGCAGCCGTATTTTCGCCCTCAGATTTTGCCTTCCCGCATGATGGAACGGTGTCAGAATCAACACCCAATACCGAAATGACGCTGATTGTTGATTTGGATATGGACAAAATCAAACAGCTCCGCGCCGAAGGCTCGGTGCAGAACGCCAAAGACCGCCGACTGGACCTCTACCGGGTCCAGTGGCTAGATGATTAAACCGCCTTCGTTAAAACTTCTGTTTTGCCAACCAAGGCTGCATGCGGGCAAATGCCTCTTCGATATTCTCCATAGAGTTAGAGAAGCTAATACGAATGGCATTACGGCAGGTATCGCCAAAGGCATCACCCGGTATCACACATACCCCCGTTTCCTGCAACATGCGCAGCGCGATATCCGTACCATCCGTATGCGGAGGTAGCGACGGGAAGAGATAAAACGCCCCTTGTGGCACATAGCCCGTTAAATGCGGCGTCTCACTTACCAGCTGCACAACCCGATCTCGGCGGCGACGATACTCCGCGTTCATCTCATCCACACAGGCCATATCGCCCTGCAGGGCCGCCACGCCGGCCCACTGCGCGGGCGTACTGGCTACCGTGGTGGTAAACATGTGATAGCGGCGTAGCTTTTTAATGGCACCCTGGCTGGAAATGAGCCAACCAATTCGCAGCCCTGCCATGCTGAAGGTTTTGGAGAAGCTGGAAATTGACATCACATGATCAAGATCAGAGGTGCAGCTAATCACGCTCGGAAACTCCAGCCCCTCTTCTAGCAAAATATGGTCGTAAACCTCATCGGCAAAGACATAAACCCCGCGGTAAGCCGCCTCTTGAACAATCGCCTCGATGGTCTCTTTTGGATAGACCGCACCGCTTGGGTTACTGGGCGAGTTGAGCACAATGGCAAAAGTCCGCATACCAATGGCGTCTATCACCTCTTGCGGGTCAATCTGATGGCCATGCTCTGGGCGGGTGGGAATAATTTTCACCTCACCCCCATTCATCCGAATGAGCGGTGCATACAGCAAAAAGGTGGGGTCAGTCACAATAAACTGCCGCCCTGGGGCTGCGGTAGCGGTTAGCGCTAGGTACATCGCTTCGGTAGCGCCAGTGGTAACTAAAAAGTTATCTTCTGTTAACTCACGGTCATACCGCTTGCTGTAATAGCGGGCAAGCTCTGTTAACAGCTCTGGCAAACCCGCATCCATGGTGTACCCGGTCAGGCCATCTTGCAGGGCCTGAATATGCGCATCAACGATATGTGGCGGCGTTGGAAAATCCGGCTGACCAATCGAAAGATGGATCACATCCTCAAGATCAGCAGCGGTATTGATCATTCGCCGAATACCCGGCATTGGAATAGCCTGCAAAGACGGACTGAACAGCGGCGCCTCTGCCTGATCGCCCTGATCCATTTCTACCGGATTCACCATGAACGCCTCTCCTCTATGACAAACAGGTTAAATTGATCGATTACAGCGCGAAGCTAGACCGCCGTTGCCACCCGGTCAAGTCTTGTTTTATGTAGGGCTGAGCAGTACCGTCTAACTCATTAAGCCACCGGCCAAAGGAAACGCTCTAAAATGCCCACTGCAGATGCAAAAATCGTTGTACTCACGGCGCCTGGCGAAGGCTTGCCCGAGGGTATGGAAGCCCTAAAAAAAGAGGCTGAGGTACATTTGGCTGAAGATGGCTCAACACTGCGTAACGCCATTCCCGGCGCTGCTGTGCTGTGCGTTACCGACTTTCGTACCGATGCGCTTAGCGAGGCTTGGGCTGCTGCCGATAACCTGCAATGGATTCATGCCACCAGTGCCGGGGTGGATGCTCTGCTCATCCCCCCTGTGCGCGAAAGTGACATTCCCGTAACCAATGCTCGCGGGGTTTTTGATCTGTGTATTGCAGAGTATGTTCTGGGTCAGGTCATTAGTTTTTGTAAGGATTTTGCCGGCAATCTGCGCTTACAACAGGCCCAACAGTGGGTGCATCGCGAAACCGAGCCGGTGGCTGGCCGTACTGTTCTGGTGGTTGGCGCGGGTTCTATTGGTCGGCAGATTGGCCGCCTTTGCAAAGCCGTTGGCATGGCCGTTGATGGTGTTGGCAGACGCGCGCGTTCGGGTGATGACGAATTTGGGGCAATTTACGCCCAAGCAGACCTACTATCGATTTTGCCAGACTACGATTTTGTGGTGATTGCCGCACCATTAACCCCACAAACCGAAGGCCTCTTTGGTCAGGCGGAATTTAAAGCCATGCACCCGAGTGCGCGACTCATCAACATTGGGCGTGGGCCAATCGTACAAACCACAGCGCTGGTGGCCGCTTTAGAAAATGGCGAGATTGACGGCGCAGCGCTCGATGTTTTTGAGCAAGAACCACTCCCGGCCGATCATCCACTATGGGGTTTTGAGAATGTTCACATCTCCGCGCACATGGCCGGCGATTTTTTTGGCTGGCGTAAGGCACTCTCTGAGCAGTTCATTGAGAACTTTCACCGTTGGCAGGCCGGTGACCCGCTACAGAATGTGGTAGATAAAGCGCAAGGATTTATTGGGACCAATTAAAACGTAACAGCGGGTAGATCGCTTAGCGCAACCTACCCGCTGTTAATGGTTAATTTAAGCTTAAATTAACCCGTGCTGCGCATTGGCTGAACGCCGCTGCCACCGCCCGTTTCAATAAGCGCCTCTTCAAACCGATCGACGGCCCAATCGATTTGCTCAGCCGTGACGATCAGCGGCGGGATCCAACGAATCACGTTACCACCCCATGGGCCACAACGAATCATTAGCAACCCACGATGCTCACAGGCTTTAAGCATTTTGGCACCACGATCACCATCTGGCTTGCCATGCGCATCAACCAAATGCGTACCGATCATCAGGCCCTTGCCGGAAATATTACCAATCTCAGGATGTTGCTCTTGCAGCACTTTTAAGCGGTTCCAGAGTTGCTCTCCACGAGCCTTTGCGTTTTCGATGAGCTTCTCATCACGCATCACATCCAACGTAGCAAGGCCCGCAGCACACGCCACGGCGTTACCACCATAGGTGCCACCCTGAGAGCCTGGCAATGCCTTGGCCATTAGTTCGGCAGGCGCTGCCATAAATGAGAGCTGAAAGCCGCTGGCCACACCCTTAGCAGACACCACCACATCGGGCTCTACACCAAAATGCTCATAGCCCCATTGAAGGCCCGTGCGGCCATTACCACACTGCACCTCATCGGCAATCAATAAAATACCGTGCTTGTTGCACCGCTCCTGCAGACCCTGCATAAAGCGAGTATTGGCCGGAATGTAGCCGGCTTCACCCTGAATCGGCTCAATTAACATTGCCGCGGTTTCCATCGGCGTGCTTTGCACTTGCAAAATATAGTCAAGCTCACGAAGGGCAAAATCGGCCGCGTCATCTTCGCTCATGCCATACCAATAGGTATCCGGAAACGGTGCTGTTACCACGCCACCCATCATGGGTGAGACACCTTGGCGCACTGCGGCGCTTGAGGTAGTGGTTGAGAGCGAGCCCATCGTCCGCCCGTGAAAGCAACCACGAAAAGCAATGATGTTGGGCTTGCCGGTGGCCTGCCTTGCCAAGCGAATAGAGGCCTCTACCGCCTCGGTACCCGCATTGGAAAAGAACACACTATCAATCGCATCCGGCAACATCTCACATAGCCGATCTGATAATTCCATCATCGGCCGATGCTTCATAATTGCGTACTGCGCGTGAACCACCTTGTCAATTTGAGCCTTGGCAGCCTCTACCACGCGGGGGTGACAGTGGCCTGTGCTAAGCACGCCAATACCCGAAGAGAAATCCATGTACTTCCCGCCACCTTCTGCATAGATGTAAACGCCTTCTGCCCGTTCAACAACAATGTCGCTGGACTGGCGAAGTAGCGGTGAGAGATGGTGGACGTTGTCAGTCATGCCAAACCTCCTGGCAAAAGAATTCAACTACAAGGATACGGATTCACAATGCCAAATGCTATGCTATCGGGATATCGCAGTTGAGAGAGATAAGCATTATGGCCATGCAAAGTAACGAACCGGTTGTTTTTGAACGGGACTGCGAAGCGGCATTAATTCCGGCTGGAGACACGGGCATCATTCCGCAAGGTGCGGAGGGGATGATCACTCAGGCGCTGGGTGGCAGCTATACCGTTTACATTCAGGGCAACCTATTTCGGATCGATGGCAAAGATGCCGATGCAATCGGCAAAGAACCTGAGCCAACACCAGTGCTACCCGACAATGCCTCAGATAGCGATGTGGAAAAACTGGTTTGGGATCAGTTAAGACGCTGTTTTGATCCCGAAATTCCAATTAACTTAGTCGAGCTTGGCTTAGTCTACCGCTGCGACATCAGCGAAATGGAAGATGGCAATCGCCGCGTAGACATTGATATGACGCTAACCGCTCCCGGCTGCGGCATGGGCGATATTATTGCCTACGACGTGCGTGAGAAAGTACGCCAAGTACCCACCGTAGAAGAAGTTAATGTTGAGGTGGTTTTTGACCCGCCATGGAATTTCGAAATGATGTCAGAGGCCGCGCGTTTACAAACTGGAATGATGTAGCTTCCCCACGGGTGGCTCATCATCGGTGGGCCGCCCGCTTAGCTCGGTAAGCGCCGCAATATCAAGCAACTGTATCTCACGCCCATCGGCGCTTAACCAGCCATTCTCTGAAAACCGCCGAAACAAACGGCTCATCGTTTCCGGTGCCAGACCTAAGTAGTTACCCAAATCACTGCGCGCCATTGGCAACCGAAAACGCGTGGCAGATAGCCCCCGGCGGGAGAATCGATCAGAAAAGCTCAATAACAACATCGCCAAGCGCTCTTCAGCGCTTCTTCTTGCCATGGCAAACAGCATTTCCTGATCAGCGAAAATCTCTTTAGACATCAAGCGCAACAGTTGGCGCTGCAAACCGGGGATGTGCGCCGCTAATTGTTCAAGCTCCTCAAACGGCAATGCACAAACGCTGGTTGTCTCTAGCGCTGATGCAGAACAAGGATGAACCCAGCTATTAATGGCATCGAGCCCAATCAGCTCGCCAGGTAGGTGAAAACCCGTGACCTGTTCTTCGCCCGTTTCGGTAACAGAGAAGGTTTTCAAAGACCCTGAGCGCACGGCATAAATCGCTTTAAAGCCATCCCCCGCGCGGTAAAGATGGCTACCGCGCTTTAGCGGCTTGCGCCGCTCTACAATCGAGTCGAGCTGCTCCATATCTGCCTCGCTCAGCGCCATCGGCAGACACAGCTGATTAAGACCGCAGTGTGCACAGGCTTGGCGAAGATTAGAGACCCGGAATGCAGAGGAATCGGCGATAGTCATGACACTCCTATTGCTAAAAACCAAAGCGCATGTCTGTATGGTAAGCGACCTCAGAGGGCATCGCCACCCCCGGAAGCTCGTTAAAAGTGCTGATAACCCGCCGTACGTAAATCAACACGCTCATTATCCAGCCACACACCCGCACCAAAATCTGCCTGACCAATGCAGGTTACCAGTGTTTGGGTAGCTTGCGCGGCCTGCTTAACCGCTTTGTCGGCATCCGGCGGCGCAGCAAAACAAAGCTCATAGTCATCACCACCCCGCAAAACTGCTTCATAGCTCACCGCATCGCTAACCTGTGCGAGCAAACGAGTAGAGTCTAGTACCAAAGCAACGTCGCTTTGCCTTGCCAAATGCCCAGCATCAGCAAGCAAGCCATCTGAAATATCAATAGCAGCCGTTGCCAACCCCTGAAGTGCTAAACCGAGGGCAACTCTTGGCGTGGGATATAAAAACCGCTGTACAACGGGCTCATCAATGGTGGCACTGCCATCTGCTTGCCATCTTGCCAAGCCGGCCGCCGCCTCACCGAGTTGCCCCGATACCCAAATTCGATCGCCAGGCTGCACGCCCGCGCGCCGCAGCGGCTGATGAGGCAGCCGGCCTGTTACCTGCACCGTAACGCTCAAAGGCCCGCGAGTGATATCTCCACCAATCAACGCCAATTCATGCTGGCAGGCCAATGCGTGTAAACCTGCAGCAAACTGCTCAACCCAGGCTTCATCCATGGCGGGCAATGTGAGGCCCAGCAACCCCCAGCAGGGCTTGGCTGCCATCGCGGCTAAATCACTTAAATTAACCGCAAGTGCACGCCAACCGACACAGCGGGCTGGTAAATCTGCCGGAAAATGCACATCTTGCACGATCGTATCCAGCGCCATCGCCAGCGGCTCACCGGTAGTGGCCACAATGGCCGCATCATCGCCCACACCCTGTAAAACATCGTCTCGATGAGTCCCAAGGCGGCTTAAATGCCGAGCAATGAGGTCGAATTCAGAGCAACCCTGCATGACGTAGCTCAGCTTGGCGTAAGGGAAGTGACTTGCCCACCTTATCGAGTACCCCATTAATAAAGCGATGGCTCTGCTCTGCACCAAATCCATGGGCAAGCTCAACCGCTTGATCGATTACCACTCGATAAGGCACATCAATGCGCTCCATCAGCTCAAAGGTACCCAGTCTGAGTAGTGCAAGCTCTACAGGGTCGAGCGTTTTGGCGGGGCGGTCTAAAAACGGATCAAACACCGCATCTAGGGCACTAACGCCGTCAGTAATACCCCGCAAAAGGGCACTGAAATAGTCTAAATCAATTCGACCCAAGCGATATTCATTCAAAAACTGCTTTTCGATGGCGCGCGGATCACCCTCAGTGAGTTGCCATTGATACAGGGCCTGAAGAACTCGCCGCCGCGCACGGGCACGACGTTGTTGGCTAGGCGCGCTACTCACAAATGACGCAGCAGGCTAATCATCTCAAGCGCAGAAAGCGCCGCCTCCGCACCTTTGTTGCCTGCCTTCGTGCCGGCTCGCTCAATGGCTTGTTCAATCGTATCGGTTGTTAACACTCCAAAAGCCACGGGCACACCGGTTTGCGCTGCCACCTGGCCCAAGCCCTTAGCGCATTCACCCGCCACATATTCAAAATGCGGGGTGCCGCCCCGAATGACGCAGCCTAGCGCCACAATAGCATCGTAGTCTTTAGAGGCTGCTAATTGATGGGCCACAACCGGCAGCTCCCATGCGCCCGGCACACGCACCAAGGTGAGCGCTTCTTCTGCCACCCCATGCCTAACGAGTGCATCGCGCGCTCCACTAACCAGTCGATCTACGATGAAGTCGTTAAATCGCGTTGCTACCAACGCCACCCGCGCATTGGTGGCGGTAAAGTCACCTTCAAGGATTTTCATTGTTCTACCATCTTGTTGATGTTTCTCTTAGGCAGACTGTACGTAGTCCACCACTTCCATACCAAATCCAGACAATCCGTACATAATGCGCGGATTTGACAGAACACGCATCCGGCGAACGCCTAAATCGGTCAAAATTTGCGCACCCACACCATAGGTCCGCAAAGACTGAACGTGCTCGCTTACATCTTCAGCCACTTGCCCTGTCTGCGCCAATGTCTGAAATTCTCGCATCCGCATGAGAATTTCGCTGCGATTACTGGCCCGACGCAACATCACTAAACACACGGTTTCATCTTGGCTTTCTGAAATTTCGCTTAGCGATTCTCTTAGCGACCAGGTTTGATCTGGCGCCACCGCACCAAATAAGTCGGACAATGTATTTTCTACCTGCACCCGCACAAAGGCCGGCTTTTCTGGGTCAGGCTTACCCCGCAGCAGCGCAAAATGCAGCGCGCCATCTACCGTGTCCTGATAGGCATACAGATGGAACTGACCAAATTCGGTGGGTAATTCACAGTCTGCAACACGCTCTACAGTGCGCTCATTGCGCACGCGATAGGCAATTAAATCGGCAACTGTTCCAATTTTAATGTCATGGGCCTTGGCAAAGGCTAATAGGTCATCACGCCGTGCCATGGTGCCATCTTCATTCAAGACCTCAACAATAACTGCCGCCGGCTCAAACCCCGCCAACCTGGCTAAATCGCAGCCGGCCTCGGTATGCCCTGCTCGCGTTAAAACTCCGCCAGGCTGCGCCATTAAAGGAAAGATATGCCCCGGTTGCACAATGTCTTCGGGCACGGCATTGGGTGCCACGGCCGCCTGCACCGTGCGCGCGCGATCTGCGGCCGATATACCGGTAGTCACTCCCCTGGCCGCTTCGATCGATAGGGTAAAATTGGTGCCATGCTGATCTTCAGCCTGATTAACCATTAACGGCAGGCGTAACTGCGCGCAACGCTCACGCGTTAGCGTAAGGCAAATCAGCCCGCGCCCGTAGCGGGCCATAAAATTGATATCTTCCGGCCGCACCATCGAGGCGGCCATAATCAGATCGCCCTCGTTCTCGCGATCTTCATCATCAAGCATCAACACCATTCGCCCAGCGCTGAAGTCGGCTACGATCTCTTCGATGCTATTAAATGCCATAGTGCTGCGGGCCCCTTACGCCCGGTCGAGCAAACGCTCGAGGTATCTTGCAATTAAATCGACTTCTATATTGACGGGCTCACCCACTTGGCGCTGACCTAAATTGGTAACCGCTGCGGTATGCGGCACGATGTTAACCGCAAACTGCGGCCCATCTACCTCATTAACCGTCAAACTGATGCCATCAACGGCCACAGAACCCTTAACGGCAATGTAATGTGCCAGTTCTGCAGGCACGGCAAAAACCCATCGCTCTGAGCGCCCCGCAGGCTCTCGGCTAATCACTTGGCCCACACCATCAATATGCCCACTAACCAAATGCCCGCCAAGCGGCGTTGACAGGGTTAGTGAAGTCTCTAAGTTCACACCCTGCCCCGGCTTTAGCGTACCGAGCGTGGTGCGCTCCAACGATTCGATAGACACATCGGCAGCAAAAGAGTCGTCATCAATATCAATCGCGGTTAAACAACAGCCATTCACAGCAATGCTATCGCCTGCGTTAACCGTACTTAAATTAAGGTCGGGCGCTTTAAACCGTAGCCGCCGATCACCGCCTACCGCCTGTGTATCAATCAGCGTGCCCATGGTTTGAATGATGCCGGTAAACATGTCTAGCCCTCTTCTCGATCGCCAACCCGCAGGGTTAATCGAAGATCATCGCCCACCATTCGCTGATCTAACATTTTTAATGGCAGGCGATCTGCCATTTGCTCAAGCCCCGTCAGCTCAAGGAGCGGACGCCCCTCGTTACCCATTAGGTGCGGCGCCAAATAAATAATCAATTCATCAACGCGGCCCGCCTGTACCCAGGCACCCGTCAATCTGGCACCGGCCTCCAGAAGAACCTCGTTTGTCTCTACAGCGGCTAGCGCCTCCAGCACACCGGTGGGGCCAACATGACCGTTATCTTCCAGCGTGGCCTCCCACAGCTCTGCGCCTGCATTGACTAATGCCGGTTCACGCCCCGGCATCGTGCCACCGTGAATAATCGTCACGCCCTGCTGGTCGCTTAACATGCCTGCACTCGGTGGCGTTCTGAGCTGCGAGTCGATAATGACCCGGCGCGGCGGCAAAAAATCGCCAGTAAAATCACGCACGGTTAGCTGAGGGTCGTCTGCTAAAACGGTATCAACCCCAGTCACAATGGCACTGCTCTGCGCCCGCAGACGATGCACATCTGCCCGCGCCGCCGCACCGGTAATCCATCGGCTTTCACCAGAGGCCATTGCCGTTCTGCCATCTAAGCTGGCCGCCAGTTTGGCCCGCACATAAGGCAACCCGGCACGCATCCGTCTAAAAAACCCGGGATTTAATTGCTCTGATTGCTCAGACAACAGCCCAAACGCAACCGCTACACCGGCTTCACGCAAGCGCTCGAGCCCGCGCCCACCCACGCGAGGGTTGGGGTCTGTAGCCGCCACCACCACTCTTGCTAAACCCGCTTCAATTAGGGCATCGGCGCAAGGGGGCGTGCGACCATAATGGCAACATGGCTCTAGGCTCACATAAGCGGTGGCGCCGGTGGTATCACCACCCGCTGCCGCAATAGCCAACACTTCGGCATGCGGCTCACCCGCGCGATGATGCCAGGCCTCAGCTAGCTTTTGCCCATCTCGCACCAGCACACAACCCACCCGTGGGTTTGGATCGGTTGTGCACATGCCCCGGGCCGCAAGCGCAAGGGCTTGAGCCATCCAGGCATGATCTTCCGCGCTAAAATCGCTCACAAACGCCCCGAATCATCGGTGGGCGGCGATGATTTGCTATGTTCGAGGCCTTCGATTACCTCGCGAAAGGCGCTCACATCCTGAAAGCTTCGGTAAACAGAGGCAAAGCGCACGTAGGCCACCTGATCAAGCTCACTGAGCTCTTGCATGACCCATTCACCGAGCAAACTCGCCTGAACTTCACCCTCGCCAAAGGCGCGAAGACGCTGCCGAATACGACCTAACGCCTGTTCTACCACCTCGGTTGGAACCGGGCGTTTTTCTAGGGCGCGCAGCATGCCCGTGCGCAATTTGGCATCATCAAATAAAACCCGCGTGCCATCACGCTTAACCACGCGCGGCATTACCAGCTCTGCTGCCTCGTACGTCGTAAAACGTTCTCCACAGGCGGTGCATTCGCGCCGCCGCCTAACCTGATCGCCCTCACCCGCCAGCCGAGAGTCTACAACCCGGGTATCATCGGCCTGACAAAAAGGACAACGCATATCGGTTACTGCCCTTGCAAGGCCTCGTAAACTGGAAAGCGCCCACACACTTCGGTGACTCGGTTACGCACCTCGGCAATCACCGCCGGATTGTCGATGTTATCGAGCACATCGCAAATCCAGTGGCCCAAGGCAGCGCTCTCTGCTTCCGTAAAGCCGCGGGTGGTGATGGCCGGCGTACCGATGCGCAAGCCAGAGGTCACAAAGGGTGACTGCGGATCGTTAGGCACCGTATTTTTATTGACGGTGATATGCGCATCTTCAAGCGCAGCATCTGCCGCTTTTCCGGTTAAACCTTTGTCGATTAGGTCCATTAAGAACAGATGGTTATCGGTACCACCCGATACGACCTTGTAACCGCGCTCCATTACTGCCGCGGCCATTGCCTGCGCGTTTTTAATCACCTGCTCTTGGTAGGCCTTAAACGTTGGATCCTGCGCTTCTAAAAAGGCAACGGCCTTGGCCGCAATAACATGCATTAACGGGCCGCCCTGCGTACCCGGGAAAATCAATGATTGCAGCTTTTTGGTTACATCAGGATTTTCGCGGGCTAGGATTAATCCGCCCCGCGGGCCCCGCAAGCTTTTGTGAGTGGTGGTTGTGACCACATCAGCATGCGGCACCGGGCTTGGATAAACGCCGGCTGCCACCAAGCCAGCCACATGGGCCATATCAGCCACTAACCAAGCACCGGCCGCATCCGCAATTGCCCTAAAACGCGCCCAATCGATAACCCGCGAATAGGCAGAAAACCCTGCAACAATAATTTTGGGCTTGTGCTCAAGCGCAAGGCGTTCAACTTCTTCATAGTCAATTTCGCCTGTTGACGAAGTCACGCCATACTGCACGGCGTTGTACAGTTTGCCGGAGAAATTGGGGGCCGCGCCGTGCGTTAAATGCCCGCCATGATCAAGACTCAAGCCCAGCAACGTATCGCCCGGCTTTGCCAAGGCCATAAACACGGCTAAGTTGGCCCCTGAGCCAGAATGTGGCTGCACATTGGCATAAGCTGCGCCGAATAGGGCTTTTGCCCGGTCAATAGCCAGCTGCTCAGCCACATCAACAAATTCACAACCGCCGTAGTAGCGTTTGCCAGGATAACCTTCTGCGTATTTATTGGTCAGCACGCTGCCCTGCATTTCTAAAACGCGCGGGCTGGCGTAGTTCTCTGAGGCAATTAGCTCGATATGCGCTTCTTGCCGGCGGCGCTCGTTGGCAACCGCTTCGGCTAATTCGACATCGAACCCGGCAACGGACATGCTGCTCGGAAACATTGGCTATCCCCTTAGTAAAACTGTACTGAAAAGACCGTAAATTATAGCGGATTCAGTTTGGTGTGAACAGTTGATGACCATTGAGTTGGTATTGTGAAATTGCGGTTTGCCCTGCCTCACTTACCAGCCAGTCATGCCACACCCTTGCTAGGTCAACCTTTACCGGGTGCCGATTGGGATTCACTAAGATGCTGCTATATGGGTTATGCAGGGCCTGATCGCCCTGAAAAACAATACTCAGGCCTTGCCGGTTTGAAAAGCTCAGCCAGGTTGCACGATCCGCTAGGGTATACGCTTGCATCGCTGCTGCGGTGTTCAATGCAGCGCCCATGCCGGCACCCAATTCCCGATACCAGGCGCCAGTCGGTTTAATACCCACGTCAGCCCAGAGCAATAATTCTTTTTTATGGGTACCACTGTCATCACCGCGAGAAGCAAAAGGCGCCTTAGCCTGAGCAATCCGCTCAAAACCCTCTGCCACAGTGTCTGCCCCTAGCACCCCGGCGGGGTCATCCTTTGGCCCTACCACCACAAAATCGTTAAACATCACTGCCCGGCGATCAATGCCACAACCGTCTGCAACAAACTGCTGCTCTGCAGCCGGCGCATGTACAAGCACTGCGTCTGCATCACCATTACAGCCAATCGCCAACGCCTGGCCGGTACCCACGGCCACAACCCGCACCGAAATACCCGTTTGCGCTTGAAAAATGGGCACAATAAATTCAAAAAGCCCCGAATGCTCGGTTGATGTGGTTGACGCTAAGGTAATAAATTTCTGATCGTCGGCGGGCACCGAAGCTGCTAAAAAAAGACCCACAAGCGCCCCTAAAATACGCCGCCTCACGCTACAAAACCTCTGCCACTGGGCCTTTTTTAACTATCTGCCCGCGTTCAAGTAAAAGACACTCATCCGCCATTCGGCGCGCTTGGCTTACGCTGTGCGTTACCATCACCACTTTACTGCCGTTGGCATGAAATTGATCAATCGCCGCCTCAACTGCCACCGTGGCATCGGGGTCTAGAGCAGAGGTAGGTTCGTCTAAAAACAGCACCTCGGGCTTTAAAACCCAAGCCCGCGCCAACGCAAGCCGCTGTTGCTCACCACCCGAAAGATGCCGGGCAGACCGCTTTGCCAATGCCTCTAAGCCAAATAGAGACAAAGCAGCTGTAGTTTCAACACGCGCCTGATCCTTTGGTATACCGCGAAGTTTTAGTGAGTAGAGGGCATTTGCCCACACCGAGCGTCGCAGCAAAATGGGGCGCTGAAAAACCATCGCCTGCCGTTGCCGCACCGCCGTATATTCAGGGCTTTTCGCTTCAGCCCCGTCGCCACAGCGAATCTGCCCGGCAGTGGGTTTAAGCAGCCCATGGCAAAGGCGCAGCAAAAGACTTTTGCCTGCGCCGTTTGGGCCAACAATCACGGTGCGCTGGCCCGCGTTGAGCTGAAAATCCAGCGGCCCCAGTAAACTCACCCCCGAGGGTGCAAAGGTAACGCCCTCAAATACAATCGGCAGCGTCTTTTGTGGAACACCCACTATTCGTACCGCCTTTTTGCCAGCTCGCCCACGCCAAATGCCATCGCATTAATCAGTAGCGTGAGCGTCATCAAAATAGCGCCTAGAGCAAGGGCAAGCTCAAGGTTTCCCTTACTGGTTTCCAGCGCAATTGAGGTTGTCATCACGCGGGTCACGCCGGCAATGTTGCCTCCCACAATCAACACGGCGCCAACCTCAGCCGTTGCACGACCAAAGCCAGCAAGCAAAGTGGTGACCAGACTAAATCGACCATCCCACAACAAAGTGGGAATGGCGCGCAAACGGCTCGTTCCCAACGAGGTGAGCTGCTCGTGATACTCATCCCACAAATCACTCACCATCTGCCGGGTAAGCGCCGCCACAATAGGAAAGATTAATAATGCCTGCACCACCACCATGGCCGCGGGCGTAAACAGCAAGCCCAGCGAGCCTAACGGCCCCGCGCGCGAGAGCATTAAATACACCAACAGACCTGCCACTACGGGGGGTAACCCCATGAGTGCATTAAGCAAAACAATCACGGCACCCCGCCCCGGAAAGTGATACAGCGCAATCGCCGCACCCACGGGCAGCGCCAGCAAACTGGCAAAAAACACAGCCGACAGACTGACCTGCAGAGACAGCTGCACAATGCCGAGCAACACCGCGTCACCAGCAAGAACTAACCAGGCCGCGCCGGCAAACGCGTCTCCCATTTAGCTGCCTCCCCTTAAAAAAACCCAGCCAACAACTTCAATCCCACCCGCTGACACCGTAAACTACGCGAATGGCACAATATATCTACACAATGAACCGGGTCGGCAAAGTCGTCCCGCCCAAAAAACATATACTAAAAGACATTTCCTTATCATTCTTTCCCGGGGCCAAAATTGGCGTGCTGGGGCTGAATGGCTCTGGTAAGTCCACGCTACTGCGCATTATGGCGGGGATCGATACAGATATTGAAGGGGAAGCGCGCCCGCAAGCTGGCACCAAAATCGGTTACTTGGCGCAGGAGCCAGAGCTTGATGCCAACAAAGATGTGCGCGGCAACGTAGAAGAAGGCGTTGCCGAAACCAAGGCACTGCTCGATGCGTTTAATGAGATATCGGCCAAGTTTGCCGAGCCAGATGCCGATTTTGAAGCATTAATGGCTGATCAAGCCAAGTTGCAGGATAAGATTGACGCTGCCGATGCTTGGGACCTAGAGCGCAAGCTTGACCAAGCCGCAGAGGCATTACGCCTGCCTGCTTGGGATGCGGATGTCAGCAAACTTTCTGGCGGTGAAAAACGCCGCGTGGCGCTTTGCCGGCTGCTGCTCTCCAACCCCGACATGCTGTTACTCGACGAGCCAACTAACCACTTAGATGCCGAATCGGTCGCTTGGCTCGAGCGGTTTCTTGCCGAATTTCCAGGCACCGTGGTGGCGGTTACGCATGATCGCTACTTCCTTGATAACGTGGCGGGCTGGATTCTTGAGCTTGATCGCGGGCATGGCATTCCCTGGGAGGGCAATTACTCCTCTTGGCTCGAGCAAAAAGATCAGCGCCTAGCGCAAGAGGCCCGCGAGCAGGCCTCGCACCGCAAAGCCATGCAGGCTGAGCTAGAGTGGGTACGCTCTAACCCCAAGGGGCGGCAGTCTAAAAGTAAGGCGCGCTTAAAGCAGTTTGATGAGCTGCAGTCACGCGAGTTTCAGGAGCGTAACGAAACTAACGAAATCTACATTCCGCCTGGTCCACGGCTAGGTAATGTGGTTATCGAAGCCGAACATATTCGCAAAGGATTTGGCGATACCCTGCTGGTTGATGACCTGTCATTCGCCATTCCGCCTGGCGGCATTGTGGGCATTATCGGCCCTAATGGTGCGGGTAAAACCACCCTCTTTCGTATGCTGGTCGACCAAGAGCAGCCTGACGAGGGCAATTTGCGCCGCGGCGAAACGGTAGATTTAGCCTATGTCGATCAAAGCCGTGATCACCTAGATGACAGCAAAACGGTGTGGGAAGAGATCTCTGGCGGGCATGACATTCTTCAAGTCGGCAAGTTTGAGATGCCCTCTCGCGCGTATTGCGGGCGGTTTAACTTTAAAGGCCAAGATCAGCAAAAGCGCATTGGTGATTTGTCAGGTGGTGAGCGTAATCGCGTTCATCTTGCCAAGCTTCTCCAGCGGGGTGGCAACCTTTTACTACTCGATGAGCCCACTAATGATCTTGATGTCGAAACGCTGCGCGCGCTTGAAGAAGCCCTGTTAGTTTTCCCAGGCTCCGCATTGGTTATTTCACATGATCGCTGGTTCTTGGATCGTATCGCCACGCATATTTTGGCGTTTGAGGGCGATAGTCAGGTCACTTGGTTCGAGGGCAATTATCAGGAATACGAAGCAGATCGGCGCAAGCGCTTGGGCGATGAAGCACTGAACCCGCACCGTATTAAATATCGACGCTTGGCAGGGTAAACCGCATGACCACCGCAACGCTTCTAATGCACTGCAAAGACCAGCAAGGCCTGGTGGCTAAAGTCACCCGATTTATTGCGGAAAATGGCGGTAATGTGATCGACCTTGAGCAGCATGTTGACCGCGCAGAGGGCATGTTTTTTATGCGGGTCAATTGGGAGCTCAACGGCTTTGCCCTATCCCCCGATGAAATTGGCCCTGCTTTTGAGTCACAAATTGCCGAGCCAAGCGGGATGTCATGGCAATTGCATCAGCATAGCGCGCGCCCACGAGTGGCTATTTTTGTTTCTAAGCTTGCGCATTGTTTTCATGACCTGCTGGCGCGCTGGCAATCAGACGAGTGGGATATTGATATTCCGTTAATCATCAGCAACCACGAAGATATGCGCCCCGTTGCTGAGCAGTTTGGCTTGCCCTATTTCTGCTTCCCCATTACGGCGGAAAACAAAATTGAGCAAGAAGCTAAAGAGCTTGAGCTACTGGCTGAACATGATGTCGACTTGATCGTACTTGCACGTTACATGCAGGTCATTAGCCCACAAATGATTGAGGCCTATCCTGAGCGGATTATTAACATCCATCACTCATTTTTGCCTGCCTTTGCCGGTGCCAAGCCCTATCATGCGGCGCATGCCCGCGGCGTTAAGGTAATTGGAGCCACCAGTCATTACGTAACCGCTGAGCTCGATGCCGGGCCGATTATCGAGCAAGACGTTACCCCAATTTCACATCGAGACTCTATTGAAACGCTGGTGCGCAAAGGGCGTGATCTTGAAAAGCTGGTGCTAGCGCGGGGGGTTTTAGCCCATCTGCAGCGCAAAACGCTGGTCTATCGAAATCGCACCATCGTGTTTAGCTGAAATCATCATCCTTAGGAAAATCGACCGGCTTATCAATCGGCGGTAGGCCCGCCTTTTTTTGGGCAACAATTTGCCATGTGATGTGCCACATGCCCATTGCCAGACCAAATAGCCCCAGAAACGCCAGCACTGGGCTTGATACAAATGGCGTTGTGAACAACAGCCACAGTGCAGCACCAAAGGCAAACCACCTTGCGGCAAACTGCCCGCAATGATCCCGGCACCAGCGCGCGCGCTCTAAAGCGGATGCGCTGGCTAACGGCGGCTGATGCAAATGCCAAATGGCCAACAAATAAGCCGCTGCTTTGCTCAAATAATGACTCATGTTTGCATTATGGACGTCTAAGCCCCGCTACGGTAGTACGGTTTTGCGCATCAGGATAGAATGGTGGGCTGAATTTAACCAAGATCGGAGTTTAGTCCATGTCAGCGCGAATCGATCGATTGCGCCAAATTCTTGCCGAGCGAATTGCCCTGCTCGATTGTGCAATGGGGACGATGATTCAGTCCTATGCACTGGAGGAGGCAGATTTTCGCGGTAAGCGATTTGCTGATCATCCGCGCGACCTCAAAGGCAACAACGACCTGCTGGTGCTAACGCGGCCAGACATCATTCTAGACATCCACCGCGAAAATCTGGCCGCTGGTGCCGATATTCTTGAAACCAATACGTTCTCAGCCACGCAAATTGCCCAAGCCGACTATGGTCTTGAGCCACTGGCCCGAGAAATTAACGTGGCTGCCGCACAACTGGCCCGCCAAGCCTGCGACGAGTTTGAAGCCACCGACCCCAGTCGCCCAAGGTTAGTTGCTGGCGCCATCGGCCCCACCAATCGCACCGCGTCTATTTCGCCCGATGTTAACGACCCCGGTAAACGCAACGTCACCTTTGATGAGTTGGTCGAAACCTATCGAGAGGCCGCCGAAGGGCTTATCGAGGGCGGTGCCGATTTGCTGCTGGTTGAAACCATTTTCGATACGCTCAACGCAAAAGCCGCCATTTATGCATTAGAAACGCTGTTTGAAGAGCGCGGTGAGCGCTGGCCGGTCATGATCTCTGGCACCATCACCGATGCCTCAGGGCGCACATTATCCGGCCAGACAACCGAAGCATTTTGGAACTCCATCCGGCATGCCCGCCCCTTTACGGTAGGGCTCAACTGCGCGCTGGGTGCTGATTTGATGCGGCCATTTGTGCAAGAAATCAGTCGAGTGGCAGACACCTTCGTCACCATTTACCCCAATGCCGGGCTGCCAAACGAGTTTGGTGAGTACGATCACTCTGCCGAATTTATGGCCAAAATCATGCGTGAATTTGCAGAAAGTGGGTTTGTGAACATTATCGGTGGGTGTTGTGGCACCACGCCCGCGCACATTCGCGCCTTAGCTAAAATGGTCGATGGATTGCCACCGCGGCCCATCCCCACCCCTGAAACCGCCATGAAACTCTCAGGGCTTGAGCCGTTTAATATCAGTGCCTCATCGCTATTTGTGAATATTGGTGAGCGCACTAACGTCACGGGCTCAGCCCGCTTTAAACGACTGATCAAAGAAGAAGACTACGACACGGCTTTAGACGTGGCGCGCGAGCAGGTTGAAGGCGGCGCGCAGATGATCGATGTCAACATGGACGAGGGGATGCTCGATGCGTCCGCTGCGATGGAGCGGTTTTTACGCCTTGTCTCTGCAGAGCCAGACATCGCACGCGTACCGGTGATGATCGATTCTTCTAAGTGGGAAGCCATCGAAATTGGCCTTAAATCGGTGCAGGGCAAATCCGTTGTAAATTCCATCTCGCTTAAAGAAGGTGAAGCCCCCTTCCTTAAGCAAGCGGGTGAGCTCCGCCGCCATGGGGCCGCAGTTGTTATTATGGCGTTTGACGAGCAAGGTCAGGCCGATACGTATGAGCGGCGCATTCAAATTTGCGAGCGAGCCTATCGCTTGCTGGTGGATACGCTCGACTTCCCGCCAGAAGATATTATTTTTGACCCCAACATCTTCCCCGTTGCCACCGGCATACCCGAACATGATCGCTACGCCGTGGACTTCATTGCCGCCACGCGCTGGATCAAAGAAAACCTGCCGCATGCCAAAGTCAGCGGTGGCTTATCGAATATCTCATTTTCATTTCGTGGCAATAACGCGGTGCGTGAAGCCATGCATTCGGTATTTTTATACCACGCCATTCGCGAAGGCCTCGATATGGCAATCGTCAATGCCAGCCAACTGGAGGTGTATGACGATATTGACCCAGAGCTTCGCGAACACGTTGAAGATGTCATCTTGGCGCGCCGTGAAGATGCCACAGAGCGACTGCTTGATTTAGCAGAACGCTACAAAGGCCAGGGCATGAAGCGCCGAGAGGAAGACTTATCTTGGCGCGAACAACCGGTTGCAAAGCGCTTAGAGCACGCACTGGTTAAAGGTATTGCTGAATATGTCGATGACGATGTTGAGGAGGCACGCCAGCAGTTTGATCGCCCCATAGAGGTAATAGAAGGCCCGCTCATGGATGGCATGAATGTGGTGGGCGATTTGTTTGGCGAGGGCAAAATGTTCCTGCCCCAGGTGGTCAAATCGGCGCGCGTTATGAAAAAAGCCGTGGCCTATCTGCTGCCGTATATCGAAGAAGAAAAAGCCCTCTCAGGCAACACCGATGATGAACCTGCCGGACGTATTCTCTTAGCAACGGTCAAGGGCGATGTGCACGATATCGGCAAAAACATTGTGGGAGTAATTCTGCAATGCAATAACTTTGCCGTGACCGATATGGGGGTCATGGTACCTGCCGAAAAAATTCTTGATGCCGCCATTGAACATCGCGCTGATATTATTGGACTATCAGGGCTCATCACGCCCTCACTCGACGAAATGGTTAATGTGGCTAAAGAAATGGAACGCCGCGGGCTAAAGCTCCCACTACTGATTGGGGGCGCTACCACCTCTCGGGTGCACACAGCGGTCAAAATTGCGCCGCAATACAGCGCAGAAACCATTTACGTCAAAGATGCCTCCCGTGCCGTAGGCGTAGCCAGCAATTTGGTGAGTGATACGCGACGTAGCGACTTTGTGGCAAGCATTCTTGAAGACTACGAGCGGGTTCGCACGCAGCATGCCAGCCGGCAAAAACGCCAAAAATGGATCAGCCTAGAGCAAGCCCAAGCCAATCGAACCCCCATAGACTGGTCGGCATGGACACCCACCCGGCCCAATCAACCCGGCATTCATGTGCTAGAGCCAGCGCTAGAAGAGCTAGTGCCGTATATTGACTGGAGCCCGTTCTTTCACGCCTGGGAACTCGCTGGGTCTTACCCTAAGATTTTAGATGACGAGGTAGTTGGCGAAGAGGCGCGTAAGTTATTGGACGATGCAAAAGCAATGCTAGCGCGCATTGTTAAAGAGCGCTGGCTAACCGCTCGTGGTGTCTGTGGCTTATTCCCGGCCAACGCGGTAGGTGATGACACGGTGCTGTATACCGATGAAAATCGCACCGAAGAGCTAATAACGCTGCACCATCTGCGTCAACAAAACGAAAAGCCCGAAGGCCGGCCCAATCAGTCTTTGGCCGACTTTGTGGCGCCTATAGACACGCAAAAGCCCGATTGGATGGGGGCCTTTGCCGTAACAACGGGCATTGGGATTGACGCACCGGTTGCCGAATTTGAGGCAGACAATGACGACTACAACGCCATTATGCTCAAGGCGCTGGCAGATCGACTGGCGGAGGCCTTCGCTGAAATGCTGCATACCAAAGTACGGCGTGAGATATGGGGCTATGCCGCCGATGAAGACTTGGATAATGCTGAGCTGATTGCCGAGGCTTACAAAGGCATTCGGCCAGCACCGGGTTACCCCGCCTGCCCTGATCACACCGAGAAGGATTTACTGTGGCAGCTGTTAGATGTTGATAACCGCATTGGCCTAAAACTGACCGAAAGTCGCGCCATGTACCCAACGGCTGCCGTGTCGGGTTGGTACTTTGGCCACCCCGACAGTCGCTATTTTGGGTTAGGACGCATTTACCGCGATCAGGTTGAGGATTACGCTACACGCAAAGGCATGAGTCGACGTGAAGTAGAACGATGGCTTGCGCCCAACCTCGGGTATGAACCCGAAGACAGTTAACTTTGGCAAAAGAAAGGATGCGCATACCGTGTTAAAAAATCTGCTTTTCACACTGGCACTCGTGCTAATGGGTGCTTCCAGCGTCAACGCTCAATCGCTAGACGAGCCCATGGATGAGCCGTTACCCGAGCCCGAAGTGCGCGGCACGTTTGACGACTGGGTTGTCCGTTGTGGCCCTGCTGACCCCGATGCCTTTGGTGCAGAAGACCTCTGCGAGATGTATCAGCAGGTTAGCGAACAAGAAAGCGGGCAAACCGTTTTAGAGATGGTCATCGGCTATCCGCCGGGCGAAAGCGAGCTTGTGGCACTAATGAGCTTACCGCTTGGCATACGCTTGCCACCGGGCGGGCAGCTGCGTGTGGAAGATCGAGAACCGGTCAGCTTCCCCATTCAGATTTGCATCGACTCGGGCTGCCGAGCCGACGTTGCGTTAGATGAAGAAACGGTTAGTGCCATGCGCAGCGGCATGGAGGCAGCCGTGGTCATCGCTGACCCACAAGGGCGTGGTGTTGCGCTGCCCATTTCACTGCGTGGCTTTTCAGCGGCACTTGACGAACTAGAAGGACTTTAAGCGAATGAATTTATTAATTAACCCGGGCGATGGTATTCACCTATCTGATGCACTGCGTGAGCATCTGCAAAGCAAGCTTGAGCCGGTTGAGCGCAAACATGGTGAGCGACTCACGCGCATTGAAGCGCATTTCAAAGATGAAAATGCGCAAAAAGGCGGGCGAGATATTCGCTGCTTACTAGAAGCCCATCCTCGCGGGGCAGATCCCATCGTTGCTGATGCACTGGAAGAAGACGCCTACACAGCAGCCCATCGGGCAGCCGGCAAACTCGACCGGGCCCTAGCAAGCCACTTCGACAAAGCGGATCGTATTCGCCGAGACTAACGTTAGCAGTCCTATACCATGGCATTACGCATCGCCGTTATTTTTATCCTATTGCCGGTGATGCTTGCCTGGTACTGGCTCGGCTTGTTAATTGATGAAGTCATTTTTCGGGGGTATCGATCGGTCAAGATCAAAGCCCCCGTCTTTATTATTGGTGTTCCAAGAAGTGGAACCACCGCATTGCACGAAACACTGGCCAAAGATGCGCAATTTACAACAATGCGTGCCTGGGAGTGTCTTCTTGCCCCTGCTGTTAGCCACCGCTTTTTGCTGCGCGGACTTGTACGTACTGACCGTAAGCTCGGCGCCCCGCTCATGCGTTTTGCCCGCTGGATACATCGCAGAGCCATCGAACCGCTCACCGGCGCCCATCCACTTAAAGCGCGTGCGCCAGAAGAAGATTACCTAACCCTTTTGCCGCATCTATCTGCCTTTATTTTGATTGTGGTCTTTCCGCGGTGGGAGCGGCTCTGGCGCATTGGCTCAGGCGATGCCCTGCTCAGCCGAGCCGAGCAACAACGCCTCATGCGGCGATATCGACGTGCCATTCAGCGGCATCTGTATTTTCACGGGCCTGCTGCCGGGCGATATTTAGCCAAAAATGCCAGCTTTGCCACCTTGGCCGGCTGTCTGTCAGACGCTTTTCCAGATGCCCGCCTAATCGCCTGTTTAAGAGAGCCAGAGGCGGTTGTGTCTTCGCAACTCTCCAGCCTGCTGCCGGCACTCGAGCTTTTACATGGACAGCGCCAAACCGCTTATTTACAAGAGCGCATGCTTAATCAATTGCATCGGGCGTATCGCAGCCTACTCGATACATTGGCGCAATCCGCGCCAGATCGGGCAATCTATTTGCCACTTAATGCACAACGCCAAAATCTGTCGGCCTCGCTAAAAACCGCATACCAACATCTCGACCTGCCGCTGTCACCCGAATTTCAAGACTATTTAGAGCAAGCCGAACAGCGCGCGCGCACGCATCGCTCAAACCACAAACATACATTGGCCGGGCAAGGCTTAAACGAATCAACCATTCAATCTCAGTTTGGCGATATTGCCGATGATTTTGATTTTGCGCAGCAACATCCTCAGCCCGTTGCCGAGCGCAACCCGCCCCAGATGCCGCTACGCGTGGCACTGATTTGCGACTCACCGCCAGAGCGCAATGGCGTTGGCGCCTATTACAGCGATATTGCTGCTTATCTTACCGGCCGAGTCACTCACGTCTCGCTAATCAGCCCAGGGGCAGAGGCCCACCCCATGCCAATTTGGCTGTCGCTCGCGCTACCCGGAGACGACACCCAAAAACTTAAGCTACCCTCACCCTTTGCGTTTTGGCGGTATTTACATAGCCTTAACCCGCATGCGGTGGTTATTTCCGCGCCGGGGCCCTTTGGCATTTTGGCAGCTTGGGCGGGTAAACGATTAGGCGCAAAGGTCATTTTTGGTCTGCATACCGACTATGAAGCGCTTGCCGAAATGTACTGGGGCCCTGTCCTTCGGCGGGTCAATCGGTTTTTTATGGCCCGAATTAATCGCTTTATTATTCGTCGCAGTGATGTGGTGGTAAGCAACTCAGCGCAAATGCAGCAGCTTGCCGCGTCTCTCCAGGCCAAGGCGGTTGCTACGGTGGGCACGCCGGTGCCACATCGGTTTTTAGACACGATACCAAAGCCGCCAACCACACCCCCACAAAAAGTGCTATTTATTGGCAGGCTGTCGGCCGAAAAAAATATCGAAGCGGTGTTGGAGGCCGCTCGGCAACTGCCCGACCTGCAGTTTACGATTGCTGGCGATGGCCCTTTGCGCGATACCGTTCAAGCCGCCGCCACGGCGCAAGCCAATGTGCATTATCTCGGCTGGATGGAGCGCAGCGCGCTTATCCCCACACTCGATGCGGCTGACATCTTGGTATTGCCCTCAGAGGTAGAAGCCTTTGGTACGGTTGCGCTTGAGGCGTTAAGCCGGGCGCGTATCACGCTTGTCTCTGCCGGTTGCGGTATTGCCGATTGGCCAGAGTTTAAAGACGCCCTGTGGGTGATGGCGCCTCAACAATCAGTTACCACAGCACTGCAAGAAATTCTCAAAACACCCGCAGACACGCTGGGCATACGCGCAGAGCAAGGCCGTGAAGCGGCAAAGCAGATGACGCAACGCTGCATTGATGAGTGGGTTGAGCTATTGAATGGAGCGCCCCGCACATGAATATCATGCTGAGCATTCATGATGTGATGCCACGGCACCTGACAGCGGTCAGTCAGCTAATTGAGAAAACCCGCGCATTGGGTTGGCCGCCCGCCACATTGCTTGTGGTGCCGCATGCAGACTGGTCTGCCGAGCAAATTGACCAACTTAAAAGCTGGTCAGCACAAGGCCATCCGCTAGCCGGCCATGGTTGGACGCATCATGTTGAGCAGTTTGGGGGATGGTGGCACCGTCTGCACAGCGCACTTATTTCGCGCGATGTGGCCGAGCATTTAGCACTGGATGCAAATGGCATCTTAGCCCTCATGCGCCGCTGCCATGGCTGGTTTGCTGATCAGGGCCTGCCTGCGCCAACCTTGTATGTGCCACCCGCCTGGGCACTGGGCAATCTGCCTACTCGGCGCCTAACAGAGCAACCTTTTGAAGCGGTAGAAACACTACGCGGAATTTTAACCATTAAAACAGGGCGGCGGGATTATCGTGCGCTGCTGGGTTATGAGGCGGATAACGCCCTCCGCGCACTGGCATTACGCACCAGCAACGCGGCTAATCGCCGCTGGGCCGCATCTCAAGGGTTAAGAATAGGCCTGCACCCACCAGATGCAGACCTCTTACTAGCAGCAGATCTTTGGAACGATCTAACGCGCTTTAGCCCGCGTCTGCCAAAAGCCGATTAACCTCATCCCAGTTAACGACTTCCCAAAATGCCGCCACATAGTCGGGCCGGCGATTCTGATAGCGCAGGTAGTAGGCATGCTCCCAAACATCTAGGCCCAAAATGGGTGCGCCCTTGTCTTCGGCCACATCCATAATCGGGTTATCTTGATTGGGAGTAGAGGTGACTTTGACACCCTGCGGAGTGGCGATTAACCAGGCCCAACCTGAGCCAAATCGACCTAGGGCCGCATTAGTAAACTGCTCTTGGAAAGCATCAAAACTGCCAAAGGCCGAATCGATGGCACTGGCTACCGCACCGGTGGGAGCGCCGCCGCCATTGGGTGATAGCATCTTCCAAAATAATGAGTGGTTGTAATGCCCACCGCCATTATTACGCACAGCCGCAGGCAAACCGGAGACCTGCTTGAGAAGTGACTCAAGCGCCTCACCCTCATGCGCGGTGCCGGCGATTGCGTCGTTGAGCTTGGTAACATAGGTGTTGTGATGCTTGGTATGGTGGATTTCCATTGTCATCGGATCAATCGCACGATCCAGCGCATCGTAATCATAAGTCAGCTCAGGCAAAGTAAACGCCATAGCAAATCTCCTTGTTGATGTTTATTGACCAATAAAGTACCACACCGGTACTCATTCTGTGTTGGTGTATAATCCGACCTAGTAAAAATGAAGAGGGTTCACATGAAAATTCAACCACTACTCTTTGGGGCTCCAATCGTACTGGCACTTAGTGCTTGTGGTGGGTCGGTGCCAACGCTCGATTTTATGGGTGGCGGAAGAGTCGTTAATGCTGAATCCGTAGACCCAAGCTCGGTAGTGGTCAGCACAGACTTACCGGAACTAACAGCGCAGCAAACCGGCCTATACAATAGCGCGCGGGCAGCCAATTGCCGCACCGTGCCAGGGCGTCAAGCGGCATTTGATGCGGCGTTAAACGAACTGCGTGAAAAAGCCGCACAAGATGGGGCAGATCATCTTCGCATTAATGGTATTGGGCCATTAGAAGAGCGGGGCGACTGCAGCATGCAAGTATTTCGTATGAATGGCACCGGTTATGCACACCTGCCCGATACGCCTGAAGCAGCTGCCTCCGCACCGTCAATAGAAGATTCGCTAACCACACGGCTTGAAGAAATTGATGCCTTGTTAGATCGCGGCCTGATTAATCGCGAGGAGCATGACGACCTGCGTCAACGCATTCTCGACCAAGCTTACTAAAGGCGATTGCCTTGCATCGCTCAGCGCTGCCAGGCGCCTTTGTTTTGCTTTGGAGCACCGGTTTTATCGGTGCTCGCTTGGCAGACCCGTACATCGAGCCGTTAACGCTGCTCGCCATTCGTATGGTTATTGCTGCCAGCCTATTAGCCGTCATTGCGCTGGTTACACGCGCATCTTGGCCTGAATCGCTACGCATGGCATTGCATATCGCCATTGCCGGGCTGTTAGTGCATGCCACTTATTTAAGCGGCGTTTTTATTGCTATTAATTTAGGCCAAGCGGCGGGGGTTACGGCTATTTTGGTGGCTCTGCAGCCGCTGCTAACGGCCACTTTAGTGGGGCCTTTACTTGGCGAGCAGGTTACCCGCTGGCAATGGCTTGGCCTTATCCTCGGCTTACTCGGCGTTATCTTTGTGATATCGGGTCGTATCGAGGGCGGCATCATCACCGCTGGCACACTCGCCGCCAGCTTATTTGCATTAATTGGCATCACGCTAGGCACCTTGTACCAAAAGCGCTTTTGCTCGCATGCCGATTTACGCAGTGGCGGCGCCATTCAGTTTGCCGCCAGCGCCATCGTACTCATTCCTGCCGCATTATTGCTTGAAACCCAAACCATTGAGTGGACGGGCGAGCTGATCTTTGCACTGGCCTGGTTAGTGTTGGTGTTATCGGTGGGGGCCATTGGCCTGCTCTACACGTTAATACGTCGAGGCGATGCCTCACGCGTTGCCAGTCTTTTTTATCTCGCACCACCATTTACGGTTTTGCTAGCATGGTTATTCTTTGGCGAGCAATTGGGCCCCAGCGCACTGCTCGGGTTGGCGGTGGTTGTAATGGGCGTTGCCCTAGTACAACGCCGTCCCGCGGCAACGACTTAAGAGCGGAATCTACATGAGTGATAGCTTACGCGATCAGCTGCTAAAAGCCGGGCTTGCCAAGGAGCAAGACCTGCGTAAAGTCAAAACCCAAAAGCGGCAGAAACGCCGCCGAGGCGAGGCAGATACCGAGCAAGACGCCGCGCGCTCTGCTGCTGCACAAAAAGAAGCCGATCAGCGAGCACGCGATCGCACCTTAAATCGACGGCGCCAAGAAGAGCAGCAACGCGCAGCCGATGAACATGCGGCTCGGCAAATGGTGATCGATGCGGAAATTGAGCATGGGGGCGATGTGCGGTTTAACTTTACGCATAAAGACCGCATTCGGCCGATTTATGTGTCGGCTGAGCAGCGCCAGCAGCTTGCCGATGGCAAGCTAGCAATTGCCCGTACGCGGGGGCGTTATCGGTTAATTCCCGTTGAGCTTGTCGAAAAAATTCGCGCCCGAGCGGATTTTTTAATTGCCTGGAGCCCAACCGATCAGTCTAGTGATGAGGCCGCTTATCCCGATCATCCAGTGCCGGATGATTTAATTTGGTAGGCACGCAGTAAAAACGCGTAGCGATACGCCACCTCTTCAAGATACTCAAACCGCCCAGCAGCCCCACCGTGCCCTGCACTCATATTGGTGCGCAGTAATATCTCGTTGGGGCTTTGGCTTTCGGCACGCAATCGGGCCACCCATTTTGCTGGCTCCCAATAGGTTACCCGTGGGTCAGACACACCAGCGGTTACCAGCATCGTGGGGTAGGTCTGGGCCTTAATGTTGTCGTACGGAGAATACGCGGCAATGGTGGCGTAATCAGTGGCATCCAATAGCGGATTACCCCACTCCGGCCATTCGGGTGGGGTCAGCGGAAGGCTGTCATCGAGCATCGTATTCAGGCAGTCCACAAACGGCACATCGGCAACGGCGGCATGAAAAAGCTCTGGGCGGCGGTTAAGCACTGCCCCAACCACCATCCCACCTGCGCTACCCCCATGTAGGGTTATCCTTCCAGCGCCGGTGTAGCCTTGGGCAACCAGTGCCTCAGCCGCCGCAATGGTGTCGTTAAACGTATTCTCTTTTAACCGCCCACGCCCTTCTCGATACCAACGATAACCGCGCTCACGCCCACCACGAACATGCGCAATGGCATAAACAAACCCCCGATCCACAAGCGATAAACGATTGGGTGAAAACCCCGGCAGCTCGCTAATGCCATACGCGCCATAAACATAGAGGAGTAATGGCGAATCTGCGCTCGGCGGATGGTTTCGATGATAAAACAACGACACAGGCACCTGCTCGCCATCGGGCGCAGGTGCTTGAATGCGCTGACTTACATAATCCGAAGCTGTATGCCCTGAGGGAATCACCTGCTGTTTGCGGAGCACCCGCTCACGCGTATCCATCGCGTAGTCGTAAACCTCTGCAGGGCGGGTAAAACTACTGCGCACAAAACGCAACGTATCGGTGGCATATTCAAAACCGGGCACAAGCCCTAGCTCAACACAAATCTCATCATCGTCAATGACATGCTCATTGCCACTGACTAAAGAGCGAACCACAATCCTTGGCGTAGCCTCGGTCAGCTCTTCTCTAACCAACCAATGCTCAAAAACCAACATGCTCTCAATTAACCGCCCAGGCTCATGATCAATCCACGGCTGCCAGTCTGCTCGCGTAGTTGCACCAATCGGCGCCCGGCAAATACAAAAATCTTCAGCGCCATTCGCGTTGGTTAAAATTAACCACTCTGAGCCGGAGTCGCTCACGGAATACTCTACATCGCGTTCACGCGGAGCAATCACTCGTGGCGCCATATCTGGGCGTGCTGCCTCTAGCCAGCGCACCTCTGAGGTGGTGTGATCGTGGCTGTCGATCAACAAAAAGCGACCACTCTCCGTTGGCTCAACGCTCAAGAAAAACCCAGGGTCCGCTTCGGTATACACCAGCCGGTCATCGCTGGCTGGCGCACCTAGGCAATGCCGATAAACCCATCGCGGGCGATATTCCTCATCAATACGGGTGTAGAGAAACTGGGCAGAGTCACTGGCCCAAGCCACATCGCCCCGGGCATCTTCAATCTGCTCGGGAAGATCTTTGCCGGTTTGTAAGTCTCGAATATGCAGCACAAACGCCTCAGCACCCACCCGGTCAACCGCGTACACCAAATAGCGATGGTTTGGGCTATGTACCGCACTGCCAAGGCGAAAGTAGTCACTGCCGGCTGCTTCGGCATCTCCATCAAGTAATAATTGCTCATCGGCGTCGGCTGGCGAATCTATGGGGCGGCGACATACCAACGGCTGCTGTCCGCCTTCGCGATATCGGGTGTAATAAAGCCAAGGCCCATCCGGCGATGGCACACTGCTATCGTCTTCTCGCAAGCGGCCGCGCAACTCTTTTACAAGCGCTTTGCGTAAGGGCTCTACCGATTCCATCACGCTGTTGGCGTAGTCGTTTTCTGCTTCTAAAAAGGCTCGAATTGCCGGGTCTAATTGCTGCGGATCCTGCATCGCCTCTCGCCAGTTTGCATCTCGCAACCAGGCGTAGGGGTCGTGATTGTGTGAAGGATTCATGCTCTTGACTCCCGCAAGCCCAGCCAGCCGTGAATGGCCACCGTGAGTAAAATTACACCGCCACCAATAAAGGTAAGCTCTGGTACTGCCTCACTTAACAGCCACCATACCCAAATGGGCCCCAGCACGGTCTCTACCAACAAGCACAGGCTAACCTCAGGTGAGGAGATATACCGTGTGGCCGCTGCGATCATCAACATCGCCAAGGGCATTTGCACAATACCCATCACGCCTACCACCGCATAGCTTTGTAAACTCAGCGCAAATGGGCTGGCAAACGGAATGGCCATCAGCCCAGCCACTGCGCCACTTAAACAGATTAATGGCAGTCTCGGTACGGCCGGAAATCGACGCAAAATGGTGAGATGCGCGCCCAAACAGATCGCAAGTAGCAGCGCATAAAAGTCTCCAATGCCGGTGCCGCCCTGCAGCCCACCGCCAAACACCACTAAAACGCCGGCCACGGCGGCAAAAATTGCTGCCCAGGTTCGGGGCCGAACCGGCTCTCGTAAAAAGACCCGTGAAAATAAGGCCGCAAAAAACGGCGATGCGGCCAAAATAACCACGGTATTGGCGGCAGCCGTATTGGCCACGGACAAAACAAATAGCGTGGTATTACCTGAGAGTAAAATAATGGTGGCAATAATTAGCCAGCGATCTCGCACACGTGTTGGCAGAGTAAAACTTTGCCGGTTAACCAACATCCACAAGGCTAGCGTTAGGCAAATTAACCAGCCACGCCAAAAAACGATATCCCAATGCGGTGCGGCTGCCAACCGCACCATGAGCGCATCAAAGCTCACCAACAACACGCCACCTAGGGCAATCAGAAGGCCACGTGTATGGCTTGGCATGGCGGCATAAAAGGCTTTCATCGCAACAGCCTAATGCCTTCACGACAAACTGACCAGTCTAGGATTTGTGACAAACCGGCGCGACGTTTACACTTCGTCAGTTCATTCAAGTGCTTGAGAGGACATCATGCAGATTGCGAAAAACGCCGTTGTCGCTATTGACTACACGCTACACGACACGGAAGGAGAGGTGATTGATTCCTCTCCAGAAGGAGAACCACTTCGTTACCTGCATGGCGCAGGCAATATCATCCCAGGTCTAGAAAATGCCCTAGAGGGCAAAACGGCAGGGGAAGATTTAGAAGTGACCATCGCCCCGGCCGATGCCTATGGCGAGCGAGATGATCGGCTGACCCAAGACGTGCCACGCAGCATGTTTGAGGGTGTTGAAGATATTAAGGCGGGCATGCGCTTTCAGGCCCAGACAGAGTCTGGTCCTCAGGTGGTAACGGTGGCCGCGGTCACGGGTGATCAGGTTACCGTTGATGCCAACCATCCGCTGGCGGGTGAAACGCTGAAGTTTACGGTGCGTATTGCCGATGTTCGTGAGGCCTCCGAAGAGGAGATTAGTCACGGCCACGTGCACGACTAACAGGCGGCCTAACTTGCTGTGATTGAAGTTGATGGCATCTCAAAAGCGTTTGGCGGACTGCAAGCGGTTCGGGATGTTTCATTCACAGTAGAAAAAGGCGGCATCACCGGTCTCATCGGCCCCAATGGGGCCGGTAAGACCACGGTATTTAATATGATTGCCGGGGCCTTTGCGCCAGATACCGGCACGATCCGCCTGAATGGCGAGAACATTACCGGCCTACCCACGCATCAGCTCTTTCATAAGGGGCTTGTGCGAACCTTTCAAATCCCGCACGAATTCTCGCGCATGAGCGTGCGTGAAAATCTTATGTTGGTGCCAGCAAAACAATCTGGAGAGCGATTGCTGGAAAACTGGCTACGCTGGTGGCGGGTGATTCGAGAAGACCGTCAAATCCTTAAAAAAGCCGATGAGGTTTTGGACTTTCTTGAAATTGGTCATTTACGTAACGAACTGGCCGGCAATCTATCGGGTGGGCAAAAAAAACTGCTTGATCTGGGCCGTACAATGATGACCGATGCACGGGCTGTTTTGCTCGATGAACCGGGCGCTGGCGTCAATCGCACCCTATTGGGCAAGCTGACCGAGGCCATTCAAAGGCTCAACAAAGAACACGGTTACACCTTTTGTGTGATCGAGCACGACATGGATTTAATTGCCCGCCTATGCGATCCGGTGATTGTAATGGCCAACGGCGAAATTCTTGCCTCGGGCGATATCGATAGCGTGCGCGATAACCCCGATGTTAGAGAAGCCTATTTGGGTAGTGGTGCGGCATGAGCTTACTAACAGCGCAGGGTATTTACGCCGGCTACGGCGAAGCCGACATCTTGCAGGGCATTAACCTGACCGTTGGCGCTAATGAAATTGTGGTGATTGTTGGGCCCAACGGGGCTGGCAAATCGACAGCAATGAAGGCGGTGTTTGGGCTTGTTCCCATTCGCCAAGGCCGCATTGAATATGTGGGCGAAGACATTACCAATCAACCGCCCGAGCGCATGGTGGCTCGGGGGATTGCCTATGTGCCGCAAGAAGCCAACGTTTTTCCGTCATTATCCGTATTAGAAAACTTAGAGCTGGGCGCTTATGCCATTGCCGGCGATATCACCCCACGCCTAGAAAAAGTCTACGAAATCTTTCCACGCTTAAAAGAACGTCGCCAACAACAGGCAGGCGTGATGTCAGGCGGAGAACGGCAAATGGTGGCCATGGGTCGAGCTTTAATGATCGAGCCCCGACTTTTAATGCTTGATGAGCCTACCGCCGGCTTATCGCCACGCCTGATTGATGAAACCTTTGAGCGCATTCGCGAAATTAACGCCTTGGGTATCGGGGTATTGATGGTTGAACAAAACGCCCGGCAAGCACTGGCCATTGCTGATCGTGGCTATGTGTTGGCAAGCGGGCGTAATCGGCATGAAGACACCGGCGCTGGGCTACTGGCCGATCCTGAAGTGGCAAAGATGTTTTTGGGCGGATGATGCATGTGGATTGAAGTCACACAGCTTTTTATTAACGGACTGCTGCTAGGCAGCATCTTGGCGCTGGGTGCTGTGGGCGCCACTATGATTTTTGGCGTGTTGCGATTTGCCCATTTTGCGCATGGCGATTTGATGACCATGGGCGCTTACTTCGCCCTGCTTGTGGTGGTTAGTTTGAATTTACCCGTCATGGTGGCGCTGCCTGTTGCCATGCTAATGACCGCAGGCCTGGCGGTGGGTATTGATCAGGTGGTTTATCGGCGCATTCGCCGCGTACAACCGGTTATCTTGTTAATTTCCTCGTTTGCGACAGCGCTTATCTTGCGCGCCGTGGTGCAAATGATTTGGGGCAGCAGCAATCAGGTTTATGCCACTGGTATACAGATGCCCTGGCGAATCGGCCCGTTAGCCATCAAACCTGATCATATTCTGATTTTCTGCGCCGCCGCCGTATTGGTCATTGCCGTTCATCTATTTTTAAGCCGAACCCGTATGGGCAAGGCAATGCGGGCGATGAGCGACAATATGAATCTTGCGCTCATTACCGGCATTCCGGCAGACCGAGTCATTATGTGGACCTGGGCCATCGGCGGTGCGCTTGCCGCCGCGGCTGGGGTATTTTTAGGAATGGACACACGCTTGCACCCCGTTATGGGTTGGACATTGCTGCTGCCAGTATTTGCCGCCACCATTGTTGGCGGTATTGGTCGGCCGTATGGCGCCATTTTTGGCGGGCTGCTAATTGGCTGCGCCATGGAGTTATCCACGTTGATTATTCCTGGTGCCTACAAACCCGCCGTGGCGTTTGCCATTATGATTTTGACACTCATTTTTCGGCCTCAGGGCATCATTAAGGGTGCACTATGATGGAATTATCGGGGTTGATCTCTTACGCGGTCTTTTTCCTCACGCTGGTGGGCATTTACGCCATTCTCACGCTTGGTCTTAACGTGCAGTGGGGCATGACCGGGCAATTCAACATTGGCATTGCCGGTTTTTTTGCTGTGGGTGCCTATAGCACCGCTATTCTATCAACAGACCGGGCTGATAACTGGCTCGGCGGTTTTGGGCTGCCCTTTCCAGCCGGCTTGGTCGGGGCCATCTTAATCACCATTCCGATTGCATGGGTAATCGGCCGCATCACCGCTAATCTGCGCACCGATTATCTGGCCATCGCTACCATTGGTATTGCCGAAATTATCCGCCTGTTCTTTCTAAACGAAAGCTGGCTTAGCAATGGCGTTCGGGGCATTCCTGGCATCAGCAAACCGTTTGGCTTAGGCAATAATGGCTATCTGCTCTTAGTCATCGGCTTTGTTGCGCTGGTTTACCTGCTGGTCGAAGTAGCCCGTCGCTCACCGTGGGGGCGTGTGTTGCGCGCTATACGTGATAACGAACCAGCCACTGCCGCAGCCGGCAAAAACATTGCCCATTTCCGCTTACAGGCCTTTGTGGTGGGCTCCTGCATCATGGCGCTAGCAGGCGCGCTGTATGCGCATTTTGTAGGCTTTATCAGCCCCGAGGCATTTCGCCCGCTCTACGGCACATTTTTAGTATGGGTCATGCTCATTGCCGGGGGCAGTGGCAACAACTTAGGCGCTATTTTAGGCGCACTGGTGGTGTGGCTTGTATGGTCATCAACCGAAATGTTAGCCGGCTTAATGCCCAGTGGTTTGGTGGCCAGCGAAAGTGCTTTCCGTATTTTCTTAATTGGCGTACTACTGCAAATCATTTTGGTTACACGGCCATCAGGCTTATTACCCGAGCGCCGCCCGCCGCTGCCTGGGCGTGATCAATAAAAAAGGCCAGCCCATCGATTACGAAAGGCTGGCCTGAGTTCTCTAACCGTTTAGTTAGAGCGACGGTTCAAATACCCGAACGGTCACATACTCGCCGTTTTGGATTTCCCAATGGGCAAAGGTGCCGCCCACATCGCCATTTTCATCAAAATTGACGCTGCCTGAGGCGCCTTCATAGTTGATTGGCGTGCCGGCTTCTAGCAATGCCACAGCTTCAGCAAACTGCCCAGGCCCCACAACTTCGCCCGCGGGGTCGTTAATTGCCCGCAGATGATCACGAATTGCGACGGGATCGTTACTGCCAGCAGCCACGGCGGCCAGCGCAATGGAGTACACCGCATCGTAAGCCGTATCGATGTAAGGCACCGGTGGTACTTCGCCATAGGCAGCCTCGTAGGCTGTCTGGAAATGCGCCGCTGCATCGGTGTCATCCCGTGCTTCTGCGGCGGTACCAAAGCTGCCATTGAGGAACTCAGCCCCTAGGTTTTCTACGATCTGGGGCGACTTCATGCCATCGGTAAAGAGAAAATCGGTAAAAAAACCACCCTCAAGCGCTTGGCGAATGATGGTTTGACCATTTTCTGGATAACCAATCAGCAATAACGGCGCACTGCCATCGCTTACCTGATTAAGCTCACCCCGATACGAGGCCTGCCCTGGCTCATAGCCACTGCGCCCTACCACCGAGCCACCCGCGGCATTAAAAGCATTTTCAAAGGCATCAGCCAGGCCTTCGCCATAGTCGTTGTTGATGTACAACATGGCCACAGAATCAACACCCTTTTCGACCGCTACTGCGGCTAGCGCAACCCCCTGATAGGCATCGGAGGGCGTGGTGCGAAATAGAAAGTCATTATCGTCTAGCCCCGTCATTACCGGTGAGGTTGATGCATTAGAGATTTGCGGCACTCCCTCTACCGAGGTCACACTGCTTGCCACCGGAATGGTCACGCCACTAGATAGCGCGCCAACAATGGCCGATACGTTGTGCACAGATACTAATCGCTGCGCGGCATCTACGCCCGACTGCGGCTCAGTCTGTGTATCGGCAAGCTGCAGCTCAACCGGAGCACCAAACACACCACCGGCGGCATTGATTTCATCAAGGGCCAGCTGGGCTCCATTACGAGAGCTCTCACCATAAGCCTGCAAGTCACCGGTCATCGGCATTAGCGCGCCCACACGCAGCGAATCTGCCTGCGCTGCACCGGCCAGCATCATCAGTGACAGGGCACCAGCCGTACCCCAATGTTTTGCGTTATTAGTCATACTTTCCTCTCCGCTGGATTAAAATTCGTCGGTTTCAAGAATACTCGGCCTGAGTGCCGCTGACAAAGCCTCCTCCGCCGCCATCCACTCGGCTTCAGCCGCTTGTCGATCAGCGCGCAAGCCTTCTGACTCTTTGAGTAACTCAGCAAGCGCTTCCTTAGCGGCTGCTTCATACAAGGCATTATCTGCTAAGCGATGATCTAGCGTCTCAATTGCCTCATCCAGCGCTTCCAACTGCGCTACAGCCGTATCCACACGGCGTTGCAGCGGGCGCAATGTGGCCTCCGAGCTGCTCTTGGCCTTGCCAGATTGACGGGGTTTGCCTGATTTACGCTCGGCAGGCCGTGCTAACCACTGCCGATAAGCCTGCAAATCACCATCAAACCGCTCAACCTGCCCACCGGCAACTAACCAATAATCAGCCACGGTAGTTTCTAACAAATACCGATCATGCGATACCACCACAACCGCGCCCTCAAACCCTTGCAGCGCCAAATTAAGGGCATGACGCATTTCAAGATCTAAGTGATTGCTTGGCTCATCCAACAACAGCAAATTAGGCGCCTGCCAAACCAACATCGCCAAGACTAATCGAGCTTTCTCACCACCTGAAAAATCGGCCACTGGGCCTACAGCTTGATCACCATGAAAGCCAAAGCCCCCTAAAAAGTCCCGCAACTGCTGAGGCTCAGCCCGGCGACCTAACCGCTCTAGGTGCAACACGGGGCTGGCCTGTGCATCCAGCTGCTCAAGCTGATGCTGCGCAAAATAACCTACAGCCAGCTTGGCAGAGCGCTGAATGGTGCCGCTGATGGGCTCTAGCGTACCCGCCAACCCGCGCACTAAGGTGGACTTTCCCGCGCCGTTTGGGCCAAGCAAACCAATGCGATCACCTGGCGCTAATGTTTGCCGAATACCACTCAAAATGGCGGTATCGCCATGGCCTAAACTCACGTTATCTAGGGCAAGTAAGGGGTTACCCGCCTTTGGCGGTGCCGGAAAAGCAAAGGAAAACGGCGAATCCACGTGCGCCGGGGCCACCTGCTCCATTCGCTCAAGCGCTTTAATGCGGCTTTGCGCCGCGCGCGCTTTAGTGGCCTTAGCGCGAAAGCGATTAATAAACGCCTCCATATGCGCGGTTTCACGTTGTTGACGCTCATACAAAGCTTGTTGCTGAGCTAGCCGCTCTGCCCGCTGCCGCTCAAACGCGCTATACGCACCGGCATAGCTGGTAAGCTTGCGATGCTCTAAATGCACAATGCCGGTGACCACGGCATCAAGAAAATCCCGATCATGGGCAATCATAATCAAGGTGCCTTGATAGCTTTTAAGCCACTGCTCAAGCCATAGCACCGCCTCTAAATCGAGGTGATTGGTTGGCTCATCTAGTAATAATAAATCTGAGGGGCACATGAGCGCGCGGGCCAAATTTAGCCGCACCCGCCAGCCGCCAGAAAATGCCGAAACAGGTTGAGACTGCACCTCGGCAGCAAACCCCAGCCCATGCATTAAGGCGCTGGCACGCGCTTGGGCATCATATCCGCCCGCCGCCTCAAGGTTAGCGTAGGCATAGCCAATGCGCGTGCCATCTTCGCTTTGCTCTGCCGCTGCCACTTCCGCTTCTGCTTGACGCAGCCGCGTATCGCCATCCAACACATGCTCAATGGCCGGTACCGGCAGGCCTGGCGTTTCCTGCGCTAAATGCGCCACGCGCCAATCTGCAGGCAACGAAACCTCACCCGCATCAACCGTAATTTCACCGCGCAGCAACGCAAATAAGGTGCTTTTACCCGCACCATTGGCACCAATCAGCCCAAGGCGGCTGCCCGCGTGAACCGTCAGACTGCTATGCTCGATGAGCGGCTCTAAACCGCGGCGCAGGGTAATGTCTCGCAGCTGAATCATCCCGGCATTCCCCCGCAATTCCAACACTGCGCAAACTGCCCCTCAATGCGCTCACCACAACGCTCGCACGTCCAGTCGTCTGGTGCGGGGGCGGTGGGTGCGAGCACCTCGTCAACCAGCTGTTTGGCAATCGTGACATCCTCGGCATCTACCCAAATTTCAGGCCATGCCTCGAGTGGCGGAATCTCTCCGGCACCCCCCATCAAATGGCGATTGCGCACTAAGCAATGAATACCCCGTGCTTCAAGCACCGCGGCAATGTGACCAGCTATTAGAGGATCGGCAACCGTGTGAATATGCTGCAAATGGCTGCGTGTTTTTTCCATGGCGAGAGGCTAACATAGCCAGCCATAGACAGCGTGCTCTTAAACCACACGCCAACGACGCAACGCCCTAAACCCCAGTAGCAGGGCCAAAATAGCGGCGTAAATTAATGGCTCGGTCCACCGATTGGCGCGAATCAGCATAAAAAAATGGAGCACACCCAGCACGGCCGCGGGATAGATTAACCAATGCAGTTGCTGCCAGCGCCGGCCTAAGCGGCGTATCCAGCCTTTTGTGGACGTGATAGCCAGGGGTAATAACAGCAAAAACGCACTCGTGCCGATCAGGATGTATGGCCGATCAATAATATCCTCAACAATCGAGCTAAGCACCGCACGATGTTCAAAAACAATAAAAATTGAGAAATGCGCGCTGGCATAAGCAAACGCCCAAAGCCCAACCTGACGGCGCAAGCGCACCAACCAGTTGGCTCCAGTTAAATGCCGTAGCGGCGTAATGGCAAGCGTTACCAACAGCAGGCGCAACCCCCAGCTGCCGGTGCCATGCAACAAGGCCTCAACCGGATTAGCGCCAAGGCCACCCGTTAACAAACGCTCGATTAAAAGCCCGGCAGGCACAGCGCATAAAATAAATAGCCCCACCCGCAGGGTAGGCAGCCAAGTCAGCATCAAAGTTTAATACTGCGCGCGCAGATCCATACCGGCATACAGCGGCGCTACCTCATCTGCATAGCCGTTAAACATTAGCGTATCGCGTTTGAATAACTCACCAATACGCCGCTCTTCGGCCTGGCTCCAGCGGGGGTGATTAACCTCGGGGTTTACATTGGCGTAAAACCCATACTCACTCGGCGCCAGTTGGGCCCAAGTGGTTTCTGGCTGCGTTTCCTGAAAATGAATGCGCACGATCGATTTAATACTTTTAAACCCATACTTCCACGGCACAACAAGGCGAATGGGCGCGCCATTTTGTGATGGCATCTCTTTGCCATATAACCCGGTGGCCAAAAAGCTTAATGGATGCACGGCTTCATCCATACGTAGCCCCTCGCGATACGGCCAATCAATACTGGCAAGGAAGGAAAAACCCCGTGCCGCCTGCGCGGGCATTACCTGCGGGTCGTATAACGTATCAAAGCGCACATATTTGGCTTTTGAAGTGGGGGCGGCGCGCTTAATGACCGAGGCCAAAGACACCCCTGCCCAAGGAATCACCATTGACCAGGCCTCAACACATCGTAGCCGGTAAATACGCTCTTCCAGTGTCAAACCGCTGAGAAAATCATCAATCTCAAACTCACCCGTATTGTCTGCCTCACCACTGATGGTGATAGTCCAGGGGCGATGTTCCAGACGCTTTGGCGCCAAGCTTGAGGGGTCTTCTTTACCGGTCCCAAACTCATAAAAATTATTGTAGGTGGTGATCTCTTCGTAGCCAGTTAGCGTTTCATCGGTGCTAAACGCGCTATCAGCCAAGCCATCAAGCGACTCCAGCGCCTCCATCGGCTTTGCGGTCACAAAATCGGGGGCTAAGATCGTGCCGGCTGCCGCTAAAGCAGAAGTTTTTAAAAATCGGCGACGATCACGATAAATCGATTCCGGCGTAATCTCAGAGGGCAGCACATCGCTAGGGCGTCGTTTTTTAATCAACATAGAACACCTTGCCTATGGGTTAGCCCAACGCACGTCGGGCATTACGAAAGAGTCGCAGCCAGGGTGCATCTTCACCCCACGCCGCAGGACACCAAGAATGCTGTACCGCCCGAAACACACGCTCAGGGTGCGGCATCATAATTGTGACTCGGCCATCCGTATTACATAGACCCGTTATTCCAGCAATCGATCCATTGGGATTTTGTGGGTAGCGATTGGCGGCTTGATTTTGGCTATCAATATAACGCAGCCCAACCAGATTATTGGCCTGTGCCTGCGCCTGCGCATTTGCATCTGCAAACACCGCACGGCCCTCGCCATGCGCAACCACCACTGGCAAGCGAGAGCCTGCCATATCGCCAAATAAAACGGATCGTGATGGCAACACCTCAACCATGCTTAAACGCGCTTCATATTGGCGGGACTGATTAGCCTCAAACACCGGCCAGTGCGTGGTACCGGGAATAATTTCCGCCAGCGCGGAGAACATTTGGCAGCCATTGCACACGCCAAGCGCCAAGGTGTCTGTGCGAGCAAAAAACGCCGCAAAGGCATCACGTAATTTCGCGTTAAATAGAATACTACGCGCCCAGCCTTTGCCGGCACCCAGCACATCGCCGTAAGAAAACCCGCCACAGGCCACTAGCGCCTGCATGTCTGATAGGTGCTGCCGGTCTGCCAGCAAATCACTCATATGCACATCTACCGCGGCAAAACCGGCGCGCTCAAAAGCGGCGGCCATTTCGATATGGCTATTAACGCCCTGCTCACGCAGCACGGCCACTTTTGGCATTACGCTTGTTGCAATAAAGGGCGCCGCCACATTTTCTGCCGGATCAAACGACAGCTCTGCCCGCAGCCCTGGGTCTGCATAATCAAGCGCCGTATCAAAGGCTGACTGGGCGCAATCAGGGTCATCACGCAAGGCCTGCATCCGATAGCTCGTTTGCTGCCAGGCCTGCTCCAAATCAACTAACGCCTCATCAAGTACCGATTTACCCGCATGCCGCAGAGTAACCCGCGGCGCTGGCTGCAAACGCCCTAATGGCACCAGTGTGTGTTCAATGCCGGCAGCAGAAAAAGCGGCTTGTACCGCGGCCCAATCGTCTGCTTTGATTTGCGCCACCCAGCCCAACTCTTCGGCAAACGCCGCGGCCAAGGGGTTGTCGCTCAGCGCATCAAGCTCAACGGTTATACCCTGGCGCCCGGCAAACGCCATTTCTGCCAAGGTAACTAGCAGGCCACCATCGCTGCGATCATGCAGCGCCAGTATCTGGCCAGCGGCCAGTTGTTCTTGGAGTACGTTAAAGGCGGCAGCAAAGGTTTCTGGCGAGTCACAATCAGGCGTTTCACCGCCCATCAGCTGATATACCTGATGCAGGGCCGAGCCGCCTAAGCGCATGCCTTGCCCCGGCTGAATCAGCACCAGCTGGCTATCTGGCTCTGGCTGCAGTTGCGGAGTAACACCCAAGCGCACGTCCGCCACCGGCGCAAAGGCAGAAACCACCAATGTAACCGGCGAGGTAACCGCTTTATCAACCCCCGCCTCCGACCACACGGTTTTCATAGACAACGAGTCTTTACCCACCGGAATTGCAACGCCCAAGCGCGGGCAAAGCTCACGCCCTACCGCCTCCACCGTGTCATAAAGCTTTGCATCTTCACCAGGATGACCACAGGCAGCCATCCAATTAGCCGATAAGTTCACCGCATTTAAACGGCCAACGGGCGCACCCGCTAGATTGGATAACGCTTCTGCCACTGCCATCCGGCCAGATGCCGGCGCATCTAATAGTGCAATGGGGCTACGCTCTCCCATGGCCATTGCCTCGCCCCGGTAGCCTTGGTAATCGCCCAACGTCATCCCATAATCGGCCACCGGCACCTGCCATGGGCCCACCAGTTGGTCGCGGGCCGTTAAGCCTGTTACCGTTCGATCAACAATCGTAATTAAAAATGTTTTAGCGGCCACGGTGGGCAGTTGCAGTACCCGATAAGCCGCGGCTTTAACGCTAATGTTTGCCAGCGACGGCGCTTCGGGTTGATACGCAAGCCGAGTCACATCACGGCGCATTTTGGGCGGCTTACCCAACAGCAAGTCCATGGGGATATCAACCGGCGCATCGCCCAGTTCTGCATCAGTCACTGCTAAATGCTGTGACTCGGTTGCCTGGCCAACCACGGCAAAGGGCGCGCGTTCACGCTCACAAATGGCTGTAAATTCCGCTAAACGCGAGGCATCTAGCGCAATCACATAACGCTCTTGCGCCTCATTGCACCAAATCTCCAGTGGCGACAACCCCGCCTCATCAACCGGAATATCGCGCAACTCGATTTGCCCACCACGCCCTGAGTCATCCAGTAGCTCTGGCAGGGCATTCGACAGCCCACCAGCCCCCACATCATGAATAGCAATGATGGGATTTGCATCACCCGCCCGCCAGCAGCAATCAATCACCTCTTGGCAGCGCCGCTCCATTTCCGGATTGCTCCGCTGCACCGAGGCAAAATCTAGGCCTTCGTCACTTTCACCACTAGCAACGGATGAAGCCGCGCTTCCACCCAACCCAATCAACAAGGCCGGGCCACCCAGTACGATTAGCGGTGAGCCGGCGGGCGCAATGCCCTTATCCACTTGACTGGGCCGAATCGCACCCATACCACCGGCAATCATGACTGGTTTGTGATAGCCACGCACTTCAGCACCATTTGGGCCATTAATCGTCTGCTCAAATGTTCGAAAATAACCGCAAAGCTGTGGGCGACCGAACTCATTACCATAGCGGGCCGCACCAATCGGCCCATCAAGCATAATCTCTAGGGCAGAGGCCATGCGGCCTGGCTTGCCATACTTGCGCTCCCAAGGTTGCTCTGCCCCCGGGATCCTTAGATTGGATACCGAAAAGCCAGCCAAACCCGCTTTGGTACGTGCCCCGCGCCCGGTGGCCGCTTCATCTCGAATCTCACCACCAACGCCAGTGGCCGCACCAGAAAACGGTGAAATGGCGGTGGGGTGATTATGCGTTTCTACCTTCATCACCAAATGCGCAGGCTCGCTGAGGCGATGATAAAAGTGATCATCGCCCGGGCCATAGCGCTGCACGGTGCCCGACTCAATGACTGCGGCATTGTCATGATAGGCCGATAGCACGCCCTCAGGCCGCATCGCGTGGGTATGCCGAATCATGGCAAAAAGCGAGGTGGGCATTGGCTGGCCATCGATTACCCAATCGGCATTAAAGATCTTATGCCGGCAATGCTCTGAGTTGGCCTGCGCAAACATCATCAACTCAACATCGGTGGGGTCGCGCGCCAGCTCAAGATAATGCGCCAGTAAATAGTCAATCTCATCAGCCGAGAGGGCTAGGCCAAGCGCATTGTCGGCATCCAGCAGGGCTTGTCGGCCTTGCTGGGCAAGTGGAATACGCGCCAGCGCAGTGGTTGGGCGATGGGCAAACAAATCCTGTGTGGCAGCCCAATCGGTGACCACCGACTCGGTCATTCGATCATGCACGGCGGGCGTTAGTTGCTCTAACCCAGCTGCATCCAACGGGGTACCATCTGCCGTGGTGGCGGTCAGGCGAACGCCATATTCAATACGCTGCACCGCTGTTAAGCCACAGCGCATCGCAATTTCGCTAGCACGGCTTGACCAAGCAGACACGGTACCAATGCGCGGGATGATATACAGAGCGGGGGCTTCGGCCTGACCTTCTGGCAGCGTTTGCGCTTCTAACAACGCCTGCAGCCGCTGCAGATCCGACGCTGACAGATCTGCATTAGCATTAATTAAATAAAATGGTTGCGTGTAGAGCTGGCCCAACTGAGGCAATCGCTCATGCGCGGCACGCAATTGGCGCACGTCCACAACTGGCGTAGCGGGAGCAGCAGCAATTAAAATCAACATCAATCGCCCCTTAGGGCCGAAGTTGTTCAGCAAGCACACCGAGAATTTGGCGCGCAACCGGCGCTGGTGGCGCGGAGCCGTCTTCGTTCTCCACAACAACCTGCGATCCTACACCCCGTTCGCCAATAGGCCGATCGGTAACGCGCAAGATAAACCGCCCCACGCCGTCTTCTGATTCTGCATAGCGAATCAGGTGAGTGGATGCATCCGCATCGGATTCGACAATCGCAAACCCGCTACGAATAAGGGCGCGACCCACAATCGCCCAGCCCGCATCCGGAGGTACGCCTAAGCTTAACCCTTGGCTAACGTCAATCTGCTCAAAGTCGATGTCAGCATCCGATGCCTGGGTACTAGAGCGAGTACGATCTTCCAGTAGGTTAGGAGGCGTTAGCAGGGCCTGCTGCGCTTGTTGCTCAGGCGATAACTCACGCCCACCACCACAAGCACTCAGTAAACCCGCCAAAATCAGTACAACAAACCCAAGGCCTACGCTTTTCACAATACCCCCGCCAACAGCAAGGCCTGACGAACCGTTTCGTGGTGCTGGGACGCCAGCGGCGTCATCGGCAGACGCATGCCAGGACCAATCAACCCCATTTCACACAACGCCCATTTGACCGGAATTGGGTTCGTTTCAACAAATAACGACTTATGCAGCGCGGCAAGACGCGCATCTAAACGCTCAGCCTCTTCTCGCTCGCCATCCAGCGCGGCCTGACACATTCGGTGCATCAAGTCAGGCGCCACATTCGCCGTTACCGAAATACAGCCCTTCGCGCCGGCCAAAAGCAACGCCAAATTGCGCGGGTCTTCACCGCAGTAAAGATCCAAGCGATCACCACATTGAGCGATGAGCGTTTCGGCACGATCCACATTGCCCGAGGCCTCTTTAATACCAATAATATTGGGGATATCCGCTAAACGATCAACCGTATCCGGCAATAAATCACAAGCGGTGCGCCCCGGTACATTGTATAAAATTTGGGGCAGCGGCACGGCATCAGCCACGTGCTTAAAATGCTGATATAACCCCTCTTGGGTTGGCTTGTTGTAGTACGGGGTAACTAGCAGAGCAGCCGCGCACCCGGCCTCCATCGCGCAGCGGGTGAGCTTTTCTGCCTCCCATGTCGAGTTAGCACCGGTGCCCCCAATAATGGGAATGCGATCGGCGGCAATCTCTACGACTTGGCGCATTACATCGCAATGCTCATCGTAATCCAGCGTTGCCGATTCACCGGTGGTGCCAACCGCCACAATGGCATCGGTCCCGTTTTCAACATGCAACTCAACCAGACGCGCTAAGCCCGCCTCGTCAATTGCCCCGTTTTCATGCATTGGTGTGGCCATTGCCACCATGCTGCCTTGGAACATTTCGTCTTCATCCCCACGCGCAGTTAATGGCGCGATGTTAGCCCTGCATACTCAGAGTGACAAGCGGCAAGTCGTCTTCAACATGGTACACTTCGCCGGCACATTGTCGGGCAGAGCCATGCAAAAGAACTTTCTTGTCATTTCCGCGCTCGGCGAAGATCGCCCGGGCATTGTTAACGAGCTAGCCAAGCTGATCGCCGAAACCGGCTGCAGCATTGAGGATAGCCGCATGACCGTGCTGGGTGGTGACTTTGCCATCATCCTGCTGGTTGAGGGGCGTTGGAATGAGCTTGCCAAGCTGGAAGCCGGATTTCCCTCCGCCGCACGCCGGCTCAATCTTGCCATTCATGCTAAGCGCACAACCCCGTTGCAAAGAGAATCTAACCTCTTGCCCTATACCGTCGAAGTGGTGTCGATCGATCACCCGGGCATTGTTCATCAACTCGCCAACTTTTTCTCTTCTCGAGAGATTAATATTCGAGACCTGACAACAACCAGTTATTCGGCCACTCATACCGGCACACCCATGTTTCAGGTGCAAATGACCATCGATATTTCCGCAGCCATTCACATCGCAAGGCTCCGAGAAGAATTTATGGATCTCTGTGATCAGCTAAACCTAGATGCCATCATTGAACCCGCAAAAGCCTAGGAGTAAACCGCGTCATGTCAGACATTGTCATTGATCAGCCCATTCCTGATTTTACCTGCCAAACCGCAGAAAACACGCCTTGGCAGTTATCGGAGCAGCGCGGCCATCATGTGGTTTTGTACTTTTTTCCGCGCGCCAACACGCCCGGCTGCACCACAGAAAGTGAAGCGTTTCGAGACTTAGACCCGCGCTTTGGTGCACTGAACACGATAGTTGTGGGTATTTCACGAGACAAACCCAAAACGCTGGCAAACTTTCGCGATAAATATGGGTTTCCGTTTACCTTGCTCAGCGACCCAGAAGAAACGGTCTGCAACTTATTTGGTGTTATGCGAGATAAGAATATGTATGGCAAAAAGGTACGGGGCATTGAGCGCAGCACCTTTTTAATCGATTCAGCCGGCGTGCTTCGCCAAGAATGGCGCAAGGTTAGCGTAGATGGCCATGCAGAAGCCGTTTTAGAGGCGGTTGCCAACCTTGGCGGCTAACATAGTCTGATGCGCAAGGCCTATTTGCTCGACACCTCAGTCTTGGTACATGACCCCGCGGCCCTGTTTCGATTTGGTAAACAGGACATCTACCTGCCACTGGCGGTATTAAAAGGCCTTGATGACGCCCGGCATGGCAATGCCGAGCAAGCGCGCAACGCATTGCAGGCTGCGCGATTTTTAGATGAGCGCCTCATGGGCAGCGACCCCGCCCAACTGGAACGCGGCATTCCGCTTGGAGAAGGGCTCGGGCGGCTATACTTTCTAACGGCACAGAACCCGCAAGATGAAACTGACTCTGTGCTGCATGCAGCGCGCAGACTGGCCGGTAGTGCGTCTGACTTGCAAATCATCGTTGTAGCCCGCGATATCAATTTACGCATTCAAGCCAACGCACTCGGCCTGCATGCTGAAGATCATGAATCTGATAGCCCGGTTGATGATCCAGACCTACTGCCCCGTGGCATGCATGAGCTGGCAGAAAACGAAACACCCGAGCAAGCGCTTGCGCATTATGACTGCCAGGCCAATGAGTTTTTAATTGATTCCGCGCAGCAGCTGGGCTTTCGCGTTAGCCAATCAGACAACGCGGGGCTGGCAGCGGTGCCGGTAACTGATTATGGCCCTCACGGTGAGGCCGTTTGGGGCATTCACGCCCGCAACTTACAACAAACCCTAGCCTTTAACCTATTAATGGACCCGCAGGTTGATCTGGTTGTGCTGCTAGGAGCTGCGGGCACGGGCAAAACACTACTGACGTTGGCCGCGGGGCTCGCCCAAACGCTGGATAATGCCCGCTACCAAGAAATCTTAATGACCCGTGCTACCGTGGCCATTGGTGATGACATTGGATACCTACCCGGCACAGAAGAAGAAAAAATGACGCCCTGGATGGGTGCGCTGCTAGATAATTTAGAGATCTTGGGCGCACAAGACGCCGAAAAAAGCCGCTGGGGCCAGGCAGCTAGCCAAGAACTGCTCAAAAGCCGCATTCGCGTTCGTTCGTTAAGCTTTATGCGCGGACGCACCCTGCTCAATCGCTACATGGTGTTGGATGAGGCACAAAACCTAACACCGCAGCAAATGCGCACGCTAATTACTCGCGCCGGGCCTGGCACCAAAATCGTTTGCTTAGGCAACCTACGACAGATTGATACACCGTGGCTTACCCCCACCACCTCGGGGCTAACCTATTTGCTACATCGTTTTCAGCATTGGCCGCATGCGGGGCATCTTACGCTTAGCCGTGGCGAGCGCTCACGCCTAGCAGCCTACGCCAGCGAAGTGCTTTAAGCGCCAGGCTCCGGCTCAGGCTCATCCTCGGCTGTTGCCCGAGGCCACGCCTTCATAATGGCCTGAATAACCGTAGCCAGCGGAATGGCAAAGAACACACCCCAAAAACCCCAAATACCACCAAAGATCAAAATGGCAATAATGATTGCCACCGGATGCATGCTCACGGCCTCTGAAAAAATCAGCGGCACCAGCACATTGGCATCAATGGTTTGAATAATGGCGTAGGCAATCAAAATCCACATAAACTCACTGCTTGCGCCAAATTGAAAGTACGCCACGATAGCAATCGGCAGTGTGACTACGATGGCACCGACATAGGGAATAATGACAGACAGCCCCACCAGCAACGCCAGCAGCATCGAAAATTCGAGCCCAAAAAACAACCAAACCAAATACGTGCCAAACCACAGCACAATAATTTCAATAATCTTGCCTCGAATGTAGTTGCCGATTTGCAAGTCGACCTCACGCCATACCGACACCACAAGGCTATGATGCCGCGGCAAAAACTGCTGAGCCCAACCGAGAATGCGCCCCTTATCCCATAAGAAAAAGAAGATCAGCACGGGCACCAGCACGGCATACACAATCAGCGTGATGACCATCACCAAAGAGGCAAACGATAAAGACGACACTAGCCCCCGCGCATAACTAATTGCTTCGCGCCGAATGGTATCGAGTAGGGCTGAGACCTGCTCTGCCGAAAAATACTCGGGATAATTTTCAGGCAATGCCAATACGGCTTGTTGGCCCTGATCAAGCATTGCGGGCAGATTCTCAACCAACTGTATGAGCTGATTCATAATCACAGGCATAACTGCCAATACAATCATCGCCACAAAGGCCACAAACAGCAGATACACCCCGGTAACCGCCCAGCGCCGGCTGACTCCATAACGGCTCAACCCTCGCACCAGCCCCTCAAGCAGATACGCCAGCACAATGGCGGTAAAAACCGGCACCAACATACTGCCCAGCAGCGTTACGGTAGCCACACCCAGTAAAACAATTAGGGTAAGCCCCACAATTTGAGGGTCGCTTAAATGGCGGTAAAACCAGTCACGAACGGTGTACATTGGCGTGGCCACAAATCACTCCTATTAGGTACCGCATGGGGGGAAATTCTACACGGGGTTATACTGTCTAAAATTTACTGTTTAATAAACCATGCGTTGGTGGGCAATAGTATGCGGGCAAAGCACCTGCCACAACTTATAATAATTGGAATGCTGCTCTGCGGTGTCAGCCTGCCGGCGGCTGGGCTCGATTTATCACTGCCCGATCTTGGCAACCCCTCAACGCAAGTGCTCAGTACTGCAGAAGAGGCGCGTATTGGCCGGCAGATGATGAATGAAATTCGCACCGAGCTTGATCTTGTCGAAGATCCGGCCATTAACGCGTATGTTAGAGCGCTAGGTGCCCGAATTGCCACCGCAAGTGATTCTGGCGGCTCACCACTGCAGTTTTTTGTTTTGGCTGATGATCGCATTAACGCGTTTGCCATGCCCGGCGGTTATATCGGCGTTCACAGTGGCTTAATTACCGCCTCAACCACCGAAAGCGAGCTTGGCGCGGTCATTGCGCATGAAATTGCGCATATCACCCAACGGCATATCGCACGGCGCCTAGCGGCGGCTACCAGCAGTAACTTACGCTCCGCTGCCCTGGTGATTGCTGGCCTTTTAATCAGCACACAAGACCCTCAAGCCGGTATGGCGGCCGCTACCTCGGGTATGGCCAGTGGCATCGATAGCCAACTGGCTTATTCGCGCGATCATGAACGAGAAGCAGATCGAGTCGGCTTGCGCATCATGGCAAATGCGCGGCTAGACCCGCACGGGATGCCTGATTTTTTTCAAATCCTTATGGATGACAGCCGCTATCGCCGAGATCCACCGGCCTTTTTGAGCACCCACCCTCTAACTGATGCGCGTATTGCCGATGCCCGCGCATTAGCCAACGATGTTAAACCCTCAGACGCATTTGAAAGCCCGGATTATGCGTATATACGGGGGCGTACGCTGGCGCTGCAAGCGCCCAGCCGCACCGCGCTTATCGATGAACTACGCAAAGAGCGCAACGAGACCACGCCTTCCCTTAACTATGCGTTGGCCATCGCGCTGATTAACGGGGGTAATCCTCAAGAAGCCACCGTCATAGTCGAGGACTTGCTCGCACAACAGGGCGAGCATGCCTTGTTATCGCTAGCGCTTGCCGAAGCGGCGTTTGCCGACGATGATCCAAAAACGGCGGAAGCAATTGTTGACGAGGCGCTTAGTCTTTTTCCGGGCGATCCTGCTCTGCGCGCAATGGCCGTTGAGCTCAAACTAGCCGAGGGCCAGGCAAACGCAGCGCTCCGGCTCACCCGAAACTTGGTACAGCAATCTCCTCAAGCCGTTGAGCTGTGGACTTTGCATGCACAAGTGGCCAGTGCGGCTGATAATCCGGCTGAATCAGCCTTAGCAATGGCTCAGTATCATGCGGTTCAGGGCGACTATCGCAGCGGGCTGCGTCAGCTACGCCGACTTGATAGCCTATTAGTCACACCTAGCCAGCGGGCTCGGGCTGAGGCACTCAAAACGCAATGGGAGGCGGCACTCACGCCGGCGGGATAATGGTTACAGGGCAAGGCAATGATCCACTGGGCATCATGGAGTTGCTGCACAAAAGCACACAAGCCCTTAACGAGGCTGAATCGCCCGAGGCCGCCATACAGGCGCTACGTGAGCAGTGGGCAGAAATGCCAATCCTGGGGCCCTTTCCGCAGCGCCAGCAACTGCTGCAAGACCTAGCGGGCGACAGCGCACGTTATCAGCAAGCCATTAACCAACAGCTCTCAGCAGCGCAGGCTTTTTTTAATGACTGTTTAGGTGAATTTCAAGCCAGCATCGAAGCGGATGAAACCGCTCCAGACGACTGGGCCGCGCGCTGGATTGCCATTGCCGAGCCCCGGTACGAAGCGTGGTTGGATCAGCCTGAAACCCAAGACAACATCGCCGAGCTGATTAACGCCTGGAGTGCCTATACCAAAACGCTTCGGGCACTGACTGATGAAATGCTGGAAGACCTTGGAATGCCCTCTAGCCGTGGACTAGACGATATTGCCGAAGAGCTCCAGCGAATGCGCCGGCGCTATCGCCAACAGCTTAATGAATTACGGGCTGATATCGAGGCGCTCAAGGCAGCGCAGGCCGCGTCGGATGGATAAAACCTCAGCGCTAGATCTGGCTAGCTATACCACTCCCCATGAGGTGGTTAGTGACACCGATAATGCCCAGCTACTGCGCTTTGGCGACCCCGCGCTGCCACCCCTGCTGATTATCTACTCCCTAGTCAATCGCCCCGTTATTCTTGATTTAAGCCCCAAACGCTCGGTAATGACCACGCTTAGAACCCATGAGGTCTGTCCCTATTTACTGGCATGGCGCCCACCACAGGCAGCACGCCGGCATTTAGGGTTGGCCGATTACATTCTTGGGGATATTGCTGAGGCGGTTAACTGGATAACACGAGCACACCAACAAGCCCCTGCTTTGCTAGGCGTATGTCAGGGTGGCGTGCTTGCGCTGTGCCACGCTGCGGTTCAACCCGCATCGGTGGCGGGCGTGATCACGTTGGCAACACCGTGGAACAACAGCGGCAATGATAATCGCTTAGCGCAAATCGCAAAACGCATTGATATCTCCGCGCTGATTGCGGCCACCGGCAATGTGCGCGGCCCGGGGCTTGCTACGTTTTTTGCTGCGCTCAAGCCATTTGCGCTGGGGCCGCAACGTTACAGCGCGCTCACCGCGCTGGCGCAAGCAAGCAGCCAAGAGATAACCGAGTTTATGCGCATGGAGCGCTGGATGTATGACGGCCCAGATTTGGCAGGCACCGCCTTTGCTGAATTTGCCGAGCAGATTTATCAAAAAAATGCGCTTGCTAATGCCACGCTGCACATTGACTCTGAGCCCGTCTCTTTACAGGCCATTCAGGCGCCCGTGCTCAACGCCTATGCGCTAGATGATCATTTAGTACCGCCCAGCGCAGCCCAAGATCTTGCCCAAGCCGTCAGTGGGCCCGCTACCGAAATGTCACTACCCGGGGGGCATTTGAGCCTATTTATCGGGCGTCGAGCACATGCCGAACTCTACCCAAAGATTGCCGATTGGGTATTGCAGCGCAGCAACGAAAATACTTGCCAGTTGCGAAACACGCCCGTAATTTGAATACCGTTGTTGAGAAAAAGTGCCAAGAGGAGGAGGCTGCCGCCACTTAAATAAGAATTCAGGCAGCAACAAAATAAAGCACCCCGCTTCGAGGGTGCATTATTCAGGGAGACACCGTCTCCCTATTTTTTTGCCTAAAAACTACAGAATAAACCGCCGTTCACCGGCAAGTTAATACCGGTCACATAACCGCCTTCATCGGCCGTCAAAAAGCAGACCGCCCGGGCAACGTCTTCGGGCAAGCCCATATCGCCTGCAGGAATTTGGGCCACAATCGACTCACGCACAGCATCTGGTATGGCGGCGGTCATTGACGTTTTAATGTAGCCAGGCGATACCGTGTTGGCCGTTACGCCTTTCGGTGCGCCCTCTTTTGCCAAGGCCATCGAAAAGCCATGCAATCCGGCTTTTGAGGCCGAGTAGTTAGTCTGGCCAAACTGCCCAGTCTGCCCGTTAACTGAAGAGATGTTCACGATACGGCCAAAGCGCTGCTCACGCATATCGTTAATAAACTGCCGCGTTACGTTAAACGCGCCATTTAAATTAATATCAATGAGGGTGTGCCATTGGTCTGCAGACATTTTGTGCAGAAATGAATCGCGGGTAATGCCGGCCGCATTAACCAGAACCTCTACGGTGCCAAATTTCTCCTGCACCTCAGCTGCCATGGCTTCGCAAGCGTCGTAGTTGCCCACATCACAACGTACGTAATCAGCATCAATACCCTCGGCGCGTAGCGCCTCGGCCCAGGCTGCCATGTCTTGGCCGTCTGGGTCGATACAGGTTGTCACCACTTTGCGTCCTTGCTGGCCGAGTTGACGACAGATTTCAGTACCAATGCCGCCTTCACCACCTGTGACTAATGCTAATCGCTTGGTCATGTTCAACCTCCCTAGTTGTGCGACGCACAATAAATATGTTGCGCAGCATCATAGAGAGGCGATGACAGGGTGTCAAACCATGCGATTATTCGTCTTTTTTCTTGTCCTTATCTTCGGCAACCATGCTTTCCATCGCCTTTTGCCACAGGCTTAAATTGCGCTCAGTAATTTGCGAAAGCACCTGCATTGGGTTGCTGACATCCATAAATTGACGTGCACGCTCACGCAACTCTCGCTGCTGATCTCCCCAGAGCTCCATGCTCTTTTCCAGATAACTGGTCAACATGGTTTGCATATTGCCGCCGTACGCGCGAATTACCTGGGCCAGCAGCTCGCTGGAGAAAATTGGCTCACCGCCTTCCTCCTCCTCGCTAATAATCTGCAAAAGAATAGAGCGGGTTAGATCGGCACCGGTTTTGGCGTCAGTCACCTTAAAATCGACACCATCTACCACTAGCCCTTTAACATCAGCCAGCGTGATATAGCTGCTAATAGCGGTATCGTATAACCGCCGGTTCGGATACTTCTTAATCAGTCGCATCTCTGCCATATCTAAAATCCTCCGAACCTAACGTTCAACCGCAAGCGCCACACCCTGACCGCCGCCGATGCACAACGTGGCTAAGCCGCGTTTAACATCCCGACGCTTCATTTCATGCAGCAATGTCACCAAAATACGGGCGCCAGAGGCACCAATCGGATGACCAATTGCAATGGCACCACCATTCACATTCACCTTGTCAGTATCCCAACCAAGGCCCTTATTGACGGCCAATGCCTGCGCGGCAAATGCCTCGTTTGACTCGATTAAATCAAGGTCATCTACCGACCAGCCGGCACGCTCTAAACAGCGCTGCGTGGCAGGAATAGGCCCTGACCCCATAATATGCGGCTCTACCCCGGCATTGGCGTAAGCTTTTACGCGCGCCAGGGGCGTTAAGCCGAGCGCTTCGGCCCGCTCTGCCGACATCATCACCACAACGGCTGCACCATCGTTAATGCCCGAGGCGTTGCCAGCGGTAACCGTGCCTTCTTTATCAAAGGCCGGGCGCATCTTGCTTAAACTCTCAACCGTTGTGCCATGGCGTGGAAATTCATCCACATCAAAGATAACGGGGTCGCCTTTTCTTTGCGGAATCTCGATGGGCACAATTTCTTCGTCAAATCGGCCGGCTTTTTGTGCCGCTTCGGCCAGCTGCTGTGAGCGCGCTGCAAAAGCGTCTTGCTCTTCACGGCTAATGCCATATTCTTTGGCCAAATTCTCGGCGGTTACACCCATGTGATAGTTGTTGAAAACATCCCATAACCCGTCATAGATCATGCTGTCTTCCATCTTCCAGGGCCCCATGCGCTGGCCCTTGCGTGAGTTGGGCAGCACATGCGGCGCCTGACTCATCGACTCTTGACCACCGGCAATCACCACGCTGGCATCGCCCAAGCTAATCGCCTGCGCAGCCATGTGCGTTGCCTTTAAACCACTTCCACAAACCTTATTAATGGTCATGGCCGGGCAAGTTACCGGCAGGCCCGCCCCCAGAGACGCCTGACGCGCCGGGTTCATGCGCGCCCCCGCGGTAAGCACATGCCCCAAAATAACCTCATCAACGGCATCTGCTGCCACACCCGCGCGGGACAAAACCGCCTTAATGACCTGGGCGCCAACATCTGATGCGGCCATGCCCGACAGTGTGCCGCCAAATGACCCCACTGCGCTGCGTCCTGCTGCAACAATCACTACATCATTCATTTTTCTCTCCTTGCGCTTGTTTTCTGCCTGCGGTTGATTTGATCATAACATCGACAAATGCGGCCGCCTTGAATTCGGTTTCAGCAAACTCTGCCGAGCATTCCGAGTCATAAACCAGCCCACCCCCGGCGCGATAATCCAGCCATCCATCGCGCGCGTTAATTGTCCGAATGGCAATATTGGTATCCATTGCACCGTCATAACCAATATAACCAATGGCTCCACAATAAACGCCCCGCGGCGCATGCTCCAGTTCTGCAATAATTTCCATTGCCCGAAACTTGGGTGCGCCCGTAATTGATCCGCCCGGCAAACAATCGCGTAAAAGGTCGGTGGCATTGTGCTCAGGGGCAATCCGCCCTGTTACCACACTCACCATGTGATGCACGGTGGCATAGCTTTCAAGCGCAAAGAGCTGCGGCACCGATACGCTCCCAATTGCACAGGCACGGCTAATGTCGTTACGCAGCAAATCCACAATCATGACGTTCTCAGCCCGATCCTTTTCACTACTGAGAAGCGCTTGTGCCAAGCGAGCATCCTCTTCAGGATCAGAAGAACGTCTCCGAGTTCCTTTAATTGGCCGGGTTTCTACCACGCCATCGCGCAGTTTTAAGAATCGTTCTGGCGACCCACTCAGCACCGGGCCGCCCGGCAGATCAAGATAGGCTGAGAATGGCCCACCCGCCAAACCACGAAATTGCGCATAAACGCCAAGCGGATCGCCCTGAAAGCGTCGCCGAAACTGGCGCGCCAAGTTCACCTGATAACAATCGCCATCCCGCAGGTAGTGCTTTATCCGGTCAAAAGCACGGGCATAGTCCGCACTATCTGGAATGGCCTCAACGCGCTGATCAACCTGCCAGGCACCGGGTTGCGCTGTTGTTTGAGCAAGCAGGCGAGGTAAGTGGGAGGGCGCATTACCATTGAGCGTGGCGGTGCCGGCCTGATGATCAATAACCAGCGCCCAGTCATAAAGGCCAACGGCCATCTCTGGGCTCTGGGTTAGTGGCGGCGTTTGCCCTTGCAGCCGCCGGCCAAGCTCGTAGCTAAAATACCCAATGGCACCCCCAAAAAAAGGGGCAGGCCCTTGCTGGGTGGGCCCAAGGGCCTCTGCCAGCAGCGCCAGGGGATCCTCGGCTGAGGTCCATACCGTGCCATCATCGGCCGTACCAACGGTGCGCTGGCCATCATAAACCAGCAACAAACGCGGCGCTGCCGTTACAATGCTGTATTGGCCACCCTGCTCGCCATCTAACCAAACGGCGTGCGGCATAGCCTCACGCAGAGCGGCAAAGGCCCGTAATGGCTCGATATAAGCAAGATTTTTTGTTTCGGCCATGTGCGCTGCCACAACCGCCTGTTGGAATCTGCAGAGCATGGTAATCTGCTCACTTTAGAAAAGATATCGTTGTCTGATCGAGGGGGATCATGGCAGGACATAGCAAATGGGCAAATATACAGCACCGTAAGAAAGCGCAAGACGCTAAACGCGGCAAAGTATTCACCCGAATGATTCGTGAAATTACCGTTGCGGCTCGTCAGGGCGGCGATGACCCGGCAAGCAACCCTCGCCTGAGGCTGGCTTTTGATCGGGCATTGGCCGTTAACATGCCCAAAGATAAAATCGAAAAAGCGGCTGCGCGCGGGGCCGGCACCGATGAGTCGATAGCCTTTGAAGAAGCACGCTACGAGGGTTACGGCCCCGGCGGCACCGCTATTTTGGTGGACTGCTTAACCGATAACCGTAACCGTACCGTCAGCGAAGTTCGGCATGCTTTTAACAAACATGGTGGCAATTTAGGTACCGACGGCTGTGTGGCTTTTTTGTTTAACCAATGCGGGGTCATGCTCTTTCCGCCCGGTACAGATGAAGATACCTTAATGGAAGCAGCGCTTGAGGCAGGGGCCGAAGATGTACTGAGCAATGATGATGGTTCATTTGAGGTCATTACTAGCCCCGAGACCTTTACCGAGGTTAAAGATGCCATGCTGCAGGCTAATCTTGAGCCTGCCGATGCCGAGGTTGTGATGCGGCCTGAAACCTCTTTAGCCTTAAGTGCAGAAGACTCAGCCAAGGCGCTAAAATTGCTCGAGCGGCTGGAAGATCTAGACGATGTGCAAAACGTGTATACCAATGCCGACATTCAGGCTGAAGCGTTTGAGGACGCCTAAAACAGCATGGGGCAACCAACGCGTCATGTTTTGGGGATTGACCCCGGCTCGGTTAAAACGGGTTATGGCGTGATTGCCGTTGGCCAAGGTGACCCTCAGCATGTGGCTAGCGGAGTCATTCAAACAGGTAATGGCAGCTTTCCTGAGCGGCTTTTAGTCATCTTTGATGAGATTGAGGCGGTTATCGGCACCCATGCAGCCACGGAAGCCGCCATCGAAGAGGTGTTTGTTAGCCGCAACGTACAATCTGCCCTTAAGCTCGGTCATGCCCGGGGGGCAGCCATTTGCGCCTGCGCACGCCATGCGCTGGCCGTGCATGAATACACGCCACGACTCATTAAACAAGCGCTGGTGGGTGGCGGCGGCGCAGACAAACAGCAAGTGGCCTATATGGTGCGGGCAATTTTAAAGCTCCAGCAACCACTCGCTGAAGATGCCAGCGATGCGCTGGCCGTGGCGCTGGCGCATGTTCAACATGATCGCATTAGAGGCCTGCTGCAATGATTGGACGTATTGCCGGCACGCTAGTCGAAAAGCAGCCACCTCGCATCATGATCGATGTAGGCGGCATCGGCTATGAACTTGAAGTACCCATGTCAACCATTTACGCGCTGCCGGAAATCAATCAACCCATTCGCTTGCATGTGCACCAAGGCGTAAGAGATGAGGTACCCGTCCTCTATGGCTTTGCTGAAGCCTCTGAGCGCAGCATGTTTCGCGCGCTCATTAAAGTAAACGGGGTTGGCCCGCGCTTGGCACTGACAATTCTCTCGGGTATTAGCGCTGATGCGCTTCGCCAATGCATTGAACAGCGCGACATCACCACGCTCACCCGCCTGCCGGGCATTGGTAAGCGCACTGCCGAACGGCTTACTTTGGAGCTTGCCGATCTGGGCAAACAAATCGGTGCCACAACCGCTAGCGGTAGCGCCGATAGCGCCCCCATGACAACCGCCGCATCGCCCATGGCCGAAGCCGAGGCCGCGCTGGTGGCGCTTGGGTATCGACCGGCTGAAGCGCAAAAGCTGCTCAGTGGCTTGTCAGGCGAGCATAGCGAAGAGCTAATTCGCTCAGCGCTGCAAAAGGCGGTTCGGCAATGATTGAGGAAACTCGCATCATCGCTTCTGAATCGGCGCCAGAAGACGAAGCGGTCGATCGTGCCATTCGCCCCCGTCAGCTCAGCGATTATGTGGGCCAAGAAGTGGTCCGCGAGCAGCTCGGTATCTTTATAGACGCGGCACGGGGGCGCAAAGAAGCCCTTGACCATGTGCTGGTATTTGGCCCGCCCGGCCTAGGCAAAACAACCCTGGCGCATATTATTGCCAATGAGCTTGGGGTCAATTTACGACAAACCTCAGGGCCAGTCATTGATCGGCCAGGCGATTTAGCCGCCCTGCTCACAAACTTAGAAGAGGGCGATGTTTTATTTGTTGATGAAATCCATCGCCTCTCACCCGTGGTCGAAGAAGTGCTCTACCCTGCCATGGAAGATTGTAAAATCGACATTCTGGTTGGCGAAGGCCCGGCGGCCCGCTCCATTAAACTCGATCTGCCCCCCTTTACGCTTGTTGGCGCAACCACTCGCGCGGGGCTATTGACCTCTCCCCTGCGCGATCGCTTTGGCATTGTGCAGCGCTTAGAGTACTACTCGGTTAGCGAACTCACGCAAATTGTCAGCCGCTCGGCACGGCTGCTTGCCCTGGATATTGACGATACGGGATCGCTGGAAATTGCCCGCCGCGCGCGGGGCACACCACGAATTGCCAACCGTTTGCTACGACGGGTACGCGATTATGCCGAAGTCAAAGCAGACGGGCACATCAGCCAAGAGGTGGCCGCCGCGGCCATGACCATGCTGGCCGTTGATGACAACGGATTTGACCAACAAGATCAGCGCCTGCTGCTGGCGGTTATTGATAAGTTTGACGGCGGCCCGGTTGGCATCGAAAGCCTAGCAGCTGCGATTGGTGAAGAACGCGGCACTATCGAAGATGTGATTGAGCCTTACCTGATTCAGCAGGGCTTTTTACAACGCACGCCTAGGGGCCGCATGGCAACGCGCGGTGCCTACCAGCATTTTAAGCGACCACCACCACCCCGACTTGAAGACCCACTGTTGTAGAGGATACCCATGGCCGTTGATCTTTCCATCACGTATCTGGTGTTGCAGGCAAGCTTTGTTGTGCAGCTTGTTATGCTTGTTTTGTTGGCGGGATCGATTGCCTCTTGGGCACTCATCTTCCGTAAGTATCGGCAGTTCAAGCAAGCCGAAAACGGCGCAGAGGAATTTGAAGATCTCTTTTGGTCTGGCGGCAATCTCAGCGAGATCTACAGCCAACCCGAAAACCCCGAAAACGACCGCGGTGGTATGGAACGAGTTTTTCGTGCCGGCTTTCGCGAATTCTCACGCATGCGCAAACAAAATGCGGATGCCGAGCCCACTATTGAGGCGGCGCAGCGCGCAATGCGGGTTGCCATGAATCGTGAAGCCGATGAGTTAGAAAGCTACGTACCTTTTCTAGCCACCGTGGGTTCCACCAGCCCCTATATCGGTCTATTTGGCACCGTCTGGGGCATCATGAATTCGTTTAGAGCGCTAGGCGCCATGCAGCAGGCCACATTGGCCACCGTAGCACCGGGTATTGCTGAGGCCCTAATTGCCACGGCCCTTGGCTTATTTGCCGCCATTCCCGCTGTTATTGCTTACAATCGCTATGCCAGTCAAAGCGAACGGATGACCAATCGCTACGAAATGTTCATCGAAGAATTTACCGCGATCCTGCAGCGCAACTTACAGGGGCGGGGAGCCAGCGCGTCGTGAGCCGCACCGCACCCATGCAAGGGCGGCGCACTCGCCGTCGACCTATGTCTGAAATCAATGTGGTGCCCTACATTGACGTTATGCTCGTGCTACTCGTGATCTTTATGGTAACCGCACCCTTGTTGTATCAAGGCGTAGAAATCGAGCTACCCGAATCAACGGCTGACCCCCTGCCGCCCGATGATCGTGAACCGGTAATTGTTGAGGTAGACAAAAACGGGCGCCTTTACCTGAGCGTTGGCGATCAGCCAGACGATACCCCCATTCGTATAGAAGAAATTATCCAAAACGTAGCTGCCATTATGCGCGCGCAGCCCGATACACCCGTTTATGTGCGCGGCGATGCCGAAGTACCCTATGCGCGCGTTATGACGGTGATGACGGCTCTTCAACAAGCGGGCGTACCCCAGGTAGGTCTTATGACGCAGCCGCCTGCCGGAGGGTTTGAATGACACCGCGCACCCTGCGCTATGTTGCCTACTCCTTGGCCGCTCATCTCTTTTTGTTTGGCCTTTTTGCGGTCAGCATGCGTTTTGAACGGCCTGTGCATGACATGCAACCCGGCGATCCCAACGCCGTACAAGCGATCGCCATTGATGAAACACCCATGATTGAAGCCGCCGAGCGCGAGGAAGAAGAAGCGCGCGCAGCCGCCGAGGCTGAGGCTGAGGCTGAGCGTCAAAGGCAGGCTGAGGCAGAGGCTGAGGCAGAGGCAGAGGCTGAGGCAGAGGCGGAGGCTGAGGCTGAGGCTGAAGCTGAGGCTGAGGCTGAGCGCCAGCGCCAACTTGAAGCTGAACGCCAAGCTGAAGCAGAGCGCGAAGCGGAGCGTCAGCGGCAGCTTGAGGCCGAACGCCAAGCTGAAGCCGAGCGCGAAGCAGAGCGCCAGCGCCAACGCGAGGAGGCCGAGCGCGCACGGCGCGAAGCCGAGGAACAAGCCCGGCGCGAGGCCGAGGCTGAAGCGGCTGAACAAGCGGAACGCGAAGCCGCAGCAGCCGCACGTCGGGCCGCGCAAGCACGCGGTACTTTCGATGCCGCCATTCAACAAAAAATACGCCGCGCGTGGACTCGGCCGGCCGGTACACCTGAAGGCCTTAGCGCCGCTGTTTTAGTGCGACTGGGTCCAGGTGGTACAGTGCTTTCCGTAGAGATCACTCGCAGCAGTGGCAATGCGTCTTTTGATCGCTCGGCAGAAACCGCGGTTTTGCGAGCTGATCCGCTGCCCATGCCCGATGATCCATTGCTTGCGCGCCCCTACCGACAAGGCGTAGAGCTAATTTTTAATCCCGATGGCTGAGGAATAAAACGTTGAGAGCAAAATCATTCATCCTGACGCTGGCCCTCAGTATGCTGTTAACGATGCCCGCCGCTGCTCAGGTACGCATTGAAATTACCGGCGGCGCCGAAGCGGCCTTACCCATCGCTGCGGTACCCTTTAGAGGTAACGAGCAAGCGCCCGAAGCCGATATCGCGCGCATTATTCGGGCAAATCTTTACCGCAGCGGCATATTTGCCCCGCTTGATCCCAACAACCACATCGGCAACCCAGCCCGATTTGAGGATGTCCGCTTTCGTAACTGGCGCGCACTTGGCGTTGACAGCCTTGTTGTTGGCGAAATTCAGCGTGACTCCAATAGCGGCTACACGGTTCGCTATGAGCTGCTCGATGTGTATGCCGGCAGCCGTATTACCGGGCAGCGCTATCGGGTTACCGGTGCTGATTTACGCAAACTCGCCCATACCATTAGCGATCAAATTTTCGAGGCGCTCATCGGTACGCCCGGCGGCTTCAACACCTCGCTTGCCTACGTGCAGGTTACGGGAGACGCGGGTGGGCAGGAGCATAAACTCATTATTGCTGATGCCGATGGCCACCGCCCACAAACAATTTTGACATCTAACCAGCCATTGCTCTCACCGAGCTGGTCACCCAACGGTGATCGTCTTGCCTACGTGTCTTTTGAGTCGGGGCGTAGCTCACAGATTTATGTACAAAACGTGGCAACGGGAGAGCGACGCGCGGTAACACGTTTTCCCGGCATCAATAGTGCGCCCGCCTGGTCGCCTAATGGCCGGCAGCTTGCGGTTACCCTATCGCGTGATGGCAACCCCAACATCTATGTGATCGATGCTGATGGCAGCGGCGAACCACGTCAGCTGACCAGCCATTTTGGAATTGATACGGAACCAACTTGGTCAGCGGATGGCCGGCATATTTATTTCACGTCTAACCGTGGCGGCAGCCCGCAAATTTATCGCATGGCAGCCTCCGGCGGAGATGCCGTTAGGATGACGTTTGAAGGGCGCTATAACGCCAGCCCCAGCGTCTCAAAAGATGGGCGCTTTCTTGCCTATGCCCATCGTACCGATCGGGGTTTTCAAATCGCCATCCAAGATCTGGATAGCGGCGTTATGCGCATCTTAACGGAAGGGCCGCTTGACGAATCGCCCAGTTTTTCTACCAGTGGCAGTATGATCGCGTACACTCGCGCCATTGGCGATCGCTCTGAGATTGCTACCGTATCGGTGTTTGGGCGCGTACAGGGGCAATTAACCGATTTTCGTGAAACGGTTCGTGAACCCGACTGGGGTCCGTTGTAAACTACGTTCAATTATTACAGGAGTAGGCATCCATGAAACGTCCTTTTCATTGGTTAGTAATTGCGGCCTTGGCCGTTGTGTTAGCGGGCTGTGCATCAGGTCGTGACGATATTGATGATGCCGAAATGGCAGAAATTGACCGGGCAGCCGCTGATGGATCTGGTGCCTCGGCATCCGGCGCCGGTGGCAGTGGCGGATTTACGGGCGAAGCGCTTGAAGACCCATCCAGCCCTTTATCTGAGCGCGTCATCTACTTCGATTTTGACGCCAGCACGCTTAGTGACGAGGGCATGCGCCTTATTCGCGCCCATGGCGAATACCTTGCCGACAACCCACAGCGGCGCATGTTGATTGAGGGTCATACTGACGAGCGTGGATCACGTGAGTACAACCTTGCCTTGGGCGAACGCCGAGCTGACGCCGTGCGTCAAGCCCTGCTGCTCAACGGTGCTAGCGACTCGCAGCTGTCCACCGTTAGCTTTGGTGAAGAAAACCCCGCTGTCTTAGGTAGCAGCGAAGCTGCTTGGGCGCAAAATCGCCGTGCTGAGCTAATTTACGAGCGATAAATGATGCACGGCCGAGTACTTCCTCAATGGCGTATCGTTCTGCTGGCCAGTGCCCTTGCACTGGCAGCGGGCGATGCCGTTGGCCAAAGCGCTCGAGAGCTTGATGAGCGTATTGAACGATTAGAAGAGCGGCTGGGTGGCAGCGCACTGATGAATTTAATGAACGACTCAAGCCGACTAACCGATGAGGTTAGCGGCCTGCGTGGAGAAATTGAACTCATTCAGCGCGAACTTAGCGAAATAAAAGATCAACAACGTGCGCTTTATCTCGATTTAGATACTCGCCTGCAGGCCCTAGAATCCGGCAGCCCTAGCAGCCCCGGCACCGAAAATGCCGAGGCGCCCACGTTAAGCGAACCCGGTGCAGTGCCAGCAGAAGAACCAACGGGCAATCCGGCTGCAGAATATGAGGCGGCCTTTAACTCGTTGCGTAGCGGTAATTTTGCACAGGCACGCCAGCAGTTTGAGCAGTTTCTTGCGGACTACCCAGAAGATGACCTAACTGCCAACGCGCGCTATTGGTTAGGCGAGTCTTTTTATGCAGAGCGAGATTTTGCTGCGGCCATTGTGCACTTTCAAGCCGTGTTAGATGATCATCCTGATAGCAACAAGCACCCAGATGCGCTGCTGAAGATTGGCTTTTCACATATCGAGCAAGGCCAACAAGCCGAAGCCGAGCGGGTTTTAGAGCAATTGGTGTCTGAACACCCGCAAAGCACCGCCGCCAGCCTAGCCGCACAAAGATTGCAACAATTCTGATTGCCGCGAGCGCGTTGTAATCGTATGATTACGGGTTGGGGGTCGTTAGCTCAGTTGGTAGAGCATCGGACTTTTAATCCGCTGGTCGCAGGTTCGAATCCTGCACGACCCACCACTTAATTATGACTAATTCCCCAGTTACCATTATCGGAGCGGGCATTGCTGGCCTTACCGCGGCTTACACGCTGCATCAGGCCGGTTTAACGCCACAAGTGCTTGAAGCAAGTCCAAGAATTGGGGGGCGAGTTGATAGCCTCTACTCCAAAGACGGGCAGGCTATTGCAGACTTAGGGCCAACTTGGATTTGGCCACCGTTTCAACCGATTATCGCTCGCTGGATACAAGCGCTTGAGCTTGCCACATTTGCCCAATATGACCAGGGTGATGCGGTGTTAGAAGGCTTTGCGCCCACGCTGCGACGGCAACCCCTACCCGGCCAATATGGCATGGCAAGACTGGTTGGCGGGCCACAGCAGTTAATTAAAACATTAACTGACGCCCTGCCTGCAGAGACAATCGCCGTTCAAACGCCCGTGCATGAAATTAGCCAAGACCACGATGGCTCACTACGATTGCATAGCAACAACCGAGTGATTCACACCCAGTGCGTACTTGTTGCAACGCCACCGCGAATTGCTGCTGAGCGCATCAAGCTGCCCTCAACGCTATCCAGCTCCACCTTATCAACCCTGCAAACTATGCCAACCTGGATGGCCGCCCAAGCGCGCGCCGTGATTCGCTACGACAAGCCGTTTTGGCGGGACCAAGGCTTATCAGGTCGTATTGCAAGTCGGCAAGGGCCGCTATTTGAGGCACATGACCACACTAGCGCCCAAGGCCATGCCAGTTTATTCGGCTTTATTGCCACGCCCGCGGCTCAGCGTGATCCGGCAAAGCTTTCTGATGCCATCTTAGCGCAACTAGAACGCTGCCTTGGCCCGCAAGCTGCACAACCCATCGAACTGAACATTCGGGATTGGGCCACAGAGCCATGGATTTGCTCGCAAATAGATAGAGCAGATACGCCCGCGCATCCTGCAGTAGGCCCATCGCTGCTGCGCAGCGCCCATCTTAATGGTCGACTATGGTTTTGCGGCGCTGAAACGGCCGAACAAAGCCCGGGCCTCATTGAAGGGGCGCTAGCTGCCGGTGAGGCCGCTGCTAATGCGGTGCTCCGTGTCACCCTAGATTAAAAACCTTAAATTAGCGTCTCGCCCCGCATTTCCGGAAGCGGCTCGTCTAAAGGTTCATTCGCAAAACGCTCAGCAATCCGTGTGCCTAGGTTTCCGCGAGCCAGCGGTCGCTCACTCAGTTCAACCCGAAGAATCTGCCGAACTTCCTCCTCCATGCTCCAGCCATGGGCTGTTGCACGCAGCTTGAGTGCTGATTTTAGGCTTTCATCAAGCTTACGAACCACTACCTGTGCCATACCGTTCTCGTCATAAAACTGACCCTTTAGTTTAACAATTTTGACGTTAACTCCCCCTAACCTTCGGGTAATAAGGTTAGGGGGTTTCATGTTACTCAGCGTAAAAAGCGTTTGTAAGAACTTTGGCCAAGTTAGCGCGGTTAAGTCGATTACGTTTGATGTCGATAACAGTGCCATGATTGGCATTATCGGCCGCTCTGGGGCGGGTAAGTCAACGTTTTTGCGGATGATTAACCGACTGGTTGATGCCAGCTCAGGCCGTATTTTATTTAAAGGGCAGAATGTCCTCTCGCTGCGCGGTGCGGAAATGCGCCGCTGGCAGGCCAACTGCGCCATGATTTTCCAGCAGTTTAACCTCGTGCCGCGCATGGATGTGGTCTCCAACGTGCTACATGGCACGCTTAACCAGCGTTCTACGCTGAGCACGGCTTTTAATCTTTTCCCCCGAGCCGATATTCAGCGCGCCATCAGCTTGCTAGAGCGGCTTGGCATAGAGGAGCAGGCCACCAAACGGGTTGAGGCACTGAGTGGCGGGCAGCAGCAGCGCGTCGCCATTGCCAGAGCACTGATGCAAGACCCTGAGATGGTGTTGGCTGATGAGCCTATCGCCAGCCTTGACCCCATGAACGCTCAGCTCGTGATGGATGCCCTTCGGCGTATTCACGACGAAGATGGGCGGACCGTTATTTGCAACCTCCATACCCTCGATACCGCTCGTCGCTACTGCGATCGGGTCATTGGCATGAGCCATGGAGAGGTAGTTTTTGATGGTCCTCCCGATCAGTTAACAACGGCTGTCGCCCGTGAAATCTACGGCGCAGACGAGTCTTTCTCAGAGCACTCAACCTCAACAGAGATTCGAGAGCATGCAGAGCATGAATCTGTATCTCAAGTGCAACCCAAGACACCGGCGCAGCCGGTCACGACTGTCAACTAGGAGTAGATGACGATGAAAAAGTTACTGATGACGACGGCACTCACCGCGCTCGTAGCCGGGCCAGTTGCCGCACAGGAAATTGAAGAGTTTCGTATTGGCGTGCTCGGTGGTGAGAACGCACAGGATCGGCTAAACAGCATGGCATGCTACCAGGAAAAAGCCGAAGCCCTGTTGGGTGTGCCCGTGCGCATTTTCACCCCGGCCGACTACGATGGCGTTATTCAAGGCCTGCTCGGCGGCTCTTTGGATATGGCATGGCTGGGTGCTTCAGGCTATGCCAAGCTGTATTTGAGCGATCCAGACGTAGTTGAGCCTGTGATGGTTAAAACCAATACCGATGGTTCTTACGGTTATTACTCTGTTGGCTTTGCCCGCGCGGATAGTGGCATTGAGTCAATCGAAGATCTTGAAGGCCGTCAATTTGCATTTGGTGACCCTAACTCCACCTCTGGCTACCTGATTCCTTCCATCGAAATTCCTTCTACCTATGACGTCACGATGGAATCGGGCGACTTCTTCGGTGAAGTGGTTTTTGTAGGTGGCCATGAGCAGACCATCGTTGCCGTTGCAAATGGCAGTGTTGATGCAGGTGTTACCTGGGCAGATGGTCTTGGCGAGTGGTCTGAGGGGTATAACTCCGGCGCGCTGCGTAAAGCCTCTGATGCTGGGCTTGTTGACATGAACGAAATGGTTGAAATTTGGAAATCAAACCCGATTCCAGAGGGCCCAATCGTTCTAGCCACCAACCTGCCTGAGCGCGTGAAGCTGGATGTTACAACCCTAACGGCATCGCTGCCTTACATGGATCCTGATTGTGCTTATAGCTTCTTTGCTGGCGAAGCACTGGGCGTACAGCCAATCAACCACGACGCTTACACCTCCATCATCGAGGCCCGTCGCTCGAAGATGTAAGTCTGCCCTAGGCGTCAATAAGCCGGTTGTCTCATTGAGATGACCGGCTTATCTATACCGAGAGAACTCAAATGAGTGTGCAGCAACAACAGTATCTCGAGCTTGTTCGCCGCCGGCGCACCTACGGCGGCATCCTAATTGCCATTTTTATCATGCTAATGGTTAGTGGATTTATGCTGGCTGATAGCCGCAACGCGGGTGGCTTTTGGGCTGGCATACTCAACGTTTTTGACTTTCCCGCCGATGTGTTTAGAGAAGCCGCGCGGGATATTGCCAATCTGCCGGGTTACCTAATTGAATTTCTGCCGTCTCTGATTGAAACATTAAATATTGCGGCTGCATCAACGCTACTTGGCGCAGCGCTTGCGGTATTACTTGCATTACTTTCAACGCGCGGTTTGGCGCGTTGGCCTCAGCTAATCCCCGTTTTCCGACGGATGATGGACATCATGCGCGCCATTCCTGAAATTGTGATTGCGCTGGTCTTAATCTTTGTTCTCGGCGGCGGCCCCGTACCGGCCATGATTGCCATTACTTTTCATACCGCCGGGGCACTGGGTAAGTTGTTTTCCGAAGTCAATGAAAACGCCTCTTTAAACCCCATTGAGGGGCTGCAATCGGTGGGCGGTAACTGGTCACAACAAATGTGGCTGGGCGTTTTGCCACAGGTGGCGCCTAATTACCTAAGCTATGGATTGCTACGTTTTGAAATCAATATTCGGGCCTCCGCTATTTTGGGCTTTGTGGGCTCTGGCGGGATTGGTTATGACTTAAAAAATGCCATTAGCTGGGGACAAGGCCGCTATGACGAGGTTGCGGCCATCTTTATTTTGATTTTTGCCTCCATCGTCTTTTTCGACCAGCTCTCAAGCTATTTTCGTAACCGCCTAACGGGGGAGGCCAGCGTATGAGCGCAGCAGCACTACAGCAGGCGGAGCAACTGATTGAGCGCAAGCGCTGGATGTCTTTAGGCCTGCCATCACTCATACTGGCGTATTTAATCTATGTGGCCTTTGCACTGGATGTACCCGGTGTATTTGAACGCGCTGATCCCAACAACGCCAAAACGCTGGTTAACGATTCCTTTACCTATAAAACGCACGTTACCGCCAATTACCGCAGAGACGAGCGCGTTGTTGCCATTGAGGGTGAGCGTAAAGGGCTTTGGCCGCCCGGAGAGTATCCAGAGTGGGTTGAACCCGTGGGTGAGCTAGGCGCGATTGTGACGTTGCCCGATGGGCACATTGTTGAGATTAATGACCAAAAGATGCGTTATGACGTGCCGGGCTATGGACTGATCGAAGCAGAATCCAGCCGGCAAGGCGTAACGCTTTCGCTACCACCCGGCCCACAGCCTGAATGGATTAGCAGCTCACCTGCACGTGTATCCATTACAACCGACAGTGGACGTGTGATTGTTACCAAGGCTTTTACCGAAGTTTTTCGGTACTCCTTTGGCTGGGAGCTGTTTTGGTTTACGCTCGATAGCCCATTTTATGGCAAATCAGCGGCAGAGCTTTTTGGCTTAGCGTTCTCTAGCGAGCGCGTTGTTCCAGAAAAACCGAATGCAATCGCGATGTTAAATGACTTTTGGTACAACGGAATGTGGCGGCATGGGGATGTGTTCTGGGCATTATTCGAGACCCTGCTGATGGCCTTTTTAGGCACCATGGGCGCGGCCATTATTGCCTTTTCTTTATGCTTTATTGCCGCAAAAAACTTTACCCCGCTGCAGCCATTACGGCTTCTGGTAAGGCGGATCTTTGACTTTCTACGTGGTGTTGATGCGCTGATTTGGACGATTGTTCTAAGCCGCGCGTTTGGCCCGGGGCCGCTAACCGGGGCGTTGGCAATTTTGCTAACCGACGCGGGCAGTTTCGGCAAAATGTTCTCAGAAGCCCTAGAGAATGTGGATAACCGACAAATTGAGGGCGTAAAATCTACAGGCGCCGATGCTATTCAGCGATCGCGCTTCGGCGTAATCCCTCAGGTGGCACCCGTGTTTATCAGCCAGATCCTCTATTATTTAGAGTCAAACACCCGTTCGGCAACCGTGATTGGTGCTATTACCGGGGGCGGCATTGGATTGTTGCTAACGCAGGCCATCATCACACAAAAAGACTGGGAAGAAGTCAGCTACTACATCGTGCTTGTTGTGTTACTCGTGATGCTGATGGACTGGTTATCGGGTGTACTGCGTCGGCGTCTGATTCGCGGCGAATAAGGGCTAAGCAATGACCACACGCTTACAACCGAATAAACCCTACCTGCACCCGGATTGCGAAATTACCGAAAGCACGTTTGGGGGGTGGGTTGAAATTGGCCGCGGCTCACGCGTTTATAACAGCCACATCGACGATTACAGCTACTGTGATCGATATGCGGATATCGCCAATGCCACCGTAGGGAAGTTTGCCAACATCAGCAGCTTTACCCGCATCGGTCCTACCGATCACCCTATGGAGCGTGCATCGCTCCATCATTTTTTATATCGGTCTTACGACTACTGGGATGATGCCGAGCGCGATGAAGAATTTTTTGATGCCCGTCATGCACGCCGCGTTGATATTGGTCATGACACTTGGATTGGGCATGGTGCCATTATTCGCCCCGAGATCACGATTGGGCATGGCGCTATCGTGGCTGCGGGCGCCGTTGTTACTCACGATGTACCACCGTACTGGATTGTAACGGGTGTTCCTGCTACGCCCCTACGCCCAAGATTTGACGATACAACGGTACAACGGTTGCTTGACCTTAGCTGGTGGGACTGGACGCACGATCAACTGCGCAGCGCACTCATAGACTTTCGAAAGCTTTCGATTGACGCGTTCTTAGAGCGCTACGAGCAGTTCGTACCCAAAGATGAATCTTAACCCTCATCTTCAATAAACAAACTGACCCGTTCTCCAGAAAACCAGGTTCGACCGTATTCCACCGGCTGGCCTGCCTGATCCGCATTGACGCTGACCGACCTAAGCAAAGGCGCGCCAGCACTCAGCCGCAATAAATTAGCCTGCACCGGTGTGGCCAGATGGGCGGTCAGTTTAGTAGACACACGAAAATAGTCGCTAACGCCCGAGGCCTGCATAGCTTGGGTAACTGACAGACGTTCACGCAGTTGTTTAGGCAACTCAGGAAAGCGCTTGGCCGGAAATGCGCTACGAAATAGCGCAATGGGTTGCTCGTCAGCAAACGAAAGCCCTTCCATCACATGCACCATTGCCGATGTCGGTAATTGTAATGCGCTGCGCTCCGCATCATTGGCTCGACGGCTTTCGAGCATTAACAACCGCCTTGAGGGCGTTTGACCGGCCGCCAGCACATTGCGCTCAAAGCGCACGCGCCGCCCCAGCGGATAAGCCACCGGTTGCGGCAAAACAAAAACACCCGCACCACGGCGTGAATAAACGAGCCCTTCGGTTCTTAAGTGACCGATAGCCCGACGAACCGTATGCCGATTAACGCCAAACCGCTCCGCCAGCATGGCCTCAGTTGGCAGCCGACTGCCCGCCGGATAATGGCCCTGCTCTATTTCACTGACTAGCGTATCGGCAATCGACTTCCAAACCGTTGTCATTGAATCGTCACATCACTACCGCCTTTGATCTGATAAGATTATCACAGTTGTCTAGTTGTAGATTTATTAATGATGCAATCACGTGCCGAATGGATGGGATTATTAGCTCGCAGCAATCCGCCAATGGTTGCGCAGGCTTGGGAATCGCTAGGCCTTTCACCTCCATTCAAATGGTTACGCGCGCCGGAACTTGGTGCCGTAATGGTTCGCGGGCAAGCGGGCGGCAGCGGAAAGCCCTTTAATTTAGGCGAAATGACCGTCACACGCTGTGCGCTACAACTTGTTGATGAACAGCCCACCGTGGTGGGGCACGCTTATGTGCAGGGGCGTAATAAGGCACATGCCGAGCAGGCTGCGCTGGTGGATGCGCTCATGCAAACACAACATGCCAATCAGGTTGACCGAATGGTTCTACAGCCACTTGCCAACGCACTGGCTTTACAAGTAGCCGAACAGAAAGAAAAAGCGGCCGCAACAAAGGTCGACTTTTTTACGCTCGTAAGGGGTGAAGACGAGTGAGTGACGCACTCAATCTCAGTGGCGGTTTCAAAGACCCGGCTCTAGACGCGGCCCGCGCATTCCGGGTGGCATTAAATGCAATGTCACAACCCGGTCAAATTTTTGAAATGACAGGCATAGAGCCACCCCTGCCCCTCTCTGAAGCAGCCGGCGCGCTGCTTTTAACCTTAATCGATCATGAAACTCCCGTGCATTTAGGCGGTAGATACAACTCGCCCGCCGTTAAACAATGGTTATCATTTCATACCGGCGCCCCGTTTCTGCCGGCGCCACAGGCGCTGTTTGCTATTGGACGCTGGCAAGATTTACTGCCGTTAACACAATTCGCACACGGCGAGGCAGAATACCCGGAGCGCTCAGCCACCTTAATTGTCGAATGCGATCAATTGCTGAATACGGGCAGTTGCTTAACCGGCCCCGGCATTAAGTCACAAACTTTTCTGAACTTACCAGACGAGCGTGGACTAGCCGCCAATGCGGCACTGTTCCCTCTCGGCCTCGATTTTTATCTCACCGCAGGTAGTCAAATCAGCGGGCTACCACGCTCAACCCGCATTGGGGGTGTGTAATGTACGTTGCCGTTAAAGGGGGCGAAAAAGCGATTGATCAAGCGCACGCTTGGTTAGCTGAAGTTCGCCGGGGTGATCAAAACACCGCCGTGTTAGATACGGCCCAAATTCGTGACCAGCTCACGCTGGCTTGCAATCGTGTTATGGCCGAGGGCTCTCTTTACGATCCAGACTTGGCTGCGCTAGCCATCAAACAGGCCCGTGGCGATTTGGTTGAGGCAATCTTTCTGATTCGCGCCTATCGCACCACACTGCCCCGCTTTGGGGCATCTGCGCCCATTGATACCGGCGCAATGACCTGCATCAGAAGAATCTCCGCCACCTTCAAGGATGCTCCGGGCGGGCAATTGCTAGGGCCAACCTTTGACTACACGCATCGGCTTTTAGACTTCACGCTGCTCGCCAATGGTGAGGCAGAGCTGGCTGAAACGGAGCGGCAGACGCTTAACGAGCCACTGGCCAGGGTCAGCGATATCCTTGGCAAAGATGCCCTGCTCCAGCCCGAACCATCGGGTAATGAGGAGCCTGGTGATTTAACCCGGCAGCCGTTGGCCTTTCCGGCTGACCGCGCCTTGCGGCTGCAGTCTTTATCTCGCGCAGATGAGGGCTTTGCGCTCTGCCTTGCCTATTCCACGCAGCGTGGCTACGGCCGTAATCATCCGTTTATTGGTGAGCTGCGGGTGGGGCATGTAGAAGTCTCCATGGAAATACCTGAGCTTGGCTTTTCAATTGTTATCGGTGAAATCACGGTAACCGAGTGTGAAACGGTCAACCAATTTGTCGGCTCTCGTAAACAACCCGCGCAGTTCACGCGTGGCTATGGCCTAACCTTTGGGCATACCGAGCGCAAAGCGATTGCCATGGCGTTGCTTGACCGGGCGCTGCGCTGGGAAGAGCTTGGTGAAGATGATACCGGCGCACCCGCACAAGATGCAGAGTTCGTTTTAAGTCATGCCGATAACATTCAGGCCACTGGGTTTCTTGAGCACATCAAACTGCCACACTATGTCGATTTTCAATCAGAACTAGAACTCGTTAGACGCCTTCGCGCCGAGGCAGAGCAATGAGTGCCTATAACTTTGCCTACCTCGACGAGCAAACCAAGCGAATGATTCGTCGGGCTTTGCTTAAGGCGGTAGCCATTCCTGGCTATCAAGTGCCCTTCGCCAGCCGCGAAATGCCCATGCCCTATGGTTGGGGCACGGGGGGTGTGCAAGTTACCGCCTCAACACTGGTGCCAGAAGACCGATTAAAAGTGATTGACCAAGGCGCGGATGACACCACCAACGCGGTCTCCATTCGGCGATTTTTTGAAGTCACAGCCGGTGTTGAAACAACCACCGAAGCAGATAGAGCCACGGTTATTCAAACGCGCCACCGCATACCAGAGACGCCGCTGCAGGAAGGTCAGATTATTGTCTACCAAGTTCCCATCCCTGAGCCACTGCGCTTTTTAGAACCGCGCGAAACAGAAACACGCAAAATGCATAGCCTGGGTGAATATGGGCTAATGCATGTCAAACTTTATGAGGACATTGCCCGACATGGCGAAATTGCCACCACCTACGCCTATCCTGTGCGCGTGGGCAAAAGCTATGTGATGGACCCCTCGCCGATTCCGAAATTTGACAACCCAAAGCTTAACGGCTCACCGGCCATTCAGCTCTTTGGAGCAGGCCGTGAACAACGCATCTATGCCCTACCACCCTGGACGCCGGTAAAAAGCCTCGACTTCGAGGATTATCCCTTCGACCCAAGCCGCGCCGCTGGACAGTGCGCGCTTTGCGGCAGCACCAGCAGCTATTTGGATGAGGTAATTACCGATGATAGCGGGGGCCGCATGTTCCTTTGCTCTGATACAGATTACTGTGCCCGTCGGGTTCAGGAGGGCGCATGAATCCCATCTTACGTGCAACGGGCATAACGCGGCGGTATGGCGAACGCATTGGCTGTGCGGATATCGGCTTTGACCTGTACCCCGGAGAGGTCATGGGCATTGTTGGCGAATCAGGCTCAGGCAAGAGCACGTTACTTAATTGCTTGGCGGGCCAGCTTACGCCCGATGCCGGGAGCATCCTATTTGACAGCGCTCAGCAGGGCGTTTGCGACCTGCTGACACTATCTGAAATGCAAAGACGCACCCTCGCGCGCACAGAACTGGCCTTTGTGCACCAAAACCCTCGCGATGGACTGCGCATGAGTGTGAGTGCCGGCGGCAATGTCGGCGAAAGACTCATGGGCGTGGGGGCACGGCACTACGCCAATATCCGCGAACAGGCGCTGAGTTGGCTGGAGCGCGTTGAAATTCCTGCTGATCGTATTGACGATCGGCCATCTCAGTTCTCCGGTGGCATGCAGCAACGCTTACAGATTGCCCGCAACCTCGTGACCGGACCACGCTTGGTCTTTATGGACGAACCCACTGGCGGCCTCGATGTGAGCGTACAGGCCCGTCTTTTGGACCTACTCAGAGGCCTAGTCCGGCAAATGGGACTATCAGCCATCGTTGTAACCCATGACCTTGCCGTCGTTCGACTGCTGGCTGATCGCATTCTTGTCATGAAAGACGGGCAAGTTATCGAGGCAGGCCTAACTGATCAGGTGCTTGATGATCCGCATCATGCCTATACCCAACTGTTGGTTGCCAGCGTGCTGCAAGCCTGAATACCGGAGTACTGAATGACGGCAATGCTTAAAATCTCTGGCGTTAGCAAATCCTTCACCCTGCACAACCAAGCGGGGGTGAAGATTCCGGTAATGTCAGAGGCGCATCTCAGTGTTTCCGCAGGCGAGTGCATCGCACTGGTCGGCCCCTCAGGTGCCGGCAAATCCACGTTAATGCGCATGGCCTACGGTAATTACCTGGTCGATGCTGGAGAGATCTGGGTGGGCGATGTCTGCCTCAGCTCAGCGTCGCCACGAGACATTTTAATGCTACGCCGACAAACGCTCGGCTACGTGAGTCAGTTCCTTCGTGTCGTGCCCCGTGTGCCAACAACCGAGGTTGTTGCAGAACCGCTGCTTGCCCTAGGTGTTGAGCGCGAGGTTGCTCATGAGCGCGCCATCACTCTGCTCAAAGCACTTAATATTCCACAACGCCTTTGGTCTTTATCGCCAATGACCTTCTCGGGTGGCGAGCAACAACGCGTTAACATCGCGCGCGGCTTTATCCATACCTACCCGGTGCTTTTACTGGATGAGCCAACCGCCAGCTTAGACGCCGAAAACCGCGCCGTGGTGCTGTCTTTAATTGAGCAAGCGCGCGCCCGAGGCGCCGCTATTTTGGGCATTTTCCACGATGAGGCAGCGCGTGAGCAGGTGTGTACCGGAGAAATAGACGTGAGCCAATTTTTATGAGCCAACCTGAAGTCATTTTTGCCAATGCCAAGTTGGTTATGCCAACGGAAATCATCACCGGCTCTTTATCAATTTCTAATGGCTTGATTGCCGATATCGATCAGGGCAAAAACATTCCGTCAGGCGCCATAGACTGTGAAGGCGATTGGATAATGCCCGGGTTGGTTGAGCTACATACCGACAATCTAGAACGCCATATTACCCCGCGCCCTGGCGTAGATTGGCCCCACTTACCCGCCATTTTGGCGCATGATGCTGAGCTTGCCAGTGTTGGGATTACCACCGTTTTTGATGCACTGCGCGTTGGCTCCATCTCACGCGCGCGGGATGCCTACGAACCGTATGCCCGCGGCCTAGCTAGCGAGTTACTCAGCCTGCGCGATCATGGTGGACTACGCATCAGCCATTACTTGCACCTGCGCGCAGAAATCTGCTCAGAAACGCTAACCCAAGAGCTGGCGCAGTTTTTTGATCATGATCGAGTGGGTATTGTTAGCCTGATGGATCACACCCCAGGGCAGCGGCAATTTCGCGATATCTCACAGTATCGTCGATACATGACCGGCAAGCATGGCATGAGTCATCATGAATTTGATGACTACGTCGAAAGAATGCGCGCACTAAGCCAACGTTTAGGCCCCACACACCGTCATCAGGCGGCGGTTGAGGCCCGGCGGCTTGGCGCCATCCTGGCCAGCCACGATGACACAACGAATGAGGATGTTGCGGCATCAAAAGTGGAAGGGGTGAGCATTGCTGAATTTCCCACAACGCCTGAAGCGGCGCAGGCTTGCCGCCAAGCGGGTATGGCTGTTGTCATGGGGGCGCCAAACGTCATTCGGGGTGGCTCCCACTCTGGTAATGTTGCGGCAATTGACCTGGCCAACGAAGGCCTACTCGATATTCTATCTTCTGATTACATCCCCGCCGCTTTGCTGCTTGCGGCATTCCAGTTAGGGGATAGCTGGGGCAATCTTGCACGCGCTATTGCGTTAATTAGCGAAAACCCGGCAAAGGCCGCCGGCTTAACCGATCGCGGCAGTTTAACCACAGGGAAACGGGCAGACTTGCTGCGGGTAACCTTACTCAACGGCACACCGCGCGTGCGGCACACTTGGGTCAAGGGCTTACGCTCCGCCTAAGCCTTACGTTCTTCTTCGTCTCTAAGTGCGCTGACGCTCTTAGCTGCTGTCTCACGCATCGGTGGTAAACGATTGCGCAACGACGCCCGTGAGATAAAGGGCACAGCAGACGTTTCCTCGAGTCGCGTGACGGAAGCAAAGTTTTCACGGGCATCTCGGACACTCACCTTTTTCATTAGCAAACCTCTCAAAGTGTCATCGTTGGCCTTAGCGCCCAAGCTCTGCCTCGGTCAAAAAGCCCAACTGAGCAATGCCGGCCACCTGCGCATCGACCATAAGCTTGGCAATTCGATCGTAAGTGACGCTTTTATCGGCTTCTAGCAACAAGCGCGCGTCTTCTTCTGCCGCAATTTCCTCAAAACGCACGGCAAGTCGCTCTTCTGTGATGATCTCACCATCCAACTCCGCAATTCCATTGCTGCGCAAAGTGAGCCGATAGGGGGGATTTTCTTCTGGATCAGCGGCATTATGCGCTTGGGTGTCGGGCAGATCGACCCCTAGTGTTTGGGGCATCATGAGTGGAATAGACACCAAAAACAGCACCAACAGTACAAACATCACATCAATCATCGGCGTCACATTCATGTCTGTGATTGATTGGTGGTTTGAGTCGCCATAGTTCATTGTTCAATCTCCTGCCAGCGAGGGCGATTGTGCAAGACGTAGCGCAACAGCCCCTCTGAGAAGTTCTCGAGTTGCCCAATATGTTGTCGCACGCGACGACTTGCCATATTAAAGAAAATAACCGCAGGAATGGCCGTTACGATACCGATGGCGGTGGTGATTAATGCCCCACCAATAGGAGCGGCGACTACCGTGATGTTTGCTGCACCCGTTTCGCCAATAATTACCAGCGCCTGCATAATGCCCCAAACCGTACCAAAAAGCCCTAAGAATGGGGCGGTTGAGCTAATGGTAGCCAAGGCATTGAGCCAGCTTTCTTTATGTCGCGCCACCACACCCAGCTTGCGCTGCACCTCTGCTGCCAGCAGCGTCTGCAGCTGCTCAAACGTATAAGTCGAATGCTCTGGCCCTGAGTACTCGCGACACACTTGTTTGAGCGTTTGTGCCAGATAACTGGCATCTCCGGCCTCTGAGCCATGACCTACTTCCCGAAAAGCCGACCAATCCATCGCATTGGTAAACGTATTCTCAAGTATTGAGGCGCGGCCGCGTGCAATACGCAGCTGCAACAACTTAGCTAGCCCAATGGTCCAGGTCAGTGCAGACATTGCCAACAGCGTGACCGTTGTGAGATCAAAAACTAAATCGGATGACATTTGCATACCTACTATTTCAACTCAAAAGTAATTGGAATCTCTACCCACTGCGCAACCGCAATGCCTTTATTTCGAGCCGGCTTGAACTCCCAGTCTACGACGGTGGAAGTTGCCGAATCATCGAGAATTTGATGGCCGCTGGATTGTTTAACCCGCACCTCATCTACTCCGCCTTGTGCATTCACGCGAATCCGTAGCAAAACCGTACCCGAGAGCTGATCAAAATAGGCCTCAGGCGGGTAAGGCGGTACAGGATTATCTAACCCTTCTACCGACTCGGTTGCACCGTCCATGGGCAACGAGAGCGTCTGCATCGACATATCTGGCTGCGGCCGCGGCGGCGGAATCGGCCGGGGCTGCGGCTGGGGCTGAGGTTCAGGCTGGGGCTCTGGCTCAGGCTCAGGTTCTGGTTCTGGTTCTGGTTCTGGTTCTGGTTCTGGCTCGGGCTCGGGCTCGGGCTCGGGCTCGGGCTCGGGCTCAGGCTCAGGTTCAGGTTCAGGTTCGGGTTCGGGTTCGGGTTCTGGCTCAGGCACCGGTTCGGGTTCAGGCGCCTCTTCTACCGGCGTATCGGTAGGCACAACAAGGCTTTGGCTGGCCACCAATTCAACCATTACCTCGGCGGGCTCAAAATCTGTTTGGTCCTCAATGTCTTGGCGTGAGAGCCAAAAAAAAGCGGCAAAATGCAGCGCAATTACCGCTGCACCAATACTCCCTGTCGTGCGGGCCGACAGGGATGCCAGGGGTGGCTGATTCATCGGTTAACTTTCTTCAGGGCCTTCATTCATGAGCCGAGCCAACTCAGGAAAGAGATCCATCGAAATTAAATGGGCATAAATCCAGCCCAAATAACCGGCACGGAATAGCTCATCGGCTGCCTGCGCTGTTATTTTCATCAGCGCATCTTCGTTTACACTTAAAAACTGGCCAAGCACAACAGAAGAATCATCATCGCGGGTTACCCGCGCATTCATCTCCTGAAAAAGCCCTAGCTCATCGAGCTTTTTGCCAAACGCGGCCGTTCTTAAGAAACCTTGATGGTATTCCTGCATAAACCGAGTGGCATTCTGCAAATACTCGGTTTCTTCACCCTCCTTGGTAAAAATGGCCTCCCCACCGCGTTTGCGAAGAGCAGAATTTTCCACGCAGATCAAAAACTCATCCTGATCCTCGCCCCGATTGGCCAACACAAACGGATAGCGGCGAATGTAGGCGGGAATGTACCCCGCACGCCAAGTACCGTCTTGATCAACAAACAGATTCTCGTTATCGCGCATGCCGAGCACCGCCACCGGAATAACTTGGTCTGCATTGCGGGTAAAAACAATCGGGAAATGCCGGCACGCCTTGGCAAATTCAATACCGGTTAATACCACCGAGTTAGTCTCACGGGTAAACCCGTAGTCTTTCGGGGCGTTGACCTTCATGGTTTTATGTTCTTCGCGATTTAACGCAACCGGCTCATTGTAAAACAGCAGCTCAGCCATTCTTGCTTAATCCTTTAATCACTCTAATTTAAGGGGTAGATATTACTGCTGTTCGCAGTCTTCGTCATCTTCATCAATGCACTCATCGACGCCGTCTGCCGCAAGCTCACCCACCTGCACGCTCGCAGTCAGTAGGCCGGTCGTGCCCGCACCGGCCGGATTGAGTGGGCTATCGCCCGGTTTAGCGCCGCGAATACGGGCCAGAGCCTGACGTGCTAACTCACGCTCAAAGTCTATACCGACTGGCGGCTCATCGCTGATCACGGGCACAAAGAATCCGTCTTGGCTACCCGTTACCACCGGCGCGGCAAACAGACCGATCGCAGGCGGCGTTGGCACGGTCAGCGCGCCCGGTGGTGGCGGATCACCTTCGCCACCAACATCCCGCGGGATCAGTACGCCCTCTTCGTTTAAGACTTGGCCGGTTCGGTATTCCGTTTCGCCATCGGCCAAGCGCGTGGTGCTGGTGTCAAAGACAATATCCCAACCGTAGACCACTTGATCACCCGCCGTCGCAATCTGGCCCACTTCTTCACCAAAGCGCACCTCACCGGGGAAGCGGTCTTGGTCTGCACGACGATCTCGATCTAAGAGATTGCCAACGCGTGCTTGGCCATCCTGTACACCGGTTTCTGCGGTAAAGTGCAGTAGCGGATCAGTCTCACCAATGCTGCCTTCAAACACAATTTCAGGTCTGACAAAGCCACGGCTGCCCCGCTCTACGGCAGACAGCGCATAAGAGGCAAGGCTGTGCGTACGTCCGCCCGGTTGCGCATCATCAATCGTATCGAGGAAGCGAATAGCCGGGTCAACGGATACCAACAAACGCATTAGGCTGCGGCCTTCTTCTGCTCCAATACGCACGGCACCTCGGTAAATCTGCTCTTCAAAGGTCGTGATATCACCGTTCAGGTTGATTTGCTCACCAATTACCTCAAAGCGATAAGGGCTGGTGTGCTGCTGATCAAACGCACTCCAAGCGATGCGTGAGGTGCTCTCACGCAAATCAGCATCCACCGCACCGGAGGCACGCACGTCTTGGCCCACCTGACCGCCCACACTCACCGTACCTGTGCCTGCATCAATTAATACCGAGCGCTTGGTGGCCTTAGCATTAATGCCTGCTGAGATGCCGCCGTTAAACGCGATATCCGCGTCTTCTGTGGTGAACTCAACCGGCTGCAGCTTCAAATAGCCGTCGCTGTTTTCATCGTAAACATAGTGATGAAGCGGTAATTCCTCACCCATCTCATCGGCCCGCACGGTGCGCTCTTCTTCTGCCAAGGAATTAACAACAATGTCGTTAGTTTCAGAGACTGTATAAAGCGCACCGCGAATCTCAGTTGTCGTTTCCACCGGTGCCGTATCTTCTGTGCCTTCGTCGGTACCTTCTTCGGCATCCTCATCGCCCTCTTCAGGCTCTACCGGCACATCAGCCACAATCAAATCGTGAACAAAGATATGCTCGCCCCCAGGGCCTTCAATTTCTCGGTAAACCTTTTTATTGCCCTCATCATCTTCTTGAATAAAGAAGGCATTTTCGACCCCATCGATGGTCTTGGTAATGCGGTTGTAAACCGTATTGCCTACCTCACCGGTTGCCGTAATTAGGCTTGCCTCGTGGGTTTGCTCTGCGGTGGTGTGCACATCGCTTGCAATGCGCAGGGTGCCGCGTGTAATGAGGCTTGCCAGCTTGGCGGCGGGTTTGCCGTTTTCGCCACTAATGTCAAATTCCAGCGTACCGCCGCTGCCTTCAACAATTGGGGCGGTACCCAGTGCGTTGGCATGGGTAATTTTTAGGGTGCCGTTGTTGGTATCAACCGTGCCATTAAAGTTCTCGTTAACCACCGACAAGGTCAGCGTATTTTCGCTAATCTGCTCTAGCCGGCCGCCGCCGCTTAGGGCGTTATCAAAGTCCAGCTCGCTTTCCGAGAAATCTAACTGGATGGTGCCATCAATCTGCAGATCTGAGTCGGTATCGCCAAAGTTATCGCGGTCATAAACCGTTAGCGCTTCTTCAGGAATAATCACCTTAGCAACGTTGGCCTGACCGGTATCAGGGCTGTTATCGGGCGTGGCGCCATCGGCCCAGTTCAGTGAGTTAGACCACCGGCCTTCATTATCACCCACCCAGGTGACCGACTCGCGCTGAGTAATCTTGCCTTGGTTGTTGTTAAACTCCTGCGCGCCCAGCGTATAGTTGCCCGCATCCGCACCGCTTAGGCCCAGCGTTAGGTTAACCTGCTTGTTTTCACCCACATGACGGGTATCGAAGCTGCCCAGGCCACTCAGTGCCGCCTGATCGCCAGCCAAGATCTCAGTGGGCTGATTCTCAACCACCAGGTCGTTGATGCTGGTATTGCCATCATAGACTTTCTCAGTAATGCCAAAGTCAAAATTGCTAGGCACATTCAGCACAATTGGATCAACCGTTAGTGCGCCCTTCACGCGGATGTCATCAAAAATCTCTAAGTCATCACGCACTGCCGTGAAATCACGCGCGGCAATGTTGTACCCACCCACTGCCAGGTTGCCAGAACTACTGAATTTAGCAGTTTCTTCCGAAGCACCCAGCGTAAAGGCAATACCCTTGCCTTCTGAAACATCCTCTAGGGTGACGGCATTGCCGTTAAGAACAAATTCGGTGTTCTCAATGGTCTGCACATTACCGTCATCATCCAGGTACTGGGCCGACTGATAGTCATAGACCGCATCATCGCCATAGTCTTGCTGGGCAGAAATTTCGGTACGCAGCAGCAATACATCGGCACCAAGAATCTCGTAGTCACCCGATTCATAAGCAATCTCGTAGTTATCTGCGGCTGCACCTGAAACTTCGAGTACGCCCTCGTAAACGCCAACGGCTTCTTCCGGATCACCCGTGCCCTCGGCGGCCACGCGCGTAATGGTTGGCAGTGAGCTTAAATCGCCCTCACCTTCGCCGGTTACAAAGCCGTTATAGAACACCCCAGCGTAGTTTGCTGGATCGTCCTGCCCTTCGAGCTTGGCATCATCAGCCGCCCGAATTGCCAGCGCACGCTTTTCAATGGTAACCGGGTTAACCGCATTGCCATTATCCGTCTGCAGCGAGCCAAAGCTCAGCGTGATGGAGTTGTCACTGTTCGTTGTTTGGGTACCGGGCAGGCTGTAGTTGCTCAGCAGACCGCCAAAGCCATCTTTTAGACGAATCTCTTCAACATAGTTAGTGCCATTATCAGAAACATTTTGGAGCGCAGATTTACCGCTCGAAGAATCAAATGTTTCGCCGTCAACAATGTTGCCAAATACCAGTTCTTCCGTCTTAAACAGCAGTGTTGAACCATCATAAATTTTGGTCACACTAATCGACTCAATTTCTCGCTCGGTTATCGAACCCGTTGTTGTGAGCGTGTCCGTGTCGAGCTGATAGTCGGTGACCATCGAGCCGTTATTGCTGTCGATTTCAGAAAGCGCCAGGCCCTCTACCGTGAGCGTGTTGGCCTGGAGCACATTTTTGCTGTTAAAGAACGCCTGGCCGCTATCCACGGTAAAGCCGAGCGAGGCCAGTGCATCACTGGTCAGGCTGTCACCAGTCAAAAAGCCATCGGTAATCGTGAGCGATGGTGCAAAACCGGTGGGTGCGGCGTTGCTGCCGTCATAAATCTTGGTGACATCGGTGTCATTCAGCTCTACCGTCAGCGTCTTCGGCGTAATCGTTACCGGGGCGATGTCGGCATCAAAAGCCCCATTGTCATCCGACGGCAGGCGGTAGTTATTCAGATCGGCAGCGACCTCACCGCTTGCCAAATCACTGGCATCCACCGCCTTAAGGTCGATATTCAGGATGAAGTTACGCTGGACCTCGCCCTCGGGTGAGGTGTTGATCACATTGGCGAACGAAGCCTCGGCGTTTTCGTAGTCGATCACCTCGCCGTCAACACCGGTGCGCAGGGTCACGTAGCCATCAAGGTCGGTGTTGCCGTCATAGACCTTCTCGGCCGACACCTCGAGGGTGCGCGGGTTGATCTGGGCGTCGGCATCTACAACGGTGTAAGCGTAATTGCCGGCATCAGCGCCTTGCAGCAGATTGTCGAAGACAACCTCGTTATTTTCTGTCACATCCTCGCTAAAGAAGGCACCGGTAATATCCGCCGGGGCGGTGGCGGTCACCTCATCCAGGGCCAGGATCAGGCCATCGCCGCTGTTGGCCTCGGCCAGCTCAACGGTACCCGGAATTTCAACCTTGCCGGTAAAGAGTGCCTTGGTGGTGCCGTCGTACTCACGGCTGGTTGCCACAAGCGTACTATCTAGCGTGATCGTTTTCGGATTGATGGTGAGCTGACCGCCCACCTCAGTGGCGTAACCCAACTTGTTGGCAATGGCTTCGGCCACGTCTAGATCATAGGTGCCGGCGGCTTCAAAGCCTGCGCTCGATACCGGAATCACGCCATTGGGGTTGTCTTCGGTAACCCGCGACGGCGTGGTCCACTCAATATCATCAAAGCCCTCGATATCGGCCGTAGTATCGCCATTCTGCAGGCCGATGACTGTCGTGCCGTAGTCGTTGCTATCCCCGGCGTCCGGCAGGGCCTCGGTGTAAGTGATGATGTTGCCGTTGGCGGTCACTTCGAGCAGCGGCTGTTCGCGGTAAACGGCGTTCAGCCCCGTCGCGTCCAGCGCCGTCCAGGTGGTCGCGTCGGTGAAATCGGCAGTTTCATCGGCGTTGTAGCGGAAGCGCCCGGTGCCCTGAGCCATCACGCCGTCAGCCGCGCCGGCCGCGGTCTCAACCAGCCCGGTGCTGCCCGCAATGCTACCGGTGTAGATCACACCGCGGCCCGCGCTGACATCAATGCCGCCGCCATCGGCAATCACAACATTGTCATCGCTGCCCAGCGTGTTGGTGCCGTCAACAAAGGCCGTCTCATGAACATGATCGCTGCCGGCGTTGAGAATCAGCGCGCTCAAGGCAGTGCTTGTGGTATCCACCATCTGCGATAGGGTGATATCACCCGTCTGCGTCTGGATATCTAGATCTCCACTGGCCGTAATGCCATTGAAGTCACCCACGCTGCCAATCTCGATCGCCTGGCTGTTGTTGAGGGTCAACGCGCCGATGCGGTTGTCCGCGCTGCCCGCCGCGATCAGATCGATGGCGTTGTCCGCGTGATCAAGCGTGAAGTTGCCGCTGCCCTCCAACGCCAGCACCTCCAGCGTCATCGCGCCGGTTTGGGTGACGGCGCCGCTGCTATCCAGGGTCAGCTGCTGGGTGCCGGTCTCGGCATTGCCTACCGCCCCATTCAAGGTGATGCCGCCATCCGCCGTGTCCAGCGTCACATCGCTGCCCGTGATCTTGAGATCGCCGGTGTAGGTCTGATCATCCTCGGTGGTGATATCGCCACTGAGCAATGTGGTGCCGCTGCCCACATCCACGCTCAGCGCAAAGGTCTCGCCAGCCCCCGCTGGGCCCACCGCCCCGGCGGTGATGTCTTGACTGATGGTGAGGTCGGCATCCGACAAGGTCAGGCTGATATCGCCGGTTGACAGAATGCCGGCCTGGGTATCGACCGTACCGATGGTCAGTGAGATGTCATTGCTCAGCGTCAGCGCGCCAATGCGCTCGGCCTCGCTACCGGCGGCCAACAGGCTGATCTGATTACCGGCATTGTTCAGGGTGTAATCGGCGCTGCCCTGCAGGGCCAGCTCATCAATCTCAAGCGCACCGCTGTGGCTGACTGCGCCATCGGCCATCAGCGTCAGGCGCTCGGTATTTTCCGCGCTGGCCGTATTGCCGGTGAGGGTGATGTCGCTATCCGCGCTGTCGGTGCCCTTGGCTTCCAGGGTCACATTATTGGCAACCACAACATCATGGCTGCCGGCTTGATCGCCGCTGTAGGTCTGATCCCCCACACTCGTGATGTTGGCATTCAGCGTAATCACGCCAGCGCTGCCCGTCTCAGTGAGGGTCAGTGCGCTGGCGCTGGCGCTTTCGGTGTCGATCGTCTGGTTGACGATCAGATCCGCGTCAGCAGAGGTAAGGTCGACATCGCCCGTGGCATAAATGCCGCTCTGGCTGCCAAGCGTGCCCACCTCAAGGGCCGTTGTGGTGTTGGCTACGGTCAGCGTGCCAATCCGCTCGGCCTCGCGACCGGCGGCCAGCAGGCTGATCTGATTACCGGCATTGTCCAGGGTGTAATCGGCCGTGCCCTGCAGGGCGAGCTCATCAATCACCATGGCGCCGGTGGCAGAAACGGTGCCGCCACTGACCAGCGTCAGGCGCTCCTTGCTTGGCAAGGTGCCGTCTGCGAGGTTGGACATGTCCCCGGCGGTGAAGCTGATATCGCCCGGCGCACTGCCCGCGCCGGTGGCATTCAGGGTGACATCGGCAATGAGCTTGCTATCACCGCTCACGCTCTGGTCACCCACCGTGGTGATATCCGCGCCCAGCTCGATCACCCCGCCGGTGCCACTGGTGGTGAGCGCCAGGGCCGAGGTCGTGTCATCGGTCGTATTGATGGTGTCGTTCACCGTCAGCGCCGCATCCGACGTACTCAGGCTGATCGTATTCGTGGTGTCGATGGCCTCATCGATGGTGAGCGACGCCCCGGTGACCGCCATGCTGACGGCCCCGCTGGCCGTAATGCCGGAAACGGTGTCGGGCTCACCGTCCACAATCGTTGTGACGCTACCCAATTCAAGGGCACTCACATTATTAAGCGTTAACTGGCCAATGCGCTCGGCAGGCACCGTAATGTTCTGCTCGGCATTATCCGGATCCTCAATCTCCGCCTCTGGCACACCCGCGGCCAGCTTAGTGACCTGGTTACCGGCCTGGTCAAAGATGAAATCACCCGTGCCACGCAGGGCCAGCCCATCCACCGCCATGGTGCCCGACTGGGTGACCGTGCCATTGGTGGTCAGGCTGAGCACCTCGGTGCCATTGGCATCATTGGTCATGTTGCCGGCAAATTCGATGTCGCCGTCACCGGCGTCCATCGCCACATCGCCGGTCAGCTCGGTATTGCCGGTATAGGTCTGCTTGGCGCCCGAGTCCAGGTCGGCGGCCAATTCGATCAACCCACTGACGCCGGTCGCGGTGACGCCGGTCGCGGTAAGGCTGAGTGTACCGGCAACGGCCGTGCCAGAATCATCAAAGGTGTTCTGCGTCTCGATGGCCTGATTGATGGCGAGCACACCGCCAGCCACGCTCAGATCCACCGCCCCATTGGCGAGGATGCCGCTTTGCGTGCTGCTGATTGTACCCACGGTCATATCGCCGGTATTGGCGATGGTGAGCGCGCCTGTGCGCTGTTCCAGAACCTCGGGATCGGCACTGGCGTCAGCCTGGATGCCCGCAGCCAAGAGCCAGATTTCGTTATCCGCATCGTCCAAGGTGAACGTGCCGGTGCCCTGCAGGGCGAGCTCATCCACCGCAACACCGTCGGTATCCGCCTGGGTTACGGCGTTATTGGTGATCAGCGTGAGGGTCTCGGTGCCGCTGCTGTCGTTGGTGACCGCCGCATCCATCGCGATCGTGCCGCTGGTGGCCTCAAGCGTGCCGTCACCCGTCATATTGAGCGAACCGGTGACATCAATATCGCCACTGGCCGTGGTGACGGTGCCGCCATTCAGTGCCGTGTTGCCGCCGGACAGGATCACATCACCGCTGCTGGTCTCCACGCCGGCCTTGATCGCCGCGTCGGCCCCAGAGAAGGTGATGTCGCTGCTGGTGGTCTTGACGGTCGCGCCGCCTTTCACCGTCGCGCCCGTGCCGGTGAAGCTGATGGCGCTGCTGTCAGTCTCTACCGTAGCGGCGCCGGCCACTGCCGCATTGGCGCCGCTGAAGGTCACCACACCGGTGTCGGACTTAAGCTCGGCGCTGTCATTCAGCGTGAACCCATTGCCCGAGACGGTGATGGCGCCGCTGGTAGTCTCTATTGCGGATGCGCTATTGGTGAGCGTGATGCTGTCGCCGGACAACGCAATGGTGCCCTCATCGGTCTCGATCCTGGCGCCAGAATCCAAGCTGCCGCCATCACCGCTGATGGTGATGTTGGCGATGTTATCGCCGGCCTCATTGGCCTGAGTGGCCACCGTTGCACCGGTGATGTGGGTGGTGCCCGTAAACTCGATATCACCCGGTGCGGTGATGCCCGCGTTAATGTTGCTGGCGCCACCGGTATTGGCGATGGTGATGGCGTTGGCGCTGTCATTGGCCTGCGTGGTCTCGCTGGTGGTGTTAATGGCCTGACTAACCGTGAGGTCCTCACCGTTAACCGTCAGGCTGATGTCGCCGCCAGCAAAGATGCCGTTCTGAGTGCCGACCGTGCCCACTTCCATCGCCGCGCCATTCACAATGCTCAGCGTGCCCACACTCAGGCTGTTTTCCGCGTCCGAGGGCGTCGGCGCTCCGGCCGCCAGCAGGCTAATCTGGTTGCCTGCCGCATCCAGCGTGAAGTTACCGCCATTACCCTGCAGCGCCATCTCATCGACATCGAGGCTGCCGCCGCTCTGCGTCACATCGCCACTGGTGATCACCGTCAGCCGCTCGGTGTTGCTCGCCGCGTTGGTCATCACGCCGTTGAAGTCGATGTCAGCGGTGCCCGCATCCATGACCACATCGCCGGTGAGTTCCATCGCACCGGTGTACTGCTGGTCACGCTCACTGGTGATGTCCGCCGCCAGCTTGGCAACCCCGGTGGTACCGGTGGCAGTCAGCGAGACGCTGCCATCGATTTCCGTGCCATCGTTCTGGAACCGGCTCTCCGCATCAATCGCCTGAGTCAGCGTCAACGCCGCTCCATCAATCGTCAGATCAACAGCGCCGGCAGCAAAGATGCCGTTTTGACTGCCGACCGTACCAATCTCGATATCGCTGCTATTCACCAGCGTCAGGGCGCTGACGCGCTGATCGCTCGCGCCGGCCGCCAGCAGACCGATGCCGTTGTTGGTCTGATTCAGCGTAAAGCTACCCGTGCCCTGCAAGGCCAGCTCGTTGACCGTCAGGCTGCCGCTTGACTGAGTCACCGCGCCATCGGTGATGAGCGTCAGGCGCTCGTCCGTGCCGGTGGCATTGGTCATCACACTGGCAAAGGTGATGTCCGAGCTACCCGCATCCATCACGGTATCGGCAATCATCTGGCTGGCGCCGGTGACGGTTTGGCCACCCACCGAAGTAATCGTCGCGCCGAGCTCTATGACGCCGCCTGTTGCGCTGGTCTCAAGCGAGAGTGCCGATGCCGAGCTGCTGTTGGCCTGGATGGCGTTGCTGACGGTGAGCTTGGCACCACTCGTCTCCAGATGAATATCGCCATCGGCCAGAACGCCGCCGGCACCCACTTCCATGTCGCCAGCGCTGACGATCGTCAGTGCACCCACCGGCGCATCCGGCGTCACACCCGCCACCAGCCAGCCGATGTCGTTGCCGGTGTTGGTGAGTGTGAAATCGCCGGTGCCTTCAAGCACCAGCTCATCCACCGCCATGCTGTTGGTCTGCGTGACCGTGCCGTCAGTGATCAAAGTGAGGCGCTCGGTACCACCCGATGCGTTCGTCATCGCCCCGTCAAAGACAATATCGGCATCAAGCGTGTCGGTCCCCACGGCATTCAGCGTGGTATCTGCCATCATCCGGGCGCTGCCGGTGTAGAGCTGATCACCCACGGAGGTGATATCGGCACCGAAGCGGATTTCACCGCCGCCGGTCGCCTCAAGCGTCACGGCGCGGCCGGTGCCAGCGCTGTCGTTGGCATCGCTCTCGGTGTCTATCGCTTCGTTGATCGTGAGGTTAGCGCCGGTGCTGGTCAGATCCACAACCGATGTGCTGTAAATGCCGGTAAAGCCGCCCGCGGTGCCCACCGCCATATCACTGTTGCTCACAATGGTGAGACGGCCGGTGCGGTCAACAGCCGTGCCGGCTGCCAGCACCCCGATTTCGTTGCCGGCGTTCTCCAGGGTGAAGCCGGCCACACCCTGCAGGGCAAGCTCGGCCACCTTGATTGGCGCGTTGGTCATCTGCGTGACGCCCTGCGGCGCAATCAGGCTCAGCCGATCATCCATGTCTTGGGAGGTCACTGCCTTTTCGAAGACAAAGCCCGTCGTGGCCGAATCCAGTGTGATATCACTGGTCAGCGTCACCGTATCCTCGAACGTCGGGATGGGCGTCGTTACGCCATCAACTTTCTCTGAGAGCCGGCCGCCCTCAGTGTAGATATCCGCGCCCAGGATGGCCGCGCCTGTCACCTTCAGCTTATCGATGCGCTGATTGCCACCGACCGTGCCGGCCAGCGTGAGCGTGCCAGTGTTATTGAAAGTGAGCGCAGAGAGGGGCTCGGGGCCGACGGACTGCGTCTCATTGATGAAAAACTCATCGATCGTGCCATTGAAGACCAGATCACCCGCGCCGCTGTCAAAGGTCGTGTTGCGCGGCAGGGTAATATCACCATTGATGGTGGTCGTGCTGTTGCCCTGGAAGGTGACGGTCTGATCCGTTGCCGAGCGCGCAGGGACCGTGGGCTCTGGCTGCTCTATGACATTGCCTTCGTCGTCTGTTATCGGCTCAGGCAACCCGGCGATGTCCGGCTGCCCAACCGCAAAGCCACCATCGAAGGTGATATTGCCATCGGCCTTGATCACCGAGTCCGGCTCAACAAACACATCACCGCTCAACGTCGAGCTGCCGGTGCTGTTCAGCAGTGCGCCCGGATTTTCGGCCGTACCGTCGTCATCGCTATCCACACCCGCGCCGGCCAGTGTCAGGTCGTTTGTAATGCTTTTGCCATTCAGATCCAGCTGGGTGCCGTCATTCACGGTCACATCGCCGGTGCCGAGCGCACTATTTGCGCCGACTTTCAGCACCCCACCACTGATCGTCGTGCCATCGGTGTAGGTGCTGCCGCCGGTCAGTGTCAGCGTGCCGCTGTTGAGCTTGGTCAGGCTACCGCCAACAAGATCTCTGTTTTCATCCGTGTCCACCGCCACAATATCCGCTGCCAGCGTGAGCGCATCGCTGCGATCAATGAGCAAGGCTGCACCCTCAGACAACTTAATCTGGCTGCTGCCAATAAAGCCGGTCGTGCCCCCATCACCCAGCTGCAGGCTACCGGCCTGAACGGCCGTCGTGGCGGTTGTGCCCGTACTGTTACCGGTGAGCACCAGGGCGCCATTACCGGCCTTGGTCAGCCCGTTGGCCAGTGTGAGCGCGCCACTGATCGTCGAGCTGCTGCCGCCGATATCGGCGGTCATGTCGTCTGCATCGGCATCGCCGGCCATGGTGAGATCGCCACTGGCGGTGACATTCAGCGTCTGCGCGGTGACATTGCCATCAAGCTGAACATTGCCATCCTGAGCGGTGATGTTCACCACGGAACCCGTGCTATCCGCCGGGCCGGCACTAATGGCATCGGAGAAGGTGATGTTTCCGGCGGTTGCCAGGAAGTTGGCAGTGGCCGGATTGATTGTGACGGCGCCGCCGTAGCTCTGGTTGCCCGCGGTGGTAATGTTCGCGTCAATGGTGGCGGCGTGTTTAATATCCAGCGCGCTTAGCGCGGTGTTGCCGCCGACTGCACCGTTCAGCGTCAAGCCACCGTCATTATCCAGCGTCAGCACACTGCTGCTGGCACCTGCCGCGGCATCAATGGCGCCGTTAAACGTGAGACTTCCGACGGTGTTGTTAACCGTGGTGTCGGCGTCGATGGACTGAGCGCCGTCAACGACCACATCGCCGTCACCAGTGAAGGTCAGCGCCATGGCCGTGCCCGCATCCTTGGCTTGCAGCGTGCCATTGAGCGTGAGATCGCTGGCCGCATTAATCGTGGTGGTCGCACCCAGCGCGATATTGCCATCCAGCGTGACCGCCGAGCCGCCAACCACCAGCGCGCCGCCATCGCTCATGCCACTGCCGGTAAGGGCAAGATCATTGGCGATCGAATTGCCATCGAGATTAAGCGCGGCACCGTCGTTGACCGTGACCGTGCTGGTACCAAACGGCCCGTCGGTGATGCTGCCCGCGCCACCGGTGGTGGCGCTGCCGGCCTTGAGCACGCCAGCGTTCACCGTGGTGCCGCCGGTGTAGGTGTTGGTGCCGCTCATCGTCAGCGTGCCGGCGCCAGCTTTCACGATGTCGCCGGTGCCGGTGATGTCACCGCTGATCACGCCGTTGTTGCCGTCTGTGACGATGTCGAGGCTCAGCGTGTTACCAATATCCAGTGTGGTGCCATTGACGGTTTGCAGGCCGCCCAGTGTGGCGTCACCTGCGATGGTCAGTGCACCATCGGTCATGTGCAGACGGCTGTCATTCAGGTCAGTGCCCGCATCGGTATCGGTGTAGGTGAGCGAGTCGATCTGTACCGTGCCGGCCTCGGCGAGTCCGGAAAGCGACGTGTCATCGAACGTGACTGTTTCGCCCTCACCAATCGTCACGCTGGCGACGTTGGCCAGATCTGGAACAACGCCATCCACCCAGTTATCCCGATCAAACCAGTTGCTGCCATCGCCATCGCCAGACCAGGTTGCAGACTCGGCCCGCGTGATATCAGCCGTGGATGCGGTGTTGAAGTAGACGTTGCCGACATCCGGTGAGCCGGCCGCGGTGTCTTCCTGATGCAGTGCATTGGTGTTATCAAACGCGATTCGGTAGTTGCCCGCGTCATCACCCGCCAGGCCGACACTGCCGATGGTGACATCCTTCCCGGCGCCGACGTTCTTGTCGTCGAAGGTGACCGTGCGATTAATCTGCAGGTCATCGCCCTTGACCATGCCGTAATCAGGATTGGGATTATCGAAGGAGACCTCGACGGTGCCATCAGCGTCACCGTCATAGACCTTGTCGTTGGCGGTAAACGTGATATCAAGCGGGCGCTGGTAAATAATGCCGTCAGAGCCCGAGATCGCACCGATGCTGCCCGGGATGTCGTAGTTGGAGATGTCCGTGCTGCCATCGCCGGAAATATCCAGCGGCTCATCGGCCGTACCAGCCAGGGTGTAGCTCACGTTCTCACCGGCATCTGCCGAGTCAAACGCGCCCACGCCGCCAGTCACGGTAATGCTCTCGCCACTCACCAGCCCGGACTCGGCTTTTCCGGACACCGCATCCAGGGAGACCGAAATCTCTTCCGTCATCGCCGTGGTGCCGTCGTAAACCTTGGTCACGCCATCACCCTGCACCGACACCGGACGCGGTGTGATGCGCGCCTCCACCGAGGCCGAGGTGTTGATGCTGTAGTCGCTGATCTCAGAGCTGACCGTAGAGCTTAGCCCAATGTCACCAGTGTCGGAGAAATCCACAAGCAGCTGTGCCGCATCGCTGACATTCGCCGTTGCCGTGTCATCAGCGCCCGCATAGAACATCGTGACATCAGCCACGTCGATGGTGAACGTATCTTCGCTCAGCGCGTTGGAGAACAGATACTGCGGCGTAAAGTCAGCATTGGCGCTGGTGCCATCACCCACCTTGGCATCGGACGTGCCATCGTAGACCTTGCTGACGTCACTATTGGTCAGGCTGATGACCAGCTCGCGCTGATTGATCTTGAGGTTGTTTTCCTCAGCGTCATGCGTGAGTGTCTCGGCCGTGCCGGCAACGAGATCCTGACCCCGGATCTTATAGTTGCTGACCAGACCAGTGCCGTCAGAGAAGGTGATCGAACTGATGTGGTGCGCATCACCCGCGCGGGCGCTGCTGCCCGTGGCCGAATCGATCACCAGCGTCTCGCCCTCAACGAGCCCTGTCGTGTCCTCTTCACCGCTAATCGTGGTCAAATCAATGGCGGTGGCATTCACTGTGGCCGAGCCGTCGTAGGTCTTTTCGGCCTGAATGGCGAGCGCCCGGCGAGCAATATCCACCTGGTTGTCGCTAGAGCGGCCCGAGAGATCCGGCAGCTTGTAGTTGCTGGCCTTACCGCCGTTAGTGCCATCACTTAGCTGCATGGCGGTGACGTTGCGATTGCCAGCATTGGGGCTTGAGAGCGTGACGTCGGCCTGCTCAAGCGTCTGACTGTCAACCAGATTACCGAGGGTAATCGTTGCCGTGTTCTGGCCGTCGTAGACCTTGCTGGCGGAGAGCGTGAGCTCACGCGGAGTGATGCGGGCGTTACCCACAACATTCACGGCACTGGCCACCTGATTAGTTCCGGTGCTCAGGTTAGTGGGCATCAAGTCATAGACGCCCACATCCAGATGCTCGTCCGGCGTTGATGCGGTACGTGTACCCGCATCCGGGGCTTTATCTTCCGCGATATCAAACGAGAGCGTCTGCCCACCGACGCCGAAGTCAAACGTGTTGCCGCCCGCATCCGTCAGGCTGACGGAGTCCACGCTCGCATCAGCGACGCTGTCGACCGTGACCGTAGTATTCGTCCCATTGCCATCACCGATATCCGCGGAAGCCGCGGTGAAGTCTCCGTCGCCCGTGACATTGCTCAACTTCACCGTCGTCGTACTCGCACCGGTATCCTCGGTAACGTCAACGACCAAACCAGAGAGACTGCCCTGAGTGAGGGTGTCGCCCGACTTCACCCCGGTGCCTGTACCGTCGATCACCAGCGACTGGTTCACATACTCGGCGGTGACATCCGATGGCGTGTAATCCCGGGTGTCGCCGTAGATGAACTCCGGTGTGGTGTTGGTCGTCACCAGCAGCTCATTGGCTGGAACGATGGTGAACGTGCCTTTCTTCTCGGTCACGTTGTAGTTTCCAAGGTCCAGCGCGCCACTGGTTTGCGTGCTGTCGGTGTTCAGGTTCAGGTCATAGACGCCGACCTGATTGCCGGTGACCGCGCCATCCTCACTGCTGCCTTCATTAGCGCGATCCAGCGTCAGCGTACCGATTTCATGATGCGTGTTCTGCTGAAGATCAACAGACCCAGTCTCGGTACCGGGCACAAGGAAAGCCTTGCCCGCAGTAGTGCCATCAATGGTTACGGTCGCACCTCCTCCGTCGATATAGGTATCGCCGTCCTGCAGCACGACAATCGCCTCGCCTTCGGCAATGCCGGAGAGGGTGATGCCATTGAATCCATCCGGATCATCCGTCTCGATGGAGAACTTGGCGTCATTGTTCGCCTTGATCAGCAGATCGCGGGCGTTGACCGTAAGGGTTTTGCCGCTGGTATCGGCATTGATCTTGTAGCCGAGCGCCGACTCGCTCACTTCGTCCGCCACCAGGTCGTAGGTGCCGACGTCGAAATAGGCCGTGCCGTTAGCATCTGGAACAACCTCTGTGCCCGAGTCTTTCACCGTGATCGCGTCGCCCACACCTGGAATGGCCTGGGCCAGGCTGTCGCCATTTTGGGTGTTGCCATCGCGGAGTACCGATAGCGAGGGATTTTCACCGTAGGTGATGGTCTGGCTTTCCGCCGAGATCGAGATCTCCGGGCGCTCACGGAACACCGCGTAGATACCACCGCCCAGGCCGGCGCTGAAGCGCGTCGTCGTCTCATCACTGCCGTAGCGGAATCGGCTTGAGCCCCACTCGACCAGCCCGTCACCGGCGTCATCGCCTGACTCAACCAGGTTCTGGCTATCCCCGTCCGCGATGCTCAGCGCTCCGGTGTAGAGCGTGGCTCGGCCACCCTGGCCAATGGTGACGGCATTCGGTGCATCCGTGGCAGTAATCTGAATGTCGCCGCCGGTGTCATTATCCGGCCCCGGCACATTGTCGTCGTCAGAGATATCCACATCACTGCCGGCATTGAGCACAACAGCCGTCGCACTATCGCTGTCGGTGGCAATGGCCTCGGCAATAATCAGATCACCGGTCTTGGTGCTGATGTCGATTTCGCCGGTAGCGGTAATGCCTGTGGGGTTCACGTCACCGATGGTCAGCGCGCCATTATTGACAAAAGCGAGGCTGCGGAGCTTGTTCTCGGCCGAGCCGCCCGCAAGCGTGTCGACCACGTTACCGGTGTCATCCAGCGTGAAGTCACCCGTGCCGTAGAGCGCGAGCGTGGAGGCATCAATGGCCGCCGACTGATCCGCGCTGGTGCGCGCATGCAGGTGCAGCTGGTGGGCATCCTCACCAGCGCCCGCGTCGTTAATGGTCAGCGCGCCATCAATATCCAGCTCACCGGCGTAAACCGTGAGCGTGTTATCCAGGGTCAGCGCACTGTCAATCTCAATGGCCGCGGCCTTGCCGTCCTGGCCGAGTACCAGGCCGCCCTTGATCTCGCCGAAGGTGAACAGGCTGGTTTCAAGCGCATTGCTGCTGGTGGAGCTGCTATTGAAGTCCGCCGTCGCCGGCTGGATGCGCAGCTCGCCATCGCCAGAGAAACTGGCACTATCAGTCATGCTGTTCGGGTCATCATTGGCCAGAATCAGCGTGCCACCGGCGATTGTGGTTGCGCCAGTGTAGGTGTTATCGCCCGCGAGCGTCAGTGTGCCGCTGCCCTGCTGGGTGAACGTATTGCCCGCGCTGGCCGACTCGGTGATATTGCCGACGATCTCACTGTCGTTGCCGGTCAGATCCACAGTCAACGTGTAGTCGGTAAGGCTGATGCCCTCGGCGGTCAGATTGTCTGCCGTTAGGGTCGTATTAGCACCCAGCGTGATGTCGCCGCTGTAGGACTGATCCCCCCCGGTTGTGAGAATGTTCCCACCGTTAATGGCCACCGTGGCGCTGCCCTGGCTGCGCAGGGAGGCGGCGGTCACCGCACCGTCAAAGGTCACCGCACCCGTGCTGTCCAAGATGATGTTATTGAGCGCCTGGCTACCGCCGATAGCCTGATCAAAATTGATATCGCCACTGCCGGTCTGGACGGTCAGGGAGTGCGGACCACTGGTATCTGAATCAATCGTCTGATTGATATCCACGGTGCTGTCGGTGGTCTTCAGGACCACATCGCGCAGCAGCTCAACCTCGTTGTAAGACTGAGTGGTATCCGTGGTGACACTGGCGCCCAACGTCACCTTGCTGGCAGCGGTGGTATCCAGCTTGCCGCTTATCTGCGCGTTCTGCCCGTAATCCCCACCACCAATCTGCACCGTGCCGGTATTGTTCAGCGTGGTGTCGCTACCGATGTTGACGCTGCCGCCTTTGGTGGCATCGCTGGCGAGTGCAAGGTCGAAGTCCGTGTCAGCCGTCTTCAGCTCGGTAGCATTCACACCACCGCCGATGGTGATGTTGCCGGTTTGTGCGGCAAGCATCGTTATCTTGGCTTTGCCGTCACCCGTGTTCCACGCATTCAGATTTTGAACGGCCCCGGTGTATACACCATGCGGCTCATTACCCGTCGTGACGAAGAATCCATCGGAGGTCGCGACATCCGCGGCGTCAGCTAGTACAAAGCTGCCGCCGCCACCGCCGCCGCTGTCATCGCCATCGCTTTCAGTCAGGTTACCGCTGCCATCGCCGCCGCCACCGCCGGAGTAGCCGCCGCCACCACCGCCACCTTCGCTATCAGAACTCTCTCGTCCCTCACCGCCACCGCCGCCAAAGCCACCGGCATCAACATTCTGGTTACGCTGACCGCCCTGACCACCATTCAGCGCTGCCTGGCCACCTTCGCTATAGGTAGTTCCGTCCATTATATTATCGGCGCCGTCAGTCAGAAAACCGCCGCCACCGCCGCCGCCTTTGCCGCCGTTAGCGACTGCATCGCCACCATCGCCATCCGTGCCTCCAGCAATATTGCCCTCACCGGAACTCGACCCGGCGGTTCCGGTCTCGGCGTCTCGTCCATCCCGGTAATCCGCATGATCGTCATGATCACCGACACCACCGCCGCCACCGGCAATAACCAAAGGCTCTTCATCAGCATCACGCCAAATGAACGTGCCGCCACCGCCACCACTGCCCTCTCCGGTTGCAGAAGGCTTTTCACCGACAAGGATCTTCAACAGATCAGCGTAGTTCAGTGTTGAGACCGTGGCCTTGATGATCGCGCCTCGACCGGGCTCACCGGGCGATTCGCCATCACCGCCCTCGGCACCCCAGGCCTCAAGTCGATACGTCGTCTGGTAAGGAAGAGCGAAGTCTTCAATCTGCCCGGTGAAATTGAATGTCCAAACATCGCTTAAGTCACCAAACGTCCCAAGCTCAAAGCGATCGAGCGCCACCGTGCTACCCACACCACCGGCCACGTCGATCGTCTGATCGCCACTGAGCAGCACCAGGTCATTGGAATTGGCCTGGGCGCCGTCGATGTTGCCGGTGAAATCCATGGTGCCACCGGTGCTGCCGCTGCCCATGCTTGAGAGGGTGATGCTGTCGGCGGCGATGGTGACATCGCCGTTGTAGGTCTGTGTGTCCGAGGTGGTGATGGAATCACCCAGCGTCAGCGGGCCATGGGCGATGAAGGTGCCATCGGCGGTGAGCTCGGCATTGCTGGTGAGCTCGCCGGTGTTGCCGCTCTTGCCCAGCGTGATGCTGCTGAAATTATCCCCCGTGGCATCGACATTGATGGTGCTGGTCTCACCCAGGAAGTCGTCGCCCACCGACTCCACCACCAGGTTACCGCTACTCACCGCCGAGACGGTGTGGTCGTTGGCCTGGAGCGTGTCGGCCTGGAGGGTGATGTTGCCGGTTGCACTCGCCACATCAGTGCCATCGGCGCCGAGGACAATATTGCCGTCGCTGTCCGGGGCCAACCACAGGCCTTTGTAGTCGCGGTTGCCATCGGACCCACCGTCGGTGGCGTCGGTATCAATCAGCGTGATATCACCCGAAGCGGACAGCAGCTTGAGATCGGTGTTCTGGGCAACGATGCCGCGGGAGTCGCGGGAATCCTGCCCGCCGGTACCCGTGAGCGTGATGTTGCCACTGGTGGTCTGCAGCTGGCTGCCGTAGAACTGGATGCCCCAGGCATTGCTGCTGGTGATGCCGCTCTCGGTGGTATCACCGGTCACGGCGATGTTGCCCGTGGTCGTGAGCAGATCGGCGTTGATCACCTGAATGGCGCGGCGGACGTTCTGTCCCGACTTCGCCGTGGAGCTCAGTGTGATGTCACCGCCGTCGGCATCGATGGTGGTCGTCGCACCGCTGGTGCTCTCGCCAATACGCATCGCGTAGGTGTCGTTGCTGGCGTGGACGGTGTAATTCACATCCGCACCCTGCGTCGAGACGCTAAGCCCCGCGGCCTGGACGATCTCATTGGCCTGCAGGTCAATGCCCGTGCCCGTGGTGGCATCACTGCCCAGGTTGGCGTTGAGGTCGATGCTGCCGCCGAAAATCTCCACCGCGCCGGTGGCGATGTCGATGGCCGAGGCAACGGTGATCTCGGAGTCGCGGCCGGCAATGTCGTTATCGCCTGGCGTCTTGCCGATGCGCACGCCCGTGAGCTTGCTGCCAAAGGTCAGCCCACTGGTGGAGAAATTGCTGGTGAAGTCGCCTTCGGTCTCGGTGGGCTGAATCACCAGCCGGCCGCCGGTGGCACCACTGCCGCCGTTAAAGCCGCTGGTTTTCAGGTTGGGGCTATCGTCTTCAATGAAGAGTTCACCGGCCGAAATTGTGGTCTCGGCGGTGTAGTCAAGATGCTCGCCCTGCACCACCAGGCGGCCGCTGCCGTCTTTCTCTAGCCCATTCTCCGTTTCGATGTTGCCGAGAATCTCAGAGCCGGTGATGGTGTTGCCGCCGACATCGACCGTGTCATTGGCGTTGATGTCGTCATTGCGGATGATGACGTCATCACCGGTGACATCGCCTGCGATGACGACGTCATCTGCCGCGTCGACAGTGACCGACACGCCGGCTTTTTCGTATTTGAAGAGCACCGCGCCATCGCCGCCGGAGCCACCGCGCATGCTGACATCGGACCCATACCAGGTGTAGGCCTCGGAGCCGCCACCGCCGCCGCCAAAGCGCCCAATGCCACCGAAGGTGCCCGATGGCGCCGTTCCACCACCACTACCGCCACCACCAAAAGCCTCTGCCGGTCTGCTGCGGTCTACCCCGTTGTTCCTATAAGACTGTGCTATGCCTCCGCCTAACTTGTAGCTAATGCCGGCCAGTTCGATGGCCTCGCCCAATCCGTTGAATGACGAAATGCTGTTGGCGCCAAAGCCACCAACGCTAGCATAGCCCCCGCCATTGTAGCCACCAATGCCGCCGCCGCCGCCGCCGCCATAGCCATTTCTCGTGGTACCGCCACCGCCGCCATTGCGGCTGGACTCTGCGAGGATGACACCACCGCTGTTGCTCCACGTCGTGCCACCACCGGTGCCGCCATACTGCCAGTAGCTGCTGTTACCATTGCCTCCACGGCCACCCTCACCAACGGCAGAGGCACCGCTATAGTCAATTCGGCTGTCCCCGCCGTTATTGCCATTCCAATTGTTGACCCCTAGACCACCCTCACCAACGGTGTAACTGATGTCGCCTTGACCGGCGGTGGCATCGAGCTTCACATAGATCAAGCCACCGGCGCCGCCGCCAGCGCCAGAATCATTCTGCCCGCGGCCACCACCACCGGCGCCGCCACCGCCGATCACATAGGCCATGACCTCGGTAACCCCTGCGGGAATGGCCCAAGTGGCATTGCTCACCGGGCTGGTGAATGCCACGGCTTCAAAGCCGGTAATTACGCCCAGCAGATCACTTTGGAAAATGGCATCGCCACCGGCGATGAACTCCCCGTCATCGACGACGGTGACGACATCTTCATAGGTCTGATCGCCACTGGTCTCGATGGTGGCGGTGGAGCCGCTACCGCCGAGCGTGAGCAGACCTTCGGCCGTGAGGGAATCGATGGGCAAGGTGTCGCCAATGCTGCCCTCAAGCCGCAGCGGCCCCTGGTTATTGAAGGTGAGATCAGTCTCAGCATCGGCTGCCAGGCCGCTGGCTTCATTAATCGTGCCGGTGATGATCATCTCGCCACTGTTGCTGCCGATGGTCGCAATCTCTGTGGGCACCGTCAGCGTCAGATCGCTGTTGAGCTTGATGCTGCTGTCGTTGCCCAGATCAAACGTGAGCTTGAGATCACCGCTGCCCTGCGAAACCAGGTTGCCGTTAATGACCATGTCGCCTTCACTGGCGATGACGGTATCGGCATCGGTGAGTGTGATCTCGCCGTTGATATTGGCCGTGCTGCTGCCGCTGTGGGTGAGCGCGCCGCCATCGCCGATGCCATCACTATCGGTGTCCACGCCTTTACCCGTCAGCTCTAGATCGTTCTCGACGGTAAAGCCGTTGAGGTTGAGCTCGGCACCGATCCCAGTCAGGTCTCCATTGCTGCCCACCGCCGGATCAACTGCGACCGTCCCGGTGCCAAAGGCACCGCTGAGAATCGTCGTGCCGTCTGAGTCCATGGTGTTGTCGATACCGGCCTTGAGCGTGCCTTGTTTAACGGTCGTGCCGCCGGTATAGGTGTTGTCACCAGCGAGGGTGAGGGTGCCTGTGCCGCGCTTCTCGACATCGCCATCGCCAACAATCTTGCTGTCAACGGTAAAGGTATCCGTGCGGTTGGTGGCCAGGGTCGCGCCGCTTTCCACCGTGATCAGCGTGTCGGTATCCAAAGAGCCACTGGTGCCTGCATTACCAATCTGCAGCACGCCGTCCTTAATGGTGGTGTCGGCGGTATAGCTGCTATCCCCAGCCAGCTTGAGCGTGCCCGCGCCGTCTTTAATGAAATCGGTGTCCACATCGATGGCACCGCTGATAACGCCATTGCTGCCGCCGGTGTCAATATCGGCGGTACTCGCCTCGACATCGCCGTCGATGGTGACGTTGCCAGTTGCAGTGATATCAACCGTATCGCCGGCAGTGTCGCCGCCAATCTCAACATTACCGCCGGCGGCATTGACCGTGACATCTCCACCGGCAATGGCGTACTGCAAGACTAAAGCGCCACCGCCGCCATCACCGCCCGACATTGACTGTGTGTAGCCGCCAGCGCCGCCGCCACCGCCGCCAAAGCGCCCGTCACCGCCATTGCCGCCGTACCAGCTGCCGCCACCGCCACCGCTGCCAAACCCGGTTGCGTTGCTTCCGTGGCTACGGTTGCCGCTTGAGCTGTTGGAGCCCTGCCCAGCGCCTTCGCCGATTGTCGCGAGACTCGGGTTGGCCAGTTCAATGGCCGCATTCAGGTTGACGATTACCGACTCGTCAAGATTACCGACCGCGCCATCGCCACCATAGGAGTTGATGTTGTCATTTGCTGCAGTGCCACCGATGGCGCCACCACCACCACCACCATCATCGCCAGCAGAGCCCTGCCCGGAGCCGCCCTGGATGACGGTGCCGCCCGTGCCGCTACCGCCAGCGCTGTTTGTGCTGTTGTTATGAAGCCCACCTGTACCGCCGTAGGCTTTAATCGTGGTCGCAGGGTCATACTCAACCGCGGTGACCTGACCGCCAAAACCGTTACGGGCGCCACTATAGGTATAGCCGCCTTTCCCGATATAAAACGTGATCGTCCCGCCGGCGCTGACATCCCAGTCGTTGTACACAACGCCGCCAGCACCACCGCCACCCGCTGCGGTGCCGTCGCTTCCGGATACACTGCCGCCTGCACCACCACCACCAATGGCCCAAAGCTCAAGTGAGGTCAGGCCCACCGGGATAGACCAGCTTCCCGAGCTTCCAGCAGACGTAAAGAGCTCGGCGGTATTTGCGGAAAGCGGAGCCGTAAGCCCACCGTTGAAGATGACGTCACCGCTACTCGCAGTGAAGACCGCGCCCGATCCAGCGGCGATGTTGACATCCCCGTTATTGGTCACGCCGTAGGTCTGCGCGCCATCCGTGGTGATGTCGGCGGCCACCGTGGCCGCGCCATTGACGGTGAGCGCATCGATGGCCATGAGGCCATCACCGTTGGCCTGAGAGCCAATGCCGCCCAGCAGTTGCACGGTGCCGGCATTATCGATCGTCAATGCCGAGCCGCTGGCACTTGCCGCCTCAGAAATTGTGCCCTCAAGGATCAGATCACCGGTGTTTGCCGTATCGCCCACTTTGCTGCTGACGATGGTGGTGTCCACCGACAGCTGCAGGTTGTCTTTCAGCGTTACATCGCCGGCATTATCAAAGGTTAGCGTGAGGCTGCTGCCGCCACTTGGGGGGTTGAATGCCCCCTCCAGGGTCAGATCACCGTTGCTCTTTATGATGGTGCTGGCGCCAGCAATGGTGACATCGCCTGTGACGGTCGCGGCACTAGTTCCACTGTGGCTGAGGGCACCGCCATTCACACCGCTGCCGGCAAGGCTCAGATCATTGCCCACGCTAAATCCGTTGAGATCAAGCTCGGCACCGTCCTCTACGGTGACAAGGCCGGTACCAAAGGCGCCACTCTGGAGCACGTCCGAGTTATCCAGCGTGCTGCTGATGCCGGCTTTGAGCACGCCGGCCGCGACCGTGGTACTGCCCGTGTAGTCGTTATCGCCTGAGAAGGTAATGGTGCCGCCGGCTGAGTCGATTTTCACCGATCCGGGTGTCGTGACCGAGCCGGCATCGGTGATCTGGCCTTCAAGCGTGTAGGCATCATCACGGCTAATGGCAAGCGTTGCGCTGTCGCCCAGGTTGATCAGCTCACTGCTAATCGAGCCACTCGAGCCGCCATTGCCGATCTGCAGCGTGCCGGCATCGATATTGGTCTGGGAGGTAAAGCTATCTGGATCATCCGGCGTCTCATGCGCAAGATCGCCTTCGAGGATCAGCGCACCCGCACCCTCCTTGGTGAAGATGCCCTTGGTGGGGTCTTCATGCACCGTGACATCACCGCCAATGCGCGAGTCATTAGCGGTATCGCCAGTATCGATGGTGACCGAGTCACCGGCCGCCTCACCGGCGATATCCACAACGCCGCTGGGCGCCTCGATGTTGAGGGCGTGACCGGCAATCTCGTAGTTAACTACAGCGGCGCTTCGACCGCCGCGGCCGCCGAACTCGGTATGAGTGTTATACCAGCCAGTGGCTGCGCCACCACCGCCGCCCCACAGGGCACTGCCGCCAAAGCCGCCCCAATAAGCCGCACCGCCGCCACCATTACCAAACGTGCTTGCCGTATCACCATGGCCATTGCCGTAATTATAGGTTGTGCGGTTACCCTTGCCTTCGTCTGGGTCACCATAACTACCATTGAAGCCAGCGAACTCAAGCGCGGCTTTAAGGCTGCGGCCGCCCAAAAGAACATCGGCGGCCACACCGCCATCGCCGCCAAAATGCCAACTGCCCGTACCCTCGACACCGGCATCCACATCGCCAATCGCGCCGCCAGCGCCACCGCCGTGGCTAGAACTGCCACTGCCACGGCCGCCCTCGACGGTTTCACCGCCCGAACCGCCGCCACCGTCTACCCAGTCCGTGTTTTCGTATTTTCCGCCTTTTCCACCGTGGGCGATGATGACGATGTCTTGCGTGTCATCGTTGTAGGTTGCCTTCGCATCACCGCCATCCTGGCCATTTGCGTTGTTATTGCCATAGCGGCCGTTTCTGCCCAAATCAAACTCGAGCACACCGCCATTGGTGGTATCAAACTGTTTATAGGTGACCCCACCGGCGCCGCCGCCACCACCGGTGACGTTACTGCTATTGCGAATCGTGGCACCGCCACCACCCGCGCCAATCACCCAAACGTGCAAATCCTCAATACCTTCGGGGATTGCGAAGGTGGCGCTGGTGTCAGTGAAATTGTAATCACCCTCAAAAAATGCACCGGTCATTGTCGTCAACGGCGCTTTCACCGAACCGTGGAAGGTGACATCGCCGGTGTTCGAGAGGAAGGTGACATCCTGCGACTGCGTGGTGACGTCTTTGCCGTAGTCGTCTGCGCTGTTGCCTTTGTAGTTGACAAAATCGACGCCTGAGGCGTGGGCGGCGCCAAAGGTGCTATCGCCTTCACTGGTGACATGGCCACCCACCGTGGCCGCGCCCAACACCGTCAACTCGCTGACGGCGTTCAGGCCATCGGTACCATCATCCTGTGAGCCCACACCGCCCAGCAGTTTGACCTCGCCCAGGTTGTCGATGGTCAGCGAACGCAGCGTGCTCGCCGAGGAAACATTGCCGCTGAGGATCAGGGCCCCGGTGTCGTCGCCCGACTCGGTGGTCGCCGTCTGGATGACGGTGTTTTTGGTCAGCGACAGGGTATCGGCAATGGTGATGTCGCCGGAATTATCAAATGTCAGGGTGAGCGTATCGCCCGAAGCCGTGGGCATGTTGAACGCACCGGTCAGCTCCATGTCGCCCAGACTCTTAATAACCGTGCCTTCGCCGGAGAGCGTGACATCACCGCGAATGGTAGCTTTGTCACTGCCGGTGTGGTTCAGGGCGCCGCCGTTCACACCGATACCGGTCAGATCCAGATCGTTGCCAATGGAGTAGCCGTTAAGATCAAGCTCCGCGCCATCGCTGACGGTGATCAGGCCTGTGCCAAAGGCACCGCCAGTGAGGGTGTTCGACCCATCCGTGGTCATGTCGCTGCCGGCTTTGAGGATGCCAGCGCTAACGGTGGTGTCTCCAGTGTAGGTGCTGCTACCGCTGAGCGTGAGCGTGCTGCCGCCTGCCTTGATCAAATCACCAGCGCCATCTATATCGCCGCTGATGGTGAATTCACCGGTACGCTCCGTGCGCAGGGTGGCACCACTGGCGATGGTGATCTTGTCACTGGCAATGCTACCCGCATCAACGCCGGTGCCAATCTGCAGCGTGCCGGCATCGATCTGCGTGGTGGAGACCTCGTTGTCCGCGTCTCCATTCGTCTGGTGCGCCAGATCGGTCTCGATGGTGAGCTTGCCGCTGCCCTGCTTGGTAAAGCCACCGCCGACTACGGCCGAGTCTTCATGCACCGTCACGGCGTTGACCACGGAATCCTGCTCGGCCCCGATCGTTACCGAATCACCCGTTACCTCACCGCTGACATTGACCGCGCCATCGGCGGTAACCGCCACCGCATCGCCTGCCAGTTCGTACTGAAAGACGACAACGCCATCGCCGCCATTGCGGCCATAGCCCTGATCAACCCGCCAACTACCGTACCAATAAAACTCCTCGCTGGCTCCGCCACCACCGCCGCCGCCATGGTTACCGCGCCCCCCATCGCCGCCGAGGTAGCCAGCACCACCGCCGCCGCCGCCAAAAACCTTATAGCTTGTGGCCGACCCGCCGTGAGAACGGCGGTTGCTGCTGTTGGTGGAAGCCGGCGTCTCCTGCTTGCCCAGCTCATCCGTCTCACCCGCGCGTTCCAGAGCGGCGGCTAAGCCATGGAAGTCTGCAATACTGTTCGCGCCTTCGCCGCCCCAGCTGGCGCTATATCCGCCATTCCGGTCGCCGATGCCGCCGCCACCGCCGCCACCCCAATGACTAGACGACCGACCGCCCTCGCCGCCTTCTATACCGTGGTCAGCCGTACCGCTAAAGCCACCACCCGCTGTGAAGTAACCATTCGGCCGACCTCCGGTACCGCCAAGGGCTTTCATATCACCGTCAGAAAATTCGATGGTCGTCGTGCCACCGTTACTGGCATTGTATGTGGAGCCGGATCCGCCCCTTGCAACAGAATAGGCAATGGTTGTTTCATCGTTGGCGATGGTGTAATCCCGGTACGCCATTCCGCCGGCACCGCCGCCTGAGCCAGCGCCCCCGTTGGTGGGACCACCACCGCCGCCGCCACCACCACCACCAATGGCCCAGGCTTCGACTTCTGTAACTCCGGTTGGGATGACCCAATCATCGCTCTCACCGCCGGCAACAAAGATCTCTGCCTGCGGTGCCGTCAGCCGGCCGTACAGATTGCCATCGAACGTGATATTGCCACCATTGCCTGATGTGGTCTCAAACGCCACATCACCGAGGGTGGCCACATCCGCTTTGTAATGCTGGTCGCCATCGGTGCGGAGGGTCATGCCGCTGAGAGCACCGACATAGAGATCGCCAGCCGCGGTGACCAGCTGATCACTGTCGTCGTATTCACCACCGGCCGTGAGGCTGTCGATGGCGCGGGTGGCGCCGATGTCACCCAGCAACTGCAGGTCGCCGGTGTGCTGGAAGGTCAGCGCCGTGCCAGCGGCATCAACGCCACTGCTCGCCTCATCAATCGTACCGGTGAGAATAAGATCCCCGTCACCACTGATAATGGTGGTGGGCACCGTCAGCTCGAGGGCGCTGTTGAGCGTCACGCTGTCATTCGAGCCGATGGCAAATTCCAGCGTGAGGTCGCTAACGCCCGTTGGGGGTGTCAGGTTGCCATCCAGCACCAGGTCACCCTGACTTTCGATAACGGTATCCGGATCAGCGATGGTGATATCGCCGGTGAGCGTGGCGGTCTCGCTGCCGCTGTGCGTGAGCGCGCCGCCATCGCCGGTGCCATCGTCATCGGTGTCAACACCGCGGCCAGAGAGGTTGAGGTCATTCCCTACTGTGAAGCCATTAAGATCCAGCTCAGCGCCGGTTTCAACGGTGATCAACCCGCTACCAAACGCACTGTCATCGCCGGCTTTCAGGCGACCGGCCTCAAGCGTGGTGCCGCCGGTGTAGGTGTTCACCCCAGAGAGCGTAATGTTCGCGCCATCGGAATCGATAACCACAGAACCGCCAGTGGACTGGCCGGCACTGGCATCCTGAATCACGCTGTCCAGGTCATAATCGTCGCTGCGGTTGATCGCCAGCGTGGCGCTGTCACCGATATCGATATTATCGCTGTTGATTGCACCGGTGGTGCCGCCATCACCAATTTGCAGTGTGCCGGCCTCAACATGGGTATCGGCGGTGAAAGTGTTGTCGGCCGTCAGCTTGAGCGTGCCCGCGCCCTGCTTGGTCAGGCCGTTGGCGCCGCTATCATCGCTAAGATCAATGTCACCGGTGACCACCGATCCATCGGTCAGACCGCCGTCATTGGCAGTACTAATGGTGACGTCTTTAGCGGAGATATCCCCGTTAACCTGCACGGCACCGCCTGCCGCGTTGATGGCCACACTTCGGCCCGGCGCGGTGTAGCGAACCACAACCGCGCCCTGACCGCCGGCACCCCCGACATGATCGCTGGCCGAGTGGGCAGACGCACCACCGCCACCGCCGCCGTAGTAGCCATCGCCACCGCTGCCACCATAGGCACTGGCACCACCACCGCCACTGCCAAAGCCGGTGGCGTTCATACCGTCAGAATAATTGTAAGACGTGCTGCGGCTGCCACCGCCATACCCGGCGCCGCGGTTTAGATTGCCACCCGGCAGGAGATCCAGGGCAGCAAAAAGCCCATCCACATCTCGGCTGGTGGCGCCGTGACCGCCGGAACTGCCACCCCAACCGCCGGCGTTACCACCAATCGCGCTGCCGCCGTAGCCGCCGTAGTCGCCGCTCCAATTGTTGGCACGGCCACCGGTGTCGCCGCCGTCACCACCGTCATAGCCACCGCCGACCAGAGTTTGATTAGTGTTGAACAACCCGCCCGGGCCACCAAACGCGGTCATGGTGTCACTATCGAGCGTTACAGTGGTGTCTTCGCCATCACCGCCGTCATTCGCGCCCTGGCTTGGCACACCGCCTGCGCCAATGACGAAGTCAAACTGAGCTGCCGAAAGGCTGGTATAGGTCTTGTAAACCACACCACCGGCGGCGCCGCCACCACCCATGGTGTAACGTTCCTGGCCCACGCTGCCGCCGGCACCACCAGCGCCCACGGCCCAGATCTTGACCTCGTCAACGCCATCAGGCGTCGTCCAGGTGCTCGCACCCAGAGTGTCAAAAAATTGCGCTGCATCCCGCGCGCGCAGCGCAGTCAGGTTATCGTTGAAGACGATATTGCCGGTGTTGGCGGTAAAGGTGACATCCCGATCACCCAGCGTAACGGCTTTCTGGTAAGTCTGATCACCCTCGGTGGTGACATCACCAATGATGGTGGCCACGCCCTTGATGGTGAGGGCTTCGAGGGCATTCACATCCCCGGCCAGGTCAACACCACCGCTGTTATCAATGGTCAGCTCAGCCGTTGCATTGTCCGCCTCGGAGAGATCCCCCGCCAGGATCAGGTCGCCCGTGCTGCTCTCAATCGTGGTGTTTTGAGCCAGCGCGAGATCGTCACTGAGGGTGACGTCCCCGTCATTGTCGAACGTCAGCGTGAGGTCATCGCCACCGCTTGGGGCGGTGAAACCACCTGATAACAGAAGATCACCCACGCTCTTGATGATGGTCTTTTCGGATGTCGTGGGCGCCACAATCGTGACGTCTCCGGTCACCTCCGCCGTCCCACTGCCGGTGTGGTTAAGCGCACCGCCGTTCACCCCTGAGCCCGACAGCGAGAGGTTGTTACCCAGCGTCTTGCCGTTCAAATCGAGCTCGGCGCCGTCTTCAACGGTGACCAGCCCGGTGCCCAGTCCATTGTTGCTGCCGGCTTTGAGCACGCCGGCCGTAACCGTGGTGCCGCCGCTGTAGTCACTATCGCCAGAAAGCGTGATATCAGCGCCAGTGGAGTCGATGACCACTTGGCCACCCGTGCTCGGCGTGCCCGCCGCATCGGTGATATCCCCGGACAGCGTGTAGCTATCCGAGCGGCGGATATCAAGCGTCGCCTCATCACCAATCTTAATGCTGTCGCTGCCAAGCGCACCCGTGGTGCCGCCGTCACCGATCTGCAGCGTGCCGGCGTTGATGTTCGTATCTGCGCTGAAGCTGTTGTCGCCAGTGAGCTTGAGCGTGCCGCCGCCTTGCTTGGTCAGGCCGCTGCCGCTGTCTGAGAGATCGACCCTACCGGTGACCTGAGAGCTGTTACCGTCGGCCTCAATCGTGACATCGCGGGCGCTGAGATCACCGTCGACCTGCACATTACCGCTGGGGGCGTTGATCGACACGCCTTGCGCCGTGATCTCGTACTGCAGCACAACCGAGCCGCGGCCGCCGGCACCGCTAGTCATAGCTCGGCTGTTAGAAGACGCGCCACCACCGCCACCACCATAGGCGCCGCGGCCGCCGTTACCGTCTGGGTTAGAGCCACTACCCTGACCTGCACCACCACCACCACTACCAAAACCAGTGGCGTTACCACCGTCTTTGTAGTAGCTATAGTATAAACCAGAGGCGCCACCACCAGTACCTACCGCAGGTAGATCGCTATCCGCTAGTTCCAGAGCCGCTTTCAGGCCACTGACGTCCTGGCTGGCCGCGCCCGAATCTCCCGAACTATTGGTTCTCTCTTGAGCGTCGACGCCGCCAATTGCGCCACCACCGCCTCCTGGACGCCAATCACCAGCGGCATTGCCGCTGCCACCATCAACTGTGGTGCCGCCCTGCCCGCTGCCACCTGCGCCGCCATCAAAGGTGTTGTGACCGCCACCTTTTCCGCCTTCTGCAATAATGGTCACTTCAGCGTAAGTAACCGTGGAGTCTTTGCCATCGTTACCCGTTCGTCCGCCATAAACAGCATGCGCGCCCGCACCTGCAACGTAATCAATCGTCCCTCCGTCGGTATCGAAAGTAATATACGTAACGCCTCCAGCACCACCGCCAGCGCCGCCATTACCATTAGACGCCCCCCCGCCTGAACCACCGCCGCCGATGGCCCAGGCCTTGACTTCATCCACTCCGGCGGGGATCACCCAGCTGCCGCTTGTTCCTGACGTTGCATTACTGCCGGCAAAGAATTCGGCGTAGTCTTTGGTATCCACCGGCGCGGTCAAGTCACCCTTGAAAACCACATCACCGCTGTTGGCAGTAAAGCTGGCGTCCACGCCGCCGACGCTGACATCGTCGTAGTAGGTCTGCGTGTCGCCCGTGGTGATATTGGCCGCCAGCGATACCCCACCATGAATGGTGAGCGACCCGCTAAGGTTAAGATCATTGCTGATATTGACCTTGGCGGTGTTGCTGGCCTTGCCAATCGTCAGTGCCGAGAGGGTGTCGTACTTACCGGCCTCGAGGATGAATTGCGAATCAAAGCTGTCGGCTTTGGACTCAATGGTGAGCATGCCGGTGCCCTGGAAATCGCCGGTGGTAACCGTGCCGCTGTCCTGCAGGATCGTCAGTGATCCATCATCGAGGGTCATCGTGCCGGTGTGCGTGATGGCACCGCTAAGGGTAATCGCCTCATCACCGTATTTAATGAAATCACCGCCGCCGGCGATGTTTGCAGTGACCTCGTAGTCTGTACCGGCTGTCTGATTGTCACGATGCAATTCCAGCGTCGCCCCGGCATCAACCGTGATGGACTCGCTGGCGATCGCACCATCGTTGTTGGTTGCGCCGATCTTAAGGGTGCCGGCCTCGACGTGAACGGCGTCCACAGCACTGCGTGCACCAGCCGCCCCAATGGCATCAAGGCTCAAGGTCCCGTCGCCCTGCTTCGTCAAGCCGCCGGCAAGGCTAACATCACCGGTGATCTCTGAACCCGAACCGCTGTTATTGACTGTGATCTCGTCAACGGTAACGTCACCGCCGATGGTGACATCGCCAGCGGCGGCGTTCAGAACCGCAGCACCGCCAGAGACCTCATAGTTGAGAACAATGACGCCTTCACCACCGATACCACCGAGCTGGGGCTGCGTAACACCACCGCTGCCACCGCCACCGCCGCCACCGAAGCGGCCACGTCCACCATAGCCGCCATACCCATTGGCACCGCCGCCGCCGCCACCAAAGCCTTGCGCGAATTCGCCGTGGCCGTAACCATTGGTTTGTGACGAACCCTGGCCACCCGACCCATCACCGATCTGCCAAGTACTATTGTTGCCGTTGGCATAGAAACCGGCATTGGTTAGCGCGCTCTCCAAGCCAAGCATGTCTTTGCTATCGGCGCCCTGGCCACCCGTGCCTGTCCAGCCGCCCATAAAACCACGGTTGCCACCGACAGCGCCGCCGCCCCCACCGGCATAGTAGCTCCAAGCCCGACCACCATCGCCGCCTTCAACAAAATCATCAGCACCAGAGGCGCCGCCACCGGGAACCCAGCTACTTGAATTATAAAAACCGCCTCGCCCGCCTTCGGCAATCACCACATGGCCATCATAAGTGGCTGTGGTATCACCGCCGTCTGTGCCGGTGCCGGGCCCTTGAGGGCGGTTAGCGATTTCGGCAATGGACAGTGCAATCGCCCCACCAGCCGTTACATCGAATACTTTATAGGCCAACCCACCGGCACCACCGCCACCACCACTCGTCGAGCGGTCATTATTGATCGTGGCACCACTACCCCCACCACCAATCAACCAAACCTGTACTTCATCAACGGCCTCCGGGATTAGCCAGTTTTCGTTGGTAGCTTGATTGAAAACGCCGGCAAACCACTCACCCGTGAGATAAGGCAGCGGCGCGGTCAGATCACCGCTGATCACGATATCGCCGGCGGTGGAGGTCAAGCTGCGCTTAGCGCGATCGAGGTTGACAGTGGCGTTGTAGGTCTGTGTGTCAGCGGTGGTGATATCCGCTGCCACGCTGATGTTTTGACTGGTGCCGGTATCGACGGTGAGCGTGCCCTGCGTGCTGATATCGGCGTTAATGCCCACCGCGCCACTGGCGCTGTTAAGGGTAAAGGCTTTGCCATCGCCCTGACCGGTGAGCGCCGCATCGATGGTGATGTCACCCTGGCTGGTCAGCGTCAGCGCCCCGGCAATATCAATATTGGCGTTGATCAGAATATCGCCATCGGCATCCAGCGTGAGGTTACCGGGGGTAACCGGGGGCTCAGGCTCGGCCTCAGGCTCGGCCTCAGGCTCGTCACCCGCCATCACAATGGCGGAGGCCACCGTGATATCTCCGCTGCCAGACTCGCCCGTCAGCCCCAGCCCTGCCTGGCTCTGATCTGAATTGGTGTCCAGCGTGACGTCGGTGCCACCCTCCAGCAAGGTGACGATATCGGTGGCTGCCGCCGCATCAATGGTGAAGTCGTAGGGGTCAAACAACCACTCGCCGGCCTCGCCGCCCCTAGAGGCTGCCGAGCCTCGTACGCCATCGGTGTTTAGTGTGGCGCCGGAGGTTTCGATCTGCCCACCATCACCGCCGTTGAGGCCGCCCTTGGCGTAGATCGTGCCGTGCACGGCGGTAATGGAATCAGGGTTGGAGACGGCTGACCAGAGCACCACCGTGCCGCCGTCACCCTTATCGGTGGCACTGGCATTAATAGTAGCGCCAGACTGCATGGTAACCGTGGTGGCCTCGGTCATAGCATTGGGGCTATCCAGCACGCGACGCTCTTCATTGGCACCACCCTGCCAGTCACCGCCCACCAGCACCTCACCACCGCCTGTGGCGCCGGTGGCGTCTACCTCGGCGGTAGACTCAAGCTCAATGTTGTCGCCTTCGATTTTAACCCGGCCGCCCTTGCCGTCAGACGAGGAAACATCAATATGGCCAGCCAGCTGAATGCTGTTTGCGCGCAACGACACCTCACCGCCGAGGGTATCGGAGCTAACATCCACCTCGCCGGCTAGGCGGATGTCTGGGCGCATCATCACGAATTGCTCTAGGTCTGGCAGGGCAGCGGCATCGGTCTGTGCCGCGTCATCTGCCTTGGCGGATGGTCGCGACTCGGTAATCATCTCTACGGAGCCTGATGCTGCCTGCGAGCCCACGCTGGTGTCGATGCTAACTGAGGAGGCGATATTGATCAGCGGCCGGTCGTCTCCGTTGTCGGCCGGGGCGCTCGGCTTGCTAGCGGGTTCAGGCTCAGGTTCAGGCTCAGGTTCCGGCTCAGGCTCATCTGCTGATGAATCCGCCTCAGCCGTGTTTTCTTCCGAAGAGTCGGCAGTTGTTACCGTGCCTTCACTGTTATCGCTGTCATTGCTGTCGCTGCTGTCATCCGCCGAGTCTGCTGAACCCTCCTCCGAGTCACTATCAGCACTTTCGGCCTCAGAAGTTTCCTCCTCACTCTCCTGCGTCTCATCACTCACCGCTTCCGTGTCACCGCCGTCATCACTGTCATCGCTGTCATCGGCTCCATTGCCGGCTGCACGAAAGCTTGTAAACCCGCCGTTGGTAATAAAGCTCACACCCGAGGCAATGTCGATGCGACCATCAGCATCCAGCACCACATTAAGCGCACCCGAGGTGCTTTCAATTTTAGCGCCAGATTGGAAGGTAATATCGCCCGAGCCCGTGGTGCGAAGCGTGAGGGTGGCATCACCCCCCTCTGATTTGGTTAGCACCACGCCACCACCCCACACCATATCGCCCGCAACCAAGTTGGTTACGTTTGTGCCGGTGTTGAGCGTATCGGCAAAGCCATCTGCCACGCTTTGCGTGATTAAAGAGAACTCAGGGTCAAGCAGCCACAAGCCTGCTTCACCCTGCGGTGCATTGGCTCTCACCACCGCGCCTTCGGTAATGAGCTTATGTCCAGAGGTTTCAATTAAGCCGCCATCGCCGCCTGATGGCCCGCCGCGGGCCAGTAGCGTGCCTCGCACATTGGTTACCGATGCGGAGTTATCAATATCGCTCCACAGCACAAGGGTGCCGCCATCGCCACTGCCAGTGGCGCTGGCATCAATTTTTGCGCCCGCCGCCATATCAAGGGTGATGGCTTCGTGCAGGGCATCGGGGTCATCAAACACACGGTACTCGTCATGATCACCGCCCTGCCAATCACCACCAATCAGTACATCACCACCGCCCGTGGCGCCCGTGGCATCTACATGAGTATTGCTACCCAGCTTAATATGATCGGCCTCGGCAGTAATTAGCCCGCCTTTGCCGCTTTGGCTAGCCACATTTAATGTGCCATCAATATTCAGCTGGCCGTCAGATTTCAGAACAATCCGCCCGCCCTCAGCGCTTAAGCCAGAGGCCTCGATTGCGCCGGTGTGGTTAACTACGCCGCGGGTAAGTTCATCCATACCCTGCGCGGTCATTACCACCGCGCCATCGGCCACTTGAATCACACCCCCATTATCGATGGCTGCATCTAGCGCGCCTTTATCGACCTTAAAGCTGACGAGGCCGGTATCGCCCAGCGTTAGTTCAACCGCTTCAGCAGCCGCCATTGCTACGCTGCCGCTAGGGGCCTCAATAGTGCCTCGATGTTCTATGGTGGGAGCCACCAGCGCCAAATAACCGCCTTCGGCGATGTTAATTTCACCCTCAGCAACAATGCCCGCCCCAGAGCCGCCGGCAAAGCGCATACGATTAGCAAGGAAATCGGCATCAGCAATATCAAGTGTAGAGGCAACTAAGCTGCTAGCATCAACCCGGCTACCGCTCGCAAAATGAATGCCTGCCTGGTTAATTAAGGCCACTTGGCCATTGGCGCTTAGCGAACCAAAGATCTGGCTCGGACGCCCACCCACAACTCGGTTTAACGCCGCACTATCAACACCGGGCTGCACAAATTCAACATGCGCATCGCGCCCAATAGAGAAATCTTGCCACTCGGTAATTAGCCGATCGCTGCCCTGCGTAATGGTCATGACCTGACCATTGCGCTGAATCGTGGCATTACCCGCTGTTACCCGCTCTCCGCCCGGCAGCGTTTCTGGCGCAGGCGCCGCCTTAGTCCACTGACTGGCAAAACCCACGGCGGCAACGGTACCCGATACCATCGCAATGCGTGCGGCTTTATGGAGAGCGGTTATCGGCATAATCTCTATAACCTCACTACAGCTTGCAACCAGGCGCGCTGCTCGTCTGAGTGCCCGTCGCTGTTGTTGCCGTTAATATCGCGACCTGGGTTATCGCCAATGGTGGCTGCCAGCGTTAGGCTAATGGTTAGCCAATCGCCCCGGGTTAGCCGAAGGCCAACACCTGCCCCATCAATTCGGTAGGTGTTTTTGCCGGTGGCGGTATCAAGCTCAAAACCCTCGGGCATTGTGTCGTTAATGCGCACCCAGGCTGTGTCATAAAAGGCAGACAGCCGCACCGAGCCTAGGTCGATAAAGTCTTCGGGTAATTGATAGCGCAGCTCAGCTCTGAGCAGATGCCCCTCATCAGCCGAGGCTTCACCCCCAGGATAGGCACGCACGCCGCTAGAGCCGCCAGGCTGAAAGCGCTGAGAGGAGTCGAGATTATCTTGGGCCCACTGCCCACGCAGCTCGGTGTAAAGCGTGACCGGGCGCTCACCTAAAGACTGCAGCCGAGACAAGCTATATTCCACCTTACTAAAGCTGCCCTCGGTGCCTAGCTCATCACTTTGCGCCTGATTATTTACTAAGGCAGGCAAATCTACACTGCCCCAAAACGGCATCAGCGAGGCATTGGTTCGACCGGCTGGGCCAAAGAACCGATCGGTATGATCGGCACTAATGCTGGTGCCAAAGTAGCTGACCTGCTTATCGCTATAGGCCACGCTGTCAATGCGGTCTTCAAGGTCGTCTCGCGTCCAATCCACCCCAAGGTTGACGTTGGTTTGTTGAGAGCGCACCAGCGGGTATGAAAGACCGATGCCCGTGGTGGTAGAACTGCCGTCGAGCTTGCTCGTGCTATCGCTATTAATGACGTCATATTCCATGTGCGACAGCGATAGGTCGGCTGCCAAACCACTCGGGCCCAAAGGATATTTGTAATTCAGCTGCCCAAGACTCAGCCCCTCAGCCGCAGTAAGGGCCAGCGTAGCTTGATCACCGATTCCTAGAGGATTATTCAAGTTGCCAGTAAACCCGGCCCGCTCACGCCCCGTGCTGCGGCTGCCAAAGTTACTGACATTTAACCCACTGGCAAACAATGGGCCTTCACGAACGCTCAAAAGAATGTGCGAGCTGCCCTCAGCCTCACCCGCCTCTAACCGCGCCAGCGCTTCAATGCCGGGCAGATCATTAATGAGCAGAATCGCCCGGTCTAAATCTGCCTGACGGATAGGTTCACCAGCCGGAATTAGGGCGGTCAGAATGGCGCCTAGGCGCTCTGGATCGATCCTTAACGGGCGATCACCAATCTGCTCAATTCGAAAGGCGCGGCCCTGAATGTCTAACCGGCCAGGAATAATCTCGATGGTGATTACGCCATCGGTCACATCTTGCTCTGGCAAAAAGGCGCGGGCCAGTACCCAGCCTTCTTCTTTCAGATACCGTGTAACCCGTTCGGCCAAGGCCTGAAGGCCGGCAAAATCAAGCTCACGCCCAATGGCCTCTTCTACAACCGCCTCTAAAGCGGCCGACTCGGCTAACTCGGTAGCGCCGCTAAACTCAACTTGCTTTACCTCAACGGTAACCTCACCAATACCGGTAAGCTCAGGCAACGGGGCCTGCTCTTCTGGCGCAACAAGCGGCGCCGGCTCTTGTCGCTGCAGGGCCTCTTCTTGGCGAAGAATAGACCCTGCATCAACATCTGCCGGACGTGTTTGTGCCCAAATTGTGGTAGGGACGGCGGTTGCCATTACCATGGCGATCAGCCCCAAACCAAACCGAGTGAGCATGACCGCTGAGCCTCCTGATTACGCGGTTAGATACCTCTTTAGGATATCCACTCACGCACCAGGATCAACGGACAAATTTCGATAAATATCTGATAAAACTGACTTTATCTGACAAAAACCGACATTGCGAGTTTAGCTTGCCTTTTGCGCTGCCGCTAATGCTTGCTCAACGTCTGCCAAAATATCGTCAATATGCTCAATACCCACCGATATGCGCACCATGTCGCGACTTACCCCAGCGGTTGCCAGCTCTTCGTCATTCAGCTGCCGATGAGTGGTTGTAGCCGGGTGGCAGGCCAGTGATTTGGCATCACCAATATTCACCAAGCGGGTAATCAGCTGCAGGGCATCAATAAAATGCGCACCGCCTACTTCACCCCCCGTAATGCCAAAGCTCAAAATACCCCCGGCATTACCGCCCATGTACTTTTGCACCAGCGGGTAATAAGGGCTATTGGACAATCCCGCATAGTTGACCCAATTCACGCCCGCATGCCCACTCAGATACTCGGCAACGGCCTGCGCGTTTTCACCATGACGTGCCATGCGCAGCGGCACCGTTTCTATACCCTGCATCAGCAAAAACGCATTCATTGGCGAAAGTGCTGCACCCATGTTGCGCAATGGCGCCACACGACAACGGCCAATAAACGCCGCCGGGCCCAGCGCATCGGTATATACCACGCCGTGATAAGAAGGATCAGGCTCGGTTAGCATGGGGTATTTATCGGCATGATCGGCCCAGGGGAATTGCCCTGAATCAACAATCACACCCCCTACCGTTGTGCCATGGCCACCCATGGCCTTGGTCAGTGAATGCACCACAATATCTGCCCCATGCTCAATGGGCCGCCAAAGCACCGGCGTGGGCACGGTGTTATCAACGATCAGCGGCACCCCATGGCGGTGCGCCATGGCCGCCAAGGCTTCAATATCCACCACATTGCCACTGGGGTTACCCACCGTTTCGCAATAAACGGCTTTGGTTTTTGCGTCGATCAGCGCTTCCATGGCTGCGGGATCATCAGCGCTGGCAAACCGCACCTCAATACCCATATTCGGCATGGCATGCGCAAACAGATTGTAGGTGCCGCCGTAGAGCTGGCTGGTGGTTACGATGTTATCGCCCACGCGCGTAATGCATTGAATGGCATACGTGATAGCCGCCATGCCTGAGGCCAGCGCTAAGCCCGCAATACCGCCTTCCATATCGGCAACGCGCTGCTCCAGCGCGGCATTGGTTGGGTTCATGATGCGCGAGTAAATATTACCCTCAACCTTTAAATCGAAAAGATCGGCACCATGCTGCGTATCATCAAATGCATACGAGGTGGTTTGGTAAATGGGCACAGCAACCGCCTTAGTGGTGGGGTCTGGCGAATAGCCGCTGTGAATTGCCTTGGTTTCAAGTTTCATACCGTGTTCCTCCTAGTAATGCGCTAGCATAACGCGTTATGCGGTTAATCATGTTTATCGGCTTTGGTTTTATTGCCGTATTACTCAATACACCGGTTTGGGCGGCCGAGCTCACGCCGCAAATTTATCATTGCCCAACAGACATCAACATCAATCAGGCAGGCGACGCTGACCGGTGCGTACTCTCCACACGCCCCGCAGACACCAGTCAGCGCTTTGATAATGCCAAGCAAACACTACGAATTACGCTGGATAATCCGCTTAATCAACCCACCAGCATTGTTCTAAGCATTCGGCCCTTTTATTTAGCTGGTATTGAGGTTTATACCTATCGCGCCGGGCAGACGAGGCTAGCCGGTGCCGGCGGTGCCCTTCACCAAGGCAGAAATTTGCACCAAACGCTGGGTGGGCATGAGTTTATCGTTAATGCGCTGCCCGGTGCGAATGACTATCTTATTCAGCTTGATGCCCCAGGGTTTGCGCAAATCGCATTTGCTGCTCGGCTGATGCAGTCTCCAGTTGGGTTAGCCGACCATAAGCTTGGAATTAGCCTTCACCTAGGCATGCTATTAACGCTTGCTGGCCTAGCACTGATTGGCTGGCTGCTGCGCCGTGACGCCATCACTTTGCGGCTATTTTTGATTACCATTGCCATTGTGGTGCAAGTAGGGCTGGGCAGTGGCGCCATTCCCTTAATGCTACCTACGCCTGCGCTGGTCGAAACCGCGATGATGCTGTTTATTAGCCTAGTGGCCATACGCGTGGCGCTATGGGGCTGGCTTTATCAGGGGCTAATTGCCCCGCATTTACCTAGCCGTTGGTATCGGTACAGCTGTTATTTTAGCTACGCCGCTGCGGGTATCACTGCCGGGTTGTATTTCGTCGATGCGTTAGTCGTTGCCCGGTTTCTAACCCTTTTTCTTATTCTGTTTATTCCAATCTTACATACGGTTGGTGCGATTAAAGCTCGCTCGATTAACCCTGTTTTTAAAGCCGGGCTGGTCAGTACGCTGCTAATTTATGATGCCCTGCAGGTGGTAGCGCTGTATTTGGTGATTATGCACAGCGCCACCACAGAGCTACCCATCCTCATCACTCGGGTGTTAGATATTGCGATTCCGCTGCTAGCCATGGCGGTGGTATTGCTACGCAACTGGGCCACGGATCAAGAATTGGCTGCCGCCGCCCAAGCGCTGGCCAGGCAGGAGGCCCAGCTCCAATCAGAGCGAGAAAGCCAGCAAGAAAAGAGCATGCTGCTTGATATGCTGACCCACGAAATTAAAAACCCGCTAACCACCATTGGCATTGCTGCAAGCTCGCTTGAGGCGCAGTGGCCTACGCTCACAGAGCCGGTGCATAAACGCTTTGTTAATATTCAACGGGCGGTCAATACCATTGACCAAGTAATTGAGCGGTGTGACTTGAGCACAAAAATTGATGGGCAGGTCATTGAGGTAAAGCGAACCACCGTTTCGCCCTTTAAACTAATAGAAACGCTCGCACAAAGTAATGAATCACACGTCAACCGATTGGCCCTAACCGGATCTGCCGCTACCACGGTGCAAACCGACGCCAGCCTGCTGCAAATGGTTTTAAGTAATCTGCTAGATAACGCGTTTCGTTACGCGCCAGAGCATGCTGAAATTCATGCCAACATTAGCCAAGATGACGAACAAAACGCCGTTATCATCACAATAACCAACCCGCTAACGCCAGGCACTAGCCCCAACCCCGAGCGCTTATTTACACGCTACTACCGCCATCATCATTCCAAGCATATTGGCGGCTCTGGGCTAGGGCTTTCGTTATGCCATCGAGTGATGTCACTGCTCGGTGGCACCATTCGTGCCACCGTTGATGACGGGCGTATTGCCTTTGAAGTTTGCTTACGCCAGTAAGCTACGCAGCATCCATGCGGTTTTTTCATGAATCTGCATCCGCTGGGTTAGCAAATCAGCCGTTGGCTCATCGTTGGCCTTTTCGGCCAGCGGAAACACTTCCCGCGCTGTTCTGGAGACCGTTTCATGATCTCTAACCAGCTGCTTAATCATCTCAACCGCTTCTGGTTGGCCTTCTTCTTCCGGCACAGAGGTGAGCGCCTGATACGCGCTGTAGCTGCCGGGAGCTGGCTCACCCAAAGCCCGAATGCGCTCGGCAATTTCATCTACCGCGGTGGCAAGCTCGGTGTAATGCTCCTCAAACATCAAATGCAGGGAGTTAAACATTGGGCCGGTCACATTCCAATGAAAGTTATGCGTTTTCAAATACACCGAGTAGCTATCAGCCAATACTCGGCTGAGCCCGGCGGCAATTTCTTGGCGTGCGGCGGTATCAATTCCAATATCAATTGCTGGAGATGCCATGGATTCCTCCTAACGTTTTCCAGTCTAGTTTAAAACAATTCCATTGTAGCAGATTTACGGCCCGCTCGATAGGTTTAATCCAACCAGCCCCACTACCACTAACACCATGCTAACGGCCTTAATCCAGTTCATCGACTCGCCAAAAAAGAAAATACCCACCAGCGCAACCAGCGCAACGCCTAATCCAGACCACAGCGCATACGCAATGCCAATATCCATCCGCTTTAACACCAGCGCGAACATCCAAAAGGCAAATAAGTAGCCCACCACCACAATCACACTGGGCACGGGGCGACTAAACCCATTAGACACTTTTAACGCCGTAGTTGCTCCCACCTCGGAGAAGATCGCAAATAACAACAGCAGCCAGGCCGGTAATAAACTCATAACCCAAAGCCTAACGGAATTGGGCAGGTTTTTCTTGAACAATATGTCAAACTAAGTCGATGAAACGCTGGATTTTTCGCATTGCGGGTGGGCTGCTTTTGGCAGGCAGTATTTTATTGGCTAACCAATGGCTAACGGCTGAGCCTGTTGAACCACCTGATGTGTGGCAAAGCATGGCGGTAGGCGAAGTACAAATTCAAAGGCCTGACGGCAGCAGCGCCACGCTACCCGTGCGGATTGCTCAAACCGCATCGCAGCGCGCGCAGGGCATGCAACACCTGCCTGCCGCAATTATTCGCGAGCACCCCATTTGGTTTGCCTTTAATCAACCGCAGGTGGTGTCCTGGCACATGCGCAATGTGGCCTTACCCCTCGATATTTTATACATCGATGCCAGTGGAAGGATTATTGGCCGCGAGGTAATGCAACCCAATGGCACCGGCTACGGCATTAACGCCCCCATTACCGCCGCGCTTGAGCTAGCCGCCGGCCAAGCCGCCGATTATGGCTTGGAAGTAGGCGTGCGCTTAAGGCTTGGTCGGTAGCGAATCTTTTTACAACGAGCTAGCGCAGCGCCAGGCGGTCATCGCCTTCCTGATCATCATCATCCTCATTCGCTTCAGGCGGTAAGTCAATTTCAGGCGGCCGGCTAGTTGGCAGATCAACGGGTTCTACGCTAATGCCATCATCGATAATCAAGATCCGTGTGTAAGGGTATGGCCCAACGGTGGTGGCAATTTGGGCTACCGCTTGCTCAACCGATTCCTCAGAAATTCCCTCAAAGTCTGCGGCGGTGCCTGCGCCAGAGGTTACCGGTGTTGATAATTTCACTAACTCAAGGTTGCCCGTTGCAAGCGGGGCCGTTTGGCTTTGACCGTTGTTGAGCGATACAGACATCGGTACCGTGAACTGAAATCCTGGTTCAAGCGGTTCAACCAAAGTGTTTTCTGTACCCCCCCTGGATGACGGCAGCGCCAGATCACTCGGGCGTGTGCTGTCTTCTACCGTTAACGTGCCATTTATAAACGTGACTGCATAGTTAGCGCTAACGGTGCCGAATGGCTCGATCACATGCGTTCCGGCAAATGCCTCTAGGCCGCGCGGTACTGCAAAGTCGATATCCAGCGAATCGCCCGCCAACAAGCCTTGCTGCACAAAGCTAAACTCAGGGTCGGTAGGACCAAAGCGTTTAGTTTGATCCAGCGCTCGTATTGTTAGATCGCGCGGAGTGATGTTGGCAAAGCCGCCCGTTTGACCCACGATGGTGTAATTATTGGCACCACCGCCGCCGATTACGATGTTAGAGACTTCAATGAACTTGGCCTGACCCACATTGGGATCTTCAAATTCGGCATCAAAGTCTTGGAAGTTGATCGTACTGCCGTCAATAATCAGCGTGTTACCGCCATTGGAGGTCACACGACTCACCTGACCTTCGCCGTCTACGATGTCTGCGCGCCAGGTGTCAACCGTAGCCGCGGTCGTGGCGTCATACTGTTTGTTAGCACCAACCACAGACAACGCTAGGTCTCGCGGTGTGATGCGTGCTGAGAACTGCGGGTTGCCCTCAACCCCGCCAAAGGTGTAGTTGCCGGCGTCGTCGCCCTGCAGCGTCAGCGCATCCACAGTCACGTCCACATTGAGAATGTTGCCGTTGGCATCGCGCTTCACATCCGCCTGAGCGAACTGGCCGGTAGCGGCATCAATGGATACATCATCACCCTCAATTAACCTCTCCAGCTTCGGCTTGTCAGAGGCCGAGAACTGCGCTGCTGTGGTGCCGTCGTAAACTTTGTTTAGCGGTGTGATGCCGGAGACGATTAACTCTTTTGGCGTAATGGTGCCCACGTTGCCGCTGGCGTCATTACTGGTGAATTGATAGCCAAACACGTCGAGATCGCCATTGGAGACAGAATCAATATCCAAGCCAGATACGCTCACCAACTTGTCCTCGCCGGCATTTTTATCATCAAAGTTGGCGGTGATACCGCTGATATCCAGCGTAATGTCATCACCGTCAATCGCGCCAGCGATACTGAAGTTTTCCTCTGCTGGGTCAGCATCCTTATTTTGGTCGTATTCCTTCTCAACCAACTTGTCTTTGTCTAAACGAATCGTCAGCTCAGGGGCGATGGTATAGATCAGGCCGTTTTGGTCTGTTTCGCCATGTAACGCGTCCAAACCGTCGTCAACAGAGGTGTTGTATTGCTTGAAGTTGGCGTTGCCTTCAAGGTCACCTCGGGTGTCCTCGCCAGGATCGGTTGAGTAGATTAACCAACGCGAGTCTGCATGCAGGCTGAGCGCATCTGCACCCGCGTTGTTGATAAAGTTGGCATCTGTGGCCAGCAAAATATCGCTGCCTGCGTCGGTGGTTTCTATATCACCATTTAGGGTCAGATTACCGCCCGTGACTTGAATATCGATTTCGCCTTGCGAGGTGATACCACCCGCGGCTATTACCAGCGCATCAGCGTTGCGCAGCGTTAGGCCACCGGCCCCGATATCTGCAGCAGTTACCGAAGTAATTGTATTAGCAGATTCATCCATCGTGACCGTGCTGGCTGACTGAACATTGAGCGTATCAGCAGCCACCGCGCCTTGCGCGTCGATCACGCCAGCGGTGCCCGCGGTGAGGGTGATGTCGCGCAAGGTATCTGAGGAGGAAGACTCAACAACATCCGTAAAGGTGATGTTGCCGCCAGCAGTCGTGCCACCGGCGTTGGTCGTATCCACAACTAAGTCATCATTAAGCGTAAGCGTTCCATCAAACTCGATGGCGCCGCCAGCGCTGGTATAGGTGCTGTTGGTTGTGGTTGCGCCCGTGTAGGTTTGATTGCCACCAGTTGCCACATCATTAAGGCTGATGGTACTGGCCGTAACACTCAAAAAATGCGCGCCCGGGTCAGTTACGGCGTCCCTAAAGCTGACGGAGCCATTGGCGTTGGTGACCGTGACATTGTCATCAAGCGTTGTCGTGCCATCCACCGTAAATGCCGGGGCATCGGTGGTGTCGGTAATCTCATAAGTGCCCGCCAATGTGGTGTTGGCGTTAAAGGTCTGGGAGCCAGCACTCTCTACATCTTGCAATGACAGGGTGCTGGCCGTAATGGTCAGCGCATTGGTGGCGGTTATTTTGTTATTAACCGTCAACTCACCGAAGGCGTTGTTTGCGCCGATCGCACCCGCGGTTATCGCAACAGGCCCGGTCAGCGTTAGGTTATGTGCATCGCTATTGCCAGCGTTTTGACTGGAATCAACCGCCTGCTCAAAGGTGATCTGATTGGTATTGATGGCAAGGTTTTCAGCGATCACCACATCACCATCGAATGTCAGACTATGGGCGCCAGTAACACCACCAATTAACTCAATTTCTGAACCTGTCAGCGTGAGCCCGGCACCGAGGGTGATTGAATTGCCATAACGCTGCGTGCCGGTGGTGGTAATGCCGGTGGTGTTGATAACGATGGGCGATCTTGCATCAATCGCCAAATCAGTCAGTGCGCTAGTGCCACCCACAACCCCAGCAATTGTCGTTTCATCTTCGTCACTAATGCTGAGATCAAAGGCCCCATTCACCGTACCGTTTAAGCTAATTGTATTGCCGCTGAGGGAGGTATTTGCGCCCAAGCTAACCGCACGATTAAAGGTTTGGCTTCCGGCAGTCATAATGGTGCCGCCATTAATTTCAATCACGCCGCCTTTACCATTGACGGTTAGTGAACTCAGCGCCCCATTATCATCCCCTAGCGCGCCATTAATAATGGTGGTACCTGCGTCGGTGAGTGTGAGGTCATGAATGCCATTAGCAGACGCCAAGGTCAGGTCTTGACCCCGTAAAACAACATCGTCGTCTAACTGAATAGAGCCGGTGTACGTTTGTGCCCCGGCAGTTACAATATTGGCGCCCAAAAGGCTACTGCCAGACACCGATAGGCTTGCTAGCTCATCATTCGCACCGATAGCGCTGGAAAGCGTAAAGTTGCCCTGAATATCTAAGGTGCGGTTTTGGCCGGCATCGGAGTTGGCACCCGCGGTGAACACTACTTGCTCTTCTGTGCTGGAAAGTGTGGTGTTTGCACCAAGCACAACAGCATGCTCAAAGTTTTGAGTACCTGTTGTGAACACCGCCCCGCCATTAAGCTGCAGGGTGCCACCCGCCCGCGTCATTAACTGACCAAGACGATCACTGCTTGTACCAATGGCGCCATCAAATGTAACGACACCGCCGCTTTCTACATTCAGGTCATACCCCTGCCCCGCCGCGGTTTGAACGGTACTGTCAAAGGTAATATTCGCATCGGCGGTACTATTAAGTGAGGCGTCATCAGACAGCGTGACCGCAGCACCATAGCTTTGCGCACCCGTAGTAATGATGGTGCCTTGCAGCTGAATCGTTCCACCATCACCGCCTGTGACTGTGAGCGCACCTAGCCCCGTAAAGTCGCTACCATCGATGGCGGTCAAGCCATCAAAGTCTAGCGTCAATCCGTTGTTATTGCCGGTTACGGCACCATTTAATTCACCACTATCCCCTTTTAAGGTGATTAAGCTGCCCGTGAGCGGATCAAGGGTAATTGCGCCGTTATAGGTCTGCTTGCCCGCTGTGGTGATATCCGCCCGAATGGTGGCCGCGCCGCCAATGATCAGGTTAGTGATATTGGTCACATCACCGGCCAGTGTGGTGGCCGCATTGATGCCTAAACTGTAGTCATCACCACCCGTGTTTTCGCCATCCACACCGCCAGCACTAAAGTTTGCACCCGTAAAGGTGGTATCGTCCGCCAGCGTAACCGCGTCATTCAATGTGATATTGCCAGCGGCATTGATTGAGCCACCCGCCACAACAACGCTGCCCGCCGCATTGGTGGTCAAGCTAGTAAGTGCATTGCCCGTGCCTTCGCCCACCGGTTTGTTGAAGCGCGTTTCACCCGCGGTGTTAATGGTCAGGGTGTGCGCGCCTGTGAGCGCCTCTGCAAAGGTGATATTGCCAGAATTGTTTGATTCAAGCAGCGTGTTGGCACCTAGCGCTACCGCTGCGTTGTAGGTTTGCGCATTCTGCGTGTTGACACTGCCACCAGAGAGAGTCAGCGAGCCATCGCCATTCACCGTCAGGCTACTCAGCGCATTAACGCCACCCACAGCACCGCCCAGCGATATAACGCCATCGCTAGTTAATGTTAGCGCCTGGTTATTGGCCGTATCGGCATCGATGGTGCCATTAATATTGATGCTTGCGGCGGTAATGGTTGTGTCAGCGGATAGCGTGATCGCACTCAAATCCATTGCCGTGCTTGCACTAGAAATCGTACCGCCTAACGTTGTGCCCGATGCCGCCAACGTATCTAAACCGTCTGCAAAAGTCGTGGTATCGCCGGTTTGGTCGCCCAAGGTAATCGAACCGGTATTCAGGAATGTGGTGTCACCGGCAATACTGTTGCTGGCGCCAGTGAAGCTAATGGAGTAATCCTCCCCCGCCGTAACAAGGCCGGTTGTAATGCTGGCATCACCCATAAAGGTGGCGCTGTTGGCATTGGCAATAGTAAGGGTGCCCGAGGCATTGAGGCTGCCGGTGACTGAAATATCACCGGTTTCACCGGCATCGAGAACCGAATCAGTAACGCTGACATCACCATCAAGCTCAACATTGCCGCCATTGGTGGTAACGTCATTTATCTCGATGGTTGTGCCCGTTGCCGTTAAGCTACCAATGGCCCCGTTGTAACCGACATCGCCTAGGATTTCCACATTGCCCGTGCCGGCTTGAAGCACAAGATCGTGTGAGCCTTCTTGAACGCTGCCAATGATCAGGTTACCCGCATTCGTCGCACCGGTAGATAACGTGCTGTTGCCACGCAGGAACAGCGGCAAATCGGCATCACCGATCACAAGATCGGCGCCCTCGGTTTGCACCGTGCCTACGATGTTGATGAAGGTAGCAGCGTTAGCTGCCGATGCGTTCAGCCCACCCTTGAAGGTGAAGACATTGCTATCAGATCCACCAAAACTAAAGTTGCTAACGTTCAGCGTGACTGCATCAACAATGGTGCCGCCACCATTGAAGGACAGGTTGTAGCCGGCATCGCCACTGAACGTGGTCAGCGATTTGGCGGTGACAGCACCGCTGAAAGTCACATCACCGGTTGAGCCTCCCGTGCCATCTTGCAGGGTCAGGCCAAAGTTTGTGCCGCCGTTAATCGAGCCCACATTGATTAGGCCACTGCCGGATTTCAGGGTGCCATCGGCAGTCAAGGTAACGTCACCAAGGTCCATTAGGGCATCGTTAGTCTCGACGGTGCCAGCAATCTCGGTGCTCGAGCCGCTCGTGGTATTAAGCCCGCCGGTGAACGTCGTGCTGTCACCCGAGTCATCACCCAGCGTGATTGTGCCGGTGTTATTAAACGTCGTGTCACCGCTGATATCGTTACTAGCACCCGTAAAGCTGACCCCATAACCCGCACTAGCCGTGCTCAGATCAGTGATCGTGGTATCTCCCTCGAAGGCGACCGTGCCGCGAGTGTCCACGATGTCCACGGTTGTGGCATCGAGGCTGTCCTCAAACGTCACACCGAGACTATCGGTTACGGTGATCGTGCCGATATCGGTGCCGACGGTACCGGCCACGGTCACCGCGCCCCTTGTGTTAAATGTAATATCCGAACCACCGCTGCCGAAGGTGCCCGCAAGCGCATCCATCTGGATTGTTGTAGCACTGTCATCGCCAATCGTAAGCGTGACGTCATCGGCCAGGACAGTGTCGCCTAAATCGATCGTGCCGGTGCCTGCTGTCAAGATGCTGTTAGCGATAACCCTGATCGCATTGGCATTGGCATCACCAAGAGACAGGTTGTTATTCGTCGTGGCGACTGTGCCGCCGCCCAGTACTATCTGGCCCGCGGCAGTGGCCGTCAGGCCACCCTTGAAAGTCAGAGCATCCGTCGATTCAAAACCAAGCGTGAGCGTTCCGGTGTTCGAGAAGGTTGCCGCGTTCGTCACGTCAAACGTCGAGGATTCGATGACGACGTTATAGTCTGCGGCTGCCGTGGACAAGCTGCCCAGATCCACATCGCCGCCATCATTAAACCACACCGTGCCGTTTGTATTCGTGAGTGTCAGCGAGGTGGCATTGAGATCACCAGCAAAGGTCACAACGCCCGCCAGACTCTGCGTGATCGTGACCGCGCCAGGCGTCGTCCCGCCAAGATCGGTCAACGTGGCAGCGTCGCTAGCATCACGAACCGTAAGGCCACCTGAGAGATCCGCCATCTTGCCCAGCGTGATGGTTGCCCCTGCGATCGAACCCACATCGAGCACCAGCCTGTTACCCGCTGCAGTAACCGTGCCCACCGATAGGCTGCCAGAGGCCCCATTGCCGGTGTCTAGCATCGCATCTGCAGTCAGCGTGATATCGTCCAGCACCAATGCCTGGCCGCTGGTCTGCAGGACACCCCCAATACTGACCTGTGATGGGTTACTGGCATTGTCAGTGGTCTCAAGCCCACCCTCGAAGGTAAAGTTATCAACGCTATCATCGCCAATATCGACGGTGCCCGTGTTGAGCAACTCAGTCGCATTTGTGACGGTGCCGCCGCCGAGCAGTGCCAGATTGTAGCCTTCACCGAACGTTGTCAGCGTTGGCGTGGTCAGCGCGCCATTAAAGATAATGGATTGTCCATCGGAGGTATCTGTGAGGACGACGGAGGTATCCGCGGTAACAGCCTGGAAGCTGGCGCCGTTAGAGTTGGTCACCGTTAAGGTGGCCAGCGCAGTGCTGCCGCCGATGGCATCGGTAACGCTGATAGCGCCTAAACTACCGGCATCTAGGTTGAGACTTTGGTTGTCAGCAGTGTTGCCATCTACCGTGCCATCGAGCGTGATACCACCGGTTGCAGACACTGTTGTGGTTCCCGCGGCCCTTAAGTCGGTTGCTGCGGTAATGGACACATCACCGCTATTGGCGGTGTAACTAGCCGCATTAAGATCAACATTCGTTGCGGAGGTGATGGTAATCGAATCAGCTGACACAGACTCCATATCCACCTGACCCGCCGAGATAATCTCGAAGGCACCCAAATCGCCCGAGGTGCCCAGACGACCGGCATCACCCTGCAGGTTCACATTGCCGGTGCCTGCTGTCAGCGTCAGATCATTGGTCTCGCCAGCCCCAGAGTTCACGGTTCCAGTAAACGTGATGTCACCCGAACCTGAGCCTGTTTCGACGCTCAGACCGTTGACGGCGTCAGCGATTGTCACATCGCCATCAAAGGTGATGTCGCTGTCGGTGCTGGTGTAGGTGCTGTTAGTCGTAATTCCGGTGTTTGCGTTATAGGTCTGGGTGCCAGAGGTAGTGACATCTTGCAGCGTGATGTTGCCACCCGTAAGACTCACCGAGTCCAGATCACTGCTGCTGTTGCCGACATTGCCAAGCAACACGATATTGCCAGCGCTACCGCTGTTATCAAGGTTTGCGTTAATAACCAAATCGGCACTGCCATCAACACCGTCATTGAGCGTGATATCGCCAGATTCCGACTCGAGCGTCAGGTCACCATCGGCGTTATTGAAACCGTTAACGGTGATTACACCGGTGTCAGTCCGAACAGTGACATCCTCTAACTCCAAGTCCTTCGAACCAGAAGTTGAGCTGCCAGTCAGGGTAATAGCACCGGTAGCTGAAATCAGATGAGAGCCGGAGGAAAGATTGTCGAGTTTCAGGCCAGTATCCGTACCGCCTTGCCCCTCAATAGTGATCGAAGTGGCCGCATAATCAACGCTATCAAATGACCCAGATCCAATCACCGAACGCCCGCCGTTGAACTCGATCCCGTGATCATCGTCTGTTGCCGCGCGAATGACGATATTGCCATTGGCAAGAATGCTCATGTCCTCGGCATCAAGGCCGTCATCCCCCAGACCGCGCGCGTAAAGATCCTGTGTCCCATTGTCGAGGCCCTGCACAGTAATATCGGTATGCGAGGCTATCGTTGAGTTGTAGAGCCTTACGCCGTCAAGACCAGTAGACTCCGCCGATATCGTGACCGCCCCATTGGTGGTCACAAGGCTGCTGTTATCGTCCAGCCAGAATGCATGACCATCAGAGGTGACCGTCGCAGTAAATGCTCCGGCGGTGATGTCGGTGTTCTCGATTTGAGCACCATTGCCGCCAGCCATTGGCATATCGCTCTCGAACAGAATCAGGCCAGAAGCGGTGAGATTGCTACCCGCCATGCGGATACCGTCATCATTGTTTGAGATGTTCTGCGAGACACCATTGAGCGTGATCGAATTTGTGTCACTAGAGCCGAGGGTAGTGTTGAGCAGGTCGATGCCATCGCCGCCATCGTCTGCGCCTGTACCGGTAATGAGGACGTCACCACCGCGCGCATTGAGGATGGTGCCGTCGGTAGTAATCGCGCTGCCATCCGCACCGGTGCCCAGCACCTGACCAGTAATCGTTAGGCCGCCTGTCGCCGCTACAATCTCAATGTCTGTCGTATCGTCCATATCAACACCTTCACCGGTGCCGTGGGCATCGCCTACCAGGGTGATGGCGCCGTAGGGGTCAGACGGTGCGCTGGTCGAGACGAACGTGTTGATCAGCACATCGTTTTCGATCACGATGCCATCGCGATCGCCGTAGATACTAGTATCGCTGGTTGGTCCAGTACCCGTTGCCGAAATATCTCCGCCCGCTGTTGTCTGCAGAGTCAGGCTGCTCAGGCGCAAACCCGGCACCTGGGTGGTGTCGTCTTCCTCCAGAGCATCCCAGACCCCGCCCGTGCCGGTGATGTCGATGTCACCCGATTCGGTTTGAATAAGGATGCTGTTGCGGTCACCCGACGATTCATCGCCGATAACCACACCCTCGTTATTGGAGCTCGAGTCAGACCCACCCGTGCCCATGAGTGTAATTGTGCCAGAGCTGGTGGTGGCGATGGTGGTGGTCCCAGAGGTCGCTTCCTCAATGGTAATGCCGGCGCCACTACCGGAGAGGCCCTTGCCGGTGAGGACGATGTTGCCGCCGTTGCCCAGAAGCTCAGCGTCAGCGCCGATGGTGATGTTGTCTTCGGCGATCAACGAGAGCAGGCTGCCATCGGAATTCAAGGAGATACCCGCGTTCACCACGATATCGTCATCCGCCGTTCCGGTGATGCCCGAGGCAAACTCGGAATCACTGCCGGTGAACACCAGCTCATCGCCGGAGTTCAGAGTGAGCATGCCGGTGTTGGCCGTGCCGCTGCCCGTCACTCCGCCCACGGTGATGTCGTCATTACCGAGCGTCTCGAAGGTGGTACTCCCGGCGGTGATGTTGCCCAGACCGCTGTTATTGAGCGCGAGGCCGCTTCCAGTACCGCCGAGATCGATGGCTAGACCCTCTCGCGCGTTAACAGTCAGATTGCCCGAGCCAAGATTCACGGCCCCGTCGAAATCAAGGTCTACATCCGTCTCAAAAACTACATCGCTACCCGTGGCGATAAAGTCAGCGCCGCTGGCCACACTGACGGTTTCACCGGCAGTGGCCGGGCCAGCAAAGCCTAAGGAAATGTTGCCACCATTCGTGGTGTTAGCCGCAAATTGATCAATCGCGTTATCGCCAAGCAGCGTAAAGCCACCGGTAGAGGAGGACAGCATGAGCTCTGCCACCCGCAGGGTAGTACCTGATTTTTGCGTTGTATCAGCCGTGTTTGTCGATAGCTCTAGGCGCTGAGCATCCACCGAACCCAGTTCAGTAGTGCTCTCATAGCCCAACGTCACATCAAAGCCCCGCGCCTGCACACTCACCGTGCCATCAAACTGGTTAGTCGCCGTAGACAGCGCAATCACGCCGGCATCCGAACTGGCGTCACTTGCCGTGTTTTTGGCGCTGGCACTGGCTCTAAGCGTCAGCGAGCCAGAAAGGTCTAGTGCGGTTGATTGCTTAATGCCCGTTTCGGCACTATCCGTGCCTTCATCAAAACTACCATCGGTTGTAATCTGAACGGTGCCACCGATTTGATTAGCTTCAGAAAGCGTGACGGCCGCTCCATCCGTTGGCGCGGTAATGGAGTTGCCACCGGCTTCAGAGATCACGGCAACGCCGTCGTCCAAATCAGCCGCAGAGATGGTGACTGATGTACCGCCTGAGACTGTACCCACCAAATCACTACCCGACATGCTTAACTCGATGACGCCATCGAGACGAATCTCATTAGCGGCATCACTATCCGCAGCACCGGCAAAGAAGTTCTCGCTGGCCTCACCCTCGGTAAAATTGTCATTACTGACCACGAAATCACCACCCACACGCAGAAAGGCATCTGGGTCAGGGTCAGGATCTTTATCCAACTGGGTGATCGTGCCGGCGCTATCAATTGTGAAATCGCCACCAATAAAGGTGTCGCCCAATACGGTGCCGGAGGTATTAGTGAGCGCTACGTCACCGGCATCAAAGCTTGTAGTATCGATGGTTAGCGCACCGCCCGGGAGACTAATGATGGCATCTGTGGCCTGGGTCAGCGCACCGCCGAGTGTTAGGGATACATCAGAATAATCACCATTATCAGCCTCACCCTCACCTAAAATGCCGGTAATTGCCTTATCGCCCGTGCCAACGATGCCAATTTCTACGCCGTCAGCATCAACATAGCTTAGATCCGCTCCGTCCCCGAGCTCAACGGCTAGCACGTCTAAGTTGTTAGCGGTGTTATTCAGCGTTAACGAGCTTGCAATTAAGCTTGAAATGCGTGCACCCAGCTCTGCCGCTTCGATTGAGCTGCCGCCGCTATCACCACCGCTGATGCCATCAATATCTTTAACCCAAATTCTGCCCAGCGCGTTGGTGCCGCCCACATTGCCTGTAAAGGTCAGGGTGGCCGTGCCGTCGGTGTCGATAGTCAGGTTCTCGGCAGTGGCTCCGCCGTCGGCATCTAGGGTGTTACTGAAGGTGATGTCGCCCGCGCCCGAGCGAATCTCGGTTGTGCCATCCCCGGTGAGGGTTACCGGCGCATTAAATACGACATTCCCGTCGCCGCTGCTGGAATCGATGGTAATCGCGCCCAGCGAGATTGCATTCGTCGTTAGATCCACAGCATTGCCGCTGCTATTGCTGCCGGTGGCAGTAACGTTGCCGCTGAGGGTTGTGGTGCCAGAGCCGGCCGCCTGCTCAAGAGAGGCTACGTCAAGCGTATTGTCTGCGGTGACATGAGTAGCCGAATTAATCAGTAATGCCGAGATCGCACCGTTGGCGCCAACGGTGTCGTCAAAATCAATGTTGCCGGTGCCGGCGGTCAGGGTAAGGTCATTGTTCTCGGATGCCTCTGAATCCACCGTGCCGGTGAATTTGATGTTTCCGCCGCCAGAGCCCGTATTTACAACCAATCCATTGGTTTCATCAGCAATAATCACATCACCATCAAAGGTAATGTTGCTGCCGTCGCTGGTATAGGTAATGTTCGTGGTGATCGCGCCCGTGTAGGACTGCGCGCCAGTCGTGGTCACATCCTGCAGGTTGATCGTGGCACCGGAAACCGTTAGTGCGGCGAGGTCAGTGCTTCCACCAACATCGGCACTCGATTGGAAATCAGCATCCCCCGTGCCCGCCGTAATCGTCAGCGCATGCGTGCCATTAATCGTGTTAGCAAAGCTAATGTTGCCAGCCGCTGAGCCGCTATTAAGCGTGAGGTCGTTGGTCAGCGTAATTGCATCGGCAAACCCAATCGCAGCGTCACTGGTAGTGATATCGGCACCCAAGCTCACCGTGCCGCCACCGGTCTGATCAAACGCACCTGCTAGGTTGAAATTGGCGCCGTTGTTGATTGTTAGCTGACCTGCGTTAACAACAGTAACCGCCCCCAAAGTGCCACTCGCACCCACGGCTTGTTCGAAGCTCACAGCCCCGGTGCTAGTGCCATTAATGGTTAAATTATTGGTCTCTGCGCCTTCACTATCCACGGTATCCGTAAAGGTCACTGCACCCGTGCCGCGGGTGATCGTCACCGCGGCATCTAAACGCGTAGCGCCGTTCATGCGCACCGCACCGTTACCGGCAGTGGCATCAATCGTCAGACCATCCAGATGTATGTCGGTGGCGGTTAAATTAACACCAGCCGCAGCCGTAGTCGTCACGTTGTCAGTAAGCGTGGTCAGCGTACCCGCGTTTTGGACTAAGCTGGCGGCATTGATGGTGTCAGAAGCTAAGGTTTCAGCGGCGCTGTTAATCAGGATGGCCCCAACTGCTGCGGTATCACCCACCGCCTGGCTAAATGTCAGATTGCCCGTGTCAGCTGTCAATGTCAGGTTCTGAGTGCCATCAAGCGTACTGCTAAAGGTAATATCTCCAGCACCCGTATCGGTATCGATCGCCACTGCACCAGTTAGTGTTGTGGCTGAAGTGAAGGTGACATTATCGGCAGTTGTGGTGATGTTACCGGCGGTGCTGATGCCTCCGGCCGCAGTCATCGATACCGCACCATCAGCGAATATATCGCCCGCGGCGGCAATCGTGGCGGAGCCCGACTGATCAAACGTAACCGTGCCGCCGTTAGTTGTGTTGATGTCGCTGTCTACCACCAAATCAGTGCCCGTGATATTCACGCCGGCTGCAGTGTTGGTGTCAATCGCCCCACCCAGCGTGGTTGTACCAGAACCTGCTTGCTGCAGGAGACTGGCGGCAGTTATGGCGTCTGTTGTGACATCAGCAGCGCTGACAAGATCAATAGCACCGAGTCTTGTTGAACCACCAGCAGCGCCAGTCAACGTAATGCTGCCAGTGCCAGCGGTTAAAGTGAGGCTGTGAGAGCCATCAATGCTCTTGGCAAAGTCAATATCCCCCTGGGTTGCGCCTGAGGAAACGGCAATATCAGCGCCAAGCAAAACATCCTGATCAAAACTAATATGTCCGCCTTCACTCGTCACGTCGGCGAGTAAGGTGAGGGTATTTGGATCGGTTTCGACCGTGATATTGCCGCCATTGGTTTCCAAACCAATCGTGTCTACCCCAATGGTCATCGCTTGGTTATTTTTGACTAAAAGATCAGCGTTACTACCCAGTAGTTGAGCAGCAAAAACATCCATCTCATTCGTCGTACCGTCAATCGTCACCGCACCAGTATCTGAGGACACAAAAACTTCGTTCGCATCGATCGTGGCGCCCGTGGTGCTTTGGGTAATGGAACTATTCGCATCTAGCGTTACGCGGGCATCAGCCCCCACCGCGCCGTCGCCGTCTTCCGCGCCACCACGGACGTTAATTGGCCCGGTAATCGACAATGCCCCAGCTGCATCGAGTGTAACCGCACCCGCATCACCACCATTGCCATCGGTAGCCGTGGCGTCTTTGCCACTGGCGTTGAGCTCAGCGACGATTAAATCACCATCATCGTCACTGTCGGTTGTCGTGATTGAAATAGCACCCGCATTACCACCGTCGTCTGGCGATCGCGTATCAATAATTCTGCCATCCGCATCAAAGCTAGATGCAGTCAGCGTGAAAGCAGAACCACCGGTCTCAATGCCTTCGGGGTTAACCGGCCCCAAAGCAAGCGCCACTGAACTGACAATCTCAAGCGTGCCGGTGGCATCAGATGCCAGTACTGAGATTACGTTTGAACTATCGGTAAGGGTGAAGCTGCCACTACCGGAAAGGCCTAGTCCATTTACATTAATGGCTGGCCCGGCTGTTTGAGTGACCGCGCCATCGGCAGTTAAGACTGCATCGCCCGCCGTTTGCAGTGCACCAATGGCATAACCGCTGCTATCCACCCAAGTGATCGTGCCACTCGCATTGGCATCATCATTTGCGTTACGCGCTCTGATATCAATAAAGCTAACGTCGTTACCCGCATTATCCAGCGTGACCGCTGCGCCGCCGTCACTCAACGTCTTAACCACCAGATTATCGGCACGAACTAAGCCTTCAGCACCATCAGTATCTGACGAGATGGTCCCTTGAGCCGTCAGAGTAAAGTCACCGGTGGTACTGATTTCTTGAACCGCAACAGCGGTAGAATCTGCTATTGATATGGAGCCGCCACCAATATCGGAGTCATCACTATTGCGGGATCGTAACCTCAGGGTATTAAACGCGTTGCCGGCCAAATCATCGTTCAAGCTGATCGCGCCGTCATTCGTTGCCTTGATATCCAGCAGATCAGCGCTAATGCGACCTGAATTAGCAAGCTGAGTGACATCCCCCCCTGCAGAGACTTCTAGATCCGCCTGCGTACTTACTTTAGACAGATCGACTGTTGTGGCAGCAGTGAGGCTAATATTTCCATCAGTCGCACTAAATTCTGTGTCGCCAACCATATTGATCGAGCCATGTGTGGCTTCGATAACGATAGGACCGCCACCGTCAGTCGCTAAATCGCCACTGCTCGTATGCTCAACCGATCTACCTTTAACAGTAATCGACCCACCATTTCCACTGGTTATTTCATGGCCTATCGTTAATTTATCAGAAACCGTTCCGGACTCCTGCGTAAGCTCGATATCTCCGGTTGTTGTCGTGATAGACCCAACGGTTGCAAAGTTGCCGTCCAAGGCACGAAGATCAACGCTACCCGAGCCCGTGTCGATGCTTTCCTGAGCCAGGCTCAGGGTCGTGCCCGCAATCGCCGTGACACCGGTGTTGGTTCCAAGCCCGGTGGTACCGCTCCTGGTAAGCGATCCCAGGTTCAGAGCATCGCGATCCCGAATCCCGGCACTGGCACCAGTAGCTGCCAGGGTGACCTGGCCGGTAAAGTTATTGTTATCGCTGAGCAGGTCTATGGAGCCGCTACCCGCCTGCAACAGTGTAGAGGCGCCTTCAACCGCGCTGGGGCCGCCGACCGTGGATTGACGGATACCTTCCGCAAAAAGATCCAGCGTAGAGCCCGTTGCAAGCAGATCATAGGTATCGAGATTCAGTTCACCCGAGGTTTCAATGGTTGTCGTGCCTGAGGTTTCCACATCGCCGACAAAAGTAATACCCGCGTTGTCTGAGCTGTAAACATCGAAACCACCACTACTGGTATAAGGCCCAAGCTGGCTGAATGCATTACCCGTGTCTGTCAATACCACACTACCGCTATTACCGCGCAGCGTGCCCGTTTGCAGAGAACCGCTCTGCGTGATGCCTCCGGCAACCTCGAGACCGTTGCTGTCGCTGCCTAACGAGACTGTGCCCTGAGTCCCCGTAACAATACTCGCAAAGTCGACACTCGAGGCCCGCTGAATCACCACCGAAGTATTACTATCGCTGGTGGTTTCTAGAGTGCCAGCCAGTGATACTGCTCCAGTACTCCTACTCAGCGCGTCCAGCTGAACCGTTCCCGACCCGGCATTTATCGCAGAGTTTTGTTGTGAGGAAACACCCACCCCTGAGAGATCAATGTTGCCGCTACCTTCGGCCGTGAGATCAAACTCACTTAACTGAAGGGAGTTAACCGCCGTCTGGATTGTGACGTTACCCTCACTCTGGGCAAGCACGTCGCCGGCTAATTGAAGACCACCCGCGCTGTCGATCAGCGTGAAATCTCCCATTGTGCGCACAGGGTTGAGTGTGCTCACCTGGTTGCTGGCGTTATCCAGAATAACTGCCGCGTTAGTGAACACCTCTAGAGTATTCGCCGTCAGCGCTCCAGTCTGACTTACATTACCGGTAATGCGCTGATCGTCGACATCGAAGCCCAGGCTAACGCGACCACTGCCCGCACTGACAATGCCTAATGTCACCTGATCGGCATTGCGCAGGCGAACTGCATTATCCGTGGTGTTCGTAGTGGTCAGGCTGCCCTCCAGGGCAATATCACCCCCACCCGCATCCAGCAGGATGCCCCCCACAGAGCCGTTGGATTCGTTGGCGTTGCCACCGCCAGGGTTGACCACGGAAGCTGCGCCTTGATCAAGGCCTACCGCGTGCAGGGTAATCAGGCCGCTGTTGGAGGTAACATCAAAACTGGCCAGATCAAGCAAGCCGCCGGTGGTAATCTCGGTAAAGCCATTAGGCGTGGCCACATCACCAGTTAACGTCAAAGCGCCGGTACGCCCTGAGTTATTCAATACAAACTCATCCTGACTGGTGGTGAAAGGTCCAAGGCCTGCAACGTCATTGGTCTGGTTCAATAAAACCCGACCAGCACCACTGCCGGTTAGGGAACCCCCGGCCGTAATAGTCCCGCTACTCTGCAAAATGGCATTATCGTCAGCGGTGTTTCTGCCTCCGGCAACCAGGTCGACATCCCCAGCGTTGGCATCAATATTGCCATCAAGCACCAGATGCCCACTGGCACTCTGAGAGCTCAGGCTGACGCCATCACCGGTAATGCTGCCGGAGAGGTCCAGCGAGCCGCCGGCAACGTCGACGCTGACCGAAGCGTCATTCCCAACATTGCTGGCCACCACCGAGCCGGTGATATCAAAGCCTTGAGTGGTATCACTGAATAGATCGAAAGCCCCGCCAGCAGTGAAGCTATCCAAGGTGCCGGTTTCGCCGATGGCTGCACCGGTTCGGATCAGGTTGTTGTTGGTAAGATCAACCGAGCCAGTGGTGTTACCTTGCAAACTACCGACTGTCAGCACCGAACCAACGGCCTGACTGATGTCACCCTGAAGGTCGAGTGCACCTGTGCCGCCCAAAACCAGCCGGCCTGCGCCGGAAACTAAACCGGTCGTATTGATGTTACCCAGCGTCACGCTATCGCCAGCGTTGAGCAACTGGACAGCGGTCGTCGACGTGTTGGTCGTCCTCAAGGTAGCGCCGGACAGATCAATCAGACCATCACCAGCATTGACCTCAATACTGCCACCCTGCCCGTTAACGATGCCCCCGCTGCTCTGAACGCCTTTTCCGCTGAGAGTGACACCATTGCCGTCGATGTTCTGGCCATTCAGGTCGAGAAGTGCGGCACCGTCGCCATCGGTTTCCAGCGATACCGAGCGGTAAGGAACCGTCGCATACCGATTAATGCTTCCAGTCAGGCGCAGGCCGTCTAGCGAACGAATGCTTACATCACCACCGTAGCGAACGCCCGCCAGGTCATTGATCTCGTTATCATTGGTCAGAGTGATAGTGCTGCGGCTGTCAACCGAAACCTCATCGGCCTGAATGGTCGTGCCAACTGCCTGAGAAATCGCACCCGAATCAGAGTTACTGTCGCCGATCTGTACACCGCCACTCAGGGCCTCAATATTGCCAACTTGAATAGTGCTGTTCGTTCCAAGACTATGACGAATCCAAATTGCATCTGACTGTGCGTTAGTGGTCTCGAGAAGACCATCGAGTTGGATGTTGCCTGTCGCTGTTGAACCAATATCTCTGCCATTTATTTCGATGGTACGGGCACCTGCATCCACAGTGGATCCAGCAACTTGCTTGACCCCACGGCCCCGCAGCACAGTGCTGCCTCCAGTGGAGGTAATATTGTTATCGCCGAGGTCCAAAGCTGCACCACCAGCTTCCAGCTTCACGCTATTCGCGATGACATCCTCGGTTAGCGCCAGTCCGCCCTGACTAGAACGAACGTGAAGGTCACCATTCAGTTCAATCAGCCCAAGCTGATCAAAGTCATTGTTATTCGAAGTAATCGTTATATTGCCATCGGTGTTGGCACCAATGGAAAGGACATCTATTTCGGCACCAACGGTATTCTGAGTCACGTCACCATTAACGTCGAAATTCCCAGCCCCGAGATCAACCGAAGGCGTGCCGAACTGGAGCGTACCAGCCAATGCCGTCACTGATGTCACGTCAATAGTACTCGCATTGCGCAGTAACACCGCCGGAGCATCGTTGCCAGCCTGCGACTCATCGTAAGTGGTACTCAGATCACCAGTGAGGTCAATGGTACTACCCCCGCCGTCGACAATGATTTGACCACCCGTAGCGTCCACGTCGCTGCCAGTTTGAGTCACCCCAACTCCGGAGAGCAGGATGTCTCCGCTTGACGTGGTCAGGTCTGAGCGAACAGTGGTCAGGTCCAGCGCGGCACCACTGGAAATCAAAGAAATAGCCGCATCGCTTTCCGTAGTTTCGATTCCGTGATCGACAATATCGATGGTTCCAGCGGTTTCGACAAATACGCCGTGAGGATTACCGTTCACATCAGCCGAGCCGCTAAACGTGCTGGTGCCTGTGGAGTTGCTGCCGAGCTTCACGTCCCCCGTGCCGGCGTCGTTATAGATCAGAGAAGCCGCGTTGATCCTGCCGCCGATGGTGAGGTCGCCGATACTGCTAAGCCTGATGTCGCCCAACCCCGAAATTGCCGTGAATGCATTGCCGATACTGACGTGCCCCTGAGCCTCACTCCCGTCAGCTCCGATACCATTGATCGTCAGATCCGGTGCTCCGGCATCCGTGTCACCTGTCAGGTTATTCGAACTTCCGCTGTCGAAGCTGATCGCCCCCGTGCCCCGGGTCAGCGTCAGATGATCTTCCAGCCTCACACGACCATTGAAAGTGATAGCACCATTGCCCGCGCTATTGCCGTCATCCCGATTGGTGTTGAGGGTGATGCCAGCAGTGCCCAAAGAATCGTCCTTGTCACCCAGGGTCATGGTGCTAGCAGTGAGAACGATGCCACCCCTCGCGGTAATATCCCGGCGCGAGGTAATACTGGCTGCACTGGCAGACAGCTGGTTCAGTTCCCGACTACCCCCATTACCGCCACCTACCGTTTCATCGAGGAAAATATCGCCCTGACCGGCAGTCAGTGTCAGGCTCCGCGGCGTATTATCCAGGTCCGAATTAATCGTGCTGTCGAAGTTGATATTGCCGCCCGTGGAGCCGGTCGTCATCTCTCGGTCATCGCCCACCAGCTCAAGATCATTTTTGATCGTAATATTGCCGCCCTGAGCAGTGCCTGTTCCCGAAGTGCCCCCTTTCGTAGATACGTCGCCTTCGAGGCTGATCAATGCTGCAGAATCGATCACGATTCGGCCGGCTGGCCCGGCGTTATCTACGGTTCCGCTTGTTGATTCAGCCTCAAAACTAGTGACGACATCACCACCATCGGTCGTGATCGCTTGCAAATCCACTAGGCCATTTGTGGCATCCTCAGTGGTTACAGTGACACCGCCACCACCCCCGCCAACGCCTTCATTGCCTTTGCCGCCAAAGGTATTGATCGTGCCAACAGCCACCGAACTTGTGGTGCTTTGCAGACTGACAGAACCGCCTGCACCACCCGCACCGCCACCGGCATCACCGCCGGAGGTATTGATGTTGCCCACTGCCAGCTGTCCGTTCGCGGTGAGTGTTACGCCCCCCCCTGCCCCAGCTGAGCCACCGCTGTTTTTAGCACTTAAGGTGTCTACATTGGCAATCGAGATAGAACCACTATGTGATTCAATCACTACATTGCCGGAACCTAAACCTGTATTTTCGTCGGCAGTGGTCTTAATTGTTGGCGAGCCTGTGCTTGTGACTGACCCTTGTGAATCAACGTCAAAACGGCCACCGGCAAGCGTAAGATCCTGGGTGATCGAAACACCGTCGTCCCCTGCAATGAGTTCTAAATTGCCAGAGCTAGTGTTCGAGATACTGGCATCCAAGACAATGCCACCCGACTCACTCGATTCTAAGGTTAGGTTTCTCGGAGTATTGAGACTAAGATCATCCGCTAGGGTGATAGTGCCAGTCTGATCTCCGACACTTGCATCATTACCAGTGAATACGGTCACATCACTGCTTGCTAATGCCGTCACCAGCGTCGAAACTAAAATAACTGAACTGTCTACGCTTGCGGTGAATGTATTCGGATCGCCACCATCCCCGCTAAGCGAGTCAGGAGCGCTCTCCAGGATCGTAATGTCATGAGGATCCAACAACAGCGTCCCAGTCTCTCCCGCCACCGCAGTCAAGTCCGCTGTACCACGGAAATCCAAAAAGGCTTTGCCCGATACCTCAGCAAAACCACCATCACCGCCTTCGCTGCCGCCGGTGGCGGAGATGTGGCCGTAGTAGCGGGTTACCTCGTCGGCCCAAACAATCACTTCACCACCGGTGCCCTGTGTGGTGGCGTTGGCAGTAATGGTGGAATTGGCGCTGATGAAGGTGCGCTCGGCGTTGGCAATGCTGTTGTCTTTGCCTTGGTAGCCGCCACCGAGTTTGATATCGCCGCCGCCGGCGGTGCCATCGGCACTCACTTGGTTGTCGTCTAGCAGGCCAACATGGTCGGCACTCACGCGGATGTCTCCGCCCAAGCCTTGGCTGCCCTCAGAGCGCAGCTGTGAGCCAGTGAGCACAATTGAGCTTGGCGTGGGGCCAGGCGCGGGCAACGGTGCGGGGGCCGGTTGGTCTGGCGCGGTGCTAACCGCTTCTAAAATCAGCTGCCCGCCCTGCGCGCCGCTGGTGGTTAGGGTAGTGTTGGTGACGGTTTGGTCATAACCGATCAGGCGGATACTGCCGCCGCGCGTGGTACCACTACGGTTGCTGCTGGAGACATCCACCACGGCATCGTCTAGCGCAATGGCACCGCTGGCATTATTGCTGCCGCTGCTCAAGATGACTTGGCCGCCGTCATCGCTGGCAGATCGGCTCTCAATGCGGCCAGCAATATCAAGGCTAGCCAGCGCTTGCAGCGTAATATCGCCGCCGCGGCGCGTTACTTCAGGGGCGGCGGTCTCATCAACGATCTGCGCGGCAGGCTCGCTGGTGGCAGGCGCCTCTACCACCACATCAACACCGTCACTGCTTTGCAGCACGCTGCTGGCGGTTATTTGGGCGCTTTGGGTAAGAGTAATTTCATCGGCCTCTAAAACCACGCTGCCGCCATCACCGGTTTGGCTGCTAACGTCAATTTCACCGCTTTGGGTAATTTCATTAGCCTGCAGCTTGACCCGACCGCCACTGGCGCGAATCTCGCCCGACTGCTCAATTGAAGAATCTTCCGCGGCGGTTTTAACGACGACATCCATGCCCTCGTCGCTGATTTCCATCTCAATTTCACTGCCCGCCGCTAAATCAACTGTGCCGCCATCGGCATTAATCTCGCCACTTTGCTCGATGCGCTGACCCAGCAGGGCAACAAACGGCGCGGGGCGGCTGGCCTGGGTATCGGCCTCGGTATCGGTATCAGTGTCGGTACCGGCATCTTCATCGTACTCACCGGCATTGATGCTGCCCTTACTAATCAGCTCGGCCATGCTATCGCCCTGGGCATTCAGCGCATCGGCCATGAAGTCATCGGGCGAGATATCTAAGGTAGAGGCAACAAGGCTGCCTACATTCACTACGGAGTTGCTGCCAAACAGCACGCCGTTAGGGTTAACTAAAAAAATGCGCCCATTGGCAATGAGTGAGCCCATGATGCGCGATGGGTTACCGCCCACCACGCGGTTAAGCATGGCCGCCTCTGACGAGGGCTGGCGAAAGCGCACGGTGTTGTCTTCACCAATGCTAAAGCGCTGCCAGTTAATCGCGGCGCGCTCAGTGTTCTGAGTAATCGTGAGTGTTTTGTCGCCTTCTGAAATACTGGCTTCACCACCCACAACATTGCCACCGCTGGGCAAAATATCCTCTATTACGCTGGTGTCTTCGCCATTTTCAATCACGGTTAGCCCGTCTTCGGAGTCCACAGACTCGCTACCGCTCACCGTGCCCGTGCTGTACACGGTCACTTCACTGCCCTCGTCTAACGATTCTTGCAGGCTTTCGCTACTAATAAAGCCGTTTTCGCTTTCCTCAGACCCAGACTCAGGCTCAGACTCAGATTCAGACTCAGATTCAGATTCAGATTCAGACTCGCCCTCGGCAGTCTCCTCTTCTATCTCTTCCTCGTCTTCCTCGTCTTTTGAGCCTTCTTCGCTACCAATTTCAATATCTTCGGGGTCTAACAGCCACTGGCCGGCCACGCCTTCGGGGGCGCCGGTGCTCACGCGCCCAGTCACGTTTAGGGTTTTTGCTGAGCTGGTTTCAACAAAGCCGCCATCGCCGCCCTCTGGCCCACCGCGGGCGCTAATCCGCCCGGCAAAGTCGGTGCGCTCATCAGACCACACAATCACGCGGCCGCCATCGCCATCAACGGTGGCATCGGCCAGCACCTCGGCGCCAGACTCAATAATATTGCGCTTGGCATTGGGCACATCAGGGTTTAACCCCAAGTAATCGCCACCCAGCAGAATTTCGCCACCGCCTGTGGCGCCTGAGGCATCTACCCGCCCACCGGAGCGAATGGCCACCTCATCACCCGTCATTTCAATTTTGCCGCCCTGGCCGCTGGCAGAAGAAACATCTAAGGTGCCGCTATTTTCCACCGCGCCTGGCCCGGCCGACAGGCGGATGCTGCCGCCCTCACCCATCTCAAGCCCGCGCGCCTGCACCAAGCCGCTATTGTTAATGGCAAGGCCAGAAAGCTGGCCTGCTGCCTCGATGGTCATCAGCACCGAGCCGCCATCGGCCTCGATAATGCCGCCGTTTTTGATGTAACCATCAAGAACGGGCCCTTCTACCTCAATTTTAACGGGCCCACCCAAGTCAAGGCGCACGCGCTGGCCCGCGCCAAGTAGCACATCGCCACCGGGCACATTAAGCCGGCCAACATTTTCAATTTTTGCAGCCACCAGCACCACAAACCCGCCGTCGCGAGTCACGATGTTGCCTTGGTTGATAATGGCGTTGTTTGAGCTGCCTTCAAACTCAAAATTACCCGCCATAAAATCTTCGTTACTGATGTTCAGCGTAGAGGCCAGAATACCGGCCACATCAACCTGTGCATTGGCACCAAACATAATGCCGTTGGGGTTAATGAGAAAAATACGGCCGTTGGCAACCAGCGAGCCATGAATCTCTGAGGGGTTACCGCCCAGCACGCGGTTAAGCGCAATGGCCTCGGCCGAGGGCTGTTGGTATTCCACCCGATTGCCCTGGCCGATGTTGTAATCCTGCCAGTCGATGGCCATTTTTTGGCCATCTTGTTGGATGACCATGTTTTGGCCGTTTTGGTCGATGCTCCCGCTGCCGGCACTGATTTGCCCACCCGTAGGTAGCTCAGCTAAGCCCGCGCTTGAGGCACCCAACAACAACAGACCGGTACCTGTTACCGCGGCGGCGCGTCGATTACGATTTTTTGACTTACCCCGGGCACGAGTCTTTTCAGCCGCCACCTGCCAAACCCCGCGAGCCGAGTTCCACACGAGCCGATAAGCGCGATTTAGTGATCCATTGCCTTGCATATCTTTAAAACTCTCGCGTTAGAGAAAACCAAACCCATGGCCAGTCTTCACCCGGTTCTGCCACCGATTCTCCGCCGCTGGCATTCCACGCGGCAGATAAATCGAAGCTCAACCCAAAATTGCTGTAACGCAGCCCAACCCCATAACCGGAGAGGGTGCGCGACTCTTTTAAATCGTCAGTGGTAATTCGCTCGGCTCTGCCAATATCGAAAAATGCATAAGGCGTGGCAGAGTAGCGCGGCATGTTATGACTGACTTCCGCCTGCATCACGGCACCCCGGCGGCCACTAAACTCCCCCACCGGATAAGCGCGAACGGCGTTAAACCCGCCTAGCGAAAGGAAATTAGAGCTATCGATATTGGCATCGGTGTATTGAGTGGACAGGCGCACCAATGCTTGCCAGCGATCTGCTAGGCGCTGGGCACGGGCAATATCAAACGCCACCAGTCCATAGTTATCATCTGGCCCACTGATGCGCTGATCGTCAGAGACTTGGTTGTACTGCACGCGCAGAGCGCCGTACGTCAGCCCACCGGCACCCAAGCCATCGCGCCAATCAAAGTTCACGCTCACTGGCACGGTTAGGGTGTTGTAGGTTTCCTCTTCGTCTAGACGATTATTGGTGTGCTCAATCACATTACCGCCCAAATTGGCCGTCAGATTGCGGCTTTGTGAGCGCAGCAGCGGATAAGACAAGCTCAGGCCCGCCTGGTTGGTACCGCCATCGGCAATACCGGCAAACTCACCGGCACCCAGCTCGTAATTACTGACCAAAAGATTGGCGTTAAGCCGTAAACCAGAAGCCCCCACAGGCAAGCTGTAGTTGGTGGAGAGCAGCCAGGTTTCTTCGTCGGTGAGCAGACCCGTTAGGCTTAATTGATCGCCAAACACAAAGTTACGAGCCCGCGCCAAGTCAACTCGCGCGCGATTACGCCCCGAGCTTGTGCTGCCCTGATTATCAAGCCCAGCAGAGCTGACCCAGGTGTCAGACTCAATCATGCGCACCTCAAGATCACCCGTGCCGCGCCGTTCACCGGGACGAACCACCGGCACGGCGGTATAACCAGGAATATCGTTAAGAATTAAGGCAACCCGCTCAATCTCATCCGACTCAATCACTTCATCGGGCTGGAGCGGCTGGGTATAGCGCTGCGCTTGCGGATTAGGCGTTAAGGCCTGGTCAAACTCGGCATAGTCGTCTTCCAAAGACTCCATCTGCTGATCGAATAATGCATCAATTGAGCCCACCACCTCACCGAGCTCGTCATCATCAAAATGCTCACTTAGCGTTTCTAGAACATCGGCAACGGCACGGTTGCGCCGGGCCTGCAAGTCCATTGCCGGGGTAGCACTGGGCGCATTGACCGCAGCAACATCTCCATACCGGCCCTCAAGAATCTCGAAAGCCACCTCACCATTTTGAATATCCTGAGCGGGCAGGTAGGCGCGCGCAAAGGGATAGCCATTTTCTCGGTAGTAAGCGCTAATGGTGTTGGCTAAGTCTTGAAGATCTGAGAAATCGGTTTGCTCACCAATCCGATCTGCCACAAGCGCTTGCAGCGTTTCGTCATCAAATAACGTATTGCCAGTAAGGGTGATTTGCTCAAGCTCAAAGGTGCCACCCCCTGGCTCAACACCCAGCAATGGCCCACCATCGAGCAAAAACTCGGGCGCCTCACGCGGTGCCTGAATGGGCGGTGATATTTCTGGTCTGATGACCGACGGGTCAATTTCTTGTGCGTAGGCCGCACCTCCACCGACGTTCGCTAACGCAACGACGAGCGCTAACGACCCCCAAATTTTACCCGACATGCGGCAATTCCTCTCAGCTAATGCGAAAGGTTTACCACTTTTTAGTTAGAAAGTCGAAAAAATTAACCCTTTAAAATCGGGTTTACCCGAATGTGTAGATCGTTTAACGCTGCTGCATCAACTGCTGCGGGTGCTTCTGTCAGCAAACACGCCCCCGTTTGCGTTTTAGGGAAGGCCATCACATCTCGAATGGAGCCTGCGCCGGTCATCAACATAATGATGCGATCAAGCCCAAAGGCAATGCCGCCATGCGGCGGGGCGCCGTAGTCAAGCGCATCCAATAAGAAGCCAAATTTCTCCTGTGCTTCTGCCTGATCAATACCCAGCCGTGCAAACACGGCAGACTGCATCTCAGGGCGATGAATACGAATGGATCCCCCACCTAACTCCGTACCATTTAGGACTAAATCATAGGCACGAGATAGCAGGGCTTCTGGGTCTGCAGATTCAAAGGCTTCTACCGAGTCAACCTGCGGCGCTGTAAACGGATGATGCAGGGCGTAAAAGCGGCCATCCGCCTCGTCATACTCAAACATCGGGAAATCAAGCACCCACACCGGCCGCCATTCATCGGCCACCAGGTTTAAGTCATGCCCCACCTGCACGCGCAATGCGGCCAGCGCGTCGTTCACGACTTTTGCTTTGTCAGCGCCAAAGAAAATCAGATCCCCCGCCTGCGCGCCCGTGCGCTGCAGAATTTCAGCAATTGCCGACTCCGGTAGGAATTTCAAAATGGGCGACTGTAGGCCCTCGGCGCCTAGCGATGGATCGTTCACCTTAATGTAGGCAAGCCCCTTGGCCCCGTAGCGGCCCACAAACTGGGTGTATTCATCAATTTGCTTACGCGTAAGCGCGTTGCCACCTGGCACTTTTAGCGCGGCCACACGCCCACGGGGGTCGTTTGCTGGGCCAGAGAACACTTTAAATTCCACATCGGCTAGCAGATCGCCCACGCTTACCAGCTCCATAGGAATGCGTAGATCCGGCCGATCAATACCAAACCGCTCTACGGCCTCGGCATACGTCATACGCGGGAAGGGATCAGGCAGCTCAATACCCGCCACCTCTGCCATGAGCTCACGCACCATCTTCTCGACCAGCCCAGTAATGCCTGCCTCATCCATAAATGAGGTTTCGATATCCAGCTGTGTAAACTCGGGCTGACGATCAGCGCGCAAATCTTCATCACGAAAACAGCGCACAATTTGGTAATAACGGTCAAAGCCCGACATCATCAACAGCTGCTTAAAGAGCTGCGGCGACTGAGGCAATGCATAAAAGCTGCCCGCATGCAGTCGGCTTGGCACTAAAAAGTCGCGCGCGCCCTCAGGCGTGGCCCGGGTAAGCATGGGGGTTTCAATATCAACAAAGCCCTGATCATCGAGAAAACGATGCATAAAGCCCGTAACCTGCGCGCGTTTGCGCAAGTTATGCTGCATTTCGGGCCGGCGTAAATCGATATAGCGATGGCGCAAGCGAACATCTTCACCCACCCCGTCTTCATCCAGCTGGAAAGGCGGCGTTTTAGCCTCGTTGAGCACCTCAACTTCCAGCCCCAGCACCTCAACTTGACCAGAGCGCAGCGTGGTATTGATGGTGCCTTCAGGCCGCGCCCTAACCCGGCCTTTAATTTTCAGCACCCACTCGGGCCGCACGCGATCGGCCGTAGCAAAGGCTGCTTCACGATCAGGATCAAACACCACCTGCAGCAAACCTTCTCGGTCACGCAGATCAATAAAGATAACGCCACCATGATCACGCCGCCGATGCACCCACCCGCAAACTTCTACTTCTTGATCAAGTAAACCCTCAGAAACTTCGCCGCAATAGTGGGTGCGCATGACTTGAAAACCGCCTTTGACAAAAGCCCAAATGTTAAGGGGTGAGACGGGGGAAGGGAAGGGGGAACTGGCAGTTATTAGTGTTTCGGGGTTGGGGTTGGGGTTGGGTTGGGTTGGGTTGGGGTTGGGGTTGGGGTTGGGGTTGGGGTTGGGGTTGGGGTAGTGCTAGTCAGGCCTCTAGGAAAATTTATGCAGATTGAGAATCGCTCTGCCAATTTGCATGAATTTACCTAGGGGCTGAAGTGGTAGTCCCCACCTGCACTGTTGCGGCGGTCATCTTTTGTAAAGAAGCACTTTATGATCGTGAAATCTTCAAGCGCTAGCCGCCTATTTGTCTGACTTCGCCGGCTTATCTGCCTTCTTGGCAGGCTTATCCGCCTTGGGTTTATTTTCGCCGGCAATGTTGCGGCGGTTATCTTTTTTAAAGTCGGTTTCATACCAGCCACCGCCCTTAAGGCGAAAGGCAGCGGCGGAAATTTTGCGCTCTAGCGCAGCGGCGCCGCAGGCAGGGCAATCGGTGAGTGGCTCATCACTCATCCCCTGGATGGCTTCCAATTCATGATCGCAGCTTTTGCAAACATATTCGTAAATCGGCACTGAACGTTCCTCACTCAACAGTTAACCATCATGGAATTGGAATAGTTTAGCCTGTTCCGTGGCAGAATGAGCAGTCTATGCAGTTTATTGGCGCTATTTTTCTATTTGCACTGCTCTTTGCGCTCATCCAAGTTGGCGTATTGACCATTGCGTTTGACAAACTCGGGCTCTCGCAAGGCTCAGCCATGTTGTTACTCATCAGCTCCATTGTGGGCAGCACCATTAATTTGCCCCTGTTTACTATTGATGCCACACGCGCGCCAGACCCCGCTTGGCAGCAACGGCTGCGCTGGATGAACGCGTTAGGGCGTAATCTGCAAGAGGGTAAAGTCTTAATTGCCATTAACGTGGGCGGCGGGCTGATTCCGATTGCGTTTTCGTTGTATTTGCTGCGCCACAACCCCCTACCGGCGTTTATTGTGCTGATTGCCATCGCCATCCAGTCGGGTATTTGTTACTGGAGCAGTCGGCCTGTACCGGGCCTAGGCATCGGCATGCCCATTTTAATTGCACCGATTGCCGCCGCGGTGATTGCGGTAACGTTATATACCGAGGGCAGCGCACCATTAGCTTACATTTGCGGCACTTTAGGGGTATTAATTGGGGCTGATTTAATGCGCTTAAAAGATGTGCGGGCGCTGGGCTCTCCGCTGGCCTCTATTGGTGGGGCGGGCACATTTGATGGGGTTTTCATTACCGGCATCGTTGCCGTACTACTGGCTTGAGTCAACAATAACAATAGGAGCCTGAAATGGATTTTAATCAATATCGTGACGTGCTGGCTGAGCGCGTAGGGCGGCTTGAGCTGCCATTTGCTGAAAGCGAATATGCCGCGCGCCGCGCCGCCGTTGATGCGGCCATGCAAGCAGCGGGGCTCGATGCACTGTTGGTAACCGATGCGGCCGATATTTGTTATTTGACTGGCTACAACACCTTTGAGGTGTCTGTGCATACCGCCTTGCTCTTGGGTGCTGGGCGCGCGCTGTTGCAAGTGCCCTCTATCGAAACCGGCCCGGCTGTGACCACCGCCCGGGTTGATCAAGTCTTTGGTTATCGCTGGGAAGGGGCCGATAGCGCAGTCCGCCAAATGGCAGAAATGCTAAGTGACTTACAGCTTCGCCAAGCAAGGCTGGGCACCGATAACTGGGGGCCAGCACTACGCAATGGTTTTCGTGATGGCCTAGCCAGCGCGCTGCCCACCCTCTCTCTAGCCGATGCCTCAGGGCTTGTAGATGCCATCAAAATCGTAAAAAGCGAGGCTGAAATTGCAATGCTTAGGCAAAGCGCTAGCATTACCGAAGCCGGCATTCAGGCAGCAGAAGCGGGCATACAACCGGGCGTAACCGATCAGCACATCGCCGCGCTCGGCTCAGCGGCCATGATTGAGGCCGGCGGTGAGTTTATGAGCTTACAGCCCATCGTTACCACGGGCTGGCGCTCCAGTGTAATTCATTGCAATCACCAACGGCACACGGTCAACAACGGCGACCCCGTCTTTTTAGAATTTGGCGCCGCCTGGCATCGTTACACCGCGCCGATGATGCGCACCCGTGTTGCCGGTACACCCACCGCCGAAATGCAAACCATGGCCGCCGCCATCCGCGATATTCATGCCGCTTTGCTCGAGCACATGCGCCCTAACCAAACCATTGATGCCGCCGCGGCCGCCGCCGATGCGGCGCTGGCGCCGGTGTCAGATCAGGCCTTTTTCTCAGGGGTTTATGGCTATGCCGTGGGCATTCAATTTCCGCCGTCTTGGGTGGAGGGATCAGGCTATATTGCTCGCGGCATCGAGCAGCCCTTTGTGGAGAATATGGTGTTCCACTTACCGTTGATGCTGCGAGTGCCTGGGCAGTGGGGCATTGGCTTAAGTAATACGGTGCGCGTGACCGCGAATGGCGGTGAGCCGCTTACGCATAATGATCTACAGCTCAAGGGCAGCGCCGGGTAATGAGTGATGCCGCTAATCGTCGCGTTATCTTAATCACCGGTTGCTCTTCGGGCATTGGGCGCCACTGCGCCTTGGCCTTGCAACAGCGCGGCTGGCGGGTGTTTGCCTCCGCCCGGCAACACCAAGATGTCGATGCCCTAATCGATGCAGGCTTGAGCGATGCGCTGCATTTAGATGTGGATGATCAAGCCAGTGTGGAAAAAGCCGTTGCCCATGTGCTTGCACAAACTCATGGCCGACTGGATGCCATCTTTAATAACGCGGGTTATGGCCAGCCCGGGGCGCTGGAAGATTTACCGCGCGAGGCACTGCGCGAGCAGTTTGAAACCAATGTAATTGGTGCACATTCGCTAACGCGTGCCGTGCTGCCCACCATGCGGGCGCAAGGCTTTGGGCGCATTGTGCAGCATTCTTCAGTACTGGGTTTTATTGCTCTGCCGTGGCGCGGTGCCTACAACGCCTCAAAATACGCGCTGGAGGGGCTAACCGATACCCTGCGGCATGAGCTGCGCGGCAGTGGGGTTGAGGCAGTGCTCATTCAAACCGGCCCGGTCACCAGCCGCTTTCGTGCCAATGGCTGGCAGAAATTTCAGCGCTGGGTAAATGTTGATAGCAGCGTGCATCAAAGCGCTTACCACAAGGTAATTGAACGGCTTGAAAGTGATGGGGAGCCGCCATTTACGCTGGGCGCTGAGGCGGTTTTTCGCAAGCTAGTCCTCGCGCTGGAATCCAGCCAGCCCAAGCCACGCTATCACGTCACCCTGCCCACACATCTGTTTAAAGGGCTCAAGCGCGCACTGCCCACGCGCGCGCTTGATAGCGTGTTGCGCTGGGTCAACGGTTAACGGCTAAAGGTCAGCTCCCGCTGCTCATCCGTGCCGCTCACATCCACTCGAATGGTATCGCCGGCTTGGAATTCGCCCGCCAAAATCCGCTGCGCCAGCACATTTTCTACCCGCTGCTGGAGCACCCGCTTTAACGGTCGTGCGCCATAAGTGGGGTCAAAGCCCGCCTCGCCAATCATATCGAGCGCGGCATCGCTGAGCTCAAGGCCCATGTCTGCATCACGCAGGCGATCGGCTAAGTAGCGCACCTGTATTTCACTGATTCGGCGAATTTGCTCACGCTCCAGCGGATGGAACACCACCACATCATCAACTCGGTTGATGAACTCGGGGCGGAAGTGCTGCGAGACCACGCCCATGACTTGGCGCTTCATCTCGTCATACTGCGCCTCGCCTGCATGCTCTTGAATCAGATGCGAGCCCAAATTGGAGGTCATCACAATTACGGTGTTTCTAAAATCTACCGTGCGCCCATGGCTATCGGTTAGCCGGCCATCATCAAGCACCTGCAAGAGGATGTTAAAGACATCGGCATGAGCCTTTTCCACCTCATCCAGCAGCAGCACTGAGTAAGGCTTGCGCCGCACCGCTTCGGTGAGATAACCGCCTTCCTCATAGCCCACATAACCGGGAGGCGCCCCAATCAGCCGGGCTACGGAATGCTTTTCCATAAACTCTGACATATCGATGCGCACCATGGCCTCTTCAGTATCAAAGAGAAAATGGGCCAGCGTTTTGCATAGCTCAGTCTTACCCACACCCGTTGGGCCGAGGAATAAAAACGAGCCATTGGGCCGATTAGGATCAGACAGCCCCGCGCGTGAGCGGCGAATGGCATTCGATACCGCTTGCACCGCCTCGGTTTGACCAATCACCCGTTCGCTTAAGGCCTCTTCCATGCGCAGTAGCTTGTCACGCTCGCCTTCGAGCATTTTTGAGACAGGGATGCCTGTCCACTTTGCCACCACCTCGGCCACTTCTTCATCGGTAACGCTGCTACGCAGCAGGGTCATGGGCGTAGACTCTGCGCTGCCGGCGGCCTCCAGTTGCTGCTCTAGCTCAGGAATACGGCCATATTGCAGCTCAGACATGCGCCCCAAATCACCGGCTCGGCGAGCGGTTTCTAGCTCTAGGCGCGCTTTTTCTAAGCTTTCCTTAATGCCTTGGGTGCCTTCCACCGCGGCCTTTTCGGCTGTCCAGACTGATTCAAGCGATTCGTATTCCTTCTCAATATCCGCAATTTCTTGCTCAAGCGTGGCCAGCCGTTTGCGCGATGCCTCATCCGTTTCTTTATTCAGCGCCTCGCGCTCAATTTTTAACTGAATCAGCCGCCGCTCTAGCCTGTCCATGACCTCGGGCTTCGAGTCGATTTCAATACGGATACGGCTGGCCGCCTCATCAATCAAATCAATGGCCTTATCGGGCAGTTTGCGGTCGGTAATATACCGATGCGATAAAGTGGCCGCGCTCACAATGGCTGGGTCAGTAATTTCCACACCATGATGCACTTCGTAGCGCTCTTTTAAGCCGCGCAAAATAGCCACGGTGTCTTCTACGCTCGGCTCATCGACTAGCACTTTTTGGAAGCGTCGCTCCAGCGCGGCATCTTTTTCGATGTTGGTGCGGTACTCATCTAAGGTGGTCGCGCCAATGCAATGCAGCTCGCCGCGCGCCAGCGCGGGCTTGAGCATATTGCCGGCATCCATCGAGCCTTCGGCTTTACCCGCGCCCACGATGGTATGAATCTCATCAATAAATAAGATGATCTGCCCTTCTTGTTTAGACAGATCCTTCAACACGCCTTTCATGCGCTCTTCAAATTCGCCCCGGTATTTGGCGCCAGCCACCATGGCACCCATATCTAGCGACAGCACACGCTTATCTTTTAGCGCCTCTGGCACCTCGCCATTAATAATCCGCTGGGCAAGGCCTTCAACAATGGCGGTTTTACCCACGCCCGGCTCACCGATGAGTACCGGATTATTTTTGGTACGACGCTGCAACACCTGAATGGTGCGACGAATCTCTTCATCTCGGCCGATCACCGGATCAAGCTTGCCCTGCTCGGCGCGCTCGGTCAGATCAATTGTAAATTTCTCTAGCGCCTGGCGCTGATCTTCGGCATTGGGGTCGTTCACCGCCTCACCGCCACGTTGGGCTTCGATGGCCCGTTCAATGGCTGCACGATCGGCACCGGCTGTGCGCAATAACTCGGCCGCACGGCTACGGTTGTCATCAAGCAAGGCCAGAGCGAATAATTCGCTGGAGATATACTGATCACCGCGTTGTTGCGCGAGTTTGTCAGTAAGATTTAATACCCGGCCAAGGTCATTGGATAGATGCACCTCGCCCCCGGCACCAGACACGGTGGGCAGCCGATCTAACCCTTCGCCCAGCTGAGAGCGCAGCTGACTGACATTCACGCCCGCTTGTTTAAGCAATGGCCGAATGCCACCGCCAGTTTGGTCGAGCAAGCTCACCAATAGATGCTCCGGCTCTATCATTTGATGGTCTCGGCCCAGCGCTAAAGATTGCGCCTCGCCAATCGCCATCTGAAATTTTGTGGTCAATTTATCCATGCGCATTTGCAGCACTCCTCAGAAAAACCATTTGCGTTTGCTTATCTGAGATATGGGGGCGGGGTAAGCCAATTACAAATCAATGGCAATATAGGCAGCCGATCGCCCGGTTACCCCGTCACGCCGATAAGAGAAAAATTGCTGTGGATTGCTGGCCGTGCAGGCATGCGCCTGCTGAACCTGAGCAACGCCGGCCTGCTGCAAACGGCGGGCTGCGGCCTGAGAAAGATCTATGTGGCGTTTTTCTGAGCCCACCGACGGGGATGAAGCAGAATTTCCCTCAACGGCTTGCCATACCTCAGGGCCCACTTCATAAGCGGCCTTGCCAATGCACGGCCCAATCCAGGCCTGCAATTGAGGGGCAGACACCGGCAATGCCGCAATTGTTTGCTCAATCACCCCGGCGACTAAGCCACGCCAGCCCGCATGTACCGCCGCCACGCAGCCACCATTGGCTGCCGCCAACAAAATCGGTACGCAATCGGCCACTAACACGGCACAGACTACGCCAGGCTGATCGGTCCATACCGCATCCGCTTGGGTTTTATCAGAGATCACCTGATCGGCGCTGACCACCTGATGCCCATGCACCTGCGACAGCCAACGTGGCGGCATGGCCAGGTCGGCTGTTGCCAATAATCGTGCTCGATTTTCCATCACCGCCTGTGGGTCGTCGCCCACATGTATGCCGAGGTTTAGCGATGCGTAGGGGCCTTGGCTTACGCCACCTTCACGGCAGGTAAACCCCGCCCGCACGGGCAAAGCCCAATCAGGATGAATGAACACCACGCAACACCTCCAGTAACTGGGCAAAGTCGGCCGGCATGGGCGCCTCCCACCGGCAGGTTTCACCCGTTTGTGGATGGATTAAGGTGAGCGCCTCGGCATGCAGTGCTTGGCGCGAAAAACTCCGTAACGCCTGATTAATCGTTTCATCACCCCCTGGGGGCAGGCGTAAGCGGCCGCCATACAGCGGATCGCCCACAATCGGGTGCTGAATCGATGCCATATGCACCCTAATTTGATGGGTTCGGCCCGACTCTAACTTGCACCGTAACAAAGTATGGGCGGCAAAGCGCTCGACCATTCGGTAATGCGTAACGGCCGGTTTGCCATCATTCCGCACCGCCATGCGCAGGCGATCACGCGGGTGGCGGCCCAGCGGGGCATCTACCGTACCACCGGCGGTAAACTGACCATTCACTAAGGCTAAATATTCTCGGCCCATGCTGCGGGTTTGTAACTGCTCAACTAAGGCAGCATGCGCCGTTAGCGTTTTGGCCACCACCATTAAGCCCGTGGTATCGCGATCTAGCCGATGCACAATACCCGAGCGCGGAATGGCCGCTAGGCTGGGGGCATGATGGAGCAGCGCATTTTGCAGCGTGCCATCGGGATTACCCGCGCCCGGGTGTACAACCAGCCCCGCGGGCTTATTGAGCACCAAAACATCATCATCTTCTGCCACTACATCAAGTGGAATTGATTCCGCTAAAACCGGGCCTTCTTGTTCCAGCTCTGCATCAATCACAATATGCTCACCACCTTGCACCGGCGTACGCCCTTTAGGCGAGGTATCGTCCACAACCAACATGCCGGCCTTAAGCCAGCGCTGCAGTCGTGCGCGAGAATACTCCGGAAAAAGCGTGGCCAACGCTTGGTCAAGACGCTGCCCAGCCGATTCTTGCGGTATCACGGCTTCGCGGTGGATGCGGAACTGATCACTTTTCAATAGACTGTCCATTCTTTAAAGATAACGAGATGAGTTTGCCATGACGCGCGCTTTCATACTGCTTCTTGTTGCTGTTTTTCTAACCGGGTGTGCCGGTGGTACCACGATTAACGCCTTACGAGATTCAGACGCCGATACCATTTACGAAGCGGCCTCAGCTGCGATGAACCGTGGCGACTGGCAAACCGCCATCGAGCGCTTAGAGCTATTGCAGGCGCAATATCCATTTGGCCCCGAAGCCACGCAAGCCCAGCTTGATGTGATCTATACCTATTATCGCAGCGGCGATGTGGCCTCGGCCGTGGCAGCGGCTGAGCGTTTTAGGCGCATTAACCCGCGGCATGAAGCGGTGCCCTACACCTGGTACATGCAAGGTGTGGCGTTAGAAGAGCAGGGCGAAGATGTCATTAAACGCTTCTTTAATATTGATATGGCACAGCGTGACCCGCGCCCGCGTGAACTAGCGTTTGATGCCTTTCAAACCGTCATCGATCGATATCCTGACACTCAATATGCAGACGATTCCAGAGAACGCATTAACGCCATTTATGAAGAAAGTGCCCGTCATGAGCTGGCCATTGCTGAGTTCTATGTGGGCCTAGAAGCCTGGGTGGCTGCTGCTCGACGCGCCACCTTCGTCATTGACAATTACCCCGGCACCGCCGCGCTTGAGCGCGCCGCAGACATCCTTGAGCGTTCTTACCGAGCACTTGAGCTAAATGACTTAGCTGAAAATCTCGCTTCTGTGCGTAAACAAGGTTTTGCGCAAGAGATAGCTGACCCCACCCTGCCGAGCACGGAGTCAGGCGAGGCAACGCCCGCTATTCCCGGCTTAGATAATGGCGGCCGCCCGGCACCCCGCCCCGGCACTGAGGGCCGAGATGAAGAGCCAGTGCCACCAGGGCCAACGGAAATGCCAAGCCCGCTTTAGTTAGAGTGCCTGCTCGTTTTCATCGCCGGTGCGAATACGGATAACCCGCTCTACCGGGCTGACAAAGACTTTGCCATCACCAATTTTGCCGGTGTTAGCCGCTTTAATGATGGCCTCGACCACGGGTTCTACCACGTCGTCTGGCACAACCACCTCAACCCGCATTTTAGGTAAAAAATCAACCACATATTCGGCGCCACGATAGAGCTCTGTATGGCCTTTTTGCCGCCCAAAGCCTTTAACCTCCGTTACCGTCATACCGGTAATACCAACCTCAGCAATGGCCTCGCGGACATCATCGAGCTTAAATGGCTTAATGATTGCTTCAACTTTCTTCATGAAACCTCCGATTGAAATTCAAAGCCGGACGTAATCGGATAACGCCGATCACGGCCAAAGGCTTTAGTGGTGACCTTAACGCCAGGCGCGGCCTGACGTCGCTTGTATTCATTACGATGGAGCAATCGCACCACTCGCTCAACGGTTTCTTTGGCATGCCCAAAGGCAACAATCTCATCAATGCCCGCGTCTTCTTCAACATACGCCGCTAAAATGGCATCAAGCTCAGCGTAGTCTGGCAGGCTATCGGTGTCTTTTTGATCAGGCGCCAGTTCGGCACTTGGCGGTCGGGTCAAAATATTCTCAGGAATGACGGTATCACTGAGGTTTCGATAATAAGCCAACCGATAGACTTCTGTTTTGAAAATATCCTTCAGTGGTGAAAACCCGCCCACCATATCGCCGTAAAGTGTTGCGTAGCCCACCGCCATTTCGCTTTTATTGCCAGTCGCTAAAACCAAACCACCCAGTTTGTTTGATATGGCCATCAGCAAGGTACCACGAATGCGCGATTGCAGATTTTCTTCGGCAACATCGGGCGCTCTGCCTGCAAAAACCGGGGCAAGATCTTCCGTAAATTGATTAAAGATCGACTCAATGGCAATCACGTCGTAACGCACGCCGAGCGCCTCAGCCAGTGCTTTGGCATCCGTTTCGCTCATTGCTGAGGTGTAGCGCGTGGGCATCATCACACAATGCACGCGCTCTGGGCCCAGGGCATCGGCCGCAATACAGGCAACAAGCGCCGAGTCGATACCGCCGGAAAGCCCAATCACCACGCCCGGGAAGCGATTTTTCTCAATATAATCGCGCACGCCCCACACCAGGGCTTCGTAAACAACGGCCTCTGCCGATAAATCGGGCTCGATTTCGCCTTCTAAAGGCTGCCAGCGGTTGTGAATTTGGCGCAAAACCACCGGATACAACCCGGTTTGAAAGCGCGGCGCACGCACCATCAAATCGCCATTGCCATCGAATGCGCAAGAGCCACCGTCGTAAACCACTTCATCTTGGCCGCCGGCCATATTGCAGTAGATTATCGGCAACCCTGACTCGCCAATACGATCACGCAACACCGACTCTCGCGCGCTGGCTTTATGCTGATCAAATGGTGATGCGTTAATGTTCACAACCACATCGGCCCCGGCTTGGGCAGCCGCCTCAATGGGGCCACGGTGCCAGCTGTCTTCACAAACGGTGATTGCGACTTGGCAGCCGTTAATCTCAACCACGCAGGGCTGGTTGCCAGGCGAGAAATATCGCAAATCATCAAACACACCGTAGGTGGGCAGCTCATGCTTGGCATAGCGCCCAATCACCGCGCCATCACGAATCACCAGCGCTGCATTAAACAATTGGCCATCAATTAGTTCTGGCGCCCCCACAATCACGGTGATGCCCGTGAGCTCTGCGCAGATGCGCTGCACCTGACGCTCTACGGCCGCAATAAAATCAGGACGAAGTAATAGATCATCCGGCGGATAGCCGGTAAGTGCGAGTTCGGGAAAGCAAACGGCATCGGCACCGATGCCATCCCTCGCCTCAACTGCTGCATCGATGATGGCGGAGGCATTCCCCCGCACATCACCCACCAGCAAATTGAGCTGGGCCATTGCCAGACAGAGTGTGCCCTCCATTAGGGCTGAATACTCATCACTAGCCGGTAAAGCAGTCGCTAACGCGCTGACCGATTTCTGCCGGCGAGCGTACCGTTGCTACTCCAGCGCGCTCCAGCGCCGCAAACTTATCTGCTGCTGTTCCCTTGCCGCCACTAATAATGGCGCCGGCATGCCCCATGCGTTTTCCAGGCGGTGCCGTGACGCCCGCAATGTAGGCCACCACGGGCTTACGCACATTGGCTTGGATGTACTCAGCGGCCTCTTCTTCAGCCGTACCGCCAATCTCACCCACCATCACAATGCCCTTGGTTTGACGATCGGCCTCAAACTGCTCGATCACATCAATAAAGTTCATGCCGTGAATGGGGTCGCCACCAATGCCCACACAGGTGCTCTGCCCCATACCAATATCGGTGGTCTGCTTAACGGCCTCGTAGGTTAGCGTGCCTGAGCGAGAAACAATGCCGATGGAGCCTGGCTTGTGAATGTGCCCGGGCATAATGCCAATTTTGCATTCACCTGGGGTGATCACGCCGGGGCAGTTGGGTCCGATTAAGGTGGCATCGTAAAAATCTAACGCCGCTTTAACCTTCAGCATATCCAACACCGGAATACCCTCGGTAATGCAGGCAATCACCTTAATGCCGGCTTCAGCCGCCTCAAGAATTGCATCGGCAGCAAAGGCCGCCGGTACGTAAATCATCGAGGCATTAGCACCGGTTTGATCAACGGCATCACGCACTGTGTCAAACACAGGGCGGTCTAAATGCGACTGGCCACCGCGACCTGGCGTTGTACCGCCAACTACGTTGGTTCCATAAGCAATGCACTGCTCAGCGTGAAAGCTGCCCTGCTTGCCTGTGAAGCCCTGAACGATGACCTTGGTGTTCTTGTCCACCAGAATACTCATGCGGATTCCCTCTGTACTGCGCCGACTACTTTTTTAGCCCCGTCGGTTAAATTTTCGGCAGGAATGATGTCAAGACCACTTTGCTCGAGCAGTTGTTTACCCTGCTCTACATTGGTTCCTTCAAGCCTTACCACCACCGGCACCTTAATGCCGACCTCTTTAACCGCGGCAATCACACCCTCGGCAATCATGTCGCAACGGACGATGCCGCCAAAAATATTGACCAAGATGCCTTTAACATCGGGGCTCGAGGAGATAATTTTGAACGCCTCAGTAACTCGTTCCTTATTCGTGCCACCCCCCACATCGAGAAAGTTGGCTGGCTCCCCACCGTGCAGTTTAATCACGTCCATTGTGGCCATCGCCAGCCCCGCACCATTCACCATGCAGCCAATGTTGCCGTCGAGCGTGATGTAGTTCAGGCCATGCTCAGCAGCCGCCACTTCGGTTTCGTCTTCCTGTGAGGGATCACGCATTTCCGCAATTTCGGCCTGCCGATTAACCTCGATAGCATTGTCATCGACATTAATTTTGGCATCGAGCGCCAGTAACGTGTCATCGCCCGTTACGATAAGCGGGTTGATTTCAACCAGGCCTAGATCTCGCTCTTCAAAGCAGCGGTAAAGCCCCTGCATGATCACGGTAAGCTGCTTAATTTGCGCCGGCGTTAGCCCTAAGGCAAAGCCCATTTGACGGCACTGATACGGCTGCAAACCCGCTACAGGGTTAACCCGTACCGTGATGATTTTTTCTGGCTCGGTAGCGGCAACCTCTTCAATATCCATACCGCCAGCGGCTGAGCCCATAAAGACAATGCGCTTGCTGGCCCGATCAACCAGTGCGCCTAAATAAATCTCGCGCGCAATATCCAGCCCTTCCTCGATCATGATCGAGTTGATGGGCATGCCATGCTCGTCTGTTTGATGCGTTACCAAACGCGTGCCCAGCAGCTCGTCGGTAAATGCGGCTACATCTGCCACACTTTTGGCGATTTTTACGCCACCGGCCTTGCCGCGCCCACCGGCGTGCACTTGCGCTTTAACTACCCAGACCGAGCCACCCAGCTTTTCAGCAGCGGCCTTTGCCTCTGCCGCTGAGCGGACCACAATACCTCTGGGGATGGGAATGCCATATTGGCTGAAGATATGCTTCGCCTGAAACTCATGCAGATTCATCGACTCTCCGCCCTATTCGAAAAAGTGCGCGTATTCTCCCCCATTCTGGCCATCGGTTCAAAAATTGTCGCACTGCACGATAAAACATCCGCTTGTCGGATTCCTCAATTTACCCCTAAAACTGTGACGCAACCCGCAGTCACCCCCTTGTTTTATCAGGCGAAATGCAATCTCCACATGACTTTTTTAGGAGATTCACATGCAGCACCACACACCCCGCACCCAACGCGGCTTTACGCTTATTGAACTGATGATTGTGGTTGCCATTGTCGGCATCCTCGCCAGCATCGCCATACCCGCCTACTCGGACTACACCGTGCGCGCGAAAGTGACCGAAGCGGTTGCGGCGGCGGGAGCGATAAAAACAAGCGTGGCCGATTATTACTACGCGAATGGCGAGTTGCCTATTTCGAATAGCGCGGCAGGGCTAGGAATCGCGAGTGACTATTCAACAGACGTTATTGATGGCATCACGATAGAGGACGGCAGTGCCGCTGACGTTGAGGAAGGCACCATCAAAGTAAACTTTAAAGCCTTTGATACCGGCGTCACCGCTGGTGATTATCTTCTCTTTATTCCTGATAACTCAGGACTGTCTCTAACTTGGAGCTGTGAGGCAGCGAGCGGAGCAGCAACCCTCCCCGACCAATACGCCCCTGCCAGCTGCCGTGGCAGTTGATCGACTGATAACCCTAATCCAACTCAGTGGCGGGCGGCGGCGGTCGCCCGGCCACAACCAAAACACTGCCCGTGCTAACGCGGGCAGCTTAATGCTAGAAACGCTAATCGGTCTGTCTGTGGTGCTACTGCTGGGTCTATCGGTGGTGCAGTGGGCGTTTGTTTACGAGGCTCGGGCCGTTGTAAGCCATGCAACCTACATGGCGGCGCGCTCAGGGGCAGTTAACGAAGCTAAAACTGGGCCCATGCGCATTGCGTTTGCGCGAACAATAACGCCGCTATTTGCGCCTGAACCCAGTACATTCGGATTTGAGCAGCGTTTTCTTGGCAAAAGTTCAATAGAAGCCACTCTGTACACCCGATTGCGCATCCTTAATCCAACCAAAGAAGCCTTTACAGACTTTGGCATTACCGATTCGCAGGGGCAATTTGTACTGCCCTTTAGCCACCTAAAAACTGAGCCAGAAACCCCGGGGCCCGCCAGCGGCTTGAGCATTTACGATGCCACCTTATTAAGGGTAGAAGTCACTTACGGAGTTCCGCTCAATGTGCCCTTCGCTGGGCCAATGATTATCCAGTCTGCCCTAGCTGCGGGGCGCATTTTCAGCCATTTCGATGCTTATGAAACGGCTTTACTCAGCCAAAATCGTCTGCCCATTCAAACAACCTCAACCGTGCGGCTACACACAAACGCACTGCCGAATAGCACAATACCCACGCGCTCTGAGGTCGAGTCGCAGATCAATTGATGGGTTGACCGACGATAGACCGCAAGCTAGCCTCAACTTAGGCTGTCAAAACCCTTGGCAGAAAAATCAAAAATTATAGGAGACTCTTTTATGAAGTCATCCAAGATCTTTACGTCCGCCGCCATCGGCGCCTTAGCGCTAGGTATGTCGGCTGCAGCTCTTGCAGATAACTGGCGCTTTGCGCACGAAGAATTTGAAGGCGACGTGCAAGATGTTTTTGCTCTGGCCTTTAAAGATCACATCGAAGCTAACTCTGACAACACCGTGCAGGTGTTTCGTTTTGGCGAGCTTGGTGAGTCTGACGACATTCTAGAGCAGGCCCAGGCCGGTATTCTGGAGTTTGTTAACCAGTCGCCCGGGTTCAGTGGCGCATGGCTGCCCGCCGCGCAGATCTTTTTTGTGCCCTACCTCTTGCCTACAGATCAAGAGACCGTGTTGGAGTTCTTCGACTCCAGTGTCGCCATCAACGAGATGTTTCCAGAGCTCTATGCCGAACATAATTTAGAGCTGCTGAAAATGTATCCAGAGGGCGAAATGGTCGTAACCGCTGATGAGCCAGTAACCAGCCCTGAGGAGTTTTCTGGCAAGCGGATTCGCGTGATGACCAACCCCTTGCTGTCTGAAACCTACAACGCATTTGGCGCCACTCCAACGCCACTGCCTTGGGGTGAGGTTTATGGCGGCTTGCAGACGGGCCTGATTGATGGCCAAGAGAACCCCATCTTTTGGATTGAATCCGGCGGTCTGTACGAAGTATCACCCAACCTGATCTTCACGGGGCATGGCTGGTTCACCACGGCAGCAATGGCTAACAAAGACTTCTTTGATGGCCTTTCTGCAGATGAGCAACAGCTCATCCGTGATGCCGCTGATACCGCCTATGCACAAACCATGGAGCATATTTCGGGATTGGCAGACGAGGCATTAGAGAAAATCCTCGCCGCATCTGATGAGGTTACCGTTACCCGTCTAACCGAAGAGCAAATCGACTCCTTCCGCGCCCGCGCGGATCAGGTTGAGGCCGCTTATTTGGACATGACCGGTGACAACGGTGCCATGCTGCTTGAGCAGTTTAAGGCTGATCTTGAGGCCGTGCAGTAATCTGCCAAGCCTCTTTGGCCCATGGTAATCACCAGGGGGGCGACCCGATACCGGGCTCGCCCCTTTTTGTTACCCACCGGGGGAGATAACCCGTGAATGATGAAGAAGCAGAAAAAAATTATCGCTCAGGTTTGCCCGGGTTTCTGGGGGTAATCGACACCGGCATCAGCCGTTTTGAAGCCTTTATGCTCGGCTTTGGTGTCTTGCTAATGGCCGTCAATACGGTGGCTAACGTGCTTGCCCGCTTTCTTCTTGGTGAGAGCATTTTCTTTTCAGGCGAAATTAACCGAATTCTGATCATTTTGATCACCTTCGCGGGCATTGGTTATGCCGCAAGGCATGGCCGCCATATTCGGATGTCTGCCATTTACGATGCATTCCCGGTAGCCGGGCGTAAAGCGATTATGATCACCATCGCGTTTATCACCGCCATCGCCATGTTTTTCCTGTGCTACTACTCAATCGGTTTTATTATCACCATGGAATCTCGCGGGCGCGTCTTACCCGCACTAAACCTGCCCATTTGGTGGATCTACGTGTGGGTACCGGTCGGATTTGGCATTACCGGTATTCAGTATTTACTCACCGCCATAAAGAACATCACCAGCAAAGATGTTTATCTCTCCACAGCCATGGTAGATGGCTATAGCGACACAGAAACTGAGGTGTAGCAGCCATGGCAGTCATTATGTTCTCAGTAATGGTGGGGCTTTTACTCATTGGATTTCCAATGATGGTACCGCTCATCGCTGGCGCGGTGATCGGGTTTGTCATGATGTTCAACGGGTTTGGGCAAATGGAAACGCTCATTCAGCAGATCGTGGCGGGCATCCGCCCGGCCTCTTTGATCGCTGTGCCCATGTTTATTCTGGCGGCAGACATTATGACTCGCGGTCACTCCGCCGAACGACTCATCAATATGGTGATGGCCTTCATCGGCCACATTAAAGGCGGCCTGGCTGTCAGTACCGCTGCCTCTTGCACCCTATTTGGCGCCGTGTCTGGATCTACCCAGGCCACCGTGGTTGCGGTTGGCTCACCCTTACGGCCCAAAATGCTCAAAGCTGGCTACTCAGACTCCTTCACGCTGGCGCTCATCATCAACTCCAGCGACATCGCATTCTTAATTCCGCCCAGCATCGGCATGATTGTGTATGGGGTAATTTCAGAGACCTCAATCGGCGAGCTGTTTATTGCCGGCATCGGCCCTGGCTTAATGATTTTGCTGATGTTCTCTTTGTATTGCGTTATTTACGCCTACATTAAAGACGTTCCCACCGAAGAAAAAACGAGTTGGGGAGAGCGGCTGGTTGCCGTGCGTCAGGCACTCTGGCCGCTCGGCTTTCCCCTCATTATCGTGGGTGGCATTTACGGCGGCATCTTTAGCCCCACAGAGGCGGCCGCCGTTTGCGTGCTTTATGCCTTTATTTTGGAATTTATTGTTTTTCGATCGCTGCAGTCCAAAGAAATCTGGGCCATCGCCAAGTCCACCGGCCTAATCACGGCCGTTGTGTTCATTTTGGTGGGTGTAGGTAACGGGTTCTCATGGATCATCTCGTTTGCCCAAATCCCGCAGGCGGTTTTAGAAGCCGTGGGCATTAACGAGGCAGGCCCCACCGGCGTGCTGATTGCCATTTGTGTGGCGTTTTTTATTGCCTGCATGTTCGTTGACCCCATCGTTGTTATCTTGGTGCTTACGCCTATCTTTATGCCCGCAATTGCGGCCACGGGGCTTGACCCTGTGCTGGTGGGTATTTTGATTACGCTACAGGTGGCCATTGGCTCGGCAACGCCACCGTTTGGTTGCGACATCTTTACGGCCATTGCGATTTTTAAACGCCCCTATTGGGAGGTGATACGCAGTACGCCGCCGTTTATCTTTATGCTGGTTCTCTCGGCCGCGCTGCTGATTATGTTTCCGCAGATTGCATTGGGCCTGCGCGACTTGATGTTCAATTAAGGACTCTTTATGGCTGTATTTAACCGAATTTTAGTACCGGTCGATGGCTCCAGCGGCGCTGTGCAGGCGCTCGATAAAGCCGTGGCATTGCAAAAGCTCACTGATGCCGAAATTCTGGTGTTGTGTGTTTTTAAACATCACAGTTTAAGAGAGGCGTCCATTTCGATGGTGCGGCCCAATAAAATGGCGATCCCTGACGATGCACTTAAAGAATATGCCACCGATATTGCCATGTCAGCCAAGCAGTACATATTGGATCGAGATGTTGATGCCGAGAAGCTACGTGCATTTGTTAAGGGTGGGCGCCCTTCAGGCACGATCGTGCAATTTGCCCGGCAGCGTGATTGCGATTTAATTATTGTTGGTGCCACGGGCACGACAGGCGACTCAAGCGCGCTACTTGGCAGCGTGGCTCAGCGCGTGGCAGGCGCAGCCCATTGCCCGGTGTTAGTTGTTTAGCCTAAGCCAAATAATACAAGGGCAGCGGCAAAGGCCACCCATACATACAGTGCGCGGCGCAGCAGAGCATGTGCATCTTCTACGGCTTCCAGTGAATCATCCGTGCTGCCCACCGCACCGAATGCCGCATTAATCAGCCGCGCATCTTCGTTGTCTGACCCGGCCGTTTCCCAACGAGACCATGCCCACTTAAAATGCCCCGCCAGCGCCAGCCCCAGCACAAGCAGGCGATTGGGCAGCCAATCAAGCCACCCCAACAATCGCGCCAGGCATTCACAAAAACGCGGGCCCGTGTTGTCATGCCCATCGCTAAATGCACGCGCCAACACCACAAAGCGATACGCCACCGCCCCAACAGGGCCAAAAATCATGAACCAAAAGACCGGCGAAAACAGCCGCGTTCTTGCCCGCAGCACCATCGCACTGGCGGCGGCCTCGGGCAGCGCCGCAAACTCAACACCTTCTGCCAAGGGGCTGCCGCCCTGCAAAACTGTCAAACTGGCTCTGGCGGCTGTTTCGTCACCCTGACGCCAAGCCATCAAAAAATGCGCAAGCTCCGTTTCGATGGTTTCACCACCACCAAAGGCAAAACACAACGCCAAAATGCTTAAACCAATCCATACAAACCCAAGCAAGGCATCAGAAAAAACAAGCTGCAGGGCCAGCACAGGCAGCAATAATGGCAGTAATAAAATGGCGGCGCCAAGCGGCTGATCCCACAGCCCCATTGGCATTAAACGCTGCTGTAGCCAGGCTGCGTAACGGTTAAAACCCGTTGCACTGCGCCAGCCCCCGGGTGGCATCAGGCTATTAACGAATAGCGCAATTAACAGTGCAATCACTTTCATGGCGGTGTTATCCCCGTGCCAGCCGCTAAGCGCGACCAATCAAAAAATGGCCCCGGATCGGTTTTCCGACCGGGTGCAATATGACAATGCCCTACCACTCGGTTGGCGGCAATAGCAGGGTATGCGGTGCGCAAGACAGGAATTAAGGTTTGCAAACAGTCGTACTGCGCATCGGTGTAGGGATGATCGTCGCTGCCTTCTAGCTCTACCCCAATGGAGTAGTCGTTACATTCGGCCTGCCCCGCAAACCAAGACTCACCCGCATGCCATGCCCGATCGGTAAAAGCTACAAATTGGGTGACATCGCCCTGCCGGTCGATCAGTAAATGCGCAGAAACGCGTAAGCCAGCCAAATACGTAAATCGGGGGTCTGTTTGCGTATCTAGCGTATTGGTAAACAGAGCATGGATATACGGCCCGCCAAACTCCCCGGCTGGCAGGCTAATGCCATGCAGCACAATCAAGCTAGGCTCCTGCCCCACGGGGCGCGGCCCATAATGAGGGGAAGCGCAAATTGAAGCGCCACCTAGCCATCCACTACTACAATCTACCTGCATGCGTAAAATGATATCATCACCCGTTATGCAATCTTCGGTCGTTAATTCCAATCGCCTTGTTGATGCCAGCAGCCCCTACCTGCGTCAGCATGCCGATAACCCCGTGCACTGGCAGCCATGGGATGAAGCAGCGCTTGATGCCGCGCGTACGCTCAATAAACCCATTTTATTGTCTATTGGCTACGCTGCCTGTCACTGGTGTCATGTAATGGCGCACGAATCGTTTGCCGACCCGGCAACCGCCGAGCAAATGAATCGTGACTTCATTAACATTAAAGTGGATCGTGAAGAGCGGCCTGATCTTGATCGCATTTACCAAACAGCACACCAACTGCTCACCGGGCAAAGCGGCGGCTGGCCACTAACCGTTGTACTAACGCCTGATCAACTGCCTTTTTTCTCAGGCACCTACTTTCCGCCCCAACCCAAGCAAGGCATGGCCTCGTTTCGCGAAATGCTGAGTGAAGTCACTCGTGTGTGGAAAGACCGCCCTGCAGAAATTACCGAACAAAACGAACGAATGCGGCGAGTACTCGGCACATTGGGCAATACTGACGAGGGCGTCAATCCTGACCGGGCGTTACTCGATGCAGGCCGCAAGCAGCTGGCATCACGTTACGACCCAGCGTTTGGCGGATTTGGTTCGGCCCCAAAGTTTCCGCAACCCACCGCATTAGAGCGCCTGCTCCGCGAATATGCCCGCCGACGAGACGAAGGCAACCCCGATCGCGGCGCACTGCACATGGTTTGTCATACCCTACGCCGAATGGGGCTAGGCGGCATCTTCGATCAAATTGGTGGGGGGTTTTCGCGCTACGCAGTCGATGGGCAGTGGATGATTCCGCATTTTGAAAAAATGCTCTCAGATAATGCTCTGCTCATTATGGCCACCACCGATGCATGGCGCGCCACGGGCGATGAATTTTTTGCCCGCATTGCCCGTGAAACCGCCGACTGGGCACTGCGCGAAATGTTGCTGCCCGAAGGCGGCTTTGCCACCTCACTGGATGCCGACACCAGCGATGGCGAAGGTGCATTTTATTTGTGGACACCCATGCAGGTTAGCGAAGTACTAGACGGTGTCGATGCCCAAGTTGTAGTGCATCGACTCGGGCTAGATGAACGCCCCAATTTTGAGGGCCGTTGGCACCCTCAAGTGCACATGGCCTTCTCTGAGCTTGCCAAACGCCTGCAGTGCCCGCGTGAAGAGGTAGTTGAACGTTGGAACCGCGGCCGTGCTGCTCTGCTGGCTGCCCGGGATCAGCGCGAACGACCTGCCCGTGACGACAAGGTGCTTACCGCCTGGAATGCCCTAATGATTCGGGCGCTTGCACGGGCCGGCCGCTTTTTGAACGAACCTCGATATATCGATGCCGCAGAGCGCGCTGAAACATTCATTCGTGATCACCTCTGGCGTGAAGTGCGACTGGCGGTAAGCTGGCGTCAGGGCAAGCTCGGCATCCCCGGGTTTTTAGATGATCATGCGTTTATGTTGGCGGCATTGCTTGAACTACAGCAAGCCCGTTGGTCTCCAGGGCGTGAAGACTGGGCCTTTGCCTTGGCTGACACACTGCTTGAACATTTTGAAGACACTGAGCAAGGCGGCTTTTACTTTACCGCGGATGATCATGAAACACTGATCCAGCGCCCGCGGAGTTTTGCTGATGATGCCCTGCCTAACGGTAACGGCATTGCCGCAGAGGCACTGAATCGGCTGGGCATTTGGCAGGGAGAACCGCGCTACACTCAAGCTGCCGAGCGCACCATCCAAGCCGCCAGCGCCCGCATTCATGAAAGCCCTGGCGCCCATTGCGCACTACTCAATGCGCTGGATGAGCAGCTGACACCGCCAACGCTAGTCACGGTGCATGCAGGCGACCAGACCGAAGCATGGCGTGCGGTAACCGATACGGGGCTGCACCCCGCCCGGCTTGTTTTCTACCCCTTAGAGCACTCAGAACTCGGCGCGTGGGTATGCCGTGGTCACCACTGCCTACCCAAAGTTGACACCCCCACCGCGTTGCATGACCAGCTAGCGGGGGATGACTAAGACGGCTTAAAAATTCAGCGCTTGCTGCTGATACGTCTCGGGGGGGGTCCGCCGGGCTAGAATGCGCGCCTTGGCCTCTCTGGCGGCCTGCTCATGGTTCACAATTGGCATGGGGTAATCGTGACCCATTGTTACGCCATAGCGCTGTTGCAGAAGGGCCGGCAACTGCCAAGGCGCGTGAATCCATTCCGCTGGCACCGCACCAAGCTCGGGCACCCAGCGGCGAATATACTGCCCATCAGGGTCCTGATCGCGCGATTGTTTTACTGGATTGTAAATGCGCAACGCATGCACGCCGGTGGTACCCGCCTGCATTTGGATTTGGCAATAATGAATACCGGGCTCGTAATCTGTAAAACAGCGCGCTAAATGCAATGCCGGCTGCCGCCAGTGCAGCCAAAGATGATAACTGGAGAAAGCCACCAGCATTGCGCGCATGCGAAAGTTAATCCACCCATCATGCACAAGCTGGCGCATACAGGCATCAACAAACGGAATGCCCGTCTGTCCCGTTGCCCATGCTGTGTAACGCGCTTGATTGATGTTGTGTTCATCGCGCAGGCCATCATCGCCAGGGTTACGATTTTTCCATTCAATCGAGGGATCCATTTCTAGCTTTTGAATAAAATGGCAGTGCCAATGCAGTCGAGATTCAAAAGACTTTAATGACTTGGCCCAGGCGCTACCGGGAGACTCAGCCCGCACAGCCGCCCATCGCTCTCGATGCCGCTGCACAATCTCACGCAATGACAGCGTGCCGTAAGCAATATGAGGTGAAAGGCGAGAGCACATGGTGGCCGCTGAGCTTGGGCTCGACATGCCTTGGCGATAGTGCTGCCCACGCGTTGCCAAAAAGCTCTCCAATAACTGCTCTGCAGCCTGCCGCCCCCCTGCTTGGCGACCGGGGCAGGCCAACTGGCCTTCGCCCAGCGTTTCTGGCCATTCAATACGGGGCATAGCAACAACGGGTTGGGCCGGCTGAGCCGCTTGTGCAAGCGGATCAACAACAGGCTGCGTCATCTGCGCCTCCCATTGCTTAACCCAGTGAGTGCGCTTGCGCAAACCCCGTACAACTCCAAAAGTAGGCGTTTGCTGCCAGTCTACTTGGGCGTTTCGACACCACTGGGCAACGGCGTGATCGCGCTCGTAGCTCCAGCCATTGCCCGTTTCTTGATGCGAGTGAATTGCGCCAAAGGGCGCTTGTGCATGCAGCTGTGCAAAAACTCTAGGCAGACTGCCTTTAAGCACTAACAACTCAAGACCCAGCTCAGACAGCGCCGTTTGCAGCTCTACTAAACTGTCTTTAATAAAATCCCAATGCCGCTGAGCACTATCTGGCTGCGCCCAAAGCTCAGGTTCAATCACATACACTGGGCGCACTGGGCCAGCAGCCATCGCCGCGTTTAATGGCGCATGATCAGCAACGCGCAAGTCTCGCTTAAACCACACTAGCTGATCCGCCATCACTCCACCTTTTTGGCGCGATTCCGCCGGCAGCGCTCTGAACAATAGCGGACCGAGTCCCAGTCTTTTGCCCATTTACGGCGCCAATTAAAGGGCCGTTCACAAACAACACAAATTTTACTCGGCAAGGGGCGCTTCATAACTGCTCCAAGGCGCTTAACCCATTGCAACAATCTATGGTGACTCGGCCTAGCGCTTCTGCGTCGCCGCGCGTTACACCCAGCCCAAGAATATAAACGGGCTTGCCGGCTGCGGCTGCCGCCCGAACAAACCGATAGCCAGACCACACCATTAATGAGGAGCCAACCACCAGTAGTGCGCCCGATTGGCCCAGCATTTCTCGCACAATGTTAACGCGCTCTACGGGAACATTTTCACCAAAAAATACCACAGCCGGTTTGAGTAGTCCGCCACATGCCGAGCAGGCAGGCACCTTAAACTGGGCGTAGTCTGCGGTATGTAAATCGGCGTCGCCATCAGGTGCAACACCGCTGTAATGCACACTTGTGGACCAATGAGGATTGGCTGCTTCCAATGCCATTTGATGTTGCTGGCGCGGCATAACTCGCCCGCAATCTAAACACTCCACACGATCAAGCCGACCGTGTAAATCCACCACCTGCTGGCTGCCTGCCTGCTGATGCAACCCATCCACATTTTGCGTGACTAAGCCCTGAATTTGCCCACGCCGCTCAAGGCTTGCCAGTGCATGATGGGCCGCATTTGGCTGAGCGCGCTCTACGGTGCGCCAACCCACCAGGCTGCGTGCCCAGTAGCGCTGCCGCCCCAACTCGCTGCCCACAAACTCACTAAGCTGCATCGGCGCAGGTCGCTTCCAAGCGCCAGAATGATCACGATAGTCAGGAATGCCCGATCCCGTAGACACCCCCGCACCGGTTAACACCATCACCGGCGCGGCATTCTGCAGGGCCTGTGCTAACTCGGGCAAGCTCATCTCATGGGGCATGGGAGAATCCTTGTCTAAAGCTTATAATGATGGGTTATGCCTAATTCTGATATCCGTTTAAAAAAGACCATGATCGTCATTCTTGGCGTGATTACCGCATTTGCGCCGCTATCGATCGATCTTTATCTTCCCGCGCTGCCACAGCTCAGCAATGAGCTAGGTATTTCATCAATGCTGGCGCAGCAAAGTTTGAGCCTGTTTTTTGTGGGCCTAGCCACAGGCCAACTTTTTTATGGGCCGCTAGCTGACCGCTATGGCCGCCGCGCACCGCTTACCGCAGGCATTTTACTCTACCTGAGCGCCACGGTGGTTTGCGCGCTGGCACCCAATATCGAAACCTTACTAATCGGTCGTCTGCTGCAGGGCTTTGGGGCCGCAGCAGGCCCAGTCATTGCGCGTGCGATTGTTCGTGACATCTACTCTGGCAGACGCGCAGCGCAGGTCATGTCATTCGTGATCTTGGTGATGGCTGCAGCACCCCTAGTTGCGCCTATCCTCGGCGGATGGATTACGACACTACTGGGTTGGCGCGCCAACTTTTGGGTGCTGGGGGCCTTTGGGGTAATGTGCCTGCTACTGGTGATGTACAGCATTCCAGAAACCCACCCGCAGCATGCCCGCCCAATAAGCGCCTTGCGCTATCTGTTTAGTGGCTACTTACCCGTTATTACCGATACCGCCTCACTACCGTTATTAGGGGCTGGCGGCATGGCCTTTGCCGCGCTATTTGCTTATGTTGCGGGCAGCCCGTTTGTTTACACCGAGGTATTTGGAGTATCCGAAACCGCGTTTGGGTATTTCTTTGGGCTTAATGTGATTGGCTTAGTGCTGGGCAATCTGCTCAATAGTCAGTTGGTCATGCATTATGGAGCGCGCCGGCTAATGCAGTTTGGCATTAGCATTTTGGCTACGGGATCAATCTGCATGCTCATCTTGGTGTTAAACGGGGTCACTAGCCAGTGGATCATTACTCCATTTTTATTTATCTCGCTAGGCACCGTGGGTGTTATTGCGGCCAACACCGTTTCTAGCTTACTCAACCGCCATCCACAAAACGCCGGCGCGGCCTCGGCGCTCTTTGGCGTATCGCAATTTGGGCTAGGCGCACTGAGCGCGCTGATTATTGGTCTACTCCCATTTGAACCATTACTGGCGATGGCGGTTGTGATGACAGGTAGCGGCCTACTGGCAGTTTTTTCGATGTTACAGCTCAAGCGGTGATATGGTTTTGGTATGGGACGCGAGAACGACCGGATTGACCACCTCATTGGCTGTATTCCGACTCGAAGCATGCCCGCCACTTTAATCGCCAGCAGCGGTCATCACTGCGAAGTCTGGCGATCCAGTGGCACTGTGCGACGCAAAGGATGGCGTAGCCCGTTGGATATTGTTATCAAAATCCCGCGGCAACCCTTATCAGCGCATGAGGCCAAAACGCTGCAGCGTGAGCATGGGCAGCTGCGTAAGGCGCTTGGCGAAATTGTGCCACCGGCGCTTTTTGTGCGTACCCGTATTGATGGCGTTGAAAGCCTAGTGGCCATGGCACCCACGGTGTCGCGCTGGTTTGATTTGGCTAATCCAGCGCATGAGGCAGAAGCGGCGCCTTTACTCAGCCAGCTGCCAGAGGCTCGGCACGCACTGAAGCGATTTGTTGAACAAGCCGAGCTTTGGTATGCCAAAGAAGATAAGGTCATTGATCTCTACGGGCTTGATAACCTTGTGTTAGACCGTAACCGCCAACTGCGGTACATCGATAGTTTTGGAGTGTTTTTCTATGCCGATCTGCTGCACCTGGTACCAGAGCATGATGCCGCGCTGGCTAACCGCATCGCCTTATCAAGGCGCCGGCTTGCCTATCTTCAGCACCTCTTGGCGCTGTGTAATGAGCGCGACAATGCTGACGCTGAGCCTGCTGCTAGGGCTGCTGATTAGCCACACCGCCTTCGCTACTAACGATTCGCCCGAGGCCGTTGTTGATCGTGTGGTCCGCGATACCCTTGAGGCGATTAGTGACAATATTGACGCCATTAAAGCGGATGATGCGGTTGCCCAAGAAATTGTCGATACGCAGATTCTGCCCTGGTTTGACACCCAACTAATGGCCCGCTTTACGATGGGCCGGCTGGCGCGGCAGGCCAGCGAAGATGAGATTTCGCGTTTTACAAGCGCTCTAGAGCAACGCATCGCCAATCTTTATGTCGATGCCCTAAAGGAATTTGCCACAGAAACGGTGGATTTTGCCGAAAATGGCGAGGTGCAGCTGCGCACCGTGAGCGAAGAGTCACCCCGCGCCGTTATTAGCGCGCGGGTGATTGGCCCCAATGTTGAAGACACCACCCTGCGCCTTCAGCTGTATTATCGCGATGATCGCTGGCGGGTATTTGACGTAGAAACAAGCGGGGTCAGCTTGTTAATCGTTTTTCGCGATGCGCTACAGCCCTCGGGGCGTGACGGCGGCATACCGGCAATGATTGCTGCGTTAGAAGAGGGTGATCTGAAAATTGAAGAAGCACTAGAAGCGGAAGTGGAAAAGAACGAAGACTAATACCCCGTCAGCTCCATGTACCCCACGCCATGGGTAGTCCCCTGTACGCCAACCGCCCCTTCCCAATAGCGAATAGTGGTTGGCATTTCTTGTTGATCTAAGCGAGCCTCAACGGCCAGATCAAGGCCTTGCTCGGGAATGACGAGCGACCATTCAACTGGGTAACGCGAGTCGGTATTAGGGCTTTGCCAATGCCGAGTGGGCGTTAAGGTAAAGTCATCCGCGCCCAGCACGGTAGACTGCCCATCAGGCTCAACCACAATACCGGCAGACTGCGGCGCGGTGCTGCCATCGGTTCGTCGTAACCGATAGACCATCACATCGCGGCCATCCTCAAGTTGTAGAGAAAACCAGTCCCAGCCCGCTTGATTACTATCTAGTGCACTTGTGCTCCATTCCCGATCTAACCAGGCGCTGCCCGTTACCGTGTAGGTTTGATTGGCAAAGTCAATCTGACCCTCGGCGCTTAAGCGGGTAAATGAGTAGTAACGTGAGGCGTTGCCCGGATCTTCACCTTTTTGACTGTAGCCCGCGTTGCCCTGCAGTACATGCGGCTTAAGCGCGGTTAAGTGAAGATCCAGCCCGATTTCGGTTGGCTCATCTTGTGCACTGAGCTGCAGCGGAAACAGTGTTTGATCTGTTTGTGATTGCGCCTGCCAATTATCCATCCACACCCGTACCGGGCGCACTTCTGCCCCGGCTAAACCGAGTGCGCCGCGCTGATAGCGCTCTACCGCCCGATGGGAGCCACCGGTAATGTCGGTAATCGCAAAATGCCCCATCCATGCCTGACGTGTGGCCCAATCAGAGCGACGGGCCGGCGGCTCAGGGTCTAGCGCCGATCGAAATAATGTCAGCTGAAAACCAAACTCTCGCCCCTGTTCATCTGCCAAATTACCCACGAAATACCACCACTCTGTGCGGTAATCAGGATGGGCGCCATGATCATCAGGAAACACCAAGGGCTGCGGCCCGGTTACTCGCGCAAATCGATCGGTATCGATATCTGGCCCCATCACCTCGGCCATATTCTGTGCTTGCGCCGCACCCACCGCGGCCACCAACAACAACGCCGGCGTTAATCGCGCCGCTCGAAAGGCTGGCTGAATGGCTGCAATTAACGCGGCAAAAACGGCCAGCGCCACCCCCTCTAATAAGGGCATGGCCTGCAAATCAAAGCCCATCGTCCACCCAAAAGCGCGTTGATTGATCACAAAAACCAGCAGCCAAGCAAGCGCCACGCCCAGTGGGATGGCACACAGCCCCGCCACTAGGCCCAGCAAACCGCTTTGGCCGCCGATAACCCAGCCTAGACCACCACGACTCAATCCAATGGCTCGCAGCACGGCAAACTCTCTTGTTCTATCCAAATGCAAAGCCATTAAGGCACCCAGCACGCCAACAAATGCCACCAGGCCCGCCAGCCAACGTAACACCTCGGTAATGGCAAAGGTGCGATCGAAGATTGCTAAGGACTGATCAAAAATGGCGGCATTATCAACCACTCGAGCGCCTGGCGTGTTGCCCACCATCTGCTCTAGCGTTGCCAATACCGCGGCACGATCGGCTTGAGGTTGCAAATGAACCCCTATGCCGGATAGTGCATCATCGTTGTACAGCGTTTGATAAAGCGCCCTTCGCATGAGCACCACTCCGCCGGGTGAGGCGTAATCACGGTGCACGCCCGCTACGGTAAAGTTCTGCTGCTCAGCCCCCACGGGTAGCTGTATCGAATCGCCTGGGGCGAGGTTTTGCCGGCTGGCAAAAGCTTCGCTCACCAGCACCGCGCGAGTATTGGCAAATGCCTGTAGGGCGGCATCTGGGTTGCCCTGTCGGATATCCACCGCCGGGGGTTGTCCGGCCGGCAGTTCAAGTGCCCATAGCTCGATGGGCCCCTGATCGGTTGCTAAATCTACCCAGCGGGAGCGGCTCACATAATCAACGCTGGATAAATCACCAAGCGAGTTTGCTAGCGAATCGGTTAGCACACGCTCAGGCGCTGATAGGTAAAAATCAGCGGCCAAGGAGCCCTCTAACCAGTTCACCACACTGCCACGAAAACTGCTGATCATAACTGCCACGCCAATCACCGCGGCAACGGCAACAGTTAACGCGGCAACCGCCACGCCCGTGCGGCTGAGCGAGGCTACTGCGCCTTCCACAATTAATCCCGCGTAGGGTCGGCCACGCGTGAAGGGCCGCAATAGCGCGCCCACCATCAGCACCACTAACGGGGTGAGTAGAGCCGCGCCCATAATCAACACAAATAGCCCAAAAAAGGCAGATACCAAACCTGAACCTAACCCAATAATCAGTGCGGCCAGCAACAGTGCGCCCACCGCAATAATGGCGCTTTTTTTGGCAAGCCAACGGGCCCTCGTTTCAAGATGTGCGCGTGATAGGGCGGCACGCGGGGGCGTGCCTGCCGCCTCCAGCGCGGGCATTAAAGCGGCCACCACTGAACCTAGCAAACCCACAACAAGCCCGGCCGCCAAGCTAAAGGGCGAGAGCACCAGCTGGCCGGCTGTTTGCGCAAAATACAAATCACCCACGGTTTGAAGCACTAGCCCCACCAGCCCGTGCGCCAGCAGATAACCCAACCCAAGGCCTAGCGCTGTGCCCAAGGCGCCGATTAATAGGGCATCCATTAAGACCTGCTGCAAAATCTGTTGCCGCTTGACGCCCATGGCACGCAAAACACCGATGGTTGCCCGACGGCGCACCGCAATAAAGGCCAGCGTGTTAAAAACCAAAAAGGCGCCTACCACCACCGCTAGCAGTGATAGCGCCGTGAGGTTGGTGTGAAACGCCCGACTCATCTCGACCACCGCATTGGCACTGGCGCCAGCCAGCACTAAACGCGCGTTATTTTCTGCCAGCAAGGCCTCAACCTGCCCCACTTGATCGGGCGTGAGAATTAAATCGATGCGGCTCAGCACACCATGGCGTTGCAACAAATGCTGAGCTGCTGCGATATCGGCCACAACCAGACCACGGGCCTGATCATCAGGATCTTCAACCACCGCCACCACCTCAACGGTTTGTGGCTTTCCAGATGCCAATAGCGTTAACGAATCACCCGCTGCCACGCCAAGCCGCGCCGCCTCAAATTCTCCCAGAGCCACCGCATCGTCTCGCAATAAAAGCGCATTAAAGGCATCACCCAGCGTATCGCCACTGCCAATGGGGCGCTGAAAGGGGCCTTCAGCAAATGCATCTAAACCCAGCAAGGTGAGTGCCCGGCGCTCAGGCTCAGGCCGAGTCACCCCGCCCTCAAGCACTGGCGCTGCCTGCTGCAGGCCGAGTGTTGTGCGCAGCTCGGTGTAAATCTGCTCATCAATGCCATCTGGGCCGCCCACTACTTGGTGGGTGGCGCGCCCAGCAACAGATTCTAAAGACAACCGCATCGCCTCGCGCGCCGAGTGGTTCGCCAAATCCACGGCCACCACCACCGCCACGGCAATGGCCACGCCCACAATGGCAAGCACGCTTTGCACCGGATGCCGACGCAAATCTGACCACCCCATCCGATAAAGCACCGGCAATCTCATTAATGGCCCTCGGCTTCTACCAAACGGCCTTCGCGTATGGTCAGTAGCTGATCAGCTAACCCCACCACCTCAGGCGCGTGAGTCACCATAATCAAGGTGCGACCGGCTGAGCGGCATAGCGAATCGAGCAATTGCACAATCCGCTCAGCGTTGGCCAAGTCGAGGTTGCCCGTTGGCTCGTCAGCAAAAATGTAGGCGGGTTCGTGAATCAGTGCTCGCGCAATCGCCACGCGCTGCTGCTCACCGCCGGAGAGCTGATCGGGCCAATCATGCTCTCTGCCCTGCAAATCAACACGGGCCAGCCATTCGGACACTTTGTTGCCCTCGGCAATCCCATTGAGTTGCAGGGGTAGGCGCAGATTATCGGCCACACTCAGCGTTGGAATGAGGTTATAGGACTGAAAAACAAAGCCCATACGACGCCGCCGCAATGCGGTCAGCGCACCATCATTCATGGTTGCTAAGTCAACGCCATCAACCTTTACCAAGCCCTGACTCGGGGTGTCTAGCCCGCCTAGTAAATTTAGCAGGGTAGATTTACCCGACCCGCTGCGGCCAATGACCACCACAAACTGCCCGTCAGTAATTTTTCCGGAAACACCGTCGAGCACCAGCCGGCGGGGGTGCTCCCCATACCATCGGGTTAAAGACTCAAAAATGATTTCACTCAAAGCCGGCAACTCCTCAGCATTCCATCGTGTGCTCTGCTATCCTCTCAGAGTATGAATAACCCAATTGATTCCAACGCAGGCCCCCGGCTTTATCGCATTCCTGACGGCGATGATCGAGAGCGTTTGACCTGCCCGGATTGTGGCTACGTTGCATACGAAAATCCACGCATTGTGGTGGGTGTTGTAGCGCGGGCCAGCGACGAACGCATTTTGCTGTGCCGGCGCGCCATTCCACCGCGCATTGGGTATTGGACCCTGCCTGCCGGGTATATGGAACTTAACGAAACCGCTGAGCATGGCGCGATGCGCGAGGCTTGGGAAGAGGCACGCGCCCAGCTAGAGCTAACGGGACTACTCGCCATATATAGCCTTGCCCGCATTCATCAGGTCCAACTAATCTACCGTGCCATATTAACGCAAGATGAGGTATCCGCCGGGCCAGAATCACAGGAAGTTAAACTTTTCCATTACGACGAACTCCCCTGGGATGAGCTTGCCTTCCCTACCGTCGACTGGGCCCTAAAACACGATCATCAAGCGCATCTATCTGGCTATACTAAAGCCTTCTCCAACCCAACGGAGGATGAAGCATGACAACCGCAACTTTAGGTGGCGGCTGCTTTTGGTGTCTGGAAGCCGTTTTTCAAAGACTGCAAGGCGTAACCGCCGTTACCTCTGGCTACGCGGGTGGCACAACTGTTGATCCTGATTATCGCAGCGTTTGCAGCGGCACAACGGGGCATGCCGAAGTGGTACGCATCGAATTTGACCCGCTGCTTATCGATTTTGAAACCCTGCTCGAGGTGTTTTTTACCATTCACGACCCCACCACGCCGAATCGGCAAGGGGCCGATGTCGGCACACAATATCGCTCGATCATTCTGTGGGAAACGGAAGACCAACGCGCCAGCGCAAACGCCATTATTGAACGGCTTACTCGAGAAGGCGCATTCGCCAACCCCATCGTAACCGAGGTCACACCGCTTACCACGTTTTATCCGGCTGAATCTTCACATCAGGATTACTACAACAGCGCACCCAATCAGCCCTATTGTCAGGTCGTCATCTTGCCCAAATTACTCAAAGCTCAAGATAAACACCCTGAGCGTTGGCGCGGCGACTAAAGCCGCGCTTTCATGAGCACACGAGACTGGGCACTTTTGCTGCTGCTTTCGGGCGTATGGGGCGGCTCGTTTTTCTTTTTTGAAGTTGCGCTTGCCAGCGTACCGCCGTTTACCGTGGTACTGGCGCGCGTTGGGCTTGCGGCGATCATTCTGCTGGTAATTGCCCGACTACGCGGCTGCATTCTGCCGTTTTCTCTGACCATTGCGCGCCGGTATTTATTGCTGGGCGCCATCAGTAATGCCCTGCCATTTTCCTTTATTGTGTGGGGTCAAACCCAAATTCCCAGCGGCTTGGCCTCAATTATTAATGCAATGACACCCATTTGGGCGGTTTTAGTGGGGTTACTGATTCGCAGCGATGAGCGATTAACTACGCCAAAGGCCATTGGCATTTTATTAGGCTTTGCCGGCGTTGCCGTGCTGCTAGGCCCTGATCTACTTCAAGAGCTCGATCCTTACAGCCTGGGGCAACTCTCTGTGCTGGCCGCTACCATCTGCTACGGCTTTGCTGTGCATTATGGACGCCGATTTGGCGGCACCACACCTTTGGTGAACGCAGCCTATATGCTCAGCGCGGCTACGGTATGGCTGCTACCGGTTGCGTTGGTGGTTGAGCAACCCTGGACGGTCAGCCCCGGCTTTGTTGGCTGGTCAGCCCTCATTGGGCTTGCCACCGTTTGTACCGCGTTTGCCTACCTTTTGTACTTCCGCCTACTTGCCTCCGCCGGCGCAACCAACATCTCTTTGGTTACCTTTTTGGTGCCCGTATCGGCCATCAGCTTAGGCGCGGTTTTTTTGGGGGAGCGACTCGGCCCGAATGCCTTTATCGGCATGGGCATTTTATTTAGTGGATTGGCGATGATTGATGGGCGATTGTGGCGACGGTTCAGTCAGAAGACAAATCTGGCAGCGGCGCAAATAAAGACTCCACCACGTTCGGATCCAACGGATCCATAGCCTTTAAAGCGCCATCGCCTAAAAGCCGAGCACTCAAGTCGGCTTTTTCCTGCTGAAGCTCCATCATTCGATCTTCAACGGTGCCACGGGTGAGCAAGTGATACACAAACACCGGATTATGCTGACCAATGCGATGCGCACGATCCGTGGCTTGGCGCGCTACGGCGGGGTTCCACCACGGGTCGTAGTGAATCACGGTGTCTGCTGCGGTCAGATTTAACCCAGTGCCGCCTGCCTTTAGACTGATTAAAAAGAGGGGGACTTCGCCACGCTGAAATTGATTAACCACGCCTTCGCGATCTCGCGTTGCACCGGTTAGCTTGACCCATTGATGGCCTCGCTCGCGCAATGCCTCTTCAATAATTTCCAGCATCCGTGTGAATTGCGAAAAAATAAGTACGCGCCGATCGGCTTGACGCAACTCATCCACCAAATCGAGTAACAGATCTAATTTGACTGACTCACGCGGCGCCGATGCCTCAGCACCCGACACCAAACGCGGGTCACAACAAACCTCGCGCAACTTTAGCAGCGCATCTAAAACTACCATGCGTGACTGCGGGCGCCCACTGGCTGCCAGTGCCTCCTGCACACGCAGCTGCTGGCCGGCTAATAGTTGCTCGTAGAGGTCACGCTGCCGGCCCATTAATTCGGCATACAGTGGCATTTCCGTTTTTTCAGGCAGGTCGCTAGCAATGGCCTGTTTCGTGCGGCGCAGGATAAACGGGGCAACCCGCTCGCGCAGGGTTTGTAGCCGCTGCTCATCTTGAGCTTGCTCGATGGGACGGCGATAAACACGCTTAAACGCTGCCGCATTGCCGAGCAGCCCCGGCGCAACAAAATCAAACTGTGCCCAAAGCTCGCCAAGATGATTTTCCAGTGGCGTACCCGTTAGGCTTATGCGCTGCTGAGCCACCAGCCTACGCACGGCCCGAGCCGCCTGTGCGCGAGGGTTTTTGACCGCCTGCGCCTCATCCAACACCACTAGGTGCCAGCGGCGATGGGCCAGCACATCAATATCTTTAACCAATAGCCCATAAGTGGTTAACACCACATCACAGGTGCTTGCTGCTTTGGTAATTGCATGCCGTTGCGGGCCATGCAAACGCAGTACGCTTAGGCCCGGAGCAAAGCGCTCAATTTCGCGCTCCCAGTTAAATAGCAGGCTGGTGGGCACTACGATGAGGCTTGGCGCTAGCGCGCGCCCAGATTCTTTTTCTAGCAACAGATGCGCGATTACCTGGAGCGTTTTGCCCAGCCCCATGTCATCCGCTAACACACCCCCTAAGCCCGAGCGTGCTAAGTACTGCAGCCAACTCACGCCCACTTGCTGGTAGGGGCGCAGTTCACCGCGCAAGCCCGAAGGCGTGGGCGCTGGGGGCTGATCCTCAATTGCAGCAAGTCGTGACCCTAGCGCACGTATGCTCTGGTCGCCCTGCCAATCAAGGGCCTGCTCAGGCGCCATGCGCTCGAGTGCCTCTAAAAGTGCGGCACGACCCAGGGGCAAGGCCAAACGCCCATCGCGCAGATGTAACGCGGGGTCATAAAGCTCGGTAAGACCCTTGAGCAGCGTCTGGAGCCAGCGATTCGGCACTGCAATCATCCGGCCATCATCTAAATCCAGCAGCAAATGGCCTTTGGCATCTGATGCCTCAAGCGCTTTGGGCGTCATCCCTTCCGGATTATCGCGAATTAACGCGAGTAAACGGGGCAAAACGGCATGCCGCTCGCCATCTACTTCTACCGAAAGATCAAACTCAAACCAATCGGGCTGGCGCTCTCGCTGCCAGGCGCCCACCTGCCACTGCTCGCCTTCCACTAATCGCCAAGGAAAGCGCGGCTCTATCTCTACGTTCCATCCCTCTGCCTGCAGCATAGGCAGTTTTTCAGCCACAAACCGCCGCCATTCACTCACACTCTCCGCCGCCATACGGCCTTGCGTCAGACAACCGAGGGGAGACAGACCCATTGCCTTAAGTTGTTCAAAGGCGGCCTCCTCAGCGGCTTTGTCGCGCCGATACTCTATGACCTGGCCTCCCACCACTTCGCAAACGGCATCACCCGCCCAATCCCCAGCAATTTGGTGTCCGCCATAGTCAAAACCAAACTCGGCCACCGCCTGAGTCCAATCGCTATGCTTGACTCGGGTGGGGTCTTCTAAACGCGTCAAACGCAATGCCGGCACCGGCTTAACATCGTTCATGCGTCGCCGGCGCGGTGCGCTTGGCGCTGGCACGGGCAAGGTGGCCTTGCCTAAGGCTCTGGCAAGCGCAGGCAGATCTTCTGCACCCACCTCTGGCGCATCTAATATGGAATCCACCACCCGCGGCGGAATGTCGATCTGTAAGCCGCCGTATTGATGCGTAACGGGATCAATCCAAACCGGTGGGTTAGCCCGTGGGGTAAGCAGTTGCGTCTCTTCAGCTTGCAGCACTAAGCGCTGCCCACCTTCAATATTTGGCTGCCAAACTAGCTGACCCGGACGGTCTATGCCTTTTTGTAGAGGCGGGTTTTGTGGGCTTTGCCAATGGGCACGATGCGTTTGTGTGAGCAGATCAAGCAAAAATGCCAAATCATCCGGCGGCAATGCGGTGCCCGGTTCGCCAAGCAGACGCAAGATACGCCGATCAACCGGTTGGAGTAACTCAGGCGGTGCCCGCCTCACCCCGGCAAAAGGCATCAGCCGCCCATAACTGCCATCACGTCGACGCCGAACACGCTTTGGGGTGCAAACAATGGCGCCCGCATCGGCCTGCTCCAGTAGATAAATGAGGCATTCACCAATGTGGGCATCTGGCGAGCATGCGGCGGCAACTTCAAGCTCGGCTAACCAATGCTGAATAGCGGGATTATGACTTTTTAAACAGGCCGGTGCGGTGCGACCCAGATAATGCAAAATGGCCGCAACTGCGTGCGCACAGCCCTCGCCCTCCGAACAGCTGCAATAGCAGGTAACGGGCAACGGAGACGGCAAGGGATGGATTCGGCAGTCGACAGACACTACCTGGCGGCGATCAGCCTGCACCCGAGCAAAAAAACCCTGACCACCCGGGCTGCAGTCAAGCACGGCTTGTTCACGCAACAGCCGCTCACCCTGCTCGAGTGATTCTCGAGAAAAGCGCTCCCACAGGGCTACTTCGCCCCGCTCGGTTATCCACTGCTCCAGCGGCTCGGTCAACAGACGTGCTCCCGACTTCTGTGATACTCAACCCGGTAGCATACCCGTATCCGAGTTTATGCGGTATTGCTTCGGATCAACCTCCGCTCACTGGCGGTAATAAAACCAGCACTTCGTCTGCCTGTAAAAGGTCTTGACGGCTTTTAACCTCATCTCCCACCGCGCAGGCCACTCTAGGCAAGTGAGATTTCAGTGCGGGGTAGTCGCTGGTTAGCCGATCTAAAATCTCTGCGATGGCCACCGGTGGTGACATGTCTAGGGTAACTTGGTTGCTGCCCACCACTTCTTTAAGCACACCAAAAAACTCGACCTGCATTCTCCACCTCCATAAAAAAGGGGCCGCGGTATGACCGCGACCCCTTGCAGTTGGCTGGGGGACTAGGATTCGAACCTAGGTTGACGGAGTCAGAGTCCGTAGTCCTACCACTAGACGATCCCCCAAAGGAACCGCTACTTATCGTTTTGAGAACTGCGTGGCGCGACGGGCTTTGTGCAAGCCGATCTTCTTACGCTCTACCATACGCGCGTCACGAGTAACAAAGCCTGCCTTACGCAAGCCGCCCTTCATTTCTTCATCATAAGAAATCAGCGCCCGGGTAATGCCGTGCCGAATTGCACCCGCCTGGCCGCTAGAGCCACCACCGCTAACCGACACTTTGATATCTACCTTATCGAGCGTATCTGTTAGCTCAAGTGGCTGACGCACAACCATTCTGGCCGTTTCACGACCGAAATATTCGTCAAGCGGACGACCGTTAACCACGATGTTGCCACTGCCCGGACGCATGTGAACGCGTGCTGCAGAGGTCTTACGCCGACCGGTGCCATAAAATTGCTGAACTGCCATGATATTGATGCTCCGGCTCAGATTTCCAGCGCCTGAGGCTGCTGGGCATGGTGTTGGTGATCGGGGCCGCTGTAGACCTTGAGCTTTTTAAACATGGCTCGGCCGAGCCGGTTTCTGGGCAACATCCCCTTAACCGCATACTCAATGGCACGCTCTGGATGCTCCACAATCAATTTATCAAAGGTAATCGACTTCATGTTGCCAACATACCCGGTAAACCGATAATAGGTTTTCTGCTCTGCTTTGCGCCCCGTTACGACAACCTTATCGGCGTTAACTACAACAATGTAGTCTCCCGTGTCGACATGGGGGGTGAACTGCGGCTTATGCTTGCCACGCAGACGAAACGCAATTTCCGACGCAAGTCGGCCTAAAGTTTTGCCTGCGGCATCTACTACAAACCAGTCGCGCTGTACTTCTGCTGGCTTGGCACTAAAAGTCTTCATTAATATGGGCTCTCTGAAGTCAATGCTTCCGAATCAAGAACGCGTATCGTACACAGTGACGCAAAAACAGACAAGTCAATTTTCTACCACGGTTTCGTGGCTATGCGTTACATCGGCCACCTGCGCAAACATAATAGAGGCTGAGCAGTATTTTTCGGCCGATAACTTAACCGCACGCTCTACCGCTGCGGCCTTTAACCCCGCGCCGCTCACCTTAAAATGCAAGTGAATGCGGGTAAACACCTGCGGCGGTGTCTCAGCTCGCTCTGCCTCTACCTCAACTTCGCAACCACTCACAGAGTGGCGGCCACGCTCTAGGATATGCACAACATCTACGGCAGAACAGCACCCTAACCCCTGGAGAATCAATTCCATTGGGCGTGGACCGCGATCTTTACCCCCCAAATCGGGTGGACCATCGACCACTAGTCGGTGACCGCTGCCTGATTCTGCCTCAAAGGCCATGCCGTCAAGCCAACGAATTCGCGCTTTCACCTTAAAACCCCCTCATACGGTGCGCCCTATGCGGGCGATGCCAATGTTGATTACCCAGTATACCGTCTGAGTCGGAGGCCAAAAATAAGGAGAACATTATGTCAGCCCCCATCTTTGAGCGTCTGCGTAACCACTGCCATCGGCGCACTTATCCTGCCCAATCCACGATTGTGCACCGAGATACACCCAGCGATCGGCTATTTCTGTTACTCGAAGGGTCGGTTAGTGTTTTACAAGACGATGAGAATGGCCGCGAACTCGTCATGACGTATCTTAACCCAGGTGATATTTTTGGCGAACTAGGTCTGTTTATTGACAGCGCAACGCGTAGCGCCTGGATACGCGCTCGCAGCCAATGCATAGTCGGCGAAATCAGCTACCGGCGGTTTCAGCGTCTTTTTCAGGCCGATCCGGCACTGCTACCACCCGTTGTTAAACAGCTAGCCCTGCGGCTTTATCAAACCAACCAACGCGCCCGAGAGCTTGCATTTGAGGATGTTCGTGGGCGAGTGCTTGCGGTGTTGCTCGAGCTGGCCAATCAGCCCGATGCCATTGCCCACCCTGAAGGCAAGCAAATCAAAACCACTCGAATTGAACTTGGGCGATTGGTTGGCTGCTCTCGAGAAATGGCCGGCCGCGTGCTACGCGACCTGCAAACGGAGCAGCTAATTGATATGCAGGGAAAAACCATTTTAGTACACGCTGCACGCTAGCCCAGCGGCTCAAAATAATGTTTTGAGCTTTTCGCCAGGGTCGGGGTGGCGCATAAACGCCTCCCCGACTAAAAATGCATGCACACCGGCCGCACGCAGTGTTGCCACATCGTCTACCGTGGCAATACCGCTTTCTGTAACCAACCGCGTCGTGGCGGGCACCTCGTCAATTAACTTTAACGTGGTATCAATGTCGGTATGAAAGCTGCGCAAGTCGCGATTGTTAATGCCAATGAGCGGCGCTTCAATACGAAGGGCACGCGTGAGCTCCTCAGCATCATGCACCTCAACTAAAACATCCATCCCCAGCGCCTGCGCCTGCGTATGTAAATCCTGCAGCTGTGCCTGCTCGAGCATCGCCACAATCAGCAAAACGCAGTCTGCCCCCAGCGCTCTCGCCTCAACCACCTGATAGGGGTCGAACACAAAGTCTTTACGAATTAAGGGCAAATTGCAGGCTGCTCGCGCCTGACGAAAATGCGCATCACTGCCTTTAAAGAAATCCTGCTCCGTTAATACAGAAAGGCAAGCTGCCCCCGCCGCGGCGTATTGCTGCGCAATCTCAGCCGGGTTGTAATCGGCGCGCAGCAGCCCTTTGCTCGGTGAGGTTTTCTTGGCCTCCGCAATCACCGCCGCATGACCCGCTGCAATGCGCTGATCGAGTGCTGCTTTAAATCCGCGCACAGGATCTGCAACCTGAGCGGCGCTCTCAACCTCGGCCAAAGGCATTGCCTGTTTTTGCGCTGCTACGCGCTGTGCCTTCTGCTCAACAATGCGCTTTAGGATATCGGGGGCATCGGCAGCCGTACTCATGCCACACCCCCAAGCTCACGGCTTAATGCAATAAATTGCGTCAGTTGTGCTCGCACCTCTCCGCTGGCAAGGAGCGATTGTGCCCGTGCAACTCCGGCGGCAAGCGTACCCTCAATGCCCGCCACATAAATTGCAGCACCCGCATTTAAGGCCAACAGGTCTGTCGCTGGGCCGGGCATCCCATCAAATACCGCTTGGATCATCTCTAAGCTTTGCTGAGCGGAATCTACCCGCAGGCTTGAGAGATCTACCTGCTGCATGCCGAAGTCTTCGGGCTGCAAACGATACTCAGTAATCACCCCGTCTTTGAGCTCTGCCACCTGTGTTGCCGCACCGATACTGATCTCATCCAAGCCATCTTCTGAGTGCACAATCATTACGCGCTGGCTGCCTAGCGCCTGCAGAACTTCTGCCATCGGCCGAACCCATCGTGTAGCAAAAACGCCGAGCAACTGATTAGGCGCACCGGCTGGGTTGGTCAGCGGGCCCAGCAAATTAAATACGGTACGCACCCCCATTTCCCGCCGCGGCCCAATAGCATGGCGCATGGCCTGATGGTGGCGGGGTGCAAAAATAAACCCAACACCCACCTCTTCAATACAGGTTGCAACCGCCTCAGGCGTTAGCTCAAGGCACGCCCCTGCAGCTTCAAGCACATCAGCGCTACCGGAAGAAGAAGACACTGAGCGATTGCCATGTTTAGCCACATGCCCACCCGCAGCCGCCACCACAAAGGCTGTTGCCGTGGAGATGTTAAACGTGCCCTGACCATCACCGCCCGTGCCACAGGTGTCTACCAAATGCGGCGCCGTCACTTTTACCTGCGTTGCTAGCTCTCGCATGACGCGGGCAGCGGCTGTAATCTCAGGCACCGTTTCGCCTTTCATGCCAAGGCCAATTAAAAAGCCGCCAATCTGTGCCGGCGTGGCCTCACCACTCATAATGCGCTGCATGACCGTGGTCATTTCGGCATCGGTTAAATCTTCATGCGCCATTACCTTACGAATGGCTGCAGGCATTTCCATTGTTGGCTCCTCAGTCACGCTGCCATGGCCGGTACTGCCAAGAAATTACGCAGTAAATCATGGCCTGCGCGGGTCAGTATCGATTCGGGGTGAAACTGCACGCCCTCTAGCGGCAGCTGCGTATGCCGTATGCCCATAATCTCTTCTACGCTGCCATCGGCATATTCCGTCCACGCCGTTATCTCAAAACAGGCCGGCAGCGTTTCGGCTGCCAACACCAATGAATGATAGCGCGTAGCCTCCATTGGCTGCGGCAACCCCGCAAACACGCCTTGATTGTTGTGATGCACCCACGAGGTCTTGCCGTGCATAACCGATTTAGCATGCACCACATCCGCCCCAAAGGCCTGCCCCATTGCCTGATGCCCCAAACACACTCCGAGTATTGGCAGCTTATCGGCAAAATGCCGAATCACCTCCAGCGACACACCCGCCTCGTTAGGCGTACACGGCCCCGGCGAGATCACAATTCGCTCTGGCCCCAAACGCTCTATTGTGGCGATATCGATGGCATCATTTCGATGCACCATCACCTCGGCCCCTAGCTCGCCCAAATACTGCACGAGGTTGTAGGTGAACGAATCGTAATTGTCGATCATTAGAATCTTAGGCATAGGTCACTCTACCATCGGCTCCGAAAAAAGCGTCAGCGCTGAGGCGGCTAAGCGCTCATCATCGCCCTGCGGTGCACTGATTTGGAGGCTTGTGAACTGTCGTTCACTATTAAGGCCCGTTGGCAGCGCTAAGGTGGGCATATCAAGGAAGCTACCCACCATCGTTAGGCGCAGGGTTTTTAGATTAATATCGGCAAAATACGCCGGGTCAGCCTCTAATGGCGCTATGGGCGGTGCCACATGGCCCACCGTGGGAAGCACCAACAATGCACCTTCCAGCTCTTGCTCAACGGCCTGAATTAACGCGACTCGCTGACGATACAGGCTAATCACTTTCTCTCCACTCATCTGCGATGCAGCCAGCAAACGCTGCTTGACGCGCTGATCCATCTCACCGGCGGTATCTGCTTCAACAAGCCAGCGATATTCAACCCAGCCCTCGGCTCCACCCAGCCAGCCGTATTTGGCAATTAAATCAATCACCTGCCCAACGGCCGGAACGCGGCCATAAGACACCGCCACGCCTTGTTCTGCTAATTGCTCGACGCTCGTTAACAAATTACGCCGAACCGCCGGGTCGGTAACGTATTCATCAAGCACGGCCTCGTCCACCAGCAATCGAATGCTGCTGGGTTGTAGTGTCTGGCGCGTTTGTACCTGCCCAACCCGCATACAATCATCAATCGCAAAGCAATCGGCCACCGAGGTAGCCAGTACGCCCGGCACATCAAAGCTTTTTCCTAATGGGGTAATACCTACCCCATCGTGGCGCGCGCAGCTCGGTCGATAAGAAACCAACCCATTAAACGCTGCCGGTACGCGCAACGATCCACCGGTATCTGAGCCCATCGCTGCGGGCACGATTCCCTTAGCAACGGCAACGGCAGAACCTGAGCTCGAGCCGCCAGACACTCTCGGTGTACGCGCATCGGCCGGATTGATCGGCGTACCGTAAGTGGGATTTAAACCGAGCGCAGAAAACGCAAGCTCAGTTAAATTGACCTTACCAATACTGACCAAGCCTGCCATTGCAGACCGATTAACCAGCGGTGCATCAGCCATTGCCGGTGTACGATGCCGAGCCAAAAGGCCCGATCCTGCGGTGGTTACCGTACCTTTAATATCCACAAGATCTTTCCAAGCAAACGGCACGCCATCAAGCGGGCTAACCAGACACCCGGCTTTTTGCCGCAACGCCGCTGCATGTGCTTCGGCTTCTGCGCGCTCTTTAAGCAAGGTAATGAAGACATTGTCTGCGCCGTTAGCCGCGCTCAATGCAGTTTGCGTGAGCTCGCGTGGGTCAATTAGCCCCTCAGCAATTGCTTGGCCCAGCGCCAGTGCACTAGTCACGATCTAGCCCTTTTTCTGCCATTGCTACGGCGCGGAACAGCGCGCGGCCCTTATTGACGGTTTCTTCCCACTCGGCGGCGGGGTCTGAGTCGTGCACTACGCCGCCGCCGGCCTGCAGGTGCACTTGCCCGTCTTTAATCACGGCGGTGCGAATCGCAATGGCCGTATCCATATTGCCCGACCAAGATAAATAGCCCACCGCGCCGCCATAAACACCCCGTTTAATGGGCTCAACCTCATCAATAATTTCCATCGCCCGTATTTTGGGTGCGCCTGATAGCGTACCGGCCGGATGAGTGGCCCGTAGGATATCCATGGGCCCCAAGCCATCGCGCAGCTGGCCAGTCACATTTGAGACGATATGCATGACATGGCTGTAACGCTCAATCGTCATTTGATCAGTTACGCGCACGGTGCCGGTTTTGCTAACACGCCCCACATCGTTACGACCCAAATCAATCAACATTAAGTGCTCGGCGCGCTCTTTAGGGTCGGCAAGCAGCTCTTCTTCTAAGGCTTGATCTTCAGCTGGCGTTGCGCCCCGACGGCGCGTGCCCGCAATTGGCCGCACGGTTACCTCGCCGCCCTCAAGCCGGGCCAAAATTTCAGGGGATGACCCCACCACCTGAAAATCGCCAAAATCCAAAAAGAACAAGTAGGGCGAGGGGTTGGTGCAGCGCAGGGCGCGATAAAGATCCAGTGGCTGTCCTTTATACTCGGCACTCATGCGCCGAGAGGGCACCACCTGCATACAGTCGCCATCAATAATGTACTGCCGAATGCGCTCAACAATGTGCTCATAATCGCTGCGACTAATGCTGCTGCTAAAGTCTTCCTCTACTACTTCACGCGCTGGGGCCAGCGGTGGGTAGCTTAGCGCTTGAGTTCGCAATTTTGTGGCTAGTGCATCGAGCCGCGCCTGCCCTTGGATAAGTGCCTGCGGCTGGGCGGGGTCTACATTAACAATCAAATAAAGCCGCCCGGCAAGGTTGTCAAAAACCAGCACCTCTTCTGATTCCATCAATAAGATGTCTGGCGCATCGAGTGGGTCTGGATTGGGGCAGTGAGCAAGCCGCGGTTCAATATAACGGATGGTGTCGTAGCCAAAATAACCCACCAGCCCACCTAAAAACCGCGGCAGTGCGGGCATATCATCCACCGGCGCGGCTTGCACCGCATTATGTTGTTCTTCCACCCACGCCAGTGGGTCTTCAACCGTTTGACTGGCAATACATTGGCCATCTTCCCAAGTATCAATACGCAGGCCATGCACTCGATGATGGCGCCGACAGGGCAGGCCGATAATGGAGTATCGGCCCCATTGCTCACCGCCTTGAACCGACTCAAACAGATAACTACCGGCACCGCCCGATAACTTTAAATAGGTGGAAAGAGGGGTATCAAAATCTGCCAACAGTTCACGAACTAAAGGGACTCGGTTAAAACCAGCGGCTTGATGCTGTGTGATTTGCTCGGGCGTCATGCCGCAAAAATCCCGTTAATCTGCTCGGCCAACTCATCTACCCGCATCGTTAACCGCTGTGGGTGGCCCGCAAAGGCAGATTCTTCACCCGGATAACCATAGGGCACACGTACTAATAAGGCGCCTGCCGCATCAGCAGCACCCCGGTCTGCCAACGAGTCACCCACATACACGCAGTGCTCAATAGGCACGTTTAATGCGGAGGCCGCATGCAACAGCGGCGCAGGGTCAGGCTTTCTGACTGTGAGCGTATCGCCGCTAACCACCACCGGGAAAAACTCGGCCAAATCCATTGCCTTGAGTAAAGGGTCGGTAAAACGGCCTGGCTTATTGGTGACAACGCCCAGCGGCAGGCCCAGCGCTTTTAACCGCTCTAAGCCCGCACGCACGCCCGGGTAAAGCACGCTTTTATCTACCAAACAATCGGTGTAATGCACAAAAAACTGCGCCAATGCGTCTTCGGTTTCTGCTGGCTCTGATGCGATGTGGCGCTGCCCAGCTAGCGCCCGGGCAACCAGCTTGCGCGCCCCGTTGCCAATCCACTCTCGCACCCGCGCTTCAGGCATAGGGCTGCGCTGCCGATCGGCCAGCATTCGGTTGACTGCGGTGGTTAAATCAGGCGCGCTATCTACCAGCGTGCCATCCAAATCAAATAACACAGCGGCCACGTTTTGCATCGGTTAAACCACGTTAGCTGCGGCAGCGCGCATTTGGTTAATAACAGCCGCGTAGTCTGGCTGCCCAAAAATGGCAGAGCCGGCCACCACCGTATCTGCCCCAGCGGCCACCACCTGATCGATATTGCCAGGCCCAACGCCGCCATCAACTTCTAAGCGAATGGGGCGACCAGAGGCATCGATAATGGCTCTTGCCTCACGCAGCTTATCAAGCGCAGAGGGCAAAAACTGCTGACCACCAAAGCCAGGGTTTACCGACATAATCAAAATTAAATCCACTTTATCGATCACGTAGCGCAAGCAATCCAGCGAGCTGGCGGGGTTAAAAACCAACCCGCTTTGGCAGCCTTGGTCGTGAATTAGCTGAAGGCTGCGATCGATATGATCGCTAGCTTCTGGATGAAAGCTAATCAGCGACGCACCCGCTTTGGCAAAATCTGGAATAATTCGATCAACCGGGCGCACCATCAAATGCACATCAATGGGTGCGGTAATGCCGTAGTTGCGCAAGGCTGAGCAAATCACCGGCCCAAAGCTTAAGTTGGGCACGTAATGGTTATCCATTACGTCAAAATGCACCCAGTCGGCGCCGGCAGAAAGCACCTGCTCTACCTCGGCGCCAAGCCGGGCAAAGTCAGCCGCTAAAATCGAAGGAGCGATGGTCAAATTTTGCATACGCTAAGCTTACCAGAAGCTAATGCGCTGCGGTGGCGCCCAGACTGGCTAGCAGGGCTCGGCGCACCTTAAGAAAGTCGCCCGGGCTCTGCAGCCGTGCCAGCTGAATCGCGCCCTGCGCAGAGGCCATCAGCAGCTGTGCCATGTCTTGGGGCTCTGGGCTAAAGGCCAACTCTCCGTTGGCACGACCGGTGTGTAGCGTATCGGTTAACCAAGTACGCAAATCATCACGTAGCGCTTCGGCCTCACGACAAGCGGCCGCCGGCAAGCTAGCAAATTCAACGCCCGCCAAACCCAACGGACAAACCCGGCCGCGCTCGATATTTTTTGCTTCCAAATCCAAAAAGCGCTCCACCCAATCCACCGATCGGCGCGGGCCTTCTGGCAACTGGCCACACCACCACGCAAACTCCTCGCGATAGCGCGCAAACACCGCTTCCACCAAGTCGGCTTTGCCACGAAAGTGGTAATGCACCGCGCCGCTACGAATTTCAAGCTCATCGGCAATTTGCGCAAAGCTAAAGCCGTGATAGCCCCGCTGCTGAAGCCAATCGGCAGCAATATTTAATATGCGCCGCCGCGTTTCACCGCGAGGACGCGGTTTAAACTGCCCCACCACTTCAGACACCTAACGCAAGCTCCGCTAAGTTACACGGCCGATGCCGCACATCCAGTTGACTGGCTAAAATGCCATTCCAACCATCTTTGCAAGCTCCTGGCGAGCCGGGCAATACCGCAATCAGCGTATCGTTTGCTAAACCGGCAATGGCGCGTGACTGCAGCATCGAAGTGCCAATCTTTTCGCGTGATATCTGCCTAAAAAGCTCACCGAAACCGGGAATCTCCCGATCAAATAGCACGCGCAACGCATCCGGCGTAACATCACGATCAGTAAAACCCGTGCCTCCCGTGCTCAGCACCACCTGAACGTTTGAATCAGCAATCCATTCCGACACCGCTGCACGAATTTGGTAACGATCATCAATCACGATGCGTCGTGCAACAATTTGATGGCCAGCGGCCGTAGCAAGCTCAGCCAGCGTATCGCCAGAGCGATCGTCAGCCTCGCCACGCGTATCTGATACCGTCAAAATCGCGATTGATAAGGGAACAAAATCACGTTCAGATTGACTCACTACAGGGCCTCATTAGCTATTGATGAATTAGGGTCAAGATACCGCGGCACTCACCGCAGACCAACCCTGTATACTAGGAGAGATGACTATTCGCTCTATTGCTGTTATTGGTGCCGGTGTGGCCGGCATGGGTGCCGCCTGGCTGTTATCTCGTGACTACGAGGTCACTTTATTTGAGGCAGCGCCGCGCTTAGGCGGTCATAGCAACACCGTTGAATGCCCGCTGCCTGAAGGCAATATTCCGGTAGATACGGGGTTTATCGTGTACAATGAGCCCAACTACCCCAACCTAACTGCTCTGTTTAAAGCGCTCGATGTGCCCACACAGCCATCGGATATGTCATTTGCCTTTGCCGCCACCGATATCGATCTGGAATACGCCGGCAGCGGGCTTAACACCCTATTTGCCCAGCGCCGTAATTTACTGCGCCCTCAGTTTTTGGGCATGGTCAGAGATATCTTGCGCTTTAATAAAAAGGCGAATGCCTATTTGGCAGAAAACAACACCCCTGAGCAAAGCTTAGGCGAGCTTCTTGATCAGTGGCGCATGGGGCAGGCGTTTCGCCGCTACTACCTGCTACCGATGAGCGCGGCCATTTGGTCTTGCCCGCAAGACATGATGCTGCGCTTTCCCGCGCGTTCGTTTTTGCGCTTTTTCTTTAACCATGGGCTCATTCAGCTTAATGATCGGCCACAGTGGGAAACGGTCAGCGGTGGGAGCCGTGAGTATTTAAAACGCATGCGGCCAGACATTACCCACATTCACACTGGCACACCGGTTAAGCAGGTTACCCGCCTTGCCGATGGCGGCGTTCAATTAGCCGGGCCTGATGGAACGCTAGGCCAGTTTGATGCCGTGATTATTGCAGCTCATGGCGATCAGGCATTGGCCATGCTCGATGCCCCAAGCGAGGCAGAAGCGCGCATCTTAGGCGCCTTTGGCTATCAAGATAATGAAGCCTATCTGCATACCGATGCATCACTCATGCCTAAGCGCCGAGCCGTATGGTCTTCTTGGAATCATCTCACCACTTTAAAAGAAACGGGTGATCGGCCCGTATCTGTCACTTACTGGATGAACCGGCTGCAGAGCCTGCCCACACAAACGGATGCGTTTGTGACGCTTAACCCGCTTCACGCCCCAAAAGCTGAATCGGTGATCGCCCAAGAAACCTACGCCCACCCGGTATTTGATCAGGCCGCGGTAGCCGCGCAAAGTGAGTTGCCACACATTCAAGGGGCTGATCGTATTTGGTACTGCGGCAGCTATCATCGCTATGGCTTTCATGAAGATGCCTTCTCCAGCGCCGTGCGCGTTGCCGAACAACTTGGCGTGACCCTGAGTGCACGCATTCGCGCATGAGCACGGCGGATTCGGCATTAGCGCTGTATAAAGGCAGCCTGTTTCACGAGCGGCGTATTGCGCCGAAATACCAATTTCGCTATCGCATTTTTAGTGTGCTAGCCGATATTGATCGGCTAGATGAAGCCGCAAAAACCCACCGGCTTTTCTCTCATAACCGGTTTAATTTGGTTAGCCTTTACGATCGTGATCATGGCCCCAAAGATGGCTCAGCCTTACGCCCATGGATTGATCAGCACCTGCACAAAGCGGGCATCGATTTAGCGGGCGGGCGAGTACTATTGCTCTGCTACCCACGCATTTTAGGCTATGTGTTTAACCCCCTATCTGTTTGGTTTTGCTATCACGCCGATGGCAGTTTGCGGGCGGTGTTAGCCGAGGTGCGCAACACCTTTAACGAATGGCATGGGTATTTGCTGCACGAAGCCGGCCAGCCCATGGAGCCGCCTATTCGAGACAAAGCCGACAAGGTGTTTCATGTATCGCCATTTCTGCCAAAACAGGGGCATTATCGGTTTCGAATCTTGCCGCCTGACGCTCGATATGGCGTAACGGTAAACTGGCACGAAACCGCCGAGGCCGACACACCCGCATTGATTGCGGTACAAACCGCAGAGCGCGTGGGGGGCGGCGATAAAGGGTTGCTCCGGCTGTTCAGCACGGTACCCTTAATGACTTTAAAAGTGATCTTTGCTATTCATTGGCAAGCACTCAAGATTTGGCTGCGTGGTGGGCGGTTCCATCGCAAACCAAAACCACCCGGTACGGAGATTAGCGGATGACGGATTCGCAACAGGCATTAATTGAATTGCCTTCACCCCTGCCCTTAGGCAGCCGCATTTTACTGAGCTGGATTAGCCGGCTTCGTCGCGGCCGCATGGAAGGGCAACTACCCTCGGGCGAGCCCTTTGTTATTCAGGGCGCAGAACCCGGGCCAACCGGTGTTATGCGACTGCATCGCCCCTTGCGGATGGTGGCGCGAATTCTAACGCGCGGCTCGGTTGGTTTTGCAGAAAGCTATATGGCCGGCGAATGGAGCACGCCCGATATTGCGCATTTACTTGAGCTCATGCAGCGCAATGAAGATGCCTATCAACAACGCATGGAGCCATCATGGGTGGGCCGGTTGCGGCTGTTTTTGCATCATCGCCGGCGTAAAAACACCCAGCGCGGCAGTCGGCGTAATATCTCGGCGCATTACGACTTAGGTAATGAGTTTTATCGCCACTGGCTTGATGAAACCATGACCTACTCGGCCGCCATCTTTGAGTATCCAGAGCAGCCATTGGCAGATGCGCAGCGCGTAAAATACCGCCAACTGCTCGATGCCATCGATGCCAAGCCCGGTGAGCATGTGCTAGAAATTGGCTGCGGCTGGGGCGGGTTTGCCCTAGAGGCCGCACAGCGGGGCTTGCGGGTAACCGGGCTCACGCTGTCTACCGAGCAGCTCGCCTGGGCGCGCCGCCGAGTTGCCGATGCGGGCTTGTCTGACCAAGTCGATCTGCGCTTGCAGGATTATCGCGATACACGCGGGCAATTTGACCATGCGGTATCCATTGAAATGCTCGAAGCCGTTGGTGAGGCCTATTGGCCGGCGTATTTCCGTATGCTGCACGATCGGGTTAAACCCGGCGGTACCATCGGCTTACATGGCATTACGATCGAAGAACATCGGTTTGAAGAATACCGCCGCAGCCCCGATTTTATACAGCGCTACATTTTTCCCGGTGGCATGCTGCCCACCGTAAAGCGGCTAGTAGATGAGGCACGCAAAGCCCACATGGTGGTTACCGAAAAAACAAGCTTAGGGCAGCACTACGCCGATACCTTGCTGCAGTGGGATGCCCGCTTTGTTAAGGCGTTACCTGAAATCTATCGGCTTGGCTTTGATAACCGATTTGTGAATATGTGGCGATATTATTTAGGCTATTGCTACTCGGGTTTTCGTACCGAATCGATTGATGTGATGCGCCTTGTTATGCAACGGCCGTGACCCGCAAACTCAGCCGCACCCTGCTATATGGGCTGCCGGCCCTGCCGCTAGCGGTCATGGGTATTCCCATGTATTTGTTTTTGCCCGGCTTTTACGGGCAAACCCTCGGCTTAACGGCCGTGGGTGTGGCGCTTTTAGTTGCCAGACTCTGGGATGTGATTACCGACCCGCTGATTGGTAGCCTTGGCGATCGAATTAACACTCGCTGGGGGCGGCGACGCCCCTTAATTGCTGCCGGCACCCCCATTTTGCTAGTTAGCGCTTGGGCCCTGTTTCAGCCACCAGAAGGTGTCACGCTTAGCTATTTATTGCTCTGGGGGCTGGCCGCTTACCTAGGCTGGACGATGATTTCTCTGCCCTACACCGCTTGGGGTGCAGAGCTTTCTACCGACTATGACCAACGTGCCAATTTAACCGCAAGCCGCGAGGGCTTTGCCCTGTTTGGCACCTTAGTGGCAATTGCCTGGCCGGCCATTATGGGTACGGGCCAGGCGGATGCCGCCACCCTATCCAGTCTTGCGTGGTTTTTAGTAATTGTACTGCCGCCGATTATGTTGCTAACGCTGCGCACCGTGCCGGAGCGGCCCGTCACTCCGCACCCCATTGGGTGGCACGCCGGTTGGCAGTTACTACGGGCTAATCGCCCTTTTTTACGTCTGCTACTCGCCTATTTAATGAATGGCATGGCCAACGGCTTGCCGGCCGCACTGTTCACCTTGTTTGTGGCGCATGTGCTGTTGGCCGAATCGTGGACAGGCATTTTATTACTGGCCTATTTCATCGCCGGCATTGTTGCTCTGCCGGGCTGGCTTTGGATTTCACGGCGTATCGGCAAACATCGCGCTTGGGCGCTATCGATGCTGTGGACATCACTCATTTTTATTGCTGTGCCCTTTTTAGGCCCGGGTGATACCTGGGCATTTCTGGCGATCTGCTTACTGTCTGGCGTTGGCGTAGCGGTCGATATGGCACTGCCTGCGGCCATTCAGGCTGATTTGGTCGATTTAGATACGGCAGCGGGCGGTGGGCAACGTACCGGCTTGTATTTTGGCATTTGGAATATGGCCACAAAGCTTGCACTTGCGCTAGCCGTGGGCATTGCCTTTCCGCTCCTTGAACTCAGTGGGTTTGATGCCACAAATATTGATGATCGTAGTGGCACCTTTGCGCTGGCGCTTTTTTATGGCGCTATCCCAATCGCCTTTAAAGTGGCGGCGGTTAGCCTGATGTGGAACTTCCCCCACGATCGGGCCGCGCAGGCCGCCACCCGAGCACGGGTGATTGACGCCGAGTCAGCCCACGCCGCCGACAGCGGGCACAGCAAGCCGGCGGCGTAACCAGCGCATCAACCCGCCAATTACCGGAAACTGCGTGTAAAGCTCGCCCGCGGCATCCCAATAATCCACATGCTCAGAAACTCGGCCATCGTGGGCGATTACCACACGAGAGACCCCTTCAATTGGCCGACGCATGGCCTTATCGCGCTTTAACTGGAAATGAAAGCGCCAGCGCAAATACCCCACCTGCTCAGCGCTAATTACTTCTAAAACTTCAAATCGCGCCTCGGCACATTGGGTATACATGTGCTCGAATACGGCTTGCACCCCAGCAACGCCCTGCACCTTATTAAACGGATCAGAAAAAATAGCATCGGGGGTAAAAAACTGATCAAACCGAGCAAGATCTGCCGGCGTGAGCTCAGCAAAAAACGCGGCGTATCGATCAAGCGCACTCATTTTTGCACCATGCGCCGGGTGAGCCAAAAATACAGCCGATACGGCAGCAGCCGAAGCGCTTTTAGCGTGTAGCCAAAGCGTTTGGGAAATACAATCTCAAAGGCATCTCGATCCAGCTCTTTAATAATGTAATCGGCTGCTTCCTCTGGCGTAATGAGCTGCGGCATGGCAAAGCGATTTTTTTCGGTCAGCCGTGTTTTCACAAAACCCGGATTAATCACTCTAAGTCCAACACCGCTGCCATCGAGCGCGGGGCGCAAAGACTCCGCCATATTCAACACCGCCGCCTTGCTGGCCCCGTAGGGTGCCGCCTGTGGCAAACCCCGGTAGGCTGAAAGGCTTGCCGTCAGCAATATCTGCCCCCGCCCGCGGGCGCGCATGGCGGGCAAAGCCGCCGCCAGCCCATTCACAGCGCCCAGGTAATTGACCTCGATTAAACGGCGGAAAATCTCCGGATCAAAATCATCCAGCGGCATCGGGTCATAATCGCCCGCATTTAAAATAAAGGTGTCAATTTCGCCCACTTCCGCTTCAACCTGGGCAAACACACGCTTACAGGCCTCAAGGTCGGTCACATCCAAGGGGTAAGCATGGAGTTTGTCAGCCAAGTCGGGGTGGGCCTGGGCCACCTCCAGTAGCGTTTCCTCTCGGCGTGCCGAAAGCACAACCTGAAAGTCAGCACGGGCTAGCTTGATGGCCAATGCGCGGCCAATGCCGGCACTGGCACCGGTAATCATGATCACTCTGTTCATTATCTGTCCGTTTCGCTGTTAGCTGGGTACAATCGTAAGGCCATTGAGCGATAGGACAAAAGCCCATGCGCCCGGCAATTTGCTGGTTTCGGCGAGATCTTCGGTTATCAGATAACCCCGCGCTAAGCGCAGCGGCCCATCAAGGCCGGCCTGTGATTGCAGTGTACATCCATTCGCCAGAAGAAGCGGGGCCGTGGGCCGAGGGCGCAGCCAGCCGCTGGTGGCTACATCACTCATTGCAGGCGCTTGGCGCTGCGCTGCAGGCTCAGGGCATTAGCCTGCAAATTCATCGAGGGCCCGCCCTTAACGCCTTGCAGACGTTGATCCGTGAAACTGATGCTGAGGCGGTGCACTGGAACCGCCTGTACGATCCGGCCATTATCGAGCGAGACCGGGCGATTAAAGCGCAACTGCAGGCCGATGGCATTGAGGTAAGCAGTCATAATGCTGCGCTGCTGCGCGAGCCATGGACCGTAAAAACCGGCACCGGTGGGCCTTATCGGGCATTTACACCCTTTTGGCGAGCGGCTCAGCGCGAATCAACACCCGCGCAGCCACTGCCCATTCCCCCATTGACGGGGCCTGCACTCAACTCACCACTGCATGTTGATGACTTAGCGCTACTGCCCACCATTCGCTGGGATACGGACTTTCCGGCCTACTGGCAACCGGGTGAGGCCGGCGCTCAAGCCCGTTTGCATGCGTTTGTTGAGCAGCCCGTTCACCGTTACGACACCGATCGTGACTTTCCCGCCATCAACGGCACCTCTGGGCTATCGGCGCATTTGCACTTTGGCGAAATCAGCCCACGGCAGATTTGGCATGCCGCCCCAGCGCATGAGAGCGATGATGTTAAAACCTTTTTAGCGGAGATTGGCTGGCGTGAATTTGCGCATCATGTGCTCTTTCATCACCCCAGTTTTCCAGACGAACCACTCAACCCGCGGTTTGCTGACTTCCCTTGGGCCGATGATCCCGACCACCAATTACTCAAAGCTTGGCAGCGCGGCAATACCGGCATCCCTTTAGTGGATGCGGGCATGCGTGAGCTCTGGCACACCGGATGGATGCATAATCGCGTGCGCATGGTGGTGGGGTCGTTCTTGGTTAAAAATCTTCGCCTACCTTGGCAACAAGGCGAAGCCTGGTTTTGGGATACCTTGGTGGATGCAGATTTAGCGAGTAATAGCCTAGGTTGGCAGTGGGTAGCGGGCAGCGGTGCTGACGCCGCGCCTTATTTTCGTATCTTCAACCCCATTCGCCAAAGCGAGCGCTTTGATGCCGAAGGGGCGTATATTGCCCGCTGGATACCCGAATTAAGCCGACTGCCGGCCAAGCACCGGCATGCACCCTTTGAGGCGCCTGCCGATGTACTCGCTAAAGCGGGCGTCACGCTGGGCGTTCATTACCCGTGGCCCATTGTAGACCTTAAAGCCAGCCGTCAAGCTGCGCTGGCCGCCTTTGCAAAAATTAAAAAATCGCCTGCATGAAGGAATTAACTGTGACCCCTGAGCGTTTATATGAAAGCCATCTCACCAGCCTACCCTTACTGAGCCGCGGCAAGGTCAGAGATATCTACGCGGTAGATGATGAAACGTTATTGGTGGTGACTACCGATCGGCTATCCGCTTTTGATGTGATCTTGCCAGATCCGATCCCCGGCAAGGGTGCGGTTTTAACCCGCGTATCTCAGTTTTGGTTTGATAAGCTCGGGCATCATCTGCCCAACCAGTGCCTAGACATTCCGCTAGAAGCGATACTGCCAGACGCTACTGAGCGCGCTCAAGTGGCAGGCCGTGCCATGGTGGTGCGTCGTGTTGAACCGCTGGCCTTTGAAGCGGTGGCCCGCGGGCATCTGATTGGCTCGGGTTGGAAAGACTACCAGCGCACGGGCGAGGTTTGCGGCATCTCTCTGCCCGCCGGGCTGCGTCAGGCTGATCGCCTGCCCACCCCCATTTTTACCCCGGCCACCAAAGCGGCGGTGGGTGATCATGATGAAAATGTGGCCTTTGAGGTGATGACAGAAGCGCTGGGCACCGCACTTGCTGCGCGCGTGCGCGATGTGACCTTAGCGATCTTTGCTGAGGCGGTAGACTATGCCAGCGCGCGGGGAATTATCATTGCTGATACGAAGTTTGAATTTGGGCTTGATAAGGCCGGCCAACTCATTTGGATTGATGAGGCGCTAACTCCTGATTCCAGCCGCTTTTGGCCCGCCGATCAATGGCAGCCCGGCAGCTCGCCACCGAGCTTTGATAAACAATTTGTGCGCGATTATCTTGAAACGCTGGATTGGGATAAAACGGCGCCCGGGCCGCATTTACCCGAGTCTGTTATCGAGCAAACCGCCGCCCGCTATCGGGAGGCGGAAAGCCGCCTAACTAGCCCGTAATTTGATCTGAAACGCGCACCACCTTCATGGCGTTGGTGCCACCGCGCACGCCAGCCAAATCACCCTTAGTGATGAGCACCAGATCATCTCCGTCAACAGCGCCCAGCGCACGCAGTTCGGCCACCGACTCACGATTCACTGCGTCGTGATCGCGCATCGTAGGATCAAAGCTAATCGGATAAACCCCACGATACAACGTAACGCGGCTTAATGTTCTTGGCTGCTCTGAAAGCGCATAAATCGGAATGCCCGTGGCCATCCGAGACATCCACAGCGCCGTGGCGCCCGATTCAGTTAATGCCGCGATTGCTTTGACACCCAGCGTATTGGCCGCGGTAATTGCGGTTTTTGCGATGGCCTCGTCAATGCGGTCAAACTGCGTTTCTGGTGCGATGCCCGCCGGGGCAGATGCCTCATCGGCATAACCCTCCGCACCCACGCAAACACGCGCCATTGCAGCCACGGTTTCGGCCGGATAATGACCCACCGCCGTTTCTTCAGACAGCATAACCGCATCGGTACCATCGAGCACCGCATTGGCCACATCCAGCACCTCGGCACGCGTTGGCATGGGGTTATCGACCATCGATTGCATCATTTGTGTGGCCGTAATCACCACGCAATCGTTTTTGCGCGCAAACCGCATGATGCGCTTTTGCACGCCAGGCAGCTCTGCATCACCAATTTCAACGGCTAAATCACCCCGCGCAATCATCACCGCATCGGCCGCTTGCATGATTTCGGTGATTGCAGCCACGGCTTCGTGACGCTCAATCTTTGCCACAATGCCAGCATGACCGCCGGCCTCACGCAGCAACGCACGCGCCTCTTCAATATCGGCGCCATCACGCGGAAATGAAACCGCTAAATAATCTGCATTTAGCTCAGCCGCCAGCTTGATATCGGCACGGTCTTTTTCGGTAAGCGCGCGTACCGACAAGCCACCACCGAGCCGATTAATGCCCTTACGATCGGATAGCCGACCCGCCGTTTCCACGATGGTATGAATACGGGTGCCGTCGATCCGCTCAACACGCAATTGCACCAGCCCATCGGCTAATAACAGCGTGTCGCCCGGGGCAACATCTTGCGGTAGCCCCGCATAGGCCACGCCCACGCCCTCAATATGACCACCGTCAGCATCAAACGCGGGGTCGATAAAAAACGCCGCGCCCTCTTCAAGCTCAATCGGCCCTTCGGCAAACCGCTCAATGCGAATTTTTGGCCCCTGCAAGTCACACAGTATGCCCACCGTGCGGCCCGCTGCCTTCGCGGCTGCGCGCACCAGCTCGGCCCGCGCGCGGTGCTCAGCATGATCACCGTGCGAAAGATTAAGGCGTACCAAGTCAACCCCGGCTGCCACTAATTGCTCTAGTGAATCTTCCGTACTGGTGGCAGGGCCTAATGTGGCCACAATTTTGGTTTGACGCGTCATCAAAAACCTCTTCGTTATCGGTCTAACACCGCCACGGCAGGTAATTCTCGGCCTTCAAGAAACTCAAGAAATGCACCGCCGCCGGTAGAAATATAAGAAATTTGGTCAGCCACCCCATATTGGGCAACTGCCGCTAAGGTGTCTCCACCGCCGGCAATAGAAAATGCAGGGCTCTCGGCAATGGCCAAAGCTAGGGCTTTAGTACCCCCGCTAAAAGCAGGAATCTCAAACACACCCACCGGCCCATTCCATACGATTGTGCCAGCCTGACGCAGCCGATCGGCATAGGCTGCCGCGGTTTTTGGGCCCACATCCAAAATCATCTCATCGGCGGCCACCGCATCAACCGGCTTAACCATCGCCTTTGCGTTTTCAGAAAACTCAGTGGCAACCACCACATCTTCAGGAATGGGAATTTCATTGCCGGCTGCTTGCGCCTGCTTGATGAGCGCATCGGCAGTGGCTACTAGGTCTTGCTCCATTAAAGACTTGCCCACCGGATAACCAGCCGCAGCAATAAAGGTATTGGCAATACCGCCACCCACAATCAGCTGATCGACCTTGCCCGTTAGCTGCTCTAACACCGTCAGCTTGGTAGACACCTTCGAGCCACCGATAATTGCCACCATTGGCCGTGCCGGCGCCTCTAGCGCCTTGCCTAAAGCCGCCAGCTCTGCCGCCAGCAAGGGCCCCGCCACGGCTTCAGGCGCAAACCGGGCCACACCATGGGTGGAGGCATGCGCCCGATGCGCAGTGCCAAAGGCATCCATCACAAACACATCGCATAAGGCCGCCATGCGTTGAGATAAAGCCTCGTCATTCTCCGTTTCGCCGGCGTTAAAGCGCACGTTCTCGCACAGCACAAGCTGGCCCGGCGCCAAATCCTGTGTATCGTCTAGCCATTCACGAATCACCGGCACTTGGCGCCCTAATAGCTCGCCAAGCCTTACCGCAACGGGGGCTAGCGACGCCTCTGGATCAAATTGCCCCGCCTTGGGCCGGCCTAAATGACTCATCACAAGCACTTTGGCATTGGCGGCCAGTAATTGCTGCAACGTGGGCAATGCAGCCCGCAGGCGAGAGTCATCGGTAACCACGCCATCGCGAATCGGTACATTTAAATCCTGCCGGACTAAAACCCGGCGGCCCTCAAGGGCCACCTCGTCTAATGTCCTAATCGTCATTAGCTCGCCTTCATCATTGCCAAGGCGGTATCGAGCATCCGATTAGAAAAGCCCCACTCGTTGTCGTACCACGCACAGACTTTCACTAAGCGCCCACCCACCTTAGTTAAGGTGGCATCGTAAGTTGAGGAATGCGCATCGTGATTGAAGTCGACTGACACATACGGGCCATCGCTATACGCGAGCACGCCTTTCAGTGGGCCCTCGGCGGCGGTCTTAAGCAAAGAGTTCACCTCCTCAACCGAGGTATCGCGCGCGGCAATAAAGGACAAATCCACAATCGAGACATTAATGGTTGGCACCCGCATGGCATAGCCATCTAAGCGGCCATCAAGCTCTGGCATGACCAAACCGACCATGGCCGCTGCACCCGTTTTGGTGGGAATTTGCGACATCGTGGCACTGCGGGCACGGCGCAAATCTGAGTGGTACACATCGGTAAGCACCTGATCGTTGGTGTAGGCATGAATGGTGGTCATTAGACCCTGCTCAAGCCCAATCGCCTCATGCAGCGGCTTGACCAGCGGTGCTAAACAGTTAGTGGTGCACGAGGCATTCGATACAATTTGATGCTCGGCGCGCAGCACATCGTGGTTCACGCCATACACCACCGAGGCGTCTACATCTTTACCCGCCGGTGCCGAAATCAGCACTTTTTTAGCACCCGCGGCCAAATGGGCCGAGGCCTTTTCGCGACTCGCAAAAAGCCCGGTGCACTCCATAACGATATCCACACCCATTTCACCCCAAGGGAGGTCGGCCGGATTACGCTCGGCTAATACCCGAATCTCATCGCCATTCACCACCAGATTGCCATTGCTGACCTCAACCGTACCCGGGAAGCGGCCATGCGCCGTATCCACGCGGGTCAGGTGCGCGTTGGTTTCTGCATCGCCTAAATCGTTAATTGCAACAACGCGGATTTCATCGCTGCGGCCCGCCTCATACAGTGCTCGCAACACATTGCGCCCGATGCGGCCGTAGCCGTTGATGCCAACCTTAATCGCCATTACTTATGCTCCTGTTCTTCTCTTAGTTTCCATTCATTTGCGTTTTAAGAGCCTCAGTGACCGCCTCAACGGTCAGGCCCATGTGGGCATACACCGCATCCGCCGGTGCTGAATGCCCAAATCCGTTTAACCCCACCAGCGCACCGGTGGTGCCTACCAAACCCTGCCAGCTATTCGGCAGCGCGGCTTCTACCGCCACGCGGGCAGTGAGCTCACTGGGCAACACGGCTGATTGATAGGCCGCAGGCTGCGCCATAAATCGCTCAATGCAAGGCATTGAAACCACCCGCACCGCATGACCTTGAGCCTCTAATGCGGCAGCCGCGTCCATGGCCATGCCCACTTCAGAACCGCTAGCCATCACCACGGCCTCTGGCGTGGTTGCTGGCTCATGCAATATGTAACCGCCCTTTTCAATATCTTCGCATTGCTGCGTATTACGACTTTGATGCGGGAGTTTTTGACGCGACAGGGCCAAGGCGGTGGGGCCATCTTGGCGTTCTACCGCTGATTGCCAAGCCACCGCGGTTTCAGTGACGTCTGCCGGGCGCCATACCTCTAGGTTAGGAATTAAACGCAGCGCCGGCAAATGTTCCACCGGCTGATGGGTGGGGCCATCTTCGCCCAAGCCAATGGAGTCATGCGTGTACACAAAGATACTCCGCACTCCCATTAACGCGGCCATTCGCACGGCGTTGCGCGCGTAATCGGAAAACACCAAAAAGGTGCCACCGTAAGGGATAAACCCGCCATGCAGCGCCATACCATTCATCATCGCACTCATGCCAAATTCACGAACGCCGTAGGAGAGATAATTACCACCGGGCGATTGGCCATCGACCATCTCGCAACCGCTCCACCAGGTGTTATTTGACCCCGTCAAATCGGCTGAGCCACCCAGCAGCTCTGGCAATTGCGGCCCAATTTGATTGAGCACTGCCTGAGAGTGCTTGCGGCTGGCATCGGCCTTGCCAGCGGCTTGCAGCTCGGCAATCATGGCCTGCGCAGAGGCTGAAAAATCCGCTGGTAAATCACCGGCCATCCGCCGCTGATACTCTGCGGCCTGCTCGGGATAGACCTCTGCGTATGCTTCAAACGCCGCCTGCCAAGATGACTCCTGTGCCGCACCTCGGCTGCGGGCATCCCAATCGGCGTAAATGTCATCCGGAATCACAAACGGCTCATGCGACCAGCCCAGCTTTTCACGCGCGGCGGCAATTTCCGCCTCGCCCAGCGGTGCGCCATGCACATCATGCGTACCCGCCATATTGGGCGCCCCAAAACCAATCACCGTTTTGGCACAAATCAGAGTGGGGCGATTCGGCTCGGCTTTTGCCGCGTCTAGCGCCGCTTTAATGGCTGCCGGGTCATGCCCATCCACATCGGCAATGACTTGCCAACCATAAGCTTCAAAGCGCTTGGGCGTGTTATCCGTAAACCAACCGCTCACATCGCCATCAATGGAGATGCCATTGTCATCGTAAATCGCAATTAACTTGCCTAAGCCGAGCGTGCCGGCTAGGGAGCACACCTCATGAGAGATGCCCTCCATCAAGCACCCATCGCCTAAAAAGCAATAGGTATGGTGATCGACAATGGTGTAGCCGGGTTGATTAAATTGCGCGGCCAGCACCCGTTCTGCCAATGCCATGCCAACGGCATTGGCAATGCCTTGGCCCAGCGGGCCGGTGGTGGTCTCTACGCCCGGCGTATCGCCATACTCGGGGTGACCCGGGGTGGCGGAGTGTAGCTGCCGAAAGTTTTTAAGTTGCTCAAGCGGCAGATCGTAGCCACTTAAGTGCAGCGCGGCATAAATCAACATTGAGCCATGCCCGTTAGAGAGCACAAAGCGATCGCGCTCTGGCCAATTGGGGTTGGCGGGGTTGTGGCGTAGGCAGTCGTTCCACAACACCTCTGCAATATCCGCCATTCCCATGGGGGCGCCAGGATGCCCCGAGTTAGCACGCTGAACGGCATCCATCGCAAGCGCGCGTATGGCATTGGCAAGGTCACGGCGAGTTGGCATGAGTTGAGATCTCCAGTCGAACAAGTGCGCAATTGTCCAGAACTTACGCGGCGCAGGCAACTTAAGTTGCTGATGACAACGCGACAACCACTGCTAAGGACGCTACAATCGGCGGTCAACTTTGCGCTCAATGGAGTTTGTTAGCAGCAATGGCGAGTCAATACCTGTTTACCTCAGAGTCTGTTTCTGAGGGTCATCCCGACAAAGTAGCCGATCAAATCTCCGATACGGTATTGGATGCGATTATCGCCGATGATCCGCAAGCCCGCGTGGCCTGCGAGACCATGGTTAAAACGGGCATGGTGATCGTGGCCGGCGAAATCACCACCAGTGCCTGGATTGATCTTGAAGATCTGGTCAGAGACACCATTTTAGACATTGGCTATAACAGTGCTGAAGTTGGCTTTGACGGCGCCACTTGCGCAGTACTCAATGCCATCGGAAAACAAAGCCCCGATATTAACCAAGGGGTAGACCGGGAAGACCCCGAATCACAGGGCGCGGGCGATCAGGGCATGATGTTTGGCTATGCCTGTCGTGAAACCGACGTGCTCATGCCAGCACCCATTACCTATGCACACCGACTGGTTAAGCGGCATAGCGACATTCGCCGTCGGGGTGTGCTGCCATGGCTGCGCCCCGATGCCAAAAGCCAGGTCAGTTTTATTTACGAAAATGGCGAGCCGATTGCCGTTGATACCATCGTAATCTCTAGCCAGCATGATGAAACGGTCAGCCAAGCGGATATTCGCGAAGCGTTGATGGAAGAAGTCATCCGCCCCGTCATACCGGCGGAGTGGATTAGCGAGAAAACCCGCTATTTCATTAACCCCACCGGTAAGTTTGTGATTGGTGGGCCGGTGGGCGATTGCGGGCTAACGGGCCGTAAAATCATTGTTGATACCTATGGCGGTATGTCTCGCCACGGCGGCGGCGCGTTCTCGGGTAAAGATCCGTCTAAGGTAGATCGCTCTGCAGCCTATGCCTGCCGTTATGTGGCCAAAAACATTGTGGCCGCCGGCTTAGCCGATAAATGCGAAATTCAGGTGTCATACGCCATTGGTGTGGCCGAGCCTATGTCGATTTTTATCGACACCTTTGGTACCGGCAAAATTTCCGAAGCGCGGCTGGTTGAACTTGTGCGCCAGCATTTTGATCTACGCCCTTACGGGATTATTAAAATGCTCGATTTGGTGCGGCCCATTTACCGAGCCACGGCGGCTTACGGCCATTTTGGCAGAGAAGAAGATAGCTTTACTTGGGAGCGCACCGATAAAGCGGATGCCCTTCGGGCCGACGCCGGGTTATAATCCCCAGTTAAATTTGAATACCCGCCCCGCGTGGCGAGGAGCGCTGCACCTACATCGGTTGTCCGATTATGGGGAGGCTCGTTTCGCGGGGCATTAATCACAACGGCGCTCGACCGCAACACATGGAGTGAAGCCATGAACGCTGTCGTTGATACCCGACTTGCTAACGAGTCCATCATTGCAGATGCCGGCCTGGCCCCTTGGGGCCGTCGCGAAATTGCGATTGCAGAAACTGAAATGCCAGGGCTAATGGCCCTGCGTGAAAAATACGCGGCCGAACAGCCGCTTAAAGGCGCACGGATTGCCGGGTCATTACATATGACTATTCAAACCGCCGTGCTCATCGAAACGCTGCAAGCCCTTGGCGCCACGGTGCGTTGGGCCAGCTGCAACATCTACTCCACCCAAGATCATGCCGCCGCTGCCATCGCAGAAACCGGCACGCCGGTATTTGCCTACAAAGGCGAAACCTTAGATGAGTACTGGGAGTACACCCATCGCATTCTCGAGTGGCCTGATGGCACCCCCAACATGATTTTGGATGACGGTGGCGATGCCACCATGGCCGTTACGTTGGGTACCAAGGCTGAGCAAGACCCTTCAGTGCTCGATAACCCCGGCAGCGACGAAGAGCGTGCGCTATTTGCTGCTATTCGTCGTCGCCTTAAAGAAAAGCCAGGTTTTTATGCCCGCACCCAAGCCGCCATTCAGGGCGTAACCGAAGAAACCACCACCGGTGTGAAGCGGCTTTACGAAATGCAGCAAACTGGCGAGCTGCCCTTTCCTGCCATTAACGTGAACGACTCCGTTACCAAAACGAAATTCGACAACCTTTACGGCTGCCGTGAGTCACTGGTTGATGGCATCAAGCGGGCCACTGATGTGATGATTGCTGGCAAAATTGCCATCATCGCGGGCTATGGTGATGTGGGTAAGGGCTGTGCACAGAGCTTAAAGGCACTAGGCGCCACCGTATGGGTTACCGAAATCGACCCCATTTGCGCCCTACAAGCGGCAATGGAAGGCTATCGCGTGGTTACCATGGACGATGCCGCCAGCCAGGCTGACATTTTTGTGAGTGCCACGGGCAACTACAACGTGATCAATCACGACCACATGGCCGCCATGAAAAACGAGGCCATTGTTTGCAACATTGGGCATTTTGATAACGAAATTGATGTGGCCAGCTTGCGCCAGTATCAGTGGGAGAACATTAAGCCTCAGGTTGATCACATTACCTTTCCTGATGGCAAAAAAATCATCTTGCTGGCCGAAGGCCGCTTAGTGAACTTAGGCTGTGCAACGGGCCACCCCAGCTTTGTGATGTCTGCTAGCTTTACCAATCAGGTGCTAGCTCAGATTGAGCTATTCAACAACAAGGGCGAGTATGCGCACGAAGTGTACGTATTACCGAAGCACCTTGATGAGGAAGTGGCACGTCTGCATCTTGAGAAGATTGGCGCCAAGCTAACCACGCTTGCCGACGAGCAAGCCAAGTACATTGGTGTTGAGGTTAATGGCCCATTCAAGCCAGGGCATTATCGCTACTGAGTTTGCCACACGCCTGTATGTAACAGGCATTCCGCCTATTGGGGAGGAATTTAACCTTCCCGATACGGCGGTTAAACATATTCAAGCCCGTCGGCTACGCAGTGGCCACGGGCTTGTGCTTTTTGACGGCACCGGTGGCGAATATCAGGCCACATTACTGTCTTTAGGTCGTCGAGACGCTCGCGTGAAAGTGCAGTCTCACCACCCTCGCGAAGCCGAATCTCCGGTGGCCGTCACACTGCTACAAGGCATTAGCCGGGGCGAGCGCATGGATTATTCTGTGCAAAAGGCCACTGAATTGGGCGTTGCCCGCATCATTCCCGTTATCACCGAGCGCTGCGTGGTAAAACTCGATACCGATCGCTGGGCAAAAAAACAACGCCACTGGCAGGCCGTGGCCATTGCTGCCTGTGAGCAATGCGGCCGCAACCGCATCCCCCAAGTTGAGCCGCCATGCACACTTGAAGCGGCCCTAAGCGAGGTTGCCAACCTACCCGGCATTATCTTTGACACTGAGGGCGACCAACCCGCCAGCAGCCTAACCTTTAAAGCCGAACTGGCCACACTAATCGGCCCCGAAGGCGGCCTGGCGCCCGAAGAGATCAGCCAGGTTGCGGCCTTAGGCTGGCCGCGCATTCGCTTAGGCCCACGCATTCTGCGCAGCGACACCGCACCGGTAGCCGCTTTGGCCGTTATCCAAACAGTAATAGGCGATTATGGTTAAGCCAGCGGATTATCAACCGCCCTATACCGTTACACCGGCAATGGTCAGTGATATTGCTGAAATTAGCGAAATGATGGGCCGCTATACCGCATTAGCCGAGCAAGCGCTCACACCCCGCCTGCGGCGTGCCAACCGTATTCGCAGCATTCAGGCGTCTTTGGAAATCGAGAATAATACGCTAACACTGGAGCAGGTTACTGCCGTTATCGAAGGTAAACGAATACTGGGCCACCCGCGTGAAATTCAAGAGGTACAGAATGCGTTTGCCGCCTATGAAGCCATGCCAACTTGGCGCGCGAGTGAAAAACATGATTTCTTAGCAGCGCATAAAACATTAATGCAAAGCCTCGTTAACGAAGCCAGGCACTATCGTAGCGGTGATGTCGGTATTTTTCGCGGCGAGCAGTTAGTTCACATGGCGCCACCGGCCGACCGTGTACCCACACTGATTGCCAATCTGCTGGCATGGTTAAAAAATACCGCAGAGCATCCGCTGGTATCCAGCTGTATTTGCCATTACGAAATCGAATTCATTCATCCATTTGCCGACGGCAATGGGCGCATCGGGCGCCTTTGGCAAACCCTGATCCTTAAGCACTGGAAACCAATACTCGCTTACCTACCCATCGAAAGTGTTGTCAGAGACCGGCAGAACGATTACTACCAAAGCTTAGCCCTGGCAGACCAACACGCCGATGCAACGCCTTTTATTGAATTTATGCTTAACGCGATTAAAGAGGCAGTCGAAGAAGCGGGCACAAGCGACCCAGTAACCGACCTAGTAACCGACCCAGTAGCTGCCTTATTAAAAGCCATCAGTACTAATGCGCTGAGCACCAAAGAGATCATGCAAGCATTGAATCTCTCGCACAGACCCACCTTTCGAAAAAACTATCTGTATCCGGCACTCCAAGACAGTTGGATTGAGCGAACGCAGCCCGATACACCAACTAGCCCCACGCAGCGCTATCGGTTAACTCGTAAAGGGCTTACTTGGCTAAAACCCTAAAACGCGTAGCTCAGCGAGAACCAAATGCGGGGTTCACGCTCGCGGGTATCAGAGGTTGCCGCCTCGCTACCCGTGCCGCTTGGCTGGGCAGCGCAATCAATGGCCGGCCTGTCAGTGCCGGCGCTGCCAATACCGCTGGCGGTGGCAGAATGCGCTGGAATCGGCCCGGTGCACTTCAGCCCCCAAATCTTAGCCGCTCACCGTCATCCTGCCGCAGCTCCTCACGAAGAAGCTGCCGCAACTTATTCGCAGTTAGCGGAGCATTATCCGTATCTAAAGTTGCTCGGAGCGCTTCATTAATTGCGGTCTGGTAGCCTACGCCCCGCATCTCGGCCTCAGCACGGTAATGCTCAATAATGTCGTCATCAAGCATAATCGTAATTCGCGTTTTGCCAGATGATGGGATCGCAGGGCCGCGTTTGCCCTTCGTAAAGTCATATTCGTTACGCATAATAAAAAAACCGCCTGATCTGCTAACTCCCACTGCCAAGCGTATACTAATGTGATGACGTATTCTCCTTACGCACGCTCGCGCGAGCCCGTTTATGCCCAAAATGGCATGGTGGCGGCCTCGCAACCGCTTGCCTCGCAAGCCGGCTTGGCAATATTGCGCGCTGGTGGCAATGCGGTGGATGCCGCTATTGCTACGGCCGCCGCGCTAACCGTTGTAGAGCCCACGCAAAATGGCATTGGTGGCGATGCCTTTGCCCTGGTGTGGCATCAAAATCAGCTGCATGGCTTAAACGGCTCTGGGCGTATGCCAGCAGCGGCTACGCGCGATGCACTTGGCCTGAAACCCGATCAAACCAAACTCGGCCCGCGCGGCTGGCAGCCGGTTACCGTGCCTGGCACACCGCGTGCTTGGGCTGATTTACATGCACGCTTTGGGCAACTGCCGTATGCGCAGCTCTTTGAGCCAGCGATTCATTATGCGGAATCTGGCTACCCCCTCTCACCGGTGGTAGCTGAGTTTTGGCGGGCGGCTAAAACCACCTTTGCCGATTGCACAGGCCCAGCTCATCAGGCGTGGTGGGAGACGTTTTTTCCGGCGGGCTTTGAGCCGGTTGCCGGGCAGCGCTGGCGTAGCCCGGGGCATGCCGACACACTACGGCAAATTGCTGCAAGTCAGTCTGATGCGTTTTATACCGGCCGCATTGCAGAGGCTATAGACCAGTTTGCACAGGAAACGGGGGGCTGGCTGCGTGGTGATGATCTAGCAGCCCATCATAGCGATTGGGTGGAGCCCATCAGTATCGGCTTCAAAAACCATGAGGTCTGGCAGATTCCGCCTAATACCCAAGCCATTGCGGCGCTGCAGGCATTAGGGCTGTTAGATCAGATGGATTTACCCGCGCATCGAGAAGATCCGCTAGGGCTGCATTATCAAATTGAGGCGCTGAAGCTAGGCTTTGCGGATGCGCTGGCCTATGTGGCCGACCCGCAGGCCATGCCAGTTAGCCCCAAGGCAATGCTAGCGCCAGACTATCTGGCCGCACGCCGGCAACTGATTACCGATCAAGCCGGGGACCCTGCCCCCGGCGCACCCGCCGGTGGAGAGACGGTTTATCTGGCCACAGCCGATGCCAGCGGCATGATGGTCAGCTTTATTCAGTCTAATTATCAAGGCTTTGGTAGTGGCTTATTGGTGCCGGGTACTGGCGTGGCTCTGCATAATCGCGGCTGCGGGTTTAGTTTAGATCCTGAGCACCCCAACTGTGTGGCCCCCGGTAAACGGCCCTATCACACCATCATGCCCGGCTTTTTAACGCATCAGGGCAATGCCGTGGGGCCATTTGGGGTAATGGGCGCCTACATGCAACCGCAGGGTCATGTGCAGGTGATGCTGAATCATTTAGTGTACCGGCTTCACCCTCAGGCCATTCTCGATGCGCCGCGCTGGCAGTGGATGCAGGGCCGTCATATTCGGGTAGAGCAAGCCATGCCGCGGCATGTAGTACGTGAGCTTATTGAGCGGGGGCATGTGGTTGAAATTGGTGCTGATGATGGCGGATTTGGGCGCGGCCAAATCATCTGGCGGAATGCCGAAGGGGTACTCTGCGGCGGCTCAGATACGCGCGGTGATGGGCAAGTCAGCGCGTTTTAATGGCAATAAAGGAGGATGAGTATGACCTATCGCCTTGGGGTGATTATGGATCCGATCGAGGGCATCACTCCCTATAAAGACACCACGCTTGCGATGTTGCTCGAGGCGCAGCGGCGCGGCTGGGAGATTCGTTATCTGACCCTAGCGGATCTTTCGCTGCGCGATGGCACCCCCTACGGCGATGGCGCGGTACTAACCGTACAAGATGATAACGACCAGTGGTTTACGCTGGGCGAGCGCGATGAAGAGCCGCTGGCCAATCTGGATGTCATTTTAATGCGCAAAGACCCCCCCGTGGATAGCGCGTATGTGTATGCCACACAAATCTTGGATTTAGCCGAAAAGGCCGGCGTATTGGTGGTGAACCGCCCTGCAGGCCTGCGCGATGTGCAAGAAAAACTGGGCATTATGAACTTTCCCGAATGCTGCACCCCCACCGTGGTCGAAATGAAAGCCGATGCCCTTAAGGCATTTATTAACGTGCAAGGCCGGGCGGTACTCAAACCCCTGCATGGCATGGGTGGCGAGGCAATCTTTGTAGTGCACGCCGGTGACCCCAACATTAGCGTGATTATTGAGCAGCTCTCTGCCCGCGGCACCCGTTATGTGATGGCGCAGCGGTATTTACCCGAAATTACCGAAGGCGATCGGCGAATTTTAGTGATCGACGGCACACCCGCGCCCTTCGCTCTGGCCCGTTTACCCGCAGCGGGTGAGAGCCGCGGCAATCTGGCGGCGGGCGGGCGCGGCGTTGCCTCACCACTCACCGACCGAGAGCATTGGATTGTGGAGCAGGTTAAACCCTATCTGGCTCAACACGGCATTTTGTTTGCAGGGCTGGATGTAATTGGTGGGTATCTGACGGAGGTGAACGTGACCAGCCCCACCTGTGTGCGAGAAATTGACGCCCAACAGGGCACTAACTTGGCTGGGTTGTTGTTCGATGCCATCGAACGGCACTTACCTCGGGTTTGACCCAGGGCTGCGCCGCCTGGGGGTGGCTGTGGGCGAATCTATTACCCGCCATGCCCGTGCATTGGATGTGTTGCGCTGCCAGGCAGGTGACCCCGATTGGAATGTGCTGACCGATTTAGTTAAACAATGGAACCCCCGCGCATTAATTGTGGGGGTGCCCCGCCATGCCGATGGCAGTGCCTCTGAGAGTACACGGCTTGCCCAGCGCTTTGCCGGCCGATTGGCTGAACACACCCGCCGCAGCGTGCATTGCATTGATGAGCGGCTCTCCAGTCACGCCGCAGCAGAAGCCTTGCGTGAGCGTGGTGCACAATCTGACGTGCTTGATGCCGAAGCGGCGCGTATCATTCTAGAAACTTGGTTAAGTGAGCAGCCGATATGACCATCGAATTGCCGAATGTAGAAACACTGATCGACACCCTTGCTGAGCGCGTTGCCATGCTGGTTGAGCAAGAGCAACCCGAGCGATGCTGTTTGGTCGGCATCCATCAGGGCGGCGCTTGGCTGGCCAACTTGCTGCAGGAGCGACTCGGCTTAGCCGGCGAACCTGGCGCTGTCGATATTGCATTTTATCGCGACGATCTCGACCGCGCCGGCTTACAGGCCCAAGTTCGGCCCACCCGTATGCCGCTAGATATCGATAACCAAGTAGTTATTTTAATTGACGATATTCTCTACACGGGGCGCACGATTCGTGCAGCACTGAATGAGATTTTTGATTATGGCCGCCCCGCGGCCGTGCGCCTGGCGGTATTACTCGAGCGCCCCGGTCGAGAGCTACCCATTAGCGCCGATGTCTGCGGCGGCTCAATTGAATTACCCCCGCGGCAACGCGTTAAATTGCGCGGCCCGGCACCGCTGCACTTAGTCATCGAGGAGGCGCGTGAATGAGCGTACAGCTCGATGAGCAGGGTCGGCTTCAGCATTTCCTGACCACCGAGGGGCTTTCTTCCACACTGCTCACGCAGATTTTAGATACCGCCGAGTCGTTTTTTGGCGTTATCGATAAATCCGTTAAAAAAGTGCCTCTGCTACGTGGGCGCACCGTAATTAACTTATTTTTTGAATCTAGCACGCGTACCCGCACCACTTTTGAGCTGGCCGCCAAGCGCTTATCGGCCGATGTGCTGAATGTGGATGTGGGCACCACCACGGTCAAAGGCGAAAGCCTGCTCGATATGCTGCAGAACCTGCAGGCCATGCAGGCTGACATGTTTGTGATTCGGCACAGCGCCAGCGGGGCAGCGGAGTTTTTTGCAAGCCACGTCAACCCAGGCGTTGCGGTGCTTAATGCCGGTGATGGCTGGCATGCTCACCCCACCCAAGCCATGTTAGATGCCTTTACGATTCGCCGGCATAAAGGCGATTTTGAGCCGCTGCGCATTGCGATTGTGGGCGATATCCGTCATTCGCGCGTTGCACGATCTCAAATCCATGCCTTTAACGGGCTGGGCGCAGGCGAGGTGCGAGTGGTGGCACCCGCCACACTGCTGCCTACCGATATCGAATCGCTAGGTGTGCAGGTTTATACCGATTTAAGCGCCGGGCTGCGCGATGCCGATGTGGTAATCGCCCTGCGCCTGCAGCGCGAGCGGATGCAAGGCGCCTTGCTGCCCAGCGAGGCGGAGTATTTTCGGCACTACGGGCTCACCGAATCACGCCTGAGCAGCGCTAAACCCGATGCCATTGTGATGCACCCCGGGCCGATTAATCGGGGGGTAGAGATTGACTCAGCCCTTGCCGATGGCCCCCGCTCTGTCATTCTTGAGCAGGTGACCAACGGCATTGCCGTGCGCATGGCAGTAATGGCCATGGTGCTGGGCACTCAGGCAGAAGCAGCGGGAGATAGCGCATGAGCCGGCTGTTAATTTCTCAGGGGCGCATCCTTGACCCGGCCTCTGGCTATGATGAGATTGGCGATGTGGCCATTGCTGATGGGCGGATTGTTGACCTAGGCTCTTCTATTGGTGATTTTTCACCCGAGCGCACCATTGATGCCAAAGGGCTGTGGGTAATTCCTGGGCTGATTGATTTAAGCGCCCGTTTGCGTGAACCCGGCGCTACGCGCAAGGCGGACATTGCCAGCGAAGCGCGCGCTGCTGCCGCCGCGGGCATCACCACATTAGTGATGCCCCCAGATACCCAACCCGTAATTGATATGGCTTCGGTGGTCGATTTAATTCAGCACCGGGCAGAAGGCGCGAATGCGGCGCGGGTTGTGCCGCTAGGGGCATTGACTCAGGGCTTGTTAGGCGAGCATTTAGCCGGTGCCGCGGCGTTGGCGGCGGCTGGCTGCCCTGCCTTGTCAGACGGCGGGCAACCCGTTCAAGATACTTTAGTGCTGCGTCGTGCGTTGGAATATGCCAAAACCTTTGGCCTGCCTTGCCTTCTCACGCCGCTGGATACACACCTGGCACAGGGCTGTTTAAATGAGGGCGCCACGGCCACGCGCTTAGGTTTACCCGGCGTTCCAGTGGCAGCAGAAACCGCTGGCTTAGGCCGGCAGCTGCCCGTTGCGGAGGTGTCTGGGGCGCGCGTGCATTTTGGCCGACTTTCTAGCGAAGCAGGGGTTAGGTTGCTCGATCAGGCCAAACAGCACCATCCCGAGCTCAGCGCCGATGTGGCCATCCACCAGCTCTTTTTAACAGAGCAAGACGCGGTAGGGTATGACACCCGCTTTCATGTGCAACCACCACTACGCAGCATTTTTGACCGGCAAGCGCTGCGTCAGGCGCTTAAGGCTGGCACCATTGGCATTATCTGCTCAGATCATCAACCCCATGAGCCCGATGCCAAAGAGGGCCCGTTTGCCAACACCGCCGCGGGGGCATCGGGCCTCGATACACTTTTGTCGCTCATCCTGCGATTAGTCGAAGAAGAGGTGATAGACCTGCTGCCTGCCTTGGCAACCGTCACCAGCAAGCCGGCTGAATTACTCGGGTTAGAAAGTGGGCGGCTTGCCGCGGGCGCCGTTGCCGATATTGCGGTAATAGACCCACATCAGCCGTGGTGGTGCACACCCAAAGCGCTCAAAAGCCGCGGTAAAAACTCGCCCTTCTTAGGTTGGGAGCTTAATGGCCGAGCGCTGTGGACGTTTGTGGGAGGGCGCCCGGTGCATACTGCATCCGCCGATCGATGACACCCACCACATTAATTGACGCCACGCCGGTTTTAGACGATTGGTGGTTGCTCAGGCTGCCCTGGTCAGTCGAACCCGCCGCGCCCGGGCAATGGCTATGGTTAAACATAAATGGACAGCGCTTACGTCTACCGGTTAGAGATTGCCACGCCAATGAGCAATGGCTGGCCGGATTAGTGCCCGGCGCCTTGGTGCCCCAGACTTTGCGCCCCGGTATGGCGATTAGCACTTCATCACTACAGGGCGCTGCCGTGCAGCCCCCAGCCAAAAAACGCCTGATTATTGTAGGCGAAGATTTAGGCATTGGCCCCGCGCTAGGGCTTGCTGAGCGGCAGGCGAGCCACACTCGATTAGTAATTATTGGCGGGCAATATGGGCTACCCGCGCGCGCTGTGCCTTCACGCTTTTTGGTACCTGCGGTGGCCGACACTGCCATTGCCGGCGTTGCCACGTTAGAGTCAAACAACATTCCCTCACGCATTGCACTGAGCACCGATCGCCCCGGCGTTTTTAATGGCCCACCGCTAAATTTGCTGCAGCAATACCTACACAACACGCCGGCCGACCTGCGTGCGGATTTTGCAGTGATCGGATTTACAGCCGAGGGCTTGTTTATGGGATTCGACGCGCCTTCCTCAGGCGCCGTATCATCACCGCTATGAATGATGCACAAGCAACAACAATTGCCAGCAACCTCGATACCGTTCGTGCCGAAATACGGGCGGCTGAGCAGCGCTGGAATCGTGCCCCCGGCAGTGTCTCGTTACTGGCCGTGAGCAAGCGACACCCCGTGGCCGCCATTGAAGCGGCGATTGCTGCCGGGCAACACGCCTTTGGTGAGAATTACCTACAAGAGGCAGAAGAAAAACGCCACGCACTGACTGATGCCGATATTGAGTGGCATTTTATTGGGCCGCTGCAATCGAATAAAACACGTGCAGTGGCCGAGGGCTTTGACTGGGTGCATGCCGTTGACCGGCTTAAAATTGCTCAGCGCCTTTCGGCGCAACGCCCGAGTGAGCTTGCGCCATTAAATTGCTGCATTCAGGTTAATGTGAGTGGCGAGGGCAGCAAGTCTGGCGTTGCCCCAGATGAGGTAACCCCATTAGCGCATGAGGTAGCCAGCCTGCCCGGCCTGCGGCTGCGTGGGCTAATGACACTGCCCGAGGCAGTGGTGGATTTTGCAGCACAACGGCAAGCATTTCGGCAACTCGCCGAACTGCAAGCCGAATTAGTCCAGCAAGGCCTGAACCTTGATACCCTATCGATGGGCATGACAAACGATTTAGAAGCCGCGATTGCCGAGGGCGCCACGCTTGTGCGCATTGGCACCGCAGTCTTTGGACCACGGCCGGAGAAGACCCATGAGTGAACAAGTAATCGCATTTATTGGCGGTGGCAATATGGCGCGCAGCCTCATCGGCGGGCTGATTATTGATGGTCATCCACCCGCGGCATTGCGCGTAGCCGAGCCAGACACCGAGCGGCGTGAACGCTTGGCGGAAGAGTTTGGCGTACAAGTTTTTGAAGAAAACGCAACGGCTGCCCGTGGGGCAGATGCAGTCATTCTGGCCGTTAAACCTGCCATGATTTCTGCAGTAGCGCGTGATTTAAGCCAACAAATACAAGCGCAAGGCAGCTTGGTCATTTCGGTGGCCGCGGGTATTCGCAGCCGTAGCTTGGCCGAGTGGTTAGGTGGAGATGTGGCCATTGTGCGCGCCATGCCCAACACCCCTGCCCTGGTGCGCACTGGCTCTACCGCACTTTTTGCTAATGCCGCCGTTGCGCCTGAGCAGCACGAGCTAGCGGAAACAACGATGCGCGCAGTGGGCATCATTGTATGGCTGACTCAAGAAGATCAAATGGACGCTGTTACAGCCCTTTCTGGCAGCGGGCCCGCCTACTTTTTTTATACAATGGAGGCGATGCAAAGCGCAGGGCAGGCTTTGGGGTTAGATGCAAAAACAGCCCGGCTACTTACGCTGGAAACAGCGTTGGGCGCTGCAAGAATGGCATTAGAAAGCAGCGAAGAGCCTGCCGAGCTGCGCCGACGGGTTACCTCACCCGGTGGCACCACCGCGGCAGCCATCGACGAGTTTGATCAAGCCAATTTATTAGCCATTTATGCACGCGCGCTAGAAGCCGCAGCCAAACGCGCCCATGCATTGGGTGACGAGCTGGAGGAGACAGAATAAATGATGGGCCCTGGCTATCTCTCAAGCCCGCTGGCGTTTTTAGTAGACATCACCTTTAACCTCTACATTATGGCCATCATGCTGCGCTTTTTGCTGCAGTGGGCACGCGCGGATTTTTATAACCCGTTGGCACAGTTTTTAGTGCGTATCACACAACCGGTTTTGCATCCGTTCCGCCGCGTCGTGCCAGGCTGGGGGGGTATCGATTTACCCGCGCTGGTGGTGATGGTGCTGCTACAAATGCTTGCGCTGGCGCTGCTCATGATAATTGCTGGGGTATCGCCACGGATTGATTATTTGATTTTGCGCACGCCCGCAGAACTCATTAGTTTGCTGCTCAATATTTATCTCATTGCCATTTTTATGCGCGTTTTACTGTCTTGGATTAGCCCAGATGGCTATCACCCGGCCATGACCGTAGTGTTGAGCTTAACCGAACCCATCATGCGCCCACTTCGCGCCATCATTCCGCCGATTGCCGGGGTTGATCTATCGCCACTGGCTGCCATTATTGCCATTCAGGTGGTTCGTATGCTGGTAATGCCACCGCTCGACCGCATTGCACCTGGGTTAATGATGTAGTTATGGCCACATCCTACCCCGTTGATTCTGTTGGGCTAGTAAGCCCGCAAAGTGTGACCTTTAACACGCCGCTCGAATTAGACGGTGGTCACACATTAGAGAGCTTTGAGCTGGCGTACGAAACCTATGGCACGCTGAATGCCGATGCCAGCAATGCCGTACTGGTTTGCCATGCCCTTTCTGGCACCCACCATGCCGCCGGCTACCATGCCGATGATGATCGTAAACCCGGGTGGTGGGAGGCCTGCATTGGCCCTGGCAAACCGCTCGATACCGAGCGTTTCTTTGTGGTGTGCAGCAACAACTTAGGCGGATGCCACGGCTCTACTGGCCCCACCAGCTTAAACCCAGCAACAGGCCAACCCTATGGGGCTGACTTTCCGCTGGTTACCGTGCGTGACTGGGTGCGCAGCCAGGCCCTGCTTGCCGATCACCTCGGTATTCAGCGCTGGGCGGCCGTGGCGGGCGGCAGCTTAGGCGGTATGCAGGCCCTGCAATGGGCCATTGACCTGCCTGATCGGGTGGCCAATGTTGTAGCCATTGCCGCGGCACCCCGACTATCCGCCCAAAACATTGCCTTTAATGAGGTGGCTCGCCAAGCCATTCGCTCAGACCCCGAATTTCACGAGGGGCGCTACCAACAAGCCGGCGATCGGCCGCGTCGCGGATTAATGCTCGCCCGCATGCTTGGGCATATTACCTATCTCTCAGAAGCCGCCATGCGCGAGAAATTTGGCCGCGATCAGCGTGGGGCCAATGGCGATTACGGCTACAACTTTGATGTGGAGTTTGAGGTAGAAAGTTACCTGCGCTATCAAGGACAGTCATTTGTTGACCGGTTTGATGCCAACACCTATCTGCTCATGACCAAAGCGCTGGATTATTTTGACCCAGCCGCCGAATATGGCGGTGACCTAGGCCAAGCACTGGCACACACGCGCTCACGGTATTTTGTTGCCTCGTTTACCAGTGACTGGCGTTTTCCGCCCTCAGCTTCAAGAGAAATTGTGCGCGCCCTGCTCGATACCAATAAATCGGTGAGCTATGCCGAAATTGAAGCAGACCATGGGCATGATGCGTTTTTAATGCCGGTGCCACAGTACCTAGATACTTTTACTGCGTTTATGCGTGGCATCAACTTAGGGGCTGCAGCATGAGCACATCTAAGTTGCGTACCGATTTGGATATTGTTGCCAGCTGGGTGGGTAAAGGCTGCCGCGTGCTCGACCTAGGCTGTGGCGATGGGCTTTTGCTGCGGCATTTATTCGACTCTCGGCAAGCAACGGGCTACGGCCTTGAGATTGATCCAGAGAAAATTACCCAAAGCATTGCCAATGGCGTTAACGTAATTCAGAGCGATTTAGACCAAGGGCTTTCTGATTTTGATGATCAGGTTTTTGATCAGGTGATCATGACCCAAACCTTGCAGGCCGTGCAGCGCCCACGAGAGCTTCTGCTAGAGATGGTGCGCGTTGGCCGCGAGGGCATTGTGACCTTTCCTAACTTTGCCTACTACCGCCTTCGCGCCCACCTTGCACTGCGTGGGCGCATGCCGATGAGTGGGGCGCTATCTTATGGCTGGTATGAAACGCCAAACATTCACCTGTGCACCATTCGTGATTTTGAGATCTTATGCGAAGACCTGGGTATTCGCATCCTAGAGCGGCGTGTGTTATCTCATAACTATCAGCAGAGTTTTGCAGGTAACTTACTGCCCAATTTATTGGGAGAAATTGCCCTTTACCGTTTCTGTCAGTCGTAAGGAGAGCACATTATGCGGTTTAAGCCTTATGCCCTTGTTGCCCCCGCCGTGGCCTGCCTATTGATGATTTTACCGCTAAGCGTATTCGCTCAGCAGGCGCAGCGTTTTGAAGATTTCGAAATTCATTACAACGCTATCCCCACCGGATTGTTGAATGATGCCGTTGCTCAGGAATACGGCATTGTGCGCAGTCGCACTCAAGGCATGCTGATGATTACGATTTTGCATGACGGCTCGCCCATTCGTGGCCGTGTTCGTACCCTTGCCATCGACGATGATGAGCAGGTAATAGAAGTTCGTATGCGCGAGGTGAAGAACGATGACTGGGTGTCTTACATCGGCACGCTGGAAATAAAAGCCGGGCAGCCCGTCAATTTTTCTGTTGAGGTGCGCCCCGAAACCGGTGATGGGCCATTTGACCTAGGCTGGCGCCAGACCTTCCAAAGTTTGGAGTAATGCCTGTGAGCACTTGGCTAATTACCCATCCAAGCTGCCTTGCGCACAATACCGGCGACGACCACCCCGAGCGAGTCGACCGCCTGCGCGCCATTCTGGCCGCACTCGATACCCCCGCGTTTGCTACACTCGAGCGGCACACTGCCATGCCTGCCACCCGCGAAGCGCTAGAGCGGGTCCATACCGCTGAGTACATCGAACGGGTGCTCGCAGCGGTGCCCAAAACAGGGCGTACCCACTTAGATTCAGACACCGTGCTCTCCCCTGACTCTGGCGAAGCCGCTTTGCATGCCGCTGGTGCTGCAATACAAGGCATCGATGCGATTGTTGCGGGTGATGCACGGCGGGTATTTTGCGCGGTGCGGCCGCCAGGGCATCATGCTGAGCCCGATGAATCGATGGGTTTTTGCCTATTCAATAATGCCGCCATTGCTGCTTTTCATGCCCAAAAAGTGCATGGCATTCAACGTGTTGCCGTGGTTGACTTTGACGTTCACCACGGCAATGGCACACAGACCATGCTGAGCGATCAGCCGGGCATGTTTTATCTTTCTTTACACGAGCATCCGTTGTTTCCTGGCACCGGCACACGCCGCGATAACCGGCCTGACAATATCCTTAATCTGCCATTAGCAGCGGGCACAGACTCGGCAAATTATCGACAGCAATTTCATGGCGAAGCGACTGATGCCCTGATCGCGTTTGATCCTGAGCTTATTATTATTTCTGCCGGGTTTGATGCCGCCGCCGAAGACCCACTGGCCCATTTACAGCTGAGTGCCGATGATTTTGCGTGGATTACCGATGAGCTCGTGGCCGTTGCAAACTACTGCTGCAGCGGACATATCTGCTCGATACTCGAGGGCGGTTATGATTTAGGTGCGCTATCACGCGGCGTTCAGCGGCATGTAACCCAGTTAATGCAGTAGCACATGGCCTATGCGCAATGGGCTAAGGGCGATGGGCCAGCGCCAAATAATCATGCGACTGCATTTCCTGCAAGCGCGATAGCGTGCGCCGAAATTCAAAATCAAGCCGATACCCGCGATACAACAAATCTACCTCAGCGGCCGCCGAAATAATCAGCTTAACGCTGCGATCATAAAATTCATCAACTAGCGCGATAAATCGGCGCGCAGCATCATCGCAGTCATGATCCATAATGGGCACATTGGCAAGCAGCACCGTATGGAATTGCTTGGCTAGCTCAATATAGTCATCGGCACTGCGCGGGCTTTGGCACAGCGCATTGAAGCTGGCGTACAACACACCATCGCCCACACCGCGTGCCTTAATTTCACGACCATTAATTTCAAGCTCTGGCTCTGCACGCTCACGCTCTGGCGATAACGACTCAAACGTTTGGGCCAGCTGCTGATCGGCTGCTGCGTTGGCCGGCGCATAATACACGGGCGCCCGGCTGAGCAGACGCAGTCGATAATCAACCCCACCATCCACATTGAGTACTTGCGTGTGCTCCTCGAGCAGCGCAATGGCAGGTAGAAAGCGCTCACGCTGCAACCCATCGGCATATAAATCCGCTGGCGGCACATTGCTGGTTGCCACTAAGGTGACACCGTTTTCGATTAAACCGTGCAGTAACCCCGATAAAATCATCGCATCGGCGATATCGCTGACAAAAAATTCATCAAAGCACAGCACACGAGCCTCGCTGGCCCATTCCTTGGCCAACACATTTAGGGGATCTTCCTGATCGCGCAGGGTGCGCAGGCGGGCATGCGCGGCTTTCATAAAACGATGAAAATGCAGTCGGCGACGTTGCTCCGGGGGCAAGCACTCGTAGAAAAGATCCATCAAATAGGTTTTGCCGCGCCCAACACCCCCCCATAAATACAGCCCTGGCACTGCAGCGGGCGCTGAGCGTTTACGCAACAACCGGCTAACGGGCCCCTTGGCAATGGGCGCGGGTGGGGTTTGAGCTAACTGCGCATGCAGCTCGGTGAGCGCATCGATGGCCGCTTCTTGTGCCGGATCATGCACAAATCCGGCTTCTTGAACATCTAACTGATATCGTTTTTTTGGGGTTGTCACCGCCGGCTATCCATCATTGCCCAAGTTCTAAAAAACCGCAGTATGCCAGATACGCAGCATCACGCATTTGCCACAGCGCCATAAGTTTCGTATTTTTCTCTTTTACGATTTGCCCGCTACACAAAACGAGGAATAACCAATGGCCGATAACCGCCGCAGCCGCGTCGTGACCGAAGGGCTTGCCCGAACTCCTAACCGCGCGATGATGCGGGCTGCTGGGTTTAAGGATGAAGACTTCCAAAAACCCATCGTAGGCGTTGGTAACGCACACAGCACCATCACCCCCTGCAACATGGGCATCGGCGCACAGGCAGAGCGGGCTACCGATGCACTGCGTAAAGCCGGCGCCATGCCGGTAAGCTTTGGCACAATCACCATTTCAGACGGCATTTCCATGGGCACCGAGGGCATGAAGTTCTCGCTGGTCTCACGCGAGGTGATTGCTGATTCGATTGAAACGGTCTGCAACGGGCAGCGGCTCGATGGCATTTTGGCTACTGGCGGCTGCGATAAAAATATGCCGGGTGCCATGATGGGCATTGCACGGCTGAACATTCCTGGCATCTTTGTATATGGCGGCACCATTAAGCCTGGGCGCTACAAGGGCAAAGACCTCACCATTGTGAGTGCGTTTGAAGCGGTGGGTGAAGCCGCAGCCGGCAAGCTCTCAGATGAAGATCTTAAAGGCGTAGAAATGAACGCCTGCCCAGGCGCTGGCTCTTGCGGTGGCATGTATACCGCCAACACCATGTCGAGTGCGTTTGAGGCCATGGGCATGAGCTTAATGGGCTCCTCCACCGTATCGGCCATTGATGATGAGGCACGCACCGTGGCGGCGCGCTCTGCCGAAGTACTAGTGGATGCAATTCGTCACCAGCGCCTACCGCGCGACATCATGACCCGTAAGGCATTTGAAAATGCCGTCAGCATTGTCATGGCGCTCGGCGGCTCTACAAACGCCGTTTTGCACATGCTAGCCATCGCCAATGTCTGCGAAGTCGAATTTTCAATCGATGATATCGAAATGATTCGTCGCCGTGTGCCCGTGCTTTGTGACCTCAAGCCTTCTGGCCGCTATGTGACGAGCGAATTCCATGATGTTGGCGGCACACCGCAAGTCATGAAAATGCTGCTCAGCAAAGGCCTGCTGCATGGCGATTGTCTTACCATTACCGGGCAAACCATCGAAGAGCTGCTCGCTGATGTGCCGGCAGAGCCCTCTAGCGATCAAGACATCATTCGTACCTTCGATAACCCCATGTACCCCGAAGGGCATTTAGCCGTTTTGCGCGGCAATCTGGCCAGCGAAGGTGCCGTTGCCAAGGTCAGCGGCATTAAGCAGCGCCGCATTGAGGGCCCTGCCCGCGTGTTTGATTCTGAAGAGCTAGCCATGGATGCCATTCTTAGCGACCAAATTCGTGCCGGCGATGTACTGATCATTCGCTATGAGGGGCCAAAAGGCGGCCCGGGCATGCGCGAAATGCTGGCGCCTACCTCTGCCATTATTGGTCGGGGTTTAGGCGATGCCGTTGGCCTGATTACCGATGGCCGCTTCTCGGGTGGTACCTATGGCATGGTGGTTGGCCATGTTGCGCCAGAGGCTGCGGTGGGCGGCAATATCGCACTGGTTGAGGAAGGCGATACGGTGGTAATCGATGCAGATCACAACTTGCTCGAGGTGAAGTTAGACGATGCCACGCTGGCAGAGCGTCGGGCACGCTGGCAGCCTCGTCCGCCCAATTACCCACGCGGCGTACTCGGCAAATTTGCCAAGTTAGTGAGCTCAGCCAGTTATGGCGCGGTAACTGACAAGGACTTATTTAAAGATTAACTGCCGCTGATTCGGCGTAAGTCTTCTGCCATATCGCTAATGGTATCGGCAGGCCGGAAGATGGCTCGGGCGCGGCTCGAGCCATCAAATACATACATCGCGCTGGGGTGCGAGACGTTATAGTTACCAAACTGATCAGGCTCATCAAACCCGAATGTGGCCCGATAGCGTTTGGTCATCTCCCGCAGCTCAGGCTCGGTAGCAGTTGCACCAATAATATATTCGCTAAAAAAATCGGTGTATCGACCCAGCATTTCTGGTGAATCACGGCCCGGATCAACCGAAACGAACAGCACATTCACCTCTTCACCAATCGACTGATCTACCCGATCTAGCGCTGCGGCCAAGCGCGCCATTGCCGTGGGGCAGACATCAGGGCAATGCGTAAAACCAAAAAACACCACCACAGTAGAGCCTTTTAAATCAGCCTCAGTAATTCGTTGGCCCGTTTCTGAAACCAAGTCAAACTTAAGATCAGGCAGCAGGCCGTAAACTCCTTTGGTGGCATAGTCGCCACCAATACAGCCGCTAAGCAGCAACACCAAGGCAAAAGACCCAATCAGCAAACCGCGTTTAAGATGACTAAGACCGGGCATGCGTTTTCTCCAATCGAAAGGCCAGCACAATAATCGCGGCAACCACACTCATCATTGAAGCAGGAATCCAGGTAATCAAACCGCCAATTTGTTGATCCAACAGCGGCGAAATTGGAAACGCTCTGCCACAGACATCATAAATATCAAACAGGTTCTGCCGGCTAAAGGTGATGTAGGCGCCCAGCGCAATTTGCGGTGGAATAATCATGCCCAGCAATAAAATACGCTTACCAGGGCTTAAGCGTGGCGTAACGCCAGCCCGCCCCCGCTCAAAAATTAGCCACCAAAACAACAGCCCATCAAGGGCCATTGTCCAGTTCATCAGCCAATATAAATCGAGGCTGAGCATGGCGTAGAAGTGAATACTGGGCGTGAGCCAAAAATACAAAATGCCCACAAACAAAAATGCCGCCAAAAACGGTTGCTGAATCCCGTTATAGAGCACCCGCAACACCGAAAAAACTGGCGCTGCTCGGCCCTGCGGCCAAGCCCTAACCGATGCCGGTAACCCCGCTGCCAATACGGCAGCTGGCATTGATAAGGCCACTAAAAAAGGGCCTAGATGATGCAAGATGAGATGCTGAAAACGATGCGCTGAAAACAAGTACTGCGAGTAGTAGTCAAACTGGGTTTGGGTTACCACATACATCAGCCCCATACCCAGAAAAAAAGACAGCGCAGGCCAAAACCCGGGCTTAGCCCCCCGCATCATCCCAATTGCATACAAGCTGATTGCCGCTGCGCACACGATGATGACCGGGGCCGAAGGCTCCCAGGGGCGCAACCAGTCAATAACCGTATTTAAGGTGACCATAACCGCTAAAGATTAGCAGCCTGCTGCATCGCGGCATAGGTCTGCTCAGTCACCAATATAATGACTCGGCTGCTGGAATAAGCCTTGCCGTTGGCGAGCAGTGCCTGTCCTTTTTGGCTATTGGGGTCAATTAGAACAAAATCAATACCTTCGGTAAGCTGTGGCTCGATACGCTTAAACGCTCTAAAACTCGTGCCCTTGGGAACTTGGTTGTGCTGATCTAGCTCACGTAAGCTCAGCATTGTCGCTTCGTCACTCATATCGCGTACACTTTAGGGATGGAATTTATACAAGACTATGCCGCTTTTTTAGCACGCGTTGTTACTTTGCTGATTGCCGCCGGTATTTTAATCGGAATGCTCAGCGGCAGCACTGGGCGCGGCCGGGGCCGAAGCAAAGAATCCCTTGAAGTCACACCGCTTAATCAGCGCTACCAAGAAATGGGCCGGCGCATTACCGAGTCTGGCCGGCAGGCAGGTTCTTTTTTAAAACGTTGGCGTGAGCGCAAAAAACAGCGCAAAACCCGAACGGGCGAAGGCCGCCTACCCCGGCTATTTGTGCTCGACTTTAACGGCGATTTGCGCGCCACGGCCACCGATTCGCTACGCGAAGAAATTACTGCGGTATTGGCCAATGCGCGGAGTGATGATGAGGTGCTCCTGCGTTTAGAAAGCCCCGGTGGCATGGTGCCAGGCTACGGCTTAGCTGCCAGCCAACTGGCCCGGCTGCGTGATAAGAACATTCGGCTGACGATTAGCGTAGACCGTGTAGCCGCTTCGGGTGGGTATCTGATGGCCTGCGTGGCCGATCGGATTGTGGCTGCGCCCTTTGCGATTGTTGGCTCGATTGGCGTGGTGGGGCAGCTGCCAAACTTTCATGGCCTGCTCAAACGCCACGATATTGACTTTGAGCTGCATACCGCTGGCGAAAACAAGCGCGACCTGACCGTTTTTGGTCGCAATACCGATGAAGGACGCGCGCATTTCCGTGAATCCTTACAAGAGGTGCACCAACTCTTTAAGGCGCATATCACCCGCTATCGACCCCGCCTCGACATCGAAAAGGTGGCCACGGGCGAGCACTGGCTGGGCGAAAAAGCGCTGGAACTCGGTTTGGTGGATGATCTTGGCACCAGCGACGATTTACTGCTCGAGCGCCGCGAAAAAATGGAATTGATTGCCCTTAAATATCACCCAGCGCCGTCTTTAAAACGCCGCTTAGCGGTAGTCTTAGAGTCGGCGTTAACCAAGCTTAGGCAGGGTGCGGGCCTTTACGGATCGTAAATGTGAATTCACCTTCGGCCTGCTCATGGGCAATTAGCTCATGCTCGGTGGTGTCACAAAACCCCGTGAAGTCGATCACAGAATGAGGATCGGTGGCCACAACACGCACACAATCGCCCGGCGTTAACTCCCGCAGTGCTTGTTTAGTGCGCAAAATCGGCAGCGGACAATTCAGCCCCCGCAGATCAAGTTCCTGCTGTACTGTCAGTTGTGCTTCACCAGACATAGAGTCAGCCCCATGTGAACGCGTATACTCCTATTACTATAACAGGACAAAATGGAAACCCGCTTGATGGCAGACGAAAAGAAAACTAAGCCAGATGCTCAAGACTGCGCAGACGACCCACGCTCAGTTAGCGACGATGAACTGCGTGAAGAGTTCAGCCGCGAAGAAGTGGAAGCTTGGCGCAAAAAGGCCGATAAATCACATGCCAACTGGTTTTCAGTAATGAACAACCCTTATGGGAAAGACTGACAGAGCATAGGCGGAGTCAGAATGAGCGAGCTAAAAGGTATACCGGTGGTCGTTAGCGGCCAAAAAGTCTCAAAGCCAAATGGCGTGCGCGCCATCAAAAATGGCATGAAAACCAACCGGGCCGCGGCGCCCCTCACCCGTGGCGACAAGCCCGATTGGCTGCGCGTAAAAATCCCAACGGGCGAGACCTTTCAAAAAGTGCGCAACACGGTGCGCGAACACCGCTTAGCCACCGTTTGTGAAGAATCAATGTGCCCCAACATGGGCGAATGCTGGAGCGCGGGCACCGCCACCATCATGCTCATGGGCGATGTCTGCACGCGTGCCTGCCGCTTCTGCGCGGTAGACACGGGCAACCCGCGCGGCTGGCTAGACCCCGAAGAGCCAGCAGGCGCGGCCGAAACCGTTTCACTGATGGGGTTAAAGTACGTTGTACTCACCTCAGTAGACCGCGATGACCTGCCCGATGGCGGCGCTGGCCACTACGCCGCCTGCATTCGAGAGATCAAACGCCAAAACCCCAGCACCGCGGTTGAAGCACTCACCCCTGATTTTAATGGCAGCACCGAAGCCATTAACACGGTTGTCGACACCGGCCTTGAAGTCTTTGCGCAAAATGTGGAAACCGTTGAGCGGCTCACCCACCCTGTGCGAGACCCCCGCGCTGGCTACCAGCAAACCCTTGATGTGCTGGCGCATGCCAAAGTTCGCCGCCCCGATGTGCTGACCAAAACCAGCCTAATGCTCGGCCTTGGCGAAACCGATGAGGAAATCATCAAAACGATGGATGACCTGCGCGCCATTGGCGTAGACATCGTCACCTTCGGCCAATACCTTCGGCCCACCGTTAATCACCTGCCGGTGGAACGCTACGTAACGCCCGAGCAATTTAACCGCTTCCGCGAAATCGGTCTGGAAAAGGGCTTTTTGGAAGTGGTCTCTGGCCCACTGGTGCGCTCGAGCTATCGGGCAGATCGGGTGTTGGAGAAGAACAACGTGGGCCTCACGGGAACGGTTTAGTGTGCTTTAGCCCGGCTTAACAATACGCTTCGCGTATCGAAAACCGCCGGGCCAAAGCACACAAAACCCTTTTGGTTGGGAGGAGTCGTAATGAAGACGGTACAACGCTTACTAATTGCGCTTATGTTGATAGCACCGCCCAGTCTGGGGTCGGCTCAACATGCCCACTCGCCCTATAGCGGCCAGGAGAATCGGGCCATCAAGAGCCTTTCTGAAGACGATCTGGCCGAGTTGCGCCGCGGCGGCGGCTGGGGGTTGGCTCTGGCGGCGGAGCTGAACGGCGTTCCAGGGCCAACTCACCTGATGGAATTAGCGGATGAAATTGAGCTAGAAGACAATCAGCAAAACGCCATCAATGACATCTATGAACGGATGCGCACCCGGGCCATTGAAGCGGGTGAGAGGTTTATCGAGGCCGAGGCGTCTTTAGAAGCAGCTTTTCAGTCAGGTCAGCTCTCGCCCGAAAGGCTGCGGGAGCACCTCGACACCATCGCCCAACGACGCAGCGATCTGCGTTACGCCCACCTGGCCGCTCATCTAGAAACCATGGACGTGATCTCACCCAACCAGGTAAAACGTTATAACAAGCTGCGGGGATACGACGCCTCATCTGCCTGTGACGACGTACCTGACGGCCACGATCCCGCCATGTGGCGCCGGCATAATGGGTGCTAAAACCTCGGCATGGCAACACGAAATTTCAAGGCGTGATGAGCTCTACTTATCGCCTCGGTTATAGATGGGGGAATACCGGAGAGACTGATGTCAATTAAGTACGAGCTGATCATCTATTGGAGCGACGAGGACCAGTCCTTTGTCGTCGAGGTTCCGGAGTTGCCAGGTTGCATGGCGGACGGCGAAAGCTATGAACTGGCCGTGGTGAACGCTCAGCAGGTGATTGAGGAGTGGATCGAGACGGCAAGGGAGCTTGGCCGGCCGGTCCCGGAACCGCAAGGGCGATTGAAGTATGCATAGGCCATCCAGCCGACGCTCATACCTCGTGAGTAAGCGCAATATCGGAGCGGAAATTCTCGAGGGGCTCGAGGAGGTAAAGCAATATAACAAGGGCAATGTCCAACTGCGGAACAACACCCTGAAGTGTTCAGTGAATTGCGTTGACCCCGGGTGTAGCAATCAATTTCGGTTCGCTCCACGCTTCAGAACGTTGGCGGTGTGCAAGTCCAAAGAATGCTAGCGGTGCAGGCGCCCGGGTTGCTGTAGGAGTGGGGGATGTCAGAGGGGAAGCAAAATGCATCGCCCTTTTGTAAGTGGTAGGTCACATCATCAAGCTCAAGAACCACCTCACCAGCTAGAATGTAGCCCGTTTCTTCGCCTTCATGCACAAATGCTTCACCACTTTTTGCCCCCGGTTCAATATGATGGATATTGGACTGAAGCATATGGCCTTCGCGGTAAGGGATGATTCGCTCGATGCGGATTCCGGCGTGATCACCCGGGTAGTAATCTAAGGTAATCACAGGCCGCTGGCCTTCTCTAAGCACTGGTTCATTGTGCGGAATGGATTCGTCGAATAGCCAGGTGATGTTTGTGTCTAGGTTGTGCACGAGCCGGTGAGTTATTTTGATTGACGGAAGCGCATGCCCGTTCTCAACTTTAGACAACAGACTTTCAGAGCAGCCACAGCGCATCGCTAACTCTTTGAGGGTTAGGCCCTTTGCTCGTCTTGCCATTTTTAACTTCAAGCCGAGCTTTTCTCGCGATAAATCACCGAACTCGCTTTGTGTCGATTTCATCTCAGTGAGCCATGCCCCCATCAACCATCATTTGTTTGGCCGTAATATACCGAGATTCTTCCGATGCCAAAAATGTATAAATGGGCGCCACTTCATCGGGGGTGCCTTGTCGGCCTAAGGGAACAAGCCGTTCAACAATGCTCTGATGCTTCTCGGCACCACCCATTAGTTTGATTGCAGACTCATTAAATGGGGTATCAATCCACCCGGGCAGAACAGAGTTGACCCGAATATTATGCGGCGCCATTTCTTGTGCTAATGCGGTTGTGAACGCTAGAACCGCGCCCTTCGCCGATGCATACGCTGCCATTCCCGCTGCCCCACGCAGCCCTGCTAAGGATGATGTTGTAATAAAGCTGCCGCCGCCACCCGCTTTAATTATTGCTGGCAACCCATGCTTAGCAACAAAGAACGTGCCCCTTACATTCACTTGGAAGAGGCTGTCCCAATCAGCCGCAGCAAACGATTTGATTTCGCCTGTTTTCATTTGCCCGGCAAAAACCACGATCGTATTTATTTCGCCAAGTCGAGCCTCTGCCTCCTTTACTACCTCTGCAACGCTCTCCTCAGAGCCAACATCACAGTAGATGCTTGAAACGTTCTCACCGAGTTCGTTAGCAACAGCATCAGCACCCGATTTGTTGATATCGGCAATAACAAGGCTTGCCCCATTTTGGTGAAAATCAAGGGCAGTTGCCCGGCCTATACCTGTTGCTGCACCAATCAGTAGGGCTTTTTTATCTTTCAAGCGCATCTTTCTCTCTCCTATCTAAATCGCCGGCGTTAGTTACTAGACTTGCCAGATAACTTGCGCCAATCGGCAGAATGTCGTCATTAAAATCAAACTCCGGATGATGCAAGGGCACATCTCGGCCATTACCAACCCAGGCGTAGCTGCCCGGCACTTCTTCAAGTAAGTAGGCAAAATCTTCCGAAGCCATACTTGGCAGATATTCAGTGATCACATTTTCATCACCTAAAAGGCTTCCCGCGACTGCTTTTGAAAATGCAGCCTCGTTAGGGGTGTTTATTGTGACTGGGAACGCTTTTTCGGTACTGAGGGTACATTCAATGTCATACATACTTGAGGTGCTGTCCACAATCGCGGCGAGCCGCTGATGGGTAAACTGAAGCGTGTCATTATCTAAGGTACGGATTGTTCCTTTAAGGATGACCTGGTGAGGCAAAACATTCACCGCATCTCCACCATGCACTTGGGTGACCGACACCACAAGCGGATGCTGCGTGTTAACCGAGCGAGACGTAATAGTCTGAATTGAAGAAATCATCGTAGCGGCAGCAACGATTGCATCGGTGCCCTGATGAGGTAAAGCTGCATGAGAACCACTGGCGTTAAGCTCAATCCTAAACAGATCAGACGATGCCATCACAGCTCCCGGCTGCACAGCCATTTGACCAACAGGTATGCCCGGCCAGTTATGTACGGCAAATACCTGGTCGAGCGGCCATTTCTTTAACAGCCCATCCTTGAGCATTGCCAACGCGCCCCCAAGCGCTTCTTCTGCTGGCTGAAAAATAAACCGCACCGTACCGGGAAAATTGCGTGTCTTTGCCAAATACTCAGCAGCGCCCAACAGCATAACCATATGCCCATCATGCCCACAGGAGTGCGCAATGCCATCATACTTTGATGCATAGGGCAGACCGGTCTGCTCCAATATTGGCAATGCATCCATATCTGCCCGCAAACCAACCGTTGGGCCTGGCCGGTCACCTTCAAGCGTGGCCACTAAACCGGTACCGCCGATACCCTGGTCAGCGCTCAGCCCCATATTTTGTAAAATCTCGGCAATAAAGGCACTCGTTTCAACCTCAGTAAACCCAACCTCGGGGTACTGATGTAGATGTTGCCGCCACTTTGTTAACGTCTCGTGTTTTTTTACAAAAAAATCCTGGAGCTCTTGGGTGTTTTCTTTCATATTTTCCTCTAAGGCAATTTTGCATAACCGACGTAGCATGCAGCGGCGCTGCCTTTTTCTTCATAAACTTCTAGGTTTGGTTCTTCTTGAGCGCACTGGTCAATCGCAAACGGGCAACGTGTTCTAAAACTGCACCCTGCAGGAATATTGATGGGGTCTGGTGGCTCGCCATCAAGCAAATAAACTGACTCTTCGAATGGCTTTTCTTCTAGTACCGGCACAGCGCTCAAAAGCGCGCGGGTATAGGGGTGGCCGGCCTTACTAAACAAACTTTCATTATCCGCTAGCTCTACCACTTTCCCTAAATACATCACCCCAATTCGATCACAAATACGTCTAACCATTGCCAGATCATGCGAGATGTAAATACACGTGATGCTTCGGCGTCGATTGATATCTGCAAATAGCGCCAGCAATTTAGATTGCTCAACCTGATCTAGCGCGGAAAGGGTTTCGTCTAATATCAGCACTTCAGGCTCTAGCACCAGCGCCCGAGCAATACTCACTCGCTGACGCTGCCCCGCACTTAGCCCGGCCGGTAAGTCATGTATTAGATCAAGGTTTAGCCCAACTTCTGTCATCACGGCTTTGACGCGCGTCCATAGCGCATTGCCTTTTTCGAGATTATGAATCCGCAAAGGCTCAGCAATGATGTCGCCGATGGTCATATAACTTGGAATGGAGTTATAAGGGTCTTGCAGAATCAATTGCATTTTCTGGCGCCAATTGAGCAGTTGCTTGCTACTCATAGAAGACAATGATGTGCCGTTGAACAACACCTCTCCCGTATCTGGGCTCTCAAGGGCGCTTAACAAACGACTAAGCGTGGATTTTCCGCAACCCGATTCACCAATAACGCCAAAATTCTCACCTCGGCGAACATCAAACGAAACGCCTCGCACTGCTTGCACAGCTTGCTTTCCGAACACCACATCCGGGTCTGCCAGTTGATAGGTTTTGGATACATCACGAATCGACAGAATAGGATGCTCATCAATTTGCTCGCTGTGAAAAGGCTCAGCACCCCATATATCAGGAACTTGATGAATTAGCTGCTTGGTATAGTCATCCTGAGGATTTGCCAACAATCCAGACGTACCGCCACTTTCAACAACTCGGCCTTCTTTCATGACCAAGACTTTGTCTGCGATGTCGACCGCGGTACCAAGGGACGCAGTCACAAACACGATCGCCGTCTCAAAGTCCTGCTGCAGCTGTCTGAGCAATCTCAAAATCTGCGCTGCCACCGTAACATCGAGAGGCTGCGTAATATTATCGGCGATGAGTAATTTTGGGTTGGTAACAAGGGCATCAACAATCAACGCACGCTGCATCATCCCACCAGAAAACTGAAACGGGTAATCGTTGAACCGCTTACTTGCCGATGGGATGCGAACCGCTTGAAACGTTTCAATCACAAACTCTTTGGCTTCTCGTTTACTGAGCGTTGGCTTTACGGTGACCAACTTTTTCACGATCTGGCTGCCCACGGGCACGGTGGGATCCAACGCACTGGTTGGATCAGCGCCAATGTAAGAAATTTCGCGGCCACGCATGGCATTAAACCGCTCGGCAGGTTGCTTCAGTAGATCAACGCCTTCAAAAAAGAGCTGGCCGGAAGAAATCTCTAAGGGCGAAGCCACCCAATTAACTAGCGCCTTGGCAAGCACCGTTTTTCCTGCACCACTCTCTCCAATAATCCCCACCACAGACTTAGGCGCCGCTGAAAACGAGACATCCTGGAGTACCGGCGCCGCCTTTGGCAGGTTGGCATTCCTAATCGATAATCCAGAAACTTGCAGAACATCACGCGTCGTCATTTTATCTACCACCCTGCAAGACATGGTTTCTTGAGCGCTCGAGCACCCCACCAACCAAATTTAGACTGGTTAACGTCACTGCCAACAGCACACCTGGCGCAACGGTAATCCACCACGAATTAAGCAAATACTGAGTACCCGAAGAGATGATGGTCCCAAAGGTTGGGGTTGGTGGCTGAATACCAATGCCAATAAACCCAAAAATCGCTTCAAAAATCATCATTCGTGCAATATCGAGCACTGCTACAAAGGCAATGGGTGGCAGAATTTGCGGTGCCATGTGCCGGAGCATAATCCGCAAATCACCAGCGCCAATAATCCTTGCAGCGCGGATGTGCTCCTTTTCTTTTTCTGCGAGTGCCACGCTACGAGCAACACGCGCATACACAGGCCAACTCGCAATTACCAACACCATAATGATGCTAAATGGCGTTGGCCGACTCATCCCTAGCACCGTAATGGCCAAAATAATGACAGGGATAGACATTTGGACATCGGTGATGCGCATGATCACGGTATCGATCCAGCCGCCTTTATAGCCTGCGTAGATACCCAAGCCGCAACCGAGCACAAACATACAAATGACCGCGACCACGCTAAGCATTAAGGCATTTCGTAGCCCGATTAGTGAGCGCAGAAATAGATCTCGGCCTAGTTGATCAGTACCGAAAATATGCGGCCATTGCCCACCCTCAAAAAAGATTGGCGGAAGGAAACGAAGACCAACATTCATATCGATAGCTGATGCCGGGATGATGACGGGGCCTACTGCAGCCAGCACGATGAGAAATAAAAAGACCCCAAGGGCAAATTTCATCTCTTTAAATGCCCATGCATGCGCCAGCATTCTCTGTGAGGTGCGCATGCCAGTTGTTGCGTTGCTAACGGTGTCTGTCATTGTTAGTTCTCTTTTAAAACTTCAATCGCCGATCAATCAGCGATGAGAAAAAATCGACAAACATATTGATCAAGACCAGCGCAACAGCCGCCAGTATTGAGATGGCTTGAACGATCGGGAAGTCACGCTGAAAAATCGCGTTAATGGTCAATAAGCCAATGCCGGGGTAGCTAAAGATGTACTCCACAACAAAAAGCCCACCCAACAGCATTCCAATGACTTGGGCACCAAATAGATTCATTAGCGGCACCGCAGAATTTCTCAACACGTGCGCTCTAAACATATAGTTACTCGACAACCCCCGCACCAAACCAAGTGCAAAATAGGGCGCGCGCAAATTATCCGAAACCGATACAGAAATTGCCCGAATTAGAACGGGGGATATCTCAATGGCAATCACGATTGCCGGCAGTATCGCGTAAGCCAAGCCTTCGTAACCAATCGCAGGTAACCATCCCGCCTTCGTGGAGAACAGGAAAATTAAAACAACCCCAATCCAGATGTTGGGCAGCGATATAAACAGAGAACTCACGTACAAAGCGAATCGATCGGGCCATCGGCCACTATTGCGGCCCGCAAAAATCCCGATGGGTAGCGCAATCAATAGCGCCAAAAACACACCCCCACCCGCTAGAATTGCGGTATAGGGCAGTGCCGTCATAATTAAATCAAATACTGGCGCGCGGTTGTCGGTATCAAGCCCTTCGGAATCCTGACTACCCCCAGTGCTACCGCCCTGCACACCACGTATAAACGAGTGACCAAAATCACCCTGGACAACGCCAGCAACAAAACGGCCATACTGAATTGGAATCGGATCTCTAAGACCTAATTGCTCCGCTGTCTCCTCAATTGCGGCAGATGAGGCCATTGGCCCCAAAATAATGCGAACCGGGTCACCAGACACCACCCGCAACAGCGCAAAGATGACAAACGAAACCAGAAACACAATGACCGCGCCTTGAAGGATGCGGCGAACAAAAAACTCTATAGCAAACGCCATACCAATTAGCCTATAAAACGGGCCTAGTAGAAGATGTTCTGAGGCGCCTTGCGGCGCCCCAGAACGCATTAAGCCTTAGCTCAACGTTGCTTTACTTAAGTCTATCGGTCCGTTTGGATAGAACTTAACGCCAGACACTCGATCCGACATGGCCCGTAAGAAGACCGACGAGAATAACGAAATTGCTGGCACTTTATCTGCCAACATCGGCAGCGTTTCTTCTTGCAGCAACTTCAGCCGCTCATCAATCGATACCGCGCCGCGCTGCCTATCCAAAGCAGCATCAAGCTCTGCATCGTCGATGCCATTAATGAGCGCAAAATCGGAGTGATAATTCGGGCGCAAAACCAAATCTGGCTCTGGCGAACCCGTAATCCATCCAACATCGATGATGTGCCCAGGTCCTTGCCCATCAGAACCTCTATACAGCTGCTCTTCCCAAGCCGCTGGCTCTAATGTTGTGAGCTTGACTGGGAAGCCCTGCGCCTGAAGCATCGCCGTTACAAGTTCTCCATACTCACGGGTTTTTGGATAAAAACCGACCGAAGTAATGAACTCGATTTCAGGCAGCCCTTGCCCATTCGGATAACCGGCAGCCGCCAGTAACTCCTGACAACGTGCTGGATCGAATGTCGGATAGTTCGGTACGTCGATATATCCAAATTTAACTGGCGAGATATGGCAATCTGATGCCTGTCCCGCTTCTGCGACCAACTGTAATACTTGGTCTCGATCGATGGCTGCAACCGCAGCCTGCCGAACCAGCTCATTATCAAATGGTGGTTTATTGCAGCGGAAATGCAGGTACTTATTTTCACTAGAGAGACTGCGATCAGTCGTGATGCCAGACTCGCCTGTTAGTGACACATACTGCTCGGGTTCTAGCCGCTCAGTCAGGTGGTATTCACCATTTAACAGACCTAACACGCGAGTGTTGGCATCTGGCACGTATGCCCAGACGACCGTCTCAATATTCGGTTTCCCATCATAATATTCATCGAACGCTTCGAATATAATGCGATCGCCCTGGGTTTCCGAATACCGAAATGGCCCGGTGCCATTAGGACGTGACCGAAGCCGATCTGGATTGGCAATATCCCGTGCCGACAAAATCGGCAAGAAGGATGAGACATACCAGAAGTTCAATGCTGGATATCCATATGCCTCTGTGTTGAGGCGAACGGTGTAACGATCTACAACTTCAACATCAACACGGCCTGGATACCATGCCGATGCCGGGCGACTAGGATCGCTGCCGTATTCATAGGTTGCTTTTACATCTTCTGCCGTCAGCTCATTTCCATCATGGAACTTAACGCCCTGACGAAGCTTGTACTCTAACGTGAACTCATCAACAGAACGCCACTCGACAGCGAGGTCTGGCAGTATTTCACTGGGGTCCTCAGGAGTCATCGGACAGTTAGTCAGCCGATTAAAAATGAAACCCTCTGCGGTAATTTGAGGCGCTACCGTATGCGAGGTTGGGTCCCAACTACTCGTTACAGTGCCCGCCGCCGCAAATACCAATGTTTTCACGTCCTGCGACGCAGCAGTTTTAATGAATGGCAACCCAGCCGTTGGCAAGAATGAAACGGCACCTAAGGCTGATGCACCAGCCAAAAACTTCCTTCTTGAAATGTTCATATCTAAATCCCCCCAAGGGTGTAAATATTCGACGTTCTTGCGTCAATAACAGTAGTAGCACTCACACAGCGTTTGTCAAGTAACTTGAATTTGGCGCCAGTTACTTCACTTACTACCAGCGCGCTCGGCGGTGCGGCGGATCGTATTCGCAACCAGCACGGGGTTAGCGTGATGAGGCATGTGGCCCATGCCCTCTACGCGGGTGAGATGAGCGCTTTCGACGTCTGCGGCAAGGCGTTCGGAATGGTATTGCAGGCCCACCGTGCGGTCCTCGGTGCCATGTATGATCTCGATTGGCAGGGACAACGCGGGGTACCCCGGGGACATGGCCACAAGGTGATCTCTGAGGCTGTCTACCTGCTGCGCGTTAATCTGCAGCTGGCTGGTGCGCAGCGTTAGCTCAACACCCAAATGATCGAGATAGCCCTCGGGGACTGGGTTGGGGCGAAAAGCACGTGGCAGGGCGCGCTCGATAAAGGCGCGGGGGGCAAGTCGGGCCACCATAGGCAAGATGACATGCTGCCCCAATGCCGAGGCTGACAGCCGATACCAAAGCCCAAGCTCTCCGGGCCACGGATGCGAGGCTGGGGCTAGAAGCGTCAGACCTGCAACCTCGCTCTCCGCCTGCAGCGCCCAGGCCAGCGCAACCGCACCACCATAGGAGTGGGCAAGGATGATTGGGTTTTCCACCTCAAGCTGAAGCGCTGCACTGCGTAACAGCTCGGCCTGCTGCATTGGGCTGAGCGCGTCGCCAAAACTATCCGAATATCCAAACCCCGGCCGATCAAAGGCAATGACGCGAAACTCATCTGCCATTCGATCGACAAGATCAAAACTGAAATCGCGCGCATTACCACTGGCGCCGTGGATCATGATGAGATCGGGCCCTTCACCTCGCACGATGGCATGCAGGCGCCCTTGCGGCAACGTCACAAAGCGGCCCTCTGCGGCCGAGTCTGCATAAGCCATCGGCTCCTCCGTCCTGCTTGCACAGGCCGTGATGAGGCTAACCCAGAGCAGGGCTGCCAGCACAAGGCTTAATTTGAACATAAGGCTGGGCTTATAAGCAGCCCCACGTTAAAACCAGATAGCAATGCGCATTCATAACTGCCCATTCTGGCAGGCGTACTCACATAGTCACCACAGAACGCCACTCGAGCATCACGGCATATGGATAAAGCCGCCGGGAGCGGCTCGCCCTGCGGAAAGGCGTTGCCCCACCGGTGCAACAGAGGGCCGAAGGGATAAGCCGATTTTTCAATTATCGGCATACCTGGAATGCGCCCAAGCCCTGCGAGCATCGCATCGATAATACTTTCCTCACGATCCGCACTGGAGGAGGCATCCCCCACCCGGGCGGCGCTAGATGAAGAACCATAAACGCCGGTATTTTCACGCGCAAAGCGGCTTGTGGAATAAAGCACCACCGAGCAACCTGTCGGCCCACAGGGCTGGATCGAAATTTTTGCTAAAACATCATGATCCCGAATGGTGGCCACATCAAAAGACAGCCTTTGCCACGCCTGCGCCGCCGCACCGGTCGCATAGAACAACACCGCAAGCACTGGGGCTGCTGTCTGTTTCGCAATCACCGCCAATGACTCGTTGAGCGCAGGATCATTAAGTTGTGCAGCCGCCTCAACCAGGGGCGGCGGGCCACCAAAAGTTTCTGACCAGCGCGGATGGGCAATGCCGCTGCCCGCAACAATCAGCCAGTCTGCACGACCAAGCTCCGCTTGTTGTTTGTCATAAAGTATCCATGGATCATTCGCTCCAGTGCCACGGGCAAGGCCTCGAACCATGGTTGAGTAGGTAGTAGTTATGTTTGGCAGCAGCGAGGCAGCAATATTGGCCATCTCGCCATTAGCCCCAACCACCAGCTGCACATCCTTATTCGCCTCTCGCTCAACGATAGCGCCACTTTTACCATCAATAACAGCGCGCTTACCCGCATAGGGTTGAACCGATTGCCCAAGTGATGAAATAACCGCCATCCCCTCATGGGTGGAAATATCCGCATACGGCACCCCATGATTAATGCGGAACTCTGAGATTGAGCGGGTTTTTCGGGTTGCGCTACGCCCTCCGGGGCCCCTGCCAATTTCATACAGAATAATCTGACTGGACGGATCTGGCAGATTTGTTGCCAAGCCCCTTGCAACCGCAGCGCCAGCAACGCCCCCGCCAATGATTGCCACGCTAAACTGATGGGTCATAAATACTATCGCTCTGGTTAAAGATGCCAATCGACTAAGTCCATTGTGAGACAGGGTTCACGACAAACCCAACCCCCACTCAGGTAAATTATGTAACTCCTGTAATCAACCCATACAAAGGAACTGTGTTATGACCTATAAAGAGTACAAAGTTTTACACGTTGTTGAAGGCGGCCTGGGCACCATCTTTCTGGGCGCATCAGGCGTACCAATCAAACGGATGGAAAATGCCCTCAACAAAGAAGCCGCCGATGGCTGGACCATGCTCTTCCAGATAGTCGAGCAAAAGCGCTTCTGGCTTTTCTGGAAACGCGAAGCCGTCATCATCACTTTGGGGCGCTAACCCATGCTATCCAAAGACGCCGTTGAACAAAGAGAAGAGCGCATTCGGCAACAAATTAGTGAGCTGCCCGATGAAGATCGCAGCCGCCTGTACAAGGAGGCCGAAAAGAAACTCAAGGATCCTGACACCTACGCAACACTCAACTACTTCTTTATTGCAGGGCTCCACTACTTTTATTTGGGCAAATGGGGCGCCGGCCTTTTGGCGATCGCCCTCTTCTGGACTGGCATATATCTGCTCTTCACCGACGCCATGTGGCTGGGCATTGCACTCATCGCCGGCGTAACGCTCGTCGAATTCTACGAACTCTTTAAATCCCAACTGATCGTGCAAGAGCATAACAATCAAGTTCTAGAGGAGCTTTACCGACGGCGGGTTTAGCCTGCTTTCCCCAGCTACTGTGGACACAAATATTTTATGGCGGCAATGATAGTCGTGGTACGGTTTGGGGCGAGTAACATTTTTTGCTCGACTATAAGGATTACCACTAATGTCCATGCATAACCCGCCCCACCCCGGTGAGTTTATTATGGAAACCTATATGCGGCCCTATGGTTTGAGCTGTCGCTACTTGGCGGCACAGCTCGATGTAGCGCCATCGACACTAAACCGCCTATTAAAAGCCCAAAGTGGTGTTAGCCCAGAAATGGCACTGCGCCTTTCAAAAGCGCTAGGCCGCACCCCAAAAAGCTGGCTCGCAATGCAAGATATGCACGACCTCTGGTTTACCTCCAAAACCATCAAACTAGATCACATCCAAAAGGTCGCGTTTGACGACAACCCCCAAACCAACCGCCCCCACTAACAAAAGCCCCATATTCGTAAGCTTCCGTATTATTCTTAAGCCCCCGTATTATTCTCAAGGCCCCAAATTCCTAAGCTTCCGTTATCTTTAACCCCGCGTTTTTCAATTCGCGAAAGCGAATTGTGAGCGGGGATAAAGATAACGGAAGCTAAAGGTAATGGAGGGTAAGGATAACGGAAGCTTAAGGTAACGGAAGGAAGCTAAAGATAACCAAACCTAAAAAATCACCGGCAAATAAGCATCCACCAACAAAAACGCAAACAGCGCCATCAAATAATAAATGCTATAACCAAACGAGCGCATGGGCAGCGAGCGATCTTGATCCCGAGTCAGCATAACAACGCCAAACCACAAGTAACGTGCACCTAAACCCAACGCCCCAAGTAAATAAACCCAGCCACTCATCCCAGTAACAAACGGCAGCACCGACACGCCAACCAGCAAAATCGTGTAGTACAAAATCTGCCAGCGCGTGTATCGATCACCATGCGTGACGGGCAGCATAGGAATGTCGACACTGCGATATTCTTCTTGCCGATGGATGGCCAGCGCCCAGAAATGTGGCGGCGTCCAAACAAAAATAATCAAAAATAAAAGCAAGGCATGAGGATCAATTGTGCCCGTGACCGCCGCCCAGCCAAGAACGGGGGGTGCCGCGCCCGCTGCTCCACCAATCACAATATTCTGCGGCGTGGCGCGCTTTAAAAACAGCGTATAAATAAACGCATAGCCAATTAGCGAAGCAAAGGTGAGCCAGGCCGTTAGCGGATTGACCAAGAAATACAGCACACTTAAACCTGCCGCGCCAATCGTCGCAGCAAAGATGACCGCATGGCCGGTGCGCAGATGCCCGGTGGGCAATGGCCTTGCCTGGGTGCGCTTCATAATCCCGTCTACACGCCGGTCTACCAAATGGTTAATGGCCGCAGCAGAACCCGCCGCCAGCGCAATACCGATATTGCCAACAATTAGCGCATTCCAGGGGATGGTGCCGGGGCTTGCAAGCAGCTGACCAACAACCGCAGTAAACACCATGAGTGCCACCACACCAGGCTTGGTGAGCTCATAATAATCTCGCCATTGCCGCTGCACATGCTGCAGCAGAGTAGCGGGGCGCGTACTGGACGCGGTAGATGCCTCGAGCAATCGACTCATGTTCGCCTAATTGGTTGCACTAGATGCACGGCCGTTACCAGCGCCATCATCAGCAGCGCTGCACCGGCATTGTGCGCGACCGCGATACTCAGAGGCAAGTTGTAGAGCACATTAGCAATGCCTAGGGCAATTTGAGTACCCAGCACCCCTCCGATAACAATAGCGATGCTTCGGCCAGCGCTATTTGTGCGCCAAAGCCGCCATAGCAGTAGGGCAAAGACCAGGGTAACCACAATCGCCCCAACTCGATGGACTAAATGAATAGCCATGCGCGCGGGATGATCCAAAATACCGAACTCATAGTTCACCCCAAGGCCGCGCCACAACACAAACCCTTCTGAGAAATCGGCGCGCTCTGGCCAGTACTCACCAAGGCTACAAGTGGGGAATTCGTTACAGGCAAGTGCTGCATAGTTGGTGCTAACCCACCCCCCCAGCGTGATCTGCCCGATGGCGGCAATAATCCCTAAGCTGAGCAAAAAGCCAAGCCCGCGCTGTTTAGCTAGCTTGCCTGCACCGCCAAAATAGTTAGAACGCAGAGTTACCCACCATAGCAGCGACAACGTGGTCAGCCCGCCAAGCAAATGTGCGGTCACGACCGCCGGCTTAAGCTGCCAAGTGACTGTCCACATGCCCAGTGTGGATTGAAAAATAACCAGCACGATAATGAACAACGGCAACTTCCAGGGCTGACCGGCTCGTTTACGCAACTTCCATGCCGCAATGCCCAAGCCCGCAATCAATAGGCCCAGCAAACCTGCAGCATAACGATGAACCATTTCTCGCCAGCCTTTGCCAATATCAACGGGTGTATCCGGAAAAGCGGCGTTGGCCGCGGCAATTGCCTCTGGCGTGTTCGGTACATCCAGATGGCCATAGCAACCTGGCCAGTCGGGGCACCCCAGCCCCGCGTCGGTCAAGCGAACCCAAGCACCCAGCACCACAACGCAGAGCGTGAGCAGCGTGGCAAACAACGAAGTTCTAAAAAACCAGGGATGCGCGTTCATTGAGCAAGGGCCTCCTCTCGGGCACGACGTTCCGCCTCTTCTTTAGCAAGGCGCAAAAGTTTTTCTAAATCATCGAGTAGACCGGCGGCATCTAACGGCTCGGCATACCGCATCACATGATAGCCTCGGTAATCAACAATATTGGCCGCAATAGCAACGCCATCCGCCTGCGCCAACGCGTTTACGGAGGCCATTGGCGCGGTCATGGCGATAACGCTGTCTTGGCTTTCGGGTGGCGGCTCTACCCCTGGCGGCTGAACGCTAACAAGCAACACTCGGTCGATGCTGCGATCCAGCGCCACCCGGGCACGCGTCAGCAGGTCTAAACGCGCTTGGCAGTCTTCGCCGCAGTCGGCCGTAAAAGGCACAACGATCTGCCATAAACCACCGGTTACCGGCGCTTCACCGCGAACTGGCTCCCAGTTCTTAGTATCCAGCTGCTCGGCCGGCTGCACTAGGGTGCCGTGATTGGTGGTTACCCCACCCGGCATATATCCGCTTGAAACTAAAATCACAGCCGCTATAACGGGTAGAAAAAAGACACCCATCAAAAACAGTAGCTGCAGTCGGCCCTTTGTACGTGACATTTAACTTTTATTCCTTGGCTGGCGCCGTTTGGTATTGACCACAAGCCAAATAACGGTAAGGGCTGCGGCCATTGAAAACCATTGAAACGCATATCCTTCATGCCGCTCAGGGCCATATCGCCACGCCTCACGACCAGTGCGCTCGATGCGTGGTGCTAAGTCCAGCGATCCTTCGATCAATAACTGACCGGCCAGTAACGGGTAGGGAGTTTGCGAGTCGAAATACTCGTAATCAAGGTACTGCACGCGACGCGGCCATTCACCCGCATTGTCACTGGGCTCACCTAACTGCATTGCAACGGTGGGGCGTGGGGCAATTTGCCCCGTCACGGTTTGCTCGGGCTGCTCGATGACAACGGCAGGCAGCTGACGGCGATCATCACCGACAGGCAGAAAACCTCGATCAACCAATACCGCCTGATCCTGACCTTCAATCCGCAGCGGCACAAGCCAGCGATAACCCACTTCACTATCCTCTACTTGGTTATCCAGTAAAAACTGCCGCTGTGTATCATATACGCCAGTGGCACGAGCCCTGCGAAATTCAAAAGCTGCTAAGCCAGACTCAGCGGGCTTATCATTTAAAGAAACCACCGGAGCCTCAATAGCCGCTGCTCTGTGAGCAAGCTCGGTATGCTTTTGTTCCGCCCGATCAAGCTGCCAAACCCCAAGGAAGATCAAAAACATCAGCATGACCAGATAACCAAGCGTGGGGAGCAGCGGCGGTGCAAACTGGAAACTACCGATGTGCATGCCTGTCTGACCACTCTATACTGATGTTTCTAAACCGATGTTTTAGCTAACCAGAAGGAAGCCTGCATGGACCTCGCCATACGCATTGCCATCGCAACAACCATTTTGATCATTATTGCGAGCCTTGGTTCAAGCCTATTTTATTTGATCAAAGATCGCGGCCAAACCAATCGCACACTCAATGCACTGAAAGTTAGAATCGTCTTGTCGGTTACGCTGTTTTTGCTAATTTTGCTGGGCTTTTTCACAGGTGTCATCACCCCAAATGGCAGCCCGCTTAACTAGCTGTCGCTACATAATGTAGACAAACACGTACAGCCCCAGCCAGACCACATCAACAAAGTGCCAATACCAGGCGGTTGCCTCATAACCGAAATGAGAGTCTGCCTCGAAATGCCCTTTCATACAGCGCAGCGTGATAACGATCAGCATAATCGTGCCAAGCAAAACGTGCACACCGTGAAAACCGGTCAGCATGAAGAACGTAGAGCCGTAAATACCCGTATCTAAACGTAAATTCAGATGCGCATAGGCTTCGTAATACTCATAAGCCTGCAAACAAATAAAAGCTAGACCCAGCGCAATCGTCATCCACATAAAGGTGATCAAGCGACGGCGATTGTTCTCTTTAAGCGCATGATGAGCAACGGTGAGCGTAACGCCAGAGGTGAGCAGGATTAGGGTGTTAATTGTAGGCAGCGGCCAGGGCCCCATCGGCTTCCAGTCAAGACCCAAATTGCCAGGGCCTGCCGTTGGCCAGGCCAGCAAAGCCGAATCCCAAAGCACTCGGCTGGTGGCCGGATCTTCACCGCCAAGCCATGGCACCGACAAAAAGCGCGCATAAAAAAGCGCGCCAAAAAAGGCGCCAAAAAACATAATTTCAGAGAAAATAAACCAAATCATGCCCCAGCGAAGAGAGCGATCTACCTGCGCGCTGTAAAGGCCGCCCACACTTTCGCGGATCACATCAGCAAACCAGCCCCACACCATGTAGATCAGAAGCGCACCGCCGGCCCCCATTACCCACAAGCCTAGCCCCATGCCCTCTAAGTAAAGCGCAATGCCAATAACCAGTGAGGTAAGCCCAACACTGCCGATGATCGGCCAGTTACTGCCGTGGGGTACGTAATATCCGCTCTCTGCTTGCGCCATGCGCTTGTCTCTCCACTCTAGCCTCAGGTCAGTCTATAACCGATCGAGGAAAACCCCAAAATAAATTCCCAGCACGACTAGGACTAATAAAAACACCGTCCAGCGGATGCCGCGACGCGCGCGGCGATCTGCCTTTTCATTAATGATCTTCAATCAGCGCACCACCGGTGGGGTATCAAACGTATGATGCGGCGCCGGTGATGGCACTTCCCACTCAAGGCCTTCAGCGCCCTCCCATGCACGCGCTTCAGCCTTTTCGCCACCACGAATGCACTTAATTAACAGCCAAACAAAGATTAGCTGAGAAAAGCCAAAGGCAAAGCCGCCAATACTAGAAATCATGTTCCAGTCTGCAAACTGCACTGAGTAGTCGGGAATACGCCGTGGCATGCCCGCCAGACCCAAGAAGTGCTGCGGGAAAAACAGTACGTTGACCGAGATGGTGGACAGCCAAAAATGCGCCTTACCCAGTCGCTCGCTATACATATGCCCCGTCCACTTAGGCAGCCAGTAATAAGCCGCTGCCAAAATGGCAAACACAGCGCCAGTTACCAGCACATAGTGGAAGTGAGCCACCACAAAATAAGTGTCGTGATACTGATAATCAGCAGGCGCGATGGCCAACATCAGCCCAGAGAACCCACCAATGGTGAACAAAAACACAAACGCCAATGCAAACAGCATGGGTGTTTCGAAGGTCATGGCGCCCCGCCACATCGTAGCCACCCAGTTAAACACCTTTACGCCGGTTGGCACTGCGATCAGCATGGTGGCGTACATAAAGAACAGCTGCCCCGCTAACGGCATACCCACCGTAAACATGTGGTGAGCCCACACGATGAACGACAAGAATGCGATAGAGGCCGTTGCATATACCATTGAGCTGTAGCCAAACAGCGGCTTACGCGCAAAGGCAGGAATGATGGTGGAAACAATACCGAACGCCGGGAGGATTAGGATATAAACCTCGGGGTGCCCGAAGAACCAAAAGATGTGCTGATAGAGCACCGGATCACCACCACCGGCCGCACTAAAGAACGTGGTGCCAAAGTACTGATCGGTTAGCAGCATGGTGATGGCGCCAGCCAGCACCGGCATAACGGCAATCATCAAATAGGCCGTGATCAACCAAGTCCAAACGAAGAGCGGCATCTTCATGAGGGTCATGCCCGGTGCGCGCATATTCAAGATGGTGGCTACCACGTTAATGGAACCCATGATCGAGCTAATGCCAAGAATATGAATCGCAAAAATGACGAATGGGAACGCAGTACCCGTTTGCAGCATCAGCGGTGGGTACATCGTCCAGCCGCCGGCTGGGCCGCCACCCGGCATAAAGAGCGTTGAAAGCAGAACGGCAAACCCGAAGGGCAGCAGCCAGAAGCTCCAGTTGTTCATTCGTGGCAGGGCCATGTCTGGCGCCCCCACCATTAATGGAATCATCCAGTTAGCCAAGCCCGTAAAGGCTGGCATAACCGCACCAAAAATCATGACCAACGCATGCATGGTGGTCATTTGGTTAAAGAAGTACGGATCGACAAGCTGTAAGCCAGGCTGAAAAAGTTCTGCTCGAATTACCAAAGCCATGGCGCCACCCACAAGGAACATGGCCAGCGAAAACAACAAGTACATCGAGCCGATGTCTTTATGGTTTGTTGTTACCAGCCAGCGCTTAAAACCCGTGGCTTCAGCAGCGTGATGGGCATGATCATGCGTTGTTGCGGTCATTGATCCCGTCTCCCTCAAAAGACTTTGTATTAACGAGATGCCACGGCATCTGATGCTTCGTCAGCGGATGAACCTTCGCGCTGTGCCATTAGCCAGGTCTCAAATTCATCCTTCTCTACAGCTTCTATCACAATAGGCATAAAGCCGTGGTCTCGGCCACACAGCTCCGCGCAGCGCCCGCGATAAATACCTGGCTCATCAATTTGCGTCCATGTTTCGTTCACAAACCCAGGAATAGCGTCTCGCTTCCAGCCAAAGTCAGGCACCCACCAGCTGTGAATGACATCGGCAGCGGTGATTTGAAAGCGGATGCGTGTATCTACCGGTAATACCAATCGGTTATCAACATTCTCTAAATAGTACGGCACCGAAGCTGGCGAAACGCCCGAGCCAAGCTGCCGGGCCCGGTCACTTTCGACATCTAGACGGCTTAAAAACTGCACGTCTTCATCGATGTATTCATAACCCCAAAACCACTGATAACCGGTGACTTTGACGGTCATCTCAGAGCCCGTGGTGTCGTTAATATCAATCAGCACCCGCGTTGCCGGAATAGCCATACCCACCAGAATTGCCAGTGGGATAATCGTCCACACAATTTCTACCGCGGTGCTGTGATGAAACTTAGCAGGTTTAACACCGCGAGATTTACGATGCCGGATGATGGAATAGAACATCGCGCCAAAAACTAAAACACCGATAACCACAGTAATCCAGAAAATGGTCATATGCAGACCATAAACCTGGTTACTCATATCGGTAACACCTTGGGTCATATTCAGCAGCGAGAGATCTGCCAGCGCAGGCCCTGCCATAAATAGTAACGCCAGCGCTAACACGCTCTTTTGGCATTGTTTGCCAATACGCATCATCATCCTGCTTTTTCTCCCAATGTTCTAAACAAGGTGCCACCGCATCGTGCCATCGGTCCGATACATCCTTTTAGTTCACGCGCCAGGCTCAGCCGTTCATCCGGATCTAAGAAGCTGCCTAGTGTAACCTCTCGATCGCGTGAGCGCAGAACTAACTGTGTTTCATCCCATCGGCGTGATAGCCGTCGCAATTCTACCTGCGTCCACGCTCGCTCCATCTCGTAGGCCTGCTCAACCCGGCCACGACCCTTTTCGATACGGATATTGTTATCCGTTACGTTAATCACTTCTCTATCGAGCGAGCGCCGTGCAGACACATACAGCGCTGCACCCAGCGCCAAGACTTCTAACCCCGCGAAGGTCAAGATGGGCCATAGCCCGCAAGCGGCACAAACCACACCAATTCCTAAGCACACCGCACTTAGCCCAATGAAAATGCGCACCGTTTGCGGCCAGTTAGGCGCAATATTTGGTGCCAGCACAAAGCGCCGGCCTGCTAGCGAATCGGTTGAAGCCTGTGTTGTCATTACAATCCCTGTCTAATCGACAAAGTTGATGTGCGTCAATTCTAGAGAATTCTGCAGCCCGAGAAAAGCACAACAACTATTCACTACTGCGCCGAGGAATGGCGCCACCGGCAATCGGCACATGAACCTCGCCAGTTTCACTTTTAATTTGTGCCTGTCCTTCTGTTCCCCAGGCATGCCCGTAAGCAACCTCCCAGGTTGCCGGCACACGCCCCGCACTATCTTGCTGCTGCTGATACGCCGCCCGCATAGCCTGCAGCCGCCTTGGCGTGGTTAGTCCTTGGTCTCGCGCGGCCAGCACATTCCGAAAGCCCAATGCGCTCAAATCCTTGATTAGAGCATCAACACCCGCATAGGTCAGGGTAAAGTGATCTAAATCCATCACAGGGTCTGCCAAACGCGCACCCACCAGCGCATCACCAATGTCATGCATGTCCACAAAACTTTGCACATGCCCGGCATTATCAACCGTGGCCCAAGCCGCGCGCAGCTCTTTTAAGGTATCTGGCCCAAACGTGGCAAACATTAAAACGCCACCCGGGGTTAATACGCGCTGAAATTCTCTAACTGTCGTTGCTAGGTCGCTGATCCGGTGTAGCACCAGTGATGAGAAAATCAAATCCACCGAGCTGGTGGCAAATGGCAATCGGTTAAGTCCCGTCACTAAACCGGGCAAGCGCCGCCATCTTGAAACGCTTTTCCGCGCTGCGCGCACAAAACCTGGTGCCTGGTCAGCCACCATTAATTGCGCCTTGGGATAGAGCCGCCGCAGGCCAGGTGTTGCTAGACCCGTGCCGCAGCCCAAATCAAGCACCCGCTTAGGTTGTAATTTAATAAACTCCAAGCGCTCCAGCAGGCGCTTGGCAACTTCTCGATGCAGGACAGCCGCGTCGGCAAATGAATTGGCTGTTGCGTGAGCCGCACGCGTAAGCCGACGATTCAGCGCGCGATTATCAACTAACAATGGATCAAGCTGAGATGTTTGCATCCGCTCATGCTGCCACATTTTACCGCCCATCGGCACGTGGGCCTGCCGCACTCTGCGCGCCGTATGCACCTGTCAGACTCGGTGGATGTCCACTATTAACACTTGGCTTCACCAACTATTCGATGGTCGATGCCGTTTCTGCCATATCCCCTGCTCAAAGCAGGATATTTGCCCTGCCTGCAAAGAGGATCTGCCGTGGATTACTGCCGCGTGCTATGCCTGTGGCTTGCCATTGGCATCTGGTGCGGTGTACTGCGCCGATTGTCTGAGTAGCCCGCCGCCATTCACGCATACAATCGCCATTTGGCGCTATTGCGATGATATTCAACGGCTAATCCAAGCTTATAAATTTGAGGAAGATTTTGCTGCGGGACGACTACTGGCCGAGTTAGCTGCAGAAACATTGCAACAGCGTCAGTCTTTGTTAGATGCACCCGTTATTCCCATGCCGATACACCCAAAACGCCGCCGATCCAGAGGCTTTGACCACACTCATCACCTTGCCAAATGGATGGGCTGCAGCGTTTCTGGTCAACTACTCAAACGGCAGCGCCACACCCCACCGCAAAGCGGCCTTGATGCCGCTGCGCGCGCCAAAAATCTGGCCCAGGCATTTACGCTCACGGCAACACCTCCAAAGCAGGTGATTTTGTTTGATGATGTTTTAACCACAGGCGCAAGTACGCGCGAAGCCGCTGCCACGCTAAAGGCCACGGGAGTCGAAAGGGTTGAATGCTTCGTCTTAGCGCGGGCTATATAAACTGCAGAACAAGACCTAAAAAGATCACACCGCCGTAAACATTGTTGTTTAAGAATGCCCGAAAGCAATCGGCACGCTCACGATGCCAAATCAATTTTTGCTGCCAAACAAAAAAACCTGCCCCAACAACCACGCCAACATACCACCACACGCCAAGCTCAGCCTGCAGGCCAATCCACAACAAAAGCCCCGTTAAAATCAGCTGTAAAATGCCAATAATGAGCCGATCGTATTGACCAAATAAAATGGCCGTGGAGCGAATGCCAATTTTTACATCATCATCGCGATCTACCATGGCGTATTGGGTGTCATAAATGGTGGCCCAAATAACAGTGGCACCAAAAACCCACCACGCAATAGAAGGAACCGCGCCGGTTTGTGCAGCAAACGCCATTGGCACCGCCCAACCAAACGCCGCACCTAAGTGGATTTGGGGTAAATGCGTGTAACGCTTCATAAAAGGATACGTTGCCGCAATTACCACCCCCACAAACGAGAGCAACACGGTTAAGCGGTTCATTAACAAAACCAAACCAAATGCCGTTAAACACAGCGCGGCAAATAACAACAGTGCCTCCCGCTCGCTAACTGCCCCGGTGGTTAAGGGTCGCTCGCGTGTGCGTTTAACGTGGCGGTCAAAATCGCGGTCTGCATAGTCGTTAATGACACAACCGGCTGCGCGCATCACCAATACACCTAAGATGAACACGATCAGCACATCAAGGTGAGGCAACCCATCTGCGGCTAACCAAAGTGCCCATAAGGTGGGCCAGAGCAACAAAAAATTGCCGATGGGGCGGTCCAATCGTGCCAAGCGGGCATACAGCCCAGCGCGATGGCGCCAGTCCACACGATCAACCCACATTGGTTAACTCCTCTAATAAAGCCGGCAAGAAAACCTCGGTAATTAAAAGGGGGCGCCCCCCAATACGAAAGATGGAACGTCTAGCCCATGCCGATGTGGCCTTTCCCCCAAAACTCGCAGATAAACCAAGCCGACTCTCTCTTGGCACTGGCGCCACCTCAATTGGCCCGCGGGCCACGGGATATCGACCGAACAAAAGCGCCCCAAGCGGACGTGCACCCAACCGACGAAAACGCCGCAGTGGCCCATGTAAGCTGCTGACGGGAATAATGCTTCGCGCATAAACTAGGGGTGTTGAACCCCGACACAGTTCCACCTCTCGCAGCCAAACTTTGCGCGGCTCGCGCACCGCTAACCGAGCCCGCTCATCAGGCCAAGGCTGAACCCAGCATTCTCGAATCACTCGCACCCGAAATTGTTGGCCGGCAATACCGCGAAGCCGCCGGGTTAATGAGCCAGGCTCATCCAACCAAGGCTTGAGTTTTTTTGGCACAGCGGTAATTGCCGATAATCGACGCGGCCGCCAGCCACGGGTTCCCGGTTCACTCATCAATTATACCTGCGCGTAGCGCTCGCCAGCGCCAACCCATCGATCGATAAGAGCCTGCGTGGCGTCTGGATACTGTTGTAGTAGCGTTGCTGCTGCCTGCTGAACATGATCAAGCAAATCGCCATCGCGCAGCAAATCAGCAATCCGATAATTTAACTCACCCGTCTGCCGTGTTCCTAACAACTCACCCGGCCCACGAATCTCTAAATCTCGGCGGGCAATGCGAAAGCCATCGTTACTTTCGCGCAATACCGACAATCGCGCGCGAGCGGTTTGGCTTAGTGGTGATTTGTATAACAGCACACAACTGCTGACGGCCTCTCCTCGCCCCACCCGACCGCGCAACTGATGCAGTTGAGCAAGCCCAAAACGCTCGGCATTTTCAATGACCATCAGTGAGGCGTTAGGCACATTCACGCCCACCTCAATTACCGTGGTGGCAACGAGCAAATCAAGCTCCCCTTGCTCAAAAGCATGCATGGCGGCCTCTTTTTCTTCTGCTTTTAGCCGGCCATGCACCAGCCCAACGCGCACGTCTGGCAAGTGGGTGCGCATACGCTCGGCCGTTGCTTCGGCCGCCTCGGCCTCAAGCACATCAGAGGCTTCAATCAAGGCACAAACCCAGTAAACCTGGCGCCCTTCCTTACAGGCAACGCGCACGCGATCCATGACCTCATCACGCCGGCTATCGGGCAGCGCCACCGTTTGCACCGGGGTACGCCCCGGCGGCAGCTCATCAATAACCGACACGTCCAAATCCGCATAGGCTGTCATCGCTAAAGTGCGCGGTATTGGTGTGGCCGTCATGACAAGCTGATGCGGCTGAATGTGGCCGCCACCTTTATCGCGAAGCGCAAGCCGCTGATGCACCCCAAAGCGATGCTGCTCATCCACCACGACCAGCCCCAAGCGATGAAATACGACGGCCTCTTGAAACAAAGCATGCGTACCAATCACGACTTGGGTACGACCTTCAGCCAGATTAAGCAATGCCTGGCGATGCGCCGCAGCAGATAGCCGCCCGCCGAGCCAGTCCACCTGCACGCCCAGCGGCTCAAGCCAGCCCATAAAACTGCGATAATGTTGCTCGGTGAGCAATTCGGTGGGCGCCATCACCGCCGCCTGCCAGCCGGATTCCACGGCACTCAAGGTGGCCAGTGCGGCAACCACGGTTTTACCGGAGCCCACATCGCCCTGCACCAGCCTTAGCATGGGCTCTGTGGTGGCCAAATCGGCTTTAATCTCTGCATGCACCCGTTGCTGCGCTTGAGTCAGGGCAAATCCCAACTGCGTTAATAACGCACCCGGTAACTCGCCTTCTACATTCAGCGCAGGCGCCGGGGCCACGCGCTGATGCTCGGCCCGCAGACGCAATAGACTTAAGCGATGCGCCAGCAACTCTTCAAAAGCAAGACGCCGCACCGCAGGATCACGCCCTTCGATAAGAGCCGCAATGTCGGCATCCGTCTCTGGAGCGTGGACGTGGCGTAAAGCGGCGCTAAGAGAAGGCAGTTTCAACGCTGCGCGCAGCGCTTCGGGTAGCCATTCTTGCAGGGTGTCTACTTGCTCAAGTGCCGCGGCCATAGCGCGTCTAATTTGCAGCTGGGTCAAGCCCTCGGTTGAGGGGTAGACCGGAATAAAACCGCCGGTGGGTGGTGGCGCATCGGGCTCTACCAAAGACCACTCAGGATGCACCATTTGCAACATGACTGGCCCTGGCCGTGCCTCGCCAAACAGCCTAAGTCGGGCGCCACGCACGAGCTTTTGGCGTTGCGCCCCGTAAAAATGAAAAAACACCAACTCTAAATGTCCAGTGCCATCACTAATGCGGCACACCAGTCGTTGCCGCCGCCCGCCCGTAACCTCACTGGCGGTCACTTCTCCTTCTACCAACGCACTCACACCCGGACGAAGCTCGCCAACGCGCAGCACGCGTGTACGATCTTCATAGCGGGCCGGCAGATGAAACGGGAGATCTTCAACGCGGCGAATGCCAAGCTTGCCTAACTTTTCAGCAAGCCGCGCGCCGATGCCCGGTAGTCGGGTCAGCGCGGTGCCTACTCCCTTCTCAGGGGGCACGGATTAGGCCTGATCTGCGAGACTCATGATCGCCTCAACCTCTACCATTGCCTGACGCGGCAATGCGGCTACACCAATGGCAGCCCGCGCGGGATAAGGCTCACTGAAATACTCGGCCATCAACTGATTCACAGTGGCAAAATGGCCAAGGTCAGTTAAAAAGATGGTTAGCTTGACGATATCTTCTAACCCACCGCCAGCTGCCATACACAAATTAGACAGATTCTCGAAGACTCGAATGGTTTGCGCTTCAATATCTGGCCCAACCATTTCCATGGTGATGGGGTCTAGCGGAATTTGACCCGATAAAAAAACAAGATCGCCCACCCGAACTGCTTGAGAGTAAGGTCCGATAGCGGCAGGGGCCTGATCGGTCTGAATAATTTTGCGTGCCATAAATGTAAGCTCCTTAACCCCGCTGCCGGGTAATTCTTAAAACCGCAGACAAACCCCGTAATCGCCGCATGATGCGAGCCAGATGGATACGATCCTGCACACCGAGCACCAAGCGAATAGTGGCGATCATACCCTCTTTTTCATCAATCTTAATGCCATCGATACTTGCTTCCATGTCCGAAATCACAGCGGCCACGCTAGCGAGAACGCCACGGTCGTTCATAACCTCAACACTCAGCGCTGCGGGATATTCTCCCTCGGCCTCCGGATCCCACTGCACATCAATCCATTTTTCCGGATGATTGCGATATTCGCGAATGTTATGACACGCCTGATGATGAATCACCACACCGCGCCCTGCGCTGGCAAAGCCCACAATCGGATCACCAGGAATAGGCCGGCAGCAACGGGCAAAAGTAACCACGGCGCCTTCGGTGCCCCGAATGCTTAGCGAACCCATTGATTCTGACTCATCTTGGGCATCAGGCGTATCAGCCGGTGTGCCGGCAAGGCGACGCGCCACCAGCCAAGGCATCCGTCTACCCAAACCCACCTCAGCAAATAATTCGGCTTCAGATTCTGCGCCGAGCGCCTGAACCGCTGCGCTAACGCGCTCATGATCCACTTCAGATAAGGGAACATTCATTGCAGTCAATGCTTGATCGACCAATCGCCGACCCAACGCTTCTGCCTCCTCGCCCTGCAGCCGCTTTAGGCTATGTCGAATGGCGGTTCTTGCCTTCGCGGTTACCACAAAATCGAGCCAAGCCGGATTGGGCCGTGCGATTGGCGAAACAATCACCTCAACGGTTTGGCCGTTTTCTAAAGGCGTGCGCAACGGTGCTAACCGATTATCGATATTGGCGGCAATGCAGGCATCACCAATATCGGAGTGCACCGCATAGGCAAAGTCTACGGCCGTAGCGCCTTTTGGCAGCTCCATGATGTCGCCATTTGGCGTAAACACGTAGACTTCATCCGGCAGCAAATCAATTTTGACGTTTTCAATAAACTCTAAGGAATTGCCTGCGCTTTCTTGTAGCTCCATCAGCCCGTGCACCCATTCACGTGCTCGACTTTGCGCGGCATTGCTCGCGCTGCCTTGGTCTTTGTATAACCAGTGCGCGGCAATGCCCGCTTCAGCCACGCGATCCATATCAGCCGTGCGAATTTGCACCTCTACCTGTATTCGGCGCGGGCCGAGCAAAGTGGTATGCAGGCTTTGATAGCCGTTAATTTTTGGAATGGCGATATAGTCTTTAACTCGACCGGGCAGCGGCTTATACAGTGCATGGCAAATGCCTAGGGCGCGATAACAGGTATCTACATCGCCAACCACAATTCTGAATCCATACACATCGAAGATGTCATCAAACCCGGCCTGCTTGAGCCGCATTTTCTGATAGATGCTCCAAAGGTGTTTTTCGCGACCAATGACGCGGCCATCAATCTTGGCTTCGCTTAAAGCCTGATCAAAGCCCGATCGAACCGTATCTAAAAGCTCTCTTCGCGACCCACGCTGTCTGCGAAGTCGCTCTTTCAGCACGCGATAGCGCATGGGATACAGCGCCGCAAACCCAAGATCTTCCAGCTCCACCCGCAAGCTATTAATGCCAAGGCGCTGTGCAATGGGCGCATAAATCTCAAGCGTTTCGCGAGCGATACGGCCACGCTTGCTCGGAGGCATCACCCAAATCGTGCGCATGTTATGAAGCCGATCGGCCAGCTTGATTAAGATGACCCGAATATCTTGAGCCATAGCCAAGACCATCTTGCGAAAGTTTTCGGCCTGCGCTTCGGCTTTACTGCGAAAATTAATTTGGGTGAGCTTAGAGACACCATCAACCAGCTGCGCCACTTCGGGGCCAAACGCCTCGGCAATTTCTGCCTTCGCCGTTGGCGTATCCTCAATGACATCGTGCAGGATGGCGGCACATAAGCTGTCAGCATCGAGCCCCATTTCGGCAAGCGACCGGGCCACTGCCAGCGGATGAGTAATGTAGGGCTCGCCAGACAAGCGGCGCTGACCTTCATGCGCCGCTGCACCAAATTGGTAGGCCCGGTAGACCTTTTGAACCTGAAGGGGGTCTAGATATTCTTCAAGCAGCGAGCATAAATCAGCGGCGCGGCTAGCGGAATCGACGCTAACCGTCTCCCGATTCACTACCGCATCACTGCTTGCCATGAGGTGCTAATCAACCGACAGGCTGATCTCCATTTGCCGCGTCTTCACTTGCCGCTGCGTCAGCCGCGGCCTCGTCTGCCTGCTGCTGCAATGCGCCTAGGGCTTCAGCAGCTTCGTGCTCAACGCTCAAAATCTCAGAAGTTACATGCCCTTCGGCAATTTCGCGTAAAGCGACGACGGTGGGTTTGTCGTTTTCCCACTCCACCAGCGGCTGGGTGCCGCGTGCGACTTGGCGCGCCCGGCGGGTAGCCGCCAGCACCAACTCGAATCGGTTATCAATTGTCTCAAGACAGTCCTCGACCGTCACACGTGCCATGGGGCAACCTCCGGGTATTCTTCAAGTGTATGATTCTAGGTGCAGTCTAGCCTGAACCGGGCTGTTCAAGCAAAGCCGAAATTATCTCAGCCTGCGCGGTCAACTGCCGGCGCAACTGAAGCCGACGTGCCTGAATAATCGCATTAAGATCGGTTAGCGCTTGCTGGAAGTCATCATTCACCACCAAATAGTCATATTCGGTGCAGTGCTGCATCTCGGCTACGGCCGCCTCCATGCGCCGAGCAATTACCTCATCGCTATCCTGGTTTCGGGCTCGCAAACGCTGCTCTAGTGCTGCCAGCGAGGGAGGCAAAATAAATATAGACACCACATTGAGCAGCCGCTCACGCACTTGCCGAGCGCCCTGCCAGTCAATCTCCAAAAGCACATCATGGCCTTGCTCAAGCTCTAACTGAATGGCTGCCCAGCTCGTGCCATAGCGTCGGTCAAACACATGCGCATGCTCTACAAAGGCATTTTGCTCGATTAGCCCGACAAAAGTAGGATCATCAACAAAATGATAATCCACGCCATCACGCTCAGCAGAGCGTGGCGCACGTGTGGTGTGCGATACCGACACCGCCAAACCCGAGTCCTGCTCAATCAGCGCACGCAACAACGAGGTTTTACCCGCCCCCGAAGCCGCGGAGACCACATAAACCGTTTCAACAGTGCCGTTTTCCATACCGGGCATGGTACCTTTTGCGCTCAATTTGCGCACCGCTTTCAACAGGAGATCCTTTATGCGCCCTAGTGGCCGGTCACCAAGCCAGCTTCGCGCCGTTCGCTTGACGCGCGGTTTTACTCAGTATGCAGAAGGCTCGGTCCTTGTGGAGTTCGGCCACACCCGCGTACTTTGCACCGCTTCTGTCGAGTCACGAGTGCCACCCTGGCTGCGTAACTCCGGACGCGGCTGGGTCACGGCCGAGTACGGCATGCTGCCACGCGCAACGAATACCCGCACTGATCGTGAAGCAAGCCGTGGCAAACAGCAGGGACGTACCATTGAGATTCAGCGTCTCATCGGCCGGTCGCTGCGCGCCATTGTTGATTTAGAAGCGCTAGGCGAGCGTCGCATTGTGGTTGATTGTGATGTTTTGCAGGCTGACGGCGGCACACGAACCGCCGCCATTACCGGCAGTTATGTTGCCCTAGCCGATGCCGTTGGTACGCTTTTGCGCGCTGGTCGTATTCGCCGCAACCCTTTGCACGGCCAAGTGGCCGCCGTTTCGGTAGGGATTCATGCCGGCACGCCCGTGCTTGATCTGGATTATGCAGAAGACGCAGAAGCTGAAACCGACATGAATGTGGTGATGAATGACGCCGGACATTTCATCGAGGTACAGGGCACCGCCGAAGGTCATGCCTTTCGGCGCGAAGAGCTCAATACGTTGCTGGATCTAGCCAGCGACGGCATAGAAACCCTAATCAAACTGCAACGCGAGGCACTGGAGCAGGCCCTATGACGGTGCCGGCCAGCATTGTTTTAGCCACTGGCAACCCAGGAAAAGTGGCCGAATTTAATATGCTACTGGCTAATTTTGGCACGCAAGTACGGCCGCAATCTTATTGGGCCGTACCCGAGGCGGCTGAGACTGGCACCACGTTTGTCGAAAACGCCATTATCAAAGCCCGCAACGCCTGCGCACATACCGGGCTGCCGGCCATTGCCGATGACTCGGGCATGGAAATTCCGGCGCTTGACGGTGAACCCGGTGTTTATTCCGCACGCTGGGCTGGGCCTGATGCCGATGATGAACAAAATAATGCGCATTTGATTGATGCACTGCTCGATCTTGCGCCGAATGAACGGCTGGCTTACTACCGCTGTGTTTTAGTGTACCTGCGGCATGCCGCTGATCCAGCACCCCTAATTGCTGAGGGCGTTTGGCAGGGGGAAGTGGTTGAAACAGCCTCTGGAACCGGAGGCTTTGGCTATGATCCGCATTTTTACTTACCCGAGCATCAATGTACCGCGGCGGCGCTGGATTCAGCCACTAAAAACCGCTGCAGCCATCGTGGCCAAGCCCTTCGAGATTTACGCCAAGCTTTAGAGCAGGAATGGACATCGCACGTCTAACACCACCGCCGCTTGGCTTATACCTTCACCTGCCATGGTGTGTGCAAAAATGCCCCTATTGCGATTTCAACTCGCATGCCTTGCGTGGCGAATTACCTGAGCAGGAATACACAGCCGCGATTTTAAGAGATATTCCTGCCGAGGCCGAGCGCGCTAATGGCCGACCACTAAGCAGTATTTTTATTGGCGGCGGCACACCGAGTTTATTTAGCGCCAGCGCCATTCAGCACGTCCTTGAACATCTGGAAAAGCAGATTCCATTTGCCAAAGACATCGAAATTACCCTCGAGGCCAATCCCGGCACCACCGAGGCAAACCGCTTTCGGGGTTTTCTTGCGGCTGGTGTTAATCGCCTATCGATTGGCGTACAAAGTTTTAACTCAGCACATCTTCAGTCGCTGGGGCGCATCCATGATGGTGATGCCGCCATCCAAGCGATTAAAACAGCACAGTCAGTCGGATTTAACCGAATCAACGTCGATTTAATGCATGGTTTACCCAATCAAACGCTGGCTGCCGGACTGGCCGATGTTGAACAGGCCCTTGCGCTGGGGGTAACTCACTTATCGCATTATCAATTAACGCTTGAGCCGGGCACGGCCTTTTTTAACCGCCCCCCACAACTGCCCGATGATGACAAACGCGCAGACATCGAAGCCGCCTGCGCTGAGCGTATTGCCGAACACGGCTTACAACGCTATGAAATTTCGGCATGGGCCACGCCAGATCAGGCATGCCGTCATAATCTTAACTATTGGGAGTTTGGCGATTATTTGGCGCTGGGCGCGGGAGCCCATGGCAAAGTTAGCCAGCCAGATGGCTCAATCTGTCGCTACCAGCGTGTACGCCTGCCTCGCCTTTACCAATCGTTAGCCGGTACACCAGAGGCTATTGCTGAAACCCATGAAGTGAGCCCAGACCAGCGCCCACTTGAATATCTGATGAACGCATTGCGACTAACCCGCGGAACATCGCTAGACGCGGCAATTACCCGCACCGGTTTAACAGCTGCTGCCTTTGAGCCTGGTCTTAGCATTGCGCGCGATAATGGCTGGATCGATCCCAATCCTGATTGGCTTAAACCCACGCCCTTGGGCAGCCGATTTCTTGATGATCTATTGGCCTTGTTCGTGGTAGAACCCCAAACATGATCGAAACCGTCATGCTGAGTTGCCCGTACTGTGGAGAAACCTACGAAACCGTGGTTGACGGTTCCGCAGGCAATCAAGCCTACATTGAGGATTGCGCCGTGTGTTGCCAGCCCATTGAGTGCCGGCTTACCGTTACCGCCGATGGGGTTTACCTAGAAACGCGGCGCGATGACGACTAAGACGCCTTAAAACGGCACCACCGACTTGCTTAATGCCACCAGCACCATATAGCCATAAACTGCCAGGGCCCCGATAAACGCACCAACCCGCACGCCGGCAGAACGATCACGCTTAAAGACCATCACCCCAAAAACAATGTAAAGCACTAAAGCGATCACCTTAGCGGTAATCCAGGGATGATTAACCATGGGGTATTGCCAACCAATCCAGGCAACGCTTAAAGCACTGACCAAAAGCACGGTATTCACCACATGCGGTAACACACGCACCCAGGTCTTTTGCAGTAGGCTGGAATTCATCACCATCCAGCCACTACGGGCCAAAAAGAGCACCAGCGACAGGGTCACAACGGTGGTGTGCAAATGCTTCAACGCGATATACGACATTCATTCAATCTCTTGTTGCTAACTGATGAGTTGGTAATGCGGCAGTGCAAAATGACTTGTACGCATCCCCTCGAGCGCCTAAGATACCGCGTTCTGTTAATGCAGCGTACCGAGTAGCGCAATGAAAAAAGAGATTCATCCAGAATATCGTGAGGTCGTGTTTCAAGACATCTCCTCTGATTTTTCGTTTAAGACCCGTTCAACGGTCCAGACCAAAGACACCATTCAATGGGAAGATGGTCAGGAATATCCGTTGGTAAAGGTCGAAATTTCCAGTGCCAGCCATCCGTTTTACACGGGTAAGCAACGCACGCTCTCCAGTGGCGGCCGGGTGGATCAGTTCCGCCGGCGCTTTGGCGACAAGGCCCGCGGTGGCAACCGCCAGTAGGTTTACTGCCGGTGCACTGCACCGGGGTTTTCGTCAGACGATAGCAGGAGGCACCGCATGACTGAAAAAACCGTCACGGTCACTGATAATGAAACAGGCAAAAGTGTTGAGCTACCTGTAAGAAGCGGCACGCACGGGCCTGACCTGGTTGATATTCGCAGTTTGTCATCGGAATTAGGTTATTTTACCTACGACCCGGGCTATAGCTCCACCGGCAGCTGCCAAAGCGATATCACGTTTATCGATGGTGATCAGGGCATCCTGCTTTACCGTGGTTATCCGATTGAACAGCTGGCTGAGCAAAGCTCCTTTTTGGAAGTTGCCAGTTTGCTAATTAATGGTGATTTGCCAACGCAAAGCGAGTTGGTTGGGTTTGAAGATTCGATCACGCGTCACACCATGGTGAATGAAAGCCTGCGGATTTTCTTTAACGGCTTTCATTACAACGCACACCCGATGGCAATGCTCACCGGTGTCGTGGGTTCGTTATCGGCGTTTTATCACGACACCATCGATATTAACGACCCTGAAAACCGCATGCTGTGCGCACATCGCATCATCGCCAAAATCCCAACAATCGCAGCAGCCGCATTCAAACACATGGTAGGAGAGCCTTTTGTTCATCCGCTGAACAAGCTTTCTTACACAGGCAATTTGCTCAATATGCTGTTTGCTCGGCCCAGCGAAGATTATGAGATTAATCCAGTGGCCGAGCGCGCGCTTGATCAGCTGCTGATTCTGCATGCCGATCATGAGCAAAACGCCAGCACATCCACGGTTCGCATGGCAGGTAGCACCGGGGCCAACCCGTTTGCGGCAATTGCCTCGGGCTGTGCGGCCTTATGGGGCCCAGCACACGGCGGTGCTAATGAAGCGGTCCTAAATATGCTAAGCGAAATTGGTTCCGTTGATGCGGTGCCAAAATTTATTGACCGCGCTAAAGATAAAGATGACCCATTCCGGCTGATGGGCTTTGGGCATCGGGTCTATAAAAACTACGACCCACGCGCCACCATCATTCGCAAAACCTGCCACGATGTGCTTAACGAGCTTGGGGTAGGAAACGATCCTCAGCTTGAGCTAGCCATGCGGCTTGAAGAAATTGCCTTGGCTGATGATTATTTTGTTGAGCGCAAGCTCTACCCGAATGTTGATTTTTACTCAGGCATTATTTATCGAGCACTTGGGATTCCCACCGAGTTCTTTACAGTGATGTTTGCTATCGGCAGAACACCGGGCTGGGTTGCGCAGTGGATGGAAATGCTAACCGATCCAGAGCAGCGCATTGGACGGCCACGTCAGCTTTACACGGGTGCTGCCCGGCGCAAATACGTGCCGTTGCACCGTCGTAGAGGCTAGTTAAGCATTTCGGCGAGCTGGCTACGGCTGGCTCGCCGCATCGGCCGGCCATCAATTGGGCTGCGCGGGGGCTGTCTAAGCCCTTTTGGATCCATGACCACCAACTGAACCTCAGCATCACCCGCTAAAAAGCGATGACAGGGCAAAGTGACGGGGTCGGTATCAAAGCGCAGACGTCGTTGATCCGTATCAAACGGAATGCCCTGATCCATCAGAAAAAAGACAACGTCTTCGGGCGTATCTGCAAAACAATGCAGCTCAATCGGCGCACCTTCTGCGGCCGTTCCCTCCAGCACCTCGCCAACTAACCGGGGCCTAAAAGCAGCAAAAAAATCCATGGCCTCTAATGCCATTTGCCGTAAGGCATGTAGCGCCTGCGCTTGTTCCTCACCGCCAAACAGGCGCTGATATTCAACTAGCGCCGCCTGTATTTCTTTGTTTTGGGGAAGGTTTGTGGTGCTGGGCGCGCCCAAATGCGCGGCCGCCTTGCGCTTTGCCTGTGAGAAATCACGCACACCCTCAACTGCCATAATGCGTGCCGCTTCTTGCGTCAATCGCTCACGCATTCTTGCATCACGTGATTCTCTACCGCGTGCCATTAGAGCATCCTTTTCTCAAATTAGAAGATGGGTTCTGCGTCACTGCCCTCAGTCTCACGCCGTGCAACGTCACCCTGTGGCGGCAGGCTACCTTCAAGAAACGTCTCAAACCGCGCATTAGGGTTTTCTGGTGATGTTCGTTCGCCCGTTTCGGCATCAATACGCAGTGTGACCACGCCGGGAGGCCTGACCCAGTTGGTGTTAGGCTTGCCCTCCAACGCCTGCTCCATAAAATCAATCCAAATCGGCAATGCGGCGCGGCCGCCCGTTTCATAACGGCCTAACGACTGCAGCTCATCAAAGCCCACCCAAGCAGTTGCCACAACATCGCCATTAAACCCAGCAAACCAAGCATCGTTTTGATCGTTCGTTGTGCCAGTTTTGCCGGCTAAATCCTCTCTGCCTAAACGCAGTGCGCTGCGCCCGGTACCCTCGCGCACCACGTCTTCTAGCATTGAGCGCATTAACCAAGCGTTACCCGCACTGATTCCGCGCTCAAGACGCACGCCAAACAGTAACTCTCGGTCTTTAGTCGTCACCCGTTCAATAAACCACGGCTTAACCCGCAGACCTCCGTTAGCAAAGGGGGCATAACTGGCCGCTAGCTCCATTGGCGTGACTTCAGCCGCGCCAAGCGCCAACGATAGCGTGGGCGACATTTGCTCGGTGGATAAACCCAGCTTTTGAATATGTTCTAGCGCTGCCGGCAGGCCAATCTGGCGTAATACCCGAATTGAAACCAAATTTCGGGAATGAATTAAAGCCTCACGCAGACGCGTTGGCCCAAACACCTGACCACTATAATTCTCAGGCCGCCAAACACCCTCAAGTGAAACATCAGAGAACACCACCGGCGCATCGTTAATGATGGTTGCCGGCGTTATGCCATGCTCAAGTGCGGCGGAGTAAATTAAGGGCTTAAATGCAGAACCTGGCTGGCGGCGCGCCTGCGTGGCTCGATTAAATGAGCTCAGCGAAAAGCTATACCCCCCAGCCAGCCCCAATACCCGACCATCGACAGGGTCCAATGCTGCGATTGCACCCTGCGCTTGTGGTAATTGAGCCAATCGATACCCACTCGTAGTTTCACGAAAATAAATCACATCGCCGGGTGATAGCAGCTCGGCAGGCTGCGTACTGGCCCAGGCCACGCCAGTCCATGGCAGCTCAAGTTCGTCTCCCTGAGCCGTGAGCAGTTGCGCGCCGTTTTCAGCAATTTCGGTAACAACCGCCGCACGCAATGCGCCGGCGGTGCGTATTTCTGATAAAGCCTCAATCAGCTCGGCTGAATTGAGCGTATCTACCGCTAGTTGTTCGATCGCACCCCGATAGCCATGCCGCTCGTCGTAGGCATGCAAACCTCGCACTAATGCCTCTTGGGCGGCTTTTTGCTGAGTAACGTCAACCGTGGTGTAAACCTCAAAACCCGCGGTGTAGGCCTGATCTGCGCCATAGCGCTCAACCACCCACTGCCGCGCCATTTCTGCCACATAGGGCGCAGAAAATTCTGGGCGACGCAAGTGCCGCTGGGCGGTAACAGGCTCGGCCATGGCCCGCAGGTAGGCGGGCTCATCGATAAACCCAGAGTCCAGCATGCGGCCAAGCACATACCCACGTCGCTGCAGCCCGCGCTCTGAATTGGTAATCGGGTTTGCCGCCGAGGGTGCCTTTGGCAGGCCCGCAATCATGGCTTGCTCAGCAAGGGTTAAGTCGGCCAGCGGTTTGTCGTAATACACCCGGGCAGCCGCGGCCACGCCGTAGGCACGCTGACCCAAATAGATTTTATTGAGATACAGCTCAAAAATAGTTTCTTTATCGAGCTCTCTTTCAATGCGCAGCGCCAGCATAATTTCGCGCACTTTGCGTAAGTAGGTGCGCTCACGGGTTAAAAACAGATTGCGCGCCAGCTGCATGGTGATTGTGCTACCACCCGGCCCTTTTTCTCCAGTGCGAACTAGGTACCAGACTGCGCGAACAAGCCCTTGATAATCTACCCCCGGATGCTGATAAAACCGCTGGTCCTCTGCGGCAATAAACGCCTGTCGAAGAGAAACCGGCACTTGATCAAAACGAATGGGGGTGCGGCGCATTTCGCCAAACTCTGCCATGAGGGTGCCGTCAGCGGCATGCACGCGCAGCGGTACCTGTAACTCAACGTTGCGCACCTCTTCTACGCTCGGCAACCCAGGAGCCAACGCAATGTATGCCGCCAAAAACCCACCCACTAAAAGCAACGAGAGGGCAGCTAGGCCAGCCAAGAGATGCAGAAACAGTCGAACAATTCGGGGCATGGGCGCACGCACCGTCCAGCGGTCAGAATAGTGAACGCAAGTATACGCCGGGTTGCGCAGATCTTCATGCCGAATCGCAGGCAGCTAAGACTGGGGGTTGATATTGGCTCAAGTGCTGTAAAGGTTGCGGTTGTCAAAAGCCCGCCTCGCCGGGCTCCGGTTTTACTGGATTATGTGATTGAGCCTCTGCCACAAGACGCGGTAGAGGCAAAACACATACGCCGCGTTTCTTTGGTCAATACCGCACTTAAAGCTGCCTGCAAAAAACTTCGGCAGCACCCGCAATTTGCCTATTTGGCCATTCCAACGGCTTCGGCAACTACTCGGCAAATCACCTTGCCCAGCGGCTTAAATGCCATGGCTATTGAAGCCCGCGTTAGCCTGGCAGCCGAGGAGCAGATTAGTAGTGCCACCGAGCCCTTATGCGTTGATTATTGCGCTGCCCAAGACCAGCAGATAACGCTAACGGCCACCCGCCAATGCAACGTAGATGAGCGGGCCAAATTATTACAAGGCACTGCACTGAGGGCCGGCGGCATCGATCTAGAAGCCTACGCGGTGATTCGCGCAATCAAACTGGGCCAGTCAGCCAATGATCACTCCAACATCGGCATTGTTGATTTAGGAGAAGACACACTCAACCTAACTGTTCTGAGTAACGGGCAATTGATGCAAGCTCGCGATCAGGTATTACACGGTGATTTGAGCGATTCCCAACAAACCGCGGATGCCGTCAAGCGTTTGCTAGCCTTATTCACGGGCAGCGGCACCACCGCCGGACCCGCACAATTAATGATTGGTGGCGGGCGGGCCAGTGATGCTGATCTACTTTCGCGCATTGAGCAGGTAACCGCGTTGCCCGCTAGCCGGCCTGATTTGTCGTTAGTCCTCAAAGGCTGTCCAGAACCCGATACCGCTGCGCGGCTTATCACCGCCGTTGGTCTGGCGCTACCGAGTGGCTAGCATGACCATTAACGGTGTCAATCTGCTGCCGTGGCGAGCCATGCAGCGCGCACGCACGCTAAGACTCAGACTTAGCGGCAGTGCTGTAATGCTGCTACTAGGGCTGCTGCTCGGTGTAGCAGGGTCGCAGGGCATTCACGCCTTAAATAACGAGCAGTTGCAGCGTAATCTTCGCCTTGAAGCCGCGATTAGTAGCCTTGACCAGCGCATCAGCGCGATTGACGACTTACAGGGCACCCGAGAGCGTCTGACCGAGCGTATGGCAACGCTGCAATTGCTAGCAGATAATCAAGAAAAGCCCTTACAACGCTTTGCGGCCATCGCTTGGGCACTGCCTGATACGCTGACCCTGCAGCGCTGGTCGATGCAAGGCGATACGCTCGATTTAACCGGTACGGCCAAGCAAATCACTGCCGTGGCAACTTTGATGTCGCGCATCGAGCAGCTTGCGCATTTTGGCGAGGCCACGCTGGTTTCCATCGATGCACCCCAAAAACCCAACAGCACACTTAAGCATTTTCATATTCGGGCAAAGGCACTGCCATGAGACTGCCTATTAAACGTCGCCTGATCACCTTTTGCTTCCTAAGCATCGCGCTGCTTGCCGGCCTATTGCTGAGCTGGCCGTTTTTTGGAGGGCCGGCAGCCAATCAGCTCAGCGTTGCCCAAAGTGCAGAGTTATCACTGCGCAAAGCTTTGCAGAAACAACAAGCTCAGGCAGCCAACCTCAATCGTTATGAAGCACAACTGCGGCAAATGCAGACGCGCTATGTTCAACTACTTGAGCAGCTACCCGAGCAACTCATGCTCGATAGCCTCCTTGCCGAATTAGACACCCAAGCGCAAACCCATGGCCTTAGCGTAATTCAGCTCACCCCACGCCCTGCCACTGAGCACGGGTTTTATACCGCTGTTCCTATCGAAATTGCGCTTAGCGGCCAGTGGGAAGGCATTTATACGTTTATTCACCAAATGGCTTTGCTCTCCCGCATGGTGACGTTAGACACCATTGAAATCACGCCGCTTAGCGCTCGGCTCACGTTAATTACCTACTGGCAGGGCAACACCGAGGCCACGCCATGAATGCCGGAATTGCTTTGATGGCAGTATTGATGGGTTATCAACCGGCCGTGCCTGATTTAGAGACATGGATTGCCGATGTTATGCAAAGGCCCGGTGGTGCCATTGAGCCCTTGCCAAACCGCCCCGCATCATCAGACTGGGCTTTGCCCATGCCACCGCCCGCTGACCCTTTTGATTTAACGCGCGTCACGCCGATTGACCTTGAGTATCTGGGGCGAATTTTTATTGATGACCAGGTATGGGCGCTGATTCGAACACCCGAAGGTCAGCTGCACTCGTTGCAGGTGGGTGATCCAGCCCCCTATTCCGAGTGGCTTGAGCTGAACGCCATCAACCCAAGCCATATTGCGCTATCGCTGACAGGAAAAATTCATCGCATTGAGCGCACAAACGAAACGGGGAGGCCCCTTCGATGAGAATAATCCTATTGCTGTTATCCCTTTTATTAGCTGCCACCGCGTTTGCGCAAGACAACGAAAACATCCGCGTCGATGTAGTGGATATCGAGCTACCTGCCCTTATGGAAGAACTCAATACGCTGCGCGAAGAATCAGAAGAATCACCCGAGGCGCAAACCACAATGCAGGTCATTGCTATTCGCTATGCCAATGCCGCTGAGCTTAGGGAGCTTATTAACGGCGCGCAAAGTGCAGCCGGACTGCTTTCGGCCAACGGCAGCCTATTTGTGGATGAACGCACCAACACCTTGGTTATTACCGATTCCCCAGCACGGCTTGAAAAGATTCGCCATCTCGTTGAGCAGCTAGACATTCCCATTCGGCAAGTACTAATAGAAGCGCGAATCGTGATTGCGCAGCGTGATTTTAGTAATGCCATTGGCGTGCGTTTTAACGCCCAAGATATGAGCGGCACACCCGATGGCGAATCGGGTAGTCAGTTTCGTAATCGCGGGTTAATGGTTGATTTACCTATAACCAATGCTGCCGGCACGGCTGGGCTGGCCATTGGACGAATTGGCAGCCGACTGCTTGAGCTTGAACTCTCAGCGATGGAAACAGAAAACCGCGGCGAAGTGATTTCAAGCCCACGCGTTGTTACCGCAAGCGGCCAGGAAGCGGAAATTAAGCAAGGCGTGCAAATTCCCTTCGAGCAGGCCACCTCCAGCGGCGCAACCAGCATCGCGTTTAGAGATGCCGTGCTTGGCCTGGTCGTAACCCCGCGCATTACCCCAGATGATCAGGTGCAACTGCAGCTAGCCGTTAACCAAGATAGCCGTGGTGAGGAAACCCCCGATGGCCCTGCAATTAACACCCAATCGGTGCGTACGCATGTGCTTGTTGGCGATGGCGAAACCGTTGTGCTGGGGGGTGTTTTTGAGCAAACCCAGCGCGAAGATGTGCGCCGTGTTCCACTTCTCTCCCGCCTGCCTGTTTTGGGCGGGCTTTTTACCCGCCGCGCCAAAGTGGATGATCGGACCGAACTGCTCGTTTTTGTAACCCCCAGAATCCTTGAACCCTCGCTCGAGCACCGGAACGCGTTAGAATCACCCCCATGAAATCTTATGACCGCATTTTCTTGGTGGGTCCAATGGGGGCTGGCAAGACCACAATTGGACGCCGTTTGGCGTCTCGCCTGCATCTTGAGTTTATTGACCTAGACTCGGCCTTAGAAGAGCGAACGGGTGTCGATATTCCAAGAATTTTTGACATTGAAGGCGAATCGGGCTTTCGGCGCCGTGAATCTCAGCTCCTTGATGAGCTAACACAACGCAAAGGCATTGTGCTGGCCACCGGTGGCGGCGCGGTCATCGATCCCAACAATCAACGCCATTTGGGCGCGCGCGGTCTGGTTATTTATCTGCGCGCCACGCTGGATACCCAAATCAAGCGCACCCACGGCACCAATCGGCCGATGTTAAATGGAGAAGATCCCGCCACTCGCCTTAGTGCATTAATGCAAACGCGTGGTCCAATCTATGAAGCACTTGCTGATCGGGTAATTGATACCGAAGATGGGCACCCAGAGCGACTGGCTGAAGATCTCGCTCGGGCACTGGAGGAATCAGGCATTGTCGACCCACACTAAAACACGCCGCGTTGAGGTTGCCTTAGGCGAGCGTAGCTACAACATCGAAATCGGGCAGCAGTTACTTACCGATTCATCGCTGCTGCATGCCCTGATACCGGCCAATCAGGTCATGGTTGTAACCAACGAAACCATCGCCCCGTTATATTTGGATGCCCTTGTAAAATCGCTGGGCACCAAGCAAGTTGCCACGTGTGTTTTACCGGATGGTGAGCAAGCAAAGCGTTTAGATTCGATGCTACCGGTGTTCGATGAACTGCTGGCCAACGGGTTTGATCGCGACTGCTACCTGGTTGCGCTAGGTGGCGGAGTCATTGGTGATCTAGCTGGGTTTGTGGCGGCCACCTATCAGCGCGGCGTGGCTTTTGTGCAAATCCCCACCACGCTGCTGGCTATGGTGGACTCTTCTGTTGGCGGTAAAACAGGCGTTAATCACCCATGCGGCAAAAACATGATTGGTGCATTCCATCAGCCCAAGGCCGTCATCGCTGATTTAGATTTACTGAGCAGCCTGCCAGATCGCGAGTTTCGGGCCGGCATGGCCGAGGTCATAAAATACGCACTACTCGGTGATGCGGCTTTCCTAGCATGGTTAGAAGCCCATTTACCGGAGGTTTTTGCGCGAGACACAGAAGCATTGGCCTACATTGTGGAGCGCTCTTGCCAAAATAAGGCCGCCATTGTTCAGGCCGATGAAAAAGAAGCGGGGCAGCGCGCATTACTTAACTTAGGGCATAGCTTTGGGCATGCCATTGAGGGCGCCACCGGATATGGGCCCTGGCTGCATGGCGAGGCCATTGCGGCGGGTATGTGCATGGCGCTGCGTCTTTCTGCACGACTGAGCTGGATTACGGCTGAGGAATGCGCCCGGGGGATTGCGCTGATCCAGCGCGCAGGCTTACCGATTGAGCCGCCTTCGCAAATCACTCCCGAAACTTTTCTTGATTTTATGCAGCGAGACAAAAAAAACCGAGGCGGGCAGTTGCGCCTCGTTTTACTCAAAGGGCTGGGTAACGCCGTGGTGAGCGCAGATTATCCAGAGTCTGCCCTGCTAGAAACACTCCAGGAATACAGTGATGGCTAGCCCCGGCGCAGATCCACTTGGCTTGGCACCCTGGGCATCTCGCCCATCTACCAGTCATGGCCGGCGCTATCCAGAAACAGGCATAGACATTCGCAATGCCTTTCAGCGCGATCGCGACCGTATTATTCATAGCGCTGCATTTCGGCGGCTGGAATATAAAACGCAGGTTTTTGTGAATCATGAGGGTGATCTGTTTCGTAATCGGCTAACGCACAGCCTAGAGGTGGCGCAGATTGCCCGAACCATTGCGCGTTCGATGGGCTTTAACGAAGACCTCACCGAGGCCATTGCACTCGGCCATGATTTGGGCCACACCCCGTTTGGGCATGCTGGGCAAGATGCCCTTGATGCTTGCATGCACAACTATGGCGGGTTTGAACATAATTTGCAGTCGCTTCGCGTAGTAGACGTGCTAGAAACCCGCTATGCCGATTTTGATGGCTTAAACCTGACGTTTGAGACGCGAGAAGGATTAATCAAACGCTGCTCGCCTGAGCGTGCCAAACGGCTTGGCGAGGTCGGTTTACGCTTTTTAAATGGCACTCAACCAGCACTCGAAGCCCAGCTAACCAACATTGCCGATTCAATTGCTTACAACAGCCACGACATTGATGATGGCCTGCGCGCCGGATTGCTCGAACTAGAGCAGTTGCGAGAAGTTGAGTGGATAGACGCACTAACGCGGGCTGCTTTAAAAAAACACCCCACCTTAAAAGATCGGCGGTTAGTGCATCAGATTGTTCGTGACCTAATCGCCGATCAAGTCCACGACTTAATTCACAGCACTGAGCAACGGATTGCTGAGCTTGCCCCTGATTCGGCAGACGCCGTGCGTCAATTAAAAAAGCCGCTCATTGGTTTTAGCGATGACATGCAAACTCGGCATCATGCGCTCAAGCGCTATTTACATGAGCATCTTTATCGGCATTATCGGGTGCATCGCATGACCATTAAGGCCCATCAAGTAGTCACCGCGCTGTTTGATGCGTTTATGAATGACCCCGCGCTGTTGCCCACTTCGTTTAGAAACGACGCCACTGAAAGAGCGCGTCAGCGTGGGCCGCGAGGGCAGGCAAGAGTGGTGGCCGACTACATTGCGGGGATGACGGATCGGTTCGCAATTGCCGAGCACGACCGCTTGTTTCAGGCAGGCTTTGGTTGCTGAAAATAGCCAATCAAGCTATATTACCTGCCCATTTGTCTATCAAAAATCCACTACCCAAGAGGCAGTTTGTGTGAGGCAACTTCCCTTTACTCGTCCGTCACTTTACCGTCCCGAATTTGAGCGCGATAACTGCGGCTTTGGCCTGATTGCGCACATGGATGGTAAACCGAGCCACTGGCTGTTAGAGACTGCCATCTCCGCACTCGGCCGGTTGACGCATCGTGGCGCAGTAGCGGCCGACGGCAAAAGTGGCGATGGCTGCGGGCTATTAATTAAGCCGCCTATCGGTTTCCTGCGCCAAGCGGCCGATGAAATCGGCCTAACGGTTGCTGATCAGTTTGCTGTGGGTTGTGTGTTTTTATCGCAAGAAGTGGCTGTTGCTGAGGCGGCCAAGCAAGCGGTTGAAGAAGCACTTGCGCATTATGAAGTACCAGCTGCTGGTTGGCGCACCGTGCCCACTGACCCTTCAGCTTGCGGAGAGCAGGCACTAAGCACGCTGCCCATCATTGAGCAGGTGTATGTGAATGCGCCAAGCGAAATGACAGAGCCTGAATTTGAGCGCCGCCTGTTTATGGCCCGCCGTCGCGCTGAAAAACAGCTCGAAACCACCGATCCAGACTTTTATATCCCAAGCCTGTCTTCACGGGTGTTGTCTTACAAAGGCTTGGTCATGCCAGAAAATCTGGCGGTGTTTTACAAAGATTTACAGGATCCGCGGCTTGAAACGGCCTTAGCGGTATTCCATCAGCGCTTTTCAACAAACACTCTGCCACAGTGGCGGCTTGCTCAGCCGTTTCGCTATTTGGCGCACAACGGCGAAATTAATACGATTCAGGGCAACCGTAACTGGGCGCTGGCGCGTGCCAGTCGGTTTAAAACACCATTATTGCCAGATATCGAAGCTATTCAGCCCCTGGTCAACCTCACCGGCTCTGATTCATCAAGCCTCGATAATATGCTAGATGTGCTTATTACTGGGGGCATGGATATCTTTCGTGCCCTGCGCTTATTAATTCCGCCAGCCTGGCAAAACGTCGAAACGATGGATGCCGATTTGCGGGCGTTTTATGAATTCCACTCCCAGCATATCGAGCCTTGGGATGGCCCGGCCGGCATCGTACTCACAGACGGCCGCCATGCCGCCTGCGCACTCGATCGCAACGGACTGCGCCCAGCGCGCTGGGTGATTACCAACGATCGGCATATCACGCTCGCCTCTGAGGTTGGCGTTTGGGATTATGCCGCCGAAGATGTGGTTCAAAAAGGTCGGCTGCGTCCAGGCGAAATGCTAGCGGCAGACACCCAAACCGGCGAGCTTTTATTGCCCGAGATGATTGATGACCGGCTAAAAAATCGCGCCCCTTACAAGCGCTGGCTAACCGCACATGCCCGTGATGTGCCCTCGTTGGTCAATCGCGACAGCGAGCGTGAGCCGGTGCCACCCAAAACGCTGGATATTTTCCAAAAACAGTTTGGCGTGACGTTTGAAGAGCGCGATATTGTTATTCGGTCTCTTGCTATGGGGGGCCAGGAAGCCGTGGGCTCAATGGGCGATGACACGCCCATGCCGGTGCTTTCCCGCCAAGTACGCCCGCTTTATGATTACTTCCGCCAGCAATTTGCGCAGGTTACCAACCCGCCAATCGACCCGCTGCGTGAGCAGATTGTGATGTCTTTAGAAACCTGCTTTGGGGCGGAGAAGAACCTGTTTGAGGAAGTGGAAGATCATGCTCGCCGTTTGGTTGTAGACTCGCCCATTCTGTCTGATGGCAAATTCTTAGGCTTACTTGATGAGCATGAGAAGGACGAGGCCATATGCCGCCTTGAGCTAAGCTATGGGTTAAATGAACGGCTCGAAGATGCGATTCGCGCGCTTTGTCAGGTTGCCGAAAAAGCCGTGCGCGATGGCGCTAGCTTGTTGGTGCTCTCAGACCGTGCGGTGGATGAAAACCGAATCCCCATTCACGCCCTGCCCGCAACCGGTGCTATCCATCACCATTTGGTTAAAACGGGATTGCGCTGCAATGCCAACCTAGTGCTAGAAACGGGCACAGCGCGCAATAGCCATGAATGCGCCGTGCTCATTGGCTATGGCGCTACGGCCATTTACCCCTATTTGGCTTATGATTTGGTTCAAGATCAGTTGCGCACGGGTGAAATAAAGGGCGTACCGCTCGCTGATTTGCTGCGCAACTATCGCAAAGGGCTTAACAAAGGGCTTTACAAAATCCTCTCAAAGATGGGCATTTCGACCATCACCAGCTATCGCGGTGCGCAGCTTTTTGAAATTGTTGGCCTGCATCATTCGGTCATTGATCTGTGCTTTATTGGTACCACTTCGCGTATCGAAGGCGCTGATTTTGATGATTTGGAGATGGATCAGCGCACCCTGCATGCCAGCGCATGGCGCGGCAGTCAGCCAATCAAGCAAGGTGGCCTGCTGAAGTATGTGCATGGCGGTGAATACCATGCGTACAACCCTGATGTGGTGGCATCACTGCAGGAAGCCGCATACACGGGTGATTACGAGCGCTACAAGGTGTATGCCGAAACGGTCAATACGCGCCCGGTTAGCGCGCTGCGCGATCTTTTGCAGTTAAAAGACACCACCCCCATCCCTATTGAAGAGGTGGAGCCGCTTGAGTCTATTCTCAAGCGCTTCGACTCGGCGGGAATGTCTTTGGGTGCTTTGTCACCCGAGGCGCATGAGGCTCTCTCCATTGCCATGAATCGCCTGGGTGGGCGCTCTAATTCTGGCGAAGGCGGCGAAGATGAAAAGCGCTACGGCAACGAGCGGATGTCGAAAATTAAGCAAATCGCATCAGGCCGGTTTGGTGTAACGCCTTACTACCTGCGTAATGCCGAGGTGTTGCAAATCAAAATCGCTCAGGGCGCCAAGCCCGGCGAAGGCGGGCAGCTGCCAGGGCATAAGGTCAATGACATGATTGCCCGGCTGCGTTATTCCAAGCCAGGGGTGGCGCTAATTTCTCCGCCGCCACATCATGACATTTACTCAATCGAAGATTTAGCGCAGCTGATCTACGATCTCAAGCAGGTCAATCCGAATGCGCTGGTGTCGGTCAAGTTGGTCTCTGGGCCAGGCGTTGGCACCATCGCTGCTGGCGTTGCCAAAGCGTATGCCGATCTGATTACCATCTCGGGCTATGACGGTGGCACGGGCGCTAGCCCACTCACCTCGGTTAAATATGCCGGCACACCGTGGGAGCTTGGGCTGACTGAGACGCATCAGACCCTGCGCGCCAATGATTTGCGCGACAAAATTCGTCTGCAAACCGATGGCGGTATGAAAACCGGGTTAGATGTGATTAAAGCGGCTATTTTAGGTGCTGAGAGCTTTGGGTTTGGCACCGCGCCGATGGTGGCCATGGGCTGTAAGTATCTGCGCGTTTGCCATTTAAATAACTGCCCAACAGGCGTTGCAACGCAGGAAAAAGTGCTGCGCATGAAGCACTTCATTGGCACGCCAGAGCGGGTGGCCAACTTCTTTACGTTCGTCGCAATGGAAACGAGGGAATGGTTGGCACGATTGGGTGTTCGTTCACTCGAAGAACTCATTGGCCGCATTGATTTGCTCGAACGTGCCGAGGGGCAAACCGAAAAACAGCGCAAGCTCGATCTTAGCCCCATTTTGTCTGACGGCGGTTTAGATGCCAGTAAAGCCGCCTACTGCATGACACCGAGCAATGTGCCTTTCGATCGCGGTGAGCTTGCCGAGCAAATGGTCGCTGATGCGCTGCCGGCTATCGAAGCGGCCAGCGGCGGTGAATTTAGCTATCGAGTGCAAAACAACGACCGCTCCATCGGCGCTCGGCTTTCCGGAGAAATTGCTGAGCGGCATGGCAACCTGGGCATGAGCCTTGCACCCATTCGCGTTAACCTCACGGGCAGCGCCGGGCAGAGCTTTGGCGTATGGAATGCCGGCGGGTTAGAAATGTATCTCAAAGGCGATGCCAACGATTACGTCGGCAAAGGTATGGCGGGTGGCAAACTGGTTATCCAGCCACCGGCTGAAAGCCGCTTTGTGAGCCAAGAAACCACCATTATTGGCAACACCTGCCTCTATGGCGCCACGGGTGGCAAGCTATTTGCTGCTGGGTTAGCGGGCGAGCGCTTTGCCGTGCGCAACTCAGGCGCGCATGCCGTGGTTGAGGGTGTGGGCGATCATGGCTGTGAGTACATGACCGATGGTGTTGTCTGCGTGCTTGGCCCCACCGGGCTAAACTTTGGCGCAGGCATGACCGGCGGCATCGCCTTTGTTCTTGATTTGGAAAACCGCTTTGTTGATCGGTATAACCACGAGCTAATTGATATTCGTCGGGTCCAGACCGAGGCAATGACTGAACACCGAGACTTCTTGCGGGCCACGATTCAGGAGTTTGTTGCTGAAACTGGCTCTGACTGGGGTCAGCAAATCCTCGATAACTTCCGCGATTACGTTGGCTGCTTCTGGCTCATTAAGCCACGCGCAACCGATATAAACGAGGTCTTGAATACGCTGCGTCAGGCAGCCTGAGAAAGCGCATTATGGGTAATTATTTTCAGTTTATTGATGTTCCGAGGCAGGATCCTGAAAAGGTATCGGCCGACACCCGAGTTAAACAATTTAGCGAAATCTACGGCGACTACAGCAACGACCATGCCGCCGCTCAGGCTGATCGCTGCGTAGAGTGCGGCAATCCTTACTGCGAGTGGAAATGCCCGGTCCATAACTATATTCCGAACTGGCTCAAACTGATTGCCGAGGGCAACTTATTTGAGGCAGCCGAGCTGTCGCATAAAACCAATACACTGCCCGAGGTATGTGGTCGGGTTTGCCCGCAAGATCGCCTTTGCGAAGGTGCCTGTACGCTAAACGATGGCTTTGGTGCCGTAACGATAGGCTCGGTCGAAAAATACATTACCGATGAGGCGTTTAAGCGCGGCTGGCGGCCAGATATGACCGGCGTTGTACCCACCGATAAGCGCGTCGCCATTGTTGGCGCTGGCCCGGCTGGGCTCGGCGCTGCTGATATTTTGGTTCGCAATGGCGTTTCTGCCGTGGTGTATGACCGCTACCCCGAAATCGGCGGGCTGCTCACCTTTGGCATTCCGCCGTTCAAACTGGAAAAAGAAGTGATCGCCAAACGTCGCGAGATTATGGAATACATGGGCGTTGAATTCCGGTTGGGCGTTGAAATTGGCCAAGACATTACCTACGCCGAGCTCGAAGCCGAATATGACGCTGTTTTCCTTGGCATGGGCACTTATACCTACATGCGTGGGGGTTTTCCGGGCGAGGATATGCCGGGCGTCTATGAGGCCCTACCGTACTTAGTTTCAAACATTAATCGCATGATGGGCTTTGAAAAACAGCCCGAAGACTTCATCGATATGGCAGATAAGCGGGTGGTTGTGCTTGGCGGTGGTGATACCGCCATGGACTGTAACCGCACCGCGCTGCGCCAAGGCGCTGCTAGTGTGACTTGTGCCTATCGGCGCGATGAGCAAAACATGCCGGGATCACGCCGTGAGGTCCATAACGCCAAGGAAGAAGGCGTTAAATTTATGTTCAACCGGCAGCCGGTTGAGATTGTAGGCACCGATCGCGTAGAGGGCGTAAAGCTGGTGGAAACCCGCTTGGGCGCCCCCGATGAACGGGGCCGCCGCCGCCCAGAGGTTATTCCCGGTAGTGAAGAAATCCTGCCGGCCGATCATGTGCTCATTGCCTTTGGTTTTCGGCCCGATCCACCAGCCTGGTTCGAAACTCATAAAATATCAGTCGATGAGCGCGAGCGCGTGCAAGTGGCCAAACAAGGTGACTATCCTTACCAAACAAGCAACCCAAAGGTTTTTGCTGGGGGGGATATGGTCAGAGGTTCTGATTTAGTTGTTACGGCGGTTTGGGAAGGACGCGAAGCAGCAAAAGGCATGCTGGCCTGGCTAGGCATTACGGAGAACGCATGACCTCACTAGACAACGACCTGTTGCTACGCGCACTACTGCGCGAACCCGTCGAGCGCACACCCGTTTGGATTATGCGACAGGCAGGCCGATACCTGCCAGAGTATCGGGCCGCTCGTGCGCAAGCTGGCAGTTTTATGGACCTCTGCCGCAACCCTGAGCTTGCCTGCGAGGTCACGATGCAGCCATTGCGCCGCTTTAAGCTCGATGCCGCCATCTTATTTTCTGACATTCTTACCGTGCCCGATGCCATGGGCTTGGGGTTATATTTTGAGCAGGGTGAAGGGCCGCGCTTTGAGCGCCCTGTTCGTGATCGGGCCGCAATAGAGGCACTTCCTGCCCCTGATATTGCACGCGATTTAGGTTATGTAACCGATGCGGTCAGCCTGATCCGATCCCGCCTAGAAGGACAGGTCCCATTAATTGGTTTTTCAGGCAGCCCGTGGACCCTGGCCACTTACATGGTAGAGGGTGGCAGCAGCAAAGACTTTCGCCACATTAAAGGGATGGCCTATCGCGACCCCGACACCCTTGAGCTCTTGCTAAGCAAAATCACGAGCGCGGTCATTGATTATTTAAATGCTCAATCAGCCGCCGGCGCCCAAGCATTAATGATTTTTGATACCTGGGGTGGCGCCTTGGCTCATGATGCCTATCAGCGTTTTTCTTTAGCCTTTGCCAAGCAAGTCATTGCCGGGCTTGAGCGCAACCGCGAAGGCCGTCGCGTGCCCGTGGTGTTCTTTACCAAAGGCGGCGGGATTTGGCTTGATAAAATTGCCGACTGCGGTGCCGATGGGCTAGGCGTAGACTGGACCATTCCATTAAACGAAGCCCGCGAACGCACGCAAGGGCGGGTTGCACTGCAAGGTAACCTAGACCCCAACGTGCTTTATGCCGAGCCCAAGGTCATCGAAAAAGAAGTTGCCCGCGTGCTGGCTGAGTACGGCAACGGCTCAGGCCATGTTTTTAATTTAGGGCACGGCATCCACCCACAGATTCCGCCCGAGCATGTTGAGGTAATGGTCAACGCCGTGCATAACCTCAGCCCACAGTGGCATGTGCCCGACCAACGCTGAATCAGCGGCGCTCAATCAGCGCCCACCACGCATCCTCTCCTGTGGCGTGGTTGTGGTTCGTCGTGATGAAAATGACTGGCGCTTGCTTTTACTGCGCGCCTATCAATACTGGGATTTTCCCAAGGGCCGTACCGAACAAAACGAAACACCGCTGCAGGCCGCTTACCGCGAAGTGGCTGAAGAAACTGGCATTACCGACCTATCGCTCGATTGGGGCGAAGACTATATCGAAACAGGCCCTTACGCTCGGGGTAAAGTGGCCCGGTACTATTTAGCCTCTACCCAAACAAAAGACGTGGTCCTGGGCATTGCACCAGAACTTGGAGTTCCTGAACATCATGAATGGCGTTGGGTAAAGCGCGCGGAAGCTTATCGAATAACAGCGCCACGCGTACAACAAGTGCTTGATTGGGCCTATACGCGCCTTACCTAGCATCCGGTTTTTAAAAGGAGAATTTGTGAAATCTAATCCTGCTTCTGCCCTTAAATTTCCCGCAACACGCCTGCGGCGTTTGCGTACGGATGACTTTACCCGCCGGCTGGTGCGTGAACACACACTGAATGTGAATGATCTCATTCAGCCGGTTTTTGTGATTGAAGGGCAGAACAAAAGCGAGACCGTAGACTCGATGCCAGGCGTTGAGCGAATGACTATTGACCGGCTAGTGGTATTTGCTGAGCAAATTGCCGAGCTCGGCATTCCAGCGATCGCCATTTTTCCGGTGATCCCGCTCGAGACCAAAACCCCCGAGGCAACGGAAGCTTGGAACCCTGAGGGTCTGGCTCAGCGCGCCGTGCGCGCAGTCAAAGCGCGCGTACCTGATCTCGGCGTTATTACCGATGTTGCGCTTGATCCTTTTACCAGTCATGGCCAAGACGGCCTACTCGACGAGCACGGTTATGTTGCCAACGACATCACGCTTGATGCTTTAGTCCGCCAGGCGCGCTCACATGCTGAGGCCGGCGTCGATATCCTTGCCCCCTCAGACATGATGGACGGGCGAATAGCCGCGATTCGTCAGGCATTAGAAGCCGATCAGCAGCCTAATGTGCGCATTATGGCGTATTCCGCCAAATATGCCTCGGCGTTTTATGGCCCATTTCGCGATGCCGTGGGCTCGGCCAGTAATCTCGGCGGCGGCGATAAGCGGACCTATCAAATGGACCCAGGCAACGCCATGGAAGCCCTAAGAGAAGTCGGTATGGATATCGCCGAAGGGGCTGACATGGTCATGATCAAGCCCGGCATGCCGTATTTAGACATCATCACACGAGTTCGCGAGCAATTTCAGATGCCAACCTTTGCCTATCAGGTTAGCGGCGAGTACGCGATGCTTAACGCCGCCTTTGCCAATGGTTGGCTCGATCGACGTCAATGCGTGCTTGAATCATTACTGAGCTTCAAACGCGCCGGTGCAGATGGAATTCTTACCTATTTTGCACAAGACGTTGCAGGCTGGCTAAAGGAGAACTGATATGGACCACTATGCGGTTTTTGGTCATCCCGTAGGGCACTCTTTATCGCCCCGCATTCATCGGCTGTTTGCTGAGCAAACCGCGCAGCAAATGGAATATGTGGCTCAAGAGCCACCCCTTGATGGGTTTGCCAAGGCGCTAGCCGCGTTTCGTGAACAAGGCGGCTGCGGGCTAAACGTAACCCTGCCTTTTAAAGAAGAGGCTTGGCGCCTTGCTGACCACCGCAGTGAGCGCGCCGAGAGAGCCGGTGCGGTCAACACCCTCATCTGCACCGATACGCTGTATGGCGATAACACCGATGGTGAGGGCCTGCTGAATGATCTACGTAATCACTTAGGTGTTGGCATTGCTGGCAAACGCATTTTAATGCTGGGTGCTGGTGGCGCCGCCCGCGGCGTACTTGGGCCGCTACTTGATGAGCAACCCGCCATGCTAATCATTGCCAACCGCACCGCGGATAAGGCACAACAACTTGCTGCCGATTTTGCAACAGATGGTGCGGTAGAGGGCATTGGGCTCGATGCCCTGGATGGAGAGCGCTTTGAGGTGGTTATTAACGCAACCTCTAGCGGCATTAATGGCCCTTTACCTAAATTACCCGAAAGCATTGTTGCAGAGGGTGCAACGGCTTACGACCTGATGTACTCCCCCGAGCCCACGCCCTTTTTACGCTGGGCCAAAGAGGCCGGTGCATTTCGGTTAAGCGATGGCTTGGGCATGCTCGTTGAGCAGGCAGCTGCGTCTTTTGAACTATGGCGCTCTATCCGCCCGACCACCGAGCCAGTGATCGAAGCGCTGCGGCATGACATGCGCCCCTAATTGGCGCGATGTCTTGCCATTACGCGGGTGTAATGCATAGCGGAGTATTGCAGCTGCTCACGCTCAGTAGCCGTTAGCTCGCGCACGGCTCGGGCAGGGCTGCCTAAGTAAAGATAGCCACTTTCCAGCCTTCGCCCCATGGGCACTAATGCATGCGCGCCAATAATGACCTCATCTTCAACCACCGCTTCATCTAAAACCGTAGCCCCCATTCCCACCAGCACACGGCTGCCAACTGAGCAGGCATGAATAGTGGCACGATGCCCAACCGTGACCTCTTCTCCAACAATGGCAGGATGCCCGGCCTGATACGGCCCTTTATGGGCAACATGCACAATGGCACCATCCTGAATGTTGGTCCTTGCCCCGATCTCGATGCGGTGCACATCACCCCTTAAAACAGCTGTTGGCCAGACTGAAACAGACTCGCCTAGAGTGACATCGCCAATCACCACAGCAGAAGGATGCACCCATGCCGACTCAGGGATAATCGGCCAATGGCCCTCAAAACTCTCGATCAATGCACTGCCCTCATGTCATGGTGACCAGTTCTTCGGCGCTCGTGGGGTGAATTGCCACGGTGTCGTCGAAATCTTGTTTGGTTGCGCCCATTTTTAGCGCAACGGCAAAGCCCTGCAGCATTTCGTCACTGGCCACGCCAAATAAGTGGATTCCAATCACCTGCTCCTTTTCGCCCAGGCAAACGAGCTTCATCACGCTTGGCTGCTTGGCTTCGGGCGCTGATAGGGCATAGTCCATTGCGGTAAATCGCGTTTGATAGACCTTAACGGCCTGATCACCGTGCTCCGCCCGCGCCTGCGCCTCGGTCAGGCCCACGGTACCAATTGGCGGATGGGTAAAGACCACGGTCGGAATATCGCGATAATCCAATCGCCGCTCGGGCTGCCCACCCCACAGTCGATCCGCTAAACGGCGCCCCGCCGCAATGGCCACTGGCGTGAGCGGATAAGGGGTGTCAGTTACATCGCCCAGCGCAAAAATATGCGGCTGATTGGTTGTCTGCCAGTCATCCACCGGCACGGTGCCCTGCTCACTAAGATCAACACCCGCCGCCTCCAAACCGAGCTCGTCGGTATTGGGCAAACGGCCAATTGCCCAAATGACCTGATCTAACTGCTCTAAGCGCCGGCCATCTTCGGCATGCAGCGTATACCCGCCCCAATCTGCCTCAAGACCCACTGGAGTAAAGTGATTAACCAATGTTGGGCCATGTGCGGCAATCGATTCTACGTAAGCAGTTTGAATGGCTTCATCAAACTCACGCAATGGCCGTTCTCGGCGCACCACCAACTGCACATCACTACCAAGCTGCTGCAGCACACCGGCTAGCTCAACGGCAATGTAGCCCGCCCCTACCACGGCCACTTTTTGCGGCTGATCCTGCAGGGCAAAGAAACCATCAGAATCAATACCCAAATCACCCCCAGGAATGCCGGGGCGCCCCGGCACACCGCCCGTGGCAATCACAAACCGCTTGGCCTGATAGCGCACGCCTTCCACCTCGATGGTGTGTGGGTCAACAAAACGCGCATAACCCTGAATAACATCAACACCCGATTTACCCAGGTTGCGATCATAAATACCGTTAAGCCGCTCAATATAGGCCTCGCGCGAGGCCACTAATGCAGCCCAATCTAGCCGGGGTGCGACGCCGCTGAAACCATAATCACTCGCACGCGCCATCACTTCGGTGGCGTGCGCGGCCTGCCACATGACCTTTTTGGGAACGCAGCCCACATTGACACAGGTGCCCCCAAGCCGGCTTGACTCAACAACCGCGCATTTTGCGCCATAGGCTGCTGCCCGCCTTGCCGTGGCAATGCCCCCGCTGCCGCCGCCGATGCAAATCAAATCATAAGGCTGGCTCTGCCCGGTCATATTGAACTCCTGCTACTGTTTGGTTTCCACTACAGGTATTCTCCCAGACCCATGCTGCAAAGACGAGCCAAACCAATATGACCAATCCGCTACTTCAGCCCAACCAGTTACCGCAATTCACTGCAATCGAGCCTGCCCATGTTAAACCGGCGATTGAGGAGATATTGGCGCAAAATCGCGCCACCATCGCCGAGCTGACCAACTTGCAGGGCACGCCAACTTGGCACACCTTGGTTGCACCGCTTGAGGTAATCGAAGATCGGCTTGAAAAAGCGTGGTCGCCCGTTTCTCATTTAAACGGCGTTATGAATTCAGAGGCCTTGCGAGAAGCCTATAATGCTTGCCTGCCTGCACTATCGGCATATCACACCGAAATGGGCCAAAACGCCAAGCTCTATTCGGCATTTCGTGAATTACGCAATAGCGATGGCTACGCAGCGCTTAACCAAGCTCAAAAGCAAACCATCGATAATGCCTTGCGCGATTTTCAACTCGCTGGCGTGGCATTAGAAAACGATGCCAAAAAGCGCTACGCCGAAATTGCCGCACGGCTTGCCAAGCTTGCCTCGAGCTTTCAGGAGAACCTGCTAGATGCCACTGACGCCTGGCATCAAGACACCGAAGATGCCAATTTTCTGGCGGGGATTCCTGAAACCGCGTTAGGCGTGATGCAACAAAATGCCGAACAGGCCGAGGTTAAAGGCTGGCGTATCAGTCTAGACATGCCGGTTGTGCAAGCGGTACTGGCGCATGCCCATAATCGTGCATTGCGGCAAACGGTCTATACCGCGTTTTCGACTCGCGCCTCAGATGTTGGCCCCAATGCCGGGCAGTGGGATAACCACCCCGTCATGACTGAAATTCTCGATTTGCGGCAAGAACAAGCCGAGCTGTTGGGTTTTTCAAACTACGCAGAACTTTCTTTGGCTCCCAAAATGGCCGATTCCGCCGCTCAGGTCATTACGTTTTTAGAGGATTTGGCAACGCGCGCATTGCCGATTGCCCAACAGGAATACGCCGAGCTAGTTGAGTTTGCGCGTGAACGTGATGGGCTTGAAACCCTAGAAGCATGGGACGTGGGGTACTACAGCGAGCGCCTGCGCGAAACACGCTTTGCCCTATCGCCCGAAGATTTGCGCCCGTATTTTCAGGCCGATCGGGTGATGAGCGGTATGTTTGAGGTGGTTAAACGCCTGTTTGGCATTCACATCACGCCCCGCAGCGATGTTGAAACCTGGCATGCCGATGTGCGCTTTTACGAAATCCACGACGAGCAGGGTGAATTGCGCGGGCAGTTTTATACCGATTTATATGCCCGCTCTCATAAACGCGGTGGTGCATGGATGGCCACTTGTCAGTCACGCATGCGCATGGGCAACCAAGTGCAAACACCCGTGGCCTTTCTCACCTGTAACTTCACCCCGCCTGTGGCCGGCAAACCTGCGTTAATCACGCATGACGAGGTGCTGACCTTATTCCATGAGTTTGGCCATGGGTTGCATCACATGCTGACACGGATTGACGCAGCCAGCGTTGCCGGCATTAACGGTGTTGCTTGGGATGCCGTTGAACTGCCCAGTCAATTTCTTGAGAACTGGTGCTGGGAGCGTGAAGCGCTTGATCTATTTGCCCGCCATCATGAAACGGATGCGCCTATTCCTGAGACGCTATTTCAGCGCATGACGGCGGCACGGCATTTTCATGCTGCCATGCAGATGGTTCGGCAAATCGAATTCTCGTTATTTGATTTACGCTTACATGCCGAGCATGACCGTACGGTTGGTGAGCAAATTTACCCGCTACTAGAACAGGTTCGTGATCAAGTGGCCGTGGTACGCCCACCCGCGTTTAACCGTTTCCCCAATAGCTTTGCGCATATTTTTGCCGGCGGTTATGCAGCCGGATATTACAGCTACAAGTGGGCAGAGGTGCTTTCCGCTGATGCATTTGCCCGCTTTAGTGAAGAAGGCATCTTTAACCCGGTAACGGGTCGATCCTTTTTGGAGCATATTTTAGAAAAAGGCGGCTCAGAGGATGCAGCAAAGCTGTTTTATGAGTTCCGCGGTCGTGAGCCGAGCATTGAGCCACTGCTGGCATCCAGCGGTTTGGTGCCCAGCCATTAATGCCAAATCATTTGGTTCTGATTGGAGGTGGGCATAGTCATGTCGAGGTACTTCGTCAGTTTGCGTTAAAGCCGCTGCCAGATACGCGCCTGACGCTGATTTGCCAAACTGCCCACACGCCCTACTCCGGCATGTTGCCGGGGTATGTGGCGGGGCATTATCGTTATGAACAGGTGCATATCGACCTTCGCCCACTCGCCAAAGCCGCCGGCGCCGAGTTTTATGAAACCGCCGCCAATGGTATTGACCGGGCAAAGCAAGCGGTACATACCGAGCAGCACCCGCCGCTGCACTACGATCAGCTATCGATCAATATCGGCTCTACCCCCAATTTAGCGGATGCCAGCGGTGCGAGGGAGCATGCCATTGCCGTTAAGCCCATTCGCGATTTTAATCAGCGCTGGCTGAATTTGCTTGAACGCATAAAGGCAGCCCCAGCGCCTATGCATATTGCGGTGGTGGGTGGCGGTGCCGGGGGTATCGAGCTTTTGCTTGCCATGCAGTATCGCCTAGCACCCTATCAGCCCCGCTTTAGCTTATGGACACGCGGCGCAAAAATCCTGCCCACTCATAACACCGCCGTGCAAAAAAAGTTTATGCAAGTACTTCAAGCCCGTGGGGTTGAGGTGCATTGCCAAGCACCCGTTAGCGCGGTTAACTCAAGCGGACTGATCACTGCTGATACTCAACATCACACTGCCGATGAGGTGATTTGGGTGACTCGTGCCAGTGGTGCCGACTGGCTTAAACAAACCGGCCTTGCCCTTGACCAAAACGGCTTTATTGAGGTGGCTGACACCTTACAAACGCGCACCGACCCAAGCATTTTTGCAGCCGGTGATGTGGCCAGCATGCTCAATTACCCCCTTGAAAAATCAGGTGTTGTAGCGGTTAGGCAAGCCCCGATTCTTGCTCATAACTTGCGCAGCGCTCTTAATGGACAGCCATTGAAGCCCTATCGGCCGCAGCGGCACTGGCTTGCGCTGATTAGCACCGGTGATCCGTATGCCGTGGCCTCGCGCGGGCCGTTCACCGCCAGCGGCCGCTGGCTTTGGCACTATAAAGATTGGATCGATCGGCGCTTCATGCGACGTTACAATTAACGACTTGCCCCTTTTATAACCGCAGGATGAACCCATGAAGCTTGCCTCTTGGAACGTGAACTCACTTAACGTACGGCTGCCACATGTACTGCAGTGGCTTGAGTCTGCTCAGCCGGATGTTCTCGGCCTGCAAGAAACCAAGCTAACCGATGAGAAATTTCCGGTCGATGCACTGGCAGAGGCGGGGTACCAAGTCGTCTTTAGCGGGCAGAAAACTTATAACGGGGTTGCCGTACTCGCGCGTGCGCCAATCAGTGATGTCATCACTGATATTCCCGGTTTTGAAGACCCACAACGCCGCGTGCTGGCCGTTACCGTTAATGGCTGTCGCTTTATTAATTTGTATGTCCCCAATGGCAAAGCCGTTGGCACAGATAAATATCTTTATAAACTCGAGTGGCTGTCCGCTTTAGAGCGCTGGCTTGCAGAAGAGCTCAAAGAGCACAAACAAGTGGCCGTGGTGGGTGATTTTAATATCGCACCAGCCGATGCCGATGTGCATGACCCAGCCGAATGGCAAGATCAAATTCTTTGCTCTGTGCCTGAACGAGAAGCCTTTGCACGCCTGCTTGCACTTGGGCTAACCGATAGTTTCCGCCAGTTTGACCACCCGGCGGGCACTTTTTCGTGGTGGGACTATCGAATGAATAACTTTCGACGTAACCGCGGTTTGCGGATTGATTTGGTGCTAACCAGTGCTGAGCTCACCCAGCGCTTGGTCAGTAGCACCATCGATCGCGAGCCGCGCACTTGGGAGCGGCCATCGGACCATGCACCGGCGGTTGCTGACATTACTGACCAGGGCTAGGGCGCTATGCAATACAAAGATTTGCGGGATTTTATTAACCAACTCGAAGCCCGCGGTCAGCTTAAACGCATTAAAGCGGCGGTTGACCCCAACCTCGAGATGACCGAAATCTGCGACCGGGTGCTGCGTGCTGGCGGGCCTGCCTTGCTGTTTGAAAACCCGGTGGGGCATTCCGTACCCGTGCTGGGCAATCTCTTTGGCACGCCTCAGCGCGTGGCACTGGGCATGGGCGCCGAATCAGTCAGTGCATTGCGTGAAATCGGCGAGCTGCTGGCCTTTTTAAAATCACCCGAACCGCCCAAAGGGATGCGTGATGCTTGGCAAAATCTACCTATCTTTCGCAAGGTGCTGGATATGGCACCCAAGGTCAGGCGCAGCGCCGCTTGCCAAGATGTGGTGTTAGAGGGTGATCAGGTTGATCTTGGCAATCTACCCATCCAAACCTGCTGGCCAGGCGATGCGGGGCCACTCATTACCTGGGCGTTGGTGATTACCCGCGGCCCACATCAAAAGCGCCAAAACCTCGGCATTTATCGGCAGCAGGTCATTGGGCGTAATCGTGTAATTATGCGCTGGCTGTCGCATCGCGGTGGTGCTCTGGATTTTCGCGACTGGCAAAAAGCCCATCCGGGCGAACCTTTCCCCATTGCCGTTGCCCTTGGTGCTGATCCGGCCACACTCCTAGGCGCCGTCACACCAGTGCCAGATACATTATCGGAATATGCCTTTGCTGGCTTACTGCGCGGCAGTCGTACCGAGTTAGTGGGCTGTATTGGCTCTGATCTGCAAGTGCCCGCGTCTGCCGAAATTGTTTTAGAAGGCCATATTTACCCAGATGACATGGCGCCAGAAGGTCCATTTGGCGATCACACCGGTTACTACAACGAGGTTGATGAGTTTCCGGTCTTTACGGTTGAGCGCATCACTCAGCGCAAAGATCCGATTTATCACAGCACCTACACCGGCCGCCCACCCGATGAACCGGCTGTGCTGGGCGTTGCGCTCAATGAAGTTTTCGTGCCCATCCTGCAAAAGCAGTTTCCTGAAATTGTCGATTTTTACCTGCCGCCCGAAGGTTGTAGTTATCGCATGGCCGTTATCTCTATGCGCAAGCAATACCCGGGGCATGCCAAACGCGTCATGATGGGTGCCTGGTCGTTTTTACGGCAGTTCATGTATACCAAGTTCATTATTGTGGTAGACGAAGATGTGAATGCGCGCAGCTGGGAGGATGTGATTTGGGCGATGACCACCCGAATGGATCCTGCCCGCGATACCGTTATGGTAGAAAATACGCCCATCGATTATCTCGACTTTGCCTCGCCCGTCTCTGGCTTAGGCTCAAAAATTGGGTTTGATGCCACCAATAAATGGCCCGGAGAAACCACGCGCGAATGGGGTAACCCGATTGTGATGGATGAAACAACCAAAGCCCGAGTGGATGCCTTATGGCCAGAGCTTGGCTTGGATGGAGAAGATTAATGACCTTTAACGTGAGCATTGATGGCACGGACTACCAATTTGCCGTAGAGCCCGAAGAATCTGTGATTGACGCGGCAATGCGCGCCGGTTTAATGCTGCCTTACAGCTGCCGTAACGGCACATGCGGCAGTTGTATGGGCCGCGTTGTTGAGGGGCAAATTCAATATCTTAACGGCTTACCGCCGGCCATTGATAGCGAGCAAGATAGGGCCGGCATGGCGCTTTTCTGCCAAGCCAGGCCCGCGAGTGATTTAGTCATTGCGGTTAATGAAGTCCAAGAGGCTGGCGAAATCCGGCCCCAGCGCCTACCCGCTCGCGTTGAGCAAATTCAAACCTGCGCCCCTGATGTACGCCGGCTCTTTTTACGCCTGCCCGCTGCAAAGACGATGCCGTTTTTGGCAGGCCAGTATGTTGATATTTTACTGCGCGATGGGCAGCGCCGTAGCTATTCTCTAGCAAACGCTCCGCATGCTAGTGAATTGCTGGAATTACACATTCGTCACCTGCCCGGCGGCGTATTCTCAGAGCAGGTGTTTACCACGCTTAAACAAGGCGCATTGCTTCGATTTGAAGGGCCCTTGGGCAACTTCCACCTAAGAGAACAAAGCGACCGCCCCATGCTGTTTATTGCGGGCGGCACCGGATTTGGGCCCATAAAGGGGATCATTGAACATGCCCTACATATCGGCTGCACACAGCCCATGCACGTTTACTGGGGCGCACGCGATGTGCCTGATCTCTACCTAACTGATCTGCCCACCCAATGGGCTCAAACGCAGGCGCATATCGATTACACCCCGGTTTTATCTGAGCCTAGTCCAAATAATAACTGGTCAGGTGCGGTTGGGTTTGTTCACGAGCAGGTTTTAAACGATTATCCGGATATGCAAGCCTACGACGTGTACATGGCAGGGCCCCCTCCTATGATTAATGCGGCCAAAGCCGGATTTACTCAAGCGGGACTGCCGCCGGAGCGGCTCTTTTATGACTCTTTTGAAGCGGGCGGTGCAGCATGATGGAGATACGCTTCAATCGCTTTATTAAACTAGGCGTTATGCTGCTGGTAGCCAGTTTATTGATTGGCTGTGCCAGTACCAATGGCCCAGAACAGGTTAATGACCCACTAGAGAGCGTTAACCGCGGCGTATTCACATTTAACGAACAAGTCGACATCTACGCAGTCGGCCCCCTGTCGCGCGGCTGGGTGGCGATAACAACAGACGGTATGCGTACCGGGGTAACCAATTTCTACCGCAACCTAGCGGCTCCAGGCCATGCGCTCAATGCGGCCTTACAAGGAAAATGGGGGCAAGCCGGCGAGGTATCGGGGCGGTTTGTGGTAAACAGCACCATCGGCCTGCTGGGGCTGTTTGATCCCGCCGCCTCAATGGGCCTAAACACCGATCGTGAAGATTTTGGCCAAACCTTGGGCGTGTGGGGTGTTGAGCAAGGGCCCTATCTTGTATTGCCACTTTTAGGGTCTTCAAGCACCCGTGATGTTGCCCGCTACCCTGTAGATTGGTACACCGATGCTTTGGTGTGGTTAGCACTGGATAGCGCAACGCTTGGTGCCTTTACCGCCCTTTATGTGATTAATACACGCGCGCGGTTTGAGCAGCAGGTACAAATGCAGCGTGATGCGCCCGACCCGTATGCGTTTTCTCGCTCTGCCTACCTGCAGCGCCGACAAAGCCTAGTTTACGATGGCAACCCACCGCTGGACGAAGACCCCTACAGCGATTTTTTTGATGAGTTAGAAGGCGATAACTAGGCCAGTCGTGTCAATCGCTCGCGAAGCGGGCTGCGGCGCGGAAAATGCGCTCGCAAAAATTCCATTTGGTCAGCCAGAATCCGCCTACCTTGTAAGTAAACATACTCAGCATGCGTCGGCACAAAGGGCACCGCAAGCAGATGCATACGTGATTGCTCGGGCGTGCGATTGCCTTTGAGGTTATTGCATCGTTTACAGGCGGTGACCACGTTATTCCAAATATCCTGCCCACCGCGACTAATCGGTTTGACGTGATCACGTGAGAGATCGCGGGCAAGCTTTTGGTCGCCACAATATAAACAGAAGTGATCATCGCGCCGAAAAAGCGTGGCGTTGTTTAGTGGTGGTGTATAAGCCGGATTGCCTTTCAGCGTGGCCTGCATTGCACCGGCAGTGGCAATAATTGAGTTGACGGCGATGACGCTACGGCGCCCGGTTTTAGCGTTATGCCCGCCGCGAATGCGGTATAGCTCGTTGCCGCAGGCGTAAGCCACCTGATCGAGATGGTAAAGCCGCACCGCGTCTTGATAGGTAATCCACTCAAGTGGCATGCCTGAAACGTCGGTGCGCAGGATGTGGTGCTGCAGCGTCTCCACGCTTTCACCCTCCGGCCCTTGCCGCGTTGTCGTAACCCTCAATACCTCTTCAAATCATCACCGAGATTAGCCTAATGTGCAAGGGTTACAGCAATATGACCAAGACTGGGGGTGTTTCCTGTGCCAGATGCTGTAAAATCATCCGTCCGCCGGTGGCGGAAACGTTCTACGGACAGGAGAGACAGTCGATGAGCATCACCATCGCCGTACCCAAAGAAACGGCCAACGGAGAGCGCAGGGTTGCCATGGTTCCCAGCGCACTTAAGTTGCTGACAAAACTCGGTGCCACCGTGCGCATCCAGCATGGCGCTGGCGATGCGGCCGGGTTTACAGACAATCAATACGATGGGGTGGAGTGGGCAAAAACCACAGCCGAGCTGTACAAAGGTGCTGACATTGTCTTGCGCGTTCAGCCCCCCACCGCAGAAGAGGCAGCCAAGCTGCCAGAAAATATTATTATTGCCGGCTATATGACGCCGCATGAGGGCGACTCGCGCATTAGCAATCTCGTCAAGCGCAAGGTCACGAGCTTTGCCCTAGAGCTGGTACCGCGCATTACCCGAGCTCAGTCAATTGATGCTTTGTCTTCTCAAGGCAACATCGCGGGTTATAAATGTGCCCTGCTTGCGGCCCACTTAAGCCCCAAGCTGTTTCCAATGCTGACAACCGCTGCTGGCACCGTAAAGCCCGCCCGCGTTGTTGTGGTTGGCGCCGGCGTGGCGGGTTTGCAGGCCATTGCAACGGCACGTCGGCTTGGAGCCATTGTTGAGGCCTACGATGTACGATCGGCCACGCGTGAGCAGGTCGAGTCGTTAGGTGGTAAGTTCATCGATACCGGCGTTAGCGCCGAGGGCGAAGGCGGCTATGCCCGTGAGCTAACTGATGAAGAAAAGGCCCAGCAGGCTGAGGTGCTCGCAAAACATATTGCTCAGGCAGACGCAGTCATCACAACGGCCGCCATTCCTGGCCGCCCAGCACCAAAAATTATCGACAAAGCCACCGTTGAGCGCATGAAGGCAGGTTCCGTTATTGTCGATATGGCGGCAGAAACCGGTGGCAACTGTGAGCTAACTGAAGCTGGTAAAGAAATTCAGCATCAAGGCGTACTGATTGCAGGGCCACGCAACATTCCTAGCATGGCGGCCACGCATGCCAGTGAAATGTATGCACGCAACCTCTGCAATTTATTGGCTCTGATTATTAAGGAAGGCAACATCGATTTGAATTGGGATGACGAAGTCGTCGCCGATAGTTGCCTGACGCATGATGGCGAAATTCGTCATGCCCCCACTCGCGAGCGTATTGAAGGAGGCAACCCGTAATGGCCATCGAAGGCTTTGTCGCACTCTATATTTTCATGCTCGCCGGCTTTGTTGGCTTTGAGGTCATCAGCCGCGTGCCCGTTATTTTGCATACCCCTTTAATGTCAGGCTCTAACTTTGTGCACGGCATCGTGATTGTTGGCGCCATGGTTGTGCTGGGTCATGCCGAAACGGTAACCGAGCAAATCATTGGCTTTATCGCCGTTATTCTTGGCGCGGGCAATGCCGTTGGCGGCTACGTTGTCACCGAACGCATGCTTGAGATGTTTAAGAGTAAGGACGAAAAGAAGGGGGCTGAGAAATGAGTTGGTTTGTACAACTGAGCTACTTGCTCGCCGCCGTTCTTTTTATCTTTGGCCTCAAGGCCATGAGCTCGCCTCGCACGGCGCGTAAGGGCATTATTTGGGCCGGATTTGGTATGGTGCTGGCTACGCTGGTTACCTTCTTGCACCCAGATATTCATGGCGTTTCCAACTACATTCTTATTGTGATTGGTATTGCTGTTGCCGGTGTGCTGGCTTGGTGGTCGGGTCGGCGTGTGGCCATGACCGAAATGCCGCAAATGGTAGCCCTGTATAACGGCATGGGTGGCGGCGCCGCGGCCGCTATCGCGGCGGTTGAAATGCTACGTGCATTGCGCATGCTCCCTGATGATCTGCAGGCCCGGGCAGCGTCTCTAGCGGAAGAGTCTGGCCTGAGCGTTGCAGCTGCTGAGGCAGCACTGCGAGCAGAGGGTGCAGCAAGCGGGTCTATCGCTGCGGCATTAGGCGCAGACGTTACCGTGCTGGCCATTCTCGGCGCGCTCATTGGTACGGTGGCATTTTCAGGGTCGCTCATTGCTTGGGCCAAACTAGATGGTCGCATGCAGCGTAACTCGCTGGTGCCTGCGCAGCAGATCGTCAATGTGGTGGTTTTCGCGCTAGCAGTTATCTTCGGCATCATGACCTTCTTTACAGACAGTGTGGCCATTGTGGTGATTTTCTTTGCCCTTGGCCTGCTGTTTGGGGTGTTTGTGGCGGTACCGATCGGCGGTGCCGATATGCCCGTCATTATTTCGCTGTTTAACGCCCTCACCGGTCTGGCCGTGGCGTTTGAGGGCTATGCCATTGGCAACCCGGCCATGATTATTGCCGGTACCGTGGTGGGTGCTGCTGGCACCCTGCTCACGCAGCTAATGGCAAAGGCAATGAACCGATCCATAGCCAATGTGCTGTTTGCTGGTTTTGGAACAACGGTACAAGCCAGCTCTGAAGGGCCGGAAGGCGAAATGCAAGATGTGAGCGCAGAAGATGCCGGCATCATGATGGCGTTTGCCGACAAAGTGGTTATCGTGCCGGGTTATGGCATGGCAGTTGCGCAGGCTCAGCATAAGATTTGGGAGCTTGTCGAGCTTCTGCAAGGGCGCGGGGTTGATGTCAAATTTGCCATTCACCCCGTGGCAGGTCGGATGCCGGGGCATATGAATGTGCTGTTGGCAGAGGCCGGCGTTCCTTACGACATGATCTTTGATATGGAAGAGATCAATGAGGAGTTTGCAACTACTGACGTTGCCGTTGTCATCGGCGCTAACGATGTGGTGAACCCAGCCGCTAAAAACGATCCTTCCAGCCCCATTTTTGGCATGCCCATTCTTGATGTTGATGCAGCCGAGAATGTACTGGTCATCAAACGCGGCAAGGGAACTGGCTTCTCAGGCGTAGAAAATGCCCTGTTCTTCAGCGAAAACACCCGCATGGTGTTTGGTGATGGACAAAAAGTAGCTGGCGCCATGGTTCAGGCTGTTAAAGGCCTGTAGACCCCATTAACGAATTGTGGAGTTTAAATGAACGAGTCTAACGAACAAGACGCACTGGCTCAGCTCAGCTTAGATACCGATGGGCTGTATCAGGAAGAGGTCTTTACAGATCGGCGTGTTGGCAGCATTCAGCGGCTAACCCCGGTTACAAGCGACGGGCAATCAGACCCGAGCCGCCCCGTCCTTTATGTCGGGCAGACACAGGTAATGACCCCCGCAGGAGCACTGCCGCTAAACTTTGAGCTCGAAGCTGGCAGCTTAGAAGAAGCTGCCCAAGCCTTCCCTGCGGCCGCCAATGCAGCGCTAGAGCAGACGATGGAGCAACTGCGTGAAATGCAGCGCGAACAAGCCTCCCGAATCATGACGCCTGATCAGCTTGCTGGCGGTGGCATGGGTGGTATGGGCGGTGGCGGCGGTGCGCCTGGCGGCGGCATCCAGATGCGCTAAAGCGTACCTAACGCTTCAACCAGCCGCTGCAGCAATGGCTCAGCGGCTTTTTTATTGTTTGCTTGGCCAATATAACTTAAGTACATCAGTGCATTAGCATGGGCATTTGCCATGCATTCAGGGCGCGACAGGGTAAGCGGTTTTGTCGCCGGCGCATCATGGCAAATCAACGCCTGCTGAATTTTTTCTGCCGCAATCTCCTGACTTAACAGTGATTTTCTTAGCGCCTCAGCGGCTTCGGATTGATCCGCTGGCGTCACTTCGCGCAGCCCACGGCGCACGTTCCGCAAAGGCTCGATCACCGTCTGCTGCCAATGTGTTGCGCGCTTGAGCGCCTGTTGAATCACAGGCAAGGTCAATGGCGGCTGGCCTAAATAGCCAATAATCATCACTGTTAGCAAAGCGCTAACGCCTACATCAAACTCATCTTGCAACTGCAAGCACACCGGCTGTATGCCCTCTGCGTCATACAGTTTTAACATCAATGCCCAAGCCATGTTTTGATCGGTCATTTTGTTATCCTAGCAAAACCAGTCATCTGTATGGCTTGCACAACAGCCCGCAGCAGCCAACAATCATACCCATGAGTTCGCCGATCTTACGCATTGCCCTACCGGGGCCATTTCCAGAACCCCTGGATTATTTGCTCCCAGAAGACCAAAAAGCCCCGCCGATCGGTGCTCGTGTGGAGGTACCCCTTGGCAGGCGTCGGGTGATTGGAATTGTGCTGCAGCAGGTGGCGCAATCCACAATCGATGCCTCACGGCTTCGCGCCATCATTAAGGTTTTGGATGATACGCCCGTGCTAGATCCAGAGTTGCTCGGCCTAATCGAGTGGACTGCGCGCTATTACCATCACCCCATCGGAGAATGTCTGGCAACTGCATTACCGGTCAGGCTGCGCCAAGGGCATCCAGCAATGCCCTCGGCACAACGCCAGTGGCAGATCACCGAGCAGGGAAAAATAACCCTGCCCTCTGAGTTAGCGGCTCGCGCCCCACGGCAGGCAGAGCTGCTTGGGCGCCTTCAATCCACTGGCCGTTTAAGTGCCGGTGAGCTCGGCAGCGCAGGAGACTCTCGCGGCGCACTGCAACGGCTAGTTGCCCGGGGCGATGCCACGTTAAGCGAGAAAGCCGACTATGGCCTGATCAGTGGTCAGGCCGAACAACCACCGCCGGCGCTGAACGCTGAGCAAAAACTGGCCACCGAGGCAATTGCCAATGCTAACGATCATCGCCCGTTGTTACTTGAAGGCGTAACCGGCAGTGGCAAAACAGAGGTCTATTTAACCGCTATCCAAGAGCACTTAAGTGCACATCGACAAGTGCTAGTGATCGTGCCAGAAATTGGGCTGACGCCGCAGCTGCTCGATCGCTTTCGGCAACGTCTTAAGGGTGAAATCGCGGTAATGCACTCAGGCTTACCCGAAGGCGAACGGCTCAATGCATGGCTAGCGGCCCAGGCGGGGCAGGCTGATGTCATTATTGGCACACGGTCTGCCATTTTTACCCCATTGCCGCGCCCCGGGCTGATTATTGTTGATGAAGAGCACGATGCATCACTCAAGCAGCAGGATGGCCTGCGCTACTCAGCGCGCGATTTGGCGGTGATGCGCGCGCATCGATTACAAATACCCATTGTTCTTGGCTCTGCCACTCCGTCTTTAGAGAGCATTGCGAATGCACGAGCAAAACGCTATCAGCATTATCGGCTCGACCAACGAGCGGGCGCAGCAAAACCACCCACCCTTCGGTTACTCGATGTGCGCGGCGCCGATATGCAGGATGGGCTATCTACCGCGTTACTAGATGCCATTAAAAAACATCTGAATGCAGGCAATCAGGTTCTGCTTTTCCTAAACCGCCGCGGTTATGCCCCGGTGCTGATTTGCCATGACTGTGGGTGGATTGCGGAATGTTCAGCCTGTGATGCCCGTTACACTTGGCATCGGGGCCGCAATCGATTGCTCTGCCATCACTGTGACCAAGACCGGCCTATTCCGGCGGTCTGCCCAAACTGCAATAGCGTTGACCTGCGGGCCTTGGGGCTGGGTACTGAACGAATTGAAGCCGCACTCGACACCGCACTGCCGGATATTGAACCCATTCGTATTGATCGCGATAGTACCCGCCGACGCGGCAGCTTTGAGCAGGCACTGGCTAAGGCACGGCAAGGAGGGGCGCAGTTGCTGCTTGGCACCCAAATGCTGGCCAAGGGCCATCATCTACCCAACGTAACGTTAGTAGGCATTATTGATGCAGACCAAGGTCTGTTTGGTGCTGATTTTCGCTCCGCAGAGCGGCTTGCCCAGTTGATTATTCAGGTGGCCGGGCGTGCCGGGCGCGAGATTAACCCCGGCGAGGTGCTGATTCAGACCCATCATCCAGAGCATCCGTTACTCCAAACCCTCATTCATGGCGGCTACCCTGCCTTTGCCGATGCCGCGCTAAGCGAGCGCGAGGCGGCAGGGCTGCCGCCGACCCGAGCCCTTGCGTTATTACGCGCAGAGTCTACCCAACGCCACAACGCGGCCCGCTTTTTAGAAGAGGCGAAAGCGCTCATTGCCTCCACGCCACACATTGAGCTTGTCGGGCCATTTCCTGCACCCATGGAGCGGCGCGCTAATCGCTATCGCATGCAGTTATTTGTGCAGGCCGACCAGCGCGGGCAGCTACAATCGCTTTTAGAACGTTGGCTGCCAAGTGTGGCGCGCTCATCTTTGGCGCGCAAAGTGCGGTGGGCAATTGACGTAGATCCTGCTGATACGCTGTAAGCAGTTGAATAAACGGCTTGAAAACGGATAATGGGCCACTTCTTAGCACCCGGAAATTGCCGTTATTCATGAAAGAAGACCTTGCTGCGCTGCTTGCTCAGGCACTCGATAATCATTGCAAAGCGGCTGATGTCAGCCTCAGCCCGCCCGACGGCATACAGGTAGAGCGCGGCCGTGGCAGCGGTCATGGTGATTATGCCAGCAATCTGGCCATGCAGTTGGCCAAAGTTGCAAAAATGCCACCACGAGATCTGGCCACCGCCATCGTTGCTCATCTACCCGCCAGCCCGCTGGTAGAAAAAGTGGAAGTGGCGGGCCCTGGTTTTATTAACTTTTTTGTCACGGCGCAGGCAGCCGCCTTAGTGATCGAAAAAATCCATGAACAGGGCGCGGAGTTTGGACGCAGCCATCATGGCAGGGGCAGCCGCGTCCTTTTAGAGTTTGTCTCAGCCAATCCAACTGGGCCTTTGCATGTTGGGCATGGGCGCGGGGCGGCGTTTGGCAGCAGCCTTGCTAACTTGCTTGAAGCCGCGGGGCATGAGGTACATCGTGAATATTACGTTAACGATGCAGGCCGGCAAATTCACATCTTAACGGCTAGTGTTTGGCTTCGTTACCTGGAGCACCGCGGAGAGTCACTACCCTTTCCGGTCAACGCCTATCGGGGTGATTACATCCACGACATTGCACGTGACCTTGAAGCGGCCCATGGTGAGCGCTTCCGCGTCGCGGCTAGTGAGCTACTGGCTAACCTGCCTGCCGATGCCAATGAAGGCGGTGACAAAGAACAATACATCGATGCAGTTATTGCTCGAGCGCAGATATTACTTGGCACCGATCGCTATCAAGAGATACTGCGTGCCGCCGTTGCAGCAATTACACGGGATATTGAAGAAGACTTAGCCGCCTTTGGCGTACATTACGACCGATGGTTTTCTGAGCAGGCTTTGGTTGACGCCGGCGGTGTTAACAACGCGCTTGATCGTCTTGAGGCGGCTGGTGAAATTTATGAAAAAGAGGGCGCGCAGTGGTTTCGCTCTAGCCACTACGGCGATGAAAAAGACCGCGTAGTCAAGCGCGCAGACGGGCTAACCACCTATTTTGCATCGGATATTGCCTATCATTTAGATAAATTTGAGCGCGGGTTTGAGCAAATCATCGATGTATTCGGTGCGGATCATCACGGGTACATGGCCCGCGTAAAGGCCAGCCTTGCGGCCTTTGGCAAACCCATCGAGCAATTAACGTTTCGGCTTGTGCAGTTTGCAATTCTCTATCGCGGTACCGAGCGCATGCAGATGTCCACTCGGTCTGGCGAGTTTGTCACCTTACGAGAACTGCGCGAAGAGGTCGGTAACGATGCCACGCGGTTTTTTTACGTGATGCGCCGGCCTGAGCAACATCTTGATTTTGACCTTGAGCTGGCAAAGTCTCGCTCAAATGATAACCCCGTTTACTACGTTCAATACGCGCACGCCCGAGTTTGCAGCGTGCTTGCGCAGATGGGCGAACGTAATTTAGAACATGACTTAACGCGCGGCATCAGCGCACTGAGTCGATTAACCGAATCCCACGAGCAAGCGCTTATTGGCGAGCTTGGGCGTTATCCTGAAATTGTTGTAGCCGCGGCAGAGGCTCATGAACCCCATCAGATCGCTCAATACTTACGTGAACTGGCCGCCGCGTTCCATACCTACTACAACGCCCATCCGTTTTTGGTGGATGATCCTGATCTACGGGATGCCCGCCTGGCGCTAATTACCGCGGTTCGTCAGGTCATTCGCAATGGCCTGGATTTGCTCGGCGTATCTGCGCCAGAGAGTATGTAGCAATGGCAAACAAGACCAAGACCAGTCAAGCCAGCAAAAAGAGCAGCGAGCCGCCCAAGCCCTGTCGCCCCTTTTTGGCTTGGGGTGTTGGCCTTGCCATGGGTCTGGGTGTTGCTTACTGGGTTCATTGGGAACATACCCAACCAACCCTACCCGCAGATCCCGACACCACTGCCCAAGAAACAACAACCGACCCGGCTTCAGCCCCGCGTTTTGAGTTCTACCACCTGCTGACTGAGCAAGAGGTTGCCATAGAGATAGAGGGCGAGACTGAAACTGACGCACCAGGGAGCACCGAGGTGCAAACAGACCCTGAAACCGCCAGCATTAGCATGGCCGGAGACGGTGCCCTGCCCACGGCAGAAGAAGAGGAAGAACCTGAGGTAGCCACAGGCGGTACGCGCTATTTACTACAGGCTGGTTCATTTCAAAAGGCAGGAGATGCCGATTCACTTCGAGCCAGCCTAGCTATTATTGGTATCGAAGCGAATATTCAGGTGGTGGAATTGCCCGGCGGAGAAACCTGGCATCGCGTGCGTATTGGACCCTTTAGCGATTTAAGAACCGTTAATGAGGCAAGAGCAAGGATGGCCGCAAATCAAATTGAGGCCATCATGCTGCGTACTGGCGGCTAGAGACTCCGCTGATTTCCCGTCTCAAATAATGCTCTTTTGAGTCGATACAGCGCAGTAATATCTTCTTCGCCATAACCATCGGCCATTAAACGCTCGTAATGCTTAATCGTCATTTCAACGGTTGGCAAACTAACATCTAGCCCTTTCAGCAGCCGCTGACACAGCAGTAAATCTTTGTGATGCAGCGCCAGCTTAAAGCCTGGAGCAAAGTCATTTTCTAACAACCGAGCACCGCGACGTTCAAGTAAACGGCTACCGGCGGCACCCCCGATGAGTACGGGTAATAGCTCATCGGTATCTAGGCCACTAGCGGCAGCAAAAGACAAGCCATCACTAACCGCTTGCACAATGCCTGCCACAATCACCTGATTCACGGCCTTTGCCCTTTGACCATTACCAACGGGGCCAAAGTAACTGATGCGGCTTGAGAAGGGCTCCAGCGCAGGGCGCATCGCATCGAGCACCGCCTCATCTCCGCCCACCATCACCACTAATGTGCCGGCCTCTGCACCCTCGGAGCCACCGGTTAATGGTGCATCCAAAAAGGCCGTCTTGGTTTTTGCCAACCGCTCGCCGATAATTTCTGCGGTATCGGCACCCACGGTTGAGGTATCAATCACCGTATGCTGATCAGTAAGCTCCGGTGCAATCGCATCGATCATCTCAAGAATATCTTTATCAGCGCTCACGCAAGTAATGATCACATCGCAGCTCTTAGCTAAAGCAGCGGGGCTGTCGGCCACTGGCACGCCAAGCGCCTGACCTAGCTCATCTGCAGTGGCGCGTGTGCGATTCCAAATGGTGGTGAGCTGCCCTGCATTAGCCAAATGCCTGGCCATGTTGGCGCCCATCACGCCTAATCCAATAAATCCAACGCGCATACAAATACTCCTCTGAATAAAATTATTATTTTTCCAGTTTACTCGCTAATGGCTCATGCACATAAAAAAACGGGCGACCCTTTAAAAGAGTCGCCCGCTTGATTACGAAGTTATCTGCGCGCGTTTACTGCGTGCGAGTAAACTCCGGATAGGCCTCAACACCACACTCGGTGATATCCAGCCCCATCATTTCTTCTTCCTCGGTCACACGAATGCCCATGATCGCTTTGAGGATCATCCACAGCACTAGGCTGACAACGAAAGTCCAAACAAAGATCGTTGCGATACCAATGAACTGTGCACCAAAGGTTGCCCCGTCGGCCCAAAGCGGAACCGCCAGCACACCCCAGATACCAGCGGTACCGTGAGCGGAGATCGCACCAACTGGATCATCCAGCTTGAGCTTGTCGAGCGCTACAATAGAGAGCACTACCAGCACACCACCCACAACACCGATCAGGGTAGCCCCCAGAAGGCTTGGGATATTCGGACCGGCCGTGATGGAAACAAGCCCGGCGATGCCACCGTTCAGCGCCATCGTCAGGTCAGCCTTGCCAAACATCAGCCTTGCGGTAATCAGTGCGGCAACAACGCCACCAGCAGCCGCTAAGTTGGTGTTAGCAAAAACCAGCGCAACGGCATTGGCTGAGTCAACATCAGAGACTTTAAGCTCAGAGCCACCGTTAAATCCAAACCAGCCTAACCACAGAATGAACACGCCCAACGTGGCGAGTGGCATGTTGGTACCTGGGATTGGCTTAACTTCACCGTTCGCACCGTACTTGCCCTTACGAGGACCAAGCACAATGACCGCGGCCAAGGCTGCGGCGGCGCCAAACAAATGCACAATGCCCGAGCCTGCGTAATCGGAGTATCCCAAGTCGCTCAGGAAGCCGCCGCCCCAGCTCCAGAAACCCTGAACTGGGTACACAATGCCCGTTAAGACCACGGCAAACAGCAGGAAGGACCAGAGCTTCATACGCTCAGCCACCGCACCCGAGATGATGGACATGGCCGTTGCCACAAACACCACTTGGAAGAAAAAGTCAGACATATTGGAGTAGTAAGCATCGCTGCCTGCCACAATATCGGCTGCTGCGTTATCCGCTGCCCCTAAAATCAGGCTAAATGAGGGAATAATCGAGCTAACGCCACCGCCATACATAATGTTATAGCCAATCACCATGTACATAATGCAAGCAATCGCATAGAGCGCGACGTTCTTGGTTAAAATTTCTGTGGTGTTTTTGGCCCGAACCAGTCCGGCCTCTAACATCGTAAATCCGGCCGCCATCCACATGACGAGCGCGCCAGAAATTAGAAAGTAAAAAGTATCTAGCGCGTATGCGAGCTGCGCTAATTGGTTGAGTTCTTCAGCCATTGTTCAAGACTCCCATTAATTCAAAAATCGTTTTTACAGCGCGTCCGTATTGGTCTCGCCAGTCCTAATGCGTACGGCCTGCTCGACAGGCGCAACAAAGATTTTTCCGTCACCGATCTTGCCGGTGTTGGCGGCTTTGGTGATGGCATCTACGGCCTGCTCGACCATGCCGTCGTCGATGACCACCTCTACCTTCATTTTTGGTAGAAAATCGACAACATACTCAGCGCCACGATAGAGCTCGGTATGGCCTTTTTGGCGGCCAAATCCTTTGACCTCCGTGACAGTGACGCCCTGAACTCCGATTTCCGAGAGCGACTCTCGAACATCATCGAGCTTAAAGGGCTTGATAATGGCGGTGATTAACTTCATTCCTCTTGTCTCCGCAGTAGGGCCGACCCCATGTCGTACCTGTGGATGGAAATAACTCAAACCTGTTTATGCACGGTTCGTGCCAAATGCTGCAGAGCATCAAAAAGAAACACATTTCGCGATTCAAAACTGTGCATTCGCACCAAAAAAGACGCCCCAGCAGAGGCGGCGCTCTGTTTTGGTGCACACAGGACCGACTAAAGGGATTGGGCTTTAGAGCTGAGCCACGTAAACTAAAAGACACTACGAACCGGAGGCAAAATCATGCTCGATCCAAAGCAACTCGACGAACTCGCACGGCGCTTTACCGAGCAATTACCAAGCGGACTGCGTGATCTGCAGCAGGAAGTCGAAAAAAATGTTCGCATCGCTGCGCAAAGTGCGTTTAACCGAATGGAATTGGTCACGCGAGAAGAATTTGATGCACAGGCAAAGGTCCTTGCACGCACCAGAGAAAAACTCGAGGCCTTAGAAGCTCGTATTGCGGCACTGGAAGGTACCGAAAAAGCCGAGTAAAACTGCCACATTGCACAAGGAGGTGCATGGGCCATGTCACTTGCGGTTGTTGAAACACGCACGCTTCTTGGTGTGCAAGCGCCCAAGATCAATGTTGAAGTTCATCTCGGGGGCGGCCTGCCCTCCATGTCAATTGTTGGGTTACCGGATGCCGCGGTGCGAGAGGCTCGTGCCCGCGTTCGTGGCGCCCTAGAGAATAGTGGTTACCGATTCCCGCCACGGCGGGTCACCATTAACCTTGCGCCGGCGGATTTACCGAAAGACGGGGCGCGATTTGATTTAGCCATTGCCATTGGCATCTTAATGGCCGTTGGCGAGCTACCAGCAGATGCCATCACAAACACGCTTTTTAGCGCAGAGCTAGCACTCAGCGGAGCATTGCGTCCCATCCATGGGATCCTACCCATCGCAGCACATAGCCAACATGCCAATGAAACCTTGATTGTTGCCAATGCCAATGCCGCCGAGGCCGCACTGGCTCATGGAAAAATTCACAGCGCTGAAAGCCTGGCAGAGGTGATTTCACATTTGCGCGGTAGTGCACCGTTACCATTGGTCACTGCTGATCCTGGTTTTATTCAAACACCCGCGGTAGTTATGGAGGATTTGAGTGATGTGCGTGGTCAACACCGCGCTAGACGTGCACTAGAGCTAGCCGCAGCGGGGGGCCATAGCCTTTTGTTTCGTGGACCACCCGGTAGTGGCAAAACCATGCTGGCCAGTCGACTCCCGGGGCTTATGCCAGCGATGACCACTGAAGAGGCCCTAGAGAGCGCTACGATTCAATCGATTGCCCAGGGTGGGTATGACGCCAACCAATGGGGGCAACGCCCTTTTAGGCGCCCTCACCACACCACCACGTCCACGGCGCTAACTGGGGGTGGTGCTAAGCCACGCCCCGGTGAAATCTCTCTAGCGCACCATGGCGTTTTATTTCTCGACGAGCTACCAGAATTTCCACGTGCTGCCCTTGAGGCGCTACGCGAGCCGTTAGAAAGCCAGGTCATTCATATCACGCGGGCCCGCCATCATATGACTTACCCAGCCAATTTTCAGTTAGTGGCCGCCATGAACCCCTGCCCCTGTGGTTATAGGGGTGATCAAAACGGGTTATGTAAATGTCTTGATAATAAAGTCAGACAATATTGCGCCAAGCTGAGTGGCCCATTGCTAGATCGGATTGATCTTCAGGTTGATGTGGCACGCGTAAAGGCCGCGGAGCTGGAAGACTTAGACGTGGCAGAGAACAGCACAACCGTTCGCAACCGCGTCAGTCGAGTACGATCGGTACAAATGGCACGTGATGGCGTACCCGCGGCCCTGCTGGATAATCAGGCACTAAAGGCAAGCTGCCCCCTAAGCCCTGCCGCAATGGCCGTGCTCCGTCGAGCCAGCGATCAATTCAACCTCACGGCAAGAGCCTGGCACCGATGCCTACGGCTGACTCGCACGATTGCAGATTTAGAAGGCGAGAAGACCCCACAGCCCCATCATGTTGCTGAGGCCGTGGGCTATCGAATGAATCTAAGACTCGGGGATCTCTAATCCCGTTTCTGTAACCACCATCCACTCAATGGCCGCACGAATCTCTTCTTCAGTGGCACTGGCACCCTGGGCAGGCATATTGCCGTAGCCTTGCGCCGTATGCTCAATTAGCGTGGCCCAACCCTGGCCGATGCGCGCTGACCACCCTTCGGCATCGCCAACACCCGGTGCGTTCATGAAATTGCCTTGATGACAGGCAATACAAACAGCCTGCACTACCTGCTCACCACTGCGCACTTCCATCACGCCATCATCTTCTGCGGCTGAATCGGCACCAGCCATAACCGGCGCTGGATCACCCGTCAGCCGCACAGAGTAAAGCGGATTCATATTTTGTTGCGCACGCTCTTGGGCAAGGGCGGCCCGCTCGGGGTTATCAGTTCCAAAAAAAACATTCGCGATCAGAATTAAAAATACTGTGACTCCGAGCAGTGCCCCAATCACCATCGCAAAGTTACGAATGAAAACGTTATCCTGCTCTGCGCTCACTAAGCTACCCTCACCATTAAAATTCAATTCTGCAAAGTATAGCGACAATGCTGATAAGCGAAAACTGTTGTACAATTCTGCCCGTGCGCCCGTAGCTCAGCTGGATAGAGCGTCGGCCTCCGAAGCCGAAGGTCACAGGTTCGACTCCTGTCGGGCGCGCCACCTTTTTGCAGGAAGTAATTATCGTGAAAGCATTCTTTGATCCTCGGCAAGACTTACATCACCCGCGCACCTATTTTACGCGGGGCCAAATGCGCGCACCGCAGGAAATTCCTGAGCGCACTGGTCACATTCGAACGGGTCTTGAGAGCACCGGCATCGTCACGCAAACCCCAGCAGATCACGGCATGCGGCCAATCAACCGGGTACATGACTTAGGCTATCTGCGGTTCTTGCAGGCCTGTCATGCAGAATGGACAAGCATGCCCGAGGATTGGGGTAACGAGGTTATTTCTAATATTTTTGTTCGCTCACCCAACAACCTGCGCGGTATTTTGGCTGAGGCTGCGTGTTATCTGGCCGATGGCAGCTGCCCAGTGGGAGAACATACTTGGGAGGCCGCGTATTGGTCAGCACAATGCGCTGTCAGCGCTGCTGATGAAGTGGTTAAAGGCGAAAACATGAGCTTTGCGCTGTGCCGCCCACCAGGCCACCACGCAAGGCGGGATGCCGCCGGCGGCTTTTGTTATCTCAATAACGCCGCCATTGCCGCTGAAGCGTTGCAGGCGCGTTTTCCGCGCATCGCAATTTTAGATACCGACGTGCATCATGGTCAGGGCATTCAAGAGATCTTTTATGATCGCGCAGACGTCCTTTATATATCGATTCATGGTGACCCCACCAACTTCTACCCTGTCGTAACGGGCTTTGAAGATGAGCGCGGCACGGGTGAAGGCATGGGTTACAACTTAAACCTGCCTCTACCCCATGGATCAGGGCCCGCGGCTTTTTATCGTCAGCTCGATAAGGCATTAAACGCAATCAAACTGTTTGCGCCAGATGCCTTTGTTTTTTGTAATGGCTTTGATATCTATCGAGAAGATCCGCAGGCCAAAATTGGCGTCGAACCCGATGATATCCAGCAGCTGGGCAGCCAAATTGCCCAATTAAACCTGCCAACGGTGGTTATTCAGGAGGGCGGCTATCATTACGATAGCTTAGCGAGTAATACAGAGCGGTTGATTGCCGGGCTAACTCACGCGGGCTAGGCTAATCGCCCAGCCAAAAATCTCGGGTTAGCCAAGCGCCCAGTGGCTGAAGCGCTGGCAGGGCATCAGCGCGCAGTGCCGCTCTGCAAACGCTCACCATCTCTTTGGCCAGCACATCAAACTCACCCACGTGATACCCCACCGAGAGATGGCGTTTTACCACCGGCCCGGGCAGCGGCACGATCTGAACATGGCGTAGCCGCTCGCGCCCCTGCAGCAGACACAGCGGTGTCGTCACGGCAAAACCCAGCCCGGCGCCAACCATCGTAAAAACCGAATCGGTGGAATCGAAGGCCAAATTACACCTTGGCTGCAAGCGGAGCCGACTGAGATGCAGGGCAACTTGTCGTGATAATGCCGCACGCTCGCTATAAGCCACCAATTCAAGATCGGCCACTATACGCTCTAGCCCTTCATCGGCATGCGGGTAATCTGCTGGTAGAACCAGGACCATCGGCTCTGCTAACAGCGGCTCAGCGGCAATGCCTTCCTGCTCAACCAGACTGGTGTCGCTGGTAATCACTAAATCCAGCTCACGCCGCCTTAGCCCATCCACATGGCTCAGTGACTGTCCTGATAACAGCAGACACCCACCGCCCGCCTCGCGCAGCCTGGTTGCCAGTGCGGGGCCAACGTTAACGGCAAGCGAATCAACCAAGCCGATGCGCAGCTTGGCTTCACCCACATTGGCAGCGCGCCGTACTGCCTGCGCGGCATCGGCGGCGGCAGCCAATAAGCGTCTGGCGCGGTGATGAAGCTCATGCCCAGGGTGGGTCAGTGCGGTTGGTCTTACGCTGCGATCTAATAAAGGTACGCCAAGCGCTTGTTCAAGCTGACGGATAACCTGAGAGACACCCGATTGCGACATGTTTAGGCGCCGTGCAGTTGCCGTCATACTGCCCGACTCAGCAACACTGACGAAAATCTCTAATGCACGCAAATCACTCAACCCCGCCTTGGGGCCGTCTTTGGCCATGCTATGGCATCCTTATTCTGGCTTTGCCTATCTTACCAATCGTAAGCGACCAGGCAGCGTCTGCGCCAGCGCTTCGGCATAACTACGCAGAGGGAATAAATCAAAGGCGCCGTCGGCGCGCGCATGCAGCATGACATCAATCTGGCCAATCTGCCCAGAAGCCGTGGCACCGTTAGGAAAGGCTGTAGCGCGCAAATCAATTGGCGTGAGCCGATCCAGCATGGTTCGCACTGACGGGCCTTCAAGTACAAACCAAGTGCGCTGCTGGCTACAGGCGATAACCATAGGCGCAGCAAACAGGGCGGGTAACTCAGCGGCAGCCTGCGCACTATTTGTCACAACATAGTACCGGGTTGGACGCAGCCGAATGGCGAGCACGTCGCTGATCTGCTGAAACGCACGATCATCTGCTGGCGACTCGACCACCCAGGCACCCACAATAGGCTGTTCACGCAAGGTCAGTTCCTGATCAGGCTTACCCATGCAACCGCTCCCCTTGCGGATCAACAAAAACAGGCGGCACCACCTTTACGGTGAATGTTTGATTAGCAAGCCCATCCCAGATCTCAATTATTTCGCCATGCCGAGCATCGCCCCGCGTCAGCATGCCCAAAGCAATCATTGAATCCATTGCAGGGCTAAATGTGACTGAGGTGACATGGCCTTCAATCGCATCACCACCCTCTTGCGCGCCAATTGGCCGCAATAGGCTGCCCGCCTTCAGCGGCGCCTGAGAATCCATCGGCAGCAAGCCCACCAACCGCGGCCGATTGGGCTTTTGCAGCCCTGGCCGGTGGCGAAGTGCCTGTCCCACACACGGCTTACGGCGGGCCACCATTCGCGCCAACCCCACATCATCCGCGGTTACTCGTCCATCCAATTCAGGCCCGGCAATATGCCCTTTTTCGATGCGCAGTGTGGCCATTGCCTCGGTGCCATAGGGCGTAATGGAATAAGCCTGCCCAACCTGCAAAATTTGCTCCCACAAGCGAAGGCCATGATCTGCCGTCACATACACCTCAAAGGCAAGCTCACCAGAATAGCTATTGCGCATAACCAAGCAATCTTTCCCCTCAAACAGGGTTTCTCTAACGCCAAGAAAGGGCAGTGCCTCGGCACTTAAGTCTTCTTCTGGCAGCAGCGCCTGTACCACCGCACGACTCTGTGGCCCAGCAATGGCGAAAGCCGCCCAATGATCAGAAACGCTAATTGCCATTGCTTGCAAATCCACCCAAGCCGTCTCAAGCAAAAACTCAATATGCGACAGAACCAAAGCAGCGTTTGCGGTGGTCGTTGTTAACAAATAACGATCTGTATCGAATCGCGCTACCGTGCCATCATCCATGATCAAGCCATCGTCTCTGAGCATTAAGCCATAACGGGCCTTACCGGGCGGTAGCGTTTTCATCCCGTTGGCATACAGCCGATTAACCACTTCAGGCGCATCTGGCCCAACCAGGGCAATTTTGCCAAGCGTAGAAACATCAACAACACCCACCGTGGCACGAACCTGCGCCGCTTCACGGCGAACAGCATGGGCCGCAGACTCACCCGGTTGTGGATAGACCCGAGGCCGATACCACAAGCCAGCGGTGATCATCTCAGCCCCTAAGGCGCGATGCGCAGCTTCGGCTGGGGCGCGACGCACGGGCCGAAAATCCCGATCGCGCTCCGCGGCGGTAAGCGCACCGAAGGTAATGGGAATATACGGAGGCCTAAAGGTTGTTGTACCCGCCTCTGCTACCGAACTGCCGAGCACTGTGGCAAGGGCATGCAAACCAAGAATATTCGATGTCTTCCCTTGGTCAGTCCCCATACCAAGGGTGGTGTAACGCTTTAAGTGCTCAACGGAGCGATAGCCTTCACGATAAGCCAGCTCAACATCTTCAACCGTTACATCATGTTGCCAATCAATAAATCGTTTTCCCCCACCGGCGGCTGGGAAAACGCGCAGACGATCCACCGGGCCCCAGTCTCCATCGTTGATGACACCCGCCGCGCGGCCAACCGTCTGAAACCCCTCGCCAAGCTCAGGCGGCAGAAAAATGCCATGCGTCTGATCAAACCCAGGGCGTCCGCCTAAATGACATTGCAAATGCACAGACGGCTGCCAACCGCCTGAAACTGCCACTGTGTCGCAGCGAACCGACTGCCGCTCATTCATTCTTGCCGCGGTTCCTTCCAGCGGCACAATTTCAGCACCAGCAACTGACTGCCAGCCACGAGCACGCCCAATCACGCACCCTACGTGGTAAGGAATGCCGGCATCAGCAAGCCTAGCCATCCCGTCGCTAGGCGGTGTCTGTCTCGAATCAACAACGCCCACCACATGAACGCCGAGTTGCTTGAGTGACAAAGCGGTTTGCACAATTTGCTCATCGCCACCCGCCAATAACACCGCCTTGCCGGGTGCAACGCCAAAACGAAACGCATAACCCAGCGCAGCGCCGGCTAACATCACGCCCGGCAGGTCGTTGCCCACAAAGGCGAGTGGCTGCTCGATGGCACCGGTTGCAAAAATCACCTGTTTCGGGCGAACAACCCAACTACGCTGACGCGCACCGGATGGCGCATCACTTGCTACCGTCTCAATCAACCCAACAACTTTGTCATCATAAAGGCCGTAGGCAGCGGTTTCTTTAAGCAAACGGACATTGGGCTGGCCTTCGAGCTCACGAACGGTCTGCTCCACCCAATCCTGCCCTGCCTGTCCATTCACTAACGCGGGCGCTAAGGCAAGCTGACCACCAAACCAGGCACGCTCCTCAGCAACCATTACATCGGCACCGGTTGCTGCGGCCGTGCGCGCAGCCTCTAAACCCGCCGCTCCACCACCAATCACAAGCACATCACAGCTTGCCTCGATTTGCCCATACCGATCAGGATCTGGCCCATCAGGTGCTTTGCCCAATCCAGCAGCACGCCGAATCACCCGCTCATAAAGCGGCTCCCAGGCACTGGCTGGGCGCATAAATGTTTTGTAATAGAACCCCGCCACAAAAAAGGGCGCAAACAGCCCATTAATGGCCATCAAATCAAAACGGGGTGATGGCCAGCAGTTTTGTGAAGATGCCGCCATGCCCTGCCTAAGCATGACCGTTGTTGCTTTGGTATTGGGCTCGGCTTGAGCACCGGTGCCAAGAGTAACCAGTGCTGCGGGCTCTTCGCTACCAATGCTTAAAATGCCGCGTGGGCGATGATATTTAAAGCTCCGCCCAATTATCCGCTGATGATTCGCTAATAATGCCGACGCTAATGTATCGCCCTGCAGCCCCGTATAGCGGCGGCCATTGAAGCTAAATTCAATCGGGCTATCGGTATCAATACCTATCGCGTTAGGCAGTCTATTGGCCATGGGGTAACCCCACCTCTGCGATTTCATGGGTTGCGGTATTTCGAGTTACCTGAAGCCAAGCTCGGCAGCCATGCAGATGCTGCCAGTACTCTTGATGCCAGCCTCGCGGATTCTTGCGTGAAAAGACGTATTGCGCCCAACGCTCCGCATCTAAATCTGCTTCATCAGGCCGCGGCTGAGTTGCATCACCGCCGTAGGCAAACTCGGCCAAGTCTCGCTGGCCACAATAAGGACAGGTAATTCGCATACTCAGTGGCTCCTAATGCGCCCAGGGGCGAGGCCCCATACCCTTTTCATCGAGCGTTAGTCCTTTTTCAAAACGCTCTAGCGTAAAGTCGGTTGCCAGCGGATGATGCCCACCATTGGCCAGCGAATGGGCAAAACACCAGCCTGAGGCTGGCGTTGCCTTAAACCCGCCGTAACACCAGCCACCGTTAAGAAAAAGGCCATCGACAGGCGTGGGGCCAATAATTGGACTGCCGTCCATGGTCATATCCATTACACCCCCCCAATGCCGCAGCAAGCGTAATCGAGAGACTTGGGGCATTAGGGCAACCGCACTTGAAATCACATCACGCAAGATCGGCATGTTGCCGCGCTGGGCATACGAGTTATAACCATCCAGATCGCCCCCAAATACCAAGCCACCCTTGTCAGACTGACTGATATAAAAATGCGCAGCGCCAAAACCCACCACATGATCGAGGCAAGGTTTGATTGACTCACTAACAAACGCCTGCAAAATATGGCTTTCGATGGGTAGCTCAAACCCGGCCATTTGCGCTAGGCGCCCTGAGTTGCCGGCAACCGCCACCCCCACGCGCCCTGCGCCGATGGTGCCCAAGTTTGTTTTCACACCCACCACTCGCTCACCTGAGAATTCAAAGCCGCTGACTTCACAGTTTTGAATGATATCCACACCTAAACGATCAGCTGCACGCGCATAGCCCCATGCCACAGCATCATGTCGTGCAGTGCCTGCGCGGCCTTGATAAAGCGCTCCATAAATCGGAAAACGCGCCGAGTCGCGATAATCTAGTTGCGGCAACGCCTCCTGCACCGCCTGTGCATCAAGCAACTCGGCGTCGATACCATGGGCGCGCATCACATTCCCCCGTCTGCGCGCGGCATCAACTTGGGCATCGCTATGCACCAAGTTAAATTGCCCACGCTGGGAGAGCATGACGTTAAAATTTAGATCTTGAGACAGCCCTTCCCAGAGCTTCATTGACCATTCATAAAAGTCGACATTACTGCCAATCATGTAATTGGAGCGAACAATTGTGGTGTTGCGCCCCGTATTGCCACCGCCAATCCAGCCTTTTTCTAAAACAGCGATACGCCCGACGCGATGATTTTTGGCCAGATAATAGGCAGTTGCCAGGCCATGACCGCCCCCGCCGATGATAATCACGTCATAATGTTTGGCTGGCGTGGGTGCACGCCATGCAAGCGGCCAGCCGCGATGACCACGCAGGCCCTGTTTGAACAAATTGAATGCGGAATAACGCATGATGGGGTCAAGTGTAGTCATGCATTACCATGCTATGCCGCTATTTGCACAAAAACTAGGGCAAACAATCAGTTTTACTTATGGAAGATCAGGCAAAATCTGATACAACCGGCGTACTGATCGCAACGACCGGTGCGCTGACCTTTGCAGCAATGGTGGCCGTATTTCCGGCTGCAATTGCACCTGCAATTGGCGTTGCGCTTGAGGTATCCCCTTCATTAATCGGCATTCAAATCAGCCTGCTCTACTTTGGCGCTATGCTGGCATCTTTAACGGGTGGTGGCGTTAATCAGCGGCTAGGTGCCTGCCGCACCACCCAAGTTGCTTTAGGTTTACTCGCCACCGGCGCGGCATTAATGGCGATCGGTACGTTGCCCTTGTTTGTATTCTCTAGCGTGCTAATGGGGCTTGGATATGGCCTCACCAATCCCGCGGCCTCCCACCTACTAGTGCGCTTTACCGACAAAAATCGGCGCGGCCTGGTCTTTGGTATTAAACAAACCGGTGTTCCACTGGGCGGCATGCTAGCCGGTGCCGTAGCGCCCGCCTTGGCTGTTGCCTATGGCTGGCGTGTGGCGGTGATTAGCGTGGTGATACCCGCTGTACTGGGATTAATTTTATTGCAGCGACGGCGTCACCAATGGGATGGCGATCGGCGTCGGACAACAACATGGCAGGCTGCACCATTTGCTGACCTTATGCTCGTTTGGCGGCACCAGCCACTGCGACTACTCGCTATTGCGTCATTTTTCTTTAGTGCCTCGCAGCTCTGCTTAACCGTTTTTACCGTCACCTTGCTCGTCGAGGACATCCACCTTTCATTGGTGCATGCCGGGGTTATTCTTGCGATCGTGCAGGTGGTTGGGGTTATTGGGCGCATGCTCTGGGGCTGGATTGCCGATGCTATTGGCAATGGGCTGATCGCCTTACTCTTAGTGAATAGCGTTTCGCTCTCAGGCAGCCTTCTCGTTACGCAAATGACCCAGGCATGGCCTATTTGGCTGATCACAGCGGCGCTCTGCCTATTTAGCTTTGGTGCCCTCAGCTGGAACGGGGTTTATTTGTCAGAGGTTGCTCGCGCCGCGCCAGCCGGCGCCGTTGCGCGCATTTCGGGCGGCGCACTTTTTGTCACGTTTGCTGGCGTGATGGTGGGGCCAACGGTCTTTACCCTAATGCAGCCACTGATTGGCAGCTACACAAAAACGTTTTTTCTTGTTGCCGCGGGCACTCTAATTGGCATGAGCCTGATTTGGAGGGCACGCCGGCTGAGCAGTTACCCGCTAACTGAGGACCAGTGATCGAGTACAACCAGCAGAATCAAAATTACCAAGGTAACCACCAAATTGATTCGGCTGTAGCGTGGTTTTTCAGCATTCATGATTAGTTATCCATACCAAAGCGAGGTCGCAGGGCAACACCCATAATGGAGCCGAGAAAACCAAAGACCAGCCAAACCCAGCCATGCAGACTTGCCGTTGCAATACCGCTAAAGAATGCACCGATATTGCAGCCAAAACCTAATCTTGCGCCATAACCCATCAGCAACCCGCCAATAATGGCCGCACTCACATTTAAAAGCCCAAGGCGATTTTGACTACCCGCATTAAACCGGCCCGCCAACCCAGCGGCCAACATTGCCCCTAACAGCAGCCCAAAGTTCATCACGGAAGTTACATTCACTAATACGCTTTCACGCAGCACACGGGCAGGATACGGCCAGCTCCAGTATTCAAACTGACTCATATCAACACCCACTGCTGCTAGGGCCTTAGCACCCCATACCGCAAAGGCAAACGTAATACCCCATGGCTGGCCAGCAATCAATAAAGTGGCTAGCCCTAGACCGGCTAGCGCAATTACGCCCCAAATCAGCGGCCAACCACCACCAATTAAAGTGACCCACCAGGGGCCATCTGGGCGCACAAACAGCCGCTCAACCGAGCCATGCCGCTCACGCTCAACATTAACCACCACCCAAACGAGCGCCAACAACACGGAAACTTGCAATAAAATCGCGCCGACCGGATCCAGCGATTGCGCTAAATCGATGGCGCCGATATTGGGCCCAGCCAGCCACCAGGGTAAATGGATGGTGCCAAGCACCGAACCCACAATAAACGCGATTAGGGTTATTAACATGCGCCGATTGCCAGCACCTACGGTAAATAGAGTGCCTGAACCACAACCCCCGCCAAGCTGCATTCCCACGCCAAACAAGAAGCTGCCAACAATCACAAAACCACCCACTGGTGCGATTGCGCCATTGGCTAAGCCACTGGCAACCACAGGAATGAAGAGCACGGAAGAGACGGCCAGCAAAATCAGCTGAGCGCGCAGCCCACGGCTGCGGCGTTTAACAATATAGTTACGCCACCCAGCGGTAAATCCGAAGGCAGCGTGATACAGGGCAACGCCCAAGCCGCCACCAATTAAAAATAGCGCCACAAACTGCGCTGATGCCTGCTGCCAAATCAGCACGCCAAGCACCAAAGCCGCAATGCCAACGACGGTTAAAACAAAGCGATCGCCCTGCAGGCGCTTGGCACTTGCAGGGCGTTCTCCATTGATGGCTTCAGCCAGCGTTGACATGCGTGAGCTCTTATCCCTAGTTCAACAGGTCGCTAAGCGCTTGCTGACCCGCCACCAAGGGCCGATTAGCATCCTGCGTCCACTCTGTCATCGAGCCATCGTACATTGCCACGCTCTCTAGCCCGGCCACCTCAGATAGCGCAAACCATACAGTCGCCGCCCAATGGCCGGTATTGCAGAAGGAAACGACTGGCTCGCTGCCATCAATACCCGCAGCGTCGACCAGACGGGATACCTCGGCGGCATCCACAAAGTTCGAAGAGCCTTCCTGCACTAACAGATGCTCTTCTAAACTGGCCGCACCGGGGATGGTGCCCGCGTTTGCTGATGCCGGATGTTTCGCTTCACCACGAAACTGCGCAGCCGGCCGGGCATCTACCAACTGTGAGCCGCCATTGATGCCAGCTTGCACCTGCTCTGCGCTCACCAAAAGCTCTGGGCGCAGGTTTGCCGTAAAGTTACCCGCGGTGGCGTTAGTCTGACCGGTTGCTAGCTCGCCACCTGCATCAACCCAACCCTTCAAGCCGCCGTTGAGAATACCCACCGCATCATGCCCCAACAGCTTAAAGGTCCAATACACTCGGGCAGCACTACCGAAGTCAGTTGACCCGACGCCAGCTGGCACAATGACCACTGCGTCATCATTACTCACACCCAAGCTTTGAATGTAGGTTTGCAGATCTTCAACGCCCGGTGTCATGCCAGGCACGCCATTAACGCTGGTCCGCCACCCACCATCGGTGTAGCTTGCGTAAACGGAGCCTGGAATATGACCGGCGGCAAAACCTTCCGCATTCGTACCGTCGATGCCGCTGCGCACGTCAATAATGACAAGATTATCGGCCTGTAAGTTGTCGGCTAACCATGCGCTATCGACCAACGGCGTTACCGCTGGTGCAGCCAATACGGCGCCCCCAGAAACAAACAATGCCAAGGCAGCGAACACAGCCTTTACCTTATTCATTGAACCACTCCAGTTATTCAGAAAGATTGCCCCGTAGGCTACCCGCATCGTTAACAATGAAAAGGAATTATTTATGCTATGTATATAACTAAATAGAATAAAGATTAGCTAAACCATGCCAGCAGGCGCGGGATAAAGCGCGCTAGCTCGCCAGTCATCATGACAAAATCAGCATCAAAGCGCTCTGCCGGGGTTTCGGCCTCCCGATCACCACTTTCGGATTGCACCAAATCGGCAAAGCGCAGCCGTTTAATCGATAAATCCGTATCCATCACCGCTTCAAGGCGCTGATCCCAGGCAATCGCCAGCCGCTTAACCCGCTTACCCGCCTTAATATGGGCACGGATTTCGTTACTTCTTAAATCCTGTCGACGGCAGCTAATTTCAGCGCCTTCGCTGCGCGGGTCTTCAAAAACCGCTTCCTCGCCTGGCTCTAAATCACTTGGAAACCGATCATGTGCCAGCCACTCTGTCATAACTTGATGCGGTGCTGAATCCGTTTGCAGCGGCCGCAATGGCAAGCTGCTTAGCGCTGCGCGCAGGTCTTCGGTAAATATCTCCGCCTCTTTCCAGCTGCTCGCATCCACCACCAGCCAGCGATTCTCCATATCAAAGTAGCCATAGGTTTTTCGCCGCTTTGTAAACGCTCGAGGCAACAGATCCATGGTCACTTCTTCTTTAAGCCGGGTGCGCTCGCGCTTGCCTAAGGGCCTTGCCATTGCCGCTTCACGCTCCTCAGCACGTTGCTCGACATTTTCTTTAACGACGGCTGCCGGCAGCACCCGCACTTCAGTTTGCAAGCACATCATCATTTGTGTGCCCGCCACATGCGCAAGTAGCTCACCCCCGGTGCTTAGCGGCGACACCCAGCCCCGAGTTTCAGGGTCATGCGGACCAACGGGTTGAAATGCCGCTCCTGCTAAGCGTGACTCCAACTGCTCAGAACTTAACGCGAACGCATCAGCAAGCTGATAAACGCAAAGATTGCGAAACCACATGGAAATACTCTTTTTAGTTAATGAGATGTCAGCGCAGCGCGCGCTGCTAATGCGTTTTGCGCTGCTTCTTCACGCGTTGCCCCTAAAGCGGTGATATGGCCCATCTTTCGTCCCGGACGCGGCTCTGCCTTACCATACAAATGTAAATTAACGCATGAATTTGCCAATGCCTGTGACCAATCAGGCGTTTGTGGCTTGCCATCGATCTGCCATAAATCGCCAAGCAAATTGGCCATTGCCACCGCAGAATGTCGTGTTGTATCACCCAGTGGAAGCCCACAAACGGCACGCAGTTGCTGGGCAAACTGGCTGGTGGCACAGCCTTCTATCGTCAAATGCCCGGAGTTATGCGGCCGCGGCGCCACCTCGTTAATGAGCAGATCGCCGCTTTTAGTCAGAAACATCTCCACACAAAGCACGCCCACCACGCCAAGCGTTTCGAGCACACCATGGGCAATTTCACGGGCGGCGGCTGTTTGGGTGGCTGATAGCGGCAAATCAGCAATCGATAAATCCAAAATATGCTGACTGTGCCGATTCTCAATTAGCCCATAATCAACCACTTGGCCATTAAGCCCACGGGCAGCAACAACCGATAGCTCAAGCTCAAAATCAACCACCTGCTCCAGCACGGCTGGCTGTTCCCCGATGCCTGCCCAGGCCGATTGCGCCTCTGCTGGTTGGTTAATGCGAACTTGGCCTTTGCCATCATAACCAAACCCAGCCGTTTTCAGGATCGCTGGGCAACCTAGGGTAGCAATCGCTTCAGTTAGCGATGCCAAATCAGATACCGGCACAAACGGTGTGAGTGGCAATCCGGCCGAAGAAAGCGCCTGCTTTTCACGTAACCGATTTTGCGTGATGTGCAGCACTTGCCCATCAGGGCGCACCGGGGCATGCCTTGCCGCCACCGCTGTTGCCTCAGACGCTACGTTTTCAAACTCAAAGGTCACCACATCAACGGATTGGGCAAACTGCTCAATGGCATCAAGGTCTGCATAATCCGCCACAACCTCACAATCGGCGATCTGCCCGGTGGGTGAATCTTTTTCTGGTGATAGCGTAAAGACTCGATAGCCCATTTGCCGCGCACTTTGAGCCAGCATTCGACCGAGCTGACCACTGCCTAAAATGCCGATTGTTGCCCCCGGCAGAATCGGTTTGCTCAAGGCAGCTCGTCCTCCATTACCCGTTGCGTTTGCGCCGCGCGAAAGTGATTCAGCGCATCGGCCACGGCCGAGTCAAAGCGTGCGAGGATAGCAGCGGCAAATAAGGCCGCATTACGGGCGCCCGCCTCGCCGATTGCAAATGTGGCCACCGGCACCCCGGCTGGCATTTGCACAATGGATAAAAGCGAATCCATGCCTTTTAGGGCGCGACTTTGCACCGGCACCCCGAGCACGGGCACGGGTGTTTGCGCAGCGAGCATGCCCGGCAGATGGGCCGCGCCACCTGCGCCCGCAATAATGGCCACCAAACCCCGCGACTCAGCTGTTGCCGCATACTCTGCCATCCAGGCAGGCGTGCGGTGTGCCGATACAATCTTGCACTCATGCTCAATACCAAAATCAGTCAACTGGCGAGCCGCATGCGCCATCGTTTCCCAGTCGGAGCGGCTCCCCATGACAATCCCCACCTGGGGTGTCTTATCGGCCATCATGGCTTTCCTTCACGTACTGCCCGGGCGCATCAGCCAATGGCTTCAATACCCCGCCGCCAGGCTCGCGCGCTGGCACGCTGCCACCACGTTTTGGCTTTAACCAATCAACCCAGTCCAGCCACCAAGAGCCCTCATGCTGCTCGGCATTGGCAAGCCATGCTTCTGGATCTTTGGGGCGGCGTGAATTTGTCCAATAACCGTACTTTTGCTTTTCGGGCGGATTAATGACGCCAGCGATATGCCCGGATCCACCCAGCACAAAGCGACCACGGCCACCCAGCAACTTCGCGCCCGTATAGCAGGCGTGCCAAGGCGCAATATGGTCTTCTTTGGCCGAGACAAAGTAGTTGGGCACTTTGACCTTACTCAAATCGATATCAACGCCATCCAGCTGAATACCGCCAGGCTCACGCAGCTTATTTTCAAGATACATATTGCGTAGGTAAAACGCATGCATGCGGGCTGGCATATTCGTTGCGTCTTGATTCCAGAACAGCAAATCAAAGGGGAATGGATCCTCGCCCTTTAAATAGTTATTCACGAAAAATGACCAAATGAGATCGTTCGACCTTAGGCTAGACATGGTGGCTGCCATTTGCGGCCCAGCCAAAAAGCCTTTTTCATTCATCTGCCGCTCTAACGTCTCCAGCTGCTCTTCGTCGATAAAGACTTCTAACTCGCCGGGGCTTTCAAAATCGAGCAGGGTAGTCAGGAAAGTGGCGCTATGCACCCCTTCTACCCCTTTATCGGCCATCCACGCCAGCGTTGAGGCAAGCAACGTACCGCCCAAGCAATAGCCGATCATGTTGACATCGCGCTCGCCAACAATCTGTTCAACGGCATCAAGTGCGGCCAGAGGCCCTTGATGCATGTAATCTTCAAACTGCTTTTCTGCCAGCTCAGCGCTGGGGTTGCACCAAGAGATAACAAACACGGTAAAGCCCTGATCGACTAGCCACTTCACAAACGAGTTCTTTGGCTTGAGATCCAAAATGTAGTACTTGTTAATCCAAGGCGGCACAAAAAGCAGCGGCCGTCGAGCAACTTCTTCAGTTTGGGGGCTGTACTGAATCAGCTCCATTAGCTCATTGCGGTACACCACTTTGCCAGGGGTGATAGCAAGATCTTTGCCCACTTCAAAGGCTTCTGGGTGCGTCTGGCGGATTTTTAATCGGCCGTTGCCTCGCTCTAAGTCTTCTAGCAGCTTGTTCAACCCATCGATCAGGTTTTGACCGCGGGTTTTCACGGTAAGCTCAAGCACCTCGGGGTTGGTTGCCAAGAAGTTACTCGGCGAGGTCGCACTCACAAACTGACGGGTATAGAAATCAATTTTCCGCCGGGTTTTATCATCTAACCCTTCGGCACGATCTACTGTGCTATGCAGATAATCAGCAGTTAGCAGATAAGACTGCTTCACAAAATCAAAAAACGGGTTGTCGTCCCAAGAGTCGTGAGCAAACCGCTTATCTCGATCATCGGCAGGCCGCACGGGGTCGCTGTCTACGCCCATCATACGCAGCGTTGAATTCTGCATGAGCGTCATATAGTCCTGCCAAAACGCCATATGCGCCTGGGCCAGTTGAACCGGGTCAGACATCAATCGGGTATAAAGGTCAGTGAACAACTTGCTCATATGCAGTGCATCGTCCATTGATACCTGCTCTCCCGACTGTTGCCGTGAGAGGAAATCTGCCACCAACTGTTGGCTTCGACCCGCAATTTCAGACAGTGACCGGGTTAGCTCGTTGGCATCTATTTCTACTGAATCATTCATTGTTCTAATCGCCTTAATACTCAAGGTCATGAGATCATACGGCACTGCGGCAAAAGGCGACAAACAGGTGACCCATAATTTGTGTAAATTCAATGGCAATTTCTCTGGTTATTACCCCTGAGATAAGCCAACAACGCGGATTTGAGATTGCCCAGCGCACGGGCGCTACGCTTATGCATTCTGCGCCCGTTAACGGACAATACTTGCAGCTGAGCCCCACTGGTCTTGCACTTTGTGATAGCGAACAACCCAAACAGCGTTTGCGCGTTGATTTCACCGCAGGCAAGCAGGGCTTTCGACTGCGTCAGCATGGCCAGGCACGTGAAGCCATTGTCCGCGCCTGCGGAATAGGCAAAGCGCCCAAACTGCATATTGTTGATGCAACGGCTGGCCTTGGTCATGACGCCTTTGTACTCGCCAGCCATGGCGCTATCGTGACAATGCTAGAGCGATCGGTTGTTGTGGCCGCATTACTGCGTGACGGGCTGCAAAGAGCCGAGCAGGAAGGCGCCCATCACATCACAAGCAGACTGACACTCATTCAGACTGAGGCCGTTGACTGGCTCAACCAAAGCGACTGGCCGGCAGCAGATGCGGTTTATTTAGACCCCATGTATCGCCCAGCCCGGCGTAAAGCCGCCGCGGCCAAACCGCTGGCAATGCTCGAAAAGCTGCTTGAGCAACAACAACAAAACAACGAAAACTTGCTGACTGCCGCGCTAAAGGCCGCCAGCAAACGAGTGGTTGTCAAACGTCAACGCCTAGCGCCCACACTAGGACAGGCACCGCCAAATTTCAGCATTACTGGGCGGAGCACCCGTTTTGATGTTTATATTCCGGGCTGATAACGCGGGATGGTGACTGAGGCCTCTAATGCCAGCATGCACGCCCAGGGCTCATTGGCTAAAGCTGGCTGTTCCAGATCGGCCAAAGACACCAAGCGCAAGCGCAAATCACTAAAGCCAGCTCTTGCTAAATGATTAACCGCGGTAGCATGCGCTGCTTCATCGCAAGTAACACTCATCACCGCAATCAAACTGCCACCACTACCTGAGGCCGGGTCAAACTCTGCAATGCGCAAGCTGCGCAGCCGCTCGCCAAAGTCAGCCCGTAAGATGGGCCATGCCCCCTGCAGCCGCTGCCGGTGTGCTCCATTTAGCATGGGCAACGGTGGCATCACCTCTCGTAACGCTGATTCAATCAGTGCGGGGGATGGGTGATCGGTTTGTGCATCCGGCTGGCTGCTCAGCCACCGTCTAACACCCGCTGGATCTGCAGGATGTACCGCCAACAGTCGTTCAAAAAACGCCTTTGGGCAACTCACCGCATGCTGGCCGGCCACTTCCAGTCTTTGCCCAGGCGCACCGCAGTGCTCACAACACACCGCAGCGGCATCACGCGCACGCAGAATGGCGGGCAGCACATGATCTTTACCGCCCTCAAAGCGAATTTCCAGCGCACCTTGATTGGCCCGCAGCCGTTGCCAGCGAAAAATGCCGCGTTGAGACTCGGGAACTAACCGTTCGACATCTGCAAATAAACGCTCAAGTAATGGGTGCCAGCCCCTGCCAACCTCTACAACAACAGGCTCTGCCACTTCATTACGCGCACGGTTACGGAACTGCCAAGGATAGCGCAGCTGGGCCGCTGCTAAGAAAGCGCGGTGATGTCTTTCGTGATCGGGAACAATCATCCAAATATGAAAAAGCCCGTCCTGCTAAGCAGTGACGGGCTTTAGATAACCTAGGTTAGGCTATTACCAAGAACGACGTTGGCCACCGCCACCGCCGCCACCACCGCCGCCACCGGGCTTGCGGTCCTGCGCTTCGTTAATGCGCAACGTCCGGCCATCGAGCTCAGTCCCATTAAGGGCCTCGATAGCAGCATCTGCCTCGGCTGGGTCCATACGGACAAAGCCAAAACCACGAGGCCGACCCGTTTCACGGTCGGTAATCATACGAACTTCTTTAACGTCACCATGGGCGGAGAAGAGCTCGCGCACCTCGTCTTCGGAGGCGGAGAAGGGCAAATTGCCCACATAAATCGATTTCATCACTAGATCTCATCAATCACTGTCAACCATTCAAGGAGGACAGGTCTAACACAGCGAGTAGCGGTTGCTACCCTTCGGACAGCCCAGTTTGAGCCGCCAAGCAAAGCCATCGCAATGACACATGCCTGACTTGACAATACGTGAGCCCAGCGGTATGCGCAATCAAAAACGATCGCTTTCTTCAAATTGTCATATTTTGACGGATCAATCCCTGCCGAGACCAGTCACCTAAAGTACGCCAAATGTCTTGTCTCACCTGTGGCAACGTGGCCGGTGTGGCCAGCTGCTTGGCCATCTCTTCTGGCTCAGTGCCCGCACACATCTGCAACCATATCCAGCTGGCCGTCTCGTTAGAGCTAAATACTTGACCAGTAGCATGAGAAATCAGAAAAAGCTGATCATTTTTAATCACCTCCTCAACCCTCCATGGTTGATATGACGGTGTCAGTGGCTGCCCCACCACCTGCTCTGCCGCCTGCTGATCCGCTAAGCTTGGCGCAATCAACTGGTGAAATTTTGACTGCGCGTCTGCGGCTGGATAAAGGCAGCGATAGCGCCCGGATTGCAACGGCCCATTCAGGCCAAGCAACCCCACCAAATCATCAATCAGCGCTTTTTTCATGGCTGCCTCGGTAATACCCCCCTGCTCCGGACGCGCGCAGGTTTCTAGCGAAGGGCTTAAATTACACTCAAGCAGCCAGGGCTTAAGCTGTGCATCAATCAGGCAATCCAGCCCCATCAGCTCATAGGTATGCGCAGCAATTGGGCCAATGGCTTGAGCGCGCGCCCGCATGGCCTCGCAACCTGCCATAACCGTGCGCACAATCAGATCATCAATTTGCCCAAGCAATCGAGTGGCATCATGCCCTTGCGCTTTCAGCCATTCGCTATAGTCCGTTAATGAGAGAAACTCCACGCCGACTTCGGCATTACGCTCGTTAACATCCGGATTGGTCAAAAAGACGTAGGGGTTCTTTCGCTCCTCAGGTGCGTAAGGCATAGACGCTAATTTGACCGACCCCTCTGCAAATCGCCAGATGCGCAGCGGATCAATCTCACTAATCAACACGTAAAGCCGCAGCACGTATTTTCGGCCTTGATAAAGATGCGGCGCATCAAGATACCGCTGCACCACCCAATCACCCTGCGTCGGGAGGGTATCGAGGGTATCAAGTAGCTGAATATCCTCTCCGCGTGCGCCATTAGCGGGCTTGACGATCCACGCCGTATCCGGTGCTTGTTCGGCCGCTTGCTGCAGCGCCTCTTGCTCTGCCGGCAGGTTATAGGTTTCAGGCCAAAACACATCCGTTAATTCCCACCGCTTTTGCGCCGCATCAAGTGTTTGGTGCAAAGCGCTTTTTACGGTTAGGTGATTATTGCCGGGAATATGATTAATCCAGCTGTGCTCGGGGGCCTGAGCAAACACCTCTGGCGCCGGCATATCGGTATGCCAAATTGCATGCCAATTTGAGGCGGAGCCTTGTTGCCATAAATCAGGGCTCAGCGCCTCGGCAAACAGCCGATTCTGGCTCCCCTGTGAATCACCTTGAAACCAAACCTTGCGCTGATGCGCCATCAGACAAACCTCTTTCGAACGAGTAAGATGGAGGGTCAAGTATGGCGCTTGTCGCTCGAAAATTGGAGGTCATTTAACATGGGGGCACCCCTTCACACCGGCGATCCGTTGCTTGATCGTCAAGCAGCGATTGGGCAGTGGTTACTGCGAACACCATTGGCAATAGCGTTGCTTTATCAGGGTTTTAATCGATTCCTGATTGATGGTGCGCCCTGGCTTGCCGTAGCAGAAATTGCCACGGGCCTTGGTCTATTGGCGGGGGCGCTGCTGGGTGGCTGGCTAACCCGCATCGGCGCTTTTGCTGCCAGCCTTCTGCTGCTGGGGGCCATTTTTATGGTGCACTGGGGGCAATGGCATCCCTTGCCCTCAGATTCTCACCCTGCCGGTGGCATCGCACTGCCCATTACACTGCTTTGCATTGCCATTTATCTTCTTATTCGCGGCAACGAGGTATAACAAGCGCGCATGTCTGATCAAGAACGCCAACAGCTACTCAAAAAGCTATCTCGCGGGCTGGTTTATACAACGCCGCTATTAATCGCAATGACCGGTGCGGCTGCCATTCACGGCGTCTACTCTGATCTTGCGCAACGGCCCAATGAGCAACCCGCTCCGGCGAGCACGCCCGAGGCGGCGCCTGAAGCGGCGCCCGAGGCCACTCCCGAGGCAACGCCCGAGGCCACCCCCGAGGCAACGCCCGAAGCCACGCCTGAGGCAATGCCTGAAGCAGGGGGTTAAGCGTCAAGATAGCGCTTGGCAAGCGCCTGCTGAACCACCGGATGCACAAAGCGGCTCACATCACCATTAAGTGCTGCCACCTCTCGCACCAAACTTGAGGATATGTAGGAGTACTGCTCAGCCGGCGTCAAAAACAGCGTCTCCACTCGAGGTACGAGCTGACGATTCATACTGGCCAGCTGGAATTCGTACTCAAAATCAGACACCGCGCGCAACCCACGCACAATAACGCGCGCGCCTTCGGCTTCAACAAAATCGACCAGCAAACTGGCAAACGGCTTAACCACCACATTATTGAATGGCTTAAGCACATGCGCGGCCATCGTCACCCGCTCGTCAAGTGCAAATGCCGGGCGCTTATTTGGGCTTGGGTAGCTGGCCACTCCCACAATCACCTGATCGAAGAGCTTTGCCGCTCGTTCCACAAGATCGCTGTGTCCATTGGTCAGCGGATCAAAAGTCCCTGGATAAACGGCGATGATGCCCATTATTGTCCTCGTTGCTTAACCGATCACGGCTAAACCATACCAGACCCCGCCCGCCGATTGACCCCGTCGTAAGGTCCAATGCTCCGGCAGCATCGGCATAGAAGCGGCCTCAAGGTAGATTTGCGCGCCCGGATTCAGCCATTCGTCCTGTGTCAGCAAAGGCATAACCGCTGCCAGCAACGTCGACTGAAACGGCGGATCAATAAAAACAAGATCAAACTTCGCAGCGGGTGGCCGTTTTAAAAACCGCAAGGCATCATCGGTAATGACCTGTGCAAGCGCGGTGGCATCAAGCTGCTCTATGGCTGCTTTTAGCGCGCTGGCCGCTCGACGATGACGCTCCACCAATACCGCCGATGCCGCACCTCGAGATAAGGCTTCTAGCCCAAGAGCCCCGGTGCCAGCAAAAAGATCCAGCACACGGGCGCCCTGCAGATCGCCTTGCAGCCAATTAAATAGCGTTTCTCGATTACGATCGGCGGTTGGCCTTAGGCCAGCGGCAGCCGTAACTGGCAACCGCCGCCCACGCCACTGACCCGCAATAATCCGCAGTTGCCCCGCCAAGCGTTAATCTGCCACCGCTTCAATAACCTCAGCCGGGCCAACCAGTACGGTAATCATTCGTTGTGGATGCAGATGCTCACGCATCGCCCCTTGCACCGCGTCTGCGTCTAGGTTTTCGATTTTCTCAACAAACTGAGTGAGGTAGTCATGGGGCAGGTCATGAAAGCCAATGCTAACAACATAACCGAGCAAACTACGGTTGCTGTCTAACTGCAAAGGAAAGCTGCCGGTAATATTGCGCCGAGAATCCTCCAGCCTTTCTGCAGATGGCCCTTGCTCAATCAATTCGACCAAGGTGCCACGCAAAACCTCTAGTGCCTCTTCCAGCGCTTCATTACGTACCTGTGTGCCCATCTCAAAGCGGCCACGCTGCGCGCCGGTACTCAGTTGCGAGTAGCTGCTATAAGACAACCCCCGCTCCTCACGCATGCGCTCTGCCAGCAACGAGGTTAAACCACCGCCGCCTAACAGGTGGTTGCCAAAATAAAGCGGGTAGTACGCCTCGTCTCCGCGGGCAACAGACGGCTGGCCAATCAACACATGGGTTTGGCCTGCCTCAAATGGCACCCGCACCACCTCTGCGGCTGCTGGCAACTGAACCACTGGCAGCGGTTCAGGCGCTTGCCCAGTAGGCAACCCGGATGTCAGTTGATTAGCCATTGTCTCGGCATCAGCCCGAGTCAAATTACCCACAATCGCCACGGTCGCGTTCTGTGCAACATAGTGTTTCGCATGAAACGCTTGTAGGTCTTCACGCGTTATTTCAGGCACCGACTCTAGGGTGCCCTGCGGCGGTTTCGCATACGGATGATCGCCATAAATGGCTGCCGCAAAGGCTTTTTCTGCCAAACTAGAGGCCGATGATTGCTCTTGTTGCAAGCCAAGCATCATTTGCTGACGCACACGCGCCACCGCATCGTCGGGAAAATTGGCGCCCGCTATCACTGCTGCCAGTTCATTAATCACCGGTTTGAGATTGTCGGGATCGCTCAAACTGCGCAGGCTAACTTCTGCCATATCACGGCTACTGCCGGCTGAAACACGCGCCCCATAACGCTCAAAACGCCGGGCGATGTCGCCTGCATTACGCTCAGCTGTGCCATCAAGCAGCACATTACTGACCATGCGTGCCAGCCCCGGCTGATGCCCATCACGGGCGCTTCCAGCATCAAATGCGATCCGTAAATCAACAATGGGGAGTTCGTTTCGCTCTACAAACAGCACTTTTGCGCCATTGTCCGTTGTCCACTGCTGAATATCCGCTTCCATCGCACCCCCTGTGCCGGTAATTACCGTCATTAATCCCCCCAAAAGCCACCGCTTCATGTGTCTTCCCCCTGTTCAGGCGGCAGCATAATGCCCACGGCTAGGCGTTCTGGCAGCAAATAACGCTCTGCCACCGATTGAATATCTTGCGCGCTCACCGCGGCAATGCCGGCTTGGTAGTCTTGCAGCGTCTGCCAACCGGCGCCTGTGGTCTCGAGCATGCCAAGCTGCATTGCCTGATAGAACACAGAGTCAAGCTCAAACAAATGATCTGCCAGCAATTGATTGCGGGCGCGCTCAAGCTCTTCTTCAGTAACCAGCTCGGCCTTTAATGCATCGATTTGGGCACGCAGCGCCTCTTCTACCGCTTCAACCTGGCCATCTGCCGGCACCCCATAAAGCGAAAAATCGGCTTGTAGGCGAGCCATGGGGTTATATCCAGCGCCGGCGGCCGCTGCCACCTCGCTACCACGAACCAGCTGCTCAGCTAAGCGCGCACCTTCTCCGCCATCTAAAATCGCTGAGAGCATGAGTAATGCATACACATCGGCGCGATCTTCAACCGTGGCGAATGAGGGCACATCGTAGCTTAAGCGAAGCTGAGGAATCTGGGCTTGAGCATCCCGATAAATTAATCGCCGCTCGCCCGCTGCATCAAAAACGTTAGGGTCGCGCACTGCCGGTACTTCACGTGCCGGAATATCGCCAAAATACTCTTCCGCCAGCGCATAAACAGCATCAGCCTGAACGGCACCTGCCACAATTAACGTGGCATTACTGGGTGAGTACCAATGCTCATACCACGACTGCAGATCGTCCAAGCTGATGCTACGAATGTCATCTTCCCATCCGATAATCGGGTGGGCATAACCCGTGCCGGGGTTAGCGACCGCTGCAAAGCGCTCGCCAAAACGCCCTTCGGGTCGATCATCACTGCGCAGCCGACGCTCTTCAAGAATCACCTCACGCTCGGTGGCAAGGGCATCGTCGGTGAGCTGCAGATTCATCATCCGATCAGACTCAAGCTCAAAGGCAATCGGCAAACGATCGGCCGCCATAATTTCAAAATAGGCAGTAAAATCGCGGCTGGTAAAGGCGTTTAAACGCCCCCCTTCGCGCGAAACGATGGCGGAGAATTCGCCCTCAGGAAACTGCTCCGTGCCTTTAAACATCATATGCTCAAGCATGTGCGCGATGCCGGTAACACCGCGTGCCTCGTAACTCGAGCCCACGTTGTACCAAACCTGCGAAACCACAACCGGTGCGCGATGATCTTCTCTAACGAGCACCTGCATACCGTTATCAAGTGTAAATCGAGTAATGTTGCCAATATTGTTGTTATTGCCATCATCTGCAAAAGCAGGTGCGGCCATTAACGCGGGAAGCAACGCGAAGATTGCATTTCTGGCTGCCATTTTTGTGCCTCTTAGTTGAGCCAATTCTGCCGACTGAATGCTAGGATACCGATACTTTGTTCCATCTCCATGGCCAGGAGTTCCATGCTGCCTTTTAAACGCAACAAAACCGCTAACGAAACTGCTAACGAAACCGGCTTTTTTAGCAAGTTACGCGCAGGGCTCAAACGTACTGGCAGCGGGCTTGGGCAACTGTTTTCTGGGCGCCAATCGATTGATGCAGACTTACTCGAAGAGTTAGAGACCCATCTGCTCATGGCCGATGTGGGCATTGAGGCCACCACCCAAATCATCGATGACCTTACCGCTCGGCTAAAACGCAACCAAATAAATGACCCAGATAGCCTGCGTACCGCACTGCGCGAAGATATGTTGGCTATTTTAGAGCCGGTTGCCCAACCATTGGTTATTCCTCAACAAAAACAACCCTTTGTCATTCTAACAGTGGGCATCAATGGCGCTGGCAAAACAACCACCATCGGTAAACTCGCCGCAAAACTCAAACAAGACGGGCATCGTGTTGTGCTGGCTGCCGGCGATACGTTTCGGGCGGCCGCGGTAGAGCAACTCAAGGTTTGGGGTGAGCGCACAGACATTCCAGTAATCAGCCAACCCACAGGCTCTGATTCAGCGTCAGTCGTTTTTGATTCGCATCAATCAGCGATTGCCCGCGGTGCCGATGTGTTAATCGCAGACACAGCAGGGCGACTGCACACGCAAGCAAACCTGATGGATGAGTTACGAAAAATTGCCCGGGTGTTAGGCAAACAGGATGAAAACGCTCCGCATGAGGTATTACTCGTTCTTGATGCCGGCACGGGTCAGAATGCATTGGCGCAAGCAGAGCAGTTTTCCGAGGCGGTTAACGTTAGTGGTTTTGTGCTGACTAAACTGGATGGCACCGCCAAGGGCGGCGTGATTTTTGCGATTGCAAAACGCTTTGGCATTCCCGTGCGCTTTATCGGTATCGGTGAAGGCGTTGAGGATTTGCGTACGTTTAACGCCGAGGCGTTTGTCGATGCACTACTCGATGTCTCTGCAACGGAAAAAAATGCGTCATGATTCGATTTCATGGGGTTGCTAAGCGTTATCCAGGCGGAAACGATGCGCTGCGTGGTATCTCGTTTGAGGTAACCCAAGGCGAAATGGTGTTTGTGACTGGCCCCAGTGGCGCAGGCAAAAGCACGCTTTTGCGTCTTATCCCCCTCCTAGAGCGCCCCACCCGCGGCAGTATCATCGTCAATGACGTCAATCTGGCCACGCTAACACGCCGGCGAATTCCTTATTTGCGCCGCTCGATTGGCATGATTTTTCAAGATCATCGCCTGCTGCCCGACCGCTCCGTATTCGATAATGTGGCATTACCACTCGTTATTGCGGGGTTTGAGCATAAAGAAGCTCAACGCCGTGTTCGTGCAGCGCTTGATAAGGTTGGGTTACTTGATCGAGAACGCAGTGATCCAGCCACGCTTTCGGGTGGTGAACAACAACGGGTAGGCATAGCAAGAGCGGTTGTTAGCCGTCCCTCCATTTTAATTGCAGACGAGCCAACCGGAAATCTCGACCCGGCTTTGTCTGAAGAAATCATGCGGCTTTTTGAGCAATTTAATCGGATTGGCGTAACGCTGATGATTGCCAGCCATGACCATGCCTTGGTAGAACGACTGGGGCATCGTCGACTTCATCTGGCCGATGGGGCGCTCGCATGAGATTTTTTACACAACATCTTAGTGCCGCCATTGGCGCACTGGGTGAATTTCAGCGCCGGCTGACGGGTAACTTGATGACAATCACGGTCATCGGTATTGCCCTAGCATTGCCAGCGATTTTCATTCTTGCCCTCGATAATTTGGCCGAAGTATCCCAAGACTGGGACGGCACGCCGAGCGCTAATGTCTACCTAGAACGCACGCTCAGCGAGCAGGAGCAAACCGCACTGCTATCGCAAATTGATGCGCTATCTGGCATTACGCGCAGCGTTTTAATCAGCGCCGAGCAGGGCAAAACAACCTTTGCCGAGCGCACCGGCATGGCTGAAATGCTCAATTTGCTTGAGCAAAATCCATTCCCGGCAGTTATTCAAGCCACGCCCGTGAACACCCTTAACCCAGATGAGGTAAGCGCATTGGTCGGCACGCTTGCTGATTTACCAGGCGTGGAAGATGTGCGTCTTGACCAAGCTTGGCTGCAGCGCCTGCAAACCATCGTAGACCTAGCTAGCCGAGCCACGGGGTTAATCGGCGCCCTGCTGGCAATTGCCGTTGTGCTTGTGGTGGGCAATACCATTCGGTTGGATATTGAAAATCGCCGGAGCGAAATTGAGATTATGAAGCTCATTGGCGGTACTGATGCCTTTGTGCGCCGGCCTTTTGTTTACACCGGTTTCTGGCATGGCTTGATGGGTGGCATGCTGGCGTGGATACTAAGCGCCATTGTGATTGCCGTGGTTGCACGGCCAGCTAATCGCCTTGCCGGTTTATACGACTCGGGGTTTGCGCTCAGTGGACCCTGGCTAGCAGATGGGCTGACTATTGTGGCAACCGGCGTTTTTCTCGGCTTGGTTGGCGCTTGGGTGGCGGTAACTCAACACCTTCGCCGCATTGAGCCTGGAGAGGGAACTTAAAGCCTTAATTGGGCTCAAATTGGGTATGAATAACGCATTAATTGCAACAGATATCAATCGCTTGCCTCTACGGGCAGGTAGCGAGGAGCAGTACATTCAGGCGGTTAACGCTATTCCAGCGTTAGACGCAGAAACTGAACAGGATCTTGCCCTGCGCTACTTCGAGCATAACGACCTAGAAGCCGCGCGTTGGCTTGTGCTGGCGCACTTGCGCTTTGTAGTGCATGTAGCACGGGGTTACAACGGCTATGGGCTGCCGCTAGCCGATCTGATTCAAGAAGGCAATGTGGGCCTGATGAAAGCGGTTAAGCGTTTTGACCCCGCCGTTGGCGTGCGCTTGGTGTCTTTTGCCGTGCATTGGATCCGATCAGAGATTCATGAGTTTATTTTGCGCAACTGGCGCATCGTTAAGGTGGCCACCACCAAGGCGCAGCGTAAGCTCTTTTTTAATCTCCGTAGCGCTAAAAAGCGCCTGGGTTGGTTGAATCGGCAAGAGGTTGAGGCCGTGGCGTCAGACTTAGGCGTTAAGCCCGAAGTTGTGACCGAAATGGAATCTCGGCTTGCTGCACAAGATGTAGAGTTTGACCCCGGGCCAGAAACAGATACCGAAGAACCACATGCCAGTGCACCGGCACAGTATTTAATGGCCGATAATGCAGACCCTGCCAGCTCGCTTGAGCAAACAGACTGGGATGACTCACGTGAGCAGTCGCTACAACAGGCAATGAGCGCACTGGATGCGCGCAGTCGCGATATCCTTGTGCGCCGCTGGCTAGATGAGCCGAAGGCCACATTACAAACTTTGGCAGACGAATACGGCGTGTCTGCTGAGCGTATCAGGCAGCTTGAAAAGCAGAGCATTACCCAGCTCAAAGCACAATTGCAGAGCGCCTAAATCAAGCCACGCTCAACAAAGCTGACCGGTCGCCCCTCGCCAATCACAAAGTGATCGAGCACACGAATATCGACAGTACCGAGTGCTTTTTCCAAGCGCTCGGTCATTGTTTCGTCAGCACGACTAGGCTCGGCAACCCCTGATGGGTGATTGTGTGCAAGGATAACCGCCGCGGCATTTAAATCGAGCGCTCGTCGCACCACTTCACGCGGGTAAACACTGGCACAATCAATTGTGCCGCGAAATAGCTCTTCAAACGCAATCACTTGATGGCGATTGTCTAAAAATAAGCAAGCAAAAACCTCGTGCTCTAAGTGACGCAATCGCGATATTAGATACCGCCGCGTATCCTCTGGCCCGGTTAAAGAATCACCCCGCATCAAGCGGGCGCGCAAGTGCCGGCGAGACATTTCAAGCACCGCCTGCAGCTGCACATACTTAGCCGGGCCTAAGCCATGATGCGATGAAAAGGTTTTGTTGTCGGCCTCCAGCAAGGGACGTAAACCACCAAACTGCTGTAATAAACCGCGCGCCAAATCCACCGCCGTATGCCCTCGCACACCCGTTCGCAAAAAAATGGCCAGCAATTCTGCATCAGACAATGCCGTTGGACCCTGCCCCAAAAGTTTCTCCCGCGGCCGCTCTGCCTCGGGCCAATCCATAATTCCCACCGCATCTCTCCCTGTTCAGCCAGCGCAGAACAGTGTAACTTCGCGACTTTGGAAGACCTGTGAACCAGTTCCGCTATGACACTGATCGGTGAACGTATTCTGCTGGGGGTTAGTGGTGGCATTGCCGCCTATAAGGCTCCAGATTTGGTCCGCCGCCTTCGCGATGCCGGCGCTGAAGTGCGTGTGGTACTTACCGACGGCGCACAAGCCTTTGTGGGGCCCCTGACGTTTCAGGCGGTAGCGCATACACGCGTGCACACAGAATTACTCGACTCTGAAGCAGAGGCCGGCATGGGCCACATTGAATTGGCGCGCTGGGCAACTCGTGTTGTCATCGCACCGGCTAGTGCAAACTGCTTAGCAAGACTTGCCCACGGCTTTGCTAATGATTTACTGAGCACGTTATGCCTTGCCACACAGGCACCTATTACCGTCTGCCCAGCGATGAACCACATCATGTGGCAAGCGCCCGCCACAAAGCATAATCTTGCACAACTTGAGCAGCGGGGCATCCGTATTTTGGGCCCTATCGATGGCCCATTAGCCGAGGGCGAGTCAGGGCCAGGGCGGTTAATGGAACCGCTGGATATTGTTCAGGCGCTTAGCATTAACAAGGCTGGCGCGCTGGCGGGCAAAACCCTCCTTATCACCGCTGGCCCCACGCATGAGCCGATTGATCCGGTGCGCTTTATTGGTAATCGCAGTAGTGGGCGAATGGGTTATGCCATTGCTACTGCCGCCGCACAGCAGGGCGCAACGGTTACCCTCATTAGTGGGCCGACAGCCTTATCCACACCGCACGGTGTAGAACGCATTAACGTATCCACCGCGCTCGAAATGCATGACGCGGTGATGCAGCACATTAAAGGCAAAGCAATTTTTATTGCTGCCGCGGCCGTTGCTGACTATCGCATCGCCACGCCAGCTGCACAGAAAATAAAAAAATCAACGGCACAAACATCGCTAACCCTTATCCCTAATCCAGATATTGTTGCCGAAGCCGCGGCTTTGCCTAATCGGCCGTATATCGTTGGGTTTGCGGCAGAAACCGAAGCGGTTATCGACAATGCCCGCGCCAAGCGCGAGCGTAAGGGGCTCGATATGATCGCGGCCAATCAGGTTGGCCCGGGTTTAGGTTTTGATACCGAAGATAATTGTTTGCATATCCTGTCGGAACATGCAGAGCGCACGCTGGGGCCAGCACCCAAACCAAGCCTGGCAAACGAACTTCTTTTATTGATTGCAGATGCGGTAAATGAACAACATTGAAATAAAAATTCTCGACCAACGCTTAGGCAATGAATTTCCGTTTCCAGACTACGCCACGGCGGGGTCTGCTGGCATTGATCTTAGAGCGTGTCTTGATGCGCCTTTGAACTTACAGCCTAGGCAGACAGAGCTAATCCCCTCCGGCATGGCCGTGCACATTGCAGATGCTGAGCATGCCGCGGTTGTCCTGCCACGCTCTGGGCTTGGCCATAAACACGGCATTGTGCTGGGTAATTTAGTGGGGTTAATTGACTCTGACTATCAGGGTGAAATCTTTATCTCTTGCTGGAATCGCAGTGATACCACTTTTAATATCGAACCTGGTGAGCGCATCGCGCAATTGGTTTTTTTACCCATCAGCCGCCCTCAATTTAATGTGGTTAAAGACTTTGAGCAGAGCACCCGTGGTGAAGGCGGGTTTGGACACACCGGCCGACAATAAATAAAGAAATGATAAGGGACAGCCACCGTGACTGTTATCGATGAAACCATCCTGCGTGCTTATGATATTCGGGGCATTGTCGATCAAGATTTAACCGAAGCCACCGTTAAAGCGCTTGGGCATGCCATTGGCAGCGTCGCCGCTTCACATCAACAAGAGCGAGTTGTGGTGGGGTATGACGGGCGGGCCTCAAGCCCTCGGCTAGCCGCCGCGTTGCGCGCTGGCCTAATGGCCGCCGGGCGAACCGTCATCGATATTGGCGAAGTTCCTACACCTTTGGTGTATTTTGCAACTTATCACTTAAACACGGGCGCCGGCATTGCCATTACTGGCAGCCATAATCCGCCGGATTACAACGGCTTAAAAACCGTCATGAACCATGGCCCATTTTGGGGCGAGGCCATTAAAGACCTCGGCCGTCGGCTGCGCGAAGATGACCTGGTTAACGGCCAAGGCAGCACAGAATCAGTGGATATCCGCCCAGCCTATTTAGAAAAAATCCAGCAAGGCATCGATCTTAAGCGGCCACTCAAAGTTGTTATCGACTGCGGTAATGGCGTGCCTGGCGGGCTGGCGCCTGAGCTCTTGAAATCGCTTGGCGCAGACGTCATTCCACTTTTTTGCGAGGTAGACGGGCAATTCCCCAATCACCACCCAGACCCCAGCCTGCCAGAGAATCTCCAAGACCTAATTGCCACGGTTAAGGCGCAGTCTGCCGATGTTGGCATTGCGTTTGATGGCGATGGCGATCGCCTCGGCGTGGTTGATGAGCAGGGCCATATTATTTGGGCTGACCGGCAAATGATGCTGTATGCACGCGAGGTGCTGCGAGAGCGCCCAGGCGAAGCGGTGATCTTTGATGTGAAATGCAGCGGTGCGCTTGCCACGGTAATTGAACAAGCCGGTGGACAGCCACTGATGTGGAAAACCGGTCACTCCCTGATTAAAGAGAAACTGCGCGAGACAAATGCCCCGCTAGCCGGCGAGATGAGTGGCCATTTGTTTTTTAATGATCGCTGGTATGGCTTTGATGATGCCCTGTATGCCGCTGCGCGGTTATTAGAGATTCTGGCGACTGATACCCGGCCTGCGTCTGCCATTTTTGCCGAACTCCCCGAGCCGCTCAGCACGCCAGAAATTCGCCTTGATCTTAACGAGGGCGAACCACACCGACTAATCACCGCGATTATGCAAACCGCTGCCTCTCAGCAAGACCACGCCAAAGTGACCACCCTTGATGGGTTGCGGATGGATTTTGCAGATGGCTGGGGGCTGGTGCGCGCATCAAACACTCAGCCCTGCCTTGTTATGCGCTTTGAGGGCCAAGATGAGACAGCACTTCAGCGCATTCGAGCCCATTTCCAAAACCTAATTCAGCAAGCAGCCAGCACAGAAAAAATCAGTATTTGACCCCGGTCAAGATTCCCAATTGCGGGTAGGCATAAGCTCCTAAACAGAACAACGTTACTAAGGAGTGTAAAACCATGAAAGCCGCCTACTCGCTAACCGCGGCCGTTGCACTGGGATTGGGCAGTAGCCTTGCGGCTGCTGACGATGCCATGCTTGAACGGGCACAATTGCTGTTTAAGCCAATTCCAGACAGTGCCGAAGATGTTTTAGCTGATCGTAACCCAATGACGCCAGAGAAGATCGAGCTGGGTGAGATGCTATTCTTCGACCCCCGACTGTCTGCTAGTCAAACCATAAGCTGTAATACCTGCCATAACGTGGGCATGGGTGGTGATGACAACATCCCAACCTCCATTGGTCATGACTGGCAGCGTGGCCCGCGTAACTCACCCACCATTTTTAATGCGGTGTTTAACGTAGCCCAGTTCTGGGATGGCCGGGCAGAAGACCTTCAGGAGCAGGCCAAAGGCCCCATTCAGGCTGGCGTTGAAATGAACAACACGCCCGATAACTTAGAGCGCACGCTCAATAGTATCGAGACCTACGTGGAAATGTTTAACGAAGCCTTCCCGGATGATCCTAACCCGGTAAGCTTCGATAACGTTGCTTCCTCGCTTGAGGTCTATCAGGCTACGTTAATTACGCCAGATGCGCCGTTTGACCTTTACCTTAAAGGGGATAAGGACGCACTGACGGAGCAACAGATGGCCGGCTTGGATGCATTTATGAACAAAGGCTGTGTGGCCTGTCATAACGGCGTTAATGTGGGCGGTCAGGGCTACTACCCGTTTGGTGTTATCTCACGTCCAGGCGCTGATATTCTGCCCGATGACGACTTGGGTCGTGCGCAGGTTACGGAAACAGCGGCAGATCGCTATGTCTTCCGCTCTCCGTCACTGCGTAATGTGGAGCTAACGGCACCTTACTTCCACTCAGGCAACGTGTGGAGCCTGCGTGAAGCGGTTGCGGTGATGAACGACTCTCAGCTCGGCAGCTTACTCAGCGACCAAGAAGTAGAAGACGTAACGGCGTTCTTGCGCGCACTGACTGGCAAGCAGCCCGACGTGGTCTATCCGGTTATGCCCGTGCGTACAGATAGCACGCCACTGCCTGATATCCCGGACTACCCACGGGGTGCTGCGGCTAACTGATCCGCAGTCATGCTTGCGCCCTGGCTCGCGGGGCGCCAACATAAAGCCGCACAAACCCTGTGCGGCTTTTTTATTTTGCGGAAATTAACAGCCAATGACAGCAGAAAACTCGCCCCCTAATCTTGTCGCCCATGTGCTCATTGAGGCACTGCCGTACATCCGCCGCTTTCATAGCCGCACGGTTGTAGTGAAATACGGCGGCAATGCAATGATTGATGAGACGTTAAAGCAGAGCTTTGCCCGCGATATTGTGCTCATGAAACTGGTGGGCATTAACCCCATCATTGTGCATGGCGGCGGCCCGCAAATTGGCTCATTGCTTAAGAAAATTGGCAAGGAAAGCGAGTTTATACAGGGCATGCGCGTTACCGATGCAGAGACCATGGACGTTGTTGAAATGGTGCTCGGTGGGTTAGTGAATAAGGAAATCGTTAACCTGATCAACACGCACGGTGGCCGCGCAGTTGGGCTGAGCGGAAAGGACGGCGGGTTAATTCGTGCCCAGCGCTTACAGCTAACGCGCCCTGGGCCGGCCGAACAGGCGCCTGAAATTATTGATATCGGGCATGTCGGCGAGGTAACCGGCATGGATTCTGCTCTACTCACGCTCCTTGATGGCGCCGACTTTATTCCCGTGGTTGCGCCCATCGGCGTGGATGAAAATGGCACAAGCTACAACATTAATGCCGACCTGGTGGCCGGGCATTTGGCACAGACCTTAGGTGCTGAAAAGCTAATCCTAATGACCAATACCGCCGGTATTTTGGATACACAGGGCAATTTGCTAACGGGCCTAGATGAGGCTCAAGTGCGCGCGCTAATCAATGATGGCACCCTGCATGGCGGCATGCTGCCAAAGGTTGAGTGCGCGCTACAGGCGGTGCGCAACGGTGTTAAAGCCGCCACCATTATTGATGGGCGAGTGCCGCATGCCGTGTTGCTTGAGCTATTTACTGACTCTGGGGTTGGTACGCTGATCCATAACGGCGCTGATAGGTCTTCATCGCCTTAAGCTGCTCAGCGCCATCGGGGCGCTCTGATAAAAACTCCATCAGTGTGCTGAGGGTTAAAATTGGTGTTACCGGCACGCCATAGCGCGCTGCCACCTCTTCGGTGGCTGAGCGCTCAGCGCTACCCTTTTCTTGTCGATCTAATGCCACCAGCACACCGGCCAACCGGGCCCCCGCGGCTTTAATCAGCGCTACACTTTCAGCCACTGAGGTACCGGCTGAAATCACATCATCCACAACCAACACCGCGCCTTGCAGGGGCGCACCAACAATCATGCCGCCCTCACCATGGTCTTTTTCTTCCTTACGATTAAACGCATAGGGGATATCCCGCTGATGCGTTGCAGCCAGCCCGATTGCCGTGGCCGACACAATCGGAATTCCTTTGTAGGCCGGGCCAAATAACATATCGAACTCAAGCCGCGCATCCATTGCCGCCTGGGCATACGCCTGCCCAAGCACATGCAATGCCTGACCTGAATCAAACAAACCCGTGTTAAAGAAATACGGGCTTTGCCGGCCTGATTTGAGCGTAAAATCACCAAACCGCAGCACCCCTCGCGCTAAGGCAAACTCAATTAATTGTCGCTGATAAGGCTGCATGGTTTTATCCTGTGTTTCGCATGCCGGCGGCGATGCCGTTAATACAAATCATCAATGCCTCGCGCAGATCATCCTCTTGGCCATGGCGAATGCGTGCCAGCAATTCCACTTGTACCAAATTAAGCGGATCAACATAGGGATTACGCAGCCCCACCGATCGTTGCACCACCGGTGCATCGTCAAGTGGTTGCGCATGGCCTGTTACGGTGAGCACCATTTCACGGGTTTGTGCGTGCTTTTGGCGTAGCTCTGCGCCAAGCGGGTGCAGCGCCTCGGGTACCAAGCGCGCGTCGTACCATGCCGCTACGGCAGGATCGCTCTTCGCCAGCACCATCTCTTGCATGTCCATAAACGCCCGAAAGAAAGGCCATTGCTGATACATTTGCTGCAACGCTTGTTTGGCATTACCCGCTAATGCCTGGTGAAGGGCATCGCCCACGCCTAACCATGTCGGCAAAAGCAAACGGGTTTGGGTCCAAGCAAAAATCCAAGGAATGGCTCGCAGCCCCTCAACACCCGTTGTTGGACGGCGCCGTGCCGGACGGCTACCAATAGCCAAGTGGCTGATTTCGTGCTCAGGTGTTGCATGCCGAAAGTAGTCAATAAATTCTGGCGTCTCTCTGACCAAATGCCGATAGACCTGACACGAACTATCGGCAAGCTGGCCCATTTGCTCACGCCATTCGGCAGCGGGTGGCGCCGGCGGCTTCAGTGTTGCCTCTGCCACCGCTGTGGCATAAAGCTCTAAGTTGCGCTCGGCAATGCCCGGCAGTCCAAATTTTGCTTGAATAACCTCTCCCTGCTCGGTAACGCGCAAACGCCCATCTACCGACCCCGGTGGTTGTGAGAGGATGGCCGCATGCGTTGGGCCACCACCCCGGCCAATCGACCCTCCGCGCCCATGAAATAGCGTTAATCGCACCCCCTGCTCTTTTGCCACCTCAACTAACTGCTCTTGGGTTTGATAAAGCGCCCAGGCGGCAGCCAGATGACCGGCATCTTTAGCAGAATCGGAGTACCCGATCATAATCTCTTGCTCGCCTTGAATATGTTCGCGGTACCAAGGAATATCGAGCAGTTGGGTTAAACAGTCGGCCGCACCCTGAAGATCCGTTAGGGTTTCGAACAAAGGTACAACGCGTAGTGGCGAGCTTACGCCGGCTTCTTTTTGCAGCAGCTTGACCGCCAAAATATCGGATGGACGCGATGCCATCGAAATCACATAGGCACCGAGTGAATCTGCGCCAAACTCCGCAATCATCCGAAAGGTGGCCAAAACCTCCTCCACCGATTCTTCAGGCGCAAAGTCTGGCGGAATTAACGGGCGGCGGTTGGCCAGCTCTTTAATTAAAAAGGCCTGCCGCTCCTCTTCTGACCACTCCTCGTAGCAACCCATATCAAGCGCCTGCGTGAGTGCATCAAGCACCTCCGTATGGCGGCCTGACTCTTGTCGGATATCCACCCGCATCAGCGTCATACCAAACGTTGCCAAGCGCCGCAGCAAATCCTTCAATCGACCCTCGGCAACCACCTCTGAACCGGTCTCTAACAAAGAGCGATAGCAGATCATCAAAGGCGCTCGCAGCTCTTCGGCATGCCAGTAAATCAGCGCATCGGGCGGGCGCCGCCCCGCCAGTCTTGCCTCAATCCAATGCCGGGTGGCAATCAGCCGATCTCTTACCACTTTGAGTGCCGTACGGTACGGCTCCCAAGCATCACCCACTAGCTCGCGAAGCTCGGCATTGGCCGTGCGCACCGAGAGCTCCTCAACCAATGCGGCTACCTCTCGTTCATACAGCTCCACCGCCTGCCAGCGATTAAGCAGACAAACCTCGCGAGTAACCGCAGCGGTAACGCGCGGATTGCCATCTCGATCACCCCCCATCCACGAACCAAAGTGAATCGGGGCTGCATCCAGCTCCAACCCCTTGCCGGTATGACGTAGCAGCATCCGATCCAGCCGACGCAGAAAATGCGGCACAACATCCCAGAGTGTTTGCTCGATTACCGCCAAGCCCCAGCGCGCCTCATCTTGAGGTGCGGGGCGACGGCGCCGAATTTCATCGGTCTCCCACGCAGCCGTTATCTCACGCCGCAGGGCCTGATGAACCTCTTCAATTTCTTCGGGTGTTGGGTCTAAGCGATCCCCTTTTTCCAACAGCTCAGCAATGCGATTGTATTTTTGCAGCATTGAGCGGCGCATCACCTCGGTTGGGTGCGCCGTTAACACAAGCTCGATGTTTAAACCTGCCAAGGTGGCATGCAATGCCTCTGGCTCAGTTTCAGGCAGCATGCGCGTAAAAAACTCTTCTAAAGACCCACGCAACGGCCCTGACTCAGGATCGCGCAGCCACGCGCGACTGCGGCGAACCCGATGATGTTGCTCAGCAATGTTGGCTAAGTTTAAAAACTGCGAGAACGCGCGCACCACCGGAACAATCCACTCATCCGGCAATGCGGCTAGGCGCTCTTCTAATGCCTGCCCTGCTGCCGTATCGCCACCACGGGCATCTTTGGCAAGACCGCGTATTTCTTCGACAATGTCATAAACAGCCGCGCCATTTTGATCATGAATGGTGCTGCCCAAAAGGCCGCCAAGCTGGCGGATATCTTCGCGCAGCGGCGCGTCATTACGGTTTTCGCTCATGCAAACTCCCTTTTATCTCTAGTGCATTATAGCGGCTACGACTTGCCGAGCGGCAGCACTTCCCTGAACATGCAGTTATTCAGTCAGTGCTAAAGGTTGTAAGGACATCAACATGGGCGCACTAAGCATTTACCGACGCCCGGCAGTTATTACGATGCTGCTTTTGGGTTTCTCTGCTGGCCTGCCCTTTATGTTGGTGTTTGCCACGCTAACCGCTTGGCTGCGTGAGGTTGACGTGAGCCGCACGGCCATCGGCTTTTTTAGCTGGGTGGGCATTACCTATTCCATCAAATTTATTTGGGCACCCGTGGTAGACCGCTTACCCCTGCCGTTACTATCTCGCCTGCTCGGTCGGCGTCGGGCTTGGATACTACTTGGGCAAACCGGCATTATGCTAGGGCTGATTGGTATGGCCTTTTCAGACCCCACCGTCACACTGCTGCCGGTTGCCCTGTTTGCCCTGTTAGTTGCGTTTTCATCAGCTACCCAAGATATCGCCATCGATGCCTACCGTATCGAATCTGAAATCGATCGCTTTCAAGGCGCGATGGCGGCCACCTATCAAATGGGCTATCGCTTTGCCATTTTGGCCTCTTACACCGGCGCTTTATACCTAGCCGAAGGGTTTGACTGGCGCAGCGCCTACCTTGCAATGGCGGTATTGATGAGCATCGGCATGCTCACCATCTTGCTTCGTCCTGAACCTATTGTACAAATTGATCGGGCCACCTTGGCTCAGGAGGAACGCGTCACTGCCTTTATTGATCGCACACCCAACCTGCCCAGCTGGGCGCAACAAACCGGCGCATGGTTAATTTCTGCCGTCGTATGCCCGCTAACTGACTTTTTCTCGCGCTTTCGCTGGTTTGCATTAGTCATTCTTGGGCTCGTAGCCACGTTTCGTATTAGTGACATCGCCATGGCAAGTATGGCCAACCCTCTGTATATCGACCTTGGCTACAGCAAGGCTGTTATCGCAAATATTAGTGGCGCTTATGGGCTGGCCATGACAATCATTGGCGCGCTGGCCGGCGGCTTAGTGGCCGCTCGATTTGGGTTGATGCGGCCCTTACTGGTGGGGGCGATACTCGTGGCGAGCACCAATCTGCTCTTTGCTTGGATGGCTGGCCAAGACGGATCCGTGGTGGCATTAATGCTAGTCATTAGTGCCGATAATTTCTCAGGTGGGTTTGCCGGTGCGGTTTTTATCGCCTGGCTTTCTAGCTTAACCAACACTGCCTATACCGCAACTCAATATGCCCTTTTTAGCTCGCTCATGACCCTGCCGGGCAAATTTTTAAGTGGCTTTGGTGGGGTGGTTGTTGATGCAATGGGCTATCCCATTTTCTTTATCTCAGCGGCAACCCTTGGCTTACCCGCTATTGGTTTAGTTGTAATAATCATGCGGTGGACGCGAACCCATGGAGGGGGCGACAATAGTCAGGATTCGCAAAGGAGAACCGAATGACTGACACACGCCACAGCCGCTTATTGATTTTAGGTTCAGGCCCCGCCGGATACACGGCCGCGGTATATGCCGCCCGAGCCAACCTTAATCCGGTGTTAGTTACCGGTATGCAAATGGGCGGGCAGCTCACCACTACCACGGATGTCGACAACTGGCCCGGCGATGTATCAGGCTTGCAAGGGCCCGATTTAATGGAGCGCATGCGCCAACATGCCGAGCGTTTTGGCACCGAGGTGCTGTTTGATCACATCCACACCGCTGATTTGAAAAATCGCCCCTTCCGGCTGATTGGTGATAATGCCGAGTACACGGCCGATGCCCTGATTATTGCCACTGGCGCATCTGCCATGTATCTCGGGCTGGATTCTGAGAGTGAATTTATGGGCAAAGGCGTTTCCGCCTGCGCTACCTGCGATGGGTTTTTCTATCGTAATCAAGACGTGGCCGTGATTGGCGGCGGCAATACCGCGCTAGAAGAGGCGCTGTATCTGTCTAATATCGCCAAATCCGTGACTATCGTGCATCGGCGCGATGCATTCCGCGGCGAAAAAATCTTACAAGATCAAGTCAAACAACGCGCGGCTACCGGCAATATTCAAATTCGCTGGAATAGCACGTTAGATGAGGTGCTGGGTGATGAATCTGGGGTAACCGGCGCACGACTGCGCAGCACCGCCGACAACAGCACTGAAGATATTGCACTGGCCGGTGTATTCATTGCGATTGGCCATCGCCCTAATACCGAGCTTTTTGTTGACCAACTCGATATGGCAGGCGGTTACATTACGGTACAAAGTGGGCTAGAGGGTAACGCCACGGCCACGAGCATACCCGGTGTTTTTGCCGCCGGTGATGTAATGGATCATGTTTATCGCCAAGCCATTACCTCAGCGGGCAGTGGCTGCATGGCCGCATTAGATGCCGAAAAATATCTCGATGCCCAGACATGAGCGGGGGCATGGAAAAGCCGACACATTTGGCGCTCTACGAGCATGAGCTCTGCCCGTTTTGCATGATGGTACGGCAGGCCACCGAAAGCCTCCCGCTGAATATCGAGTCACGCAACATTCTGCGCGAGCCCGCTCGCCAGCAGGAACTGGTCAAAGGCGGAGGCCGCGGCATGGTGCCCTGCCTTTATATCGAGTTCTCAGACGGGCGCAGCGAGTGGCTATATGAGTCAGCGGATATTATTGATTATTTACGCCGGTTGGCCGCCGCTTAGTCGGCGCCATGACCATAAGCCCAGCTGATCTACTGCTCTACGCCGGTGCGCTGCTGGTGTTGTTTCTCACCCCTGGGCCTGTGTGGCTTGCGCTTCTGGCCCGCACACTGGCGGGGGGATTCCCTGCGGCTTTGCCACTCTCGCTTGGGGTGGTGGTCGGAGATTTTTTATGGCCACTTGCTGCGATTTTCGGCCTTGCTTGGATCGTCTCGATGTATGCCGAAGTGCTGGTAGCGATGCGTTGGCTGGCTCTGCTAGTTTTCACAGGCATGGGTATTCAGCTCATTCGCCGTGCCGGTAAAGCGATTCACGCCGACGGCCGACTGACACGACCGGGCTTTTGGCCAGGCTTTACAGCAGGCGTTGTGGCGATTCTCGGCAACCCCAAAGCCATCCTTTTTTACCTCGGGCTATTGCCAGGCTTTTTTGATTTACAAGCAATTACCACTGTCGATATCGCCTTGATTGTGGCGGTCTCCATGGCCGTTCCATTTCTTGGCAATATGGTGTTTGCCGTCGGCATTGACCGGCTGCGCGCGCTTGTCCTGTCTCCCGCTGCTTTGCGCAGGACCAATCAGATTGCAGGCGTTTTGCTGATCCTAGTGGGGCTTTTAATTGGCCTTCCGGCGATTACCGAATGACCAATTACCCCCAATCGTAAGTAATCGTGAGTGGGGCATGATCGGAGAAGCGGTCAGCGCGGTGGATCGAGGCGTTTTTCACCGTTGCACCAATACCCGGAGTGGTGACGTGGTAGTCGATGCGCCATCCAGTGTTGTTGGCCCAGGCCTGACCACGAAATGACCACCAGGTGTATTGATCGGGCTCGTCATTGACCTGGCGGAAGGCATCCACATAGCCCGCCTCGCCAAAGAGTCGATCCATCCACTCACGCTCATGCGGCAAAAACCCAGAATTTTTCTGATTAGACCGCCAGTTTTTTAAGTCACGCTGGGTATGCGCAATATTCCAATCGCCACAAATTACATATTCACGCCCATCGGCAGCCATAGTTTGCAGCCGCTCCATAAGCGGGCCCAAAAAGGCATCTTTAATGGCCTGTCGATGTTCCCCAGAACTACCCGAAGGCATGTAAAATGAAATCACGCTTAAAGCGCCGAATCGTGCCTCAAGCCAACGGCCCTCCTGATCAATCTCAGGAATACCAATGCCACGAATAAATTCATCAGGCTGGCGCCGGCTGTAGAGCGCAACACCGCTGTAGCCTTTGCGTTCAGCATCAACAAATTCGGCATGATAGCCGGCGGGAAAATACGGGCCACCCTCAAGCTGATCGCGTTGGGCCTTGGTTTCTTGAATGCACAGAACATCGGGGCTTTGTTGCTCAAGCCACTCAAAAAAGCCTTTGCGCTGCGCTGAGCGAATGCCATTTAAATTAGCGGTCATAATCGAGATACTCATGCCGCATAGGATACCGGAATCCAAAGGAGTCAGAACATGCAACGCAGCGATAACTTAGATGAAGTCTGTTATCCGTTTATCCATGAACACGGCCCACTCACTGATTTTGAAGTCATCACCGATGAGCTCTGCGGCAACATTGGGGCAGCCGTGTCTCTTACCCCCGCCGAATTTGCTGATATTCATCAGGACCTTGCCACGCTACAACCACTCGCCTTTCATTTAAATGGGTCGCTGCGCGGGCGTATGGCTATTGAGGAAGCTGACATCAAATGGGCTAAAGCACGCTTGGATCACTACCGCAACGAGGCAAAAGGCCAAGCTACCGGCTTTGTTTTGCCCCGCGGCGAGATGCCTGTCCCTTTTTTAAATCTCGCCCGCTCGGGCGCTAAAAAGGCCATTCGCCAATTAGTTAGAATTGAAGAAACCGGCCAAGACATACCCGATGTGCTGCCCAGGTTGTGCAATGTTTTCTGTAATCTTTTCTTTGCGATGATTTTGGTGATCAACCAGCGACGCGGGTTAAGCGAAGAGGCATTTGTTTCTAAAAGCTACGGTGCCAACACACGCAAAGGCTGAAAGATTCGGCCATGCGCTGTGTTTTCAAAATAGGCTTCAATGCCAAAAATTCGAGCAAGGTTGTTAGGCGTTAACACTTCAGCCGGCGGGCCATCGGCAATGATTTTTTGCTCACCGAGCAAAATTAATCGACTGCAATAACGTGCCGCCAAGCCTAAGTCATGAATCGACAGGAATACCGAGTTACCCCGCTGAGCAAGCTCAACAAACGTTTGCATAGTGCTCATTTGGTGAGCCGGATCCAAGCCAGCGATAGGCTCATCTGCCATAAGCAATGGCGTTTGTTGCGCCAGCGCCCGGGCGATTAACGCTCGGGTACGCTCACCCACCGATAGTTCTGTGGCGCGGCGTTTGGCAAATCCCACCAAATCGACCTGCTGCATTGCCGCCTGCACTGCCTGTTGATCAGCCGCGCTCGGGGCGCGCGAGTAGCTGCGATAAGGCAATCTCCCCAGCATAATGAGCGATTGCACCTCAATCGGCCATGCAATATGCCGATCTTGTGGCATCCAAGCCACTGCCCGGGCGCGCGCATCCTCACTCAAGCGCGCAAGGCTGCTGTGGCCCACCGTGGGGATCAGGCCCAAAATCGCCCGCATTAAGGTTGTTTTTCCGGCGCCGTTGGGCCCAATTAGCCCCACCACCTCGCCCTTGGCAATCTGAAGCTCAGCGCCGGAGATGATTTTTTGCTGACTCAACGACACCGAGAGCTGTTTTACGCTTAGTAAGCTCATGCCAGTGTTCGCCGCGTTTGATAAATCAGATGCAAAAATAAAGGCGCACCAATCAGCGCAGTCAGCACCCCGAGCTTTAGATCGGCTTCGGGCAGAATAACGCGCACTAAAATATCTGCCAGCAACACCATAATAGCCCCACCCAGTGCGCTTGCTGGTAGCAACCGCCCGGGCATCGCGCCAACAAAAGGCCGCAGAAGATGTGGCACCACCAACCCCACAAAACCGATGGTTCCCGCCACAGCAGTGCTAGCACCCACAACCAATGCTGCACCAATAATTAACCGCCGGCGCATGCGCGCCACACCCATGCCTAAAGCTTCTGCGGCATCTTCACCCAGCGTCATCGCATCTAACGAGCGCTGTAAGGTAAACAACATCGCGCCGCCCAACAGCACAAAGGGCAGAATTAGACCCACATGCTCCATAGACCGATCGGCCAATGATCCCATCAGCCAAAACACGATTTCACTAGTAGCAAATGGGTTAGGCGATAAGTTAAGCACTAAAGAAACCATGGCGCTGGCTAAAGCAGAAATGGCAATGCCAGCTAAAATAAGGCTTAACGTACCGCCTTGTTGACCCGCCAGCAGCGTAATCAAAAACACACCGAGCAGTGCGCCCAATAAAGCTGCAAGGGGCAGGCCGAGCGGCAATGTGGCTGCTAGGCCAGTTTGGATTGCTAACACGGCACCGAGCGCTGCAGACCCTGAAATACCCAGCAATCCAGGCTCTGCCAGTGGGTTGCGCAAATATCCCTGCATCGCGGCACCGGCCAAACCCAAACTGGCGCCGACCAGCACGGCAAGAATGGCCCGTGGTAGTCGGATCTCTTGCATCACTAATGCCAGCGCGGTGTCGCCTGACGAAAACAAAGCTTTAACACTTGGCAGTGGCCCAATGGCGGATGGCCCAATTAAAAGCGAAGCAACAAATAATGCAGCGGCAATACAACCCAATACTGCTAGCAGAGACTTCATCGTGCGCCCATCAAACTGCCACGCAACGCACCAATTCGCTCTACAGCGGCAAGCGCTTGCGGCGTACCACAAACCCAGTCACTCGTTTTGAGCTCGTGTTTTACTTGCCAGCGAGCGGCGGTATCAAGCGCGGGGTGTTGCAGAATATTTTCAGATCTTGATTTCCCATCGTGGCGGCTCCCCGTAATGATGATATCTGGTGCAGCCATCACAAGCTTTTCTAACGACATGTGCGCCCCGGCCTGAACACCCGCTTCCATTGCAATATTGGCAAATCCAGCGGTACGTACGATATCGCCCAGCAAGGTGTTGTCTCCGCGGGTATAGCCGTTGGGGAAATATAAAGCGGCTCGCGGCGGGTTTAGCGCCGGTTGACTAAGCATGGCAAGCCGCTGATCAAATTCCTTAACCAAAGTTTGCGCTCGCTCAGGCTGCCCAAGCACATCGCCCATTTTGATCAGGTTGTCGCGAATGTCATGCAATGAATTGGCGGGATCAAATACCACCACCGAAATACCTAATCGGCGCAGCATCTCAACTGTTGGACCCGCGTTAAATCGACCGGTAATCACCAAGTCGGGGTTCAGTAGATGGATCTCTTCCGCCCTACCATGGTTAATCGCATATCCTGCCGCCTGATCGGCCATGCTTGAATTGAGCGGATCTTTGGCCAACGCAGACACAGAAACGAGCTGGTCTTCATCGGCAATCAGCATAGCTAACTGATCCGTACATAGGTTCATCGAAACAACCCGCTGCGGGGTTGCCTTCGACCGCTCTTCTGCCTGCCCAAGGCTCAGTGGGAGCAACGCCCCCACCAAAAGCCAAATAACCCAAACTCGGGCTACCATGTGGCCTGCACCCCGACGTAAGCAGCTTGGCCACGCGTCGCAAAACCGGCCACCTCTTGGTAGGTCTCATCAAACGCATTGGTTAACCGCGCTGTAAGCTCAAAATTTGCATTCAAAGCGTGACTAAGCGACAACCCGACCACCGTAAAGTCATCCAAACGAACCCCTGTCTGACCGCCAGAGAAGAATTGGTCGTCGTACAGCCCTCTGACATAACGAAGGTTACCGCTGAGCGTTGTATCGCCATTGGGCAGGCGCCAGGTTGCACCCATGCCTAATTCGTTACGTGGCCGCCGAATTACGGTGTTGCCTTGCGAATCAGATGCATCTAGATAGGTGTAGTTGGCACGCAAATCCACTGCGTTGGCAGGACGTATCAGCGCGGTAATTTCTACGCCTTCACGATCACTATCGCCGGGGCGATTTTCGAAGATAAATGGCGAGGTAAAGCTATTCTTTGTAAAAATCTCATCGGTCAGTGTTTCTTGAAAATACGTCACATCAACAGAGCCATTTAAGCCTGTAATCGGCACCTCAACACCCACATCAAAGCCTTCATTTTTCTCGGGCTGAAGGTTGGCATTGAGCGCTTGATCGGTGCCGCCAGTGAACTCAAAAAACGTGGGATTAACCACGGCTCGACCGCCAGAGGCATGCAAGCGAATGTCATTTTCTAAAAAATAGCTCGTGGCAACATTCCAAGTTGTGGCGTTATCAAACACATTATTATCGTCGTAACGAACGCCAGCCTGAACACTCATTTGCTCTGAGATCCAGGTTCGATACTCAACGGCTACGCTGTCATTTTCACGATCTGGAACTTCACCCTCATCACCATCCGTACGTCGCTCTAAAAGCACGCTAACAAGCTGATCGCTCGATTCAATTTGCGCCTGATCAAGTGCTACTTGGAAACGATAATTCACCACATCGGTTGTGGTATCTGAGGTAAACGGATTATCCGTTTGATTAGCAGTGCGATCGAGTCGCAAGCGATGACTGACGGGTTGATTCGTTGGCCGATGGTCAACAAAAACGCTACCCGCCCGCTCGGTCAGGTTGCGTTCATTTTCTGCGCTATCAACCACATAGTCTTCGATGCGTGTTGCGCTAAAATCGGTATCGTCAAAATCGTAACTGGCATCTGCCAGTCGAAAGCTAAATCCCGCTGTCGTGGTTGCGGTCAGGTCAAACTCACCTTTGCCCGCAGCAGACTGCCAACGTGTGCTGTCTCGCTCGCCATCACTACCGCTAAAATCAAAACCTCGGTCGTTTAAATTAGACAGCGATATCGCAAGGCGGTGAGATTCTCCACCGTAGGTGAGGTAAGCGGCTTGACGATCGCCCTCGCCAATTTCTGCCGAGCCCCCAGCGCTTAAGCCTTCTGCTGCTTCGCGAGTAATGATATTGACCACGCCCGCCGCGGCATCCGTACCAAACGGCACTGACTGTGGGCCACGCGAAATCTCAATCCGCTCAATCGCGCCAAGATCTAGCCCCCGCAAAAAGAACTCGTTATCGCCTGCTGCAGCGCGAACACCGTCGATTAACACCAGGGTGTGATTACTTTCGCTGCCGCGAATGCGGATTTGCCGGTCGTTGGGCCCAGTGCCATTGATGGATACGCCAGGACGCGCCTCTAGTGCTTCTTGAACCGTCGTATAACCCTGGCTTTCGATTTCACGGCGATTAATGACGGTATGCGACCGTCCATACACATCTGCAGAAACTGGAGAAATACCAGCAGAAACAATGATGGGATCTAACTCGGTAACCAGAAAAGATTGCGCATTGGCAGACAGGGGAACACCGGCAGCCAGTGCCAGGGCAAAAGAACAAACAGATTTTTTCATGATTTTGAGGCCTAAACTTACAAGCAGGGAATACCCCTGCTGACAGACACATTAGGTCTACGAAGGCCTCATTTAGACAGCCCACCGCAGACCGGCGACTGTCACCTCTGCGATGTGCCGCTTCCCAGGCGCGCCCCGCACCGGAAATGGGTGACTACATCGGCAGGTCTCCTGGCTCACGGGTCTTTGCTCAGCCCCGCCTTCCCATCACGCAGCGTGACAGTGGCATCTTAGGACTTCGCTATCCGCTTACAGTTGCGGGGGCAGCCGCAGCTTTACACTGCGTTCCCTTTTCATCTGATGCCGTAACATCAGAACCGAAGTAATGCTTAGAGTGTGCCCGCTCGACGAAGCAGGATCAAGTCAAAAACTTGGTGACCTTTGCGAAGGCCACGGCGTTCAAAGCGAGAGGACGGCCGTGCAGTAACATTCGAAGCAAAGCCACGATGTGGATTCTCAAAATCAGGTGCTTGATTGGTTAACTCGAGCATCCAGTCGGCGTATTCGGCCCAGTCCGTTGCCATGTGCAAAAAGCCACCGGGCTGCAGACGATCGGCCACCATCGTCAGCCATTCAGGCTGAACCATGCGGCGTTTGTGATGGCGTTTTTTAGGCCATGGATCGGGAAAAAACAGTTGCACACCAGCCAATGAAGCAGAAGCAACGCCGGCTTTTAAAAACTCCGTAGCATCGGTCAACATCACTTTTAGATTGCTAATGCCGTCCGCTTCGATGCGGCGCAAAAGCTTACCGGTGCCAGCGCGATAAACCTCAAGCCCCAAGTAGTTGTACTCAGGATGGGTGATTGCCATAGCAGCCAGCGCTTCCCCATCACCAAATCCAATATCCAGAACAACCGGGCCTGGTTTTACAAAAAGGCGATTCAAATCAAGCGGGCCATCAGTCCAGTCCACGCCATACAGGGGATAGAGTTGCTCTAAGGCGCGAATCTGCCCATCGGTCAGTCGCCCCTCTCGGCGAACAAAACTGCGAATAATGCGTTGTTGAGGATTAGAGTCATTCATGACTTCAGCGTGGCTTTAATACCACCTGATCCTCTGTTGTACTAGCCAGCCGATAGGGTACTGCGCTGCAGGCAAACCGCTGAATAATCTTATTGGCTTCTTCGCGAGCCTCTGGCATTGGCCCCGTAATTACGATTTCGCGCCAACGGTATTCCACCCGACAAATTTCGCGCCTAGTGGCCCCCATTAGCCCTCCCTAAAAAAATGCTGCACCGCGTGATAGCGGCGCATTGTGCCCGGGCGAATCAGCGCCTGCAACTCAACACCCTCAGTTAACTGCAATTGGGAGGCGGTTTGCCAATCAACTTCTGACCAAAACTGCCCGCCGGCACCGGTTTTTAGCTGCACTAAAACCAGCCCCGCCCCGCCAGGCGTCATTGATATGACACAGACCGGAAATACATTTGACTGCCCTGCCAAGCTGTCTGCGCTGCGCAATAACACCACATCGCTAGAGCGGATTCGTATTCGGACCGATTGGCCCACCGCAATCGGCTCGCCAGGTACTGATAGAACGCCCCCAGGCGTATCAATTTGGTGGCAGGAATGGGCCTCATCACGCGCTAGAACGCGCCCCTCCCACACCACCATCGGGCTCAAATCGCCAAGCCGTGCCCAGTTTGCTGGCGTTGAAAACGCGGTATCAACCCGCTCGTGCAAAACACATTGGCCTTGCTCAAGCAGCATTAGATGATCAGCCATTTCTAAGACTTCTTGACGTGCATGGGTGACATAAAAAACCGAAATCCCAAACCGCTCTGGAATTTCGCTAATCAATGGCATGATTCGGCGGCGGCGGCCATAATCCAGCGCCGCCAGCGGTTCATCCAACAGCAATAACGATGGGCCAGCCACCAGTGCTCGTGCCAACGCTACCCGCTGCGCCTCACCGCCCGATAACATGGAAGGCAAACTCTGCTGAAGATGCCCAATACCTAAGGTATCAATCACCTCGTCAAGCGCTGGTCCTTCACGCCGACGCCGTCGCAGCGCATAAGCCAAGTTACCCGCCACCGTTAAGTGCGCAAATAACCGCGCATCCTGAAACACAAGCCCAACATTGCGCTGATAGGCCGGTCTTACAGGGTGATCATCCAGCCAGACTTCATCACCAAGCCGAACCTGCCCGCGGCAGTTGGGCTCCAAACCCGCAATGCAGCGTAAAAACGTTGTTTTACCGCATCCTGAGGTGCCAAAAACGGCCGTAATACCCGGTCGAGACTGACCGGCCATACTCAAGGTAAACCCAGGGCGTTCAAGACGAATATCAAACTCAAGGCGCGGCTGACTCATCCGATGCTTGCCCCCCGGCCGCGCCGGTTAACTGAGTACACCAGTAGCAACACAATAAAAGAGAAAATCAGCAAACCTGCAGATAGCTGATGTGCTGCGGCATAATTAAGCACTTCCACATGCTCGTAAATCGCAATCGCAACCACACGCGTTTCGCCTGGAATGCTGCCGCCCACCATTAATACCGCACCAAACTCACCCAGCGTATGGGCAAAACCCAACACAATCGCCGTTAAAAACCCGCGCGCAGCCAGCGGACAGGCAACGGTAAAAAAGGCATCAGTCGGCCTTGCGCCCAGCATGGTGGCTGCCTCCATTGGCCCCGGGCCAACTGATCGAAACGCATCACGCAGCGGTTGCACTACAAAAGGCAGCGAATATAAAACTGAGGTAATCACTAAGCCTGTGAAGCTAAACGTCAGCGTGTTCCCGGTTAAGTCAAACCAAGGGCCACCCACTGCCCCTTCAGGCCCCAGCAATATGAGCATATAAAAACCCAGCACGGTGGGCGGTAGCACTAAAGGCAGTGCAACAAGGGCATCTACCGAGCTGCGCCAACGGCTTTTACTAATTGCCAGCCACCAGGCAAGCGGTGTACCAATAAGCAGCAGCACAACAACGGTAACCACCGCCAGCTGAACGCTCAGCCAAACTGGACCGCTCATCATGCAAACCTACTCCACAACACCATAGCCATAACGCGCCAAAATCTCTTTTGCCTGGTCCTCTTTGATAAAGGCCAAAAACTCTAAGGCCGCATCATTATCGCTTGCCCTTTTCAATAAAACCGCATCTTGGCGAATAGGATCATGCCAATTGGCCGGTATCAACCGCCATTCACCAGCTGGTTTACCTTCCATAAACGTATGTGAGGCGGCCACCAGCGCGTGCGTTATATTGCCGGTCGCCAAATACTGGAGCACCTGGGTCACATTTTCTGCATAGACTAAACGATCGACTAACGCCTGCTCTAAGCCTGCAAATGCCAGCGCTTGCTGCGCGGCTTTCCCATACGGGGCCGTGCGCGGATTAGCGATTCCAAACCGCCTAACAGCTGCTGGATCTAACCCGGCCAGCCCATCTTCGGGCAACAACTCGCCGGGGCTAACCCAAAGCACCAAGCGCCCCTGAGCGTAAGTATATAGCGACTCTGCTACCGCCAACCCCTCATCAACTAATCGCTGTGGGCGTGCCTGATCGGCCGCCAAAAACACATCAAACGGTGCGCCGTTCACAATTTGCGCGTAATGCCGGCCGGTGGCGCCAGGGCTAATACGCACCTCAATTTGATGCGCAGATTGAAAGGCCGCGGCAATCTCTTTTAACGGCACCAAAAAGTTGCTAGCCACCGCCACTTGAATGGAATTGGCTTGCGCAGCCACCGAGCTGAGCAAAATTAATAGGGACAGGCATCGAAAAATAGATCTCAAATTGCCTCTGATGCCTGATTCGTTCACCGTATGCTCCATGGAAAAGCCGCTTACCGAACGCGTCCTTAATTGGTTTGATCAATATGGCCGGCATGATCTGCCGTGGCAACGCCCTGCAACACCGTATCGCGTGTGGATTTCTGAGGTAATGCTGCAACAAACGCAGGTTGCTACTGTTATTCCTTATTTTAATCGCTTCATGGCGGAATTCCCGAACGTTGAGCAATTGGCGCAGGCCAGCATCGATACGGTGCTCGCACATTGGGCAGGGCTTGGGTATTACGCTCGCGCCCGCAACCTGCATGCCGCAGCCCAAATCATTGCTGATCAGCATAACGGTACATTGCCCAAAACCGTGGAGGCACTGATAGCACTCCCTGGCATTGGGCGATCTACCGCCGGTGCGATTGTTTCGCTGGCCGGTAACCAACCTGCGCCCATTTTGGATGGCAACGTAAAACGAGTGCTCGCGCGCTTTCATGCAGTAGCCGGCTGGCCCGGGCGCAGTGCCGTGGCGGCTGAGCTTTGGCAATTAAGCGAGCAGCACTTATCGACAACACGACCAGGGGCTTTTAATCAGGCCATGATGGACTTGGGCGCAACGGTTTGCACGCGTCAGCCAAACTGTGAGCGGTGCCCGTTAAACGAAGACTGCCTCGCATTACGCGCCGGCAATCCCGCAGCCTACCCCGAGCGCCGAGCACCGCGCGTTAAACCAGAGCGTGAAGTTAACCTGCTCATGCTAGAGCGTGATCAACGGTTATTGCTGGTACGCCGCCCACCCACCGGCATCTGGGGCGGGTTATGGTCACTGCCCGAGGTTGAAGGGGCAATTAATCCAGTTGAATGGGCGCGCAAAAAGCTGGGGCTAACAATCACCACCCCTCAACCGGCACCGACCCTATCGCATGAATTCACCCATTTCCGTCTTACCATTAAACCGCTGGCAGCTAGGGTGACTGAATGTCATACAATGGCAGATGCGGAATATGACTGGTACGTGCCCGAGCGGAAAACTGCGTGGGGGCTGCCAGCACCAATCCAGCGAATACTGACACAATGGGAGCAGAGCCAATGAGCGATACCGTATTTTGCGTAAAACTGGGCCAAGAAGGGCAAAAGCTCAAGCGCCAACCATACCCAGGTGAGCTGGGCGAAAGAATCTTTGCAAACGTTAGTCAAGAAGGCTGGAAAATGTGGCTAGGCCATCAAACCATGCTGATTAATGAGTATCGCCTTTCACCCATGGATCCTAAGGCCCGTAGTTTCTTAGAACAAGAAATGGAAAATTTCTTTTTTGGGGAAGGTTCAGCGCCGCCGCCTGATTTTCAGCCCACTGAATAAACGCCAATGAAACGTTTTAAAACGGCTCTACTCTCCCGCCTGGGCTACTGGATTTATCGCTTACTCAGCGCTACCTGGCGGGTTGAGCTTGATGAGCAACCGCCATTTCTTGAAGAAATTGAAAATCCTCAACCCGTTGTAATTGCCCACTGGCATGGCAATGAGCTTGCCCTGATTCACTTAGTAAAACGCTATCGTATTGCCACGCTGGCCTCGCAAAGTCGAGATGGCGAAATTATGAATGGCATTTTGGTATCGCTGGGTGCGGCCACTAGTAGGGGCTCTTCTTCTCGTGGAGGAATGGCAGGGCTAAGAGGTTTAGTCAGACTGTGCCGCGCTAATCGGCACAACGTGTCTTTTGCCGTTGACGGACCTAAAGGACCATTGCATGTTGTAAAACCCGGCGTATTTGAATTTTCGCGTTTAATGAATGCGCCGATTTACGCCGCTTCGGTTTCTGCCAATCGTGTTTGGTGCCTGCACCGATCTTGGAATCGCGCAATCCTTCCTAAACCCTTTGCGCGTGTCAGAATTCGCTTTACGCGGGTATTTGATCCCATATCAAAAACCATGGACATCCACGATCCTGCGCTGGCAGGCCAATTAAAACGGCATCTATAGCAACTGCTAATTAAAAAACCATTGAATTTCAATGGTTAAAGATGGCCGAGCTGGTTGTACTCTGCCACCGAACCACTTAACTTGCATTTAGTCGTTTTACCCTTTTCAGGTTAGGTGATCAAATGAAACGCCCATACCGCCCAGTAAGTGCTTGGCAAACAGCCGTATTTGTTTTGCTTATCCTATTTGGTGGTAATTTTCATGCGGCGGCAGATCAAGCCACCGCTGATGCATTAATTGCCAGCGGCTTTCCATTAACACCTGAGGCAGAAGCACAATTAGCAGCTGCCTCACCTGAAGAGTTGGCACAAGTCTTAGCGAGTGTTGTTGATCAGGCAATTCGCGCCAATCCAGACGTAGCCTCCGCAATTGTAAGTAGTGCGGTGGTCGCGGCACCAGACAGCGCGGCAGATATTGTAGTAGTGGCCGTTGCAGCGGCTCCTGAGCAAGCGGCCGTAATCACGCAGTCAGCCGTTGAAGCTAATCCGGCTGAAGCAACTAGCATCACCCAAGCCGCCGTTTCAGCTGCGCCTGAAGCCGCCGCGGAAATCACCCAAGCCGCCGTTTCAGCTGCGCCTGAAGCCGCTGCAGAAATCACCCAAGCCGCAACGGAGGCGGCGCCCGAGGCAGCAGAGGCCATTTCAGCAGCAGCGGCAGAAAGTGTCGCTGAATCAGAGGCAGAAACAGGCAGCGAGGCCGAAGCAGAACCTGAACTTGTTATCACTATTGATGATCCATCCATTAGGGAAGGAATTACCGAGCCAACATCAGATGTCAACACCAGCGCTAACGAGACAGCGCAAGCAGCCACGCAAGAAGAAATCGCTGAAGAAGATCTACCCGAAGAACAGGTAACCGAAGCGGTCGTACCTGATGCAACTGATGCCGATGACACTGTGCCCAGCCCCAATTGAGAAAAAACGGAGCAATGAATCACATTGGTTCTCAAACAATCCCACCCAAGGCACTCTTGGGAGCCGCGCTGCTGGGCATAGCCATCAATGCGTCCGCCGTTGAGCCAATGCCAATTAACAAAGGCGGCGCAATTCAATTCATACCAACGATCGATTTATCACAAGGGTACGACGACAATATTGACGAGGCACCGACTGGCGAGGAAGAAAGCTCCAATGTCACCAAGGTAGTGCCAACCTTTTTATTGGCGGCTCAAGAGCGCCAAAACCGCTATCAGTTTCGGTATACGCCCGAACTGCAGCTATACAGCCATGAAAGCGACGATAATCGTGTCAACCATAACGCGGCATTAACAAGCCGAATGAGCTTTAATACGCGAAATGCCCTTAATACAGGACTGCGTTTTGCCCGCAATCAAGAAGCCATTACCGCAACCAACCGTCGCTTTGATGAAACCGATGGCGATATCAACAATCGCCTGACAGTCGATGGCACCTACCAGTTTGGTGCAGATAAGGCGCGCGGACAAATTGAGGTCAACGCCAAATTCCTTGCGAATCGGTACGCAAACAACAAGGTGGGTGGGTCAAATAACCAATCGCGTGAATACAACAACCCAACCCTTGATCTGACTTACTTTTGGCGGGTAGCACCGAAAACGCGAGTGCTACTGGAAGGCCGTTATTCAAGCTATGACTATCAATGGAGTGAAAGCCAACTAGACAGCAACACCATGAGTAGTTTTGTGGGTGTCACGTGGGATGCTACCGCCAAAACACAAGGGAGTGTGCGTGTTGGCCGAGAAGAAAAGTCATTTGATAGCAGTAGCAAAACGGACACCGATCTAACGGCATGGGATGCCGAAATCAGCTGGGAGCCGATGGCGCGTTCTCGCATACAGCTTTCTACCAGCAATCGATTTGAAGAGGGTAGTGAAGAGAGCCCTGGGGTGGCATTCGAAGAGACGATTGAGCAAACCACCTACTCTATTCGCTGGCAGCATGATTGGGATGAGCGCGTTCAAACTAATGTGGGCATGAGTGTTCGAGATAAAGACTACTTAGGCGGTTCCAACGATGGGCGTAACGACCAAACCGAAACCGTGTCTTTAGGTATTACCTATAGCGTTCGTCGTTGGCTGGATTTGGGCTTTGAAGCGCAGTTTAAAAATAATGATTCGGACAATCCCGGCAGCTCATTTGATGCGAGCTATGACCGAAATAACTACTTCTTCACCATAACTATGAGCTTATAAACAACGATGCCAGCGTTAGGGAATCTTCTGATTTCATTACTGTTCCTTCTCAGCGAAACGGCGCTGGCCCAAGCTCAAGTTGCACCCGAGCGATACCGCCTGGGGTCGGGTGATGTGATCAGCATCCGTGTGTTTGGCGAAGAAGAGCTGAGCTTCGATCGTATCCGTTTGTCGGATGCGGCCACCGTCCCGTTTCCTTTACTTGGCGAGATCAGCGCCGAGGGGCTTACACCCAAAGAGCTTGAGGCACTGGTGACTGATCGGCTGTTAGATGGCTATCTCGTCAAGCCGCGCGTCACGGTTAGTGTCTTAGAGTATCGCGATTTTTTTGTGAATGGTGAAGTGTCTAACCCGGGAGGGTATGCATTTCAGCCTGGCATGACCGTCAGACGTGCCATTGCTCTTGCAGGCGGCAAGACGGATCGAGCATCACGCCGCAATATGTACGTTATTAGCGAAGGAGAGCCTGAAAAAGATGCCCGCGAGGTAGACCTTGATGATCAATTAAATCCAGGCGATATCCTGACCATTGAAGAGAGTTTCTTTTAAGGATGAAAAAAATTAGCGCGCAACAGCAGGATGCCCCCAACACTTTCGTTGACGACGAAGTGATTGATTTGCGCAAGATATGGGTGGTTTTATTACGGAATAAGTGGGGCATTATCCTTGTTCCGCTACTAGCTGCCATGCTGGCCTACCTTTATGTTTCCACCCTCACGCCCATTTATCGCGCAACCAGCACACTCCTTATCCAGCCGCCGTCCAGCAATATTGTGGGTATACAAGGGGTTGAAAGCATCACCGGCAACAATGAGTTTTTGCAAACTCAATTCGAGCTTTTAAAATCTCGCCAACTTGCCGAGCTGGTGGTGAAAGAGCTAAATTTCGTAGCCGACGTAATTCCATCAGAAAATGATGAGGCGACGGCGGATGATCGCTTAGAGCGTGCAATTAGCTCATTTCGTCGAACAATCTCCATCTCACCCCGACAGAACACCCAGCTCGTTGACATTAGCGTCGAAATGGCCGACCCAGAAACGGCTGCTCGGGCTGCAACTGTTCTTGCCCGTGGCTACATTGAGCTGCAAATTCAAGGGCGCTTAGAAGTAACAACGCAAGCCACAAATTGGATGAGCCGCCGCCTTAGCGAACTCGAAGATGAGCTTAAAGCTTCGGAGCGGCGCTTGCAGGACTATGTCGAACAAGAAGATCTGGTTGATATGGGGGGCATAACAACCGTCGAGGCCGCTGAATTATCGCAAATCAATGATCGATTAATTGATGCACGGCAAGCATTTGCGCGGGCGGAAAACGAATATCGCCAAATTGCTGACTACACAGCTGATGAGTGGCGTATGCAAGCCACTGCACCTGCGGTACGCAGCAATTCGCTGATCGCCGAGTTTATCGGGGCCGAAGTTCGAGCAAGAGCTAGGGTTGACGAACTATCCCAGCGTTATGGGCCACAACATCCAAGAATGATCGAAGCGCAAGATGAATTAACGGCCGCCACTGAGAGTCTCCGTGGCCAAGTACGACAAGTTGCAGCAAGCATCGAGCAAGCCTATCGACTGAGTGAGTCAAACTTAGCGTCTTTGCAAGCTGCGTTTAACGCAAATCGCGAAGACATTCGCGATGTACAGGCCAAAGCGACGCAATTTCGTCAATTAGAACGGGAAGTGGAAAGTAATCGCGCTTTATATGACCGTTTCCTTACCCGACTAAATGAAACTTCTGCCACCGCAGATATCGAAGAGGTTAATGCGCGCATTATCGATGCCGCGATTGTTCCCAAATCACCCGTGAAGCCACGGGTGATGAGATCGGCTGGTATCACTGGCATTTTGGCACTGATGGCAGTAATCGGCCTTGCATTTCTTCGAGAACAACTCGACAACCGAATTCGAAGTAGCTCGGATGTCGATGAAAAACTGCGGGTTCCGATGCTTGGGCTAACCCCTCTACAAAAAAAAGCATCGCGCTCAGAGATTGCGCGACTATACCTTTCAGAAACAGAACGTACCTTCTCTGAGGCCATTCGTACCATTCGAACCGGCGTTGTATTATCTGGATTAGATAACCCGGATAAGCGAATATTAATTACCTCGTCTGTCCCTGGTGAAGGCAAGACCTCTTTAGCCTGCAACCTAGCCAGCGCACTCGGGCAACTTGAGCGAGTCATCCTCATAGAAGCAGACATGCGCAATCCAACGCTCAAACATGTGTACGGAATGGAGAAAAATCAACCGGGATTGGCCGACGTATTAGCGCAAAATGCCACTCTTGAGCAATCAGTGCACCATGTTGATGGCATTGCCGTGCTAGCTTGTGGCACCTTGCCCCCAGACCCTTTGGAGCTGCTGTCCAGCAATCGCTTTAATGATTTGTTAGGGCAGCTTAATCAGGAATATGACCGCATCGTAATTGACGCGCCCCCGGTGCACGCCGTTACTGACCCTTTGGTTTTGGCATCCTGCGCTAATGCGGTGCTTTATGTGGTTAAATCAGATGCAATGGCCGCGCCAATGGTTTTAAAAGGACTCAGTCGTTTTGACGAATTTGATGCTCCGGTCCTTGGCGTTGTTTTGAGTCATTTTGATGCGAATAAGTCAGGCCAGTATGGATACGGGTACAAGTACGCCAATGACGGTTATTACGATTACTATGGCTACAGCTCAAACAAAAAAGCGTAGCGGTGATACGTGATTGACCTTCACAACCACCTATTGCCCGGCCTAGATGACGGTGCACAAACGCTTAATGAAGCATTGAAGTTGGCGCAAATTGCAGTGGAGGATGGGATTACCCATGCTGTATGTACCCCACACATTCATCCTGGACTCTACGACAATACCACCACTGCCATTCGAGGTGCGCTTGAGCAATATCAGCAAGCACTGTCGAGCGCAGGAATCCCATTAAAGGTGGCGGCGGCAGCCGAAATGCATTTCAGTCTAGAGCTCATGCCACAAGCAGAAGCAAAGACTCTCCCGTTTTTAGGGAAATGGCAGGGCAAAGATGTTTTCTTACTTGAATTCCCGCATACCCACATCCCCTTTGGCGCTGCCAAATTAGTCGACTGGCTCATTGAGCGTGACATTATTCCCATGATTGCGCACCCAGAGCGCAATCAACAGGTCATCGCCGAGCCGCAAAATCTAGACTCGTTTATCGATAATGGCTGCTTACTCCAAATCACAGCCGGGGCATTAACAGGTTGTTTTGGCACGGCAGCACAACACTGCGCAGAGCAGTTAATGATTGACGACTTGGTAACCTGCATTGCAACGGATTCTCATAACAGCCATAGCCGCCCACCCGTTTTATCAGAAGCTGCTGCCGCTGCTGAGGCTTTACTCGGGGCTGTGTATGCTGAGCAACTCAGCAAGACAAACCCCTGGCTGATCACCAGGCATCAATTCGGCAACAGCTAATGACCCGGCAAAAATTCGCGGGCATTACCCTCATTGGCTTTGGCCTCACCATTAGCGTTATCGGTGCATTGCTCATGTTTTCCGCGCTCAACGCGGAACGGGTAAATCGGTGGCTAACGGACTGGGCGGAGGTAGGCGAGCAACCCAGTCCAACAGACTTTGCCATGGCCGAAGCAGCGGCTATTCGGGCGATTCGATTTTATCCGGGCCCTTCGGGCGCACACTGGGATAGGCTGGGTCGGGTTTATGACTGGCAACATTGGCAGTCACCGCTTAACAAAGGGCCCATGGAAATTGCACTGCTATCTGCATCCGAAATACTAAATGAGTCGCTAGGGACATCTGGCTCTGCAAACCGCGGGGCCACCCGACTGCGAGCAATTTCCGCTTATCAACAGGCGGTGGAGCTTAGGCCTTTATGGCCGTATGGAATAACGCGACTGGCCGCGGCCCGTCTGCGGGCTGGTGGTAACGATCAAGATCTTGCGGAGCTGCTTAAAAACGCCTACCAATTGGGGCCGTGGCGACCCATGGTCAATCGGCGTATTACCGAGATCGGGCTGAGAGGATGGGCCGGGCTTGACCAACAAGCACGGGATATTGTGCTTGAAAATGCCCGCCGAACAGTATCTTTAAGTCGTGCGGATGAACGCTGGGTACGAGAACTAGGTGAACAGACCGATCTAGACCGCTTACTGAAGCTAATGGTGCTGCCATGACCCTCGAGCGTATCTTAGCAAGCAGCGTATTACTTGTAATCGCTTGGCTCCCTTTGCCGGTCGGCAGCAATCGCAGTTGGGCCATCGGGTTATTTGTTGCTGCCATGGGCATTATTCTCCTGCTTTGGGGTTGGCTTTTACTCAAAGACTCAAGCAGCAGGCGCTGGAAAACACTAAAAGCCGGCGCGGTTATGGTTGCACTTCTAACCAGCATCCAAATTTGGGTTGCCATACAACTAGTCTTTGGCATCACCACTAACCCCGGCGCGACAATTGAGCATTTAGCCCTCGGGATTGCTTACTTAAGCCTGTTCATACTGCTGCTTGGGTTATTTCGCACGCGCCGTCGCCTGACTGTTCTGCTCAGCGTGCTGGTCATTACCGGGGTTATGCAGGCATTCTTCGGCGCTTTTCTTGTGTTAGCAGACTTTGAATGGGCGCAAGCACTACAGGGCCGTAGCCGAGTTGTAAGCGGTACCTTTATCAATCGAAACCATGCGGCTGGCTACCTAGCTATGATGTTGAGCTGCGGCATCGGCTTGCTGTTAGCTTTACGAGATGAAAGAGCATTCCGCTGGCATCACGTTGCCGGCCTGCTCATTGGCCCCAAGGCTTGGATCAGATTGTCCTTAATTATTATGGTCATCGCATTGGTGATGACCCAGTCTCGGATGGGCAACGTCGCATTTTTCTCAAGCCTACTTGCTATCGGCATGCTGTTTACTGCTCTCACCCCTACCAATCGCTTACGCAACGTTTTAATTTTGGCCAGCATATTAGCTATCGATACTCTAATTATTAGCCAGTGGTTTGGGTTAGAGGCACTACAAACCCGATTGGCAGATGCTCGCTTTCAGAACGAAGTTGTTGAGGGTAACGTTGTGCGACGAGAAAATATTATTCGCGACAATGTTCTGATCTATGCGATCCCTCAGTTTAAAGAAAGGCCATTGCTCGGCTATGGCGCCGGCACATTTGAGACGAGCTTTCAGCGTTTCCCGGGGAGTGACGTAACGCGTCGCTGGGATCATGCCCACAACGATTATCTACAGATTGCTATTGAGTTTGGCCTGGTTGGAATGGTGTTCTTTTCAGTATTTACCATGCTTGCGTTGTGGAACGGTGTTAAGGCTATCGCTATGTCAAAATCCCGCTATCGAAGCGGAGTAGGCATGGGAGCCACCATGGGGGTCGTTGCCTTACTCATTCACAGTATTGCTGACTTCAATCTACAAATTCCGGCCAATGCGGCACTATTTGTGACTCTCTGCGCAGTGACCGTTCTGGCGCATACACATCGTCGCAACAAAAAATTTACGCCCCAAAGTATCCCTAAATTTTAGTAGTATTTTTCAGTTGCAAATAGCTATACATTGATTTCCAAAAGGTGCTATACCTATTAAAAGGTACAGCAACTAAGGAACCTACCATGGAAGGAAGTGCAGCCTTAGAATCGGCCCGGGTCATTTGCGCCCTTAGGCGTCACGCGGGTGATTTGTTTCCGATTAATGGCTCTAACATCCCCCTCGACATTTGCTTGATTGTTTCCCTTCGGTACCACGAAGGGTCGCCGCTAACGATGAAACAGCTAGTACAAGAGCTTCCCTATTCCGAGGCGGGCATTCAATACAACATTCGAATGCTGAAAGACCAAAATTGGATCTTACTTCGTCAAGGCACTGAGGATAAGCGCGTTCGGCACCTAATACCGGCACGTAAACTTGAGTCTGCGCTGTTGGATTTTCAGACGCGAGCGGAATCAACCATTAACGGGGAAGATGAAACAGAAAATCTGGGTCTTTACACCAATCTGGCGAGCTACGGCGAGCATACCCTTCATGCCCCTGGGGGGGGGGGGGG